>NZ_JAHVKE010000001.1 GCF_019800885.1 Maritalea mobilis
CATACCTCGGATCACCAAAAATAGGTCCCTCCGAGGACTTGGCGCGGGGTGGAGCAGCCCGGTAGCTCGTCAGGCTCATAACCTGAAGGTCGTAGGTTCAAATCCTACCCCCGCAACCACTTTTACCGAACCATGATCCACACAACCAAGCGCGCCCGGCTGGGCCGCCTCGATCATGGCAGACAGTGCCCCCTCCAACTCAAGAACGACATTCCCATCGGCCTCCGCGTGCACGGTCACGCGATCGATCAGGCCGCGGATGATCTCCAGTGCAAGCGTCCGTATCTCCGGATTGGCCAAGCTCGATGAGAGATGAGCAACCTTCTTGCGGTAAAGCTCTGACAGATTTGGATGCAGACGCACCGGTGACGGGGCAGGGGCCTCTAGCGAGGCTTCCAGAGCGGCCTTACGCGTTTCCAAGTCCTCGAGACGTGCTCGTAGACCGGGCGTGCGCAGTCCTTCCGCAATGGCGTCATAAAGCCCGTCAAGCTTGTCATTCATTGACTGAAGCTCCTTCTCCAGTCGGCCGCGATCGGCCGTCTCACGACCTCGCTGGTGGTTCATCTCCGCCGTGAACGCCTTGATGAACTCTGCAACGGCGTCGGGCGGCATCAGGCGCTCGCGCAGAAGGTCGAGGACGGCAGTTTCCAGTCTCTCGCGCCGGAAGCCACGGCGCTGTTCACAGGTGCCCAGCTTCCGTGCAGCAGAACAGGCCAGGTAGTCCTTGCCGACCGATGCGAACCCGCCACCGCAACAGCCACAGTAGAGAAGGCCGGTCAACAGATGCGTCTTCCGTTTGTACTCCCAGAACCGGCTGGCCTTTATGCCTTGCACCCGGGGCGATGCATCTATCTCAGATTGGCGCGCCTTCGCGCGCTCCCAGAGCACATCATCAATAATCCGTAGCTCGGGAACCTCCTTGATGATCCAGTCTTCTTTGGGGTTTAGTCGTGATACGCGTTTGCCCGTTGCGGGGTCTTTCCGGTAGCGCAAGCGGTTCTAGACCAATCGACCGACATACATCTCGTTGTTGAGGATCCCGGTGCCACGCTGACGATGGCCACGGATCGCCGTGTCCCGCCAGAGCTTTCCGCGCGGGCCCGGTATGTCTTCAGCGTTCAGTTGCCGCGCGATTGCCTTGGGCGAGATGCCGTCAGCGAAGGTGCGGAAAATCCGGCGAATAATCTCCGCCTCATTCGCATTGATGACCCGTTCGCCGGTGACAGGGGACCCGTCGCTCGCCATTCTCCGCACGATGTCATAGCCATATGCGTTCCCACCACCGGATCGCCCAGCCTCGATCCGACCGCGCAAGCCGCGGCGAGTCTTGTCCGCCAGGTCCTTGAGGAAAAGCTGGTTCATCGTGCCCTTGAGGCCGACATGCAGCTCGCTGATCTCGCCTTCGGCCAGCGTCACGATGCGCACACCGTGAAAACTCAGGTGTTTGTAGATCACGGCGACATCCGCCTGATCGCGGCTCAAGCGGTCCAGTGCCTCGGCAATCTCGACATCGATTTGGCCGCGCTCGGCCATTCCGATCAGGTTCTGCAACCCGGGACGATGCATCGAGGCTCCGGATAAGGCCATATCGGAAAACGTTTCAATCACGGACCAGCCTTCCCGCTCCGCCCGTTCCATGCACAGGCGCGCCTGGTCCTCGATCGAGGCCTCTCGCTGCATGTTCGACGAGTAACGGGCGTAAATGGCGGATCTGGTCATGTCAGGCATTCTTCCTGAGCCTTTCAATGGCATCGGTAAGCCCACGGCCTGCGGCGATGGTATCGGCGCGGATAGGCGGCGTGCGCCTCGGGATGAATGCGAAGCAAACGCTTTCCCGGGCCGATGCGGATGGCTTCCAAGGCGCCTGAAGCAATCGCCCGGCGAACGGTCTTCTCGCTGACATTGTCTAGGCGCGCGATCTCACGCACCGTCAACAACGGTGGGGTCTTGTTCTGCTCGGTCATGTTGGCCGTCCTGAGTTTTGCTGTCTTGAGCCAGCCACTCCCGCGCCGCCGCCTCTCCCAGAAGGCGCGCCAATACACAGACAACAGTGTCGACCTCAGCAATTGAGCCGTGGTCGGTTGTGTCCCTGCTTTGTGTGGGTGCTATTGGCATGGCGAGACCATCGCAGGTCACCCAGAGGCCCGTCTAAGTGCATCAATATGGCATCGCGCAGTTTTTTACTTACGCTGGGTAATCTCCATTATCGATCATGCGAAGGCGTGCAATTTCGATGTCGCTTACAATCGTGTCTCCGCTGATGGTATTTGAAGGATCCGTTGTGAGACGGACGACGTCGCGTATTAGGTCAACGAGACGCCCAGTGCGCAGGGTGTTGTTCAGACTTGGATCAGAGGTAAACGACAGAGGCCAACCAGCGTCGAGGGCGACATAACAACACTGCACGACAACAGCGCGCCGTCTCTCATCCGCCTCCGTCCGGTAGTCGTCAGGTACAAGCACCGCTCGCGCCACCTTCAAAGAGACAGGGATGCGCGAACCTGTCGGCCTGTCGCCCGAAAAACCCTCCGGCGCTTCAGCAATTTGGTGCTCACCCAGTCGATCGTGAGACGTGGGAACGAAATAGGGAAGCGACAAAGAGGCGAATGTCCGATTGATTGCGTCGATATCGTCGAGCAGTGGTTTGGTTCTCATGCGCTCGCCTTTGAGAGCGCGTTCCAGTCGCCTTTGAACACGGGATCGGCTGATGCGCACGAAACTCACGTCGCTATTACAGTCAAGCGCGTTGCCGACGAGGAGGGACAGCTCCTTTGTGTGCTTCGCGGCCAGTCCATGCCTCTCCGACAACACCTTCTGTTCGTCATCTGTGAAAATGCCCTCTTCTCGATAATCAGCAATGCGAAAGGGCAGATCCGTTGGCTTGATCCGGTCAATGTTCAAATAGATCGAGTAGTCGTCCGGCGTCTCGTTCGACGACGCTCTCGTGCTCTTGGTCGGTCGTCTACGGTGACGCATGCCAAATCCCTGAAAGACGACGAAATACTGAGCGCAAACACAGCATCGCCTGTCTTACACGCTGAAGTTCCCATTCAGGCCAACGAGCATCGCAAAACCTCCAGAACATGCCAATACATCCTGAGGGGATGAACGCCGATCGCAGCCCTCAATAACAAGCGCAACCAAGAGCCGGCGCTCTCAAAATATCAGCCATATAATCATAGGCGATGTCACATGTGTCCGTCGCCAAGTGATTTGGAACATGCGTGACCTGCCACTGAACTTTCATTCAGCCGTGACCGGAGCCTGATTTGTGTTGAAGCGACACCCATCTTCGGACCAGCGGCGGATAGAGTTTTCAAGCATTTGTCAGGGTGACGGACTGGCTGCGTCTCCTGATTTCGTTAGCAGGATCGGCGGCGTGTTCCCGATCGCGCTGTGTGGCCGTTCCTCTTGTAGTATCGACGCCAAGCCTAACCCGCATAGCGGAACACTGGATCGTCGAGCAGTGGACCGCGAAGTTGATCGTCGGTAACGAGGTTCGGCTGGTGTCGGAAAATCAGTCGGTTTACATCGAGCTAGGAGCCGTGCACCGTATGGAAAACTAACGGAAGGTGCCGACGCTTCTGATCGCTTGCAGACGGTGGCCTATCTGGGTGACGATGATATTTTGCGGTATGAGGATGGGTATGGCAGGGGGTGAAAGCGACCGGCTCAGACTGTTCCAGTTCTGGAATACGGAGCAGGCACCGGACGAAGTCGAAGCTCTCATGCGGACATGGTCCGAGGATCCGGCTTTCCACTATCAGCGATTCAACGCCGAGACCGCCGATGCGTTCATAGAAGCGCATTTTGACCGGCAAACGCTCGATGCGTATCGAAAATGCGGTGTGCCCGCCATGCAAGCCGATTTCTTCCGCTATTGCGCCTTGTATGTCCACGGAGGCGTCTACGTCGATGCGGGAACCGAGCAAGTCGGTCCACTGGCGGCTTACCTTAGGCAATTCGCATCGGCAGTCCTGATGCAGCGCGTCCCGCGAAACATCTTACCAAACGGCTTCATGTTCTTCAGGTGCCCTGGAGCGCCTTTGCTGGAGCGGGTACTGTCTATCGCGACCGGCAATGTCGAGAAGAGGATCTCCAACAATGTTTGGATAGTAACTGGGCCGGCCATCCAGACCAGACTGCATTTTTCCGGGCAGCACGAAGACCTGTTCGCCGAAGTGGACGTCGTTCCGATGTCGGAAGTTCTGAAATATGTGAGGTTCCATCAGCGGTTATCGCACAAGACCGCTGAAACCGACTGGAGGCATCACATGGAGACCGGCAAGTCCATATTTGTCGATTGACATAGAACGCTCTGGCCTCGGCCAAAATTTTTCCCAGGGATCCGGACCACCGTCACCGCGCGCGCTGATCGTAGTCGCCCAATATTCGCTGAGCGGCAGCACTTGGCTCCTTCCCGGCGTTGCGGAACGCCATGGCCAGCGACGCCGATCCACAGCGTGGATTCCCAAGTATCAGAAGGTCGCAATCTAGGTAGGTTTCGCCCATGGGTCAGGTCATTCGGTCAAAAAGCTGAAGATCATTCGCGTTGTTTTCCCGCAAAAGCTCGACGAGGTCCGGCGAAAGCGTGTCGCCTGACCCGGCGGAGGATGTGTTGGCGCGGACGTCGGTCTGGCCGAAGTCTTCGCCGTGTTCAAAATAGAGGTCGGCAAGCCGGTCCATCGCGCCACTGAGGTCGTTCACAAGCCCGACCACACTCAGTGCCTCCAGCGATTTTCGCGCGCGGGCCAATTCTGGTTCCGGACCCGGCGTAAGTGAGGCAAGTCGCGCCGTCTGGAAATCGCGGCATTGACGGTCTCCGGGACGCGCCAGTCGCGCTCGCACGTACCCCTCGAAGTCATGCTCCTTGGCAAGCCTTGCGCCCCACGTGTCCGCCTCTTGCTTTCGCTCGAACCGGTAGGCCGACTTGATCCGCTCGATCGGATCGCGCAATAGCATAAAGGAGATCACCCGGATGCCGTCCATCTGTGGAATGGGTCCTACCATCGTGTGCGAGGAGTAGGCCACAGCCTCAGGCGTTTCCCTGATCCATTCCTCGACCATGCCGGTATTGTTACCGCCGTTCATCGGAAATTCGCGTGTGACCCAACGGCCCGGAAAGTTTTCCTTCAGGATCGCGTCAACCGATGTGCCTGCATTCTTGAACAGGTGGTAGTGGAGGATGATGGTTCGCTCTTCTTTCATCCCGGCCTCAGTTGTATTGACCATCAGACCGATCCGAACAAATCCACCGCTTCGAACGCTGCCCTCATCTTTTCCCGTCCTGCTTCGAACGAGAAACGGGAGCCTGCGTAAGCTCGGGCAGCCGAAGACATTGCGGACCACATCTCATCATCCTTCATCAAAGATGTGATGGCGTCCGCCCAATCACGAGGTTCCTCAACGATGATACAATCATGTCCTGACCGCAAACCGATCCCCTCGGCGGCGATAGGTGTCAGTACAGTAGGAATTCCGTGTGCGACAGCACTTAGGACCTTGCCCTTGATCCCGGCGCCGGACAGCAGCGGAGCTACAAAGACACGGTGACGGTTAAAGGCGTCCGCGACATTCTCAATATATCCGACGGGATTAACTGCGTCGGATTCCAGCATCTTGATTTCATCGTTCATTCCCGATCCATAGATCGACAAATGCGCGCCGCTTCCTTCTAAGAGTGGCATGACAGACTTGCAAAACCAATGCACACCTTCCGCGTTCGGGTGATGCCGGAAGCTACCTAGGAAGGAGAGTCCCTTGCGCCCCTCAGCTGATGGGATCTTTTTCGGTATGTCGACCACCCAAGGGCAGGACATAACTCGGACTTGCCCGTCTGTGTGAGACGATATCACGGCATGTTCGACTTCGTTGTAGCTCAACACCACGTCAGCCGCCTTCATCATCTCGAGTTCCTGGTTCCGGACACTGCTGACCAAAGCCAATCGTGTTCCGTCGTCCTCGCTGAGCGCGGCCCTGAGTTCTCGCAGGAAGTGGAGATCTGCGTTATTAAACAAAACTTTGGCGTTTGGCGCGAATTCCCGGATCAATCGTAGCGTATCCTGAGCCACGTAATAGCGCGTGATGTACACCGCATCGAACTCGGCCGCACGTTCCCGAAGGAAATCAACCAGAGACCTGTAGAATGGCGCGGTTATCACTTCGACACCGCTGTTTTGCAGTTCCTCGGTATAGCTGCCGAGATGAGCAAGGTTTTGCGGCAGGAAAGTCACCTTGTAGCCAAGCGATTGGACTAGTTCGATCTCGCGCCGTGCAGCGTATGATCCCGCATCGCGATCCTCCCGCGGGGTGGCGTAGTCGATGAAAAGCACGCGGCCAACTATCCCACGATCCTTTTCGAGATCGGGCTTTTCGCCCGCTTTGCCAAAGCCGGAGTATTCACGCACCCAGCGGCGTTTGAACTTAGGTCGGTTGACCTCCTGGAACCGCTTGAACCCGCTTGAAGTGTCTGTGCCGCTGGTCATCCCTTCGAAATGGTAGACGATCGAAGACGGCACGAACCACGTTTTGTAGCCCGCTTCGCGCACCTTGAAGGCGAAATCCGTATCCTCAAAATACATCGGTTCAAGATAGGATGACAGACCACCCACCTCGTCCCAAATCTTACGGGTGGTCATCATCGCGGCGCCGGAAAGATAATCTGCCTGCCTTGCATAAGAAAATCTTGGATCCCATGGATTGGCCCTGTTGCCGTAATTCCAAGGATTCCCGTTGCCCCAGACGATGCCACCAGCGTCCTGCAGTTTCCCATCCGGGTAGAGTAGTTTCGACCCGGCCAGCCCAACGTTGTCCAGTTTGTTGAACGCGTCGAGCAGCGCATCGAGCCAACCTCCAGTTGGCTCGGTGTCGTTGTTAAGGAGCACGACATACTCACCCCGTGCCTGCGCCACGCCGGCATTGCAGGCCCGAATAAAGCGTTGCGGCTCTTCGTTGCGGACAACGCGAATACCGGACACTATTTCTTCGATTTTCGAGGTCTCATCGCTTGAGGCATCGTCCACCACGATAACCTCGAAACTGGCCTTGTTGTGCGCAACAAGCAATGCACACAGCCCATAGTAGGTCACCTCAACCTTGTTGTGCGCCGGAATGATGATGCTGACCTTTGGGGACTTAACTTCGGGAAAGGCGATCTTGTGCAACTTGACGGTTTCGTACGTGCAATCCAGCGTCTGGATTGCCGATGCCAAAGAAGCTGCATCAAGACACGGCAAGGGGTTTTCAAAATGCGCTCGAAGGCTTTGATACCGATGGTTTGACCGAACAGTCATATCTGTCGGATACGGAGCACGTGATTCCCGTGCCATAACGTCGGCCGGCGTCAAAATCCGCGGCGCCAGCACCGGTATCGACAAGAATTCCTGGCTGCCGGACAGATCGCGCACCGAAATCGTTATAATCTCCCCTCTCAAGTACTTTGCAGGGATTAATACCGACGTATTCTCAACGCCGATACTTATCTGCTCTATCGGTTGCCCATCGATGAAAAGGACGAACCTATCCGCTTTTTGAGCCTTGACCACGATGGCGTGCCCCCAGTCCTCGACAAGCGACACGCTGTTGAACTCGGGGCTAAACAGGGGAACCTCATCGCGATCCAACACGATCGTGACCGGCCATTCATCCTCGGAGCGAAACACAGGGACGCGAGCTCGATACCAAGGCCCGGACACATGATCGCCGCCCTTTATTTGATGCGGCAATAGCTTCAACCAACCAGCTTCGGCGTGCACCATTTCGGCGTCAGCAACGAAGAAATAAGGGACATCCTCCACGCCATCATCGATAAGCCGCACGTATTGGATCGACAATTCGACCGACACTTCGTCTCCCGTGAGCGGACAGGGTACGCTCACCTGCTGATAACCCGCAGCAGTCCGCCCGCCCGGTTTGTTCAGATCAAACGGGATGGTGAACGTCGCCTTCTCGTCCAGAGTACCGGTCGAAAATTTGATGACCAACTCGCCTTCACCCCGGTGGCAGGCGAGCATGGCGCGAAACACCCAGCCCTCCTTACGCCCCTGTACCGAAAAGGTTTGACGGACGGCAATAAGGCGAGGTTGGTCATGTTCGACAACCCTGACTTGAAGCGTGGTCCCGCCTTCTAGGGCGAAATCCTCGTATTCATTAACAACCACGGACGAGGTGGCGCCCAAGCGATATCCCTCGAGCGAAATTTCATCAAACTCCAGAACTTCAGGATTGAAATCAAAACGATGGAACGGAACATCGCTAGTCTCTTCAACAAGAGCGACCTGGCGATCACCTGCCTTCACACTTCTCGGCGCGCCTTCACCCTGTCCAAGACGGAAAAAAGGCTCCCTTCTGCAAAGTAGGCCTCGTAAGAGCTATCGCTTGGCATCTTTCTTGCTCACTAGTTAAACAGCGTAAATCCATGTGGTGGTAGCCGCAAATTTCCTACTGTTCCAGCGGATTTACATTTTCTTTGCATCGCCTGGGCTTTTTCGCGCAAAGGCCGGGTGAAGGATTCATCTTGCGAATCCAGCGTGCTCGCTGGCCTGCATGAGCAGACTGACCTGCCACTGAACTTTCATCCAGCCGCGAGTGGAGCCCAGTTCGTGTTTGCGCCGGTTCGCGTTTGGCATGCCGCGCGTTTCCCGGGTCAAGAACGTCTTTCCAGCTATCGGCACCGTGAACGTTGCCGGTGCGGAGGGCGCAACGTTCCAGCATCCGGAACTGGTTGAGCAGGAAGCGCGGATGGTAGCAGGCGCAGCCGAAATGACCATTACAGCCCTTTCCCTTTTGCTCCCCGTGGGTGGACGGGCAGTATGGCTGTAGAAGTCAGACAGATGCCTGCGGATGCTGCTCAGATCGGCAAATCGGTCGATCGACCGCAGGAGATGATCTTGAGGAACGTGGTCCTCTAGTAGAACTTGTAGAACAAAGCCGCTTGCGCTTCCTGCCTTGATCCCGTCATCGCCGATCCCTCCCTACAGGACGAATTGAATCAGCGACTTACCCATTGATCAAGGAAGAGCTTTTCAACGCAATAAGCCCATCTAGACGGATGCTGCGCGGGACACCACGGTCTGAGAGGGGCTCGCCCCGGTCATCTGACAAGAAACGTCAGATGGCTGCTACGCATGTCGATCCGGACGGCGCAGCCTTTCCCGTTCGATATGATATTGAACGCGAAGGGCCTGACGCAAAACCGGTCGAGGCAACTACAATTTGGTTTTGGTTCGGCAAAGGCCAAAGCGAGCCCCCGCAACCAAATCCATAAACCATCACAACGACTTAACGGTGCGCTCGATCACTCAAGGTCGTGACCCTGAACCCGTGTCTGTAACGCGCGCACGCCCGCCGCCCGTTTTTCCCCTCAATCGTTTTTTTTCCTACGCGTCATCTGCAGAATGAGGCGATGAGTTGTCAGGTTCCTTCGGCATGGAACGCCTGCCAAAGGACCGACAGGTAGGTCACGGAATGGCCTGTGGCATCCTCCAGATCGGTCGCCGCCTGCTTGGAGACCGACAGCATCCCATTTCCGTCACGCACCACCCATTCTTTGTCGACGAGGATGTTGATTTTTCGTCGAACGGTCTCGCGCGGGATACCGGAATACTCCGCGATCGATTGCAGGTTGATCATCAAGGGGCCGCCCTCAGCCTCGTCTCGGGTGAGTTGCCGGTAGGTGAAGATCTCGGGATGCCATTCGTCAGGGCGGGTTCGTTCCGCGATGACGGCCAGAACAAGCATCAGGTCCAGGTCACCGTCGAAGCAAGTTCTGAGGTTGATGAGGAGGGTTGTGAAGGCTGACAGATGGGCCGGCCACACAGTGCCGAACCGTGCCTTGATGGCCTCTGCTGCGTCCGATTTTCTGTGCGGCATGCCGGTCCCCGTTCCTGCCGCCCAAAATGGGCGATGTGTCCATTGAGTGCTTTTGCCAAGCATATAGTGTCTTGTGAAACGAAATCTCGGGGTGTGGCATGAACGCATTTGGCAGCGCGGACCGCTTGGTTGAAACCCTTTCACGCCCACGGGCGCAATCGGATACGCGTGCACCCTGCGACAACCGCAAGTCCCTTATCCTCGTTGCCGTTCTGGCGGGCGGCTTCGCGGCACCGGCTGTCGCGCAGGACGATGATCCCTGGCTGCTCTACGACGAGAATGGCACCACGGTGCGCGCGACGCTGCAATTCGGGGCCAATCTGGTCAGCGAGGCCAACCTGTTCTGGAACCTGTCGGAGTTTGCCGCGCCCACATCCGGGTTCGATCCGGACACAACATGGTTGGAGCTTTACGTCACGCCGGGTCTGGAGTTCGAAACGACCTTCGATGGCGGCAACCAGCTCTACGGGCGGATTTCGGCGGTGGGGTCCTACACGCAGGGGACCGATGCCTTCGATACCGGGGACACCGGCCGTTTCACGCTTGAAGAAAGCTATGTCGGGTTCAGGACGGCCTTCGCGGATGGGGCCGAGCTTGATCTTTCCTTCGGCGCGCGGTCACTACGCCTCGGCACCGGGATGTTGATCTCGGACGGGGCGTCGGATGGGTTCGACCGCGGCGCGCTGAAATTCGGCCCCAGGCGGGCCTGGGAAATCGCGGCGATCGCCGAGCTGTCGTGGGACGACTACACCGGCACGCTGTTCTACATCGATCCGCGCGAACATGACGACAGCGACAATGGCAACGCGCTGGCGGGTCTCGATTTTCGCTACGATGACCCGGCGGGCGGATATCTGGGTCTGACCTATGTCAGCGTTCTGGAATCCGACGCGCCCTATCCGCGCGTTGATCCAGTCACCGGTTTGGATATCGTTCCGGGGGCGCGAGAGGGCACGAACACCCTAGCGCTCTATGCCCGCAGCAATCCGTTCGAGGGCGCGCTGGAAAACGTCTTTCTGACGGGTGATCTGGCCTACCAGTGGAACGACAGCATCGACCTGTCCGCCTGGGCCGGTCGTGTGCAGGTCGGCTACACCTTTGCCGATGCGGCGTGGTCGCCGACCCTGACATACAGCTACCAGAGTTTCTCGGGCGATGACCCGAACACTTCGGCGCTCGAACGGTTCGACCCGCTGTATTACGACGGCTCTCCCAGTGCTTGGGCGACCGGGTCGAAATCGGCGATGGTCTTCATCAACTCGAACGTCCGGTCGCACAATCTGTCGTTGTCCTTGCAGCCGACCGACCGTGACACCTTCACCTTCCGTTACGCCCATGTTCGGGCCAACGAGTTGGGCAGCCCGGTGCAATTCGGCCAGGCCACGCGTCCCGGGGCAGGCGGGGGCCTTTTGCAAACCGGCGTGAGTGACCCACATCTCTCGGACGATTTCTTTGTCGAGTATCGGCGTATCATCAATCGCAACACGTTCCTCTCGGCGGGCGTCAGTGTCGCCATCCCCGGTGAGGGCATTCGAAACGTATTTCCAGGGTCGGACCCCAACTGGGTGGGAGGTTTTCTGAATGTCGTCTACAATTTCTAAGGTCGGCGCGCTGGCGCTTGGGGGGCTTGTCGGCCTTTCCCTGCTGGCTCAGGATGCGCATGCACAGGCCACGGGGTTTCCGTCGGCCCAGGAAAGCGACCCCGCCGCGATCGGCTGGATGGAGGGGTTCCCCCCGCCGCCCGAGTTGCGGATCACCAATCCCGACTCTGTGTTTTTCAGCTTTCCCCGGCTGCGCTGGTCCGTCTGCCATTTGCGGGAATTCCTGCCGACCGAGCAGGTCAGCCGTGGCCTCGGCGCGCCCATCCCGTTCGAGTATGCGCTGGATGACGGCATCGACGCCGTCACCTTCATGCCGCTCCGCGGAGAGGAAGAGATGACGTGGGAGGAGTCGCTCTACGCTAACTACACTGACGGCATGTTGATCCTGCACCAAGGGCGGATTGTCTACGAGCGCTACTTCGGCTGCATGGATGAAGCTGCCCAGCACGCGGCCATGTCGATGACCAAGTCGTTCACGGGCACGCTGGCCGAGATGCTGGTGGCCGAGGGCACGTTGGACGATACCGCTTTGGTCAGCGAGATCATCCCCGAGCTCGAGGTCAGCGCCTTTGGATCGGCCACCGTTCGGCAGGTCATGGACATGACCACCGCCTTCGAGTTCAGCGAAGATTACGGTGACCCGAACGCAGCGATCTGGGTCTACAACGCGGCGGCCAGCCCCTTCCCGCGAGACGAGGGTTACGACGGACCGAACGGATATTTCGAGTTCCTACAGACGGTTGGCCCCGATCCCGAGGGCATCCAGCATGGCGAGGAATTCCACTACCGCACGCCGAATTCCGACGTGCTGGGTTGGATCGTGTCGCGCGTGTCGGGCATGGAAGTGACCGAACTTCTGTCCGATCGGATCTGGAGTCGCATGGGCGCCGAGCAAGACGCCTACATGACCGTCGATGGCCTGGGCACCCCGTTTGCCGGGGGTGGCCTTTCGGCCGGCCTGCGCGATCTGGGGCGTTTCGGGCAGATCATGCTGAACGGTGGCGAATGGCACGGCGAACAGATCGTGCCCGAAGCAGCGGTCGAGAGTATCCGCGCCGGCGGAAACCTCGATGACTTCGCGGCAGCCGGATACGCCGATCTGGCCGGCGGCAGCTATCGCGGACAGTGGTGGATCTTCAACAACGACCACGGCGCCTTCGCCGCGCGTGGCGTGCATGGCCAGACCATCTATATCGACCCGACCGCCGAGATGGTCATCGTCCGGTTTTCGTCCTTCCCGATCGCCTTCAACAGCCGCATCGACCCAACCTCGCTGCCCGCCTACCAGGCGGTGGCCGAATACCTGATGGAACAGGACTAAGCTCTTCTTCAAACGGGAACAGCGGGCCAGCGACCTTCTGCGCTGGCCCTTCTTCTTTGTGGGTTTGAACGAGCTGCTCAGTGTGCGAGGCGATTTTTTGCCTTGCCAGAATGCCACAAGAACCACGCGTGCGCGGCATGCGAAGGGGGCAGTGCAGCATCCGACGGACTTGAGACTGTCCGTAATGGGCTGGAAGGGTCGGGGCTCCATTCGTCGCTCCGAGCGTGCAGCCCAACACTTCACCGATAAGTGCGCAGCTCCATCGGGGTGCTCTCGATCTTGTCTTTCAGCATTTGCAGCATGATCTGCTCGGCCCGGTTCAATTTCGATCGCGGGTTCCAAACAAGATGGACGTCGATGGCAGGCAAGTCGTCATAGGGAGGCACCTGCCAGATCTCGCCCGCCGCCACGTCGCGTGCGGCCACGTGCAGCGGCAGCGGGCCGACACCCAGGCCCGCGATGATCATGCGACGGACTTCTTCGAGGTGGCTCGAGGTGCCGACGATATGATCCTCGAGGTCCGAGGCCGCGCGCATCAGGGCGACGGGTTTCAAGACATCCTGTAGCCGGTCGGTCTGGAAACTCACGGACGCCAGCCCCTTGAGATCCGTGCGGGTCAGATCGGTGCGCCCGAACAAGGGATGCGGCGGCCCGCAGAACAACCCGAAAAATTCGCGATAGAGGCGGCGGTATTCCAGTTTAGGGTTCCTGTCGCGCACGAGGCAAATGGCGAAGGACGCCGCGCGCGCTTCGACCGCCGCCAGTGCCGCGCTGCTGGTCATCACGTCGATCTGGAACGTCGCCGAGGGGTGGGCGGCGTGGAACTCGGCTAGGGCGGAATCCAGCAAGGGGCAGACCACGTGCGAGGCGACGGTCATCCGAACGTGGCCCCGCACCTCGTCGGTCGTTTCGCGCAACACCGTCGCCAGCCGCAGAACGGCACCCTGGATATCCAGCGCCTCGGCATAGAGCAACTCGCCCGCCTCGGTCAGGTCGAACCGGCCCGGCGCGCGATCGATCAGGCGGCGACCGATCTGGTCTTCCAGCCGTTTGAGCGCCGACGAGACCGAAGGTTGCTGTAATCGTAGCTTCCTGGCGCCGTCGGTGATCGATTTCGACTGCGCCAGCACCACGAAGGTGTGGAGCAGGTTCCAGTCGAGGTCGCGCAGCACGCGATGGGCGGATCTGGTGTCGGGGCGCATGGGGTATTGATAACATCAATAGTCAGAATACCAATTAACTATTTGAGGAATAGGTCAGACATTCTCATCCTTCCCCCCGAACGCCACGGGGGAAATGAATGTCGATCGAGGCCCGCGAAGCACGTCAGCCCTGGATCCTGCTGTCGCCAAGCCTGACGGCGATCACGCTGCTTCTGTTCGTGCCGCTCCTGTTCATCCTGGTCTATTCGTTCTGGCTGCGAACGGCCGTGGGCGATGTGGAACCTGCCTTCTCGCTGGAAAACTGGCGCGATGCGGTCACTGACCCGTTCTATCGCGACATCCTGCTCAACACGCTCAAGATCGCGGCTATCACCACGGTGGTTTGCGCCCTGATGGGCTATCCGGCGGCCTATTTCATCGCCCGGGCGCGCGGCAACAAGGCGTTTCTGCTGCTGTTGCTGATGCTGCCCTTCTGGATCAGCTACATCATCCGCACGATGAGCTGGATCTACATCCTCGGCACGTCCGGGGCGCTGAACACCACGCTGCTTTGGCTGGGCCTGATCGATGAGCCGATCCAGATGCTCTATAACGAGACGACCGTGATCCTCGGCCTGGTGCATTTCCTGCTGCCGTTCATGGTGCTCAACGTCTATGTCAGCCTCGAAGGGATCGACCGCACGCTTGAAGATGCGGCCGGGTCGCTGGGTGCCACCAAGTGGCAATCCTTCCTTCAGGTCGTCCTGCCCCTGTCGCTCCCCGGTCTCGCCGCCGGCAGCCTCCTGTGCTTCGTGCTGGGGGCGGGCACCTACATCACCCCGGCCGTTCTGGGCGGGCCGCGCGATGCCATGTTCGCCAATCTCGTGTTCGAGGCGATCATCACGCAGCTCAACTGGCCGCTTGGGGCGACGCTGTCGCTGCTCCTGCTGGCGGTGCTGGGCACGCTGGTGATGGTCTACAACCACTTCCTCGGCCTCGGTCAGTTGATGAAGGGGTTGAGCTGATGGGATGGCGCGCGATCCAGATCTGGACCGTCCTGGTCTACCTGTTCATGTTCCTGCCCATCGTCGTGGTGGTGCTGCTCAGCTTCAACGACAGCCAGTTCGGCAGCTTTCCGATGACAGGCGTCTCGCTGCGCTGGTTCGAGGAACTCTTCCAGAACGAGGCGATCCTGCGCGCGCTGCGCACCTCGCTGATCCTCGGGCTGCTGACAGCGTTGATCTCGACCACGCTGGGCGTTTTGGCCAGCCTTGCGCTGGTGCGCTACAACGTGCCGTTCCGCAACGCCATCTCGACGGTGCTGATCGCGCCGATCCTCGTCCCCGAGGTGGTGCTGGCCGTCGCGCTGCTGCTGTTCCTGCAATTCCTCGGCGTCCACAAAAGTTTTACCCTGCTTCTGCTGGGTCACGTGATCTTCACCCTGCCATTCGTCATCCTCGTCGTGCAGGCGCGCCTGATGGGCATTCGCCGCGACGTGGAAGAGGCCGCGATGAGCCTTGGCGCTTCGCCGGTCCAGACGTTCTTTTCCATCACCTTGCCGCTGCTGACGCCGGCGGTGGCGGCCGGGGCGCTTTTCGCCTTCACCATCAGCTTCGATGACATCACCGGCACGCTGTTCTGGAAACCGGGGGGCGTCGAAACGGTGCCCACCCAGATCTTCGCCATGCTCCGCAACTCGATCTCGCCCGAGATCAACGCGCTGGGCTCCCTCATGATCATGATCACCGCAGGGTTGCCCATTCTCGGCATGGCGATTTCGCGCTGGCTGTCCGTCCGCAAGAGCCGGCAGCAGGCCAAGTAACCACAAGACCAAGGACCCAAACCCAGGGAGTTTGACGACATGGACAACACCACTCGCTATCAGCGCCTGCTCGAGCGCTATCGCAACGGAGATCTGGATCGCCGCAGTTTCCTCGGCCTGATCGGGGCCGCGGGCCTTGCCTATGGCGTGCAAACACCCTTTGCGCGCTACGCCCGCGCACAAGAGGTCAGCCAGGTTCGGTTTGACGGTTGGGGCGGCATCGTCTCGGAAGCCTTCCGCGAGCATGCCTTCGGGCCCTATACTGCGGCGACCGGCATCGAGGTGGTCGACGGCACCTTCGGCGGCGGCGACGAATACCTCGCCCGCGTGCGCACCAGCCAGCCGGGTGAGTTCAACATCGCCCACCTTTCAGGCGTGTTCGACTACGCGCGCTACCACAATCTCGGGCTTTCGGTCGAATTGAACGAGGACAATATCCCGAACCTCGGCCTTGTGATCCCGGCGCTCAGCGATGCGTTCCGTTCGATCAGCGGCGGGCCGCTCTCCTGCGTGCCCTACGACTACGGCACCACCGGCATCGCCTATAACCGCGCCTATATCTCGGACGAGGAAGCGCAGGAGCAGGGGGCCAACCTGCTGATCAACGCCGCCTATGAGGGCAAGATCGGCGGTTGGAACGACTGGCGCACGCGTATCTGGTATGGGGCGCTGCAAACCGGGCAGGACCCCAACAATATCGAAGACATCGAGGCCGTCTGGAACGCCGTGCGCGAGCATCGCGACCTCGCGCTGCGCTACTGGACGTCCGGGGCCGAATTGATGAGCCTTCTGGCCGAAGAGGAGATCTACGTGACCGAGGGCTGGTCCGGCCGCATCTACGCGTTGCAGGAGCAGGGCCACGATATCGGTTACATCGATCCGCCCAACGGCTTCGGCTGGCAGGAATGCCTCTTCGTGATCGCCGGATCGCCGATGGAAGCGTGCGAGGAACTGCTGAACTTCATGCTGGAGCCCGAAACCTCCATCGCCGTGGCCGAGGGGCAGAACTACCCGCCCGCACTCGACCCGACACAGGTGGATCTTGGCGACAAGATCCCGACGCTGCCCGCCTTCGACCCAACCGGCACGCTGGACGGCCTGACCTTCGCCGTGCCGGATTACTGGAACGGCAACGAACAGGACTGGTCCGAGACCTTCAGCCGCGTCGCACGCGGGTACTGACGACACCCATTCGAAATCGGGCGGCCCCACCCACGGGGCCGCCCCCGTCCCGCCAGCCGGAGATCGCCCCCGTGAGCGCCGTCACCCTGACCAATATCGAAAAGAAATTCGGCACCTTCACCGCCGTTCACCCGATGTCGCTGGAGATCCCCGAAGGCGAATTCGTGACCCTGCTGGGGCCGTCCGGCTGCGGCAAGACGACGACGTTGCGCATGATCGCCGGGCTGCTCGACCCGAGTGCGGGCGAGATCACCATCAAGGGTCGGCAGGTGAACCGCCTGCCGATCCACAAGCGCAACCTCGGGATCGTGTTCCAGAACTACGCGCTGTTTCCGCACAAGACGATCGCCGATAATGTGGGCTTCGGCCTGCGCTATCGCAACGTGTCCAAAGCCGACGCCGTCCGCCGCGTGCAAGAGGCGCTGGACCTCGTGCAACTGCCCGATGTGGGCGACCGCTATCCTTCGGCCCTTTCGGGCGGGCAGCAGCAGCGTATCGCGCTGGCCCGCGCCATCGTCATCGAACCCGACGTTCTGCTTCTGGACGAACCGTTGTCGGCGCTCGACGCCAACCTGCGCGAGGATATGCGGGTCGAACTCAAGCGCATCCAGCACCGCATCGGCGTCACCTCGATCTTCGTCACCCACGACCAGGCGGAGGCGCTGGCCATGTCCGACCAGATCGTCGTCATGTCCGATGGCCGCGTCGAACAGGTCGGCCCCCCGGAAGAGGTCTACAACGCCCCGGCCAGCGAATTCGTCGCCAATTTCCTCGGCGCCTCCAACATCCTGCCCGCCGAATGCACCTCGCGCGCGAACGGCGCGGCCCTGCTGGAGGCCGAGGTATTCGGCCCCGTTCCCGTCCCGGCCGAGAAAGCGCCCAATATCGGTGGGGCGGGGCCCGCCAAGCTGGTCCTGCGCGCCGAGAAGCTGCAGCTCGCACCCCCCGGTCCCACGCCCGAGGGCCACATCGGCGGCGAGGCGACCGTCGAGACCGTCGATTACCAGGGCCAGGCCGTGCGCTATTTCGTGCGCACCCCGGATGGTCGCCAGTTGCAGGCGATCAACATGATCGACGAGCATCCATTCAACGAAGGCGACAACGTGCAGATCCGGTTCCGCCCCCGCGACTGCGCCGCCTTGCCGGGGGCATAAGGCCATGTCTGAACGACCGAGTTTCCTGTTCTACCAAGGCCGCGGCCGCAAACCCGTGCTGGACCAGGCGCGCGGGATCTACATGTGGGACACCGACGGTAAGCGCTATATCGACGGCTCCTCGGGCGCGATGGTCTGCAATATCGGCCATGGCAACGAGAACGTGCTGGCCGCCATGCGCGACCAGATGGATCGGGCGACTTTCGGCTACCGGCTCCATTTCGAGACCGAGGCCTCGGAACGCCTGGCTGCGCGCACGGCGGAGCTGACGCCCGAGGGGCTGGATCGCGTGTTCTTCGTCTCGGGCGGCTCCGAGGCGGTGGAAAGCGCGATGAAACTGGCGCGCCAGCACGCGCTGGCCACCGGGCAGGCGCAGCGTTGGAAGGTCATCAGCCGTGCGCCCTCCTACCACGGCTGCACGCTCGGGGCGCTGGCCATTACCAGCTACGCGCCCCTGACCGCGCCCTTCGACCCCATGATGCGCGCCATGCCCAAGGTGCCTGCGCCGCGCGCCTATCTCGACGGGCTCGACCCCGAGGACGAGGCGACGGGCCTGCACTACGCCAACATGCTGGAGGAACGGATCCTCGAGGAAGGCCCGGAAACGGTGCTCGCCTTCTTCGTGGAGCCCGTCGGCGGGGCCTCGACCGGGGCGCTCGTGCCGCCCAGGGGCTACATGGAGCGGGTGCGCGAGATCTGCGACCATTACGGCGTCCTGATGATCCTGGACGAGGTGATGACCGGGGCAGGGCGCACTGGCTGCTTTCTCGCCTCGGAACATTGGGGCATCACCCCCGACATCATCGTCCTGTCCAAGGGCTATGCCGCGGGCTATGTGCCGCTTGGTGCGATGGTGGCTCATACCCGCCTGGTCGAGCCTGTGCTGGACGAGGGCGGGTTCCAGCACGGCTTTACCTATGCCGGCAACCCGCTGGCCTGTGCCGCCGGGGCCGCCGTTCTGGAAGAGATCGAACGCCTCGGCCTCGTGGAAAACGCCGCGACCATGGGCGAGGCGTTGAAGGCCCGTCTTGAAACCCTGATGGACCGCTACCCGATCATCGGAGACGTGCGCGGCAAGGGGCTGCTTCTGGCCTTTGAATTCATGGCCGACCGCCGCAGCAAGGCCCCGCTGCCCTCCCATCTGCGCGCCTTCGACCGTTTCGTGCAGATCGCCTATGATCACGGGCTGATCGTCTATTCCCGCCGCACGCGGGGCGGGGTGGATGGCGACCATGTCCTCGTCTGCCCGCCCATGATCGTGTCCGAGGCGCAGCTTGACGAGATCACCGGGCTTCTCGACCGATCGCTGGCGCAATTCATGGACGAGATCCGTCCGAACCTTCCCCGCAGCGCCTGACCTGTCCCATGTCCAAGATCATCATCACCTGCGCGATCACCGGCTCGATCCACACGCCGTCCATGTCGCCCCACCTGCCGGTCACGCCCGACCAGATCACAGAACAGGCCCTTGCGGCGGCCGAGGCCGGCGCGGCGGTGTTGCACCTCCACGCCCGCAACCCGCAGACGGGCCAACCCTCGGCCGAGGCGGACGATTTCATGGCCTTCCTGCCGCGCCTGAAACAGGGTACCGATGCCGTCTTGAATATCTCGACCGGAGGCAGCGCGGTGATGACGCTGGACCAGCGCCTTGCCGCCCCGAAACGCGCCGAGCCCGAGATGTGCAGCCTGAACATGGGCACGATGAATTTCGCGCTCTATCCGGCCGCCGACCGGATCACCGAGTGGAAACACGACTGGGAAGAGCCGTTCCTGCGCAATTCTGACGATCTCGTCTTCAAAAACACCCCGCGCGACATTGCCCGCATCCTGACCGAGATGGGCGAGGAGCGCGGCGCGCGGTTCGAGTTCGAATGCTACGATGTAAGCCATCTTTACATGCTGCGTCATTTCGTGGATCGCGGGTTGGTCAAGGCGCCGCTTTTCATCCAGTTCGTGTTCGGGGTGCTGGGCGGCATCGGGCCGGACCCCGAGAACCTCAGCCACATGAAGCTGATCGCAGACAAGCTTTTCGGGTCGGATTACGCCTTTTCCGTGCTGGCCGCCGGGCGTCACCAGATGCCGCTCATCACCATGTCGGCGGCGATGGGGGGGCATGTGCGCGTGGGCCTGGAGGACAGCCTGATGATCGCGCGCGGGGAACTCGCCCGCAGCAATGCCCAGCAGGTCGCCAAGATCCGCCGCATCGTCGAGGAGCTTGGCCGCGAGGTCGCCACCCCGACCGAGGCGCGCGCGATGCTCGGCCTCAAGGGCGCCGACCGGACCGCGATCTGAGCGATGCCCCATCCGATCACCATCCGCACGGCGCAGAAAGACGACCTGTCTTTCCTCGACGGCGCGCTGCGGTCCCTGGCGCGGGATCTCGGCGATCCCTATCCCACTGATATCGAGACGCTGGCCCAGGCCGCCTTCGGGCCAACCCCAGCGGTGCGCGCGCAACTGGCCCTGTCGAACGACGGGTCTTGCGTCGGAGTCGCGCTCGCCTCGCCGCTGTTTTCCACAATGAAGGGCGGCGTGGGCGTGTTCGTCTCGGATCTCTGGGTGTCATCCGACGCGCGCGGCGCGGGTCTTGGCCCGAGGCTCCTGGCCGCCGCGTTGCGCGATGCCGCCAAGGCGTGGGGGCGGCCTCTGTTCCTGCGCCTGATGGTCCATGACGACAATGCCGACGCTCGCCGCTTCTATGAACGTATGGGCTTTCGCACCTTCCGGGGGATGGACCTTCTGACCCTCGACGGGGATGCCCTGACCACGCTGGAGGACCTGCCGTGAGAGCCTTTCTGGATGCCCGTCAGGGCCGCCATGAGCCGCGCCATTTCATGGCCAATGGCGAACGCCTGCCCAACCCCGAGGTGTCCGCGCGGATCGAGATCCTGCGCGCCGGGGCCCAGGCCGCGGGCTGCAGGTTCGAGGCCCCACCTGATGCAGGGCTCGGCCCCATAGCGGCCATCCATGGTTCGGACTACATCCAGTTCCTTCAGAACATCTACACCCGCTGGCGCCGGATCGACGGCGCGGGGGAGGAGGTCATTCCGAATATCCACCCCGCGAACCGCACCGACGGCTATCCGAAATCCGCCGTCGGGCAGGCGGGCTTCCACCAGGCCGACACGGCCTGCCCAATCGCCGAGGGCACATGGGAGGCCGCCTACTGGTCTGCACAATCTGCCATCGCCGGGGCCGACGCGATCCTTGGCGGAACGCGTGGCGCCTATGTCCTCAGCCGTCCACCGGGCCACCATGCGTTTGCGGATCTTGCCGGCGGATTCTGTTTCCTCAACAACGCCGCGATCGCGGCCGAACGCCTGACTGTGGCCGGGCGGCGTGTCGCGATCCTCGATGTGGACGTGCATCACGGCAACGGAACGCAAGGCATCTTCTACGCCCGCGGCGACGTGCTGACCGTCTCGATCCACGCCGATCCCGAGCGGTTCTATCCGTTCTTCTGGGGCTACGCGCAGGAACGCGGCGAGGGCCTCGGCCTTGGCCAGAACCTGAACCTGCCTCTGCCGCGCGGCACGGATGACCGCGACTATCTCGCCAGCCTGGAGGTTGCGCTGCAAAGGATCGCGGCCTTCGGGGCGGATGCGCTTGTCGTGGCGCTTGGGCTCGACATCCATATTGACGACCCTTTCAAGGGCTTCGCGGTCACCACCGACGGGTTCGAAGCGATTGGCCGCCGGATCGCGGAAACCGGCCTCGATTGCCTGTTCGTCCAGGAGGGCGGTTACGTGTCCGACGCCCTGGGGAAAAACCTGACCGCGGTCCTTTCGGGCTATCTGGACCACGCCCGAGCGTAGATGGCGGCGCCGCAACGGATCCACCAAGGTTGAAGGGGTCTTCTCTTGGGGACAACGCTCGCCTTGGTCCCACGGGCGCCGTGCGTTGCGCGCTGATGCTCTTCTCCAGCGCCCGACCAAATTGTCGCATATGATACGTTTGCATGATTGACGTGTGTCAATTGTCCCGCCGCTGAATTGAGTATTCTGCTCCGACCGCAGTTGGCGCGAAGGGAGGGGAGTGCCGCGGTGCCAAAGCCGAAACAGTCAATGGCGCGACGCCGAATTGATCAACCTTTGGGCGAAATCAAGCGGTTCATCTCGACAATAAATAGTGAAAGGCGTAAAATATATCATTGTAAAGTAAATGGTTCGCGCAACAGATGTGCGGGACCGGGAACGCGCCGGGGGGAAGCGTTCCGCGTTGGTCAATCACTCTGGTGCCATCTCGTCGGCAGCCATGACGCGAAGTTCTATGAGGGGGGAGGACGCGATGCTGGACAAAAACAAACCGGGCCCGGGACACTCGTCTGAGGGCAGAGACTTGTCCGGAAGGACCATCGTGATCACGGGCGGCGCCGGGTTTCTCGGGTCGCATCTGTGCCGTCATCATCTTGAGGCAGGGGCGCGGGTTCTTTGCGTCGACAACCTGTCCACAGGTCGGTTGCGCAACATCGAAGACCTGCTCGAGGGCCACGATTTCAAATTCGTCAAACACGACATCATCGACCCCTACGAACCGGGCGAGGCGATCGATTACATCTTCAACATGGCCTGTCCGGCCTCTCCGCCGAAATACCAGCTTCACCCGATCCGGACCTTCGACACGAGTGTCCGCGGCTCGCATAACCTGCTGGAACTCGCCATGCGTCGCGGTGCACGGATTCTTCAGGCCTCGACCTCCGAGGTCTATGGCGACCCGGCCGTGTCACCGCAAGCCGAAGACTACCGGGGCAACGTCGTCACGATGGGCCCCCGCGCCTGCTACGACGAGGGCAAGCGCGCCGCCGAGACGCTGTTCTACGAGTACAACCACCTGCACAAGGTCGACACACGTGTTGCGCGCATCTTCAACACCTACGGGCCGGCCATGGACCCGGAGGACGGGCGCGTGGTGTCGAATTTCATCGTGCAGGCGCTGCAGGGGCATGACCTGACCGTCTATGGCGATGGGACACAGACGCGCTCTTTCTGTTACGTCGATGACCTCGTCGCGGGCCTGATGGCGTTGATGTACACCGAGGGGGATCTGGCCGACCCGGTCAACCTCGGAAACCCGGTCGAGTTCACCATTCTCGAACTTGCCGACCTCGTCCTGGCCGAAACCGGGAGCACCTCGGCGCTGAAGCACCTCGACCTTCCCAAGGACGACCCCAAGATCCGCCGACCGAATATCGAGCACGCGCGGGACGCCCTCGGGTGGGAACCGCATGTTCCGCTGATCGAGGGGATCCGCCGCACGATCCCCTATTTTGCCGCCGAGATTGCCCAAAGCGCCAAAGCGCAGGTGTAGGCCGATGTCGGGCGATCCCATCATCGTCACGGGCGGGGCCGGCTTCATCGGCAGCCATGCCTGCAAGCATCTGGCCGCGGCCGGTTTCCTGCCGGTGACCGTCGACAACCTCAGCACCGGCCATGCCGATGCCGTGAAATGGGGCCCGCTGGAGAAACTGGACGTGCGCGATGCCGACGCTCTGGCCGCCGTCATCAGAAAGCATGGCGCGCGGTCCGTCATGCATTTCGCGGCCTTCGCCGTGGTCGCCGACTCCGTGCATGCCCCCGATCTCTACTATGACAACAATGTTGGCGGGCTTGCCGGCGTGTTGGCGGCGATGAAGGCAACCGGTGTGGATCGCCTTGTCTTCTCGTCCAGTTGCGCCTCTTACGGGGTGCCCGACACGGTCCCGATCGACGAGGAGACGCCTCAAAACCCGATCAACCCCTATGGCCGCACCAAGTTCTTCGGGGAGCACATGATCCGCGACCAGGCGGCAGCTTACGGGCTGCGCCATGTCATGCTGCGCTATTTCAATGCCGCAGGCGCCGATCCCGAGGGGGAACTGTCCGAAAGGCACGATCCCGAAACACGGCTGATCCCGCTGGCGCTCATGGCGGCGTCGGGGCAGGGGGCGCCGCTCAAGCTGTTTGGCACCGACTACGACACCCCGGACGGCACCTGCATACGGGACTACATCCACGTCACCGATCTGGCCGAGGCGCATCTGCGCGCGCTGAACCACCTGCTCGGTGGGGGCGACGACCTGATCCTCAATCTCGGGACCGGTCAGGGCACGTCGATCCGGCAGGTCTGCGATGCGATTGCGCGGGTCACAGGCCGTGACGTTCCCCTTGTCGAGGCGCCCCGCCGCGCCGGAGATCCCCCTACGCTCGTCGCCGATCCGTCGCTTGCACGCAAACGCCTCGGCTTTGCCCCGCGCCTGTCCGAGATAGATCGCATCGTGCGCGATGCGGCCCCGCATTTCGGCTTGATGCCGAAGACACATGTTGATGGCTGACAGCATATCACCCCCTCCGGCCCTTCCGGTCGGAACATCGGCGCCGCGCCGCTATGTCCGGCCAGTGCTGACCGGGCGGCGCAAGCTGAAATACGACCTGCTCGTGATCCTCTGGGCCGCGGCGACGATCTGGTTCTGGGCGTGGTGGCTGACGCCCGACCACATCCTGCCCGGTGCGCGCTACTGGATCGCCAGCGTGGCCTTCGCCTGGTTGTTCTTCCTGCAGGCGTTCTTTGTCCTGATTTTCCGGCGCGCCGTTGTCCCGGCGGCCGACCCGCCAGACCCGTCCACGGTGCGCGTGGCGATGATCACGACCAAAACCCCATCCGAGCCCTTTT
Source organism: Maritalea mobilis (assembly GCF_019800885.1). GTDB lineage: Bacteria > Pseudomonadota > Alphaproteobacteria > Rhodobacterales > Rhodobacteraceae > Roseibacterium > Roseibacterium beibuensis. Next base: position 24,741 of record NZ_JAHVKE010000001.1, read on the forward strand.
CCGTCGTGCGCCGCACGCTTGAGGCGATGCTGGCCCAGACCTATCCGCATGACACCTGGCTGGCCGACGAAGACCCCAGCCCCGAGACCATCGCCTGGTGCGCGGCGCATGGCGTGCGCATCTCGACCCGCAAGGGCCGCCCAGATTACCACCGCGCGGAGTGGCCCCGTCGCACGCGCTGCAAGGAAGGCAATCTTGCCTTTTTCTACGACCAGTATGGCTACGAGGAATATGATTTCGTCTCGCAACTCGATGCCGATCACACACCGACGCCCACCTATCTGGCCGAGATGATGCGCGGCTTTGCCGACCCCGCTGTCGGCTATGTCAGCGCGCCCTCGATCTGCGCCCAGAACGAAAAGGAAAGCTGGGCCGCGCGCACCCGCCTGCACACCGAGGCCGGGTTTCACGGCATCTTCCAGGCCGGCTACACCGCCGTCCTGTCCCCGATGTGCATCGGCTCGCATTACGCCGTCCGCACCTCGGCCCTGCGCGAAGCGGGCGGCCTTGGCCCGGAACTGGCCGAGGATCATTCGACCACGATGCTGATGAACTCGGCCGGGTGGCGCGGCGTGCATGCGCTCGATGCCATCGCCGTCGGGGATGGACCCGCCACCATCTCCGATCTTTGCACGCAGGAATTCCAGTGGTCGCGCAGCCTTTTGTCGATTCTTCTGCGCTATACGCCAGGCTACCTTGCCACCATGCCCGCGCGGCTGAAATTCCAGTTCGTGTTTTGCCAGGTCTGGTACCCGCTTTTCGCGTTTTTCATGTTGGTGCTATACCTGCTGCCGATCGTGGCGGTGGTGTTTGACGTCCGGTACGCCGACGTGACCTATCCCGCCTTCGTGTTCCACGCGATCTGGCCCCCCATCGCGGTCACGCTCATGGCCTATGCGATCAAGGCGGACGGGTTTTTCCGGCCCCGTGACGCCAAGGTCCTGGGCTGGGAGAAGGCCCTGTTTCTTGCGATCCAGTGGCCCTGGGTGCTGGCCGGTGTCGTGATGGCTTTCTACGACCGCATCACGGGGCGGTTCGTCGATTTCAAGATCACGCCCAAGGGAGAGGCGGCGACCGCGGCCCTGCCGATGCGGGTCGTGGGGCCCTACGCGCTGCTGGCGCTTGGCTGCATCCTGCCCGTGCTTTTGGTCGACAGCGTCGACGTTGCCCGCGGCTTCTACTTCCTGACGCTGCTCAACGGCACGATTTACGCGATCATCACCATCGTGATCGTTTTGAAGCATCTGCGCGACAATGGCATCGCCCTGTCGCGCGCCCTGTCCACCCTTCCGCTGCAGGTTACGGCGCTTCCGGTGCTCGTGGCCCTGATCGTTTCGGCCATGATCCTGCGCGGTCCCGAAAGCATCCTGGCCCTGAGTGTCGGCTTGGTGGAGTCCGACCTCGTCCGCTACGAATACGTGATTTCCGGCGCGGGCATGGGGGCGCAGGACAATGTCCGTTTCCGGATGGACCCGGATGCGTGGCGCAATCTCATTTCTACCGGCGAGGAGTAAGACCATGACCGCAAAACCAATGCTGACCCAACTTTCGGCCGCCCTGGCCGGATCCCTGCTTTGTGCCGGGGCCGCGTTCGCCGCCCCGCCGGGCGAGTTGCCTTTCGGCGTCTACGATCCCTACGGGGCCTTTGCCGATGACCCCGATGTGCAGATCGAGCATCTCTTTCTGCCATGGCAGGACGTCTATCTTCCCTCGCTTGCCGAGGCCGACGCCTATGCCGCCGAACGGGGGCGTGCCGTCCTTGTCACGATCGAGCCCTGGACCTGGACGCGCGACGAACGCAACCGGCCCGAGGTGTTGATCGAAGGGATTAACAGCGGCGCCTTCGACGGGAACATGACGACGATCTGCGAGATCCTCGGCGGGTTCCAGTCGGCCGTGACCGTCCGGTGGGCGCACGAGATGGAGGACAGATCGGGCCAGTTCATCTGGGCCGGCTGGGAGCCCGACACCTATATCGGCGCCTATCGCCACATGGTCGACGTGTGCCGCTCCGTCGCCCCTGACCTGGATTTCATGTGGTCGCCGCTGGGGCTTGAAGAGTTCGAGGTCTATTTCCCCGGCGAAGACTACGTCGACGTGATCGGCCTGTCGGTCTTCGGCCTGCAACCCTGGGAACAGGATATCCTCGGCGAAGAGCGCAGCTTCCGCGAGATCCTGCAGCCCCGCTATGACCGCGCCGCTGGCTTCGGTCTGCCGATTGTCGTGGCCGAACTCGGCTTTGTCGGCGATCAGGCCTATTACGACCGTTGGTTCAACGATGTCCGTCAGGACATCGAGGGCTTGGATCAGCTCGTCGCGGTGGTCTACTTCAACCAGACCGAGGTCTATCCCTGGCCCGATGGGTATGGGCTGCCGGATTGGCGCTTTGACCACAACATTCTCGAAGACTGAGAAACAAAAAACGGGACGTCGGCAGATTGTTGCCGACGTCCACGACCTTGCCGGGGGTCCTGATCCCGCCGATAGGGGATTGAAATTCCTTGATTGTCGAAACAGGCTGCGCCGCGCTGCTTTGTCGGCGCGGCGCTGGGCTGTTTCGGCAACCTGACATCACTTCGTGCCGCGCTAACCTTCTGCTAATCATTTTCCTGCATAACGGTCGGAGCCGCGCCAAGCGGCAACCCGGCAGAGGATGAACAGGCAAGAAACGAGGGTCGGGGGGCATTTCCCGAATACTTAGCAATTGAATGGACCTGATCCATGCACCCGCCGCTTGCGGGTCGGCATGGTTGGCGGTGCATCGCGGCACTGAATTGCCATGATTGTGCCCTGCTCAGGACTTTGTACCGCCCCACAATTCCCCGGCTCGGCAACCGCAGGCCTGGCAACATTACCAAGGAGGACGGACGTCCATGATGCACACGAAATTTTTCCGCGTTTCCAAGGCCGGCTTGCTGGCATTCGCGATGGCTGGCGGCGCGATGATGACCGCCCCTGCTTTGGCCGATACCGCCCAAGCCGACCAGATGCAGGTCACGGCATCCAGCCGGACCCCGAACCAGGGTCTCAATCTCCTGTCGGCGCCGCGTGCTGGCGCACCTGTCGTGCGCGTGCGCCAGATGGGCTCGGGCAGCTGGATCTGCTCGCCCGCGGGCTTCGGTCAACGGTCGCGCTGCCACCGCAACTGATCTCTGCGCGGCACGGCCTTGCACCCGTGCCGTCCGCGTTTTCCCAAGGGTCCGCGTCACATGCCCCTCATCTCCGCAGTTTTGCGTAGCCTTCGCACCTTGTCCCTTGCCTTGATGCTGGGTTGGGTCGGGCATGCCGCGCAGGCCCAACAGGCCGGGGTCGGGGCCTGGGAAAACCCCAGCTATACAACGCTCGACTGGATCGAAGGGGCGCGCGGCCTCGACTGGTACTACAACTGGCGCACCGACCAGATCGCCAGTCATTCGAACCGGTCGCGCCGTGTCGAATTCGTGCCGATGATCCACGGGGCCGACAATATCGGTGACACGATCCGCTCAAGCCGCCGCGTGCGCCACCTGCTGGGGTTCAATGAACCCGATGGGCATGGCGGGTCGCACCAAGCGGGGATGAGCGTGGAAGAGGCGATCGCCCTCTGGCCGCGGCTGGAAGCGACCGGTCTCAGGCTCGGGTCTCCGGCCACCACGCGTGAGGGCACGCTCGGCCGCGGATCTTGGCAAAGCCGCTTCATGGCCGAGGTCGAGCGCCGCGGCCTGCGGGTCGATTTCATGGCCGTCCACTATTACTCGACCAATGGCAGCGTCGACGAGTTCCGCAACTGGCTCGTTCAGGTGTACAACACCTACCGCCGCCCGATCTGGGTCACGGAATTCGCCTATATCGACTGGTCTCGCCCATCCCTTGCCACCTACGAGGCGAACGCCGCCTTTGCCCATGGCGCTATCCGAATGATGGAAACGCTTCCGTTCGTCGAACGGCACGCCTGGTTTGCAGCGAACCCGTACAACTGGGACGGGTTGGTGCCTGAGATCAACCTGGTGGACAACGACATGCAGCCAACGCCCCTGGGCCAGGCCTTTGCCAACATCATCTCGGGCCAGGCGTCGGCAGACACCGCCAGCCTTATGGTGGATCAATAAGAGCGCGACGCACGGCTGAGAGGCTCGAAACCGGCAGTACCGTCGGTTTCCTAGTTGTGCGCTCTTTCGCAGACATCGCCGACGCCTGACTGAGCGCCGGTGGCCCGTCGGAGCGAAGGGTCAGGGGGCCGCCCTCACGCGTCCGACGCGAGGGGCGGGGTCGCCTGCTGCAGCGTTTTGCCGATCGTCAGACCATTCACCTTTTCGACGATGGCCGCTGCATCCAGACCGTGATGGCGGTAGAGGTCGCCGATTGTCCCGGTCTGGCCGAAATGCTCGACGCCGAGAGGAATGGTCTGATGCCCCGCGACGGAGCCGAGCCAGGCGAGTGTCGCGGGGTGTCCGTCGATCACCGTAACAAGGCGGCAATGGGGCGGCAGACCCGCCATCAGGGTTTCGATATGGGACCGCGCCGCCTGATGCCCGCGGGAGCGGGCGCGTTGTGCGGCCGTCCAGCCTGCATTCAACCGGTCGGCCGAGGTCACGGCAAGCACGCCGATATCCCGGCGTCCCTCGCCAATCATCCCGGCGGCCTTGATCGCCTCGGGCGCAACCGCCCCTTGGTAGGCGATCACCACCTCGCAATTCGGCCCCGGTTTTCGAAGCCAATAGGCCCCGTCGATAGCCCCTTGCCGGAAATCCTCGTCCACCCGTTTGCCGGGTTGCTCGATCGGGTTGGTGGTCAGGCGCAGATAGACCGAGCCGCCGGTCTCGTCCCGCAACCACGTGCGCTCATCCGGGTCGCCCTCGCCATCGCGCTGAAGGTAGTCGAAGGCCCATTCCATGATCACCGCCAGCTCGTCGGCAAAGGCCGGCTCGAACGAGGCCAGCCCGTCTTGGCTCATGCCGATGAGGGGGGAGCCGACCGATTGGTGCGCGCCGCCTTCGGGGGCGAGTGTCACGCCGGATGGCGTGCCAACCAGCAGGAACCGCGCATCCTGGTAGCAGGCGTAGTTGAGCGCATCGAGGCCGCGCGCCACGAACGGGTCATAGACGGTGCCGACCGGGATCAGGCGCTTGCCGAAAAGCGAATGCGACAGCCCCGCCGCGCCCAGAAGCAACATCAGGTTCATCTCGGCGATGCCCAACTCGATATGTTGCCCGTCCGGCGTGAACTCCCATTTCGCGGTCGAGGGGATGCGGTGTTCGATGAAGGCGTCGGCCTGTTCGGACCGGGCAAAAAGCTTGCGCCGGTTCACCCATGGCCCGAGGCTGGTGGTGCCGGTGACATCCGGAGAGGTCGTGACGATCCGGTCGGCCAAGGCGCTGGAGCCCTTTGCCAGGTCATCGAGGATCTTGCCGAAAGCCGCCTGCGTCGAGATCTCGCGCGAGGTGTCGATCTCGATGGGCGGCACGTCCAGCTTGGCGTCGTGGTAGCGTCGCGTGCCGCGGGCAAAGAAAGGGACCTGCGACAGGAACGCGCGCAGGGCCGCCGGGTCTTCGACCGTGGCCATCGGGTCCCATTCCTCGCCTTCGGCCACGCCCATGTGCTTTTGCCATGTCGCGAACTGGCTGCGGTTCATCAGCCCGCCATGGTTGTCCTTGTGCCCCGCGATCGGGGTGCCCCATCCCTTGATCGTGTAGGCAAGGAAACAGGTCGGCCGGTCGTGATCGATGGCGGCGAAGGTCTCGGCCATGGTCTCCACGCAGTTGCCGCCGAGGTTCTCCATCAGCGCGGCAAGCTCGTCGTCGCTGCGCCGCTCGATCAGCGCGCTGACATCGCCCTGGTCGCCGAGGTCGTCCATTAGCCGCTTGCGCCATACCTCGCCGCCCATGAAGGTCAGGGCCGCGTATTGCTGGTTGGGGCAGGCATCGATCCAGTCGCGCAGACGCTCCCCGCCCGGCTCCTCGAAGGCGGCGCGTTGCAGGGCGCCGTATTTCACGCGCACGACATCCCAGCCGAACGCATCGAAGATCTTTTCGACCCGACCGAACAGCCCCTCGCGCACGATCCCGTCGAGCGATTGCCGATTGTAGTCGATGATCCACCACGTGTTGCGCAGGTCGTTTTTCCACCCCTCCTGCAGCGCCTCGTAGACATTGCCTTCGTCCAGTTCGGCGTCGCCCACCAGCGCCACCATCCGGCCCATCGGGGCGCCCTGGCCCCAGCTCTTGGCGGCGATGTAATCCTGGATGATCGACGCGAAGGAGGTGATGGCGACCCCCAGGCCCACCGACCCGGTGGAGAAATCCACATCGTCGATGTCCTTGGTGCGGCTGGGATAGCTTTGCACCCCGCCAAAGCCGCGGAAATTCTCCATCTTCTCGCGGGTCTGGTTGCCCATCAGGTATTGCATCGCGTGAAAGATGGGCGAGGCGTGGGGTTTCACCGCCACCCGGTCCTCGGGCCGGAGCGCCGAGAAATAGAGCGCCGTCATGATCGACACCATGGACGCGGACGAGGCCTGGTGCCCGCCCACCTTGATCCCGTCCACCTTGGGCCGGATGTGATTGGCGTGGTGGATCATCCAGTGCGACAGCCACAGCAGGCGCTGTTCGACGGTCTTGAGGTGGGACAGTTGGGCGGGCATGGAGACCTCCGTTACTCGGCGGCGTGGTAGGCAGGCATGGGCAGGGCCTGGTTCAGATCTGCGATGATGTCCTCGATATCTTCCAACCCGACGGACAGGCGGATCAACCCGTCGCTGATACCATGCGCGGCCCGTTCGTCCGCGTTGTAGGTGGAATGGGTCATCGACGCGGGATGCTGGATCAGCGTTTCGGCGTCGCCAAGCGAAACCGCCCTCTGGATCATGTCGAGCCTGTTCATGAACGCAATGCCCCCGGCCATGCCGCCGTCGATCTCGAAGGCGATCATCGCCCCGGGCTGCGCCATCTGCCGTGCCGCGACGTCGCGCTGCGCAAAGCTGTCGAGGCCGGGGAAATGGACGGTGCGAACCGCCGGATGCGCCTCAAGGTACTCGGCCACAGTTCGCGCCGAGGCGCAATGCCGCTCCATGCGCAGCGCCAGGGTTTTCAGACCGCGCAGGATCAGCATGGCATTGAACGGCGCCATGACTGCGCCGGTCATGTCCTTCATGCCGACCAGCCGGATTTCGGCGATCTGCTCGGCCGATCCGGCCACCAGCCCGGCCACGACATCGCCATGCCCGCCAAGGTATTTCGTGGCGGAATGCACGACCAGATCGGCGCCCAGCTCGATCGGGCGGGTCAGGTAGGGGGTGGCATAGGTGTTGTCGACCACCACCGTGGCACCGGCAGCATGGGCAATCTCGGCCGTCGCGGCGATATCCACCAGCCGCATGTTGGGGTTGGCGGGCGTTTCGAAATAGACGACGCGCGTACGCTCCGAGATCGCGTTTCGCAGGTTTTCAGGGTCGGTCATGTCGACATGGGTGATCGTGACGCCCCATTTCGCCAAGCCGTGGTGCATGAAGGCGAAGGTGCAGCCATAAAGCGTCTGGTCCACGATCACCTCGTCGCCCGGGGACAGCAGCGTCCAGAGCACGGCCGTGATCGCCCCCATGCCGCTGGACAGCGCCAGCCCGGCTTCCGCCCCCTCCAGCGTGGCGATGCGGGTCTCCAGCAGTTCGCAGGTCGGGTTGGAAATCCGGCTGTAGATATGGCCTTGCCGGTCGCCCGAGAACATTTCGCCGCCAGCCTCCGCCGTCTCGAAGGCGAAGGTCGATGTCAAATGCAGCGGCGGGGTCAGGGCGCCCCCGTTTTCCAGCGGCTCATAGGCATGGTGAATGGCGCGGGTGGCAAATCCTGGTTTCGCGTTCATGGCAACCTCGTATCTCGGAACTGTTGCGATGATGTGCTGCTCGAAGGGGCATTTATTTGCGTTTTATGCTTCAAAATGATTAAGATTTGGCAGAACCTGCCAACAGAGCGTGAAAATGGACAGCAAAGACCGCCAGATCATCCGGGCCTTGCAAGCCAACGGGCGCATGACGAACCAGGATCTCGCCGAGAAGGTCAACCTGTCGCCGTCCCCTTGCCTGCGGCGGTTGCGCATCCTTGAAGAAAGCGGCGCGATCCGTGGCTTCAGCGCCGATGTCGACGCCAAGGCCTACGGTCTGCCAATCACCGTCTTCGTCCGCATCCGGTTGGAGCGTCATAACGAGGAAGACGTCAGGCGTTTCGAAAGCCGGGTCATGGGGTTCGACGAAGTGCTGGAATGCCATGTGCTGACCGGGGCGTTCGACTACCAGTTGCGTGTCGTGGTCCCCGATTTGGACGCCTACGAGGATTTCATCCGCAACCGCATACACCGGATCGGCGGCATCGCCTCGATCGACACGACCTTTGTCTACGGCACGGTCAAGAAAACCAGCGTGTTTCCGGCGATTGCGTAGCCCGGCGGCGCGGTCCGACGCGCATGCGTGGGGCTATGGTCGTTGTCGGACGGATCGGGTATGCGGTCGCCGATGATCGCGGGTCGTGGAACATGCGACCGGCGCAACCTGATACCGGATGATGGCACCCCATGCGCGACGCGGATACGATTTTTCGGCGGTATCAACAGATCCGGCCCCGGTTGCCGCGCGTCGGCGCACTGCCCGAAACGGTTCAGATCGGCAGCCTGCTCGAGATTGCGGACCAGATCGATGCCTTCGTGTTCGATGCGTTCGGCGTGCTCAATGTCGGGGAAAGCCTGATCGACGGGGCGGATCGCCGGCTGGAGCAATTGCGCGCGCGCGGTTGCCAGATCCGCGTGCTGACGAATGCGGCAAGCTATGACAGGCAGGGCGCGATTGCCAAGTTCCAGCGTCTGGGTCTGTCGCTTGCCGACGAAGAGATCGTGACAAGCCGCGAGGCGGCGCTGAAGCACCTGCCTGATGGGCATTTGGGCGTGATCGCGATGGAGGGCGACCGGTTGCTCGATATCCCGCATCCCATGACCCGGCTCGGTGACGACCCCGCCGCCTTTGAGGCCGTCGACGCGTTTCTTTTCCTGTCCTCGGCCGAGTGGACGGAGGCACGGCAGGATCTCTTGCGCGCCGCGATTGCCCGTCGCCCGCGCCCGCTCGTAGTGGCCAATGCCGACCTCGCCGCCCCGCGGGAGACCGGCTTCACCCTCGAACCCGGGCATTTCGGGCATCTGATCGCCGACGATTTCCCGGACTGCGTGCGCTTTTTCGGCAAGCCCTTTCCGGACGTGTACCAGCTTGTCACGGACACGCTGGAGGGGATCGACCCGACCCGCATCGCCATGTGCGGCGATACCCTTCACACAGATATCCTCGGCGGTGCCGCCGCCGGCTGGCGCACGGTTTTCGTGACGCGCGACGGGCTCTTTGCCGGTCTCGACGCGGATGCCTACCGCGAAGACTCGGGCCTGCATGCCGATTGGCAGCTCGCCCGTATTTGAGCCCAGGACGCGCCCGCGCCGCCGGCTCCGCCCCTTGGCAGAAAATTCGAAAATCGCGCGACGGAAACCGCAGCGCCCCGCGTGCAATGGGTTCAAGCGGGGCGACTGGTCGCGTTTTCCAAGCGATCAGACGGGCCTAAGCGTCAGGTGAACGACCACCCCATAAACCACCCGTCCGGCAGGCCGGGGACGAGAGCATGTGGACTGGTTGAAAGGACAAGTCATGAGTTTCAAGGACACGACAACGCGACTGAGCCATACCACGGTCGCGCTGCACTGGATCATCGCCATCGGCTTCATGGCCATGCTGGCCTTCGGCCTGTATCTGGAGGCGATGCCGCGCAGTCCGGAAAAGGGCGTGCTGATGGGGATGCACAAATCGGTGGGCCTCATCATCCTCGGGCTGGCGGCGTTGCGCATCCTGTGGCGCCTGGCGAATGGGATGCCGCAGCCGGTGGGCCGGGATGGCAAGGGCGCCCGCATCGTGGCGGGGGCGGTGCATATCCTGCTGTTGATCGGCACGGTGATGATGCCGGTCTCGGGCATCATGATGGCCATGGCGAGCGGCACTGGATTGAGTATTTTCGGCTGGGAGCTGGTGGCGGCGACCCGCGGCACCGAAGGCTTCGTCGCGAACGAGGTGCTTGCTGGTCGGGCCAGCGCAATGCATGGTCTTGGCGGATGGGTGATGATCGGTGCGATCGTTCTGCACGTCGCGGCGGCGATCAAGCACCACTCGGTCTCGCGCGATGGCACGCTGCGCCGGATGATGGGCCGGTCCGTCGGGGCCTGAGCGCGAAGCGCGGCTTTGAAACGTGGAAAGGGCGGCCATGTCGGTCGCCCTTTTTCTTGAAGCCTTTGATCTGGGCAGCAGCACGCGCGACGTGGCGCGCGCCTCAGGGGGCAACCCAGGTCGGGTCCTTGGCGACAAGCTCGACCGTGTTGCCGTCCGGATCGAAGGTGAAGACCCCGCGCCACCCGATCCAGTCGAACGCCTCGACGGTGTAGTCCCGTCCGAGCTGGTCATACCACGCCATCACGGCGTCCTGTTCCTCCCACGGGACGGTCAGGGCGATGTGATGCAGGGAGGATCCCGTGCCGGTTTGCGGTGGTGTGGCGCTGCCCCGGGTCTGGCCCGCGCCTTCGATATCGTGGCGAAACAGGGCCAGAACCGCCGTATGCCCGCCGAACCCCTCGGCGATGCGGAAGAACACGATCGGGCGGCCCTCGGTATCGGTCATCGGCTCAAGGCCGATCACGTCGCGGTAGAAGGCGACCATCGCCTCCATATCCACGCAGCGAATGGCGATCTCGCCCAGGGCGCGGACCTCGAAGTCTCTCTGCGGCATGTCTGTCCTCCTTGTTTCCCAAAGCGGGAGGAGGGGGCGATCAGGCCGGTGTGGCCATGCCCTCCGCCTCGCGCGCCTTCCGCTCCGAGCGGGAGAAGAAGATGTCATAGAATACCGGGGCGGCCACCAGCGTCAGGATCGACGCAAAGGCCAAGCCGCCCATGATCGTGATCGCCATCGAGACGAAGAACGCATCCCCCAAGAGCGGCGCCATCCCGAGGATCGTTGTCGCCGCCGCCAGAAGCACCGGGCGCAAACGCGAGACGGAGGCGCTGACGATCGCTTCGCGCAACGGTTTTCCCGTCTCGCGGGTCAGGTCGATCTCTTCGACCAGCACGATGCCGTTCTTGATCAGCATGCCCGACAGGCTGAGCAGACCCAGGAGCGCGGTGAAGGAGAAGGGCAGGCCGGTGCCCAAAAGGCCGATGGCCACCCCGTTCACCGACATCGGCACCAGGAGCCAGATGATCAGCGGCTGACGCACCGCGTTGAACAGCAGGACCGAGATCAGCACCATGATCAGCGCCGTGATCGGAAGCTGCGCCCCGAGCGACGCGTTGGCCTCGTTCGACGCCTCGTATTCACCGCCCCATTCCATGCGATAGCCGTAAGGCAGGTCCATCGCCTCGACCGCCGCCTGCACCTCGGCCTGCACCTGTGCCGCCGTCAGGTCGGCGGGGATGGAGGCGCCGACGGTGATCGTGGGCAAGCGGTTTTGCCGCCGGATCAGCGTGTTCTGCGTCTCGTAGGTGAAGCCGTCGACCACCTGTTCGATTGGCAGAAGCGTTTCGCCGTCCTGCGCGACGATGGTCTGGTCCATGGCGCTGACGCCCGCATCCGGGGCGACGCGCAGGATGATCGGCAGGGCGCGGTCGCCCTCGCGATAGGTGCCAGCGGTGACGCCATCGGTGGCGAAACGGATGATCTGCGCCACGTCATCGCGGCTGACGCCGGCGGCTTGCGCGCGGTCGGTGGCGTAGTTGGGCCGCAGGACCAGTTCCTGTTCGCGCCAGTCGACACGCGGGGCGAGGATGTTGTCGGACGCCCCCTGCAACACGGTGATGGCCTGATCGGCGAGGTCGCGCAGCACCACCGGGTCCGAGCCCGAGAAGCGCACCTCGATCGGGCTGCCGCCGCCGGGGCCGAAAACCAGCCGTTCGGTCCGGAACTCGCCATCGCCGAGGTTGGCGGCGGCAAAAGCCTCCAGATCGGCGCGCAATTGGGGGATCTGGTCCAGCGTTTCGGTGCGCACGATCAGATGGCCATAGGCGGGGTTCGGGCGCTCGGACGAATAGGTCAGAAGGAAGCGCGTGGCCCCCTGGCCGACATAGGTCGACACGGCCTGAACTTCGTCACGGGCGGCAAGGAAGTCTTCCAGCACCCGCATCCGCTCGGAGGTTGTGTCGATCGGCGTGCCCTGCCGCATCGTGTAGTGAACGAAGAAGATCGGCGTGTTCGAGTCCGGGAAGAATTGCTGCTTCACCTGTCCGAAGCCGACGTAACACGCCGCCGTGACGGCGATCAGCGCCACGACCACCAGCCACCGGATACGCAGCGCACCCCGCAGGAGCGCGCCATAGCCACGGAAGATGATGCCGCCATAGGCGTCGTCATCGTTCACCTCGCCCTGCTTGAAGAAGTAGTGCCCCAGTAGCGGCGTGACCGTGATGGCAAGGATCCACGACAACAGCAGCGAGATACCGATCACCGCAAACAGCGAGAACAGGAATTCGCCGGTCGAGTCCGGGCTGAGGCCGATGCCCGCAAATGCCATGATGCCAATGACGGTGGCGCCCAACAGGGGGATCTGCGTCTTGCCGGTGGCTTCCTCGGCGGCATCGCGGGACTTCTTGCCGTGCGCCATGGCAACCTGCATCCCCTCGGCCACCACGATGGCATTGTCCACCAGCATCCCCATCGCGATGATCAGCGCGCCGAGCGAGATGCGCTCCATCTCGATCCCGAAGATCGCCATGAACAACAGGGTGCCCACCACCGTCAAAAGCAGGGTCGTCCCCACCACGATGGCCGCGCGTGGCCCCATGAAGACACCAAGCACCAGCACCACGATCGCCACCGACATGGCGAGGTTCAAGAGAAACCCGTTCGAAGCCTCGTCCACCACGACATGCTGCTGGTAGATCGGGTGCAGCTCGACCCCATAGGGGATTTCCGGCTGTAGCTCGGCCAGCCGCGCATCGACGCGGTTGCCCACATCCACAATGTTTTCATCGGCAAGGCCCGAAACGCCGATGGTAAAGGCCTCGGCCCCGTTGAAGCGGATGATCTGGTCGGGGTCGTCCTGACGCCCGCGGTTCACCTCGGCGATGTCGAAGAGGTTGATGATCTCGCCACCGACCCCGATGGAAAGGCCCGCGATTTCGCTGACGCTGTCCGACCCTTCGGGGGTCTGGATCATGGTGGAGGCGGTCTCGCTGTCGATGCTGCCCGCGTCGGCGACCGAGTCCGCCTCGGCCAGCGCATGTGCGATGACCTGCGGATCCACCCCCAAATGGGCCGAGATCGCCAGGTCGGGCTCGACGAAAATCGCCTCCTCGGGTAGGCCTGCGACCTCGACATCGGCGACGCCGTCCACGGCCAGTAACTCCCGGCGCAGGAAGGTCGCCAACTGGTGCCGCTCGGCATCGGTGAAGCCGTCGGCGGTGACGGCGAAGAAGATGCCGTAGACATCCCCGAACCCGTCATCGACGAAGGGCGCGCCCGCCCCGTCGGGAAGGGAGCCGACAACCCCATCGATCTGCTGGCGCAACTCGGTCCAGACCTGTGGCAGGTCCTCCCCGCGGATTGTGTCTTCAACCTCCACATCGATGCGGCTGACCCCGGGGCGATTGACCGACGTGATCTCGCTGACCTCGCCCATGCGCTGGATCGCGGCCTCGAGCGGTTCCGAAACCTCTTCGGCGACCTGCTCGGCCGAGGCGCCGGGGTATTGGGTGATGACCACGGCCTGCTTGATGGTGAAGGCCGGGTCTTCGAGGCGGCCCAAATTCAAGAACCCCCAGATGCCGCCGAACAGGCAGACGAGGATGATGATCCAGGTGATGATCGGCTTGTCGATCGAGGCGCGGGCGATGGTCATGGCGCGGCCCCTTAATTGGCGAAGCCGGTGAAGCGCCGGACGGTTTCACCGGGCGTAACCGCATGGGCGCCTGTGCTGACGATCTCGGCGCCGGGGTCCAGCCCCTCGGTGACGGCGAAGCGTCCGTCGCGCGTGGGTTCGATGGCGACGGCGACCTCCTCGACCGTGCCCAACCCGTCTTCGCCGCCCTCCGCCGGGACGAAGCGCAAGACGCTGGTCGCCCCATCATTTGCGATGCGAATGGCGCTGGCGGGCACGATCAGGGGCGCGCCGTTGCCTGTGATGGTGGCCAGCACGGTGACCGAGCTGCCCGGCAGAACGGTGATTTCTTCAGGGCGGGGCATGCCTAGCGTCAGGCGATAGGTCTGCCCGATGCTGGAGGCCTCGGCATTGAATTCCCGCAGTTCCAGCGGAAAGGTCTGGTCGCTGGAGGGGAAGCGCGCGCGGAGATCGACACCCGCACCCTGACCGACACGCTGAAAAAGGACCTCGGGCACGTCGATCTCGACCCGGATTTCGGACATGTCATGCAGGCGCACAACGGGCGTCCCCGCGCTGACGGTCGTGAAATTCGCGACGTTGCGCGATGCGACCAGCGCATCGAACGGGGCATGGAGCGTCGCGTTTTCCAGCGAGTATTCGGCATTGCGCAGCGCCACGCGGGCAAGGCCAAGCTGGGTCTCGGCATCCTCGCGCGCCACTTCCGAGACGGAACTGGTCAGCTGCGCAAGGCGGGCAACCTCGCGCTGGGCCTGGTCGTATTGCAATTGCGCCTGTTGCAGTTGCAGCTCGAAAGGTTCGAGGTCGAGCTGCGCGATCATCTCGCCGGCGGGGATCTCGGCACCTTCCTCGGCCTCAAGCTCCACGACCTGGCCCCCCACCTGGAAGGCAAGGTCCACCGTCTGCCGTGCAACCACCTGGCCAAAGAATTGCCGCGTAACCCCCGCGGCCCCGTCCCCCACCGCCATCAGGCGCACGGGGCGGATGATCTCGGCCGTTGCCTCGTCTTGGGCATGGGCGATGGGCGCGGGCAGGGCGAAAACGGCAAGAACGGCGGCTAGCACCGCGCGGCGCGAAGGGAACATGGCACGGATCCTCGGCTCGGTCGAAACGGACAGGCCCCGCAAATAGGAGGCGCTGGAATGGTTTTGTAGACGCCCATGACGCATTTGCATGACGAACGCATATATTTTTTCACCACCCGTCGCCTGACGTTGCGGCAACGGTGCTGTCAGAAAAGCGTTGCACCGGGGCTCTGTGCAGGGCGAGGGTGCCATCGGTCTACCATGTCAGAGGGGCAATGACCGTGACATTTGCCGACATACTTGGCGCCGCTCAGCGCATCAAGGGCGTGGCCGATGCCACGCCGCTTGTGCCGTCGCCGTTCTTTTCCGCGCTGGCCGGGCAAGAGGTGTTGCTGAAGCTCGAGAACATGCAGCCCATCGGCGCCTTCAAGCTGCGCGGGGCCTTCAACGCCATGGCGACCCTGCCCGAGGGCGTGACGGGTGTGACCTGCTGTTCGACCGGCAATCATGGGCGCGGCGTGGCCTTCGCCGCGCGGCAGCGCGGGCTGCGCGCGGTGATCTGCATGTCGCGGCTGGTGCCGCAAGCCAAGATCGACGGTATCCGTGCACTCGGCGGCGAGGTGCAGATCGTCGGCGACAGCCAGGACGATGCACTGGCCGAGGCGCAGCGGCTGGTTGCCGAAGAGGGTCTGGTCGAGATCTCGCCCTTCGACGACCCGGCGGTGATCGCGGGGCAGGGGACCATCGGCCTCGAGATCCTGCAGGCCCGGCCCGATGTCAGAACCTTGCTGGTGCCTCTCTCCGGCGGTGGTCTGGCCGCTGGTATCGCCGTTGCGGCCAAGGCCATCGACCCCGCGATCCGCGTGATCGGCATCAGCATGGAGCGGGGCGCGGCAATGTTCGAATCCTTAAAGGCAGGCCAACCGGTCGAGGTCGAGGAAGTTCCCAGCCTTGCCGACAGTCTTGGTGGCGGGATCGGGATGGCGAACAAGCTGTCCTTCCCGCTGTGCCGCGACCTGTTGGATGACACGGTCCTGGTCACCGAGGAAGAGATTTACCGTGCCATGCAAACCTTGTTTTACGAGGATCGGATCGTTGCCGAGGGCGCCTGTGTCGTGGGGCTTGCGGCGCTGCAATCGGGCAAGGTATCAGCGGGCGACGGGCCGGTCGCGACCATCATCACGGGCCGAAATCTCGATATGAACCTGTTCGCTCGGATCATGTCTGGGCAAGAAATCGAGCTGGGGACATATACCGTAAAAGGACAAGTCTACGATGCCTGAGCGCGCTGTCCGTATCGTCACCGAGGCCGAGTTGCGGGGCGCTGTGCCCCTCGATCTGGCCGCCATCGACGTGGTCGAGCACGCCTTCGCCGCCCTGGCGGGGGATGGCGTCGTCATGCCACCGGTCATGTCGATGGACCTGCCCTTGGTGAACGGGGAGGTCGATGTCAAAACGGCGTACCTGCCGGGATTCGACGGCTTCGCCATCAAGGTCAGTCCGGGCTTCTTCGACAACCCCAAGCTGGGTTTGCCAAGCCTGAACGGCCTGATGATCCTGTTCTCGGCCAGGACCGCCTTGGTCGAGACGGTATTCCTCGACAATGGCTACCTGACCGATCTGCGCACCGCCGCGGCCGGGGCGGTGGCCGCCCGCCATCTCGCGCCCGAGACGGTGCAAACGGCTGGCGTGCTGGGCACCGGTGTGCAGGCGCGCATGCAGATCGCGGCGGCGCATCTCGTTCGCCCGTTCGAGCGCGTTCTCGTCTGGGGGCGTCACAGGGGGCGGGCCGAGGCCTGCGCCGCCGAGATCGCCGAAACCCTTGGAGTGGTCGCGCGTGCTGTTGCCGATCCCGCCGAGGTGGTCCGCGACAGCCAGCTGGTCGTGACCACCACCCCCGCGCGCCAGCCCATTCTTCAGGCCGATTGGCTGCATCCGGGTCTGCACATCACGGCCATGGGGTCGGACCAGTCGGAAAAGAACGAATTGGCGCCCGAGGCACTGGCGGCGGCGGATCTCTATGTCTGTGACCGGGTAACTCAATGCGCGACGATGGGAGAATTGCGCGCGGCGCGCGCAGCGGGCTTGATGGCGGCGGACCCGGTGGAACTTGGCCAGATCGTGACCGGGGCGGCGCAAGGCCGGACGGATGCCCAGCAGATCACCATCTGCGATCTGACCGGAACGGGTGCGCAAGACACGGCGATTGCCACCCATGCCCGCGCGCTGGCCGAGGCCGCGGGCGCAGGGCAGGCGATCCCGGTATGAGTGCGCCCCGCCTGCGCCTGCGCCTGATGATCGGCGACGCGATGCTGGGGCCCGGCAAGGCCGATCTGCTCGACGGCATTCGCAGGACCGGCTCCATCGCCGCCGCCGGGCGGGGGATGGAGATGAGCTACAAGCGCGCCTGGTCGCTCGTCGAAGAGATGAATGGCGCCTTCCGAAGCCCGCTGGTCGCGCGGGTGCGTGGCGGAAAACAGGGGGGCGGCGCGCACCTGACCGAGTTGGGGGAGGAGGTGCTGACGCGCTACCGGCGGCTGGAAGCCCTGGCGACCGAGGCGGGCGCGGAGGAGATCGCGGCCCTGAGCGCCTTGCTCACCGATATGTCCGACGGAAAATAACGCTTGCCTCAAGCGTCTGCCGTCGCAATACCTGTGCCGACCGGACCGGGAGATGTCATGCGCCGCCTGATTGCCAGCTTGTGCCTTGCCCTGATGCCACTGCCCGCGGTGGCCGAGGACGTGACGGTTTTCGCCGCCGCCTCGATGACCGAGGCGCTGGGCGAAATCGCGGCGCGGTTCACCGACGAGACGGGCACAGGCGTCGTTCTGTCCTTCGCCGGGTCCTCGGCCCTTGCCCGCCAGATCGCGCAGGGCGCGCCGACGGATGTGTTCATCTCGGCCAATGCTGACTGGATGGATGTGCTGCAGGCCGATGGCCGGATCGTCGAGGGGTCGCGCTTTGACCTGACATCGAACCGCATCGTCCTGATCGCCCATGACGAGGCCATGGCGGAGGTCGACATCACGCCCTCGCTCGACCTTGGCGCGATGCTGGAAGGCGGGCGTCTCGCCATGGCCCTGACCGAGGCCGTGCCGGCGGGCATCTACGGTCGCGCGGCGCTGGAGTACCTCGGGCTATGGAACGCCGTGGCGGGGCAGGTGGCCGAGGCCGACAATGTCCGCGCCGCCTTGATGCTGGTCGCGACCGGGGCCGCGCCGCTGGGCATCGTCTATTACTCGGATGCGGTCAGCACCCCTGACGTGCGGATGCTTGGCGTCTTCCCCGAGGACAGCCACCCGCCGATTACCTATCCGGCGGCGCGGATCGTGGGCAGCGGCGACGCGGCGCAAAGCTTTCTGGATTACCTGCATCGTTCGCCCGCGGTCGATATCATCGCCGAACACGGGTTCTGGGCGCCGGGGGGCTGACCGGTGGATTGGCTCGGCCCCGCGGAATGGGAGGCAGTGCGCCTGTCACTGCGCGTGGCCGCCGTGGCGGTGGCGGCCAGCTTGCCGCTTGGCATCTTCGTGGCCTATGCGCTGGCCCGCTGGCGGTTTCCGGGCCATGGCCTGCTGAACGGGTTGGTGCACCTGCCGCTGATCCTGCCGCCGGTGGTGACGGGCTACCTTCTTCTGCTGGGCTTCGGCCCCCAGGGGCCGGTTGGCGGCGTGCTGGAGGCCGTGGGCCTGCCGGTGGCCTTTCGCTGGACGGGTGCGGCGCTTGCCGCGGCGATCATGGCCTTTCCCCTGATGGTCCGCGCCATCCGCCTGTCGATCGAGGCGGTCGATCCCGGGCTTGAGCGGGCGGCCGCGACGCTGGGCGCCTCGCGCGGCTGGGTCTTCCTGACGGTGACATTGCCCCTGACCCTTCCGGGGATCATCGCGGGCGCAATCCTCGCCTTCGCCAAGGCGATGGGAGAGTTCGGCGCGACGATCACTTTCGTTTCGAACATTCCGGGTGAAACGCGCACGGTGCCTTCGGCCATCTATGCCTTCCTGCAAGTGCCGGGCGGAGAGGACGCGGCCGTGCGTCTGGTCCTCGTGTCGGTCGGGGTGGCTATGGCCGCGCTGATCCTGTCGGAATGGCTGGCGCGGGCAGCGGCGCGGCGGGTTGGCCACTCATGAGCGTCGAGATTGATATTCAGCACGATTTCAAAAGCTTCCAGCTGGATGTGCAGATATCGGCGCCGCCCGGCATAACCGCGCTGTTCGGGCGGTCCGGGTCTGGAAAGACAAGCATTATCAATTCCGTGGCGGGGCTTCTTCACCCGGATGAAGGCAAGATCTCCATCGACGGCACGCCGCTCTTCGACCGCGCGGCCGGGGTGAATCTGCCGGTGCATCACCGCAGGCTCGGCTACGTGTTTCAGGACGCGCGCCTGTTCCCGCATCTGACCGTGCGACAGAACCTGACCTTCGGACGGTGGTTCGCGCCCGAGCGGGCGCCGCAGGCCGAACTCGACCGGGTGGTCGAGATGCTGGGGATCGGGCACCTCCTGTCGCGGCGACCCGGCGCGCTGTCCGGCGGTGAGAAAAGCCGCGTTGCACTGGGCCGCGCCCTCCTGTCCTCGCCGCGCCTGATCCTGGCCGATGAGCCGCTGGCCGCGCTGGACGAGGCGCGAAAAGCCGAGATCATCCCATATTTCGAGCGCCTGCGGGACGAGGCCAGGGTGCCCATCCTCTATGTCAGCCATTCCCCGGCCGAGGTCGCCCGCCTGGCGACTACAGTCGTTGCGCTGGATGCTGGTCACGTGGTGGCGCAGGGGCCCGCGGCCGAGGTGCTTGGCGATCCGGAGGTGATGCCGCTTGGCCCGCGCGGGGCCGGGGCGGTGATCGGGGCGCGCGTGGCGGCCCATCACCAGGACGGGTTGAGCGAGTTGCAGGCGGGCGGGGTGCCGCTGTTCCTGCCGCGCGTGGCGGCCACGGTTGGAACGACCCTGCGCCTGCGGATCGCGGCGCAGGATGTCCTGTTGTCGCGAGCGCGGCCCGAGGGCTTGTCGGCCCTGAACATCCTTCCGGGCCGGATCGACAGCATACGGCACGGCGCGGGACCGGGTGCGATGGTCGCCCTCGATACGCCGGCCGGACGGGTGCTGGCACGGGTCACGCAGCGGTCGGTCGGCGCGCTTGGGCTGTCGGAGGGGGCGGAGTGTTTCGCCATCGTCAAGACCGTGTCCATCGCGCCGGACGATGTCAGCGGCTAGGCCCCCTTGGCGGTATCCTCCGGCGGGGCCGACGGGCGGGTGCTGACCGCGTCCTCGGGGGCGGGGTTCTTCGGCGGCTGGCCCAGCCGGCCCAGCACGTCGCGGGCATAGGCCGCGCCGCCCGACGCCATCAGCGTTTCGGTCATCATCGCGCGCAGGGCGGTGGCCTCGGGATGGGCCTCGATCGCCGAAACGAGAATGGCCTTTGCCGCTTCGACATCGCCCAGATGCATTGCGATTCGCGACCGCCCCATCGCGCGCAGCGGGGCAGAGACATTTCCCTCCCGGTCGGCGCGGGCAATCAGGTCGCGCGCGTCGGACACGCGGTTGGCCGAAAGCGCCGCGGCCAGCAGCACATCGAACGTGTCGTCATCCAGCGTGTCCGTGGCCAGCCGCGCCTCGGTGTCCTGCGCGGCGTCGCGGTCCTCCATGCTCATCTGCGCCAGAAGCAGCAGCCGCAACAGCGATTTGTCCCCCGGGCTGTGGCTCAGACCGGTTTCGGCCGCCTGCCGGGCCACGCCCGGGTTTCCTTTCCTCAGCGCGGCGACGGCCAGCCCCGCATCCAGTTCGGTCTTGCGTTTTCGTTCCATCGGTATGCCCCCTTGTCCGATTGGCTTGTGACGTGTCCCGGCGCGTGCCCCCCCGACCGGAGGGCGCGGGCCATCCGGTTCCCCGCCGCTCGCGATATCGGGGGGGGGGCACCCTCCAAGCCTAATCCGCGATCAGGTTAAGACTTCGTTAATCACGTGGAATATCGTTGCGGCAGAGCGGATGTGCCAGATCTGCACTGATGCCGAATTGATCACCGCCATGGCCAGCGCGCCGTTGCGTCACAGGGGCACTTGTTGCAACACTGATCGCCGAACATTTCCACGACCGGCCGCGCTCTGCCCGCAGCCTCATTTGCAAGCATGGAGCCCTTCCTTGTTCAAAGCTGTCTCGAATGACCGTTTTCCCCTGCCACGCAAGGCCCGTCTGCACGCGATGGCCGCGCCGATGGCCGTCGCGGCCTGCCTGGCCGCGCCCATGGCCGCGGCGCAGGGAATCGCCCCGCCCGATGCCGACACCATCGCGGAACGCATGGCGACGCTCGGCTCGGACGTGCCGGGCTCGATCTGGGCCATGCAGCCCTTCATGAATTCCGAGGAACTGGTGGCCGAGGACGGCACCACCTATCGCCTGTCCTCGATGAACCCTTACGTCAACGCCTGGTTCGTCCTCGAGGTTGCGCCACAGGGCGGGTCGTCGCGCTACTACCACCTGGAGAATGCCGATCGGGACGAATGGCAGATCTCGCTGGTCGAAGATGGCGGCGCCCCGGCAATCCGCGTGCTCGGCACCGGTGACGAGGATGGCGAAGAAATCCTTTGCGCCCCGTGGGAGGACAATGGCCTGCAAGAGGCGCGCGATACGGGCCTGCCCTTCGCGCCGCTTTGCGAATGGTCGGTCTTCCTGCGCAACCCGGTGACGGGCAACCGCACCACCCGCGAGGCCGTGGCCGAGTTCCTGCGCGACAACGTGCTTTTTGGCGACTCCATCGTGAACCTGATCAAGGGCACCTTCTTCGAGGATGCCTTCATGGTCTCGTCCGAGGGGCTGGAGGTCGAGGAAGAGGTCGACGGCGTCGCCCTTCTGGGCGAGGCGCTGCTCGACCGTGCGCCGGTGATGCGCCCCTATATGGGCTTTGACCTTGTCGGCGCCGAGGACGGCATGCAGGCCGGCAGCTGGTACGAGGTGGACGGCGCCGACGGCATCTATGCCAGCGTCATGCAACCTGGCATGATCGCGAACGAGGTCTTCCAGGTGCCCGGAGCCAACCGCCTCGACGGCGTGGAAAGCCGCGCCGACGTCTACCTCGTGGCCTTCGACATGGGGGAATTCACCCTCGGCTACGAGCCGGGCACCGATCACCCGCGCCTTGGCTGGTCCTCGCGTCCCAGCCATCGCCATTACCAGGGCCGCGGCCCCGACGGGTTCGACAGCCCCGATCCGCTGGTGCGCACCGGTACGCTGAACCCCACCTACGCGGAGTCGGTCGCGGCCATCTTCACCGGCGGCTTCAAGCGCGACCATGGCGCCTGGCGCTTCGGTGACTACGCGACCTTCAATTACGGCCACCATTACGGCTTCATGGTGGACGGGGTGATCTTGTCGCGTCTTTGGGAGAACCTCGCCACCATGTACATGACCCATGATGGTGAAGTCGTCATGCGGACCTGGACCGAGGAAGACAACTCGGCCGAGTTCCTGTCGACCCTTCAATTCGCGCGCCAGAACGGTGTTGCGATCATCGAAGACGGCGTGCCGGGGGCGCGCGTGACCTCCTGGGGCGGGGGCAACTGGTCGGGCTCGGCGAACGCCGACCTGCGCACCCTGCGCGCCGGGGCCTGCACCCGCACGGTCGAGGGGCGGCAGTTCCTGATCTACGCCTATTTCTCGACCGCGACGCCCTCGGGCATGGCGCGCACCTTCCAGGCGTACCAGTGCGATTATGCCATGCTCTTGGACATGAACAGCCAGGAGCACACCTACATGGCCCTCTACCAGCGCGAGGAAGAGGAGCTGGAGGCGCAGCACCTCGTGACCGGCATGGCCGAGGTCGATGTGCGCGGCTCGGACGGCGGGCGCATCCCGCGCTTCGTCAGCGCGCCCGATAACCGCGATTTCTTCTATCTCATCCGGAGGGAGTGACGTGATGCGACTGGGAACGACCCTAAAAACCACCATCGGGGCGGCCCTGGCGGCGCTGATGCTGTCGGGCGGGGCGCAGGGCCAGACCCTGGCCGAGAACAACGAGCTGATGTTCCAGCAGATGCGCGAGATCCGAGGCGTGTCTGCCGGCGAAATGCGCCGCATCCGCGAGATCTTTGCCGCAGCCCCCTGGATGGGGCAGGGCAACCCCTCGGTGACGCGCCACCCGATGACGCCGGAACAGGCCGCCGCGCGGCTGGGCGGGTCGGTCGAGCAGGTTCGCAACAGCTACCGCAACCGCGAATTCGAGCGCATCTGCGGCGAGCCCTTCATGGTGCCGCTCTACGACCCGCAGACGCAAAGCCCCTCGGACGCGACCGTGTGTGCCGACATGTTCGAATATCCGAACATCCCCATGGCCTACCCGGTGACCTGGGTGCGCGCCAACGAGGCGGCCATGCTCTGCGCGGCCGAGGGCAAGCGCATCGGCGACGCCCATGAATGGGAAGGCGCCGCGGCCGGTCAGCTTTTGCCGCCCGATTACCCGTTCGACATGATCCGCGGCATGGGCATGTCGCAGGCCGTCAACACCATGCGCAGCTGGCACAACAACCGCTACGCCTCGACTCGGAACCTCTATTCCATCGGCCAGTGGCGCTCGGGCGTCTGCGCCACGGGGTCGTCGAAATCGCCGGGCTGTAACGGCGGCAGCTTCCAGGGCTGCGGCTCGAACACCTACCCGGCAGGGTCCTTCCCGGAATGCCGCTCGCCTTTGGGGGTGTACGACATCGACGGCAACGCCGCCGAGCACATGAACCTGCCGCTTGCCGAGGACCAGATGGCCAGCCGCGGCTCGACCACGCTTGGCGTGACCGAGATGAAGGGCTCGTGGTTCATCTGGGACACGATCCGCGCGCATGAGCACTGGGCGCGCTGGCGCGCGCCGTTCTGGCACGGCAGCCGCGTGATGTCGCCGTCGAGCCACCACAACTACCACCTCGGTTTCCGCTGCTTCCGCGATATCTGAGCGCGAGAGTCAAGGATCGGGCTAGGCTTCGGTACAGCCCCTCATTGAGATATGAAGCTCGAAACGACTACGCCCCCGCAGATGTGCGGGGGCGTAGTCCGTTTTGCGATCAGAAATCGGGTTCACAGCGTCCCATCGTTGCGTCATGTGTGCCGATCACGGGAGGAAAACCTGTCGCGTGTAGACCGGGATATCCATGATTGCCAAAATCTGCTCGGAGCCATCGAAGATAGCGGACAGTTCCGGGATCGTGGATTGAAAGCTCAGTTCGCTCGCTCGATCCCGATCCATGGCAGCACTCATCACCACATCGACAAGCTGGCTATACCGATAAATGCGCGAAAAGGAGGGGTCGGCAGCGGACCAAGGGGTCGCTTCGCCCGGGCTCCAGCTTCTGCGGCCTGACGTGAAGTCGAGGTCGAGCGTCAGAGATCCATCTGCAGTCGTCGTCTCCCAGGTCTCATGCCGGGCGCGACCCTCGTTGGGGGGACCCTCCGAGAGGCTATGACGGGTCACCTCAGCTTCGACGGAGTTGAAGTATGGGTCAGAGCCATCCGAGGCATAGATTCGATACACGAACAGCTGCGGGGGGCGTCCCTCGGTCGCGGCGAGACCGGCGAGCACGGCAAAGCGGCTGTTGGGCGGACCTGCCGCATCGCCGGCAGGGTCGAGCTGGATCAACCGATCGATAAAGACAACCAACAAGTTGGCACCCGCCATCGGCCCCTGTGGAAACGAAATTGGCGCGTAGCCGTCTGGTGCAAACTCCAAGACGGCGTCTGGGTCTACGGCAAATCCGACAATCAAACGATTGTCGACATTCGTGCCAACCAGTGTCTCGGCCCGTGCTTCGCTTTGTGCAAATCCCATGAAGACGGCAAACACCAAGAAGAAAAATGAACGATATGTCCGACTGTATGTCATGTCTCATCCTCCCATTCCTGCGACACGCACCAGAAAAGTCGGGCGAATTCGTGTAAAATGAAATGATTTGGATCAAGGGTCCGTGTTGTATGCGCCGATGGCAAGCTCAGGGCGGATCGGTGGAACCGCACGAAGGGTATTGGCGGGGTCACCCGCATGAAAGAGGTCCGCCCCGGTGTTGCGGTACTGCGGAGCGTATGGGTCTTGGCTCGAACGCGAAGAAAAAAACGCCCGCGCAGCATCCTGCGAGGGCGTTGGTCTTTCTGTAGTATTGCTGGGGCTCAGCACGCCAGTGGGCCGATGCCGAGACAGGTGACGGTCTCAACCAAAAGGGGCCCGGACGTTCCGGCCCCCTGTTTTCATTTCACTGTCACTCGGGCCTGCTGAAGCCGCTCTTCGATGCCGTCCCGGGACAGGGACGATTTCGGCGGATTGGACTTGCGGTATTTTTCGGTCGCGCGGGCCGAGATGTAGGCAAAGGCTACAACAAAACCCAACGTACCGAAGTTCAGAATTAGGCCACCGATTTCCATGGTCATTCCTCTCTTTCGGTTGCTGTGGTCGTCTGTGCCCCGCGAGATAGAGCCAGTCTTTTCGACGACAATGACGGCTGCAGTTGAAAATGCTGCAGCGCAACAACCATGAGGAAAGCGATCAGCCGACGATGACGACAACCGCCGCAAGATAAAGGGCAAATCCGAGCAGGCCGAACTGAGCAGCGAAAAGGCTGACCCCCAAAAGAAGCGCGAGTGTCAGCCCAACGATCACGGCCTGGGACCGGACGGGAAGGGCTTCGACGCGTTCTTCAAGCGTGCGAAATCCGGTCTTGCGCGCAAAACCCGCGATCAGCGCAAGGGCCACCGTCCGAGAAGACTGCCACGCGGGCAACAGGATATCGCTTGCTGACATGCGGTTTCCCCTCACGTTCCGAGGCATGCGATAGCATACCGCTGCGTCAGGGTCTACCGGAACCCTCTCGCGTGCCAGCGGTGTCCGGACGCTGGCGGCTGTTGCTGAAACCGCTCTGCCAGTGGGCGCGCGTTCGGAGTTGGGCGGCCCCGGTTCGCGAGATCAGCGGCATACGGTGCCTCCGACCCAAATTGCCATTGGAGTGCGCAACGATCATGCGATAGGCAGCCCCTTGAGACGACCGCATGACCCGGTGTTGCAGGTGAGGGAGCCATCGCATGGCAAACAGAAACGACGACAAGGCTTTCCTCAAATCCTTGTTGGAAGAAGACGAGGTCGAAATGAGCGTGGTGTTTTCAGACCCATCGCTCCCGGACAATCCGATGATCTATGTCAGCGACGAGTTCGAGGCTCAGACCGGTTATTCCCCCGAGGACGCTGTCGGGCGAAACTGTCGGTTCCTGCAAGGCCCCGACACCAACCCGCACGCGATCGAGGCCATTCGGCACGGTCTCAAGGCCGAGACACGGTTTACCATCGATATCCTGAATTACCGCAAGGACGGGTCGCCCTTCGTCAACCGTTTGCGCATCCGGCCGATCTATGACGGCGACGGACGCCTGATCTATTTCGCGGGCGCGCAGAATCCCGTCTGAGGGCTGCGCCGGTCCTGCGCCTTGGCTAGACCACGGATATGAGAAAGGCCCGCCCCGGTGTTCCGGTGGCGGGCCTCGCTCTTCCGCGTCCCTCGTCTTGCGACTTGCGGTTATTGCAGTGCGGCGAGCCGCACGGTCGTGGAATTCAGCGGGCCATCGTCGTTCAAAAGGCTCGCATACTGGCCATCGGTCAGCAGGCTGCGCAGGTCTATGGCGCGGCCATTGACGTAAGCCGTGCGGCTGACCAGCCGGATGCCGTGGCTGTAATCGGCGTAGTATTCGCCATGCACGGTCGAGAGCGGCTGGATCGGGTTGCCGTTCGAGCGGTGCCAGCCATAGATCGCGACCCGTCCGGGCGCGCGGCTCAGGCGGTTGGCGATGACCACGTCCTTTTTGTGCCCGGCGACGAGGATGCCGCCACGCCCACCGGCGCGGGCGAACTGACCATCCACGGTCGCGTCATGGCGCAGGAAGTAGTCGGTCGAGGACATTTGCGGCCCCGGCGTCATGGGCGAGGGCGACAGGCGCAGGTCGGCCTGCGCATAGATCGCGTCGACCATGCGGGTCGTGGGCAGCATCATGTCGAACCCGTCGGCCACCCGCAGCGCGGCGGGCAGACCCAGCGGCACGCGCACATGGTCGGCATCCGACCCGATGGCGAGGTAATCCGGCGTCACGCAGATCGTGATCTCGGTCTGGCGGCCGCCGGCGATGCCGGTGAAGCTGACCGGTTGCAGATCGCGCAGGAAATCCGGGACGTTGCCCGACAGCGCCTGCTCGACGATGGCGTTGTCGCGTCCGCTGCCCGACCCGTTGCCGAGGCTCGCCATGACGGCCGAGCCGGAGGGCGCGCTGCCACGGCGGCGCGGGATGTCGGCAAGCCGCGACGAACAGGGGTTGGACCCTGCGCGCGGACCCAGAAGGCTGGGACGGCCCGGATCTTCGTAGCGGGCCAGCGTGATTTCTTCCTCGGGCTCGACGGCGCGGGCGACCTGGATGCCGGGATCGGTGCGACCGGGCGCGGTGCGGGCCGGGAACCGTTCGGCCAGCCCCTCGGGGCGCAGCGTCGGGCGCGGGCTGACGGCGGCCAGCAGGACCGAAGGCGCGGCCTCGGGTGCACCCTCGGCACCCGGCGTTTCAGACACGATCGGGGCGGCACGGGCTATGATCGCCTCGGGCCGCACGGACGGCGTCGGCAAGGCCAGCGCGCGGGCCGTGGTCAGGTTGCGCGCAACCTGCACCACCTCGACCCCGATCTGGGGGCGCGGCACGGCCTCGACCGGCGGGCGGCCCAGCATGACGGGCACCGAAACCGGCTCGACGGCATCTGGCGTGCTGCCGCGCGGGGTGGCCAGGGCCAGCCGCGGGGCGCGCATTGGTGTAAGCAGTGGCGCCTGGCGCACGGCTGCAAGCTCATCCTCGAATTCCCCAAGCGTAAGCGCCCCCGAGGCCTCGGCCTGGGGATACTGGCGCGCCTCGGTCGGGCGCGGGGCGGGCCGCACTGCGGCCAACTCTTCGGTGGCGGTGGCGCTCCGAGACCCGATACGGGCGTCGGACACGTTCGAGAGAACGACGAAACTGCAGAGTGCGGCAATACAGGTCGAGGCGATGGAAGTCGCCAAGACGATATCACTGCGGTCCATTAGCCTGGATGCACTGCCCCTACGTCGCGCCTCGTTCTGCGCGATAACTGTCCCTTTCATGAGTTTGGGGTAAGCCGAAAGTGTTAAATTCGCAACAACACCAAGGCGGGTTTTTCTTGACCTGTTGCACCCTTGGCAGATTTTCGCCGTTCTGGCGGTTTGTTGCGCGAGATTCGGCCAGTGCCGCGCGCATCTTCCCCGAAATCCGCAACGCCCCCTGGTTCATCGGGCCTTTCGGCGCGCGTTTTGCCTCTCAAATCTCGGTTTTCTTGAAGATCGGCTCGGGAATGGCCTTGATGATCGCCATGATCAGCCGCCAGACCGGGCGGATGTAGATCACGTTTTTCTGCGACTGCACGGCAATTCGAATCGCGTGGCCCACTTCCTTGGGATCGGCGGTCAGCTTTTCGGGCAGGTCCATCCCCTCGGTCATGGCGGTCGCGACAAAGCCGGGCTTCACGGTCAGGACATGCACGCCCGTCTTGGCCAGCCGGTTGCGCAGGCCCGACAGGAAGGCGGTGAACCCCGCCTTGGCCGAGCCATAGACGTAATTCGACGCGCGCCCGCGATCACCCGCGACCGACGAGATCCCGACGAGCGTGCCCGAGCCGCGCGCCTCCATCGCGTTGGCCAGATGCCCGAGGATCGAGGCGGGGCCTTCGAAATTGGCGCGCATCACCATGGCCCCTTTCTCGGGGTTGGCGGCGTTTTCCTCCTGCGTACCCATCGCGCCCACGGCGCAGACCGCGATGTCGGGCAGGGCGGGCAGCCCCTCGACAAAGCCCTTGTGGCTGGCGAGGTCCAGCGCGTCGAATTCGTGCAGCGTGACAGCGACGCCGTGCCGGGTTTCCAGATCGGCCCTGTCATCCTCCAGCCGTGCCACGTTGCGGGCCGCCAACTGGATCGGGTGCCCGCAGGCGGCGAAAGACCGCGCGATCTCGCGCGCCATGCCCGAGGTCGCGCCGAGGATCAGGACAGGGCCGCCTTTCATAGCCCCAGCCTTTCGGATTGCAGCGAGGCAAAGGCGCGGTCCCATCCCTGTTCGCGGCGCAGCGCGGCGAATTCCGCGGCGCGCGGGTCGGCTTGGGAAAAGACCGTGCGCGGCACGCGCCCATCCTTGGCGAGGTAGAACCGCCCCCCGTTTTCGAGGGTAATCCGGTCGAGCGTGTCCATCAGCGCAAGGCTCCTGTCATTGGCGGGGAAGTCGAGGGCGAGGGTATAGCCCTCTTGCGGGAAGGAAAACCGGCTCTCTTGCGCGCCGAAGCGCTTCAGAACTGAAAGGAAGCTGCCTTGCCCCGAGGCGGCGATCCGCTCGACCAGCTGATGCATGCCCGCGCGCGCCGTATCGGTGGGCAGTACGCATTGAAACTGGAAAAAGCCGCGTGTGCCGTAGATGCGGTTCCAGTCGAGGATCGCGTCGAGCGGGTAGAAATACGTGTCCCAATCGACGATGGCGCGGCCCGCCTTGCGCGCGCCCATCCGGTAGTAGAGCTCGTTGAAGGCACGGACGCTGTAGCGGTTGAGCGCCAAGCCGGGAAAATCCAGCGGCACGCGCTTGGCGCGCTTGCGTTTGACCGCGAAGGGTTTGCGGCGCTTGTCCGATGGCAACTCGTCCGGGGTGGCATGATGGCCCAGCATGACGAGGGAGCGGCCCAGATGCCGCCCTTGCGTGGCGCAATCGATCCAGGCGACGGAATAGAGCGCGTCGAGATTGGCCTCGAACGCGTCGATCGCCTCTTCCAGCGTGCCGGTGGGCAGGGTTTGTTGCACGATCCAGCCGGACTCGACCCGGCGCAGCCGGATCTGCGCGCGCAGGATCACGCCGGTCAGGCCCATACCGCCAAGCGTGTACCCGAAGAGATCTGAATTCCCGTCCCGGGAGGCCCGGGTGACCTGCCCATCGGCGCCCATCACCTCGATCCAGTCCACGAAGCTGCCGAAGGCGCCGTCGCGATGGTGGTTCTTGCCATGCACATCCGCCGCGATGGCGCCGCCCAGGCTGACGAACTTGGTGCCGGGGGTGACGGCGGGAAACCAGCCGCGGGGCAGGAACGTGTCGATGATGTCTTCCAGCAGGACACCGGCCTCGGCCACCAGTGTGCCGCTTTCGGCGTCGAAGGACAGCATCCGGTCCATGCCCCGCATGTCGAGGGTCAGCGCGGGGTTGAGCGCGCTGTCGCCATAGGAGCGCCCGTTGCCGCGCGCGATCAGCGTCGTGTCGCCCAGGGATGCGGCGACGTCGCCCTCGGTGCGGGCGCGGACGACGTGGCAGGCGGCTTTCGGGGTGCGGCCCCAGCCCGACAGAATGCTCATGCCCGTGCCTCCGCCCGGTTGAAGACATAGCGGCGGTCGAGGAGGTATTTCGTGACATACCCCACGCTCAGGCCAAGGATCGCGCCCGCCTCGCGCGCGGCATCCGTGCCCCAGATGATCCAGGCGGCGGTCTCGCTGACCCAGAAGATCAGGGTCGTGACCACGCCCATGGCCGAGTAGAGCAGGAACTGCGCCCCCTGCGCCTTGGCGCCGCTGGTCTGGTCGTAGAAGATCCATCGCTTGTCGAGCAGGTATTTCACCACCAGCCCCACCAACGTGCCGACCGCCATGGCTGCGGCAAAGCGGGTGGACGTCACCAGTTCGGCGCCGGAGAGGACAAGGCGCTGTGCGGCGAGGTTGGCCAGAACCGCCAGCACCGCGAAGCCCGCGTATCGCGCAACCAGAGTGGCCCCCCTCACACCCATAGCGCCCCCGCGATCAGGGCCGAGATGATCAGGACGGTCATTCGGCTGGTCCGGTTTTCCAACGTCCAGACCAGCGGGTCGTCGTCCATCTCGCCCCGGCTGGCCACCAGCGTCATGCGGCTGATCCAGAAGATCAGCATCGGGCAGACCCCCCAAAGCAGCCAGGGCGTGGCGTATTTCACCTGCACATCGGGCTGGTCGACGTAAAGCGCCAGCACCAGAACGGCGAGGTAGCCCGAGGCGATGGCCATCTGGCTTAGCAGTGGACGATCCTCCACCCGGTAGCCGCGCCGCGACACCTCGCGCCCGGCGGCGCCTGCCTCGCTCATCTCGCCCAGGCGCTTGACGGCGGCGAGCGCGAAGAAGGTGAACATCGAGAACGCCAGAAGCCAGACGGACAATCCGATCCCGACGGCCGCGCCCCCCGCGATGATGCGCAGCGTGAACAGGAAGGCCAGCACGCAGATATCGACGATGGCATGGCGCTTGAGTTTCACCGAGTAGGCCATGGTCGACACGAAATAGAGTGCCGCCACACCGAAAAGCGCGGGCGAGACGGACAGCGCCACGGCAAGGCCTGTCACCAGCAGCGCGGGCATCATGAACGTGCCCGTCGCCGCCGACAAAGCCCCCGACGCGAAGGGGCGCTTGCACTTGCGCGGGTGGCTGCGGTCGTCGGCCAGATCGAGCAGGTCGTTCAGGACATAGCCCGCCGAGGCGCAGAGGCTGAGCGCCACCAGGGCCGCGAGGATCGGCAGGAGCGCCCCCGCGCCGTGGCCCGGATCGGCGATGACGGGCACAAGGACCAGCAGGTTCTTCAGCCATTGATGCGGGCGCAGCGCCTTGAACATCGCCGCCATGCCGCCCGCGCCGCCGTCGAGATGCTCGGCCTCGATCCCCTGCGCCTTGAGCGCCGCGCGGGTCTTGTCGCTGGCGCCCACAGTGATGGCGCCTGCGGCCTCGCGCCAGACGGCGAGGTCGGCGGAACTGTCCCCGATATAGACGAACCCGCCGCGCCCGAAGCGGTCGACGAGGAAGGCGGCCTTGGCCTCGCCCTTCAGGTTGCGGCTGCCATCGGAGCCATGGACTTCGTCGAAGATGCCCAGATGCGTCGCGATCTGGCTTGCGAGCCGCGCGTCCGTTGCGGTCACCAGCGCCGTGCGCCCGCCTGCGGCGCGCCAGGCGTCGATGCGGGCCAGCACCTCGGGGTTGTAAGGTAATTCGGCGGGAATGATATGGGCGCGGCTTGCAAGATCGGCCTTGAGCGCGGCCCGCCCCCGGCTGAGCCCTAGAATGGCGCGGCCCGGCACGCGCCAGTCGCTGCTTGCCGCCGACCAGAAGCTTTCGTGCAGCATGTCCGACCGGATCAGCGTGCCGTCCAGATCGACCACCAGCACGCGCCCCGCAACCGCGTCCGGCGGCAGGGTGGCGGCGCCTGCGGCAGGGCTGCCAGGCGCGGTCGGATCGGGCGTGCTGTCCAGGGCGGGGTCCCCTTGCGTTTCAAACCGGTCGGGAAGGTGCACCAAGGGGGGCTGATTTGCCAGTGCTTTCTGGCGCATAGGCTTTTCCTACGGCTATCGACAGGCTGGGGTGGCGCGGCTATCGTCGCCGCTGACCCATTTGAGTTTTCGAGGACATTTGCCGTGACGCTGCCCCCCGCCACCCGACCGTTCCTGCTCGTCTCTGCGCTCGCGCTTGCCACCGCCGCCCCCGCCCTCGGCCAGACCGAGGAGGGACTGGCGCGCGCCGCCACTGCGGTGGAAGAGGCAATGACCGGCGAGATGCCCTATTACCCGGTCGACGGGGAGGCGATGGCCGAAGAGATAGTGGCCCCGGAGGCAGAAGACGCCGCCGAGGCCGAAGTAGCCCCGGATTTGCCCGGCGCCGAGGCGGCTGCCGCCGCCGTGGTCGAGGCGATGACCGGAGACCCGGTGGTGATGACCTTGGGCGAAGCGGCCTCGGCCGAGACCGCCGCGTCGGAAGAGGCCGAGGCGCAAGCCGCTGCCGAAGAGGCCGCCCGGATTGCCGCCGAGGAAGAAGCCGCCCGTGTTGCCGCCGAAGAGGAGGCGGCGCGGATCGCTGCCGAGGAAGAGGCCGCACGGATTGCCGCCGAAGAGGAAGCGGCCCGGATCGCTGCTGAGGAGGAGGCGGCCCGGATTGCAGCCGAGGAGGAAGCCGCACGGATTGCCGCCGAGGAGGAAGCGGCCCGGATCGCTGCCGAAGAAGAAGCCGCCCGCATTGCAGCAGAAGAAGCGGCGGCGGCACAGGCTCTGCTGGATGCCTGCATGGACACCGCCGGGGAGCCGTCCGCCGAGATCGCCGAGACCGAGGCTGCGCAGCGCGAGATCTTCCAGGGCTTGGCCGCCGCGCAGCGCGACTGCATCGCCGCTGCCGAGGCCCTGCCCGAGGAGGGCGGCCCGCTTTTCCACCTGGCCACCATCGCGCAGGTGACCGGCGAACACCGGCAGGCCGTGCGGCTTTATGAACGCTCTGCCGAGGCCGGCGTCGGCGCGGCCTATTCGCGGCTCGGCGACTATTACCTTCTTGGGATCCGTCCCATCGACGAGGATGTCGACCGGGCCGTCGAGTACTACCGCCAAGCCGTTGACCTGGGCGATACAGAGGCGATGGTGACCCTGGCGCAAATGCACCGCCTGGGCCGCGGCGTGCCGCGCGACGGCGACGAGATGCTGCGCCTTCTGGAGATGGCGACCGAGGCGGGCTACCACCGCGCGCGCACGGCGCTCCTCGACATCTATCTGACGGGCGACGATGTGCCTGCCGGCACCACCGTGCAACTGCCCGATGCCAGCCGCGCGGTGCCGATCCTGACGGAACTGGCGCGCGAGGGGGATGTCTCGGCCGCGCTGCGCCTGGCCCAACTCTATGACCGGGGCGCACCGGGTATCGAGCCGGACCCGCAGCGCCGCTACGGCTGGGTCGGGTTCGCCGCCGAGAATGGCGCGCCCGAGGCCATCGCGGCCCGCGCCTTCCTGTTGGAGCAGGGCATCGGGACCGAGCGCGACCCGATCCTTGCCGCCGCAGAATACGTGCGCGCCCTGGAAACCGGCGAGGTCGACCCCGTCACCATGCGCGGCACCGTGAATGGCCGCACCCCGCCCTGGGACCGGGAGACGGCACTGGAATTCCAGCGCATCCTGCAGGAACGCGATCTGTATGACGGCGCGCTCGATGCCATGGTCGGCCCGGGCACGCTGGCGGGCGCACGGGCGCTGGCCGGGCAATAAGCCCGGCCTAGCCGCGATCCATCGCGTGGTATTCTGCGTTCGGCATCATGTCGGACGCGATGGCAAAGCGGTTCGACATGTTGAAGAACCCGATCACGTCGGCCAGGTCGAAGATATCGGCCTGGCTGAGGCCCGCATCGCGCAGCGCCTGCCGGTCGGGTTCATCCACCTCCCACGGGGCGGTCGTCAGCTTCCACGCGAAATCGAGCATGGCGCGCTGGCGCGCGTTCAGACCGGCGACGCGGTAATTGATCACCAGCATCTCGCCCAGATGCGGATCGCCTGAAAGCGCGCGCACCGCCTGACCGTGAGCAACGAGGCAGTAGAAACAGCGGTTGGCCGAGGACACGACCACGGCCACCATCTCGCGCTCCAGCTTGCTCAGCCCCGAGGGCGCCAGCATCAGCGTGTTGTAATAGGCGGCGAAGTTGCGCAGCTTTTCCTGGTTGAAGGAAAAGGTGCGCAGCACGTTGGGCACCAGTCCCAATTTCTCGGCGCAGATCTCGAAATAGCGCTGCATGTCCTCGTCGAGCTCCGACGGGTCGGGCAGGTCGTAAATCGAGACGTGATCGGGTTGCGGCATGGTTCTCTCCTCCCTCGTGTCACGGCGGAGAGTGCCCGCCCGCCTCTCGCGAGGCAAGCGGGCAGGGGAGGGGGCGGAAAACTCGAGTTTTCCGGGCCGTTTTCCTCGAGGAAAACGCGCCCCTTACTGCGCGGCGGCGAGATCCGAGCGGGGGCCCTTGCCCGACAGCGCGGCCCAGGCGTCGTATTGCGACAGGAACACGCGACCGGTCAGCTCATCTAGGAAATGGGAGCGCCTAAGGCGGTCGGTGACCGGGCCTTTCACCTCGGAGAGGTGCAGTTGCACATCCATCGAGCGCAGGCGCTCGTTGATCGCTTCGAGGCTTTCCAGCGCCGACATGTCCACCTCGTTCACCGCCGAGCACATCAGGACGACATGCTTGACCGGGCAATCCTCGGTCACGCGGTCCTGGATCAGGTCTTCGAGGAAGCGGGCATTGGCGAAGTAGAGCGACTCGTCGATGCGCAGCGTGACCAGGTTGGGGTCGGTCAGCACCTCGTGGCGGTTGATGTTGCGGAAATGCTGGGTGCCCGGCACCAGCCCCACCTCGGCCACATGCGGCTTGGAGGTCTTGTAGAGATGCAGGCCGATGGACAGGATCACGCCCGCCGAAACGCCGGTTTCCACGCCGAAGCCAAGCGTCAGCAGGATGGTCGCGGCCACCGCCACGAAATCGGCCTTGGAATAGGTCCAGGTCTTTTTCAGGATCGAGAAATCGACAAGGCTGAGCACGGCGACGATGATGGTGGCCGCCAGCGTTGCCTTGGGCAGGAAAAAGACCAGCGGTGTCAGCGCAAGCGCGGCGATAGCAAGGCCCACGGCGGTATAGGCGCCAGCGGCAGGCGTCTCGGCGCCCGCGTCGAAATTCACGACCGAGCGCGCGAACCCACCGGTCACCGGGTAGCCGCCCGAGAACCCTGCGGCGACGTTGGCCGCGCCCAGGCCGATCAACTCCTGGTCGGGGTCGATGCGCTGGCGTTTCTTGGCGGCCAGCGTCTGCGCGACCGAGATCGACTCGACGAAGCCGATGATCGAGATCAGCAGCGCGGGGATGAACAAGGCAGACACAAGGTCGATCGACAGGTCCGGCATGGTGAAGGGCGGCAGCGATTGCGGCACCTCACCCACGATCGACACGCCCGCCCAGTTGGACAGGCCGAAGATCCAGACGGCCAGCGTGGTGACCACGACCGCGCCCACCGGCCCGGCCTTCTGCGCGATATCGGCAAGGCGCGGCTTGACGCCCTTGGAGATCAACAGCGGCTTCAGCCCCTTGCGGACCCAGAACAAAAAAGCCGTGGCCGCAACGCCGATGATCAGCGTGACGAAATTGGTCTCGGGCAGATGCTCGATCAGCGAGACCACCAGTTCGAACAGGTTATGGCCGCTCGCGTCCACCCCGAGGATATGCTTGAGCTGGCTGGCCGCGATGATGACGCCCGAGGCGGTGATGAACCCCGCGATCACCGGGTGGCTGAGGAAATTCGCAAGGAAACCCAGCCGGAACACGCCCATGGCCAGCAGGATACCGCCCGACAACAGCGCCAGGGTCAGCGCGGCGACGGCATAGCCCGCCGTGCCCTGTTCGGCCACTTGCCCCACGGCGGCGGCGGTCATCAACGAGACCACGGCGACCGGGCCCACGGCCAGAGCGCGCGAGGTGCCGAAAATCGCGTACAGGATGATCGGCAGTATCGAGGCGTAGAGACCGGCCTCGGGCGGCAGGCCCGCCAGAAGCGCGTAGGCCAGCGATTGCGGGATCAGCATGATCGTGACGATCACCGCCGCGATCAGGTCGTTTTGCAGCGCGTCGCGGTCATAGCGGCGCCCCCAATCCAGCACGGGAACGTATTTGCGAAGGGAAGAGATCATGGGTCTGGGCCGTCTTTATTCTTGTCAGTGCGGGCGGGCGCGGGCAGGCGCGGCGAAAAGGGCGGGGGCGGCCCGGCGTTTCCTGTCGGGCCGCCCTTTCACGAGGGCCAGGGCGATGCGGATCACCGCCCCGGGGAGGCGTCAGGAGGCGGAGACCTTCTCGGGCTTCACCATCCATTCTTTCCCGCGCAGCATCGCCTTCCAGTAGAAGGGCGGCAGGATCTGCTCTTTCAGCAGCCACGCCGCGCGGGTGGGTTTCGTGCCGTCGATCACCCATTTCGGGAAACTGGGCAGCAGGGCGCCGCCATAGCCGAACTCGGCCAGCACGATCTTGCCTTTCTCGACGGTCAGCGGGCAGGAGCCATAGCCATTATACAACGCCGTGGGCGATTTGCCGTCGATATCGTCGGCCACGTTCTCGGCCACGATCGGGGCCTGAACGCGGGCGGCGGCGGCGGTCTTGGCGTTGGGCGCGTTCATCACGTCGCCAAGCGACCAGATGTTTTCATAGGTCTTGTGGCGCAGCGTGGCCTGATCGACATCGACCCAGCCCGCCGCATCGGCCAGGGGCGAGACGCGGATGAAATCGGGCGCGGTCTGCGGAGGGACGACATGGATCATGTCGAACTCCGTCTCGACGGTGCGTACCTCCTGATCGGGTTCCTTGACCTCGAACCACGCCTTTTTCGCCGCGCCGTCGATGGCGGTCAGGTTGTGGAAGAAGTTCAGGTCGGCCTTGTAGCGGTTCATGTAGCCTTGCAGGGCAGGGACGTAATCCTTGACCCCGAACAGCACGCCCCCGGCATTCATGAACTGGATGTCGATATTGTCGAGCACGCCGGTGCGGTGCCAGTGATCGCCCGACAGATACAACGCCTTCTGCGGCGCGCCGGCGCATTTGATCGGCATCGGCGGCTGGGTGAAGATGGCGCGCCCCTGCCGCATCTTGCTGACCAGTTCCCAGGTGTAGGGGGCAAGGTCGTAGCGGTAGTTCGAGGTGACGCCGTTCTTGCCGAGCGTATCCACGAGACCGTCGATCTTGTGCCAGTCGAGCTTGAGGCCGGGGCAGACGACGAGGCGCTTGTATTTCACCACGCGACAGCCATCGAGGACGACCACGTCTTTGTCGGGTTCAAAGGCCGCGACGGCGGACTTGATCCAATGCACGCCCTGCGGGATCAGGCTGCCCATAGTCTTGGCGGTCTTGGGGGCCTCGAAGATACCGCCGCCCACCATGGTCCAGCCCGGCTGGTAATAGTGGATGTCGGCCGGGTCGATGATGGCGATGGTCTGGCCCGGCTTGCGGGACTTGAGGCTGGAGGCGACCGAGACGCCAGCGGCGCCCGCGCCCACGATGACCACGTCGTATTCCGCATCCGCGCTGTCGGTCGGCGTCTTGCCGCCGTTCACGATGCGGCGCACCACGCCCGCCATGTCGTAGCCCGCGGCCTTGGTCGCGGCGAGGATATCGGCGACCGACAGGCGCTGCGCCTGGCTCAGCGACCAGAGCGTCGCCGACCGCGTACCCGAGCGGCAATAGGCCAGAACCGGCCCGGGCAATTCGCCCAGCATGTCGTCGAACGACTGGGCGTCTGCCTCCGTCACCTTGCCGTGGGTGATCGGCAGGTAGCGGGCTTCCATGCCCAGTTCGTTGGCGCGGGCTTCGATTTCCTCGAAGTTGGGCTGGTCCATGCCCTCGCCGTCGGGGCGGTTGCAGATGATTGCGCGAAAGCCCTGGTTCTTGGCTTTCTCGACGTCATCGGCGGTGATCTGCGGCGCGACCGACAGTTTGGCTGAAATGGCCTTGGCGTCCATGTGGGATGCTCCTCCTGAAATCCCGGTGGGTGGTCGTTCGCACCCGGGAAAGTAAAACTGGCCCGCCCCCTCAACCTTCGGATGGTCGAAGGGTCTCTCTTTCGGCGGCGGGCCTTTGGGGTGGTTACAGCGCGTTGACCGGCACTTTCAGCATCGGGCGGCCATCCTTGTCGGTGGGCACCTCGCCCGCGCGCATGTTCACCTGCAGCGAGGGGATGATCAGTTTGGGCATGTCGAGTTGCGCGTCCCGCTCGGTGCGGAACTTGACGAAATCCTCTTTCGTTTTGCTGCCGCCGACATGGATGTTGAACTCTTTCTCCTCGGCGACCGTGGTCTCCCACTTGATGTCGCGGCCGTTCGGGCCGTAGTCGTGGCACATGAAGAGGCGCATGTCGTCGGGCAGCGACAGGACCTTCTGGATCGAGTCATAGAGGGTCTCGGCATCGCCGCCGGGGAAGTCGGCACGGGCCGAGCCGCCATCGGGCATGAACAGCGTGTCGCCGACGAAGGCCGCGTCGCCCATCACGTGGGTCATGCAGGCGGGCGTGTGGCCGGGCGTGTAGATCGCGAAGGCGCGCATGCCGCCGATCTCGTAGCTGTCGCCATCCTCGAACAGGGCGTCGAACTGGCTGCCGTCGCGCTGGAACTCGGTGCCTTCGTTGAAGACCTTGCCGAACGTATCCTGCACCACGGTGATGTTCTTGCCGATGCCGATCTTGCCGCCCACCTGCTCCTGGATGTAGGGCGCGGCCGACAGGTGGTCGGCATGGACATGGGTCTCGATCAGCCACTCGACGGTCAGGCCCTTGTCCTTGACATAGGCGATGATCGCGTCGGCGTTGTCATAGGTGATGCGGCCGGCGGCGTAGTCGATATCCATCACCGAGTCGACGATGGCGCAGCTCGTCGAGTTGGGGTCCTTCACGACATAGGAGATCGTGTTGGTGGCCGGGTCGAAGAAGGGCTCGACCTCGGGGTGGACGTTCATGTTGACGGGATAGGTGGTCATGGGTGGTCTCCTCCAAGATACCGGAATGTCTTACGCGCCGCTGGTGGCGGTCGGCGTGGTGCGGGTGCGCAGCCAGGCCTGGATGCCCTTGGCCGCGAAGATGCCGGCCAGAAGCGCGGCAGTGAACAGGATGACCTCGACCCGGCCGGTGCCGAGCGCGGGCAGGGCGCCGCCGGGGCAGAAGCCCGCGATGCCCCAGCCGATGCCGAACACGGCCGAACCGCCGATCAGCTTGGCGTCGAGCCTGGTTGCGGTCGGCAACTGGAAGCGGCCCTCGAACAAGGGGCGCGGGCGCGGCAGGACAAGGCGGTAGCCCACGAAGGCCACGGTCACGGCACCACCCATCACGAAGATCAGGCTCGGGTCCCAGATGCCAAAGAAGTCAAAGAAGTTCAGGACCTTGGCCGGGTTCGCCATGCCCGAGATGACGATGCCGATGCCGAACACAAGGCCGATCAGGTAGATCGAAAGGATACGCAGGACGTTCATCGCGCTTACCCTCCGAACACGTGGCGGACGACATAGACGGTGGCCGCCGTCGTCACCATGAAGCTGAGCGTCGCCACGATGGAGCGCTTCGACAGGCGGGCCATGCCGCAGACGCCGTGGCCGCTGGTGCAGCCCGACCCGAAGGTGACGCCGACGCCCACGATGAACCCGCCGATCAGCAGCATCGGCGTCGAGATCGGAACCTCGATCGGGGGCATTTCGCCCATGACGGCGAAATAGGCGATGGGGCCGGTGGCCATGCCGGCCAGAAGGGCGGCGCGCCAGCCGAAGTCGTAAAGCGACGCGGGGGCCAGCAAACCGGCCAGGATGCCGGTCGCGCCCATCACGCGGCCAAGGGTCCACATCAGAAGCGTGGCGGCCAGCCCGATCAGGACGCCGCCAGCAAGCGATTGGAAGGGGGTGAATGCTGTTTCGATCATGCCTCGTTTCCTGGGTGATTCTGCGTCATGGCTGCATGTTTTCCTTTGCAAGCAAGCCCTTGCAGAAAGTTTCTCCTGTTCGCATCCGAATGCATACCGAACCGGCGCGTGCCGTTCAGTGATCTAGTCACACAAGACCGTTCCAGGGGATCGGGTAAGGTGTCGCTCAGCCTTGGGTTGCGGCGAGCTTTTCCAGTCCGGCGCGGTCCGTCAGCCGGATCGTGCCGCGCGACTGCTCGATCCAGTCGCGGCGCTGAAACTCGCTGAGCTGGCGCGAGATGACCTCGCGCGCGGTGCCCAGCTCGGCCGCCATCTGCTGGTGCGTGGCCTTGACCGTGTCGCCCTCGGCGCGTTCCAGCAGCTTTTGCGCAAGGCGAATATCCATGCGGCGAAAGGCGATCTCCTCGACCACGTGGAACAGGTCGGTGATCCGCTTGGAATAGGCCGAGAAGACGAAGTTGCGAAACTCTTTGGAGGCCGCGATCAGGTCGTCGAACACGTGGCGCGGAATGGCGGCGGCGCGGATGTCGGTCTCGGCCACGCCCTCGGCCGAGTAATCCTCGTAAGCCAGCAGACAGGCGGTGGTCAGCACGCAGCTTTCGCCCGCCGTGACACGGTAGAGCACCACCTCGCGCCCGGTGTCCGAGGTCTGCTGGACGCGCACGGTGCCTTCGAGAAGCAGAAGCAGGTTTTGCGGCGCACGTCCCGGCCCGAACAGGACCGTCCCGGCCTCCACATCGATGACGGTCGAGCGCGACAGAAGGATCTCCTGGATGCGCGGCTCCAGCCGGCTCAGGCCGTCGAAACGGGTGATCCAGGATTCATCGGTCATGCGGCGCGTCTTTCGTGCTGTCTCGCCTTTCACATGGCGGTCCAAGGCCCACGGGTCAATCGCCCGCAGTCTTCAAAGCGGCGTGCGTACCGGGTGCGGGCGGAAATCTCGAGATTTCCGGCCAGATTTCCTCGAGGAAATCTGCGCCGCGCTATTGCGCGGCGGCCATGACGGGGGAAATGGTCCGCTCTTCGCGGTTGAAGAAGGTCACCGCGTCGGCATCCCCGCCCAGATGCACCGTTTGCCCTTCCTGAACATGGGTGCCTTCGTGGCCCGCGCGCAGGATGACACGGTCTTCGCCCATGCGCAGGTGGATCAGGCTTTCCGCGCCAAGCGCCTCGACCAGCGTGACGGTCCCTTCCGGTCCGTCATGCGCCAGCCGCAGCGACTCGGGGCGGATGCCGATCAACGCGGCGCCCGGTGGCGTGTCATTGGCCAGTTCGGCCAATGCCCGGCCCGCCGGCGCGCCCAGGTCGAACACATTCATCGGCGGGGCGCCGATGAACTCGGCCACGAATTTGCTGGCCGGGTTGCGGTAGAGGTCCATCGGCGTGCCGATCTGTTCGATCCTGCCCTCGGACATGATGACGATCCGGTCGGCAAGGCTCATCGCCTCGACCTGGTCATGGGTGACGAAGACGAAGGTCGCGCCAAGGCGCATATGCAGGTCCTTCAACTCGGCCCGCAGCTGCGTGCGCAGCTTGGCGTCGAGGTTCGACAGCGGCTCGTCGAACAGGAACACCGCCGGTTCGCGCACGATGGCGCGGCCCATGGCGACGCGCTGGCGCTGCCCGCCCGACAGAGCGCGCGGCTTGCGGTCGAGATACTGCGTGATCTGCAAGGTCTCGGCGGCCTTGGCGATGCGCTCGGCGATCTGGTCGCGCGGCATGCCCTGGTTCTTGAGGCCGTATTCCATGTTCTTGCGCACCGACATGTGCGGGTAGAGGGCGTAGTTCTGGAACACCATGGCGATGTCGCGTTCACCCGGCTCCAGCGTGTTCACGACACGGTCACCGATCTGCACCTCACCCTCGGTGATTTCTTCCAGACCGGCGATCATGCGCAGGATCGTGGACTTGCCGCAGCCCGAGGGCCCGACCAGCACG
This sequence comes from Maritalea mobilis, assembly GCF_019800885.1. Taxonomy (GTDB): domain Bacteria; phylum Pseudomonadota; class Alphaproteobacteria; order Rhodobacterales; family Rhodobacteraceae; genus Roseibacterium; species Roseibacterium beibuensis. The sequence goes on from NZ_JAHVKE010000001.1 coordinate 66,826, forward strand.
ACGAATTCGCCGTCCTCGATCTCGACATTGGCGCCCGATACGGCGGTCACTCCGCCCGGATAGGTCTTGCCCACGTTTTTCAGGATCAGCTCGGCCATGTCTTACTTCTCGCTTTCCACAAGGCCCTTCACGAAGAGCCGCTGCATCGCCAGGACCACGATCACCGGCGGGATCATCGCCAGGATCGCCGTGCCCATGGTCAGGTGCCAGATCGGCAGGCCCTCGCCCACGTTCACCATGCGCTGAATGCCCATGACGATGGTGTAGAGGTCCTGGTCTGTGGTGATGAGGAACGGCCAGAGATACTGGTTCCAGCCGTAGATGAACAGAATGATGAACAGCGCCGCGATATTCGTGCGCGACAGCGGCAGCAGGATATCCCAGAAGAACCGCAGCGGCCCGGCGCGGTCGATGCGCGCGGCTTCGACCAGCTCGTCCGGTACGGTCAAAAAGAACTGCCGGAACAGGAAGGTCGCGGTGGCCGAGGCGATCAGCGGCAGGATCAGGCCGGTATGGCTGTTCAGCATGCCCAACGACGCGACGACATCATAGGTGGGCAGGATCCGCACCTCGACCGGCAGCATCAGGGTGATGAAGATCAGCCAGAAGAACACCATGCGGAAGGGGAAGCGGAAATAGACGATCGCGTAGGCCGACAAGAGGCTGATCGCGATCTTCCCGATGGTGATGCCCAGCGCCATGATCAGCGAATTCCACATCATCTGCGCCACCGGGACGCCGCCCGTGGCGGGCACGCCCCCGGTCAGAAGCTGGCGGTAATTCTCGAAGCCCTGGTCGCCGAACCACATCGGGATGGGGCTGCGGGCCAGCGCCTCGCCAGGGTGGGTCGAGGCCACGAGGGCCATCCAGACCGGGAAGCACAGGAAGACGATCCCGGCGATCAGCACCAGATGGGTGAGGATGTTCAGGAGGGGACGATTTTCGACCATCAGTAGTTCACCCTCCGTTCGACAAAGCGGAACTGGATCACTGTCATCCCGATGACCAGCGCCATGAGAACGACCGATTGCGCAGCGCTCGACCCGTAATCCTGCCCGACGAAGCCGGTGTTGTAGACGCGATAGACGAGGATCGAGGTCGCGTCCGCGGGCCCGCCCGAGGTGGTCGCGTGGATGATCGCGAAGGTGTCGAAGAACGCGTAGACGAGGTTCACGACCAGCAGGAAGAAGGTGGTCGGCGACAGCAGCGGAAAGACGATGGTCCAGAACCGCCGCGCGGGGCTGGCCGCGTCGATGGCCGCCGCCTCGATCAGGGATTTCGGGATGGATTGCAGCCCGGCGAGGAAGAACAGGAAGTTGTAGCTGATCTGTTTCCACGCCGCGGCGATGGTCACCATGATCAGCGCCTCGGTGCCGCTGGTATAATGGTTCCAGTCATAGCCGAACATCGCCTCAAGCCAGTAGGCGACGATGCCGAGCGTCGGGTTCATCATGAAGAACCACAAGACGCCCGCCAGCGCCGGGGCGACGGCATAGGGCCAGATCAGGAAGGTGCGATAGGCGGTGGCGCTGCGGATCACCCGGTTGGCGGCGACGGCCAGGCCAAGCGCCATCGACATCGACAGGAAGGTGACCGACAGGCCGAAAATCAGCGTGGTCTTGAACGACCGCAGGTAGCCGGGATCGCTGAACAGCTGTTCGAAATTCTCGAACCAGACAAAGTTGCGCGAGAAGCCGAACGCGTCCTCGATATAGAGCGAGCTTTCCAGGGCCTGGTAGGCGGGCCAGATGAAAAAGATCAGCGTGATCGCGATCTGTGGCGCGACCAGAAGGTATGGCAGCCACCAGCTGCGAAAGACAACGCGTTTCATATGTCGGATCGTGCCCGGGTTCGTCGGATTGGAAAAGGGCCGGGCGACATTTCTCGCCCGGCCCGCTCATGTGATGCGATCAGTTCGCGGCTTCGAAGCGGCGCAGAAGCTCGTTGCCACGCTCGACGGCGGCATCGAGGGCTTCCTGTGCGGTCTTGTCACCGGACCAGACGGCTTCGAGCTCTTCGTTGATCACGTCGCGGATCTGCACGAAGTTGCCGAAACGCACGCCACGGCTGTTCGGCGTGGGCTGGTTCAGCGTCAGCTGCTGGATGGCGACGTCGGTGCCCGGGTTCTCTTCGAAGAAGCCCTGCTCGCCCATCAGTTCATAGGCGGCCGTGGTGATCGGCACGTAGCCGGTCGACCCTGCCCAGTCGGCCTGCTGCTCGGCCGTCGAAAGGAACGACAGGAACTGCGCGGTGCAGGCGTACTCGGCCTCTTCACCGCCTCGCAGAACCCACAGGGTTGCACCGCCGATGATCGAGTTCTGCGGCGCGTCGGCAACCGCGGTGTCGAGCGGCATCATCGCCTGGCTGAACTCGAACTCGGTGATGTCGTTCACGAAGCCACCATAATAGGCCGAGGAGTTGATCCACATCGCGGTTTCGCCGTTCACGAACATCCCGCGCGAATCGCCGCGACGGCCGCCATAGGTGAAGAGGCCTTCCTCACCGGCATCCGCGATGGCCTGGATGTGGTTCACGACCGCTTCGTTGTTGAAGGTGAACTCGGTATCCGTGCCGGCAAAGCCGTTTTCCTGCGTGCCCATGGGCAGGTCGTGCCAGGCCGAGTAGTTCTCGATCTGCGTCCAGGATTGCCAGCCGAAGCCGACGGGCGAGGGCACACCGGCGTCGCGCAGGACGCGGGCCGCAGCCCAGACCTCGTCCCAGGTGGTCGGAACGTCGAGGCCGTTCTCTTCCAGCAGGGTGGCATTGTACCACATCACCGGCGTGGACGAGTTGAAGGGCAGCGACAGCAGGTTGCCATCGGTGTCCGAGTAGTAGGAGATCACGCCGGGCAGGTAGGCGGCTTCGTCGAACTCGATGCCCGCGTCTTCCATCAGCTGGTGGACGGGGTAGATGGCGCCGTTGTCGGCCGCCGACATCATGGTGGCGGTGCCCACCTCGAAGACCTGCACGATATGGGGCTGTTCACCTGCGCGGAACGCCGCGATGGCCGAGGTCATCGTCTCGGTATAGTTGCCCTGGTAGACGGCGGTGACGGTGCAGCTGTCCTGCGTGGCGTTGAAGTCCGACGCGAACTGGTCGACGCGCTCGCCCAGCTGGCCGCCCATTGCGTGCCAGAAGTCGACTTCGGCACGGTCTTGGGCGAAAGCGGGCAGGGCGGCCGAAAGGGCGACGGCGCTGGCCGCGGACGCCGCGGCAAGGATACGGAAGGTCATATGTCTCTCCTAAAGACCGTGCGCGTCAGAGGCACACGGCCCTCCTGTTGGGTTCAATCAGGTGGACGGGCGGCGCGAAGGCCACCCGACGTGGCGGTTATCGTTGTTATGTGACGGTAATGTTACGAAGCCGCCCCGATCTGGCAAGAGTTTGCCTTACGTCAGGTCGATTTCCACCTTGGGGCTGGCACCGGGCGGGGCGCACGCCCTTGGGTTGAGTAACCGTTTCCATGCGTGAAATCAGAGCATTACCGATAGGGGGAGCCGGGCGTGTGAGCGCTGCGGCAGCCCATGGTCTGCCCGGTCAACATCGCCTCCCACGCTGCGACCCGCGATCGCCGCGTCCGGTTCGCTTTGCGGTGCGGTGCGCCCACGGTCCCGGGCGACCCCGTCTGCCGCGCTCCAGCCGTGCCCGCACGCGACGATGGCGTCGCGAAACCAGAGATACCGGGACAGGGGATGCCCCTGTAAGGCGGGGGGCAGAGGGGATAAACCGGCGCCATGCACCCGCGAAAACTCTTGTCACAGGTCAGGCCCGTGGCCGCCGCGCTTTTTGCCGGGGCGGTGGGCGCGGTACTGGGGTGGGCCTCGGGCGTGCCCGCGCCCTTCCTGACGGGGCCGGCCGCCGTGGTGACGGCGGTGTCCCTCTGGGGCGTCGAGACGCATATCCCTGACTGGCTGCGCAATACCTGTTTCGTGATGATCGGCCTGGGCCTCGGTGCGGGGATCACGCCCGAAGTGGTCGCCTCCCTCCCGCAATGGCCGGTGCCGCTGGCCGCCTTGACCCTTGGCCTTGTGCTGATCGTCTTCGGCGGCGGCACGCTGGTGCAGCGGATGTTCGGCTTCGACGCGGCCACGGCGCGGCTGACCGCGATGCCCGGGCACCTGAGTTTCGTGATCGCGCTCTCGGCCTCGATCCGCTCGGACGTGCGGGTGGTGACGGTGATCCAGTCGCTGCGGGTGCTGCTGCTGACGCTGGTCGTGCCGGTCGTGGTGGCGCTGGCCAGCGATGCGGACCTGTCCATGACCGCCCCGATTGTCGAGACGCTGGAGCTCGCCACCATGCTGCTGCTGACCGTGTTGGGCGTTGCGCTGGGGCTTGTCTTCCTCCGGCTGAAGGTGCCCGCCGCGCTGGTGATGGCGGGCATGGCGGTCTCGGGCCTCGCCCACGGGGCGGGCTGGGTCACGGGCGCGCCGCCCGCCTGGGTCGCAATCCCGACCTTCACCATCATGGGCAGCCTGATCGGCACGCGGTTCAACGGCGTGACCTTCGCCCTGATCGCCCGCGCGGCGGCGGCCTCGGGCGTGCTGACGGGCCTGGCCGTTGCCGTGACCCTGGGCGCGGCGCTGTTCGTGCGGGCGGTCACGGATCTGCCGTTGACCGACCTGCTGATCGCCTTCGCCCCCGGCGGCTTGGAGACGATGGCCGCCCTCAGCATCATGCTGGGCGCAGACCCGGCCTTTACCGCCGCGCACCATATCTACCGGCTGTTGTTCCTGTCGGTGCTGGCCCCCCTCGCCATCGCGAAGATCAGCAAGCTGGACTAGGCGGCGAGGTCGATCCAGACCGGCACGTGATCCGAGGGTTTGTCCCGCCCGCGCACATCCTTGTCGATGCCGGCCTCCGTCATCAGGTCCGCCGCCTGCGGGCTGAGAAGCAGGTGGTCGATGCGGATGCCATTGTTCCGCTGCCACGCGCCTGCCTGGTAATCCCAGAAGGAATAGAGCCCCGGCGCGCCGGTGCGCGCGCGGATCGCCTCGGTGAAGCCGAGGTTCAGGATCCGGCGGAACGCGTCGCGGCTTTGCGGCAGGGCCAGCGCATCCTCGGTCCAGGCTTCGGGCTTGGCGGCATCCTCGTCCTGCGGGATGATGTTGTAATCGCCCGCCATCACGATCGGCATCTCGGTTTCCAGCAATCCGGCGGCGTGGCGGCGCATCCGCTCCATCCAGGCCAGCTTGTAGTCGTATTTCGGCCCCGGCACCGGGTTGCCGTTGGGCAGGTAAAGGCCGCAGATCCGCACCGATGTGGTGTCACCGGTCACCGTCGCCTCGATCCAGCGGGCCTGTTCGTCCTCGTCATCGCCGGGCAGGCCGCGCGACACATCCTCAAGCGGCAGTTTCGACAGGATCGCGACGCCGTTGAAACTCTTCTGGCCATGCGTTTCGACGTTGTAGCCGCGATCCTCGAACAGCTCGCGCGGGAAATTCTCGTCGACCGACTTGATCTCCTGCAGCAGCGCGACGTCGGGCGCGGCCTCGTCCAGCCAGGCGCACAGCGCCTCGGCCCGCGCCTTGATGCCGTTGATGTTGAATGTCGCGATGCGCATGGAGGCCCCCCGGTCGTTTGGCCCTTTCTGCCCGCCCGGCGCGCCCTTGCCAAGCCCGTCATCGGCAAGGCTTGGCCGATCTGCCCCCGTGAGACGATGCGAACGGTTTTCCGCGCTGCAGCATAAGCTAGAATAACTCTCGTCTTGTCAAAAAACTGGGAATCCCGATGTTCAACTTCTTCCGTGGCGGCGCCAAGTCCGCCCCGAAATCCGAAAGCCAGCGCGACAGGTTCAAGCGGCTGGTGCGCGAGCTGAACGAGATGATCGACGCCATGCCGACCAAGCCGCGCGTGATGATCGACCTCGAAACCGGGCGGATCGTGCCCGAGGTGCCGGACCAGTTCCAGGACGAGGCGCTGGCCCTGCCCAAGCCCGATGCGGCGACCGCGCCCGAGGCCAAGCCCGACGCCAAGACCGAGTTGAAGCCGAACGTGCCGCAGCCGCGCGTGCCCGCGGCCCGCGTGCCGGAGCCGCGCGTGGGCCAGCCCCGCGTCGGGGCCGCCAAGGAAAACGAAGAGGCCTGAGCGTTACGCCGTCGCGTCCTGGCTGAGCGGTTCGGCCAGCCAGGCGCGCGCGGCGTCTTCCTGGTCCGGGGCAAAGGCCCGGATCACGAGGTTGGGGATCAACGCCGACTCGATCGAGGCGATGGTGCGCACCCAGCCCTCGTCGGTCAGTACCGCGACCTTGTCGAGTTTCTCGACCATCGCCATCATCTGGACCCAGTGCCGGATCTCGACACCGATCGCGCCAAGGCTCGGCCATTCGACGCCTTCCGCCCGCACAAGGCAGGCGCCGTGATGCATCCCCTCCATCTCGTCGACCAGCATGGTCAGCGCGACTTCCATCGCGCGGGCATCCAACGCGCCATGGGCCTCGATCACCAGAAGGGTGTCGCTTTCGCGGGTGGAATGAAACAGCGGCGTGGTCATGGGCGCTCTCCTTGGGTCCGACACGGATCAGCGTCGCGCGGCCAAGCGGCTGGCGCCTTGACCGGGGTCAAGATCGCTTACATCGAGAAAGACGTGCCGCAGCCGCAGGACGAGGTCGCGTTCGGGTTGTCGATGGTGAACCGCGCGCCGATCAATTCCTCTGTGAAGTCGATCACAGCATCGGCCAGGAAGGGCAGGGAGACGCTGTCGACCACGACCTTCTGCCCATTGTGTTCCAGCACCAAATCATCCTCGGCCGGATCGTCCAGCTTGATGTCGTATTGAAAACCGGAACAGCCGCCGCCCTCGACCGCCACGCGTAGGGCCTTCGCCTCGCCCGAGGCATCGTTGATCTCGGCCAGCCGGGCAAAGGCGCGGTCGGTCACTTTCGGGGGCACTGTCAGGGTCAGCGTCATGCGCGTTCTCCTCGGGCGTTCGGCTGTCGCATTTCTCTGCAATCGAATATATGAGGACGCCCAAGCGCAAACAAGGCGGCGCAGCCCGGGCAGGGGATGCGACAGGAACAAGGGGACCAAAGGGGATGCGTGCACCCTATGCCAGCGATCCGGCTCAAAGCCGCGGGCGTCTGATGCCCGAGGATCTGAGCACGTTTCGCACACCGTTCCAGCGGGACCGCGACAGGATCATCCATTCCTCGGCGTTTCGGCGGCTCAAGCACAAGACGCAGGTCTTCGTCGAACACGAGGGCGATTATTTCCGCACCCGCCTGACCCATTCCATCGAGGTGGCGCAGGTGGCGCGCACCATGGCCCGCGCCCTCAACCTCGACGAGGAACTGACCGAAGCCGTGGCGCTGGCCCATGACCTCGGCCATCCGCCCTTCGGCCATACCGGCGAAGACGCGCTTCAGGCCGTGATGGACCCCTATGGCGGGTTCGATCACAACGCGCAGGCCATTCGCATCGTCACCCATCTCGAACGCCATTATGCCGAATTCGACGGGTTGAACCTGACCTGGGAAACGCTGGAAGGGATCGCCAAACACAATGGCCCCGTGCCCGCGCCCGTGCCATGGGCGCTTGCCCATTACACCGCGCGCCATGATCTGGAGCTGGACACCCATGCCAGCGCCGAGGCGCAGGTTGCCGCGATCGCTGATGACGTGGCCTACAACCACCACGACCTGCATGACGGGCTGCGGGCCGAGCTGTTCTCGACCGACGAACTGGCCGAATTGCCGATCCTGGGCGCCTGTTTCGCCGAGGTCGATGCGCGCTATCCCGGCCTCAACTACTATCGCCGACGGCACGAGGCGCTCCGGCGCTTCTTCGGCGTTCTGGTGGAGGACGTGATCGGTCAGGCGCAGGCGACCCTTGCCGATCTGGCCCCCGAGACGGTGCGCGATGTCCGCGAGGCGGGCCGCCCCATCGTGCAATTCTCCGACGCGCTCTTCACCGATCTGAAAGTGATCCGGGACTTCCTGTTCCACCGCATGTATCGCGCCCCCGCCGTGGTCGAGATGCGCGTCGAGGTCACGCGCGTGGTCATGGAGCTTTTTCCGTTCTTCATGGCCCATCCCGAGGAACTGCCCAAGCAATGGCGCAAGGATGTCGAAGACGTCGCGGGCGATGAAACCCAACTTGCGCGGATCGTGTCGGATTACATCGCCGGCATGACCGACCGCTTCGCCCTCCAGACGCATCAGCGGATCTTCGGCGACAAGGGCGTGGAGATCATCCGACCGCTGGAAAACCTCTAGTTACAGGCGCGCGCCCATCTGCAATCGTTGAGCATCCAACGAGATCAGGGAGCGTTCGCATGATGACGAGATCTTTTCTTTTGCGCCTGGCCGGGGCGGCCCTTCTGGTGCCCACGGCTTTGGCCGCCGAGGGGTTCGACGGCAGCTATGAATACGGCTACTGCTCGGGCGAGGCCGATGCCGTGGCGCTGCGGATCGAGGGCGAGACCGTCGCCTATTACGAGACGCCCTGTACCCTGACCGACCCGGTCGCACAGGACGCCCCCGAAGGCGCGGTGCAATACACCTTGACCTGCGATTACGGGTCCGGCCCCAGCCCCGAGACGGTGGTCTTGTCCTTCGACGCTGACGGAAACCTCGTGATGCGCACGGGCGATCTGGAAGATACCTTCGTCTCTTGCGACTAGGCCGGTCTAACCGGCATTGCGTCCACGCAGTTGCCCAACCTGCGGCGAGCGCCACCTTTTTGAGATCATGGAACCGCAACGCTCTCACGGGGTTGGGTTGCATCGGGGCGGGCGATAGGTTCGGCCCGTTCGGTGTAGGGCAAGGGGTAACGGGTATGGTTGATCGAGTGGTTCACGTGATGCCGAAGGGGGCTGTCTGATGGCGGTCACCCCGGCGGATGGCGCCTTGTCCCCCGTCACGGCGCTGGCCCTTGTCGGTGTCGTGGGCGTTGGTGCGCAATGGATCGCGTGGAAACTGCGCCTGCCCGGTATCGTGCTGATGCTGGTCGCGGGCGTTCTGATCGGCCCGGCTTTCGGAGTGCTCGACCCGGCGCGCGATATCGGGCCGCTGACCCAGCCGCTGATCGCCATCGCGGTCGCCGTGATCCTGTTCGAGGGCGGGCTTACGCTAAATTTTAGGTCGCTGTCGGACGCGGCGGTGGGGGTCAAGCGCCTCGTCTTCGTGGGCGCGCCGCTGGGATGGCTCCTGTCGACGCTGGCGTTGCGCTACGGCGCGGGGCTCAGTTGGGAAAGTTCGGCCGTTTTCGGCGGCATCATGATCGTCACCGGCCCGACCGTGATCGCGCCGCTGCTCAGGCAGGCGCGGCTGTCGCGCCGTCCGGCGGCGCTTCTGCAATGGGAGGCGATCGTCAACGACCCGCTCGGCGCGCTTGCCGCCGTTCTGGCCTTCGAGGTCGTGCTGGTCCTCAACAGCGCCACCTCCGTCGGCAGTGCCGCGGGCGAGTTGGTGATGGGCGTGGCCGTGGCCACCATCACGGGCGTTGCGGCGGGCTATGGCCTTGCCCGCGCCTTCCGCCATGGGCAGGTGCCCGAGCATATGAAAGTGCCGGTCCTGTTCGTGTTGTTGATCGCCATCTTCGCGCTCTCGGACTCGGTTTTGCATGAAAGTGGCCTTCTCGCCGTTACCATCATGGGCCTTGTCATCGCCAATGCCGACCTGCCCAGCTACGAGGAACTGCGCCGCTTCAAGGAACACGCGACGATCCTGCTGGTCTCGGGCGTGTTCATCCTGCTGGCGGCCTCGCTCGATTTCTCGGCCCTTGGACGCTTGGACTGGCGCGCGGCGCTATTCGTCGCCGCCGTGGTCTTGGTCGCGCGGCCCCTGACCGTGATGGCCTCGCTCATCGGGTCTGGCATTCCATACCGCGAGCAATTGCTGGTGGCCCTGACCGGTCCACGCGGGGTGGTTCTGGTCGCTGTCGCGGGCCTGTTCGGCGAGCGGCTGGTCCAGCTTGGCGTCGAGGATGGCGCGCTGATCGGCCCGCTGGCCTTCGTGCTGGTGGCCGCGACGGTGGTGCTGCACGGCTTCACGCTCGGCCCCTTCGCCAAGGCGCTGGGCCTGACCGCTGCGGGCACACCCGGTGTGCTGATCGTCGGCGGCTCGCGCTGGACGACCCTTCTGGCCGAGGCGTTGAAAAAGGCCGAGGTGCCCGTGTTGATCGCCGACGCGAACCGCGGCCACCTGCGCCGCGCGCGCGAGGCGGGCATTCCCACCTTCTTCGGCGATGTCCTGTCCGAGGCGGCCGAGCATCGCATCGATTTCGTCGGCTACTCCACCCTGATCGCGGCCACCGACAACGATGCCTACAACACGCTGGTGGCCACCGACCTTGCGCCCGAGATGGGGCGCGAAAAGGTGTTCCAGGTCACGCGCGAGAAAAGCGAACAGGTGCGCCATGCCTTGCCGGCCACGTTGGGCGGGCGGCCCCTGGGGGATGGGGCGACCTATCGCGAGATGGAGTTGCGCGTCTGGCAGGGCTGGCAGTTCCGCCTGACCGGCCTGACCGAGGAATTCACGCTTGAGGATTGGCGCGCCAAGCGGCCCGACGCCATGCTGATCGGCGTGATCGGGGCGGGTGGCGCCCTGCGCCTCGTCGGCCCCGAGGACAAGGTCGAGGCCGGGGCGGGCGCGCGCCTGCTGACGCTGCGACCCGAGGATGCAGGCGAGCAGCCGCCGCCGGACGTGAATGGCAAAAAGGCTGCAGCCGACAGTTGATCGAAACCCGCCCGCGCGGCACCATGGACCCACACCCCTGTTGCCGCCGGAGTGCCGCCATGCGCCGCCTGATCCCCGCTATCGCCTTTGCCGTCATGCCTTTTTCGGCTGCCGCCTTTCCCGCGAACGGCACCTATTATTCCGTCTGCGCCGAGGGCGGCGGGCCGGCCGAGGGCGCGGTCGAGGCCACGCTCACCTTTCCCGAACTGTGCTTCGACGGCGCCTGCTGCGAGCTTTACAACCCCACGCGCCTGCGCCTGCTGGACGAGGAATTCCTCTATGACGGCAATTGCGAGGACGCGGATGGCACGTTCGAGGCGCGCATCTATTTCGGCGAGGGGCCGGAGCCGGACTCGATGGTCGTCGTCCTGCGCGGCCTGGGCGAGACGCTCTATTCCTGCGAAGGGGGCGGGGCCGCCGACCCGGTCCCTGTGAATGATGCCGCCGAAGACGGGGCGGACGATGCCGCCGAAGAGCTTGAAGAGGAGGTCACCGACCAATGAAACTGACGACCGTTGCCGCCATGGCGACCATCCTGTCCTCGACCCTGATGGCCAGCGCACAGCAGGTGGCCCCGGGGCGGTATCATCCCGACAGTTGCCCGGCGGGGATCAGCGACGGCATGGTCACCGTCAGCCCCGGTCGGCTTGAGTTCTGGGAATCCACCTGCCAGCTGACCAACCCCGTCCCGGTGCGGGGGATGGCAGGGGCGATCCTGTTCGACGGTCAGTGCGGCGGCGAAGGTCAAACCTGGACCCGGCGCTACATGATCATGCCCTCGTTCGAGGGCGGCATGGTCCTCGTCGGGGAGCAATGGTCGCGCACCTATGTCTGGTGCGGGCCGTAACGACGCGGCGGGGCGACCTGAGCGTGCGATCCTGTTGAACCCGCCGTGCGGCGTGATAAACCCCGCACAACTCCAAGGGATCTTCCGCCATGAACATCTTCGCCGATATCCGTGCGCTCGTGATCGAGAGCCTTGACGCCATGACCGCCGAGGGCGCGCTGCCCGAGGGGCTGGATACGCGCAACGTGGCAGTCGAACCGCCCCGTGACGCGGCGCATGGCGACATGGCCACGAACGCCGCGATGGTGCTGGCCAAGCCCGCCCAGAAAAAGCCCCGCGACATCGCCGAGGCGCTGGCCGAGAAGCTGCGCGGCGACGCCCGCATCGCCAGCGCCGAAGTGGCGGGGCCGGGGTTTTTGAACCTGCGCCTGTCGGGCGACAGCTGGCGCGCGCAGGTGCGCGCCGCGCTCGAGGCCGGCGCGGGCTATGGCCGGTCCGATCTGGGGCAGGGGCGCAAGGTCAATGTCGAGTTCGTCAGCGCCAACCCCACCGGCCCCATGCATGTGGGCCACACGCGCGGCGCGGTGTTCGGCGACGCGCTGGCCAGCCTGCTGGACTACACGGGCCATGACGTCACCCGCGAATATTACATCAACGATGGCGGCGCGCAGGTCGATGTCCTCGCGCGGTCGGTCTACCTGCGCTATCTCGAAGCGCTGGGCCAGACCGTCGCTTTCGAGGAAGGCACCTATCCCGGCGACTACCTGATCGCCGTCGGCGAGGCGCTGGCCAAGGAAGTGGGCGAACAATGGGTCGACCAGCCCGAGGCCGTCTGGCTGGAAGAGATCCGCGACTACGCCACCGACGCGATGATGGACCTGATCCGCGCCGACCTGAAGGCGCTCGGCGTCGAGATGGACGTGTTCTTCTCGGAAAAATCGCTTTACGGCACGGGGCAGATCGAGGCCGCGATCAAGGACCTCGACGCCAAGGGCCTGATCTATCGCGGCACGCTGGAGCCGCCCAAGGGCAAGACCCCCGAGGATTGGGAGCCGCGCGAACAGACGCTGTTCAAATCCACCGAGTACGGCGATGACGTGGATCGCCCGATCATGAAATCCGATGGCGGCTGGACCTATTTCGCCCCCGACATCGCCTATCACTACGACAAGGTCAGCCGTGGCTTCGACGAATTGATCGACATCTTCGGGGCCGACCACGGCGGCTACGTCAAGCGGATGAAGGCCGCCGTCGCCGCGCTCAGCGCCGAACGCGTGCCGCTCGACATCAAGCTGATGCAGCTGGTCAAGCTCAAGCGCGGCGACCAGGAATTGAAAATGTCCAAGCGCGCGGGCACCTTCGTCACCCTGCGCGACGTGGTCGAGATGGTCGGCGCGGACGTGACCCGCTTCGTCATGCTGACGCGCAAGAACGACGCGCCGCTCGATTTCGACGTGGACAAGGTGCTGGAGCAGTCCAAGGACAACCCGGTCTGGTACGTGCAATACGCCCATGCCCGCATCCACTCGGTCCTGCGCAAGGCCGAGGAGGCGGGGCTGCCCACCGACACGCCCGCCGACCTGTCCGCCATCGCCGATCCGGCCGAGTTCGCGCTGGTCGCCAAGCTCGCCGAATGGCCCCGCCTGGTCGAGATCGCGGCCGAGGCGCATGAACCCCATCGCATCGCCTTCTACCTCTATGACCTCGCGTCGGAATTCCACGCGCTGTGGAACAAGGGCAACGCCAATCCCGCCCTGCGCTTCATGCAGGAGGACGATCCGGCAACAACCGCCGCGAAACTGGCCCTTATCCGGGCCGTGGCGATTGTCATTTCCAACGGTCTTGGTATCTTGGGCGTAACTCCGGTCGAGAAGATGTAAGGCGAAAACGCCACGACGGCCGGGACGAGCAGTCAAGTCACCCCGGCCGGGTCCGTGCTTTGCACACCCGAGGCATGGGGCGCGAAGTTGAGGGCAGGCATGGCGGATATCGATTATTTCGAAGACGACGCGGAGTCTTATCGCGACTACGACGCCTATGGGGAACACCACCCCCAGCGTGGCGCGTCCACGATCGGGACCCTGGTCAACTGGGCCGGGGCGCTTGTGTCGATCGGCCTCGTGGTCGGCCTGGGCGTCTGGGGCTGGCAGTTGACCATGCGCGACGTGTCCGGCGTGCCGGTCGTGCGGGCGCTGCAAGGCCCGATGCGCGTCGCCCCCGAGGATCCCGGCGGCACGCAGGCCCCGCACCAGGGCCTTGCCGTCAATCGCCTTGCCGAAGGGGAGGAGGCCGCGCCGGTGCCCGACCAGCTTGTCCTCGCGCCCCCGCCGGTCCAGTTGCAGGAGCTTGATTTCGACAATGCCTCCGCCGCGGCCGTCGCGGCACCCGCGTCTGAACCCGCCGCGGCCCCTGAGCCCGCGGACCCGTCCGTGCCGGACGCGACGCAGGCCCTGATCGAACGCCTGTTGGCCTCGAGCGTCCCCCTGGACGAGACGCCCCCGGCAGCCGCCGTCACCCCGGAAGAGGGCGTCGAAGCCGAGATCGCAGCCGCCGCGCCGCAGGCCGATCCTGCGCCCGAGCCTGTCGCAACCCCGGCTGTCACGCCCGCCGAGCCGCAATTCGCCGTCATCCCCGCCTCCGTTCCGGGCGTGCGCACCTCGCTGCGCCCGATGATCCGCCCCGCCGGCTTCGCCCGCGCCGTGAACCCCGATGCGCCCGCCGTTCTGGAGGGAACCAGCGCAGACGTGGCGCTGGAGGTCAGCACCCCCGGCGGCACCGGCGTGCGAGAGATCGCCCCCGCCGACCTGCCCGAAGGCACGCGGCTGGTGCAATTGGGCGCCTTCGACACCGCCGAGATCGCGCGCTCGGAATGGGAGCGCCTTTCAAGTCGCTTCCCCGATTTCATGGCGGGCCGCCCGCGCGTGATCGAGGAGGCCTCCTCCGGCGGGCAGCGCTTCTACCGCCTGCGCGCGGCTGGGTTCGACGATCTGGCCGCCTCGCGCCGGTTCTGCGCCGCGCTTGTGGCGCAAGGGGCCGCCTGCATCCCCGTGACGGTTCGCTGACGTGACCACGGCGATGTCGGCCACGATCCTCGGGCCGTCCGGGCCGACCCTCGGGCCGAGTGAACGCGACTTTTTCGCCGAGGTGCAGCCCTGGGGTTTCATCCTTTTCGCCCGCAACATCGAGGATCCCGCGCAACTGCGCGCCCTGACCGAGGATCTGCGAGAGGCCGTGGGCCGCGACGCCCCCGTTCTGATCGATCAGGAAGGGGGCCGTGTGCAGCGCATGCGCCCGCCATATTGGCGGCAATGGCGCCCCGCGCTCGACCAGATGGCGCAGGCCGGGCCGGGCAAGGCCGCCCGCACGATGTATCTGCGCGCGCGCCTCATCGCGCATGAACTGCGCGAGGTGGGCATCGACGTGAACTGCATGCCGCTGGCCGACGTGGCGCGTGACACGACGCATCCGATCCTGCTGAACCGTCTTTATGGCACAACGCCCGACGCGGTGATCGGCGCCGCCCGCGCCGTGGCGGAGGGGCTGTTCGACGGTGGCGTGCTGCCGGTGCTCAAACACCTGCCGGGCTATGGCTTGGGCGAGGTCGACAGCCATCTCGACCTGCCGCGCGTCACCGCCTCGGCGGACGAGTTGCGCAGCACCGATTTCGCGGCCTTCAAACCGCTGGTAGACCTGCCCTTGGGCATGACGGCCCATATCGTCTACGAGGCGCTCGACGAAGAGGTGCCCGCCACCCTCTCGCCCGCCATGATCGAGCTGATCCGCTCCGAGATCGGCTTCACCGGCCTTCTGATGACCGACGACCTGTCCATGGGCGCCTTGCCCGGCCCCATCGGCGAGCGCGCCACGCGGGCGCGGGCCGCCGGGTGCAACCTGATCCTGCATTGCAATGGCGACCGGCCCGAGATGGAGCAGGTCGTGGTCGGCGCGGGCGACCTCGACAGCGCCGAGATCGCCATGGGCGAGGCCGCGCTGGCGCTGCGCAACCGCCGCCAGCCGCTTGACATCGAGGCCGCCGAGGCCGACCTTGCCGACCTTCTGGACGGAGAGGTCTATGGCTGACACGCCGACCCCGGCAAACGACGCGCCCGACTGGGATGCCGTCGCCTCGCGCCGCGCGGCCGAGGCGCTGATCGTCGACGTGGACGGGTTCGAGGGGCCGCTCGACCTGCTCCTGTCGCTGGCGCGCACGCAGAAGGTGGACCTGCGCAAGATCTCGATCCTCGCGTTGACCGAGCAATACCTCGTCTTCATCGAGAAGGCGCGCAAGCTGCGCATCGAACTGGCCGCCGATTACCTGGTCATGGCGGCCTGGCTGGCGTTCCTGAAATCGCGCCTCCTGCTTCCGCCCGACCCGACCGAGGAGGGGCCTTCGGCCGAGGATATGGCGGCCCATCTCGCCTTCCAGCTGGAACGCCTGTCGGCCATGCGCGATTGCGCGGCCAAGCTGATGGCCCGGGACCGCCTTGGCCGCGACCGCTTTCCCCGCGGTGCGCCCGAGGTGATGACCACGGCCAAATCCGTGACCTATACCGCCGGGCTGATCGACCTGTTGCAGGCCTATGCCCGTATCCGCACCCGCGACGATTTCCGCCCCTACGTGATGGACCGCGAAGACGTCTTCACCATGGAGGAGGCGCTGGACCGCCTGCGCCCGCTGGTCGGCTTCGCCGGTGAATGGACCGACCTGATGAGCTACCTTCCCGAGGGCTGGCAGATGGACCCGAAACGCCGCCGCGCCGCCACCGCCGCCCATTTCGCCGCGTCGCTGGAACTGGTGAAGGCCGGCCGCGTCGAGATCCGCCAATCCGAGACCTTCGCGCCCATTCACCTCCGTCGGAGAGAGGAATGACCGAAACACCGCAAACGCCCGAGGACAGCCGCGCGCCGACCGAGGAAAGCCTGTTCCGCGCCCCGCCCCTGGGCGAGCAGGAGCGCATGGTCGAGGCGATGCTGTTTGCCACCGCCGAGCCGCTGTCTGTGTCCGAGATGGCCGCGCGCATGCCCCATGGCTGCGACCCGGCCGAGGCGGTGCAACTGCTGCGCCGCCGCTACGAGGGGCGGGGTGTGGGCGTGGTGCGCGTGGGCGATGCCTGGGCGATCCGCACCGCGCCGGACCTCGGTTTTTTGATGGCGCGTGAAACCGTCGAGACGCGGAAACTGTCGCGCGCCGCGATCGAGACCTTGGCCATCGTCGCCTATCACCAGCCCGTCACCCGCGCCGAGATCGAAGAGATCCGCGGCGTCTCGGTCAGCCGCGGCACGGTGGACCAGTTGATCGATCTGGGCTGGGTGCGGTTCGGCCGCCGCCGCATGACGCCGGGCCGGCCCGTCACCTATGTCGTGACCGAGGGGTTCCTCGACCATTTCGGGCTGGAAAACGCCCGCGACCTGCCGGGGCTGAAGGAACTGCGCGAGGCCGGGCTTCTGGAAAGCCGCCCGCCCGATGCAGAAGGCCCGGAATTGCCGCGGGATCAGACCGGCGACATGTTCGGCGAAGACGGCCCCGAGGCCGAGGATGACGACGACCTCTGACCGCGCAACGTATCGGGGCGGGGGCCTGAATTTCGCCAGATTGGTGTTATATCGCCTCGCAAGAACCGGGGAGACCCCGACAACCAGAGCAGAAGGGGCACCGCCCATGGACCGCATTCTTCACATGATCCTGCGCCCGCTGATCAACAAGCTGGTGCACAAGGGCGTCGATGCCGGGGTCGAACAGATCGCCCGCCGCCGCAATGGCGGGCAGCCCGGCGAAGAACCATCGCCCGAGCAACGCGCCAGCCTGCGCAACACGCAGCGCAACGCGCGGCAGATGATGCGCACCGCACGCCGGTTTACGCGCTTCTGAAGACAGATTCCGCGCGCAAGCTGCTCGGATCGGTGTAGGCTTTCCCTGTTTTACGCGTGAACAGGGGAATTGATTTGTTGAAACACATGATACTTGCCGCCTTCGGGAGCCTCATCTTTGCGGCTTCGGCGCAGGCGAACACGGAATACGATTGCGGCAGCCATGACGGCATTGGCATCCGCGCCACCTATTTCGAGGAAGAGGATGTCGTCGGCGCCGACGTCACCCAACTTGCGACCGGGCAGCAGCGGCGCCTGATCCTGCAACCCGCCGTGTCCGGCAGCGGTATCCGCTATGCCGATCCGGGCTCCGGGGTCGAATTCATCGAGCACCAGGGACAGGCATTCTTCATTGCCGAGGGCGTGCAGTTGTCCTGCCGCGTGGTGGCGACCTCCACCCCCGGCGGCGGCACGATCGGGGTACCGGTTCAGACCTTCGCGGGCTTCTCCTTCGGCGGCAACCTGCGGGCGGGGCCGGGCGTCCAGTTCCAGGACGTGGGCAGCCTGCCCGAAGGCACGCCGGTGACGCTGATCGAGGATTCGGGCCAGTTCTTCAACGGCTTCAGCTTCTGGCTGATCCAGATGCCCAATGGCCAACAGGCCTATCACTGGGGCGGCATCCTGTGTGCGCCGGGCTTCGATCTGCCGGGTGTTTTCAACGACGGTTGCTGATCGCGACCTAACCGCACAAACGAAAAGGGGCGCCAAACCGGCGCCCCTTTCCCTGTTTCGTGACCCGCGATCAGCAGGAGTAGTACATCTTGTACTCGACCGGGTGCGGGCAGTGTTCGAAGGCGTAGACCTCTTCCCACTTGAGCTCCATGTAGCCCTCGATCTGGTCCTTCGTGAACACGTCGCCCTTGAGCAGGAAGTCGTGATCGGCTTCCAGCGCCTCCAGGGCTTCGCGCAACGACGCGCAGACGGTCGGGATGCCGGCCAGTTCCTCGGGCGGCAGGTCGTACAGGTCCTTGTCCGACGGCTCGCCGGGGTGGATCTTGTTCTGGATGCCGTCGAGGCCAGCCATCAGCAGGGCCGCGAAGCACAGGTAGGGGTTTGCCGACGGGTCGGGGAAGCGGGCCTCGACGCGCTTGGCTTTCGGCGATTCCGTCCACGGGATACGGACACAACCCGACCGGTTGCGGGCCGAGTAGGCGCGCAGAACCGGGGCTTCGAAGCCGGGGATCAGGCGCTTGTAGCTGTTGGTGGAGGGGTTGGTGAAGGCGTTCAGCGTCTTGGCGTGCTTCAGGATGCCGCCGATGAAGTACAGCGCCTCATCCGACAGGTCGGCATACTTGTCGCCGGCAAAGAGCGGCTTGCCGTCCTTCCAGATCGACATGTTGACGTGCATGCCGGTGCCGTTGTCGCCCGAGATGGGCTTGGGCATGAAGGTGGCCGACTTGCCGTAGGCATGCGCCACGTTGTGGATGACGTACTTGTACTTCTGCAGCTCGTCGGCCTGCTTGGTGAGGCTGTCGAAGATCAGGCCAAGCTCGTGCTGGCACGAGGCCACCTCGTGGTGGTGCTTGTCGACCTTCATGCCGATCTGCTTCATTGTCGACAGCATTTCCGAGCGCAGGTCCTGCGCCGCGTCGGTCGGGTTGACCGGGAAGTAGCCGCCCTTGATGCCCGGACGATGGCCCATGTTGCCCATCTCGTACTCGGTGTCGCCGTTCCAGGCGGCATCCTGGGCGTCGACCTCGTATGACACCTTGTTCATCTCGACCGAGACGCGGACGTCATCGAACAGGAAGAACTCGGCTTCGGGGCCGAAATAGGCCGCGTCACCAATGCCCGAGGACTTCAGGTAGGCTTCGGCCAGCTGGGCCGTGCCGCGCGGGTCGCGGTTGTAGGGTTCGCCCGTGTCGGGCTCGACGACCGAGCAGTGCAGGCAGATGGTCTTTTCCGCGTAGAAGGGATCGACATAGGCGCTTTCGGTGTCGGGCATCAGTTTCATGTCCGATGCCTCGATGCCTTTCCAGCCCGCGATCGACGAGCCGTCGAACATGAAGCCTTCCTCGAGGAAGTCTTCGTCGACCTGATCGGACATCACCGTGACGTGCTGCAGCTTGCCGCGCGGATCGGTGAAGCGGATGTCGACATAGGCCGCATCCTCATCCTTGATCATCTTCAATACGTTTTCTTTGCTCATCGTGACCTTCCCTTGACGTTTTGGTCGGATCGCCGGGCGCAGGGCCCGAACAGGTTGCAGCATGTGGCCAGCCCTGGCGCGGGCCGACCGCGAAAATCGCTTACAGGGCGTCCTCGTCGGTTTCGCCCGTGCGGATGCGGATGGCGCGGCTGATGTCGGAGACGAAGATCTTGCCGTCGCCGATCTTGTCGGTCTTGGCTGCCGCGATGATCGCCTCGATCGCGGCATCGGCCTGATCGTCGGCCAGAACGACCTCGATCTTCACCTTAGGCAGGAAATCCACCACGTATTCCGCGCCGCGATACAGCTCCGTGTGGCCCTTCTGGCGGCCAAAGCCCTTTACCTCGGTCACAGACAGGCCCTGGATGCCGATCTCCTGCAGAGCTTCCTTCACCTCGTCGAGCTTGAAGGGTTTGATGATCGCCTCGATCTTTTTCATCTTTGGGTGTCTCCTCGCCTTTGACCGCAGCGTGGGCCGCGCGGACCCGTGACACCACTTTGTGACCGGGGCGTCCATCGGCTAGCCTGTTCGTTGGGCAAACCGACGCGGGATTCCGCGAATGGCGATCAAGGATTGAGCATGGCGCACAAAAATACAGCAGTTTTGAATCTCAGGCCCGGGCGAGTCCTGTGACGGGGCTTCTGACCGCCGCACAGATGCGGGATTTCGAGCGCGCCGAGATGGCCGCCGGGCGCGCAGAGGGACTCGCCTTGATGGAGCGCGCCGGGCGCGGGGTGGTGGACGCGATCTTCGCGCGCTGGCCCGACCTGGCCGCCGCCCCGCGCCGCGCCGTGATCTGGTGCGGCCCGGGTAACAATGGTGGCGATGGCTATGTCATCGCCCGCCTGCTGCACGATTGGGGTTGGCAGGTGTCGGTCTGGGCCTTGGGGGACCCGGCCAACCTGCCGCCCGATGCCGCCGAAAACCACCGCCGATGGATCGAACGCGGGGGCGTCCTGTCCCTTGCGGACCTGTCCGAGGCAGAGTTCGCCGCGGTCCGGGCGGCCCCCCCCGATCTGTTTGTCGACGCCGTGTTCGGAACCGGCCTCGCACGCCCGCTGAGCGACGCGTTGAGCCACGCTTTCGCCCAGATGCTGGGGCTGCGCGACAACGAGCCGGGCTTTGCAGCCGTCGCGGTGGACATCCCGTCGGGCCTCTGTTCCGACAGCGGGCGGCGCATGGGCCTTTCGCACGCGTTCGATCTGACCGTGACCTTCCACACGGCCAAGCCGGGGCACTACCTTGCCGATGGCCCCGAGGCGTGCGGCGCGGTCGAGATCGTGGATATCGGCCTGCACCAGCCTGCACCGCCGAGCGATGCGATCCGGCTGGTGACACGCCCCGGTCCGGTCCAAAAACGCGCCGGTCACAAATACGACCACGGGCACGCGCTGGTCCTGGCCGGTCCGATGGGGCGCACCGGTGCGGCACGGATGGCGGCGCGCGCGGCGCTGAGGGTGGGGGCGGGCCTGGTCACCGTGGCCGCGCCCGGATCGGCGATGATGGAATGTGCGGCGCAACTGACCGCGATCATGCTGCGCCGCTGCGACGGGGCCGAGGATCTGGCCGCGCTGTTGGAGGATGGACGGCTGAACGCGCTCTGCCTCGGGCCGGGCCTTGGCGTGGGGCAGGGGACGTGCGCGCTGGTCGGCGCGGCGTTGCAGGACCCGGGGCGCGCGGTCGTGCTGGATGCCGATGCGCTGACCTCCTTCGCCGAGGACCCGTCGGCGCTTTTCACGCAGCTGCACGACCGGGCAGTCCTCACGCCCCACGACGGGGAATTCGCACGGCTGTTCCCCGATCTGTCCGAGCGATTGCGCGGCGAGCCGGACACCGGGCCGGCCTATTCCCGCGTGGATGCCGCCCGCGACGCGGCGGCGCGGGCGGGCGCTGTGGTTCTGCTCAAGGGGCCGGATACGGTGATCGCCGCACCCGATGGATGGGCCGCCATCCATGCCGCCGCTTATGACCGCGCCGCGCCTTGGTTGGCGACGGCAGGGGCCGGCGATGTTCTGGCGGGGTTGATCACGGGGTTGCTGGCGCGCGGTCTCGCGCCCGTCGAGGCCGCGGCATCCGCCGCATGGCTGCATGTCGAGGCTGCGCGCGCCGTCGGTCCTGGCCTGATCGCCGAGGATTTGCCCGAGGCACTGCCGTCCGTTCTGGCGACGCTCTGACCCCGATCAGGCCTTGGCGTTGACCGGTCCGGTCGGCCGTGCGCCCTTCGGCAGCGGATCGGCCGAGGCCAGTTCCAGCCCATCGGCATAGAGGATCTCGGGCTGGCCGAAATAGAGCTGCAGAACCGCCTCCGGCCCATCCTCGACCCAGCGGAT
Organism: Maritalea mobilis; assembly: GCF_019800885.1. GTDB lineage: Bacteria > Pseudomonadota > Alphaproteobacteria > Rhodobacterales > Rhodobacteraceae > Roseibacterium > Roseibacterium beibuensis. The sequence continues at coordinate 88,633 of NZ_JAHVKE010000001.1, forward strand.
ATACTGGCCGTCGACCAGCTGTCGCAACTCTGGCGCGGCGGCCTCGCGGCCCCACATCGCCTTGGCCCGCCAGTCGCGGATCAGCACCCGCTGGCCGGGCAGCAGAACCACGTCGCGCTCGGGCTTGCCGCCAAGCGCGTCCTTGCTGACAAGCACACAGGGCGCGCCGGGCCGAAGGCTGCGGCGCAGGATGGCGCGCAGCGGGCGTATCCCGCGCCGCGTGATGATCCTGTCGCCAGCGGAAAGATAGGCGGCGGGGATGATCCCGTCCGCCGTCATGATCTGCGCGTCAGGCGCAACGCCACCGGCCCCCTGGCCGATCCGCAACGCCGACACGGCGCGCGACCCCGAGGCCGCGCCGGTCTGTGATGGGTTCATGGAACCACCTGCTCGATTTTGCGGGCACTCCGTGCCTCGTTCTTTATGGGGCGAGCATAGGGCATCGGGACCGTTCGGCACAGTGTTTTGTGGCGCCGGGCGCAAAACAGGAAAGGAGCGGCGGAACTGGATCGACATGGCGACATCGTCTCCGGGCAGCGGTTCGACCATTGGGGGCGAAGCCTGTCCATTCACCGAACAGGCCAATTGCGCCGAATTCGCGGCAGGGGCGGGGCTGAAATGGGCCTCGCCACCGCCCGAAGGCTCTGCTAAAGACGCCCGCGATGCGGGTGTGGCGGAACTGGTAGACGCACCAGATTTAGGTTCTGGCGCCGCGAGGCGTGGGGGTTCGAGTCCCTTCACCCGCACCAACCTGCCGTGTTGCAGATAAGGGCAGGACGCCGTCCTATCAGCACCCGCGCGACACGGCTGTCCCCAGCAATCCATGCGCTTGCGATGGACGCATCCGGCGCGGGCCGCTATGCAACCCGGCATGAACGTCGCGCCCCCCCGATTTCCCCTGCACCTGCTGATCCGGCCCCGCAACTGGCCGATCCTGCTGCTGCTTGGCGGCGCTTTCGTTGTGGCATGGCTCCCCGAGGGCGCGCGGCGGGCGCTGGCGCGTCCGTTTGGATGGGGCCTGTGGCGCATCAAGCGGTTCCGCCATGTCACGACCCGCAACCTCGAGGTCTGCCTGCCCGAGTTAGACGGCGCGGCCCGTGCGCGACTGGCGCGGGATACAACGCGCCGCTTCGCCCTGTCGCTTCTGCAAAGCCTCAAGGTCTGGATCCGCCAGCATCGCAGGCGCCCGGCCTACCCGTTGGCCCGGATCGACGGGCGGGAGCATCTCGACGCCGCGCTGGCGACGGGGCAGGGGGTGTTGCTGCTCACCGGGCATTACGGCGCGCCCGAGGTGCATGGCAGCCTGACCGGGCAGCTTCCCCTTGGCGGGCGTCGCCTTGTCGGCGTCTACCGTCAGCCAGGGCAGGACGCCGCCGACGCGGTGCTGCGTTGGGCGCGCTCGGGTTATTGCGACGGGATCATCCCCGGCAAGGACATCCGCAGCATCGTGCGCGAATTGCGCTCGGGCAGCGTCGCGTGGTTCGCGCCCGATCTCGAAAAGGCCAGGAAGGGCGCGGTCTACGTGGATTTCTTCGGCGTTCCGGCGGGGACCACCACGGCCACCGCGCGCCTGGCCGGCATGGGGCGGGCCATCGTTCTGCCCGTCCGCTACCGCGAAGACCCCGACGGCGCGCTGGTCTATGACATCCGCCCGCCGCTGGCGGATTTCCCCTCGGACGATATCGAGGCCGACACCCGCCGCGTGAATGCCGCCATCGAGGACCTGATCCGCGACGATCCCGCCCCCTATTGGTGGTGCCTCGAACGCTTCCTGCACCGGCCCGAGGGCGCACCGCCCGTCTACTGACCGCCGAGCCGCGCGCGTCGTGCCCATTCCCCCTTGCACACCTTCCACACGGCACCTAGAAGGGCCCCTGATTTTAAAGACCCAACGCGTGCCGCGCCGGAAAGCCCGGTTGCGGCCCCGATCCCGTGAGGACCCCTATGCAGATCACCGAGACCCTGAACGAAGGCCTCAAGCGCGAATACCAGATCACCATCACCGGTTCCGATCTGGAGGCGCGCGTGACCGAGAAACTGGCCGAGGCGCAGCCCGAGGTGCAGATGAAGGGCTTTCGCAAGGGCAAGGTGCCCATGGCGCTCCTGCGCAAGCAGTTCGGTCCCCGCGTGATGGGCGAGGCCATGCAGGAAGCCGTCGATGGCGCGATGCAGGGCCATCTCGATGAAACCGGCGACCGCCCCGCGGCCCAGCCCGAGATCAAGATGGTCAACGAGGACTGGAAAGAAGGCGACGATGTCGTCGTGTCCATGGCCTACGAGAAGCTGCCCGAGATCCCCGAGGTGGATTACAAGGCCCTCAAGCTGGAGCGGATGACCGTCGCCCCCGCCGATGAGGATGTGGACGACGCGCTCAAGAACCTTGCCGAAAGCGCGCAGAACTTCGCCACCAAGAAGGGTGGCAAGGCCGCCGATGGCGACCAGGTCGTGATCGATTTCGTCGGCAAGGTCGATGGCGAGGCCTTCGAAGGCGGCGCAGCCGAGGATTACCCGCTGGTGCTGGGCTCCAACTCCTTCATCCCCGGCTTCGAAGATCAGCTGATCGGCGTGAAGAAGGGCGAGGAAAAGGCCGTCGAGGTCACCTTCCCCGAGGAATACGGCGCCGAGCACCTGGCCGGGAAGGCCGCGGTCTTCGACGTGACCGTCAAGGAAGTGAAAAAGCCCGTCCCGGCCGAGGTCGATGACGAGCTGGCCAAGAAATATGGCGCCGAGGATCTCGACGCGCTGAAGGGCCAGATCACCGAGCGCCTGAAGGCGGAATATGCGGGCGCCGCCCGTGCGGTGATGAAGCGCAAGCTGCTCGACCAACTGGACGAGCAGGTGAGCTTCGAGCTGCCCCCCAGCCTCGTCGAGGCCGAGGCAGGCCAGATCGCCCACCAGCTGTGGCACGAGGAAAACCCCGATGTGCAGGGCCACGATCACCCCGAGATCGAGCCGACCGACGAGCACAAGAAACTGGCCGAGCGCCGCGTGAAGCTGGGCCTTCTGCTGGCCGAGCTTGGCCAGAAGAACGAGGTGCAGGTCACCGACGCCGAAATGACCCAGGCGATCATGAACCAGGCCCGCCAGTACCCGGGCCAGGAACGCGCCTTCTTCGAGTTCATCCAGCAGAATCAGGCCGCCCAGCAGCAGCTTCGCGCGCCGCTCTTCGAGGACAAGGTCGTCGACTACGTCTTCGAACTGGCCGAGGTCTCCGAGAAAGAGGTCTCGAAGGACGATCTCAAGGCCGCCGTGGACGCGCTCGAAGACGAGTAAGCCCTAGGCGCCACATCAATCGCTTTTCGAAAGGCGGCCCCCAGCGGGCCGCCTTTTTTCATTGGGCTTGTGCGGTGTCTCCGCTGTGCGGGGCAGGGCGGTTCCGACCCCGCGTCAGGCGATAGCGCCGCCCCGATATTGGATAACAGCGCGCCTTGGGTGCAGGGTTTCCCCATCGCCGCCACCCCCGGCGGTGCCTTTCAGAACTCAAGACCCTTTCGACCCGATCCATTCATCACCTGATTGACACACGAGGCAGCGAAATGACGTTCACCAAGCTCTTTTTCATCGGTATCGGCCTGGGCCTGTCCCTCGGCGTGTCCGTCTCCGCGGTCCAGGCCGATACCCTTTTTCATCCCGAAGCCCCTGTCATCCCGGCGCACGCGCCCCTGCGCTGAGCCCTCCAAGCCCTAAAAATCGAGCAGCAGAAAGACCCTCCCATGACCCGCCCCATCCTCCTCCGCCCGGTCCTTGCCGCCGCCACTTCCATGGCCCTTCTGGCCGCGCCGGTCGCCGCCGACACCATCGTCACCTACGAGGCCGCGCCCATGGCCGCCGCCCCCGCGACCGCCCCGGTCGAGCCCGTAGAAGAACCCGGCTTCTTCACGCGTCTCCTGATCGCCATCGGCCTTGCGCCCGCGACCTCGCTGCGCCCGGTGGAGCGCCCCGCCGCGATCGCCGCCCTGCCAGAGACCGCGCCCCTCGGCGCGAATGTGGCGACCATCGTGCAGAACGGACAGCGCCACACGGTGATTAGCCATGGCAGCGGGCTGGTCGCCCCCTCGGGGGACCGCGACGCGATGATCCGCGCCATCCCCCTCCCGTCGGAGGTGTTTGCCCGCCTGCGCTGAGCGCGCCCGGCATGGCGCATCGCTTCGACTACAATTTCGAGCCGGCCCCGCGCGCGGATTGGCCCTGGATCTCGCCCGGTCTAAAGTCGCTGGGGCACTTGTCGGCCCTGTGTGACGCACTCGGCGCGGAGTGCTCGGCCGTTCCCTTCGGCGCGGCCCCCCACCTGAGGTGGCCACGCCACTGAAGCCAATCAGGAGACAAGGTTTTTCCTATGAGAAACCAGGACCCCGCAGTATCGTCACGGTTGCATGCAAAAAGGTCAGGGTTTCCGCAATTACGACAGAAACTGCGAACACATAGACTTGAAGCATCCAACAGAGACGTGAGTCCGCCGCCCATGATTTTGGCCGGAAGGCTCTCGCGCAGCGAGGAAGGAACCGAACCATGCGTCTTCTCACCCTCAGCGTGATCGGCTTTGCCGCGATGGGAGGGGCCGCCATGGCCTGTCCCAGCGGCCTGCTGGCCACCGGAGCGCAACCCTATACCGGCGAAGCCGCAGCCCCCGGCAGCGTGCAGAGCTTTGCCGTCACCGCCGGGGGCGATCAGACGCTCGATGCCTGCGGCCTTGGCGTTCTGGGCACGGGCCAGTTCCGCTCGGCCCCGGATTATTCGTTCGATATTTTCGGAATGGAGGGGCGCACGGTCACCTTCGCGGTCGAAAGCGACTGCGACCCGGCCATGCTGGTCTACACCTCGGACAGCCAGTGGCTGTTCAACGATGACACCAACGGCCTGAATCCCGCGATCACCATCGAGGACCCCGCCCAGATGACCGGGACGGTGAATGTCTGGGTCGGCACCTTTTTCGGTGGCGGATGTGACGCGACGCTGACGCTGACCAACGAGATGGCAGGCGGCGGCGAGCCCGCTCCGATGCCGGCCCCCGCACCGGCCCCGGCCCCGGCCCCCGCGCCTGCGCCAGCACCCGCTCCGGCACCTGCTCCGGCCCCCGCACCGGCCCCCGCTCCCGCGCCAGTTCCGGCCCCGGCTCCCGCACCCGCCCCGATGCCCGCCCCGGCCCCCGCGCCGATGCAGCAGGCGGTCTGCCCCAACCCGTCCATGACCGGCCAGCCGCTCAGCTTCGCCGCCGCCCAGCTTCTGCAACCGCAAAGCTTCCAGGGCATGGCGATGGGCTCGGAAACCCGCGTGAACAGCTGCCCGAACGTGACCGGCGGCGGCACCGCCACCATGGCGCCGCAATACACGATGTACCTGTCCGGCATGCAGGGCTACGAATTGCAACTCGAAGCCAACGGGTCCTGTGACACCACGCTTCTGGCCTATGGCGCAGATGGCCAGTGGTATTACAACGATGATGGCGCAGGCAGCCTTCAGCCCCGCCTGACCGTTCCGGCCTCGGCCGCCAATGGCCAGCTCAATGTCTGGGTCGGCACCTTCGGCGGTGGACAGAGCTGCCCGGCGACGATCACCGCGCAGGCCATCCCGCTGGCACCGCCCGCGCCGCAAAGCTGCCCGAACCCCACGATCGCGGGCCCGGCGCTGACCTTCACCGCGGGCCAACTGATCCAGCCGCAAGCCTACACGCTGACGGCCATGGGCTCTGAAACCCGCGTCTATGACTGCCCCGGCGTCGAGGGGGGCGGCACGGCCACCATCGCCCCGCAGACGAGCCTCTACCTGTCGGGCATGCAGGGCTACAGCCTGCAACTCGAAGCCAACGGATCCTGCGATACCACGCTTCTGGTGCATGGCGCCGACGGCCAGTGGTATTACAACGACGACGGTGCCGGCAGCCTTCAGCCCCGCCTCAACGTCCCCCAGCAGGCGCTGAACGGACGGGTCGATGTCTGGGTCGGAACCTTCGGCGGCCAAAGCTGCCCGGCGACCTTCACCCTGCAGGCCATGCCGACCGTGCAGCCGCAGCCGATCCCGCAGCCGATGCCGCAGCCCATCGGCGGATGCCCCAACCCGCAGCTTCAGGGCATGGTCATCTCGTCGACCGGGTCGGACCTCTATGGCCCCGACACGTTCCAGACCATGGCCGGAGGCAGCACGCCGCTTTCCAACTGTGCCGGTCTGCCGGGGCGTGGCTACGCCAACGCAGCGCCGAACTTCACCATGTATCTCAGCGATATGGCCTCTTACGGGCGGCTCGAGATCGAGGTGAATTCCGACTGCGACACCACCCTTCTGGTCCGTGACGCCTTTGGTCAGTGGCATTTTGACGACGACTCGGGCGGCAACCTCACCCCGGAGCTGAACTTGACCAACACGCAGGCCCTGAACGGCCGGGTGGATGTCTGGGTCGGCACCTATGGCGGGACCAGCTGCCCGGCCAGTGTCGAGTTCGAAACCTGGAACTTCTAAGGAAGATTCCTCGACAAAACGGCCTGGGCCGCCGCAACAGCGGCCCCGGCCACCCCCGAACCGGACCTGAGCCTGGGTCCACCAACGAAAAACACGTCTAAGTCCAAGGATATCTTCCCATGAAACGTCTTCTCGCCGCCGTCCTGTTCCTCATCGGCATGACCGGCATCGCGGCCGCTTGCCCGAACTATCAGCTTCCCGGTGTGCAATCCTATTACACCACCGGCCAGGACCTCTGGACGCCGAACAGCTACTCGGTCACCGCCGGTGGCGACCAGTACCTGCGCAACTGTGGGTTCAACTACTCGGGTTATGTCATCTCGCGCCCTGATTTTGAGTTCCGCATCGACGGTCTGCAGGGCTACAACCGCCTGAACATCCGCGCCGTGGGCAGCTGCGACACCGTCCTGCTGGTCAATGACTCGACCGGCGGCTGGTGGTTCAACGATGACGGGCTGGGCAACCTGAACCCCTCGATCGACGTCTACAACCCGGTCAATGGCGTGTGGGACATCTGGGTCGGCACCTATGGCACGGGCTACTGCTCGGCCACGCTGACGCTGGAAACCTTCTGATCCAAGACGGTCAGACATGCGAACGGCCCGCCAGTTGGCGGGCCGTTTTGCGTTTCGGACAAGCGGATCAGTCCTCGCGCACCAGGCGCACCAGCGGCGCATCGGGCAAGTCCAGCACGGTCACGATCGCGCCATCCTCATCCACGGCCACGTCGCGTACGCGGCCGATCCCCCGCATCAGCCATTCCTCGCCCGCGACCGTGTCGCCGTTCAGGTCCAGCCGCACGATCGAGGCCGCAACCAACCCCGAGGCGAGAATATCGCCCTGCCATTCGGGGAACATCTCGCCCTCGTAGAACACCATGCCACCGGGCGCGATCACCGGGTCCCAGTAATAGCGCGGTTCGACGAAGGCCGGCGCGTGGGCGGTCTGCTCGGCGCCGATGGGCGTGCCGTCGTAGTTCACGCCATAGGTCACGATGGGCCAGCCGTAATTCGCCCCCGCCTCGATCAGGTTCAGTTCGTCGCCGCCCGCTGGGCCATGCTCAATGGTCCACAACGCGCCCGTCTCGGGGTGCAACGCCGCGCCCTGCACGTTGCGATGGCCCAGCGTCCAGATCTCGCCGAGGGCCGCATCCGCTTCGACGAAGGGGTTGTCACCGGGCACGTCTCCCTCGGGCGTCACGCGCACCACCTTGCCATAGGTGGTCGAAACCGCCTGCGCGAGGTCCCGCTCGGCGCGGGTGAAATGCTCGCCCGTGGTGATGAAGAGGTGGCCGTCCCCGGTCGGCACCACGCGGCTACCGAAATGCATGGGCGAGGGGGAGGGGGGCGATTGCACGAAGATGTCCTCGACCCCGCTCAGGGCCGTCATGTCCTCGGACAAGCGGGCGCGGGCGGCGGCGGTGGCCGTCATGCCGTCGCCCATCGGGCGCGCATAGGTCAGGTAGATCACCCGGCTGTCTTCGAAATCCGGCGCGATGGCCACGTCCAGCAAGCCGCCCTGGCTGCGGGCGTCCACCTCGGGCACGCCGCTGATCGGGTCCGAGATCTCGCCGTCGCGGGTGATGTGGCGCAACCGGCCCGGGCGCTCGGTCACGAGATAGCCCGCTCCGTTCGGCAGCACCGCCACCGCCCAGGGGTGCTCCAGCCCCGTCGCCACGTCCTGCCGCGCCAGCGTCAGGTCGCTGATCTGTTCGGGCGCGTCGGTCTGTTCGGCAAAGGCCGGCTCGGCCGAGGGCAGGTTCTCGCCGCCTTCCACCACCGGGGTCTGAGCCAGGGCGGGCAGGGCCATCAGCCCGGCCATGGAGAGCGAGAAGATCGGGCGAAAGAGGGTCGTGCGCGTGCGCATAAACGGCATGTCCTTTCTGCAAGTGGTCGTATTCTTCCACAGCCCAACACGCCCCAGCATGGGCCAGTTCCCGCCGCTCACGCAATCGTTGGATCGGCGCGAGGATCCGGGCGCCTTGCGCAACGGACAAGGCCGCCCCTGAGGGAGCGGCCTGTGACTTTGCCGTCAAACCATGGGCTCGTCTGTTTCAGAACTCCATCGACAGGCCGATCTCGGCGCCGTAGGTCATGAAGTCGCCCGAGCCGATCCCGTCGACGAACAGATCGCCGCTCAGCATCAGCCCGGCATCGCCCATGAAGCGGTAGCCGAGGTCCAGCCTCGCACGGCCGCCTTCGCTGTCGTCGATATAGGCCGAGGCCGCGCCGTCGCCTTCGACCCGCGACCAGATGCCCGACAGGCCCCAGGTCAGCAGGTGACCGCTGTCCTCGCCAAAGAGCGGGGCCTCGAAATCGACCCCTGCCGACACCTCGCTCAGGCGGACGGTCTGTTCGGGCACAAGGTTCGCCAGTCCGTCGACATAGGCCAGTTGCGTGTCGACGGCGTGGCTGAGCTGCAGACGGGGGAAATACCGGAGCACCTCGGTCTCGTAGGAGCCCTCGATGGCCAGCATGGTCAGCCAGCGCTCGCTTTCGAAATCGTCGGTGAAGGTGCCAAAGGGCGAGACCTCGTTGTCGCTTTCGCCGTAGAGCAGGCGCCCCTCGAAAAAGAGCGGCTGGTCGCCCAGTTGCGCCACCACGTAGGGGCCAATCAGCCAGCCCGTGCCGCGCGTTTCCACGCCGCCCCCCATGTCGTCCTCGGCATGGTCGAACTGCAGCATGCCACCCACGATCAGCCCATCACTCACCTCCACATGACCGCCGAGCGTGGCCAGCGCATAGGCGCTGTCGCCGCCGTCGTCGAATTCGGTGGCCGAGCCGCTGAGGCTGAACCAGACGGGGCCTGCCCCGGTATGGATGTCGATATCGCCGAAGCCGCGGGTGACCTGTGCGTTGAACTGGCCGCCATCCTGACCATTCAGGAACCGCGTCAGACCGGGCTGGTTGGCGATCAGGTTACGCGCCCGGGTTTCCATGAAATCGGCGATCATCTCGCTTGCGACTGGGACGCTGTCGAGCGCCGCCGTCACCGTTGCAGCGGTCGACGGGTTGCCTGCCCCATCCTGCGCCGCACCATCGGGAACGCTGACGCTGATATTGCCAGTGCCATCGGCAGTCAGGGTCATGGTATAGACATCGAGCCCCCCGGTTAGCGGCCCGGCCGTCGCCCCGGTGATGACGACGTCGGAGGCATCGAAGCCGCTTACGGCCTCGCCAAAATTGAAGCTCACGTTGAACACGTCGCCTGGCTGGAAACTGGCCGGAACCCCCGTGATGCTAAGCGCCGGGCCTGTCCGATCTACACTGACCGCGCTCGTGTCCGTGGTCGAAGTGACGGGGGCTGCCGTGTTGCCGGCGGTGTCCTCGATTCCGCTCACCTCGAAGGTGACGTTGCCCTCGGGCGTTGTCGCCCCGACCGTCAGGCTGGCGGTCCAACTGGTGCCGGCGCCGGTGACTTGTGCGGTTTGTCCCTGGATCGTTACACTCGGCGCCACCACGTCCTCGTCAAAGGTCAAGGACAGGGTGATCGTGTCGCCCTCGGTCGCAAGGGCCGGGTTGGTATTGTCCGAGGCGAGGGTGACCGCGGTCGCAGTCGGCGGCGTGCCGTCCCCAGTGTCGCCGATATACGAAACCGTGACGTAAATGTTTGCGTCATCCCCAGGACGGCTGTCCCGGCTGTCACCGAGCCGCGTTGTCCAACTGACTGTTGCCGGGGTGGGCGGGAACGGGACGGACACATCAAACTCATGCCTTCCATCGCTAGCTGGTAGTCCGAGTGCCGTATTGTCTATTCGAATCGATTCCCCTGAAGAGGCTTGAATTACAATGTACGTTTCACTGGCAAGCGAGCCGGGATAATGGGTCACGTGGCCATTGACCCTTATCGTGTCGACCGTCCCGGCGGGTAGGGTGCTGACGAAGTTCACGGCCTCGTTCACGCCGTCAAGGAATCGAAATAAAGTATACGATGCAATGACATCACCTGGCGTTTCGGCCTGCGCCCGATCTGCACCGCCAAACACGGCAACGGCCATTGCCAAAAGCAAGATCCGCCCGAACAGCCCCAAATTCATCGCAACGCGCATCGTGTCCCCCACACATCTGTCGATCAGTGTCACGACTCGCGATGCGTCCCACGCCATCTGTCGTGACCCAGTGTGCCTGAGAAAAGATCGCTCGATGCAATTGGGGCAAGCGAGAAAATTGTTTCGTGTAACTATTTTGAAGTGCGGTTGTCGTCCGGTCACACAACCAGGTGACGGGCGGGCGAGCGGCCCCCGGGCCAGATCCCGAACATAGAAAAAGGCCGCCCCCGAGGGAGCGGCCTGATCGTGTCGCGTGGAGGGGCTGAGGATCAGTCCTCGTCGCCCTCGGTCTCGGTCGTCTCTGCGGCCGGGGCTTCGGCGCCCTCGTCCATATCGTCCAGCTGCGCGGCGCCTATATCGTCGAAGAGTTCCGCGATCTCGAATTCCGCGGCGGCTTCTTCCTCGGCGGCCAGTTCCTGGATCGACTTGCCCGACGCCTGCAGCTCGGCCTCTTCGGGCGAGCGGGCGACGTTCAGTTCGATATTCGCCTCGACCTCGGGGTGCAGGACGACATGCACGGTGTGCAGGCCCAGTTCCTTGATCGGGCGCGACAGGACGACCTGCTTGCGGTCGACGCTGAAGCCGGCCTCGGTTGCGGCGTCGGCGGCGTCACGGGTCGAGACCGACCCGTAGAGCGCACCGGCGTCCGATGCCGAGCGGATGATGACGAACTGCTGACCGTCCAGCTTCTCGGCGAGGCTTTCGGCCTCTTTCTTGCTTTCGAGGTTGCGGGCCTCGAGCTGGGCTTTCTGCTGCTCGAACGCGGCGAGGTTCATCTCGTTCGCGCGCAGGGCCTTCTTCTGCGGCAGAAGGTAGTTGCGGGCGTAGCCGTCCTTGACCGAGACGACCTCGCCCATCTGGCCCAGCTTGGCCACGCGTTCCAGAAGGATAACGTCCATGACTTGGGCTCCTTATTTCACGCTGTAGGGCAGGAGCGCCAGGAACCGGGCACGCTTGATCGCCTTGGCGAGCTTGCGCTGGTTCTTGGCACCCACGGCGGTGATGCGGGCAGGCACGATCTTGCCGCGCTCGGAAATGTAGCGCTGCAGGAGGCGGGTGTCCTTGTAGTCGATCTTGGGGGCGTTCTCGCCCTCGAACGGATCGGTCTTGCGGCGACGGAAAAACGGTTTGGCTGCCATTGTCCTGTCCTCTCCTTAGCGGCGTTCGCGGCGCGTTTCGCGCTCGTCGCGTTTCTGCATCTGAACCGAGGGGCCCTCGTCGTGCTCGTCGACCTTGATGGTCATGACGCGCATCACGTCATCATGCAGGCGCATCAGGCGCTCCATCTCCTGCACGGCCGTCGCCGGGGCGTCGGTGCGCATGTAGGCATAGTGGCCCTTGCGGTTCTTGTTGATCTTGTAGGCCATGGTCTTGACACCCCAGTACTCGGTGCCGACCACTTCGCCGCCATTGTCCTTGAGGACGGTGCCGAAATGCTCGATCAGGCCTTCGGCTTGCGCGTTCGACAGGTCCTGACGCGCAATGAACACATGCTCATAGAGAGCCATGTCATCTCCAGTGCTGTTTCGGGCGTCTTTCAAAGGCCGGATGCTTCCATCTCCGCCCCCCGGCCACGAGGGAGCACGCCGTTCAGATTGACTTGGCGGAGATTGCGCCGCGTATACGCGCGTGCAGGCAGGATGGCAAGTCCCGCGCGGCACCGCTGCGTCGCCCGTGGCCCTGGTGGGCCGGCCCGGCGCGTGCGGGCCACATCTTGGGGTCGTACCGGCGGCTTCCCCATAGATGCCATTCTTTTGCCGCCAGCCGGCCCAATTCGCGCCGTGATCTGCCCCTATATTGCCCAAATCGGGTCTGCCAACCCGACCGTTTCGCGTCTCAAGTCTGCAGCCGTAGTGCTGCGTTACCTGGGAAAGGAGATGCCCCCATGCGCGTTGCGCAGTTCATCTGGCGCCAGGATGGCGTCGTCACGGTCGATTGGGTCGTTCTTCTGGGCGCGCTCACGGTGGCCGGTTTGTTGGTGCTCAGCATGATGACTGGCTCACTCGGTGATCACTCGACCACCGTGGCCAGTGAATTGCAGGACCCCCATTTCAACACGACCTGGACCTTGCCGGCCGAAAGCGACTGACGCCACGAAGCCTGTGCCGGCCTCCGGACCGGTTTCCTGTCCGTGTCGCGCCGCCGTTCGGGGCGGAAACCATGACGTCTCCCCACCCCTGCCGCAATTCAGCCCGATTTCCCGGAGATTTTCGCCTCCATGACTACGTGCGTCCACGACAGGTGATCGTCGGGCGCGATTCTGGAGGTATTGCCCGTGACACGCCGGCTCAGCACCATGACCCGTTTCATCCAAGCCGAAGATGGCGGCGTCGCCACCATCGACTGGCTGGTGCTGCTGGGCGCCTTGACCACCTCGGGCCTGATTGTGTTCGACATGGGCATCGGCTCCATGACCGAGCACACCGGCAACGTGCGTGACGAGATCCAGGCAGAGGAATTCGTCTCGGACTGGGATGAGTACATTCCCGTTGCTGCCGATCCGGTGGATGACGGCTCCCAGTCGGGCAACGGCAACAACGGTCACGGCAACGATTCTGACCATTGCGACGCGTCGAACCCCGGCAACGCGCATTGGTGCTGGGGGGATTTCACGGATGATGACGGGGCTCCTCCGGGGCAGGATGACGGTGGGACCGATGTCGTGGTTGTCGATCCCGTCACGGATCCCGACCCTGTGACGGATCCAGACCCGGTGACGGACCCCGATCCGGTGACGGACCCCGATCCGACCACCGACCCCGTCACAGACCCGGGCGCTGGCGACGGCACCTCCGATCCAGACCCGGTGACAGACCCCGACCCGGTGACAGACCCCGACCCCTACAACCCGGCCACCCCCGTCGTCGGCTGCCCGAGCACCAATTACCTTGGCGATCCCTATGCCAATAACGGTCCCGATCTCGAAGACGACCAGATGTGGATCCGAGATGTCAGCGCCGGCGGCGGCACCCATCTCAGCCAATGCCCCGGGATCGACGGAACCGGTTATGTCTACGCCGATCCCACCATCTCGCTGACCCTGTCCGACATGGATGATTTCAGCCGTTTCGAGGTGCGCCTCTATAGCGACTGCGACACGACCCTGCTGATCCGCGATGCCAACGGCACCTACTACTTCGACGACGACAGCGGCTCTGGCCTCAACTCCCGCCTGCGCCTCTACGATATGCTGGCGCTGAACGGGCAGGTCGATATCTACATCGGCACCTACGGTGGGGACACCTGCGACGACGTGGATATCCGCATCCGCCTCAAGGACTGAGCCGGCCGCCCCGCGCGGCAGCAAGCGGCGCCGCTTGCCGATTGCCCCGGCGCAGGCTTTGCGATAGCCCCCTCGGTCAAGTGATTGACCGCCCGAGGGAGAGCATACCATGACCCGCGCCTTCATCTTTCCCGGCCAGGGGGCCCAGACCATCGGTATGGGACGCGACCTGGCCGAGGCCTATCCCGAGGCCCGCGCCGTTTTCGACGAGGTGGACGCCGCGCTGGGCGAGAAACTCTCGACCCTGATCTGGGAGGGCGAGCAGGACGACCTGACCCTCACGCGCAACGCCCAGCCCGCGCTGATGGCGACCTCGATGGCCGCGATGGCCGCGCTCAGGGCCGAAGGGGTCGAGGTCGGCCGCGCGGCCTATGTCGCGGGTCACTCGCTGGGCGAATATTCCGCGCTGGCCGCCGCGGGCGCACTCAGCATCGGCGATGCCGCGCGGCTTCTGCGCGTCCGGGGCGAGGCGATGCAACAGGCCGTTCCGGCGGGCGAGGGCGCGATGGCCGCGCTTCTGGGCCTCGATTTCGACACCGCGACCGCGGTCGCCGCCGAGGCCGCGCAAGGCGAGATCTGCGAAGCCGCCAATGACAACGACCCGGCGCAGGTCGTGATCTCGGGCCACCGCGAGGCCGTTGCCCGCGCGACCGAGATCGCCAAGGAGCGCGGCGCCAAGCGCGCCGTGATGCTGCCCGTCTCCGCCCCGTTCCATTGCGCCCTGATGCAGCCCGCCGCCGACGCCATGGCCAAGGCGCTGGCCGAGGTCGACATGAACGCCCCGGTTGTGCCGCTGGTCGGCAATGTCACCGCGCAGGCCGAAAGCTCGCCCACAGTGATCCGCACCAACCTCGTCGCGCAGGTGACGGGCCGTGTCCGTTGGCGCGAAAGCGTGATGTGGATGGCCGCCCATGGCGTGACCGAGATGTGGGAGATCGGCGCAGGCAAGGCGCTGTCGGGCATGGTCAAGCGCATCGACCGCGCCGTCGCGACCCGCGCCGTCAGCACCCCCGACGAGGTTAAGGCCGCCGCCGCCGCGCTCGATGCGTAAAAGACTCCTATACTGGGCGCTCGGCCTTGTCGTGGCCGTGGGCGGCACCGCCGCGTTGCTGGTGCTTGCCATGGCGGGGGCGACGACATTCCGCGTCGAGGATGGCACGCGGCTCCATGTCGAGGGCAAGATCACCGGTGCCAGTACGGAGCGTGTCACCAACCTGCTGGAGCAGCACCCCGGCCTGACCGAGGTGGTTCTGGGCGACATCATCGGCACCGATGACGCCAACTGGCTGCTGGCCATCGGCTACCACTTTCGCAATGCCGGGCTGACGACGCGGGCGGTCGGCACGCTGGACAATGACGCGATCCTGCTGTGGCTGGCAGGTGTTGAACGGCGGATCGACGGCGGCACCCTGCGCGTCACCGATGCCGAAAGCGCGCGTGAGCTTGGCCTTCCATTCGACCGCAGCCCGGTCGCGGCGGCCGAACGGCGGCGCTTTTCCACCGCGATGCTCGGCGACGAGGGGGTCGCCCTCGCCATCGAGGCGCTGCGGGCCGAGGGCGGTCTTCACCTTCTGGAGCCGGACAGCGCCCTGATCCGCCCGCTTCTGTCGGCTGACTAGGCGCGGCAGCCCGGGCTATGGAACGCCGCGCCGCGACCTGCTAGGGAAAGCCGCAAATCCACGGAGCGGAGGCACGGGTATGTTCGAGCTGAATGGGAAAACGGCGCTGGTCACCGGCGCATCGGGCGGCATCGGGGCCGAGGTGGCGCGCGCGCTGCACGCGGCGGGCGCAACGGTCGGCCTGTCGGGCACGCGGGTCGAACCGCTGGAGGCGCTGGCCGCCGATCTGGCCGAGCGCGCCCATGTCCTGCCCTGCAACCTCTCCGACCCCGAAGCCGTCGAGGCGCTGCCGAAACAGGCCGTCGAGGCGATGGGATCGCTCGATATCCTCGTGAACAACGCCGGGATCACCCGCGACAACCTGTTCATGCGCATGTCCGACGAGGAATGGGCGCAGGTGCTCGACGTGAACCTGACCGCCGCCATGCGCCTGTGCCGCGGCGCGTTGCGCGGTATGATGAAGGCCCGCTGGGGCCGCATCGTGAACATCACCTCGGTCGTGGGCGCCACCGGCAATCCGGGGCAGGGCAACTACGCCGCCGCCAAGGCGGGCATGGTCGGCATGTCCAAGTCGCTCGCCTACGAGGTCGCCAGCCGCGGCATCACGGTGAACTGCGTCGCGCCGGGCTTCATCGAAACGGCGATGACGGACAAGCTCAACGACGACCAGAAGGGCAAGATCCTGTCGCAGATCCCGGCGGGCCGCATGGGCAGCCCCGCCGAGATCGCCTCGGCCGTGCTCTACCTCGCCAGCGCCGAGGCGGGCTACGTCACGGGCGCCACGCTGCATGTCAACGGCGGCATGGCGATGATCTGAGCCGAGGGATGGGGGCCTGACGCGGCGTCATTTTGCCCGGCTCTCCCCATTGCCTTCGAAAAAATCTGTGATATGAGCGGCGCAGATTTGCCGGGGGCATGTTGTCTCCCGGTCGGCCCCCTCGGGGGCGAGTGAGCGGCCGGAGAGGCAGAACGCAAACCTAGAGCGCCCGAAGAGACGAGGGGCGCGACCAAGGAATGAGGACATCAAGATGAGCGACGTCGCAGATCGCGTGAAGAAAATCGTTGTCGAGCACCTGAGCGTGGAAGAGGACAAGGTGACCGAGAACGCCTCGTTCATCGACGACCTGGGTGCCGACTCGCTGGATACGGTCGAGCTGGTCATGGCCTTCGAGGAAGAGTTCGGCATCGAGATCCCCGATGACGCCGCCGAGACGATCCAGACCTTCGGCGACGCGGTCAAGTTCATCAAGGAAGCGCAGTAAGCGCCTGTCCTGATCGAAGTTCGGAAAACGGCGTCCCGCCCGGGGCGCCGTTTTTCGTTTCCGACCGGATTTCGTTTGCAGGGCAAGCGCATCCTTGCCGAGGTCAGGTCGGGCAGGGGATTGCCCCCGGTCCCCCTCTGACGGTATCAGGACGCGGAGTTTCGAACGAAGGGGCGAGAAACATGCGTCGAGTGGTTGTGACGGGGCTGGGGCTGGTGACGCCGCTGGCCTGCGGGGTCGAGGAAACCTGGTCGCGTCTGTTGGCCGGAGAGTCGGGCGCAGGCCCGATCACGCGGTTCGATACGACGGGCTATGGCACCACCTATGCCTGCGAATTGCCGCGCGGGGACGGGTCGAACGGCACCTTCAATCCCGACGACTGGATGGAGCCCAAGGAGCAGCGCAAGGTCGATGAGTTCATCCTCTACGGCCTCGCCGCCGCCGACCAGGCGATCAAGGATGCGGGCTGGACGCCCGAAGACACCGACGCGCTGGAGCGCACCGGCGTCCTGATCGGCTCGGGCATCGGGGGCTTGAGTTCCATCGCCGACACCTCAATCACCCTGAACGAAAAGGGGCCGCGCCGCGTGTCGCCCTTCTTCGTGCCGGGCGCGCTGATCAACCTTGTCTCGGGTCAGGTCTCGATCCGCTACGGTTTCAAGGGACCGAACCACGCCGTCGTCACCGCCTGCTCGACCGGGGCGCATGCCATCGGCGACGCGGCCCGCCTGATCCAGTGGGGCGATGCCGACGTGATGGTCGCGGGCGGCGCGGAATCGCCGATCTGCGGCATCGGCATCGCGGGGTTCAACGCCTGCAAGGCGCTCTCGACCAAACGCGCCGACGATCCGACCAAGGCCTCGCGCCCCTGGGATGCCGATAGCGACGGCTTCGTCATGGGCGAGGGCGCGGGCATCGTCGTGCTGGAGGAATACGAACACGCCAAGGCGCGCGGCGCCAGGATCTACGGCGAGATCCTCGGCTACGGCCTGTCGGGCGATGCCTATCACATCACCGCCCCGCCGCCCGATCACGAAGGCGCCGAGCGCGCCATGCGCGCGGCGCTGAAACGCGCGGGGCTACAGGCCTCCGATATCGACTATGTCAACGCGCATGGCACCTCGACCATGGCCGACACGATCGAACTGGCCGCCGTCGAGCGTGTGATGGGCGATCACGCCTCCAAGGTGCTGATGTCCTCGACCAAGTCGATGACCGGCCACCTTCTGGGGGCTGCCGGCGCGATCGAGGCGATCTTCTCGATCCTCGCCCTGCGCGACCAGGTGGCCCCGCCCACCATCAACCTCGACAACCCCGCCGCCGAGACGTCGATCAACCTCTGCGCCAATGCGGCGGTCAAGGCCGAGATCAACACGGTGCAATCCAACAGCTTCGGCTTCGGCGGCACCAATGCCTGCCTCATCATGGGCAAGGTGTAACCGGCCATGTGGAAATCCGTTGCCGCGAACGGGATGAGCTTTCTGATCGTGGCGCTGATCGCGCTGGCGGGCGTCATCGGCTGGGGACAGCACCAGTTCGAGGCCGAGGGCCCGCTCGATCAGCCGGTCTTCTACGAGGTGCCGCGCGGCGCCTCGCTGTCCGAGGTCTCGGCCGGGCTGGAAGAGGCGGGCGCCATCACCAACGCCATGATCTTCCGCCTCGGCACCGAGTATGCCGACCGCGCGGGCGATTTGCGCTTCGGCAATTACGAGATCCCGGCCGGTGCCTCCATGGCCGAGATCCTCGATATCGTGACCACCGGCGGCCCCTCGACCTTCCGCTACCTCGCCACCTATGTCCTGCGCATCGACGGCACGGGCGAGTTGCGCCTGCGCGAACGCGTGCCGGGGGAAGAGGCGCTGCGCGAACTGGCCGATTTCTCCTATGACGACGAGATCCCCGCGATCTACCGCGAACTGGTCGAGAGCGACTCGATCAATTTCTACCGCGTGGCGATCCCCGAGGGCCTGACCAGCTGGCAGATCGTCGAGGGGTTGAACCGCGCCGATTTCCTGACCGGCGAGGTGACCGAGATCCCGCCCGAGGGGATGCTGGCCCCCGACACCTACGAGATGCGCCGCGGGGCCGACCGCAACGAGTTGCTGGCCCAGATGCAGGAGGCGCAGGCGGCGATCCTGGCCGAGGCATGGGAGAACCGCGTCGACGGCCTGCCGCTGGCCAGCCCGGAAGAGGCGCTGATCCTCGCCTCGATCATCGAGAAGGAAACCGGCGTGCCCGAGGAACGGCGGCAGGTGGCCAGCGTCTTCGTCAACCGCCTGAACCGCGGCATGCGCCTGCAGACCGACCCGACGGTGATCTATGGAATCACGAACGGGCAGGGCGTGCTGGGACGGGGGATTCGCGCCTCGGAACTGCGGGCCGAGACGCCCTACAACACCTATGTCATCGACGGTCTGCCGCCCACGCCCATCGCCAATCCGGGCCGCGCGGCGATCGAGGCGGCGCTTGACCCCGACGAAACGCCCTACGTGTTCTTCGTCGCCGATGGCACGGGCGGGCATGCCTTTGCCGAGACATTGGCCGAGCATAACGAGAATGTCGCCCGCTGGCGGCAGATCGAGGCCGAACGCGCCAACCAGTGAAATCAAGGGCTTGGCCCTGGACGGGTCGCGCGCGCGCGGGGTCTTGACCCCCGCCCGCGCGCGGCGGCCTGTGGCCGCTTTTCGAGTTTTCTTGCCAAGATGAAGCAGGGGCCGGGTTAACAAGTCGTTACCGTGCGGTGCGTGTGTTAACCATTTGAAAACACAAAAACTCTTGACCCTGCGCACGGTCCATGGCACCTCTTTAGGCACGCTGGATGACGTGGGTGAACGGCCCGGGGGAAACCCTTGGGGCCGTTTTTTCATGTCCTGTTCGTTCCCGGGAGGCGGTTTCAACCCACGGGGACATTTCAATGACCGAAAACATTCAACTCGAACTCACCCTGGACCAGGCGGAGAAGGTCGTCGCCTACGCCATGGAGGCGTTCGAAACCACGATCGAAGCGCTCAGGGACACCGTCCGCGTGCTCAAGAGCATGCCGGAGACCGGGGAAAAGGAAGTCATGAAGGACGTCAAGGCGATGAACAACGCCCTGATGTTCACCATGGAGATGCAGGAGAAAGCCCGTGCTGCAGGAAGCAAGAGATTCGGCGCCGACCGAAACGGATGCATGCTCGACCTCGACGGGGCGCGCGCCGAGATCGACTTTCGGCTCGCTTGCCTCCGCGACGCAGGAGGCGCAGGCGGCGTTTCTGGACAGCCTGAGTGACAACGCGCTGGCGGCGCTGCCTTGGCTCTTCGAGTTCTGGGCGCTGCCGCACCAGCTGGCGCCGGACGGGGACTGGCGCAGCTGGGTTGTCATGGGCGGGCGCGGCGCGGGCAAGACCCGCGCCGGCTCCGAATGGGTGCGGTCCATGGTCGAGGGCTCGGGCCCGCGCGACCCGGGCCGCGCCCGCCGCGTGGCGCTGATTGGTGAAACCTACGATCAGGCGCTGGCCGTGATGGTGAAAGGGGAGAGCGGGATCCTCGCCTGCTCTCCCCCCGACCGCAAACCGCGCTGGGTGGCGTCCGAACGGATGCTGCTCTGGCCGAACGGGGCCGAGGCGCGGCTGTTTTCGGCCCACGACCCCGAGGCCCTTCGCGGCCCGCAATTCGACGCCGCCTGGGCCGATGAACTGGCCAAGTGGCCCAACGCGCAGGAGACTTGGGACATGCTGCAATTCGGCCTTCGCCTCGGCCAGCACCCGCAGGCCGTGGTCACCACCACGCCGCGCAACGTGCCCGCGCTGAAGGACCTGCTGGCGCGGCCCTCGACGGTGATGACCCACGCGCCGACCGAGGCCAACCGCGCCTTCCTCGCCCCCTCCTTCCTGGAGGAAGTGCAGGCGCGCTATGCCGGCACCCGGCTGGGGCGGCAGGAACTGGCGGGCGAGCTTCTGGACGATGTCGAGGGCGCGCTGTGGCAACGGGCGCAGATCGACCGCACACGCACCGGGGTCTACCCCGAGGGCATGCGCGTGATCGTCGCCGTCGACCCGCCGGTCACGGGCCACGATGCCTCGGACGCCTGCGGCATCGTCGTGGTCGGGATCGTCGAACAGGGGCCGGTGCGGGACTGGCGCGCCGTGGTGCTGGAGGACTGCAGCCTGCGCGCCGTCAGCCCGACGGAATGGGCCGAGGCCGCCAGCGCCGCCTATCACCGCCACGACGCCGCCCGCATGGTGGCCGAGGTGAACCAGGGCGGCGATCTCGTCGAAACGCTGATGCGGCAGGTGGACCCGCTGGTGAATTACCGCGCCGTGCGTGCCGCCCGTGGCAAGGCCGCCCGCGCCGAGCCCGTCGCCGCGCTCTACGAACAGGGGCGCGTCGCGCATCTGGGCAGCCTGCCCGAGTTGGAAGACGAGATGTGCCGCATGACGCTGACCGGCTACCAGGGCGGGCGCAGCCCTGACCGGCTCGATGCGCTCGTCTGGGCGCTGACCGATGGGCTGATCGCGCCCGCCGCCCGCCAGTTGACCCCCGCGATCCGCGGGCTCTGACCCACATTTGACCCGACGGCGCCCCGGCGCCCGTCACGCGGCACCACCCGGTCGCCGCGCCTATTCGCATGGCTTGAGGAGAGTAAGCGCATGGTTTTGGATTTCCTGAGGAAAAACGAACCCCAGACGCCCGAGCGCAAGGCCTCGGCCAGCGCGCGCGTCGCCGTCTGGGGCAGCGCGGGCCGCGTCGCCTGGTCCCCGCGCGACACGGTTTCGCTGACGAAGAACGGCTTTCTCGGCAACCCGGTCGGCTACCGCGCCGTCCGCCTGATCGCCGAGGCTGCCGCTGCCCTGCCCATCGTGGCGCAGGACAGCATGCGCCGCTACGACACCCACCCCGCGCTGGGCCTCATCGCGCGGCCCAATGCGGGCCAGGGCCGGGCCGAGTTGCTCGAGGCCGCCTTCGCCCAACTGATGCTGTCGGGCAACGCCTACATTGAGGCCGTCACGCCCGAACCCGGCTGGCCGGTCGAGCTGCATGTCCTGCGCTCGGACCGCATGGCGCTGGTCCCCGGCGCCGATGGCTGGCCCATGGCCTATGATTACACCGTCGGCAGCCGCAAGCACCGCTACGCGCCCGAGGTGATCTGCCATATCAAGGGCTTCCACCCGCAGGACGACCATTACGGTCTCGCCCCGATCCAGGCCGCCGCCACCGCCATCGACGTCCACAACGCCGCCGCGCGCTGGTCCAAGGCGCTGCTCGACAACGCTGCCCGCCCCTCGGGCGCCATCGTCTATCGCGGCGTGGATGGGGCCGGGTCGATGACGCAGGACCAGTTCGACCGCCTGCAGATGGAGTTGGAAAGCCACCACCAGGGCGCGCGCAACGCGGGCCGTCCGATGCTGCTGGAGGGGGGGCTGGATTGGAAGCCGATGGGGTTCAGCCCCTCGGACATGGAGTTCCAGAAAACGAAAGAGGCCGCCGCCCGCGACATCGCGCTGGCCTTCGGCGTGCCGCCCATGCTACTCGGCATCCCCGGCGATGCGACCTACGCCAATTACGCCGAGGCCAACCGCGCCTTCTACCGCCTCACGGTGCTGCCCTTGGCGCAGAAGGTGCTGGCGACGCTGTCCTTCTGGCTTTCGGGGCTGGGGGGCGAGCCGATCGACCTCAAGCCCGACCTCGACCAGGTCCCGGCGCTCTCGGTCGAGCGCGAGGCGCAATGGCGCCGCGTGGCCGAGGCCGATTTCCTGACGGAGGGAGAGAAACGCCGCATGCTCGGCCTGCCCGAGCGCCCGGAGGAGGCATGAGTGGCCGCGAGGCGACGGGCGGCTCGCGCTATCTCTACGCGCCTTTCGACGCCGCCAACGCCCGGATCGAGGCGAATGAACGGGTTCTGGAAGAACGCTGGCAGGCGCTGAGCTTTCGCCTTCAGGGCATCGAAACCGCGCTGGAGCGGCTGGAAAAGCGGCTCTGGCTGGCGGTGTTCGGCGTCGTCAGCGTGATCCTCGCCCAGGGCATCAACCACCTGCTGAACCTCAATGTCGGCGGATAGGAGACGGAAATGAATGGACTTTTCGAAACAGGGCTTGAGACCAAGTTCTGCCGCTTCGACGCGGATCTGACCCTGAAGGACGGCGTGCGGATCGAAGGCTACGCCTCGCTTTTCGGGGCGGCGGACCAGGGCGGCGACGTGGTGGAGCCCGGCGCCTACGCCCGCAGCCTGAGCGCCGATCGCCGGGTCAAGATGCTCTGGCAGCATGACCCGCGCGAACCCATCGGCATCTGGGACACGGTCGCCGAGGACGCCAAGGGCCTGTTCGTGACGGGCCGCCTGCTGGATGACGTCGCCCGCGCCCGCGAGGCCGCGGCCCTGATCGAGGCAGGCGCGATTGACGGGCTGAGCATCGGCTATCGCACGGTGCGCGCCCACAAGAACGACAAGGGGCAGCGTCTCCTGTCGGAAGTGGAGCTGTGGGAGGTGTCGCTCGTGACCTTCCCCATGCTCCCCGAGGCGCGGGTTGCCGCGGCCACGGCGCCCGCCGCCAAGGCCAGCGACCTGCGTGACCTGGCGACGGTGTTCGAGGACGCCCGCCGCAAACTGGCGGCGCGTACGGCCCGCTGATCCCACCGTAAGAGAGGTGTTCGTGATGACCGAGACGGAACCTTCGGCCTCGCTGGCTGAGGTGAAATCGGCGATTGCCGGTTTCATGAATGAAATCAGCCAGTTTCAAGATGAAATGCAAGTGAAGCTTCAAAAACAGGAAGAGCGGATTTCCATGCTGACCACCAAGACCATGAGCCATGCCCGCCCCGCGTTGGCCACCGAGATCGACACCGGCGCGCCGCACAAGAAGGCGCTGTCGACCTACCTGCGCTGCGGCGAAGATGACGCGCTGCGCGGCCTCGAGCTTGAGGGCAAGTCGATGAACACCGCCGTCAATGCCGAGGGCGGCTACCTCGTCGACCCGCAGACGGCCGAAACGATCCAGTCGGTCCTGCGCTCGGCCTCCAGCCTGCGCGCCATCGCCAATGTCGTGGCCGTCGAGGCCAGCAGCTTCGACGTGCTGATCGACACCACCGAGGCCGGGGCCGGCTGGGCCGACGAGGCCACCGCCACGGGCGAGACCGGCACGCCGCAGATCGAGCGCATCTCGATCCCGCTGCACGAGCTTTCGGCGCTTCCCAAGGCCAGCCAGCGCCTGCTGGACGATGCGGCCTTCGACATCGAGGGCTGGCTCGCCGCCCGCATCGCCGACAAGTTCGCCCGCGCCGAGGCCGACGCCTTCATCAACGGCAACGGCTCGGGCAAGCCCACCGGCCTTCTGACCCACCCGATGGTCGCCAATGCCAGCTGGGCCTGGGGCAGCCTTGGCTATGTCGCGACCGGCACGGACGGCGATTTCGACGCCACCAACCCCGCGGATGCGATCGTCGATCTGGTCTATGCGCTCGGGGCCCGCTACCGCGCCAATGCGAGCTTCGTGATGAATTCCAAGACCGCAGGCGCCGTGCGCAAGATGAAGGATGCCGACGGCCGCTTCCTGTGGTCCGACGGCCTCGCGCAGGGCGAACCGGCCCGGCTGATGGGCTACCCGGTGCTGATCGCCGAGGACATGCCCGATATCGCGTCCGACGCCACCGCCATCGCCTTCGGTGATTTCGGCGCGGGCTACACCATCGCCGAACGCCCCGACCTGCGCGTGCTGCGCGACCCGTTCTCGGCCAAGCCGCATGTCCTGTTCTACGCCACCAAGCGTGTCGGCGGCGACGTGACCGACTTTGCCGCGATCAAGCTGATGAAGTTCGGCGCGTCGTAACCCCTCGGGCTTGCCCCCAAGGTTCCTCGCCCCGCGCCATTTCCGGCCGGGGCGGGGACGGCGGCGACGGGGGGCGATCCAGCTGCGCGTCTCCCCGCATGAGCAGCGCACGCCGTCGCCGTCACCCCAAGACGATCCCCGCATCGCGAGGCCAAGTCCCCGCATAACAACACCAATTCCCGGCGCCCCATGGCCCCGAGCAGGATATCCCGGAGATGATTCCCATGATGATGGTCGAACTGACCACGGTGCAAAGTGGCATCCTACCCATTGCCGCCCTGGCAGATCACCTGCGCCTTTCACGCGGCTTCACCGATGACGCGGACCAGGATGCGCGGCTGGAAAGCTGCCTGCGCGCGGCGGCCTCGGCCATCGAGGCGCGCACCGGCAAGGCACTGTTTTCCCGTCGCTTTCTCCTGACCGTGATGCATTGGTCCGAGGACGGGCTGCACCGGCTGCCGATCGCGCCCGTCTCCTCCATCGAGGAGGTGCGGCTGGTCGGGCGCAACGGGTCCGAGACGGTGGTCGACCCCGCCGCCTATCACCTTGTCGAGGACGCGCACCGCCCGCAACTGACCGCGACGGCCGCGCGCCTGCCCACGATCTCGCTGGGTGGGTCGGCCGAGATCGAGTTCATGGCCGGTTACGCCGATGACTGGCCGCTTATGCCCGCCGACCTGATGCAGGCGCTGATCCTGCTGGCGGGCGAGTTCTATGGCCAGAACATCAACACCGACGCGGGCATCCCCTTTGCCGTCTCCGTCCTGATCGAGCCGCATCGCTCGGTCCGGCTGCGGGGGGCGGGGGCATGAGCGCGCCTGTCCTGTCGCGCCGCCTGACGCTGGAGGCGCCCAACCGGGTGCCCGACGGCGCGGGCGGTTTCACCGAAAGCTGGGCGGCGCTTGGCAAGCTCTGGGCCGAGGTCGTGCCCCGCGGCGCCGGGCGCGAGGCCGACGCGGCCTCGGAACTGGCGTTGAAGATCACCATTCGCGCAGCCCCGCCCGGCGCGCCGTCGCGCCCCACGGCAGAGATGCGCTTTCGCGAGGGCGCGCGGATCTTCCGCATCGAGGCGGTGACCGAGGCCGACGCCACGGGCCGCCACCTTTTGTGTTTCGCCAAGGAGGAGACGGGCGCATGAGCTATGCCGCCAGCGAGGCCCTTCAAACGGCCATTTTCACCGCGCTTTCGGGCGATCCGACCGTCGTCGCGCTGTCGAACGGCGCGATCCATGACGCGCTGCCGCCCGGTCCCGTGCCCTCGCTCTACGTGAGCCTCGGGCCCGAACGCGCGCGGGCGCGGGCCGACAAGACCGGGGCCGGGGCGGTCCACGATCTGCCCGTTTCGGTCATCACCGACGGGGCGGGCTTCGCCACCGCCAAGACGCTTGCCGTGGCGATTTCCGACGCGCTGGACGGGGCCGCGTTGAGCCTTTCGCGCGGGCATCTCGTCAGCCTCGATTTCCTGCGGGCGCGGGCCCGCCACTCGGGCGAACGGCGCGAGATCGAGATCTGGTTTCGCGCCAGAATCGACCTCGCGTGATGCTTGAAGAACGCATTACAACCCATTTTCAAAATTGGAGAAAGATATGACTGCTCAAAGCGGCAAGGATCTGCTGGTCAAGGTCGACATGGACGGCTCGGGCCAGTTCGAGACCATCGCCGGGCTGCGCGCCACGCGGCTCAGCTTCAACGCCGAAACGGTGGATGTGACCAGCCTGGAATCCACCGGCGGCTGGCGCGAGTTGCTGTCCGGCGCGGGTGTCCGTACGGCGGCGATCTCGGGCTCGGGCGTGTTTCGCGACGCGACGACGGACGAACGCGCGCGGGCGATCTTCTGGTCGGGCGAATTGCCCGATTTCCAGGTCGTCATCCCCGATTTCGGCATCATCGAGGGGCCGTTCCAGATCACCTCGATCGAATATGCCGGGTCGCATGACGGCGAGGCCAGCTACGAGATGGCCATGGCCTCGGCCGGCGCGCTGACCTTCACCGCGATCTGAGGCGCGGGACCATGGCCAACCCCCATGCCGGTGAGGTCGCGCTGGTCATCGACGGCCAGCGCCATGTTGCGCGCCTGACCCTCGGCGCGCTGGCCGAGTTGGAGGACCGTCTTGGCGCGGGCAGCCTGCCGGCGCTGGTCGAACGCTTCGAGGGCGAGGGACCGCGCGCGGGCGATGTCCTTGCGCTGATCTGCGCGGGGCTGCGCGGCGGCGGCTGGCAGGGCGATCTGCGTGACCTCGCCCATGCCGAGATCGAAGGCGGCGTGATCGAGGCTGCGCGGGTCGCCGCGCGGCTTCTGGCGCTGGCCTTCCGGGGGGCGGAATGAGGGCGCGGGCCGGCTTCGACTGGCCCGCCCTGATGCGGGCGGGCATCCAGGGCCTCGGCCTGCGCCCGGCCGAGTTCTGGGCGCTGACCCCCGCGGAACTGCTTCTGATGCTGGGCGAGGGGACCGGCGCCGCGCCGATGCGCCGCGACACGCTGGACGCGCTGCTGGCGCGCTTCCCCGACCAGCCAACCGAAAAGGAGAGGGCCGATGGCCGACATGAGTGACGACCTCGACGGGTTCGAGGCGCAGATCGCGGAGTTGGAGACGACGCTGTCCGGCGCGACCTCCATCGCCGCGGCCTTCCAGGCGGAGCTGGAGGGGATGCAGGGCGCGATGCTCTACACCAACCGCGAGGTGCAGAGCATGAGCCGCGCCATCGGCGGCGGGCTGCGGCGCGCCTTCGACGGGCTGGTGTTCGACGGGATGCGCCTGTCGGACGCGCTGCGCACCGTCGCGACCAGCATGATCGACGCCGCCTACAACGCCGCGATGCGCCCGGTTCAGACCGCGATCGGCGGGGTGATTTCCAACGGGATCAACGGGTTGATGTCCTCGATCCTGCCCTTCGAGAAAGGCGGCGCCTTTTCCGGCGGTCGCGTCACGCCCTTTGCGCGCGGCGGCGTGGTCAGCGGGCCGACGCCCTTCGCCATGCGTGGCGGCCTGGGCCTTATGGGCGAGGCCGGACCCGAGGCGATCATGCCGCTGACGCGCGGCCCGGACGGGCGGCTCGGCGTGCAGGCGGCGGGTGGCGGCGGGGCCGTTTCCGTCACCATGAACATCACCACGCCCGATGTGCAGGGCTTCCGCCGCAGCCAGAGCCAGATCGCCGCCGAGATGGGCCGCGCGCTGGCGCGTGGCCAGCGCAATCGCTGAGAAAGGCCAGGAAACATGGGATTTCACGAGGTTCGCTTTCCCGCCAACCTGAGCTTCGGCTCGGTCGGCGGGCCCGAGCGGCGCACCGAGGTGGTGACGCTGACCAACGGGTTCGAGGAACGCAACACCCCCTGGGCGCAGTCGCGCCGCCGCTATGACGCGGGCGTGGCGATGCGCTCGCTCGACGATATCGCGCGGCTGATCGCGTTTTTCGAGGCGCGGCGCGGGCAGCTTTACGGGTTCCGCTGGAAGGATTGGTCGGATTTCAAATCCTGCCTGCCCTCGGAAACGCCGGCCTTCCGCGACCAGCGGATCGGCACGGGCGACGGGGTGACGACGACCTTTCCCCTGTCGAAACGCTATGCATCGGGCGACATCCATTATGACCGCCCCATCGCCAAGCCGGTGCAAGGCACGGTGCTTGCCGGTGTCTCGGCCGAGGAACTGGTGCAGGGCGTCCATTACACCGTCGATCACGCGGCAGGGATCCTCACCTTCGCCGACGCCCCCGAGGCCGGCGAAGAGGTGACGGCTGGCTTCGAATTCGACGTGCCCGTGCGCTTCGACACCGACACGATCCAGGCCAGCGTCGCCTCCTTCCAGGCGGGCGAGGCCTTGAGCGTGCCCGTGGTGGAGATCCGGCTATGAGCGGGGTCGAGGGGCTCGACGCGCATCTGGCGACCGGCACGACCGGCGTCGCGCGCTGCTGGAAGCTGACCCGCGCCGATGGCGTCAGCTACGGCTTCACCGACCATGACCGCGACCTGAGCTTCGACGGGGTCACCTTTCGCGCGGGCACGGGCCTGTCGGCGGCGGCGCTGAGCCAGACCACGGGCCTTGCGGTCGACAATACCGAGGCCGTCGGCGCGCTGTCGGATGCCGCCGTCACCGAAGAGGACATCAAGGCGGGCCGCTTCGACGGCGCGCGGATCGAGGCGTGGCTGGTACAATGGGCCGCGCCCGAGAACCGCGCGCTGACATTTCGTGGCACGCTGGGCGAGATCAGCCGGGGCGAGGGTGCCTTCACCGCCGAGTTGCGGGGCCTGTCCGAGGCGCTGAACCGGCCGCAGGGGCGCGTCTACCAGCGCGCCTGTTCCGCCGTTCTGGGCGACGCGGCCTGCCGCTTCGACCTGTCCACCCCCGGCTACGGGACCGAGGCCGCGCCCATCGCCGTCGAGAACGCGCGCGTCTTCACCTTCGACGGCGCGCTGCCCTTCGAGCCGCGTTGGTTCGAACGGGGCCTTCTGCGCGTTCAGGACGGCCCCGGCGCGGGCCTTGGCGGGGCGATCAAGCGGGATCGGCTGGACGAAGACGGGAACCGCCGGGTGGAACTTTGGGACAGCCTGCGCGCCGAGGTGACACCGGGCACGCCCCTGCGTCTGAGCGCCGGCTGCGACAAGCGGATGGAGACCTGCAAGCTGAAATTCGCGAACTTGCTGAATTTCCGCGGCTTTCCCGACATTCCCGGCGAGGATTGGATGGCCGCGCACCCCTCGCGGCGCTCCGACAGTTTCGGCGGCTCTCGCAGATGAGCGCGCCCGAGATCGTCACCGCCGCGCGCGGCTGGCTGGGCACGCCCTACCTGCACCAGGCCTCGTGCCGGGGGGCGGGGACGGATTGCCTGGGCCTGATCCTCGGGCTTTGGCGCGACCGCTTCGGCGCGCTGCCCGAACCGGTGCCCGGTTACACGCAAGACTGGTCCGAGGCAGGCCGCGAGGAACGGCTCTGGCAGGCCGCGCGGCGGCACATGACCGAGAAACCCGCGGCCGAGGCCGCACCCGGCGACGTGCTCCTGTTCCGGATGCGGGCGGGCTGCGTCGCGAAACACATGGGCGTTCAGGCCGAGGCCGCACCGGGCCGGGCCAGCTTCATCCACGCCTGGTCGGGCCATGGCGTCGTCGAGACGCGCCTGACCGGCCCCTGGGCGCGGCGCGTCGTGGCGCGCTTCGCCTTTCCTGAAAGGATCTGAGACATGGCGACACTCCTCCTCTCGGCGGCGGGCGCGGCCCTTGGCGGCATGACGCAGGCCTCGGTCTTCGGCCTGACGGGCGCGGTTCTGGGCCGCGCCGTTGGCGCCACGATCGGCCGCGTGATCGACCAACGCCTGATGGGCGCGGGCTCCGAGGCGATCGAACAGGGCCGCGTCGAGCGCTTTCGCATCACCGGCGCGGGCGAGGGCGCGCCCGTCGCGCGGCTTTTCGGGCGGATGCGCCTAGGCGGTCAGGTGATCTGGGCCACGCAATTCGTCGAGCACCGCAAGAAATCGGGCGGCAGCAAGGGCGCGGCCCCGCAGCCCAAGACCGTCCGCTATTCCTATTCCGTCAGCCTTGCCGTCGCGCTCTGCGAGGGCGAGATCGCGCGCGTGGGCCGGATCTGGGCCGACGGGGTCGAGATCGACCGCGAGACCGTCACCATGCGCCTGCACAAGGGCGGCGAGGACCAGCTGCCCGACCCGCTGATCGAGGCGGTCGAAGGCGCGGGCGAGGTGCCGGCCTATCGCGGCATCGCCTATGTCGTGTTCGAGGACCTGGACCTCTCGCCCTATGGCAACCGCGTGCCGCAATTCGCCTTCGAGGTGGTGCGCAACCCGCGGGTCGAGGCCCCCCACACCCCGCAAGCCGCCGAGATGATCCGGGCCGTGGCGATGATGCCGGGCACGGGGGAATACGCGCTCTCCACCAGCCGCGTCGCCTATGACGGCGCGCTCGGGTCGGGCGGGGCGGCCAATGTCTCAGCCGAGGGCGGCTTGTCGGATTTTTCGCAATCGCTGGCCACGCTGCGCGACACGCTGCCCAACCTCACATCGGTCTCGCTGATCTATTCGTGGTTCGGCGACGACCTGCGCGCGGGGGCCTGCACGGTGAAACCCAAGGCCGAGGACCGCGACCGCAAGACGAAGAAACATCCCTGGACCGTCGGTTCGCTGGAGCGCAGGCAAGCCGAAGAGATCGCCCGCGACGCCGAGGGGCGGCCGATCTACGGCGGCACGCCCGCGGATGAAAGCGTGATCGAGGCCATCACCGCCGTTCGCGACGGCGGGCAGGAGGTGATGTTCTACCCCTTCCTGCTGATGGAAATCCTCGAAGGCAACGGCATGCCCGACCCGTGGGGCGGGGCCGAGCAGGCGCATCTGCCGTGGCGCGGGCGCATCACCGGCGATCTTGCCCCCGGCCAGCCGGGCGGCCCCGATGGCACCGCCGCCAACGCCGTCGCCACCGCGTTCTTCTTCGGCACGGTCACGGCTGCCGATTTCACGGTGACCGAGGGCAGGGTCGCTTATCACGGCCCTGACGAATGGTCCTATTCGCGCTTCATCCTGCACTGCGCCGCGCTCTGTGCGGCGGCGGGCGGCGTCGAGGCCTTCTGCATCGGTTCCGAGATGCGCAGCCTGACCCAGATGCGCGACGCCCTGGGCTTTCCGGCGGTGGACCGGCTCCGCGATCTTGCCGCCGAGGTGCGCACGCTTCTGCCAGAGGCCAGGCTGACCTATGCCGCCGATTGGTCGGAATATTTCGGCTACCACCCGCAGGACGGCTCGGGCGACGTGTATTTCCATCTCGATCCGCTCTGGGCGGACGAGAACATCGATTTCATCGGGATCGACAATTACATGCCCGTGGCCGACTGGCGCGACGGGCACGACCATGCCGATGCGGCCGAGTGGAACACGATCCACGACCTTGCCTACCTGCGCGCCAATATCGAGGGCGGCGAGGGCGGCGACTGGTACTACCCGAGCGCCGAGGCCCGCGCCGCGCAGCGCCGGGTGCCGATCACCGATGGGCTTTTCGGCAAGGATTGGGTGTTCCGGGTCAAGGCATTGCGCGATTGGTGGGAGCAGCGCCACTACGACCGCCGTCGCGGTGTCGAGGGCGACATCCTCGACGCGGGCGACGCCCTGTCGGACACCTTTCGCGCAACCGCCATGGGCATTGAGGATCGCGTCGCCGTCAACGATGCCGGACGCTTTGCCTCGCGCGTCTTCGGCCTGTCCGGCGCGTCCTACTGCTACGCCAATCTCGATGTCGTTCCCGGGGCGCTCTATACCTTCCGCCTGCTGGTCAAGTCGGCCTCGGGGGCGCCGGAAACCGCGAGCCTGAACTATTTCGACGGCGCCCATCACCGGCAGCTCTTTACCGCCGACGGCACGTGGCAGGAGGTTCAGCTTACCTTTCGGCCGGATCGCGACACGGTCAACCTCTACCCGGTCGACATGCGCGCGCCCGGAACCGATGCCGAAGCGTTGCTGATCGCGGATGTCGCGCTCATCAGCGATGCGTCCTCGACCCCCTGGGTGCCGCGCTCGAAACCCATCCGTTTCACCGAGTTCGGCTGCGCGGCCATCGACAAGGGTGCGAACCAGCCCAACGCCTTTCTCGACGCCAAGAGCGCCGAAAGCGCGATGCCGCGCCACTCCAACGGGCGGCGGGATGATCTGATGCAGGCGCAATACCTGCGTGCGGTCCTGTCCTACTGGGACGATCTGGCGACCAATCCGGTCTCCGAGATCTATGGCGGCCCGATGCTGGAGATGGACCATGCCCATGCCTGGGCCTGGGACGCGAGACCCTGGCCGGCCTTCCCGAACGACCGCGCGCGCTGGTCGGATGGCGAGAACTGGCGCCGGGGTCATTGGCTGACCGGGCGGCTCGATGCCGCGCCGCTGGACCTGGTGGTGGCCGAGATCTGCGAAAGCGCCGGGCTGGGGGCCGAGGACTATGACGTCTCGCGCCTGCATGGCCTTGTCCGCGGGCACCTGTCGGGGGAAACCGAACCGGCCCGCGCGCGGCTGCAATCGCTGATGCTGGCGCACGGCTTCCACGCGGTGGAGCGGGAGGGCAAGCTGGTTTTCCTGCCCCTGCCATCGCGCCCCGCCGCGGTGATCGAGGGGGAGAGCACCGCCATCGACGAGGACGGAAAAAGCGGGCTTACCCGCATCCGTGCCCCCGAGGCCGAGACCTTGGGCCGCCTGCGCATCGGCTATACCGAGGCCGAGGCGGCTTACGAGGCACGCGTCTCCGAGGCCGTGCATCCCGGCGACGGGGCGGACGTGGTCAACGACTCCAACCTGCCCATGGCGCTGACCGGCCCCGAGGGGCAGGCCATCGCCGAACGCTGGCTGGCCGAGGCGCGGGTGGCACGCGACGTGGTGAAACTGGCGCTGCCGCCCTCGCGCCGGTCGCTCGGCGCGGGCGACATGGTGGCGCTGGAGGACGGCAGCACATGGCGCATCGACCGGGTCGAGGCGGGGGCGCTGCGGCAGATCGAGGCCGTGCGGGTGGAACCGACGACGACCGACCCCTCCGACGAGGTCGAAGAGGCGATCAGCCAATCACTGTTCGTGCCGCCGCTGCCGGTTTCCTCCATCTTCCTCGACCTGCCGCACTTGACCGGCGACGAGGTCGCGCACGCGCCCCATATCGCGGTCGCGGCCGATCCCTGGCCCGGGTCGGCGGCGGTTTACGCTGCGCCCGGCCCGGACGGGTTCGAGTTGAACAAGCTGGTCGAACAGGGGGCGGTTGCGGGCACGCTGGAGACCCCGCTTTTCGCGGTGAAACCCGGCATCTGGGACCGCTCGGGCGCGGTGCGCGTGCGGATCGCCACCGGCGCGCTGTCCTCGGCCGAGGCGGAGGCGGTGCTCAACGGCGCGAACCTCGCCGCGATCGGGGCGGGGGACGGCGCGGGCTGGGAGGTGATCCAGTTCCGCGACGCGACGCTGGTCGGCCCCGAGTTGTGGGAGATCGGGCTGCGCCTGCGCGGTCAGCAGGGCACAGATGCCGACATGCCCCCGATCTGGCCGGAGGGGAGCCTTTTCGTCCTGCTCGACGGGGCGGTGGGGCAGGTCGATCTGCCCGCCTCGGCCCGTGGGCTGGCGCGCTACTGGCGCGTGGGGCCGGCGCGCCGCGCGCTCGACGATGCCAGCTATACCGAGAAGGTGCTGGCCTTCGAGGGCGTGGGCCTCAGACCCTACAGCCCCGCGCATCTGCGCAGTCGGCGGGTGGGGGCCGCGCGCGAGGTCACGTGGATCCGCCGCTCGCGCATCGACGCCGACAGCTGGGAAGGGCTGGACGTGCCGCTGGGCGAGGCGAGCGAGATGTACCTGGTGCGGATCGTGGATGCCGGGGGGCTGCGCCGTGAGGCGACGCTGGGCAGCCGCGCCTTCACCTATACCGACGCGATGCGCGGGGCCGATGGCACCGCGCCCGCCTATTCCATCGAGGTTGCCCAGGTCTCCGACCGGTTCGGACCGGGCCCGTTTGCAAGGATCGAGATCAATGACTGACACGCCCAACCTGAGCCTTCCGATGCTGGCGCCCGCGCAGGCGCAGAAACATGTGACCGTGAACGAGGCGCTGGGCCGTCTGGACGGGCTGACGCAGCTGGTGCTGGCCTCGGTCAGCGAGGTGACGCCGCCGGCCTCGGCGCCCGAAGGGACATGCTATGGCGTGCCGGTTGGTGCGGTGAACGACTGGGCCGGGCAGGCGGGGACGGTGGCCATCGCGCTGGGCGGCGGCTGGGTCTTTGCACCGGCCCGGCGGGGCTGGCGCGCGATGGTGCTGGATGCGGGCGAACCCGCGATGTTCGACGGGGCGGGCTGGCGGATGGGGGCGCTGACGCTTTCGCCCGGGGGGGCGGCGCTGGCGATGCGGGCGGTGGAGATGGAGGTGGCGCTGACGCCCGGGGCGTCCGTCACGACGCCCATCGCCTTCCCGGCCCGCGCCATTGCCTTCGGCGTCACCGGGCGGGTCGTGGCCGAGATCGCCGGGACGGCGACGAGTTGGACGCTCGGCGTGGCGGGCGACCTGGCGCGCTATGGCTCGGGGCTGGGATTGGCGCAGAACTCGTGGGTCAACGGACCCGGCGCGCCGCAGGTCTATTGGGCGCCCGCGGCATTGGAGATCACCGCCACGGGCGGCGAGTTCACGGGCGGCACCCTGCGGCTGGTGGCCCATTTCGCGGAATTGTCGCTGCCGGACCCGGTCTGAGGGATTGCGCCGCGTATCACGCGTCGTCCGGGGGAAGCACCGCAAGGGGCATCGAGCCCCTTGCGGTGCTTATGCCTCCGGCGGGAGTTTTTCAGCCAAGATGAAGAGGGCGGGTCACCTCTGCGTCATTCTGTCCATTCAACCTTGGACCGCAGAGCGGGGATGCGCTATATGGCGTCGGGCGCGAGAATGACAGGAGGGCACCATGGCCCGGACACGCAGCCACCCGATGGAACTCGACCCGGTCTGGCGCCGGATCACCGACGAAGCCGAGGCCGCGATCGCGGCCGAGCCGCTTCTGGGCGGGTTGGTGCATGCCTGCATCCTGCATCACGCAAGCCTCGAGGACGCCCTGGCCTATCGCCTCGCGCAGAAGCTGGCCTCGGGCGACATGTCGGAGCAGTTGTTGCGCGAGATCGCGGACGACGCCTACGCGGCCGACCCCAGCCTTGGGCAGGCGGCGCGGGCGGATATCACCGCCGTCTACGACCGCGACCCGGCCTGCCACCGTTACATCCAGCCCTTGTTGTTCTTCAAAGGGTTCCAGGCCGTGCAGGCCTATCGCGTGGCCAATTGGCTGTGGCGGCAGGGGCGCGCGGACATGGCCTATTTCATCCAGATGCGCATGTCCGAGATCTTTTCGGTCGACATCCACCCGGCCGCGCGGGTCGGCAAGGGCATCATGATCGACCATGCCCATTCCATCGTCATCGGTGAAACGGCCGTGGTGGGCGACAATGTCTCGATGCTGCATTCCGTGACGCTGGGCGGGACCGGAAAGGAAGAGGAAGACCGCCACCCCAAGATCGGCGATGGCGTTCTGATCGGGGCGGGTGCGAAGGTTCTGGGCAATATCCACGTGGGTCATTGCAGCCGCGTGGCCGCCGGGTCGGTGGTGTTGCACGAGGTGCCGCCCTGCACCACGGTGGCGGGCGTTCCAGCCAGGATCGTGGGCGAGGCGGGCTGCGATCAGCCGTCGTTGAACATGGATCATCTCTTTGCCGGAGGGGCGAAGAAGAGTTGAGGCGATGCCCGAGCGTCGCCGCGCAAGCATCTGACCTGGAATAAAAAAGCTGCGGGGATGCCTGCGGCTTTTTCGCGTTTCTGGGCTCAGAAATGCTCGTAGTCGAGCAACACCTCGCCGCGCGCGACCTGGCCCAGGAAGCCGCAGGGATCGGGGCGGTCGCGGAAATGCAGCCAGGCTTTGCGCGCAAAGAGGCCCGGCGCCATGAACAGGATCATCGGGTGCAACTCGTCGCGCGAGATCGGGCGCGCGACCTCGGGTTGTGTGGCGAGAAAGGCGTCGCGATCGGACGCGGGCAGGAACTCGATCTGGAGGGCGTAGGCCACGTATTCCTGTCCCACCAGGCAATTCGGCAGGGGACACTCCATCAGGTCGTCCATCGCGGCATGGGCCAGTTCATGGCGCAGGACGCTTTCGAAATAGGCGCCCGGGGTGATCATGGAAAACTCGCCCGTGGCCGACATGGCCGTGTCGTTATTATAGGTGTCGGGCGGCAGAAGCTCGATCCGGTGCTCGCCACAATGGTAAAGGCCGACGCAATTGAGGCCCAGATCGGGATTGATCGCGATCTCGATGTCCTCGGGGATCGTGAGGCCGCCGCATTGGTCGAACTGCCGTTGCGTGGCCGCGACGATGGCGCAGATCCGCCCGGTATCCTCCCCCGCGCCCTC
The DNA here is from genome assembly GCF_019800885.1 of Maritalea mobilis. Taxonomy (GTDB): domain Bacteria; phylum Pseudomonadota; class Alphaproteobacteria; order Rhodobacterales; family Rhodobacteraceae; genus Roseibacterium; species Roseibacterium beibuensis. Next base: position 124,982 of record NZ_JAHVKE010000001.1, read on the forward strand.
GACCAGCACATTGCTGTCCGGGCAGGCGAGGGGCTGCGGCTGCGCCGGCGTGGCCAGGAAAAACGCGCAAGCCGCCACCGCGGCGCGCGTCTGCCTGTCCGGAGTGCCGCGTTTCCTCATGCACGCAGATTGCGGGGCCGCTTGGGTTGGGTCAAGCGGCCCTTGGCGAAATCGTCGCGGATCAGACCGTCGCGCGGGCCTGGCGCTTGCGCTCGTGCGGGTCGAGATAGCGTTTGCGCAGGCGGATGGCGTTGGGCGTGACCTCGACCAGTTCGTCATCGTCGATATAGGCGATGGCTTCTTCCAGCGACATGCGGACCGGCGGGGTGAGGGTGACGGCATCATCCTTGCCCGACGCGCGCACGTTGGTCAGCTTCTTGCCCTTGAGCGGGTTCACCTCGAGGTCGTTCTCGCGCGAGTGCTCGCCCAGGATCATGCCCTGGTAGACATCCTCCTGCGGGCCGATGAAGAAGCGCCCGCGATCCTCGAGGTTGAAGAGCGCGTAGGCCACCGAGGTGCCGTTTTCCATCGAGATCAGAACGCCCGCGCGACGGCCCGGGATGGCGCCCTTGTGCGGCGCCCAGGAATGGAACACGCGGTTCAGCACGCCCGAGCCGCGCGTGTCGGTCAGAAACTCGCCATGGTAGCCGATGAGACCGCGCGAGGGGACCAGCGCCACAATGCGGGTCTTGCCCGCGCCGGCCGGCTTCATCTCGATCAGTTCGCCCTTGCGGGGGCCGGTCAGTTTCTCGATCACCGCGCCGGTGTAGTCGTCGTCGACGTCGATCGTGACCTCTTCGATGGGCTCGACCGTGACGCCGTTTTCCTCGCGCAGGATGACCTGTGGGCGGGAGATCGACAGTTCGAACCCTTCGCGGCGCATGTTCTCGATCAGAACGCCCATCTGCAATTCGCCGCGGCCCGCGACCTCGAAGGCCTCGCCGCCGGGCGTGTCGGTGACCTTGATGGCGACGTTCGATTCCGCCTCTTTCATAAGGCGTTCGCGGATGACGCGCGATTGCACCTTCTTGCCGTCGCGGCCCGCCAGCGGGCTGTCATTGATGCCGAAGGTGACCGAGATGGTCGGCGGGTCGATGGGCTGGGCCGGGATCGGGTCTTCGACGGCCAGCGCGCAGATGGTGTCGGACACGGTCGCCTTGGCCATGCCCGAGAGCGTGACGATATCGCCCGCCTGCGCCTCGTCGATTTCCTGCAGCGAGAGGCCGCGGAAGGCCTGGATCTTGGAGACGCGGAAGCGTTCGATCTGTTCGCCATGGCGGCTGAGGGCGTGGACCGTCGCGCCGGCCTTCAGGCGGCCCGATTCAACGCGACCGGTCAGCAGGCGGCCGACGAACGGGTCCGAGCCGAGCGTGGTGGCCAGCATGCGGAAATCCTCGTCCACGTGCTTGAGCTGCTTGGGCGGGGCGACGTGGTTGACGATCAGGTTGAACAGCGCGTGCAGGTCCTTGCGCGGCCCGTCGAGATCGGCGTCGCACCAGCCGGCACGGCCCGAGGCGTAGAGATGCGGGAAGTCGAGCTGATCCTCGTTCGCGTCGAGCGCGGCGAACAGGTCGAACACCTCATCCAGCGCGCGGTCGGGTTCGGCGTCGGGCTTGTCCACCTTGTTCAGGACCACGATGGGGCGCAGCCCGAGTGCCAGCGCCTTGGCGGTGACGAACTTGGTCTGGGGCATCGGGCCCTCGGCGGCGTCGACCAGCAGGACCACGCCATCGACCATCGACAGGATGCGCTCGACCTCGCCGCCGAAATCGGCGTGGCCGGGGGTGTCGACGATGTTGATGCGCGTGCCGTGCCATTCCACCGAGGTGGCCTTGGCCAGGATGGTGATCCCGCGTTCGCGTTCGAGGTCGTTGCTGTCCATCGCGCGTTCGGCCACGGCCTGGTTCTCGCGGAAGGCGCCGGATTGTTTCAGGAGGTTGTCCACCAGCGTGGTCTTGCCGTGGTCGACGTGGGCGATGATCGCAATATTGCGCAGGTCCATGAAGGGGGGCCTTTGGTCATGTCAGGGTTGGCAGGGCGTTAGCCGCTTGCGCCGCGCTTGGCTAGGGCAAAAGCGTCGCCACGGATGCCGTGCAGGAAAAGCCGGCTTTTCCTGTCAGAAAATCTCGAGATTTTCTGCCCCGGCCGGTGGCCGGGGTCAGGCCTTCTTGCGCAGGCGGATGACGACGTCGACCTTGGACACTTCGTAGCCCTCGGGCACCTCGGGCAAGGTCTTGATCTCGATGCCTGCCTTGGGCGCATCGGTCAGGTGGCCCGCGTCTTCCATGAAGAAATGCGGATGCTCGTCCATGCGGGTGTCGAAATAGCTGCGGGTGCCGTCCACGGTGACTTCCTGCATCAGGCCCGCATCGCAAAAGGCGCGAAGCGTGTTGTAGACCGTGGCCAGCGAGACCCGGTCGCCCGAGGCAATCGCGGCGTCGTGCAGGCTTTCGGCGGTGACGTGGCGATCCTGCCCGTCCCCGATCAGCAACGCGGCCAGCGTCAGGCGCTGGCGGGTCGGGCGCAACTCGCCATCCACCAGCCAAGTGCGTCCGCGCTCAAGCGCTTCGGGGGTCATCGCGGGAGTCATCCGGCGGTCACTTTCCTGCAAATTCGTTCTTGGTCATATATATAAGGCCTGTTGACGCAAGGTTTCAATCGCAAAACCGAATCTGCCGCAGGGGGCATGGCCTTGCCACCTCTTCGGCGGCGATGATAGACGGGGCAAACTTTGACGCCCGCGATCAACCGGGCGGGATTACAGCACAGGCGGAGGCCATGGCCAACTACCCCACGAGTTTCGACAAGGACGACCTTCTGGCATGCGCGCGCGGGGAGCTGTTCGGCCCCGGCAACGCCCAACTGCCCGAGCCGCCCATGCTGATGATGGACCGGATCACCGACATCTCGGAAGACGGGGGCGCCCATGGCAAGGGGCACGTGGTGGCCGAGTTCGACATCACGCCGGAGCTGTGGTTCTTCGAGTGTCATTTCCCCGGCAACCCGATCATGCCGGGCTGCCTTGGCCTTGACGGGCTGTGGCAGTTGACCGGTTTCAACCTCGGCTGGCGCGGCTGGCAGGGGCGAGGCTATGCGCTTGGCGTCGGCGAAGTGAAGTTGACCGGCATGGTGCGCCCCGACCGCAAGATGCTGACCTATCACGTCGATTTCACCAAGGCCGTGCAGACCCGCCGCCTGACCATGGGCGTGGCCGATGGCCGGGTCGAGGCCGATGGCGAGGTGATCTACCAGGTCAAGGACATGAAAGTGGCGCTCAGCGAGAGCTGACGGCGCCGCCGCCTGACGCGAGATCGGGCTTTCCCGCAGGCGCGGGGTCGTGGCACCCTGCGCCGTGGACAACGGGTCGGCGCGCATGCGGGTCTTGCACCATCACTGGCAGCTTCTGGCCATCCTTGCGGTGGTCTTCGTGCTGTGGTCCACGCCTGTCATCCTGCCGCTGAAACTGCTGGTGGTGTTCTTTCACGAACTGTCGCACGGGCTGGCGGCGATCCTGACCGGCGGGTCGATCGAGACGATCTCGGTCAATTTTCAGCAAGGCGGCGAAGCGTGGACGCGGGGCGGGTCGCGTTTTGCCATCCTGACGGCGGGGTATCTCGGCTCGCTCCTGATCGGGGTCGGCCTGTTGTGGGTGGCGCTGCGATCCACGGCGGACCGGGCCGTTCTCGGCGGGCTGGGGGCGCTGATGCTGGTCGTCCTGGTCCTTTATGTCCGCGACCTCCCCGCCGCGCTGATCTGTCTTGGCACCGGGGCGGCGCTGCTGGCCGCGGCGCGCTACCTGCCGCGGCAGGGCTGCGACCTTGCCCTTCGGGTGATCGGGCTCAGCTCTCTGCTCTACGTGCCTTATGACATTTTCGACGACACGCTGCGCCGATCCGCGCTGCGCTCGGACGCGCGGATGCTGGCCGAAGAGGTCGGGGGCACCACGATGATGTGGGGCGCGCTATGGCTGATCATCAGCCTCGCCGTGATCTCCTTTGCCGCGCGCCGGATTCTCGGGCGGGACAGTAACCTGCATTTCGGCAAGGGGTGACGGGGCGCGCCATCGGTGCCCCGAGGCAAGGTAACGGCTTGCCCCTGAACGCCCGCCTGTCCTACACAGCCGAAAGCAAACGGAGGAGCAGCAAACATGCGCCGCGTCGTCGTCACAGGGCTTGGGATCGTCTCGCCCATCGGAAACACCGCAGCCGAGGTTGTCGACAGCCTGAAGACGGGCCGCTCGGGGATCGAGGCCAGTGCAGAGATGGCCGAGCATGGCTTTCGCAGCCAGGTCGCCGGCACGCTCAAGATCGACCCGTCCGAGCATATCGACAAGCGCGCGCTGCGCTTCATGGGGCCGGGCGCGGCCTATGCCCATATCGCCATGGGCCAGGCCATCGCCGATGCGGGGCTGGAGGAGGGCGACATCGTCAATCCGCGCACCGGGCTGATCGCGGGCTCGGGCGGGCCGTCGACCAGCGCCATGTTCGCCGCGCACCAGACGGTGCTGAAATCGGGCGGGACCAAGCGGATCGGCCCCTTTGCCGTGCCGAAATGCATGAGCAGCACGATTTCCGCCAACCTCGCCACCGCCTACCAGATCAAGGGGATCAACTACTCGATCACCTCGGCCTGCTCGACATCCTTGCATTGTATCGGCAACGCGGCCGAGCAGATCATGATGGGCAAGCAGGACGTGATGTTCGCTGGCGGTGCGGAAGAACTGGACTGGACGCTCTCGTGCCTGTTCGACGCAATGGGGGCGATGTCGTCGAAATTCAACGACACGCCGCAGCGCGCCAGCCGCGCCTTTGACGCGGATCGCGACGGGTTCGTGATCGGCGGCGGCGGTGCCATCCTCGTGCTGGAGGAGTTGGAGCGGGCCAAGGCGCGCGGCGCCAAGATCTATGCCGAGGTGACGGGATTTGCCGCCACCTCTGACGGGCATGACATGGTCGCGCCATCGGGCGAGGGTGGCGAGCGCGCGATGCGGCTGGCCCTGCAAACGCTGCCAGAGGCGCGCAAGGTCGATTACATCAACGCGCACGGCACCTCCACCAAGGTGGGCGACGTGGGCGAGGTCGAGGCCGTGCGCCGCGTCTTTGGGCAAGGCTCCACGCCGCCGATTTCCTCGACCAAGTCGATGACGGGCCACGCCCAAGGGGCTGCCGGCGCGCTCGAGGCGGTGTTCTGCCTTCTGATGCTGGAGCATGATTTCATCGCGCCCTCGATCAATGTCGAAACGCTCGACCCCGATCTGGACGCCGCCGAGATCGCCACGGCGCTGGTCGAAGGCGCGGGGCTGGATACTGTTATGACCAATTCCTTTGGCTTCGGGGGCACCAACGGATCGATGCTGCTCTCGCGTTTTGACGGGTGATTTCAAGATGACGGATTTGATGAAGGGCAAACGCGGCCTCGTGATGGGGGTCGCGAATGACCGCTCGATCGCGTGGGGCATTGCCAAGGCGCTGGCCGACGAGGGGGCCGAACTGGCGTTTTCCTATCAAGGTGAAGCGTTCGGCAAGCGCGTGGAACCGCTGGCCGCGTCCGTGGGCGCCAGCCTGATGGTCGATGTGGACGTGACCGACGATGCCTCGATGGATGCCTGTTTCGCCCGCATCAAGGAGGAATGGGGCAGCCTGGATTTCGTGGTCCATGCCATCGCCTATTCCGACAAGGCGGAACTGGCCGGGCGCTTCATCGACACGACGCGCGAGAACTTCCGCAACTCGCTGACCATCAGCTGTTATTCCTTCATCGACGTGGCCAAGCGCGCGTCCGAGTTGATGCCCGAGGGCGGCACGCTGCTGACGCTGACCTACCAGGGGTCGAACCGGGTGACGCCGTTCTACAACGTGATGGGTGTGGCCAAGGCGGCGCTGGAAAGCTCGGTGCGCTACCTCGCCAACGACCTCGGGCCGCAGCAGATCCGCGTCAACGCGATCTCGCCGGGGCCGATGAAAACGCTGGCGGGCGCGGCCATCGGGGGCGCGCGCAAGACCTTCAAGACGACCGAGGCGAACGCACCCCTGCGGGCCAACGCAACGCTTCAGGCCGTGGGCGGCACCGCCGTGTACCTGGCCTCGGACTATGGCGCCTGCACGACCGGCGAGATCATCACGGTCGATGGCGGGTATCACGTGCTGGGTATGGCGCAGCCGGAAAACCTCTAGGCGCATTGCGGGCTACGGTCGGGCCAAATGGTGGGAAATCTGGACATGTCGGAACGTCTGATCGACCAGCCCAACTGGATCTACCTGCTTCGAGAATTCGAAACACTCTATCGCTATGGGTCCGCCGGGGGCAGCCCCGCCATCCGCAGCCACCGCAAGAAGGTGCGCGAAGAGTTGTCGCGCATCATCGGGGGCAACCCGCCGCTCGCCGAACGCGAGCCGGCCGGCAAGCCGGTGACCGCGCATTTTTCCCGCGCGCTGGACACGGGCGAGCGTGGCTCGATGCAGGGCATGGCGCGGGCGTTGCGTGAACAACGCGACCGGCTGACCTGGGAATATGGCTATGAAAAGGTGCCACCCGCCCTGGCGCGGAAATACGCCTATTGCGAAATCCTTGGGCCGCGCGGTCCGATCCTGTGGGATCGGCTGATCCTGGGTTTCGTGCTGTTCGCGCCGCGCACCACCTATCCGCAGCACAGCCATTCCGAGATCGAGGAAAGCTATATCTCCGTCTCTGGCGCATGGTCGGAAAACAACGCCGCGGTCTATTCGCCGGGCTCGCTGATCCTGAACCGCCCGGGCGACGAGCACCGGATCACCACCGGCGACCATGAGCCGTGCCTGCTGGCCTATGCCTGGGCCGGCCCGCCAGAGAAACTCGGTGATCCCAAGATGAAATTCACGGCCGGGCGGCGGCAGGCCTAGTCGTCGCGCGCGGCGGCGAGGGTCGCGCGCTGCGCCTCGACATGGGCCTGGAAATCGACGGGATCGCCGAAATCGGCAAAGCCGGGGTAGTGATCATGCGGGTCGGCGATGCGGCGGGCGTGCTTGATCGGGCACCAATAGGCCTCGGTCCGGCCGGCGATCTCGCGCACGTAGCCGATCAGCCCGTTGCAGTAGCCGCAATACACGCAGTTCAGTTTCTGCAGCCCGTTCAGATAGGCGAGGTGGTGCCGGTCGATGGCGATGTGATCGCCGCGGCGCACCTTGGGGATGCCATAGACCGGGAAGCAAATCGCCTGGTACACGGTGACGAACAGGTCGAGCAGCACGAAGGGGATGATCAGCGCGTAGATCACGGGCGCGGTCAGCAGGACCAGAAGCCGTGTGCGCGACAGGAAGCTGAGAAGGTTTTCGCGCGCGGCGCGGTGGCGGGCGCGCATCTCGTCCTCGAAGCGGATGCGGCGGCCCGAGATGGTGTAGCTGAACCGGGCGCGGCGCTCCTCGATCTCGTCGAGCAGGTCGGCTCTCGCCGCGCTGATCTGGTCGCGAAGCTTGTCGATGCGGCTGGACATGGGCAGGCCCCCTTGCCGGATGCGGATGACATGATCCAAGCACGCGGCGGGCGCGCGCGCAACGAAAGCGGGGCGTTTGAAACGAAAACGGCGCCCGCGAAGGGCGCCGCTCGATAGCTGTCGCTCAGGGGGTGGCTCAGGCGACCTTGACCAGTTCCACGGCAAAGGTCAGGTCCTTGCCCGCCAGCGGATGGTTGGCATCCAGCGTCACGGTCTCGTCCGTCACCTCGGCCACGGTCACGGGCAGGGTCTGGCCCTCGGGCGTCTGCACCTGCAACTGCGTGCCAAGGTCGAGCGGGATGTGATCGGGCACCGCCTCGCGCGGGACCTGCTGCATCGCGTCCTCGCGGTGCGGGCCATAGGCCTCGGCGGCGGGGATGGTGACCGTCTTCTTGTCGCCCTCGGACATGCCCGACAGCGCGTTTTCCAGACCGGGGATGATCTGGCCTTCGCCCATCTGGAAGGTCAGCGGGTCGCGCCCTTCGGAACTGTCGAAGGTGGTCCCGTCTGCAAGGGTGCCGGTGTAATGAATGGACACGGTGGTGCCCGGCTTGGCCTGGGTCATATGCATCTCTTTGGTTGGGAAAGGCGTGAATTTCGCGGAAAAGCGTCGGTGACGCAGGACTACCGCGGTGGCTCGCGCAGCAAGGTAAGGGTTGCGGTCGCGTAATGAAACCCCTGCACCCGCAATTGTCGCCGCCCGATTGCTGTGCCAGTGTCGGGCGGACAAGAGCGAAGGGGGATGGCATGGTGATCAGCGTCTGCGTATTCGACGCCTACGGCACGTTGTTCGACGTTTCCGCGGCGGCGCGCGAACTGGCGGGGCAGCCGGGGCGCGAGGGCTTTGCCGAGGTCTGGGCGCAGGTGGCCACGGACTGGCGGTTGAAGCAGTTGCAATACTCGTGGCTGCGCGCGATCACCGGGCATCATTGCGATTTCTGGCAGGTGACGCAGGACGGTCTCGACTGGGCGCTGGAGCGCGCGGGCCAGGACCATGACGCCAGCCTGCGCGAGGCGCTCCTGGGCCTCTACTGGCAGCTTGCCGCTTTCCCCGAGGTGCCCGAGATGCTGGGCGGGTTGAAGGGGGCGGGGCTGCAGACGGCGATCCTGTCCAACGGCTCACCCGACATGCTGGCGGGCGCGGTGGACAGCGCGGGCGTGGGCGATCTGCTCGACGCGGTGCTGTCTGTCGAGGACGTCGGCATCTTCAAACCCGATGCGCGGGTCTATGACCTTGTGGGAGAGCGCTTTTCCTGCGCGCGCGACGAGGTGCTGTTCGTCTCCTCCAACGGCTGGGACGCGGCGGCAGCGGCGGCTTACGGGTTCGTCACGCTATGGGTGAACCGCGCCGGAGAGCCGGTGGACCGCCTGCCGGCCCGCCCGCACCATGTCGCGCCCGACCTGCGCAACGTGCCGCATCTGGTGGCGGACCTGTAATGCAGTTCGTGACGGCGAAAGACGGGGTGAAGCTGGCCTATGACGACCGGGGCGCGGGCACGCCGCTCCTCTGCCTGCCGGGGCTGACCCGCAACATGGAGGATTTCGAGCCGGTGGTGGACCGCTTCGCCGACCGCGCGCGCATCATCCGCATGGATTTCCGCGGGCGCGGGGCCTCCGACCATGGCGACCCCGCCACCTACGCCATCCCGCAAGAGGCCGAGGATGTTCTGACCCTGCTCGACCATCTGGGGCTTAAGCGCGTGGCAATCCTCGGCACCTCGCGCGGCGGGCTGGTGGCGATGATGCTGGCGGCGACCGCGAAACAGCGGCTGTCGGGCGTGATCCTCAACGATATCGGTCCCGAGATCATGCCCGAGGGGCTGGCGATGATCATGGACTATATCGGCCGACCGCCCCGCTTCCGCACGCTGGAGGAGGCCGCGGCGGCCTTCCCGACCTATTATGCCGAGAGTTTCCAGAACGTCCCCGCCGCCACATGGGCCGATTTCGCGCGCCGCCTTTACACGCAAGGCGAGGGGGCGCTGGACCTGCGCTACGATCCCCGCTTGCGCGACGCGGTGGCGGCCTCCTTCGACCCGGATGCGCCCGCGGTCGATCTCTGGCCGCTCTTCGACGCCTTCGAGGGGCTGCCCCTCGGCCTGATCCGCGGGGCCCATTCCAACATCCTGTCCGCGGACACAGCCGCCGAGATGCGCCGCCGCCGCCCCGACATGGCCTTTGTCGAGCTGGGCGACCGCGGACATGTGCCCTTTCTCGACGAACCCGGCGCGGTCCGCGTCATTGAAACCGTGCTGGAGCAAGTCGCATGACCGATATCGCGATGATCGAGGCCGCCGCCGCGCGCGCCAAGGGGGTGGTGCGCGAGACGCCGCTGTTGAATTCGCCCTTCCTGGACGAGGTCGCGGGCCGTACCGTCTGGGTGAAGGCCGAGGTGTTGCAGCACACCGGCAGCTTCAAGTTCCGCGGCGCGTGGTCGGCCATCTCGGCGCTGGACCCGGAGCTGCGCGCGCGGGGCGTGCTGGCCTATTCCTCGGGCAACCACGCGCAGGGCGTGGCGCGGGCGGCGCAGCTGCATGGCATCCCGGCCACGATCCTGATGCCCGCCGATGCGCCGCGGCTCAAGATCGAGAACACCCGCGCCTACGGGGCCGAGGTGGTGCTTTATGACCGCGCCGGGGGCGAGGATCGTAACGTGCTTGGGGCGGAGTTGCGCGACGCGCGCGGCCTCACCCTCATCAAACCCTTCGACGAGCCGCAGGTGATCGCGGGGCAGGGCACCTGCGGGCTGGAGATCGCCGCGCAGGCCGCGGCAGAGGGCGTGACGGAGGCCACCGTGCTCACCTGTTGCGGGGGCGGGGGCCTGACGGCGGGGATCGCGCTGGCCCTCGAGGCGCGGGCGCCGGGCATGCAGGTGCGCCCGGTCGAGCCTGTGGGGTTCGACGACACCGCGCGCTCGCTGGCCAGCGGCCAGATCCAGCGCAACAGCGGCCCCGAAGCGGGCTATTGCGATGCCATCCTGACCCCGGCGCCGGGCGATCTGACCTTCCCCATCCTGCAGCGCCTGTGCGGCCCCGGCCTCGTCGTGACCGAGGACGAGGTACGCGCCGCGATGCGCGCCGCCTTCGAGCGCCTCAAGCTGGTGATCGAACCGGGCGGCGCGGTGGCGCTGGCCGCGGCGCTCTTCCATGGCGCAGCACTTGCCGACGGGCCGGTGATCGCCACGGCCTCTGGCGGCAATGTCGATGCGGACACGTTCACCGAGGCCTTGTCCGCCGCCCCGAAACTCTAGGCCCCGTCCCCGACAGCCCGCGTTCCCGGACCTGCATCTTTATCCTTCAAATATGCAGCGCGCGGATCGCGCGCCGCGGGACAGGGGGCTCGATGCCCCCTGTCCCGCGACACCGGGCGACGGCAAGGCCGGCGCAACCCTTTGTGGGAATTACTCGGCCGGTGTGGCCGTCGCCGCCCGCGCCTGGATGCCGAGAAACAGCAGCAGCGACAGCCCCATCAACACGGCCGCAAGGGCAAAGGGCGCGCCGGGCCACCAGATCGCGCCGCCCTCGCGCGTGGCCCAGAAAAAGGCCTGCGTCATCATCAGGGGTGACAGGATCATCGACAGCGCCGAGAGCGAGGCCAGGACCCCTTGCAACTCGCCCTGCTGGTCCGCCCCCGCCGCACGGCTGAGCACCCCCTGCAGGGCCGGGGCCACCATCGCGCCAAGCGCCGAGATCGGGATCATCGCCCAGATCATCCAGCCCTGTCCGATCAGCGCATAGGCCACCAGGCAGCCGGTGTTCAGGATCAGGCCCCAGGTGACGGCCCGTACCTCGCCCAATCGCCGCAGGACCGGCTGGACCAGCCCGCCCTGCACGATCGCCATGGCAACCCCGTAGGCGGCCAGCGAGGTTCCGACCATCGCCGCGTCCCAGCCGAAAACGCCTTGCGTCCAGTAGGCCCAGATCGCGGGATAGACGAAATTCGACACCTGGTAGGCAAGCATCACCGCCAGAAGTGGGCGCACACCGGGCAGTTGCCCCATCTGCATCAACCCGCCCGCCGGGTTGGCGCGACGCCAGTCGAAACGGCGCCGCCGCGCCCTGGGCAGGCTTTCGGGCAGAACGAACAGGCCGAACACGACATTCAGCGCGGCGAGGAGGGCCGCCGCGACGAAAGGCGCGCGCGGATCGAGATCGCCCAGAAGCCCCCCCAGAAGCGGGCCGAAGATGAAGCCCATGCCGAAGCCTGCCGAGATCAGCCCGAAGCTTTTCGCGCGGGTCTCGGGCTCGGTGATATCGGCCATGAAGGCGAAAGCGGTAGAGTGGGTCGCCGCCGTGATGCCTGCCACGATCCGGCCGGCCAGCAGCAGCCAGATCGACCCGGCCAGGGCCATCACCACGTAATCGAGCGCCATGACACTCATCGAGACCAACAGGACCGGCCGCCGTCCGAACCGGTCCGACAGGTTGCCGATCGTGGGGGCGAAGCCGAATTGCATGATCGCGTAGGCCGCCGACAGGATGCCGCCCCAAAGGGCCGCATCGTTCAGCCCCGTGCCCCGCACTTCGGCGATCAGGTCCGGCATGACCGGAAGGATCAAGCCGATGCCCATCGCGTCGAGCATGACGGTTACGAGAATGAAAAGGACGGGCAAACGCATGAAGAGGCTCGGTGTCGGGTAGGTGTCAAGGTAGATTGACAGTTCCGTCCTGTCCAATCAATTGCGCCGCGCCCGTGCGCGTCGCCCGGGCGGGCGCGGCAAGGGGCATCGAGCCCCTTGCCGCGCCGGCGCGTTCCGCGCCTGCATATTTGAAGGATAAAGATGGGGTCAGCCTGGCGCGTGCGTCTCGGCGATGCGCCTTGCCCTGTCCCGTGCGGCCTGGGCCAAACCGGCCAGATCCTCGTCGAGGGCCGGATCGGGGGTGAGGGTGAGTGGGGCGCTGGCGATGGCCGAGATCAGCGTCGCCGAGCGGGCCGCGGTGGCGACGAGTTGCGGCAGGGCGAGGTACTCGGCCAGCCTCAGGGCCTCCGATTGGGCGGGCTGCGAGTGGGCCATCGCGGAGGCAAGCGCCGTGGCATGGCCGGACAAGGCCATCAGCGCCGGAAGGGGGGACGGGCCGAGAATGGCGATGGCGGTTTCGGCGGGGCTATGCGCCTGAAGCGCGCTGGCGATCTTGCCACCGCTCGCTGCAAGCTCGGACAGCCAGTCTGCAAGGGGGCTGAGATCCCGCGGAGTGGCGTCGCCCGGGTCGCCAAGCCCGAGGGCCGTTGCAAGGGCGCTGCGTCTGGCGGGCGTCTGCTCGCCCGCACCGAGGCTCACGCAAAGGCAGGCGGGGCGCAGCGTCTTCAACTGGTCGTGCAAACGCAGCAGGGCTTTGCCCCAGTCCAACACCGCTTGCGCCGGGACGCGCAGCTGTGGCGCGGATCCCGTCTCTTTCCGGCCGCATACAGCCGCCAGCCCCCCGAGGGCCGTGCCAAGCCGCGCCTCGACCAGCATGAGCGCCTGGCGCAGGCGCAGGGCGCGGGCCGTGTCGCGGATGTCGTGCTCGGTGGCCCCGCGGAACAGGTAGGGCGCATGTTCCGGCGCGTTGAGCGCGGCGCGGACGGCCTCGACCAGGGCGGGGACGGGTGTGCCCGCCTCCCATGCGGGGCGCGACAGCGCGGCGGGGTCGACCTGCACCTCCATCGCGGCGCGGTGCAGGAAGGCGCCGCTGATCTCGGGAATGTCGCCCGCCTGTCCCTGCACCTTGGCGAGCGTGCCCATCACCAGCATCATCGCCCGTACTTCGGCCGTGTCCGAGAACAGCCGCGCGATCTCGGCATCGCCGAAGAGGTCGCGATAGAGCGCGCTGTCGAAGGGCGTGACGCTCATCCGGCCCCTCCGGGCAGGTGGCCGATCCCGGCGAGGAACGCGGTCAGATGCGCGGCGTAGGTCTCGGGATCCTCGACGCAGGGCAGGTGGCCCGCGCCGCGCATCAGCTCGTAGCGCGCACCGGGGATCAAGTCGGCCATCTCGCGCACGAGGTCGGGCGGGGTCGATCCGTCCTGGTCCCCCGCGATGACCAGCGCGGGCAGGCGCAGCGCCGCCGTGGTCGTGTAGAAATCGGTCCCCGCGATGGCCGCCGAACAACCCGCGTAGCCGGCCTCGGGCGTGACCTCGACCATGCGCTTCCACGGGGTGACGGCGGGGCTGTCGCGGAAGGGTTTCGAAAACCACCGCTCCATGATCGCGTCCGACATGGAGGTCAGCCCCCCGGAATGGATCTGTGCGATGCGGTCGGCCCACATCTGGCGCGTGCCGATCTTGGGGGCGGTGTTCGACAGCACCACCGCGCGCACCAGGTCCAGCCGCTTGGCCGCCAGCCCCTGCGCGATCATCCCCCCGATGGACAAGCCGACGACCACGGCCTCTTTCACCTCCAGCGCATCGAGCAGCCCTTCGGCATCGCGCACCAGCGCCCCCATCGTGTAGGGCGCCTGCGGGCAGGTCGACAGGCCATGGCCGCGCTTGTCATAGCGGATCAGGCGCAGCCCCTCGGGCAGGCGCGCCACCACGTCGTCCCAGAGGCGCAGGTCGGTCCCGAGCGAGTTGGCGAACAGAACCGGCGGCCCGTCCTCGGGCCCCTCCAGTTTCACATGCAAGGTCACATCGTCGAGCGTGATGCAGTCCATCGGCGGATCCTCCTGTCGGCTTGCCTTGCTTGTCGGCCAGACGGCGCGCGCGTGCAAGCAGGTCGCGCATAGGCCATCGGCCGCCGCGTTTTGCCTTGCACGCCCGGGGATGGCCGCGCAGGCTGGTCCCAACGACAAACGAGGGAGGGGTCCAGTGCCGAGTGAAATCCGCGCCGCCGTGTGCCATGCGTTCAACACGCCGCTCAAGATCGAAACGCTGCAGCTTCGCGATCCCGGGCCGGGCGAGGTGCAGGTCACGCTCGAAGCCGTGGCCATATGCCATTCCGACATCTCCTACATGGAAGGGGCCTGGGGCGGCGCCTTGCCCGCGGTCTACGGGCACGAAGCGGCGGGCCGCGTCACGGCCCTTGGCCCCGGCGTGACGGCACTGGCCGAGGGGGAGCGCGTCCTCGTCACGCTGATCCGGTCCTGCGGACATTGCCCCTCCTGCACCACGGCCAAACCGGTCTACTGCACCGGGAACCAGCCGCTGCCGCCGGAACTGACGCTGTCCGATGGCACCGAGGTGAACAAGGCGATGAATTGCGGCGCTTTCGCCGAGAGGGTGACCGTCCATGTCAGCCAGACCGCCCCCATCGGCGAGGACATCCCCGGGGAGGTCGCCTGCCTGCTGGCCTGCGGCGTACCCACGGGCGTCGGCGCGGCCGTCAACACGGCGAGCGTGCGCCCGGGTGACGTGGTCGTTGTGATCGGCGCGGGCGGCGTGGGGCTGAACGCGATCCAGGGCGCGCGCATCGCGGGCGCGGCGCATATCATCGCGCTCGACCTCGAAGAGACCAAGCTCGACGTTGCGCTGGAATTCGGGGCGACGGCGGCCTTGCTGGCCTCGGGCGAGACGCCCTGGCGCGCGGCCAAATCCGCCGCCGGCGGGCGCGCGGCCGACCATGTCTTCGTCTCGGTCGGCGCGATCCCGGCCTATGATATGGCCAACCGCTTCCTCGCGCCGGGTGGCACGGTCTACGCGGTCGGCATGCCCCATTCCGGCGGCACCTCGGCCTACGAGCCGGTGATCCTGGCCGCCACGGGGCAGGGGATGCGCGGCTCGCTGATGGGCGAGGTGGTGTTGGGTCGCGATATTCCGTGGATGGTCGAGCTCTACCGGCAAGGCCGTCTGAAACTGGACGAGCTGATCTCGAACCGCTGGCGCCTCGACCAGATCAACGAGGCCATCGCCGACACCAACACGGGGCAGGCCAGGCGCAACGTCATCCTCTTCGACTAGGCCCGCCCCTTCATCTTGGCCAAAAAACCTCTCGGGGGGTGTGGGGGGCAGACAGCCCCCCGCCGGCCCGCCACCTGCCACAGCGAGGACCGCCGATCATGCGCCTGACCGACCTGGAGATCTTCCCTGTCGCCCCGCCGCCGCCCGGTTGGGGCGGGCGCTATTGGCTGATCCTGCGTCTGACCACCGCAGACGGCATCACCGGCCTCGGCGAGGTCTATGCCAGCGCCGTCGGCCCCAAGGCCATGGCGGCGGTGATCGCGGATGTCTTCGCCCGCCACGTGGCGGGGAACGCGCCCGAAAACATCGAGACGATGTTCCGCCGCGCCTATTCCTCGGGCTTCACGCAGCGACCTGATCCCACCGTCATGGGCGCGTTCTCGGGCATGGAAATGGCCTGCTGGGATATCCTGGGCAAGATGCGCGACCGGCCAGTCTGGGCGCTCATGGGCGGGCGGATGAACGACCGGCTGCGCGCCTATACCTACCTCTACCCCGAGCCGCACCACGACCCCGACCGGTTCTGGATCGACGCCCACATGGCCGCCGAGGCCGCCAGCGCGCGGGTGGCCGAGGGCTGGACGGCGGTGAAATTCGACCCGGCCGGCCCCTACACGATGCGCGGCGGGCATATGCCGGCCATGTCCGACATCACCCGCTCCGCCGCGTTCTGCGCCGCGATCCGGGCGGCGGTGGGCGACCGGGCGGACCTGCTTTTCGGCACGCATGGGCAGTTCACGCCAGCGGGCGCGATCCGGCTGGCGCAGGCCATCGCCCCGCATGATCCCCTGTGGTTCGAGGAGCCCGTGCCGCCCGACGATTTTCCCGCCCTCGCGGCGGTGGCCCGCGCCACGACGATCCCGGTGGCGACCGGCGAGCGCCTGACCACCAAGGCGGAATTCGCCGCCGCGCTGGCCCATGGCGCAAGGATCCTGCAACCGGCGCTTGGGAGGGCGGGGGGGCTGTGGGAAGGCAAGAAGATCGCCACGCTGGCCGAGGCGGCGGGGGCGCAACTGGCCCCGCATCTCTATGCCGGTCCGGTGGAATGGGCGGCGAATGTGCATCTGGGCGTGACCTGCCCGAACCTCCTGATGGTCGAAGCCATAGAAAGCCCGTTCCATGACGCGCTGGTCACGGGGCGGCCGCGGGTGGAAAACGGCTTCGTCGCGGCCCCGGACGCGCCGGGGCTGGGGATCGCGTTGAACGAGGATCTGGCCCGCGCCCACCCGGTCACGACCGACCGGCTGCACCTGGAAATGCGCGACGCGCCTTGCGACTGGCAGAATGGCAACGCCTTCGCCGGGGGCGCCGCCGACTGAGCCGGGGCGGGCGGATTTCTCGAGAAATCCGGTCCGTTTTCCTATAGGAAAACGGCGCCTTACCCGCGCGCCTGCTCGTGCTCGTAGCGCAGGCGGGCGATCTCCTCGTTCTTCTCCGACTTGCGCTGTGCCTGCAGCGCCTCTTCGACGAAGCTGAGATGTTCCACCACGGCGGCGCGGGCGGCCTGTGGATCGCGCGCCTGAAGCGCGGCGTTGATCGCGCGGTGATGTTCCAGCAGCAGGTCGCGCGTGGTGCGGTTCTTGAACATGACCTGACGGTTGAAGAACACGCCCTCGCGCAGGAGGTCGAAGATCGAGCGCATCATGTGCAGCAGGATCACGTTATGCGAGGCCTCGAGGATGGCGAGGTGGAACTCGGCATCCAGCTCGGCCTCGTCCGACGGGTTCCGCTTGGAATGGGCGGCTTCCATCTTGCGAAAGATCGTGTCGATCACCTTGAGGTCGGTGTCCGAGCCGTGGATCGCGGCGCGTTCGGCCGCGATGGATTCGAGGTCGCGGCGAAAGGCGATGTAGTCGAAGACCGCCTCTTCGTGCTGCGCGAACAGCCGGATCAGGGCGGGGGAGAAGGCCGAGCCGAGCACATCGGCCACGTAGATGCCCGCGCCCGCGCGCGTCGACAGAAGCCCGCGGTCCTGCAACTCCGCGATGGCCTCGCGCAGGGACGGACGCGATACGCCGAGGCGTTCCGACAGTTCCCGCTCGGACGGCAGGCGTTCACCCGGGCGCAGGATGCCGCGCAGGATCAGTTGCTCGATCTGGCGCACGACGCTGTGCGACAGTTTCTCGGCCTCGATGCGCTGAAACGGCATGACGCGGCCCCTCCCTCCCTCGTATTGGTCAGGGATTATGACCGCATTGCCGCGCAAGTCCAGCGTTCACCGGGCCTGCGCGGTTGGAATTCCGACCTGCGCCTCTCAGCCGCGCGGGCGGATGATGACCTCGACCCGGCGGTTCTGCTGCCGGCCCTCGGGGGTGAGGTTCGACGCGACAGGCTCGCTCTCGCCACGGCCATAGCTGCGGACCCGTGCGGGCGCGACGCCTTCTTCGAGCAGGACGCCGGCCACCGCGCTGGCGCGCCGGGCCGAAAGGTCCTGGTTGTATTCGGCCGACCCGGTGTTGTCGGTATGGCCGACCACATCCACGGTCGTGTCGGGATATTGCTGCAGGTTGCGGGCCAGTGCGCGCAGATCGGCCTGAAGCCCGGCCCGGATCGCCGCCGAGTCGATGTCGAAGAGGATGCCCTCGGGCATCGTCACGATCAGTTCCTCGCCGGTATTCTCGATGGCGATGCGGTCATTGGCCATGGCCGCGCGCAGGTCGCGCGCCTGACGGTCGAGGGCCGCGCCGATGGCCCCGCCCGCCAGCGCACCGGCGGCGGCGCCGATGACGGCATTGCGGCCACGGTTGTCGTCATCGGCGGTCGCGCCGAAGAAGGCGCCCAGCATGCCGCCGATCACTGCCCCGTCGCGGGTGCGGTTGGCATTGGGGTCCTGCACGGTGTTGGAGACGCAGCCGGTCAGCACCAGCGTCGCGGCGGTGAAGACGGCAATCGGGGTCTTGGACAGAAGGGTCATGCGAAAATCCTGCTCTGGCACGTTATTTTGGGGCCGCAGCGGTGTCGCGCGGCCGGATTGGCTTCAGATATAACATCGCTCGGGCGGCTGCGCAGGGGGAAAAACGTGTTTGGCGAAAACCCGCGCAAGCGGTCCGGGCGCGGGATCAGTCCGGTGCACTGCCCGCTTCCGCGCTCGCCGTCTCCCACGCCAGCATGGCGCGTTTGACCGGCAGGCCCCAGTGATAGCCGCCCAAACCGCCTGATTTGCGCAGCGCGCGGTGGCAGGGGATCAGCCAGCTGATCGGGTTGCGCCCCACCGCCGTGCCCACGGCACGCACCGCCTTGGGCCGCCCGATGGCGCGGGCGATCTCGGAATAGGTGGTGACATGGCCCGAGGGAACCGACAGCAGCGCCTCCCACACCTTGATCTGGAAGGGCGCGCCGATCAGGGCCAGCTTCACGTCGCCCCCCGTGGCGCCGAAGGCGGCCTCGGCCCACGGCGCGAGGACGGCAGGGTCCTTGAGATAGGTCGCTTCGGGCCAGCGCGACATCAGGTCGGCCAGCGCGGCGGCCTCGCCCGTCTCGGCGGTGAAGCCGATGCCGCAGATCCCGCGCTCCGTGCCCATGACGATGGCCGGACCGAAGGGGCTGTCGAACAGGCCCCAACGGATCGTCAGGCCCGCGCCCCTGGCGGCATAGGTGCCGGGGCTCATCGCCTCCCATGTCAGGAACAGGTCATGCAGCCGCCCGCCGCCCGAAAGGCCCGTTTCCGCGACCGTATCCAGCACCGTGTGACGCTCGGCCAGCAGGCGCTTGGCATGGTCCAGCGTCAGGTATTGCTGGTAACGCTTGGGGCTGACCCCGGCAAAGCGCGAAAACACCCGCTGCAAATGCGCGGGGCTTAGGCCGATCTCTCGCGCCAACTCCTCCAGCGTCGGGCCGGGGGGCGGGGCGGCGTCGATGGCGTCCAGCGCACGGCGCACGATGTGGAAATGATAGGCCATCTCGGGGGCGTCGGGGGCAAGCTCGGTCATTGCGTCTCTCCTGTCTTGCCCCAATCTAGGCGCGGCCCGTCCCGCCCGCGACCCGCTTCTTGCGCCAAAGCGTCCCTTGTAGCTCGTCCCGGCAAGCGGCATTAGGGGGCATGGCCAAGCAACTGCCCTACCGCACGATGCACGAGATCTTCACCCGGTTCCACGCCGCCGAGCCGGAACCGAAGGGAGAGCTCAACCACGTCAACGCTTACACGCTGGTCGTGGCCGTGGCACTCAGCGCGCAGGCGACGGATGCGGGCGTGAACAAGGCCACCGAAAAGCTGTTCCAGATCGCCGACACACCGGAAAAGATGCTGGAATTGGGCGAAGAGGGGCTGATCGAGCATATCAAGACGATTGGCCTGTTCCGCAACAAGGCCAAGAACGTCATCAAGCTGAGCCGTATCCTCGTCGAGGATTACGGCGGCGAGGTGCCGTCGAGCCGCGCGGCGCTGCAATCGCTGCCGGGGGTGGGGCGCAAGACCGCCAACGTGGTGCTGAACATGTGGTGGCACTACCCCGCGCAGGCCGTCGATACGCATATCTTCCGCGTCGGCAACCGCACCGGGATCGCGCCGGGCAAGGACGTGGACGCCGTCGAGCGCGCCATCGAGGATAACGTCCCGGCCGAGTTCCAGCTTCACGCCCATCACTGGCTGATCCTGCACGGGCGCTACACCTGCGTCGCGCGCAAGCCGAAATGCCCCGCCTGCCTGATCCGCGACCTCTGCCCCTTCGAGGAGAAGACGGTCGAACCCGCCCCGAAACGCCCGCGTGCGAAAAAAGGACAAGACCTGACATGACCCAAGACTACGACCTCGTCGGCATCGGAAACGCCATTGTCGACGTGATTTCCCATGGCGATGACAGTTTCCTCGAGAACATGGGCATCCAGAAGGGGATCATGCAGCTGGTCGACCGCGAGCGGGCGGAACTGCTGTACGCGTCGATGAATGACCGGGTGCAGGCCCCGGGCGGGTCGGTGGCCAACACGGTCGCGGGCGCGGGTACGCTGGGGCTGAAGACTGCCTTTCTTGGCAAGGTCAAGGACGACGCGCTTGGCCGTTTCTACGCGACAGGGATGGAAGAGGGCGGCACCGCGTTCCCGAACCCGCCGGCCCCCGAGGCGGAGGCACCCACCTCGCGTTCGATGATTTTCGTGTCGCCCGATGGCGAGCGGTCGATGAACACCTATCTCGGCGCGGGCGCGGATTTCGACGAGGGGGACGTGGATGCAAGCGTGGCCGCGAATGCCCGCTGGCTGTTCCTGGAGGGGTATCTCTACGACAAGCCCGAGGGGAAAACCGCCTTCACCGCCGCCGCCGATCATTGCCGCAAGGGCGGGGGCAAGGTGGGCATCACGCTCAGCGATCCGTTCTGCGTCGACCGCCACCGCGCCGATTTCCTGCACCTGATCGAGGGGCAGATGGATTACGTGATCGGCAATCACCAGGAATGGCTGGCGCTCTATGAAACCGACGATCTGGACGCCGCGCTGGCGCAGGCCGCCACGATCTGTGACATCGTCGTCTGCACCCATTCCGGCGAGCCGGTGAAGATCCTGCGCGGGGCGGCCCGCGTCGAGATCCCGGTCGAGACGATCACCCCGGTCGACGCGACCGGCGCGGGCGACCAGTTCGCCGCCGGGTTCCTCTACGGCATGGCCACGGGGCAGGAGATCGAGATGGCGGGCCGCATGGGCGTCGCTGCCGCCTCCGAGGTGATCCGCCATGTCGGCCCACGCCCCAAGCGCCCGCTGAGCGAGGTCTTCGCGGCGCAAGGTCTGATCTGACGTAGCGCCGCGCTGCGGTCCGGTTTCCGCAAGGATCCGCCCCGGATTGCTGGGGAGATCCGGCCTCGGTCCGGGGCCGGTTGCCGGATCTGTCACGAAAGGTTCACGGGCCTCGGTCAAACGGGGGCGCACAATCCAACCCTTTCCGGACGGGGCGCGCTTCGCTAACAAGGTGCAGGCGGTCGCAGGACCGCCACCCCGTTTTGCATTTTTTCGAGCGCCTTTCACCATTTCATGACCGATCCCTTTTACCTGACGGCTATCCTTGGCTGTGGCCTCATGCTCAAGATCGCGGGTTTCGCGGTGCGCGACGAGCTGGTGCTGCGTATCCTTGTCGCGACGGGGATCTGCTGCGATGTCCTGTTCTACGCGCTGCGACCCGAGCCGATCCTGCAATCGGTGCTGGCCAACCTGTCGCTTGTCACCGTCAACGTGATCCTGATCCTGCTGATCCTGATCGAGCGCACGACTTGGCGCATGAGCGCCGAAGACCGGGCGCTGTTGCGGCATTTCCCGACGCTGACACCGGGGCAGTTCCGCCGCATCGCCAGGATCATGGAGCGCGAGACCGTGGGGCGTGACACGCCGCTGGCGCTGGAGGGCAAGCCGGTCGAGAACCTGATGCTGGTCTTCTCCGACCGGATCGAGATCTCCAAACAGGGCCGGAGCTTTCCCATCGGCGGCCCGGCCTTCGTGGGCGAGATCGCGTTCCTGACCGGTAACCCGTCCTCGGCCGATGTGCGTTTGCCCGAGGGCGGAACCGTCATTCGCCTGCCGATCGAGCCACTGAAGGCGATGATGGCCCGCAAACCCGCGCTGAACAACGCGATGGTGGCGCTGTTCGGGCAGGAATTGGCGCGCAAGGTCGCCGACAGCGTGCCTATGGATCGCGCGTCACAGACCCGCTCGGTGGTCGGACAGGGCCCCACGCATGACACCATTCCGGCGATCGATCCCGAAAGCCAAGCCGGCACGAGTTGATCAGCGCAAGCCTGTGGGGCGCGCAGCAATTGCGCGCGTTCCGAAAATCGACGACGATCCAGACCAGTACAGGTAGTCGAGAGGGCCCGCGCGTGCCGCGATCCGAGGAATGTCTTGCCACGGGCGCGTCCCCGCCATGAGGCGCGCGACCCTTCTTCTCGGGCTTGGCCTGACGGCGTTGATGCTGCTTCTGGCCGCCGTGTCGCCCCTGATCCTCGACCGCGCGCGCGACGCGGTGTTCGACGGCTACCAGCGTGCCAGCCCGCGCGCCTATGATCCGCAGGCCCCGGTTCATATCGTGGATATCGACGAGGCCGCCCTCGACCTCTACGGACAATGGCCCTGGCCGCGCAGCTACATGGCCGCGCTGACCGACCGGCTGTTCGAGCATGGCGCGGCGGCGGTCGGGTTCGACGTGCTGTTCCCCGAACCGGACCGCACCTCGCCCGAGCGGATCGCCGAAAGCTGGGGCCGGTTTGCCGAGGGTATTCCGCCGATCCTGCCAGACCTCGGTCTTGCGCCGCATGACGACCGCTTTGCCGCGGCCATCGCGGGGCGTCCGGTGGTCCTCTCCATCGCGGGCGCGGTGGACGGGGGGCTGCCTGCCGCCAAGGCCGGGGTCGCCGTGACGGGCGAGGTGCCGCCGGGGCTGGCCAGCTATCCGGCGGCGGTCGAGAACCTGCCCGCGCTGACCGAGGCCGCGACCGGGCTCGGCATGGTCAGCCTTGGGCGCAACGAGGACGGGATCACCCGCAGCGTGCCGATGGTCACGCGGGTGGGCGAGGCGCTCATCCCCTCGCTTTCGGCGGAACTCCTGCGGGTCGCGCAAGGCGCGGGCGGTCATATCCTGCGTACGACCGAGGCTTCGGGCGAGGTGTCGGGCGGCACGGTGGCCGCGACCGAGATGCGGACCGGGGCCTTGATCTACCCGGTCGAGGCCGATGGCCGGTTCCGCATCCATTTCGCCGGGCGTCAGGCCGAACGCGTGACCCCCGCCGCCGAGCTGTTGGAGGCGGAGGGGCTGGACCCGGATTTGCAGGCGCGGCTGGCGGGGCGGATCGTGCTGGTCGGCTCCTCGGCGCAGGGGTTGTTCGACATCCGCACCACGCCGCTGGACGGGCAGATTGCCGGGGTGACCCTTCATGCCGAGATCATCGAACAGATCGTGTCGGGCCGGTTCCTGACGCGGCCCGACTGGATGTTCGGCCTTGAGATCGTGGTGATCGTGCTGATCGGCGCGGCGCTGACGCTGCTGCAATTGCGCGAACACCCGGTGGCGGGGCTGTTCGCGGCGATGGGGCTGGCGGCGGCGGCGATCCTTGGAGGGCTTTGGGCGTTTTCGGCGGGCTACCTGTTCAACCCGGTCTTGCCGGTCCTGACGGCGGCGGCTGTCTACGTGCCGGGCACGACCCTGGGCTTCATGGCGAAGGAGCGGGCGCGGCGCACGATCCGCAGCCGCTTTGCCTATTTCCTGCCGCCCGAACTGATCGGCCGGATCGAGGCCAACCCCGAGGCGGCCCTGACCCCGGAAGGCGCCGAGCGCGACCTGTCGGTGATGTTCGTGGACATGCGCGGCTTCTCGACCGTGACCGAGGGCATGGACCCCGCCCGCGTCGTGACGCTGGTCAACACCTACCTGTCAGCCGTCGCCGAGGCGCTGGTCGATCGCGGCGCGACCATCGACAAGTTCATGGGCGACGCGGTCATGGCCTTCTGGAACGCCCCCATCGCGCGCGAGGATCACGCCGAGGCGGCGCTTGGCGCGATCTTCGCCGTGGAGGAGGCCGCTGCCGAGGCGAACGCGGTGTTGCACGCCGAGGGGTTGCCGCCCGTGTCGGTGGGGATCGGGGTGAATACCGGCCCCGCCTCGGTCGGGCTGATGGGTTCGCGCGACCGGCTTTCCTATACCTGCATCGGGGACAGCGTGACGTTGGCCGCGCGGCTGGAGGGGTTGACCCGGCAATACGGGGTGGCCGCTTGCGTCGGGCCGGATACGGCGGCGGCGGCAAGGCAGGGGGCGGCCGCGGGGCTGGTGGCCATCCCGCTCGACCTGATCGCGGTCAAGGGGTTCGCCAATGCGGTCGAGGTCTCGACCATCCTGCCGGCCGGGTCGGCGGAGGTGGAGGCCTTTGCCCGCACGCTGCAGGAGGCGCGCGGCGATTACCTGGCGCGCAACTGGGCGCGGGCCGAGGAAAGCTTTGCCGCGCTGGCCGAAATGCAGGTCGCGTTCTGCGACACGACCCTGCTGGCGCGGCTCTACCTCGACCGGATCGAGGGGTTCTACCGCGCGCCGCCGCCAGCCGATTGGGCGGGCGAGGCGGTGGCCACGGCGAAACGCTGAAACGACGAACGCCCGCCGGATGGCGGGCGTTGCTTTCCTTGGGTCGGGTCCGGCGATCAGCCTTCGAGGAAGTAGCCGCCGCCTTCGAAGAATTCCATGATCACGTCGATGTCGAAATCATCGTCGAAGATCTCGAGGTCGAACTCCTCGCCCCCCGTGGAAACGGGGCCACGGTCGGACGGGTTGGGATCGTTCACGCCGCTTCCCAGTGGCGACCCGCTGCCACCACGCGGCGCGCCGTCGATCAGTTGCAGGAGGAAGGCCAGGAACTCGGGCGCGACCTCGCCAAGATATCCTTCGGTCCCGAGAACGCCGCCTTGACGGCTGGTGCAACTCGTCCCGCCCGAGGCGGTGGCAAGGCACAGGCGCTCGCCGGCGATGAACACGGCATAGGTTGTCCCCCCCGATGCGAAGACGAGAACCGACGATCCGCGCACGCCGATGGTGGCCGACGGCGTGACGATGGTGGCGGGCTCCTCGCGGCTGAGCGCGCCGCCGATGAAACGCAGCGCGCCTTCGGTCAGTTGCAGCCCCATCTCGCCCGCGCCCTGGATGGGGTCGAACACGAACCGGTCCAGCACGATGGTCGTATTGGGTGCCAGCGACAGGGTGGATTGATCCGCGAACAGAAGCTGGCCACGCCCGGTGGCGGAACTCTGGACCGTCTCGTCGGCGACAAGGCCGCTGCCGAGCGCCAGGGTGCGGGTCGCGGCGCCCGGCGGCGTGCCGCGCAGCGTCGGTTCGGAGGAGGCAACCGTGCCGATCTGTTGCGCCACTGCGGGAAGCGCCAGCGAAGCGGCGAAAGCTGCGGTCAGGGCGGGGCGGGTGAGGCGTGTGAAGATGCTCATCTCAGAACTCCCACCCGACCATCATCGAGACGACGGTTTCTTCGGCATCGTCGAGGAACGGTGTGTCAAAGACCGTGATCCCGTGCGTGGCGCTGGTTTCAAGGTAGAGCGCATCGGTGAAGAATGTGCGCACCATCAGACCCGTCATGATTCGGGTGGAATCGTTAAAGCTGAACTCGGAGTCGATCCAGTCGACGTCCAGGAAACTTCCGACCACCCAGCGTCTGGAAAGATCGAATGGCGCGTCGAACTCGTGCTGCGCTTCCAGCCGGGCGCCGGTGGTCGAAATATCGACGAAATCCCAGTCCTCGCCACCGGCTGACAGTGTCATGCGAAGTCGCGTGTCGCGAGACGGGCGGTAGACGACGCCGAATTCGAGGTCGTGGAATGTGTATTCGCCGCCGCTCTCGATCAGTTCCGCTTCGCCATAGGACAGGTCTGCAAAGGTGGTCCATACCTCGTTGTGCGGGTTCTGGTACGCGACACCGACGATGAAGCGGTCTTCATCCTGGAACGATGCGTCCGGGAAACGGATCGCGCCAAGCTCGAAATAGGGTTGCAGGCGCGGGCCGTAGGTGTCGCCGGTCAGGCGGAACTCGGGGCCGGTGCGGATGCGCAACTCCTGGCGTGACAGGGCGGAGAAGAAGAAATCGTCGGCTTCGGGCTCGTAGGTCGCCAACTCGGCCTCGGTCACCCATTGCGCCACGAAGGGACCGCCGAGGTCCAGCCGCCAATCGAGGCTGGCGGTGCCGAAGAACCCTTCGTTCTCGCCGAAATCCTGGTCGTTCCACGCATAGCCAAGCGCGACATGGCCCGACCATGTGCTTGGCTCATCCCGGGCGGCGCTTTCCGCGCGGTAGCGCGCGACCTGCGCGCTTTGCGCGGGCGTCAGCGCCCCGCCAGCCTGCGCTGCGGCAAGGTGATATTCGGCGAGGTCGTAATTTCCGAGCGAGAAATACGCGATGCCCAGTTCCATGCGCGCCGCGGAGTTGGTCGGTTCGAGATCGACCAAGCGCTCCAGCGTGGCGACCGCGGCCTCGAACTCGCGCATCTCGACGGAAAGGCGCGCATAGTCCCGCATCAGGTCGCGGTTCGCCGGATCGGCCAGCATTCGTGCGAAGACAGCGTCGCGTTGGGCGGCGAGGCTGGTGGTCTGGGCCGTGGCCGGCGCAGACGTCAGCGCGACGGCAGCGGCGCAGGCCAGTGCGGCGACGGTTCCCCTGAGCGCGGCGGCCTTGGTGGGATTGGACATTCCGAGCCCCTTGCCAATAACGAGAAGAAATCAATTCCGACAAGCTAGGCCCGCGCCGCTGCGCATTGCAACGCCGGGCTGGTCCGCCGGGGCAGCTTGGCGCGGCAATGCGGCATTGACGCAACGGTAGAGGGGCAGCGCGGGCGCGCGGCTCAATCGCCGAGCTTGGCGTGCACCTCGTCGAGGTCGATCTCTCCCACGGGCATCTTGTTCGCGGGATTCTCGAAGTCGTATTTGAAAAGCTCGAAATCGCGTTTGTAGATCTCGTAGACGAGGTGCATCGACAGATCGTCGAAATACTCCTCGACCGGGTGGGCGCGTTTCGGCCCGTGGCCTTCGCTTTCGTTGAAGCGCGGCACGTCCTTGAGGTCGACCGGATACGCCATCTCGATATTGTCGAGCACGGTCTGCATGCCGTCGTTGAACTTCTCCGTCCAGAAGATGTGGTCGTACCTGCCGCCATTGGCCACGAAGGTGCCGACATGCCCCGACATGGCCGACCAGTGGATGTCCGGGTCCATCGGCTTGCGCCAGCGGATCGTATCGCGGGCGAACAGAAGGAAGCGGCGGAAGCTTGCGATCTGGTCGAACTCGCCCTTACCGTCGTCGCCGCCCACCTCGATCCCGTATTTCTGGATCAGGAGCGGCACGAGGTTGCCACGGTAGCGGCGGCCATTGCGCTGGATACCGCAGATCTTGTCGAAAAAGGACGACAGGATGCGCGTGTAGGGATTGCGCACGCAGGTGAAGGCAAAGGAGTCATGCGCCTTCACGTTCCGTGTGATGATCGGCTGGCTGTCGTCGAAGGCCCATTTGTGCATCCCCTCGGTGGCATCGTGGATGTCCCCGTCGAAGAATGCGCCGTTGTCCGTGAAATACATGATTTGCCCGATGGTCGAGCAGGCGCATTTGGGAACGACGCGATAGACGACGCTCTCGCTCGTTGTCATCCAGGTGCCCGGAAAACCCATTCTGTGTGCCTCGTATCTTGTCGCTTTTGGGCGGGGTCGTTATCCCGCCAAGGATGCGTGCCCGAAAAAAGCAAAGAAGTCGTGTTTTATCAATCTTCGTCGGCTAGTAATGGCACAACAATAAGGAAAGTTTGAGGCTAACCGTTTCCGAAATGGCAAAAATCGCCTTCATTTTGCTTTGCCACAAGGACGCCCCGTCGATCATTCGTCAGGCCGAGCGGCTGACGGCCACGGGGGATTTCGTGTCGATCCACTTCGACGCACGCGCCAAGGCCGAGGCGTTTGCGCAGATCACCGCGGCGCTGTCGGACAACAAGAACGTCACCTTCGCCAAGCGCATCAAGTGCGGCTGGGGGGAGTGGAGCCTTGTGCAGGCCACGCTGAACGCGGTCGAGGCGGCGGTCGAGGCCTTTCCCCGCGCCAGCCATTTCTACATGCTGTCGGGCGATTGCGGGTCGGTGAAATCGGCGGCCTATGCCCATCGCTTTCTCGACGCGGCCGACCGCGACTATATCGAAAGCTTCGATTTCTTCAATTCGGACTGGATCAAGACGGGGTTCAAGCGCGAACGGCTCGTCTATCGGCACTGGTTCAACGAGCGCAGGCAGAAATGGCGCTTCTACACCATGTTCGAGATCCAGAAGCGACTGGGCCTCGAACGGCGCATCCCGCGCGACATCCAGGTGATGATCGGCAGCCAGTGGTGGTGCCTGCGCCGGCGCACGATCGAGGCGGTTCTGGAATTCTGCAAGGCCCGGCGCGACGTGGTGCGGTTCTTCCGCACGACCTGGATTCCGGACGAGACCTTTTTCCAGACCCTGGTGCGCCACCTCGTGCCCGAGCGCGAGATCGAAAGCCGCACGCTGACCTTCAAGATGTTCTCGGATTACGGCATGCCGGTCTCGTTCTACAACGACCAGTATGACCTGCTGGTCAGCCAGAATTACCTGTTTGCCCGCAAGATCAGCCCCGAGGCGACGCATCTGAAAGAGCGTCTCGGGATGTTGTGGGAATCGGGCCGCACGGATTTCGCGGTCAGCGACGAGGGGCCGAGGCTGCATGCCTTCCTGACCGGGCGCGGGCGGATCGGCCGTCGCTTTGGCACGCGGTTCTGGGAACGGGAAAGCACGCTCGGGCCGGACCGCGAGCTGGTGATGATCGTGTGCAAGAAATGGCACGTGGCCAAGCGCATGCTGCATGCCGCCGAGGACCGTGTGGGGATCTCGGGGGTGGAGTACCTGTTCGACGAGGCCTCCTGCCCGGTGCCGCATCTGGGCGGAATCGAACGCACGTTGGAAAAGCGCAACCGCCACCGCCGCGCCCTGATGCGCATGCTTTTCGACTATTACGAGACGGACCGGCTGATGATCTGCCTCGACCCGGCGAATATCGACCTGATGCGCGATTTCATGACCGACCGGGCCTCGACACGCTTGCTGGAGCTGCAATGCACCTTCGATGACCAGTACCTCGTGGGCCATGCGCGCCGCGTCGGGCTGGCCACCGACGATACGCCCTCGGACGTGATCCAGCGCATGCTGCCGACGCTGCGCCACGAGTTCCAATACGAATCCATCCGCATCCGCGAGGCCGAGTTCAGCGACCACTGGCGCGTGCGCGAGGACCGCGATGCCAAGGCGAATGCCGCCGTGTTGTCGGATGTGTTCAACATAGATGCCGAGACCGGCCTTGCGCTGGCCGAAACCCCTTATCTCTTTGCCGACTGAAGGAGGCGCCCCGATGGCCTATGCCTATGACGATCAGAACATCTTTGCGAAAATCCTGCGTGGCGAGATCCCGAATGACACGGTGATGGAGACCGAGCACACGCTGGCCTTCAACGACATCGCCCCGCAGGCGCCGGTGCATGTGTTGGTGATCCCGAAAGGGGCCTATGTCACCTTCGATCATTTCTGCGCCGAAGCCTCGGAGGCGGAGATCGTGGATTTCCACCGCACCGTGGCGCGCATCTGCGCCGAGAAGGGGATCTGCCCGGGCGCGGGCGGCGACGGGTTCCGGGTGATCTCGAACGCGGGCGTCGACGGTGTGCAGGAGGTGCCGCATTACCACCTGCATATCCTGGCCGGTCGCCCGCTGGGACGGATGCTGGCCCGCGCAAGCTGAGGCCGCGCGCCCGTCAGGGAAAAGGAGCGGCTGACGCCGCGTTGTCCTTGCCTCGCCGTCCCTGGTCGGGACGGCTCAGGTTCCGGGGCGCTGCCCCGGACCCCGGAGTTTTTCAGCCAAGATGAAGGGGCGGTCGGGTCTGTTTTCAGGCCGCGCGGTTGGAGGTCAGGGCCACGAAGACATCTTCGAGGTCAGGATCCTCGGTGCGGATGTCGCGGATCGAGGCGCCGGTGGCGCGCAGCGCGTCGAGAATGGCGCCCGGTTTGGTGTCGGTCGTGCGGTAGGAGAAGGCGAGCGCGCCGTCGCGGCGGCGCTCCAGCGTGACGCCCCCGGGCAGGGCGATCTCGCCCGGATCGCCCTCGGGCCAGATCAGCAGCGTCTTGCGGTCCATCCGGGCCAGCAGGTCTTCGGTTCGGTCGCGCGCGATCACTTCGCCGTGGTTGATGATGGCGATCTCGTCGCACATCTCCTCGGCTTCTTCCAGGTAATGGGTCGTCAGGATGATGGTCATGCCCGTCTCGTTGAGGCGGCGGACATTCTGCCAGAGCATCTGGCGCAGCTCGATATCGACGCCGGCGGTGGGTTCGTCGAGGACGAGGATCTGCGGCGCATGGACCAGCGCCTTGCCGAGGAGGAGCCGGCGGCGCATGCCGCCCGAGAGCGTGCGGGCATAGGCCTCGGCCTTGTCCTCGAGGCCGACGAGTTCCAGAATTTCGTCCGAGCGGCGCTCGGATTTCGGCACGCCGTAGAGGCCTGCCTGCACTTCGAGCGCGGCGCGCGGGGTGAAGAACGGGTCGAGGTTCAACTCCTGCGGCATGACCCCGATGGCGGCGCGCGACTGGCGTGGGTTCACGTCCTGGTCGAAGCCCCAGATCTTCACCGTGCCCGAGGATTTCAGAACCAGACCCGCCATGATGTTGATCAGCGTCGATTTTCCCGCCCCGTTCGGCCCCAGCAGGCCGAAGATGGACCCCGCTGGCACGTCGAGGTCGACGCCCTTGAGCGCGTCCTTCGCAGGCGCGCGGCCCGAGGCGGCGTAGGTCTTTTTCAGGCCGCGGATCTCGATGGCGTTCCGGGTTGGCGTGTCGGTCATGCGGTTGGTCCTTTCCGGGCCTTGTCGGGCCGCGTGCAAGCTGCGATACCGAGTGGCGACTTAAGGCGCGGTCCCGCGTGGGACAAGCAGGAGGACGACCGAGCATGACCCCCAAAGCCCCCGAAACCGAGATCGTGAACGCCTGGCGCGTATCCTGCGACGGCGGCGAAGGCGCGCTGGGACACCCGCGTGTCTGGCTGTCGCTGGATCGCGACGAGGGCTTTGTCGAGTGCGGCTATTGCGACAAGCTGTTCGTCCATGCCGATTTTGCCGACAAGGTGCTGGGCGAGGACGGGCAAAAGGCCTGACACCTTCCGGGGCGCTGGTCCTTCCCGGTTGCGGGGCGCGCCCTGACGTTTGGACACCGGGGCAAGAGGCGCGCGCGGAGGGATCATGGCATTTGGCAAGGGACATCACCTGCACCTGGTGGACGGGTCGGCCTTTATCTTTCGGGCCTATCACGCGCTGCCGCCGCTGACGCGGAAATCCGACGGGCTGCCCATCGGGGCGGTCTCGGGCTTTTGCAACATGATCCACAAGATGATCGAGGCCAATACCGGCCCCGATGCGCCGACCCATGCCGCTGTGATCTTCGACAAGGGCAGTCATACGTTTCGCAATGACCTCTATGATCAATACAAGGCCAATCGCG
Source organism: Maritalea mobilis (assembly GCF_019800885.1). Taxonomy (GTDB): domain Bacteria; phylum Pseudomonadota; class Alphaproteobacteria; order Rhodobacterales; family Rhodobacteraceae; genus Roseibacterium; species Roseibacterium beibuensis. Next base: position 156,306 of record NZ_JAHVKE010000001.1, read on the forward strand.
ACGCCATGCCCGAGGATCTGCGTCCGCAGATCCCGCTGACGCGCGAGGCGACGCGGGCCTTCAACCTCGCCTGTATCGAGTTGGAGGGGTTCGAGGCCGATGACATCATCGCCACGCTGGCCCGCCAGGCGCGCGAGGCGGGCGGACGCGTGACCATCATCTCGTCGGACAAGGACCTGATGCAGCTGGTGGGCGGCGGGGTCGAGATGTTCGACGCGATGAAGAACACCCGCATCGATGCCGAGGGGGTCGAGGCCAAGTTCGGCGTGGGCCCCGACCGTGTGATCGACGTGCAGGCCTTGGCCGGTGACAGCGTGGACAACATCCCCGGCGCGCCGGGGATCGGGATCAAGACCGCCGCGCTTTTGATCAATGAATACGGCGATCTGGAAACGCTGCTCGACAGCGCCGAGCAGATCAAGCAGCCCAAGCGCCGCCAGACCCTGATCGAGAAGCGCGACCAGATCGAGCTGTCCAAGAAGCTGGTTACGCTGGATGACCAGGTGCCGCTGGACGAGACCCTCGATGATCTGGAGGTGCGCGAACCCGAGGCGGACAAGCTGTTGGAGTTCCTGTCGCAGATGGAGTTCCGCACGCTGACCCGCCGCATCGCCGAGGAGATGGGCGTCGAGCCGCCGACCATCCCCGACACCGATCCCGGCGGGGCGGCCTCGGGCGAAGAGGCCGAGCGCGCGCCGGAGTTCCCGCCGATCAAGCCCGAGGGCTACGAGATCGTCCGCGACGCCGAGGCGTTGCAGAAATGGATCGACGCCGCCCATGCGCGCGGCACGGTGGCGTTCGACACGGAAACCACGTCGCTCAACGAGATGCGGGCGGAGCTGGTGGGTGTCTCGCTGGCCGTGGAGCCGGGGAAGGCCTGCTACATCCCCTTGCAGCATCGCGGCGGCGGGGCGGGCGGGGACCTTTTCTCGGACGACGCGCTGGCCGAGGGGCAGATGGACCTCGACCAGGCGCTGGAGATGCTCAAGCCGCTGTTGGAGAACGACGCGGTGGTGAAACTGGCGCAGAACGCCAAGTATGACGTCAAGGTGCTGGCGCGCTACGGCATCGACGTCGCGCCCATCGACGACACGATGCTGATGTCCTACGCGATGAACGCAGGGCTGCATGGGCACGGGATGGACACGCTGGCCGAGCGCTACCTGTCGCATCATTGCATCCCGATCAAGGACCTGATCGGCTCGGGCAAGTCGGCCATCACCTTTGACCGCGTCGAGATCGACAAGGCCGCGCCCTATGCCGCCGAGGATGCGGACGTGACGCTGCGCCTTGGCCTGCTGTTCAAGCCGCAACTGCACCGCACGCACGTGACGACCGTGTACGAGACGCTGGAACGTCCGCTTGTGCCGGTTCTGGCGCGGATGGAACGGTCTGGCATCAAGGTGGACCGCGACACGCTGTCGCGCATGTCCAACGCCTTCTCGCAGAAGATGGCCGCGCTGGAGGACGAGATCCACGAGCTAGCGGGCGAACGGTTCAACGTCGGCTCGCCCGCGCAACTGGGCGAGATCCTGTTCGAGAAGATGGGCCTCGAGGGTGGCAAGAAGGGCAAGACCGGCAAGTATTCCACCCCGGCCGATGTGCTGGAGGACCTGGCGACCGAGCATGACCTGCCCGCGCGGGTGCTGGACTGGCGGCAGCTGTCCAAGCTGAAATCGACCTATACCGACGCGTTGCAGGACCACATCAACCCCGAGACGGGGCGGGTGCATACCTCCTACTCGATCGCTGGGGCGAATACGGGGCGGCTGGCCTCGACCGATCCGAACCTGCAGAATATTCCCGTGCGCTCCGAGGAAGGGCGCCGCATCCGCGAGGCCTTTGTCGCCGAGCCGGGCAAGGTGCTGGTCTCGCTCGACTATTCGCAGATCGAGCTGCGGATTCTCGCCCATATCGCCGGGATCGACGCGCTGAAACAGGCCTTCCGCGAGGGGCAGGACATTCACGCCGCGACCGCGTCCGAGATGTTCGGCGTGCCGCTGGACGAGATGACGCCGGACGTGCGGCGGCAGGCCAAGGCGATCAATTTCGGCGTGATCTACGGGATCTCGGGCTTCGGCCTTGCGCGCAACCTGCGCATCCCGCGGGCCGAGGCGCAGGGCTTCATCGACCGGTATTTCGAACGCTTCCCCGGCATCAAGGATTACATGGACGCGACCAAGAGCTTCGCGAAGGAGCACAAGTTCGTGCAGACGCTCTTTGGCCGGAAGATCAACACGCCCGAGATCGGGGCCAAGGGGCCGACCGCCGGTTTTGCCGCGCGGGCCGCGATCAACGCGCCGATCCAGGGGACGGCCGCCGACATCATCCGCCGCGCCATGATCCGGATGGACGACGCCATCGCGGATCTGCCCGCGACCATGCTGCTGCAGGTGCATGACGAACTGATCTTCGAGGTGGACGAGGGGGCCGTGGACACCCTGATCGACCGCGCCCGCGAGGTGATGGAGGGGGCGGCGCACCCGGCGGTCCATCTCGACGTGCCGCTGGTCGTCGATGCGGGGCAGGGGGCGAACTGGGCCGAGGCGCACTAGGCGCGGCCCATGTCACACCCTGTGCACAAGGCGTACACACCCCGTACATACGCGGGGTGCGGTTTGGTCGATGCGCCTCAGCCCTGCTGCGGGCTGGTCGTCAGCAGCGCCACGAGACGCCGCGCGATGGGGGCCACGATCAGGACGGCGGGAAAGGCGATGGCCCAGGAGGTCAGCCAGGACCCGAACCAGATCGATGGGAAATCGGCCGGGAGGCCGACGGTGCGGAAGGTCGCGATGGCCGATACGATGGCCGACATCAGGCCGGACAGGATGAACGAGAACAGGATATGGGCATAGCGATGGGGGATCATGGGGGCTCCTTTGGTGTTCGGCTGCAAATGCGCGAACTGATTGGCGGCGTCAATCAGCAAGCCTGCACAGGGGCCTGTGCATGAGCCGCCCGCGTCCCCGTCCGCGCCGCCCGTCCGGGCCAACGCGTCTTGTCGCCTTCAACAAGCCGATGGACGTGCTGAGCCAGTTCACGGGCGATGGGCATTGGCCGGGCCTGTCGGCGCATCTGGATATGCCGGGGATGTACCCGGCGGGCCGGCTTGATCGTGACAGCGAGGGGCTGCTGCTGCTGACCAATGACGGCAAGTTGCAGGCGCGGATCACCTCGCCCAGATCCCGCACGCCCAAGACCTATTTCGCGATGGTCGAGGGCGTGCCGGACGACGCGGCGCTGGAGGCCCTGCGCGCGGGGGTCGAGTTGAAGGACGGGTTGACCCGCCCCGCGTTGGTCGAGCAGGTGGTCGAGCCCGCATGGCTCTGGCCGCGCGACCCGCCGGTGCGGTTCCGCAAATCCGTGCCCGATGCGTGGCTGCGCCTGACCATCACCGAGGGAAAGAATCGGCAAGTGCGGCGTATGTGTGCGCATGTCGGCCTGCCGGTGCTGCGCCTGGTCCGCTGGTCGGTGGGCGACATCACGCTGGAGGGGCTGGCCCCCGGCGCATGGCGCGACGTGACGCCGGACAAGATCATGTAGAAGAATTGAAGAAGGGGCAGGCCTGGTGCGGCTCTGCCCCTTCCGGTCGCGTCCCTGTCTCCTCCGGCAGGGCCGCGTATACCGTTGTATCCGAGACGATATATGGCCCCGGATCGGCCCTTACTGTCAACCCACGCGTGTGCAAATCAGCCCTGCATTTTGAACAATCTGGCACGGCGGGGCGGGGGCCTTATACGCCGTCCATCTGGTCGTAGGCTTCCAGCGCCTTGGTGCCGTACATCAGCGACGGTCCGCCGCCCATCATGACGCAGACCGAAACGGTTTCCTCGATCTCGGCCCGGCTGGCCCCGGCCTCTTTCGCGGCCTTGGTGTGAAAGCCGATGCAATCGACACATTGCTTGGCGATCCCGATGGCCAGCGCCATCAGTTCCTTGTGCTTGGTGTCGAGCGCGCCGGGTTTCAGCGTCGCCTCGTGCAACGCGAAAAACCCGTTCGCGGCCTCTTCCTGCTTGCCGCAGTAATCCTCGATGTGAACCTGGCCCTCGGCCACGACATCGTTCCAGTTCATGGGTCTGCACCCCCTCATGGTTCCGGGTTGGTCAGGAGGGGGCCAGCATGACCCCGCCCTCAGGCCAACATGACCATGGGGTTCTCGAGGTTGTCCACGATTTGTTGCAAAAGTTCCGCCCCGAGCGCGCCGTCGATGACCCGGTGATCGACCGAGAGGGTCACGGACATGACGGTGGCCACGGCCAGTTCGCCATCCGCGCCCACGACGGGTTTCTTCACGCCCGCGCCGACGGCGAGGATCGCGCCATGCGGCGGGTTGATGACCGCGTCGAAATTGTCGACGCCGAACATGCCGAGGTTCGAGATCGCGAAGGAGCCGCCGACATATTCATGGGGCGCCAGCTTGCGGTCGCGGGCACGGGTGGCGAGATCCTTCATCTCGGCCGAAAGCGCCGAGAGCGATTTCATCTCGGCATCTTTCAGGACCGGGGTGAAGAGGCCGCCATCGACCGCCACGGCCACGGCGACATCCGAGGGCTTGAGCTTCAGCATCCGGTCACCGGCCCAGACGGCATTGGCCGCCGGAACGGCTTGCAGGGCCAGGGCACAGGCCTTGATGATGAAGTCGTTGACCGACAGCTTCACGCCGCGCGCTTCCAGCTGCTTGTTGAGCTGGCTGCGGAACTTGAGCAGCGCGTCGAGCTTGATGTCGCGGCGCAGGTAAAAATGCGGGATGGTCTGCTTGGCTTCGGTCAGGCGCGAGGCGACCGTGCGGCGCATCCCGTCGAGCTTGACCTCTTCGTAGTCGCGGCCCTCGTACATCTTGATGACCTGCGCGGCATCGGGGCCGGTGGGCATCGCCGCAGCGGCGGGTTTCGATGCGGCAGCAGCCGGGGCCTCGGACGCGGCGGCTTGTGCCGGGGCGGGGGCGGCGCCGGCTTGGGCGTTCTCGACATCGGCCTTGACGATGCGGCCGCGCGGGCCGGAGCCCTTGATCTGGGCGAGGTCGAGCCCCTTGTCGGCGGCGATGCGGCGCGCCAGCGGCGAAGCGAAGATGCGGGTCCCGTCGCCGCCCGTGGACGCGGCGGGCGCCGGGGTGGCGGCGGCTGCGGCAGGAGCGGGGGCGGCGGGCGCGTCGGAGCCGCCGGTGGCGGCCGCCTTCTTGCCCGCGTCAGACGCCTGCGGCGCTGACGGCGCGGCGGCATCGGCATCGCCAATGTCGTCGGCGCTTTCACCTTCTTCCAGAAGAACGGCGATGGGGCTGTTGACCTTCACCCCTTCGCTGCCTTCGGCGACAAGGATCTTGCCAATGGTGCCTTCGTCCACGGCCTCGAATTCCATCGTGGCCTTGTCGGTTTCGATCTCGGCCAGGATATCGCCGGCGGACACGGTGTCCCCCTCTTTCACCAGCCATTTGGCAAGCGTGCCTTCCTCCATCGTGGGGGAGAGGGCGGGCATCAGGATCTCTGTGGGCATGTCCGGCTCTCCTCAGCGATAGGTCACGGCGCGCACGGCCTCGATCACCTCGGGAACCGAGGTCAGGGCGTGCTTTTCGAGGTTCGCGGCATAGGGCATGGGCACGTCCTTGCCCGTGCAGTTCAGAACCGGCGCATCGAGGTAGTCGAAGGCATTCTGCATCACGTAGGCCGCGATGTGGTTGCCGATGGAGCAGACCGGGAAGCCCTCTTCGACGGTGACGCAGCGGTTGGTCTTCATCACCGAGGCGATGACCGTGTCATAGTCGATGGGGCGCAGGGTGCGCAGGTCGATCACCTCGGCCTCGATCCCGTCCTTGGCCAGTTGGTCGGCAGCTTCGAGCGCATAGGTCATGCCGATGCCGAAGCTGACGATGGTCACGTCGGACCCCTCGCGCCAGATGCGCGCCTTGCCGAAGGGGATGGTCAGGTCATCGACCTGCGGCACGTCGAAGGAGCGTCCGTAGAGGATCTCGTTTTCGAGGAAGATGACCGGGTTGGGGTCGCGGATCGCGGTTTTCAGCAGGCCCTTGGCGTCGGCGGCGGAATAGGGCTGCACCACCTTGAGGCCGGGGATGTGGGAATACCACGCGGCGTAATCCTGGCTGTGCTGGGCGCCGACGCGCGCGGCGGCGCCGTTGGGGCCGCGGAACACCATGGGCGCGCCCATCTGGCCGCCGGACATGTAGAGCGTTTTGGCCGCCGAGTTGATGATCTGGTCGATCGCCTGCATGGCGAAGTTGAAGGTCATGAACTCGACGATGGGACGCAGGCCGCCAAAGGCCGCGCCGACGCCGAGACCGGCGAAGCCGTGCTCGGTGATCGGCGTGTCGATGACGCGCTTCGATCCGAACTCGTCCAGCAGGCCCTGGGTCACCTTGTAGGCGCCCTGGTACTCGGCCACTTCCTCGCCCATGACGAAGACGGTGTCGTCGCGACGCATCTCTTCGGCCATGGCATCGCGCAGCGCCTCGCGCACGGTCTGCTTTTTCATCTCGGCATCTGCCGGCCAATCGGGGCTGGTGTCGGCCATGGGCGCGGCAGCCTGCGCCGGGGTCGCGGGCGACGAGGCGGCCAGCTTGCCTTCCTCGCCTTCCAGCGCGGTGGGCACGGCGGTGCTCTGGGCCGGGGCGGCAGAGGCGTCGCTTATGTCCTCACCCTCTTCGCCGATGATGGCGATGGCGGTGTTGACCTTCACGCCTTCGGTCCCCTCTGGGACGAGGATCTTGCCGATCACGCCCTCGTCCACGGCCTCGAATTCCATCGTGGCCTTGTCGGTTTCGATTTCCGCAAGAATGTCACCGGCGGAAACGGTATCGCCCTCTTTCACCAGCCATTTGGCGAGCGTGCCTTCCTCCATGGTCGGCGACAGCGCGGGCATCAGGATTTCGGTTGCCATCTTTTTGTTCTCCCCCGCTCAGGCGTTCTGCGGCGCCGCGTCGGCGTAGATGTCGGTCCAAAGCTCCTCGAGCGCGGGCTCGGGGCTTTCTTTCGAGAATTCGGCGGATTCGTTGACGATCTCCTTGATCTCTTTGTCGATCGCCTTGAGGTCGTCTTCGGTCGCGTGATCGCCCTGCAAGAGAAGCTGGCGCACATGTTCGATGGCGTCGCGCTTCTCGCGCATTTCCTGCACCTCCTCGCGGGTCCGGTACTTGGCCGGGTCCGACATGGAGTGGCCGCGGTAGCGGTAGGTCTTCACTTCGAGGATGTAGGGGCCCTTGCCTGCGCGGCAGTGGGCGACGGCCTTTTCGCCGGCGGCCTTCACGGCCAGCACGTCCATGCCATCGACTTCCTCGCCCTGGATACCGTAGGCCTCGCCCCGCTTCCAGAGGTTGGGGGATTTCGAGGCGCGGGCGGTCGAGGTGCCCATGGCGTACTGGTTGTTCTCGATCACGAAGATGACCGGCAGGTCCCAAAGCTCGGCCATGTTGTAGGTCTCGGCCACCTGGCCCTGGTTGGCCGCGCCGTCGCCGAAATAGGCGAAGGTCACGCGGTCATTGCCCTTGTACATGTCCGAGAAGGCGAGGCCGGCGCCGATCGGCACCTGTGCGCCGACGATGCCATGGCCGCCGTAGAAATGCTTCTCTTTCGAGAACATGTGCATCGAGCCGCCCTTGCCCTTGGAATAGCCGCCCTCGCGGCCTGTCAACTCGGCCATGACGCCCTTGGGGTCCATGCCGCAGGCCAGCATGTGCCCGTGGTCGCGATAGGAGGTGACGCGCTTGTCGCCGTCCTCTGCCGCGGCTTCGAGCCCGACCACGACGGCCTCCTGCCCGATATAGAGGTGGCAGAAGCCCCCGATCAGGCCCATGCCGTAAAGCTGGCCGGCCTTTTCCTCGAATCGCCGGATCAGCAGCATCTCGCGGTAATAGGTCTTGAGCTCATCGGCCGAGACATTGGGTTTTGACGTTGATTTTGCGGCTGTTTTCCGGGTCGCCATGGGCCTCGGCTCCTCCCTCTGGGCGGGAATAGTTTAACGTTGAACTATCCTTAGCAAAGGCCGCGCGCGATTGCACCCCCCATGGTGACGCAACGGCGCGAAAGCGACGCAGGGCCGCCATGCGCCAGACGAATGACGCAAGGTCAGGCGCGGGGCCGGACGGTCAGGGCAGGATCAGCTCGTCAGGCCTAGCGTAGCCCAGAACGGCGCGCACGCGCTCGTCCAGCAGGTCGAGATCGAGGTAATCGTCCGACAGCCGCCGGGTCAGGATTTCCATCCGCTCGGTCTCGGCCTCCAGCCGGGCAAGCTCCAGCGACAGGCGGTCCACCTCGGCTTCGATCTGGATACGGCGAAACAGCCCGTGGTTCCCCTGCACCGCGGTGAAGGTGAAATACGCCCCCACGATCAGAAGCACGGGCAGGATCAGCCCTGTGGGTGAGATGGAACGCAGCATCGGTTTCTTTCTGCCTCGGATGGCCGCCTCTGTCGGGTGGCTCGGGACAGAGAATCGCACATTCCGAATCAAATGGGAATCCCCCCTGACGCGGCCGTGACCGCGCGGCGATCCTGAGGCGACAAGGGGGGGGACGCGCATGGACGCGAGGACCGACCTGACCGGACATGGCGTGACGAACCAGCCGCCCGCGCGGGGCGACGTCGGCCCTGTCGCGGGCAGCCGGCCGGGGATCGACCCGGCGCCCCTGATTTCCCGGCTGGGAGACGGTGACTGAGCGGGCAATTCGCCCCCTTGCAGCCTGTCAGCCAATCCTTACGTCTGAGGCAGACGACAGGCGCGACTTCGCAAAAGGAGATTTCTCATGCCCCGCAACCAATCCAGCATAGCCTCCCTGCAACAGGCGCTTTCGATGGAACTGACCGCGTCGCAGCAATACCTGCTGCATGCGCATGTGCTCGAGGATTGGGGCCTCGACAAGCTGGCCGCGAAGATGCGCGAAGAGATGCAGGAAGAGCTGGGCCATGCCGGCAAGTTCATCGAGCGGATCATCTATCTCGGCGGGACGCCGCGTGTCGTGCCCGCGGCCGAGCCGGTGAAGGCCAACAGCCTGAAAGAGATGTTCGAGGCCGACCGCAAGGACGAGGAAGAGGCGATCGAGTTCTACTCGAAATCCGCGAAGGAGGCGTTCGAGGCGAACGATATCGGCAGCCGGATGCTGTTCGAGTCCATCGTCATGGACGAGGAAGGGCATTGGGGCTGGCTGGACCAGCAACTCGACCTGCTGGAGCGGATGGGCGAGCCGACCTTCATCCAGACCTATTTCTCGGGCGATGCCGAGGGCTGACACGCCGTGACCGAGTGCAGAAAGGCCGGGGCATGCCCCGGCCTTTTTCGTTGCGCGCAGGCGTCGCCTCAGGTGATCGAGGCGGCGTGGATCGCGTCGATGGCGTCGGACAGGGTGGCGTTGAACTTCTCGTCGGACTGTTGCGCGGAAAGGCCTTCGGTCAGGGCGCGGCTGAAGCTGGCGATCATGCCGGTGTTCTCGGCCAGTTTCGCGTTCGCCTCGTCGCGGGCATAGCCGCCCGACAGCGCCACGACACGCAGCACCTTGGGATGTGCGATCAGCGGGGCGTAGAGGTTGGCCCGGGTCGGCAGGGTCAGCTTCAGCATCACCTGCTGGCCGTCCGGCACGCTGTCGAGGTTCTTCTGGATCTCGGCCAGCAGGATCTCCTCGGCGGCCTCCTTGTCGGGGATCGAGATCGTCACCTCGGGTTCGATGATCGGCACCAGGCCCTTGGCCAGCACCTCGGCGCCCAGCTTGAACTGCTGCGCCACCACGTCGGCGATGCCCTTGGCGTTGGCCGCATCGATGACCGAGCGTTCCTTGGTGCCGAAGATGCCGGCGGCGACGGCGCGGTCGAGCAGCGCGTCAAGGCCGGGGATCGGCTTCATCCGGCGCACGCCATCGGCCTCGTCCTCCAGCCCCTTGTCGATCTTGAGGAAGGGGACGACGCCGCGCTCTTTCCACAGATAGGTGGCCGAGGGCATGCCGCCGATCTCGCGATCCATCGTCATCTCGAACAGGATCGCGCCGATGACCTTCTCGCCGTTGAAGGCGGGGGCCGTTGCGATCCGCGCGCGCATCTCGTGGATCAGGTCGAACATCTCGTCTTCCGAGGAATAGGCGTCTTCCTCGATGCCATAGAGCCGCAGCGCCTTGGGGGTGGAGCCGCCCGACTGGTCAAGCGCGGCGATGAAGCCCTGACCGGTTTTCATCTGTTCTTTCATCGCGTCGCTGGCCATCTGTCATGCACTCCTTGGTCGTTGATAAGGGATCGCCCCCGGGTCTAAGCCGGGGCCGATGGCCTGTAAATCATGGTGGCGCAAACATGCGCCGGATTTGTCATTCGACGCGGTATCGGCCTGCCAGATCGCCCTCGATCCACGCGGATAGCGCGATCGCCTCGATGTCAGAGGAAAGCGCGGCCCAGGCGGCCCGCACCTCGGGGCCGCGGGCCTCGAACCGGCCGGTGATCTCGGTCAGAAGCTGCGGTGCGCCGACATCGCCTGCCGCCTCGGCCAGGATCGCCAGGAGGTAGGCGTTGGCGTAGTTGCGGGGCCGGTCCATGCCGGTGAAGAAGGCAACCGATAGATCCCGCAGGGCGCGCGGGTCGCCCCCCTCGGGCAGGTTCGCCGCCAGCGTCTCGGCGGTCCAGCCATTGCCCTCCTGCAGGTCCAGCACCTCGGGCGTGGTCAACCGCGCCTCCAGCCCGTCGAGCAGGCTGACGACGCCGGGCGCCCCCGAGGCCTGAAGGGCCAGCGCGTAGGCCTGAACCGGGTCGCGGTCGGCCATGGCGCGGGCCGAGAGCAATGTCGCCTCGGCATAGGCCGGGTCGCCGGACGCCACCAGCGGCGCCAGCACGTCCAGCGCACGGGAGGGCGCGCGCGGCACGCCTTCGCCGGACAGCAACGCCGCCCCCAGCGTCAGGCGCTCCTCGTCGCTCAGGTCCTCGGCCCCCAGCCGGGACAGAAGGGCGGTGTCGATCAGGGCGGAGCGGGCGGACGGCGCACTGCGCGCGTCGAGCGCAAGCAGCGAGATCAGCCGCGCGGGTTTTTCATAGGCCTCGGGCTCGATCGTCAGCCCGCCCGCCGGCAGGTCCGCCTCCAGCGTGAGTTCACCCGGGTCCTGCATGAACCGCGCAACCTCGGCCATCAGGTCATCGACGAAGTCGCGTTCCGCCGCGCCGATGGCCTGGGTTCCGCCCTCGGTCAGTACGTCGATCAGCCCCTCGGTGCCCAGTTGCACCACCGCGTCGGGCTGGCGCAGGGCAGGGGGCATGATGGCCCCCGCCGCGTCCCAGCCGCCGCGATCCTGGAAGCTCAGCACGGCGCGGGTCAGCCGGATGGCCGGGTCACCGGGCATGCCGTTCTCACCGGGGCGGGGCAGGATGGTGCCCGCCGCCGACAGGTCGAGCACGCCGACGCCGTTCAGCGCCATCGTCGCGTCGATCAGCATTTCGCCCGTCGGGGTGACGTATTCGACGTCCACGCCGACCCGGTCGAAGGCCAGCTGGCCAAGGCCCATCGTGCGCAGGGGCATCGCCGTGTCGCTTGGCAGGCAGGCCAGCGTCGCCGCCGCCCCCACCGCGCCGATGCGCGCCGCCGAGATGTCGCTGACGGCCGCAAAGGGGCTGGCCGAGAGCGTCACCCGGTCCAGCGTGATCTCGCAGAGCCGCGCGCGGTCATAGGGCAGGTGCGGGCGCAGCGTGACGCCCGACAGGCTGACCTGTCCGCGCAGGATGTCGGTCGAGAGGTGCTGGTATTCCACCTCCATCTGGGTGCGCAGCGCGGCGATGCCGAAATTGGCCAGAATCCCCGCCAGCCGGTCGGGGGCGAGGATTTCCGCGAAACCGGGGCGCGGGTCGCCCTCTTGCGCGACGGCGGGCAGGGGCAGCGCCAGCCCGGCCGCGATCAACGCGGCGCGGGGCAGGGATCGAAATACGGACAACATGAATGGGGCCTCCCTTGGAACAGGACCGGCCCTAGCGTAGCGCGATTCGGGGATGCGTCTGCCTTAACCTTGCTCGAGCGCGGCGACGCCCGGAAGCGTCTTGCCCTCCATCCATTCGAGGAAGGCCCCGCCCGCGGTCGAGATATAGGTGAAGCGTTCCGCCGCGCCGGATTTGTTCAGCGCCGCGACCGTGTCGCCACCGCCCGCGACCGACACCAGTTCGCCCGCCTCGGTGCGCGCAGCAGCATGGGCCGCGGCGGCGTTGGTAGCAGCGTCGAACGGCGCGATCTCGAAGGCGCCGAGCGGGCCGTTCCAGATCAGCGTCTCGGCCCGGTCGATGGCGCCAAGGATACGCTCCACGCTATCTGGCCCGGCATCGAGGATCATGCAATCGGACGGAACGGCGGTGTCGGCAACCACGGTGTTGGGCGCATGGGCGCGGAATTCCTCGGCCACGACCACGTCGGAGGGCAGGTAGATCTCGCAGCCGGTGTCCTGCGCCTTGGCCATGATCTCGCGCGCGGTCTCTGCGAGGTCGTGTTCACACAGCGATTTGCCCACATCGAGGCCTTGCGCCGCGAGGAAGGTATTGGCCATACCGCCGCCGATCACCAGCATGTCGACCTTGGAAATCAGGTTGGCCAGAAGATCGAGCTTGGTCGAGACCTTGGCCCCGCCGACCACGGCCAGAACGGGCCGCTTCGGCGCGCCGAGGGCGGCCTCCAGCGCCTTCAACTCGGCCTCCATCAACCGCCCTGCGCAGGAGGGCAGCAGATGCGCGACCCCCTCGGTCGAAGCATGCGCCCGGTGCGCCGCCGAGAAGGCGTCGTTGCAATAGACGTCGCCCAGGGAGGCGAGGAATTTCGCCATTTCCGGATCGTTCTTTTCTTCGCCCGGCGCGAAGCGGGTGTTCTCGATCAGCGCGATCGCCCCCTCGGGCAGCGACTCGAGCGCGCCGCGCGTCGGCCTCTCGATGAAACTGACGGGGTGGCCGAACGCCTTTTCCAGCGCGGGCACCAGCGGGCGCAACGACATCTCGGGCACCACCTTGCCCTTGGGGCGGCCGAAATGGGCCAGCAGCACGGGGCTGCCGCCTGCCGCGAGGATGTCGTGGACGGTGGGCACGATCCGCTCGATCCGCGTGGCGTCCGTCACCTCGCCGTTCTCGACCGGCACGTTGATATCCACCCGGGTCAGCACGAGGCGGCCCGCAAGTTCCATGTCGTCGAGGGTTTTCCAGCTCATCAAGATCGTCTCCGGTTTGGCGTTGCCGGTGTGATAGCGCGACTTGCTCCGAAGGTCAGGCGGGTTTGCGCTATCACGCAGTGAAAAACGCGCGCCCCGGTGGGCGGGACGCGCGTTTGCAAGGTCGGGTCGCGAGCGATCAGAGGTACTTGCCCATTTCCACGGCGGTGTCCGCCATGCGGTTCGAGAAGCCCCATTCGTTGTCATACCAGGTCAGGATGCGGCACATGTTGCCGTCCATCACCTTGGTCTGGTCGGTGGCGAAGATCGACGAATGCGGGTCGTGGTTGAAGTCCATCGACACCAGCTTCATGTCCGTCACGCCGAGAATGCCCTTCAGCGGGCCTTCGGCGGCGGCGTGGATGGCGCGGTTGATCTCCTCGATGGAGGTGTCGCGCGCCGCCTCGAAAGTCAGGTCGACGACCGAGACGTTGGGCGTGGGCACACGGATCGCCACGCCGTCCAGCTTGCCGTCCAACTCGGGCAGGACAAGGCCCACGGCCTTGGCCGCCCCGGTCGAGGTCGGGATCATCGACATGGCCGCGGCGCGTGCGCGGTAAAGATCCTTGTGCATCGTGTCCAGCGTCGGCTGGTCGCCCGTGTAGCTGTGGATCGTGGTCATGAAGCCGCGCTTGAGCCCGATGGCGTTGTGCAGCACATGCGCCACGGGGGACAGGCAGTTGGTGGTGCACGATGCGTTCGACACGATCAGGTCGTCCGCCGTCAGCGTCTCGTGGTTCACACCGTAGACGATGGTCTTGTCCGCGCCCTTGGACGGGGCCGAGACCAGAACCCGGCTGGCGCCGTTCTCAAGGTGCACGCTGGCCTTGTCCTTGTCGGTGAAGATGCCGGTGCATTCCATGACGATATCGACATGGGCCCAGGGCAGCTCTGCGGGGTTGCGGATCGCCGTCACCTCGATCGGGCCGCGGCCCACGTCGATCGAGGTTTCGGTCGTCGTCACCTCGGCCGGAAAACGGCCATGCACGCTGTCGAAGCGCAGCAGGTGGGCATTCGTCTCGACCGGGCCGAGATCGTTGATCGCCACAACCTCGATATCGGTGCGTCCCGACTCGATGATGGCCCGCAAGACATTGCGCCCAATGCGTCCGAAGCCGTTGATGGCCACTTTGACTGCCATGATATCCTCCGATCTGTGTTGGCGGGCGGATGCGCCGCCGTGACGTGAGTGCGACCCGGGGGCGGATCGCGATGTTACCGCTAACGGCTGGTATCAGTGCGCGGGGCGCGGTGGAACCACCCTATCGCCAAAAGGCCGCCCATCGCAGGAGTTCCAGCACCCTTTGGGCGACCATGAACAGGATGCGCCCCTCATTGAAGAGCGCGTCCGCGCCCGCTGCCGCAAGGATGGCGATCGCAAGATACAGCGCCACCTTGTCGGTCATGTTCTGTCATCTCCAACCGTGTGTCAGCGCGTTTCCCCGCGACCCTGCCATGCTGCCCGAAAGGGGCCAAGCCCTATTTCCGCAATTCCCGGCGCGGTTTGTCGCCCGCCGCCAAAGAAGAAGGCGCGCCGCATGGACGCGCCCTCAAAGCTCGGGTGGAGTGCGATCAGTTGGTGCAGACGACGTTCCGCAGCCCGTCACATCCGCCGCCGCAGATGCGGTTGTCGCCAAGCACCAGCGTACGCTGGCCGGGGTAGCGTTCCCAGCTTGCGGCGCGGCTGAAGCCCTGCGTGCGGCAGAAGTTGTCCGCCCCCGGCTGCCCGCAATCCGTGGCCCAGGTCACGCACCAATCCACGATCTCGCCGTTGACGCGCGGCACGGCAAAGGTCTGCTGCACGCTCGGCGGCGGGGGCGGGGCGACACCGCCGCCACCGGTGCCGGTGCACACCACGTTGCGCAGCGCGTCGCAGCCGCCCGGGTAGATCCGGTTGTCACCGAGGACCAGCGTGCGCTGACCGGGGTAGCGTTCCCAGCTTGCGGCGCGGCTGAACCCTTGCGAGCGGCAGAAGTTGTCGGCCCCGCCCTGGCCGCAATTCGTGGCCCATGTCACGCACCAATCGACCAGCTCCCCGTTCACGCGCGGATAATCGAACCGCACGGCGTTGGACGGCGGGGGCGGTGGCGCGGCCCCCGTTCCACTGGCGCGCAGGGTCAGCGTGGCGGGGCAGGTGGCCGATCCAAAGGTGCCGACCCAGATATCGTAGAGGCCGTTCGACGCGCCGGGAATGGTGATCGACGGGTCCAGCGAGCCGCCGGCGTCGTCATTGTAGTGCCATTGCCCGCGCGCGTCGTTGACCAGAAGAACAGCATCGCAGGTGCCATCCACCGACAGCGTCAGCGACTGGCCGGGCGGCATGGCGTTCAGCATCAACTCGAAATCCGGCGCCTCGATGATCCAGCCATGGCCGGGGACCGAGGCGCAGGCCCCGAGGTCGATATTGCCGCCCGCCATCACGTTGACGGTCTGGCCGCCGCCAACCAACTGTCCGGCGCTGTAACTGAGCGCGCGTCCCGAAAGGCCCACATTCGGACAGGTCTGCGCCGCAGCCACCGTTACGCCGAGCCCCAAGGCCAAGGCCGCAGCAGCACCCGCGCGCAGGACGACGCGGGGCAGGGTGAGGGGTGTCATCGATCAATCCTCCCTATGAACCGGGTTCCTCCCGGCTCAAGGATTGTCGCAAGTGAAACAGTTTTGCGCCTTGATCGTCGTCAAATATCAAGAAACGTGAAGGTTTCACGCGAAATGGAATGCGAGCGGCGTGCGGAAAAGTGCATGGCCAAAGAAAAACGGCCCGCGCTGGGCGCAGGCCGTTCGGGAATGTCAGCGGGCGGCCGGCTCAGTGCAGCAGGCGGCCCATCGCGGCGGAGACATCGGCCATCCGTGCCGAGAAGCCCCATTCGTTGTCATACCAGGCCAGCACGCGCACGGTGCGCCCGCCCACGACCTTGGTCTGGTCCGGTGCGAAGATCGAGGAATGCGTCGTGTGGTTGAAGTCGATCGAGACCTTGGGCTCGGGATCGAAGGCCAGGACGCTGCCCATGTGGCCGTTGGCGGCCTCGCGGACGATCTCGTTCACGTCCTCGACCGTGACGTCCTTGCCCGCCTCGAAGGTCAGGTCAACGGCGGACACGTTCGGCGTGGGCACGCGCAGGGCCGTGCCGTCGAGGCGGCCTTCCATTTCGGGCAGAACCTCTTTCAGGGCCTTCGCGGCGCCGGTCGAGGTGGGGATCATCGCCATGGCTGCAGCGCGCGCGCGGTAGAGGTCGTTGTGACGGCGGTCCAGCGTGGGCTGGTCGCCCGTGTAGCTGTGGATCGTCGTCATGATGCCACGTTCGATGCCGATGGCGTCATTGAGCACCTTGGCAAGGGGCGCGAGGCAGTTCGTGGTGCAGGACCCGTTCGACACGACATGGTGCGTGTCCAGAAGCTCGCGGTGGTTCACGCCGTAGACGATGGTCTTGTCCGCGTTCTTGGCCGGCGCGGAGACCAGCACGCGCTTGGCGCCGCGGCCCAGGTGGACGGCGGCGGCGTCGCGGTCGTTGAACTTTCCCGTGCATTCGAGGACCACGTCGCAGCCCTCCCAATCGAGTTCCTGCGGGTCATAGGTCGAGAAAACCTGCATCGGCCCGCGCCCAAGGTCCATCGTGTCGCCCGAGACGCGCACCTCGCCGGGGAAGCGGCCATGCACACTGTCGTATTTCAGCAGGTGGGCGTTGGTTTCGATCGGGCCGGTGGCGTTGATCTTGACCACTTGCACATCGTTGCGCGCCGCCTCGGTGATATGGGCCAGTGTGCAGCGCCCGATGCGTCCGAAACCGTTGATGCCGAGAGTGATGGTCATTGTTCGCGCGCGCCTCTTGGTAGGGAATCCAATGGGGTTCGCAGGTGGCATACAAGCGCATGCCAAATGGGGGAAGGCTGAAAAACCCATTTTATGCAGCTTGTTAGCGTAAACATTAGGGGTTTGCGCTAACACTCCGGCCGGTTTCGCATGGGCAATGCCGGAACCGCAGCGGATCGGGCCGGGTTGTCAGGCGAAGGCGGGCCGTTATGCTCCGCCCTCGGAACGACCCATGGAGAGGCGGAATGAGCGGACTTCTGGCGCTGCTGGACGATGTGGCGGCGATTGCCAAGGTGGCGGCGACCTCCATCGACGATGTGATCGGACAGGCTGCCAAGGCCGGGACGAAGGCCGCGGGCGCCGTGATCGACGATGCCGCCGTGACCCCGAAATACGTTCACGGTTTCGAGGCCAAGCGCGAATTGCCGATCGTGTGGAAAATCGCGCGCGGGTCGATCTTCAACAAGCTGGTGATCCTGCTGCCGCTGGCGCTGCTACTGTCGGCGTTTGCGCCCTGGGCGATCCCGCCGCTTCTGATGCTGGGGGGCGCGTACCTGTGCTACGAGGGCGCCGAAAAGATCTGGCACGTCCTGTCGCCCAAACACCATGACGTGGACGAGTTGGTGGAGAAAAAGGTCGCGGCCGATGCCGCCCATCTCGAAGAGCAGAAGGTGAAGGGCGCGATCAAGACCGACTTCATCCTGTCGGCCGAGATCATGACCATCATCCTGTCGGCGCTGGAGGTCGACAATATCTGGTTCCGCGCCGCCGCCCTTGGCGTTGCCGGGGTGGGGATCACGGTCGCGGTCTACGGCTCGGTCGCGATCATCGTGAAGGCCGATGACGTGGGGCTTCACATGGCTTCCGAGGGGCGGACCGGGTTCGGGCGCGCCATCGGACGCGGGATCGTGCGCGGCATGCCGGGGTTCCTGAAGCTGCTGACGACCGTGGGCACCGCCGCGATGCTGTGGGTCGGCGGCTCGATCCTCGTGCATGGCGCGGCACAGATGGGCTGGCATGCACCCGAGCACCTGATCGACGAGGCCGCGCATCTGGCCGAAGGCGCGGGCGGTTTCGCCATGTGGGCGGTCAAGGCCGTGATCGACGGCATCCTGGGCCTGGCGCTTGGGCTGCTGCTGATCCCGGTGGTGGCCTACGTTCTTGCGCCGATCCTTCGGGCCGTGGGCCTTGGTGGCGACAAGGAAACCGCCCATTGAAAAAGGGCGCCCGATCGGGCGCCCGGTTTCTTTCAGCTGAACAGGGCCTCAGCCCTTGCCGAGCAGGGCCTTGACCTTGTCGGCGGTCGCCTCGGCGGTGATGCCGAAATGGGTGTAGAGATCCCCCGCCGGGGCCGAGGCCCCGAACCCGTGCATGCCGATGAAGCCCGACTTTTCGCGCTTGCCGCGCTCGCCGAACAGCCAGCGGTCCCAGCCAAAGCGGATCGCGGCCTCGATGGCGACGCGCACCGGGCCGCCGGGCAGGACACGGCGGCGATAGGCTTCGTCCTGTTCCTCGAACAACTCCCAGCAGGGCATGGAGACGACGCGCGTGCCGATCCCTTCGGCCTGCAACAGGTCGCGGGCGGCCAGCGCAATCGACACCTCGGAGCCGGTGGCCATCAGGATGGCCTCGCGCTTGCCTTCGGCATCGGCCAGAACGTAGCCGCCTTGCGCGGTCAGGTTCTTGGTCTTGTGCTCGGTCCGGACGGTGGGCAGGTTCTGCCGCGACAGGACATGCACCGAGGGGCAGGTCTTCTGCGACAGGGCGACTTCCCAGGCCTCGGCGGCCTCGACCGCGTCGGCGGGGCGGAACACCAGGCAGTTGGGCGTGGCGCGCATCATCGCGAGGTGTTCGACCGGCTGGTGCGTCGGGCCATCTTCGCCCACGCCGATGCTGTCATGGGTCATCACGTATTGCACGTTGATCCCCATCAGCGCCGACAGGCGCATCGCGGGGCGCGCGTAATCGGTGAAGGTGAAGAAGGTGCCGCCATAGGGGCGCACGCCGCCGTGCAGCGCCATGCCGTTCATTGCCGCCGCCATGCCGTGCTCGCGAATGCCGTAATAGACGTAGCGGCCCTTGCGATCCTCGGGGGTGAACACGCCGAGGTCGGCCGTCTTGGTGTTGTTCGAGCCGGTCAGGTCGGCCGAGCCGCCCATGGTTTCCGGCAGGATCGGGTTGATGACCTCGAGCGCCATTTCGCTGGCTTTGCGGGTCGCGACCTTGGGTTGGGTTTCCGAGATCTGCTTTTTCAGGGCCTTGATCGTCGCGGTCAGCTTCTTGGGCATGTCACCGGCGAAGGCGCGGGTGAATTCCTTCTGCTTGCCCTCGGACATCAGGGCGAAGCGGGTTTCCCATTCCTCGCGGGTTTCGCGGCCACGGGTGCCGATGGCCTCCCACTCGGCCTTGAGGTCGGCGGGGATCTCGAAGGGCGCATAATCCCAGCCATAGGCCTTTTTCGCGTCCGCGATCAGCTGCGCATCGGTCAGCGCGCCGTGCCCTTTCGACGTGTCCTGCGCCGAGGAGCCAAGCGCGATATGCGTCTTGCAGGCGATCATCGCGGGGCGCGGAGTGGCCTTGGCCTCGGTGATGGCGGCGTCGATCGCCTCGGGGTCATGGCCGTCTACCTCGAACACGTCCCAGCCGGCCGCCTTGAAGCGCGCCACCTGGTCGGTACGGTCCGACATGTCGACCGTGCCGTCGATGGTGATGTTGTTGTTGTCCCAGAATACGATCAGGCGCGACAGTTCCTGCCGTCCGGCCAAGCCAATGGCCTCGTGGCTGATCCCCTCCATCAGGCAGCCGTCGCCGGCGATGCAGTAGGTGTAGTGATCGATGATCTTCTTGCCCCACTTGGCGCGCAGGAATTCCTCGGCCATGGCAAAGCCCACGGCGTTGGTGATGCCCTGACCCAAGGGGCCGGTGGTGGTCTCGACGCCCTTCACATGGCCATATTCGGGGTGACCGGCGGTGATGCTGCCGAGCTGGCGGAAGTTTTTCACCTGCTCCAGCGTCATGTCCTCGGAGCCCATGAGATACATGAGCGAGTAGATCAGCATCGAGCCGTGGCCCGCCGACAGGATGAAGCGGTCGCGGTTGGGCCAGTCGGGCGTCGTCACGTCGAAGCTCATGTGCTTTTCGAACAGCACGGTCGCGACATCGGCCATCCCCATCGGCATGCCGGAATGGCCCGAATTGGCGGCGGCGACGGCGTCGAGCGTCAGTGTGCGGATCGCGGCGGCGCGGCGCCAATGCGCGGGATTTTTCTGGGCGAGGGCGGCGATGTCCATGGGTGGCATTCCTTTGACGGGACGGCGGCAGCGGGCCTGCGCCGGGTCTGTTTTGATTGGCGCGGGTGATAGCAGAGGCGGGATGAAAGGCAAGGCGCGATGCGGCTGACGCGCCCGCGCGACGCATCGCAAGGGCGGTCCGGCGCCTGTTCCGCCCCGTTTTGCGCGGAATACCTTGCAAATCGGGGCCATTTACGATTCGTTTGGAGGGCGGGGCGAGGCACCCCGCGATGGGCGTCAGATCCTTCATCACATCCGTAGGGCGTGGCAGGGGGACGGCCCGGAGAATGCAGGCAGGACGGGGGTCACACCGGATCATGGGCGACAGTGCCGAATTCGAAAAACTGAGCACGCTGGAAGCGCGGCTTGCCCGCGCGCTCGACCGTATCGCGGGCGGGGTTGCGCAGCTCTCGACCGATGGTGCCCCGACCGCGGCGCCGCCGCCGGATGCACCGTCCGACGAGGCGACCGCCGCCCGCATCGCGGCGGCAGAGGCCGCGCAGGCCGAGGCCGAGGCGCAGGCAAGCGAGTTGACCGAGCGTGTGGCCGCCCTCGAGACGCGGCTGAGCGAGGCGCAGGATGCCCTGAGTGCAGCGGAGGCCGCGCAGGCCGAGACCGCGCAAAGCGTCGAAGCCGACACGGGCGAGGCCGAGCGGCTGGCGGCGGAACTCGCCGCAGCCATCGAGGCGGCGGAGACCGCACGCGCCGAGGCCACGCGTCTTGCCGACGAGTTGGCGCAGGCGACGCGTGCGCGTGACGACATGGGCGCGCGACTGGCCGAGCTGGAACAGGCCCTGGCCGAGGCAGGGCATGCCGACGGCGGCGATCCTGCCACGCCCGAGGCCGCAACGCCGGTGTCGGGCGATGATGTCGCCGCCCGGATTGCCGAGAAGGACAAGGAAATCTCGATCCTGAACCGCCGGGTGAAGCGCCTGAGCGACGAGCGTACGCAGTTGCGCGATGAACGCGACGCGGCGCAGGACCTGGCGGACGAGCTGTCAGAGGCGTCGGATATGGCCCCCGATGCGCGGAACCTTGAATTGCGCGCCGAACTGCGTCGGCTGCGCGCCCGGACCGAAGCCCTCGCCGAGGAATTGGACAAGCGGCGCGGGGATCAGCCGCTCGATCAAACGGCCATCCATCACGGGCTGACCGTGGAACTGGACGCGTTGAAAGAGGCGCGCCGCGCCGATGCCGCAGAGATGGCCCGTATCATCGCCGAACTGGACGCGCAGGGCGGGGATGCGCCCGGCCCGCAAACCGAGGAGGCCTGAGATGCCCGAGGTTGAAATCGAGATCGGTGGCCGGACCTTCACCGTCGCCTGCCAGGAGGGCGAGGAGCCCTATCTGCGCGCGGCCGCCAAGATGCTGGACACGGAGGCCACGGTCGTGCTGGGCCAGATCGGGCGTATGCCGTCGGACCGGATGCTGCTGATGGCGGGTCTGATGCTGGCGGACAAGACCGCCGCGCTGGAGGACGAGTTGAGGGAAACGCAGGCCAAGGTCGGCGCACAGGAAAAGGCGCTGCGCTCGGCCGAGGAACGGCTGGCCGACCGCGCAAGGCGCATCGCCGAATTGCAGGAGGCCGGGCCGCGCACCGAGTTGCCCGATAGCGTCACCGACGGCTTGGCCGAGCTTGCGGCGCGGGCCGAGGCCCTGGCCGACGAGGTCGAGAGCAAGCAGGGCTGAGCGGTTCTGCCCCGGACCAATGAAAAACGCCGCCCCGGCCTGGGGCGGCGTTTTGCCGTGCAAGACGCGGTCGCGATCAGGCGAAGAGCCGGCGCAACAGGCGTTCGGCCTCGACGCTGGGATGGGTCAGCGCGTCCCGGTTCTCGCCGGGGTAGAAGCGCGCGCGCGTCGCGGTCGGCATCGGTTCGGGCCGGAGCAGGTGGACCTTCGGCCCATGCTTGGCGGTTTCGGCCTGCCAGCATTGGACAAGGGCGCGCTGGGCGGCCTTGGACATGCCGTAGGCGCCGCCGTATTTCTCTTCCCAATCATCGTCGAAGAACACGGCCTGCGGCGCGTCGGAGGGCGCGATCAATGGCTCGACCATCGCGATCAGGCGGGCCAGGCCGCGAATGTTGGTGCCGATATCGGCCTCCAGGTCCTTGAGCTGGTAATGCGGCGCGGGGGTCAGCGGGCTGGCGTGGATCGCGGCGTGGACCCAGATATCGGCCTTGCCCCAGCGGTCGTAGATCGAGCGGCACAGATGCGCGATCGCGTCGTCATCGGTCAGGTCGATCGGGGCAAGCGTCGCCTGTCCGCCCTTTGCCTTGATCCGGTCGTCCAGATCCTCGAGCCCGCCGACGGTGCGGGCCACAGCCACAACATGCGCGCCGTGTTCGGCGAGCCACTCTGCCGAGGCCGCGCCGATCCCGCGCGAGGCCCCGGTGACAAGGGCAATCCTGCCATCAAGTATCTTGCTCATGCCCTGCGATCTGCCCCCTTGGCGCCGGGGATGCAAGGCCCTGCGCCCGCGCGTCGCAAGGCGCCGGCGGCGCGGCTTCGGCTTGACAGCGCACGAGGGGGCGGGGATACGGAATATCAGGAATTTTGGGACGACAACCTGAACGGGAGGCACCGATGGGCCGCGACACCACACTTCTTCATGCCACGCTGGGCGATATGGGCCTTGCCCGCAAGATCGCCGCGGTCGTGCTGGGCACGCTTTTCATCGCGCTGGCCGCACAGATCAGCGTGCCGTTCTTCCCGGTGCCGATGACGCTGCAGACGCTGGCGATCCTGACCGTGGGCTTCACCTTCGGCTCGCGGCTGGGGGCGGTGACGCTTCTGGCCTACCTGGCCGAGGGCGCAGCCGGCCTGCCGGTCTTCGCCAATGGGTTGAACGGCGTGGCTTTCGCCGGTCCGACCGCGGGCTTCCTGATCGGCTTCGTCGGCCTCGCGTGGGGCGCGGGCTACGCGGCAGAGCGCGGCTGGGCGCGCGGTGTGGTCTCGACCACGCTTGTGGCGCTGGTGCTTTCGGCGCTGCTCTACGTCCCCGGCACCGCATGGCCGCTGGGCCTGGCCGCGCTGGCCGGGATCGACGCGGGCTGGGCCGGGCTTTCGGCGGCTGGCGTCTGGGGCGCCTTCGTCGCGCCCTTCCTGCTGGGCGATGCGGTCAAGGCCGTGATCGTGGCGCTGATCGTGTCCGGTGGCTGGAAGGCGCTGAAGCGCGCCTGACCCACGACAGAGAGTTTGGAAAGCGCCGTCCCTTCGGGGGCGGCGTTTTTCGTTTGGCCGGAGCGCTCCCGCCCGCTCAGGAATGGCTTCGCCAGTCCTTCACGGTTTGGGCGTGGCGCGCGGGCCGACCCTGCGGGCCGGGTCCGCGCGCGGTTGCGCCTGGAATGGAAGGTCGCGGGGCCGGGCGCAGAAGGGGGTAAAGCTGTTGTGAGGCCGTTTGCTGGCAGGTCTGCCAGGCAAACAGGCCAGCCCGATCTTGGGGGCGAGTCGCCGTGCGCCTCAAGGACAAGCCGCGCCCTGCGGCGCGGTCGCGCTGCGCGCGATCCTTGACCCGCCCGCCGACTCGCGGCGCTTATTCGGCCGGTTCAGCCAGCTCGAAGCCGCGGGCCATCATGTCGGTCGGCTTGACCGGGTAGTCGCCGGAGAAACACGCATCGCAGTAGCGCGGGGCCTTGGGATCGCGGCCCTCGGCCACGCCGACGGCGCGGTAGAGACCGTCGAGCGTGATGAACTTGAGCGAGGCCACGCCGAGATGGCTGCGCATTTCCTCTTCGGACATGGTCGCGGCCAGCAGTTTCTCGCGCTCGGGCGTGTCGACGCCGTAGAAACAGGGCCACGCGGTCGGCGGCGAGGCGATGCGGAAATGCACCTCGGCCGCGCCGGCATCGAGGATCATCTCCTTGATCTTGCGGCTGGTCGTGCCGCGCACCACGCTGTCATCGACGAGGATCACCCGCTTGCCCCGGATCAGGGCCCGGTTGACGTTGAGCTTGAGCCGCACGCCCATGTTGCGGATCTGCTCGGTCGGTTCGATGAAGGTGCGGCCCATGTACTGGTTGCGGATGATCCCCATGGCGTAGGGGATGCCGCTTTCCTGGCTGTAGCCGATGGCGGCAGGCGTCCCGCTGTCGGGCACGGGGCAGACGAGATCGGCCTCAACCGGGGCCTCGCGCGCCAGTTCGACGCCGATCTGGCGGCGGGTGTCATAGACGGACCGCCCGCCAAGGATGCTGTCGGGGCGCGAGAAATAGACATGCTCGAAGATGCAGAAGCGCCCGCGCTTGGGCTCGAATGGTTTGAAGCTTTCGACGCCGTTCTCGGGGCTGATGACGACCATCTCGCCCGGCTCGATCTCGCGCACGAACTCGGCACCGATGATGTCCAGCGCGCAGGTTTCGGAAGACAGCGCCCAGCCATCGCCGACGCGCCCCAGAACCAGGGGGCGCACGCCCAACGGGTCGCGCACGCCGATCAGCTTGGTGCGGGTCATGGCGACGACGGAGAACGCGCCTTCGACTCGGCGCAGGGCGTCCTTCATCCGCTCGGGGATGTTGCGTTGCAGCGAGCGGGCCATCAGGTGGATGATGCATTCGCTGTCCGAGGAGGACTGGAAGATCGAGCCACGCTCGATCAATTCGCGGCGCAGCTCGTCGGCGTTCACGATGTTGCCGTTATGGGCAATCGCCGCGCCGCCCATGGCGAACTCTCCGAAGAAAGGCTGCACGTCGCGGATCTGGGTGGCGCCCTTGGAGCCGGCGGTGGAATAGCGCACATGGCCGATCCCGATCGCGCCCGGTAGCGTTTCCATGATCTTCTGCGAGGTGAAATTGTCCCGCACGAGGCCGAAGCGCCGGGCCGAGGAAAACCCGTGTTCGGGGTCATGGGTGACGATCCCGCCCGCTTCCTGGCCGCGATGTTGCAGCGCGTGCAGGCCAAGGGCCACGAAATTGGCGGCATCGGCCACGCCGATCACGCCGAAGACGCCGCACTCCTCGCGGAGTTTGTCGTCACCGACCGGTTCGAACGGGTGGCGGGGAAACTCGGGCTGGGGCATCGGTGCGCTCCGGTGCTGGCAGGGGCGGGGGCGATTCCCGCAGGGCTCGTTCCACGAGGGTTCATCTACGCGGTGAGACGCCGCCTGTCACCCACGCTGTTACGGGATCGTCACATTCGGGCAACTTGACGGGCCATCTGCCCTGACCGAGGCTGATACCGGGGGTGACGCGGAAAGGATGTGCGATGCGAGGTGTGGCGATACTGGGGGCGGCGGCGATGCTGGCCGGCGGGGCCTTGCCCTGGCTGGACCTGGGGCTGGGTGTGGAGATGCAGCCCTTCGATGCCCTGCAACGGGCCTGGGCCGATTACGGCATCGAGATGCCGCGCGAGATGGCGGTGCTGGCGGCCAGTTTCGTGCTGGCGGCTCTGGCCCTTCTACTGGCGCTGATCGGGTCGCCCCATCGCGGTGTCACCTTCTTCGCGGGCGCGCTGCCTTGGGGCTACCTGGGATGGCAGGTTTGGCGGGCCGAGGACCGGGTTGGAGAGTTCGGCCTGTCACTGGCCGATTTTCGCGGCGGGCTGGGTCAGGCGTGGTCGGCCCTGCAACAGATGGCGATGCCGGGGCTCTACCTGTACTGGCTGGGCGCGGCCGCCGTGGTCGTCGCGGGGATCATCGGATTCGGCTGGGGCGGACGGCGCGCCTGAGCCTTATTCGGCGGGGGCCGTGCAGGTGTTGGTCAGCTGCTCATAGCGTTCCAGGATCCAGCCCGGCGCGTCGGTCGGGATCTGGTCCTCGACATCGCCCTGCATGGAGGCGAAGACCTGCGCCGAGCGGCTGTCGGAGATCGCCGCAATGGGCTCGTCGCCCACAACGCGGTCATAGGCGATCAGGATCACCACCACGAGCAGCACGCCCCGCGCCACGCCGAAGAGAAAGCCAAGCCCCGCATCAACGCCGCCGATGGCCGATTGCTGGATCGCCGAGGAAAAGACCGGCGTGAAGAGCGAGATCACCACCAGCGCCACGGCGAAAACGGCGGCGAAGCTGGCCATGATGCCCAGTTCGCAGCTGCCGCCGATGAAATCGCCCAGGTAGGGGATCTCGTTCATCAGCGGAACGGCAGTAGGCGCGAAGATGAAGGCCACGACAGCGGCCCCGATCCAGCCGAAGATCGACATGACCTCGCGCACGAAGCCGCGGGAATAGGCAAGAATGGCCGAGACGACGATCACGCCCGCCACGACCCCGTCGAACATGGTGAAACCTTCCATCGCTGCCCGCGCCTCTCTGTTTACCCGGCTTGCGGGGCCTAACCTGCCCCGAATACCTCTCCGACGAAACGGGGCAAATCCTCCGTGGATTGGACCGTGACGCCGCTGTTTTGCGAAATCTTGCACCCGGCGGGCGCGATGGCGGTGGAAAAACCAAGTTTCATCGCTTCTTTCAACCTGTTTTCCGCCTGCGACACGGGCCGGAGCGCCCCCGACAGCGAGAGCTCGCCGAAAACCACGGTGTCATGGGGCAGGGCGGCATCCTCGCGCGCGCTGAGAAGGGCGGCGGCGACGGCAAGGTCGGCGGCGGGTTCGTTGATCCGCATGCCGCCCGCGATATTCAGGTAGACGTCCAGCCCCTGGAAGGTGATGCCCGCCCGCGCCTCCAGCACGGCGAGGATCATGGACAGCCGCCCGCCATCCCAGCCCACGACCGCGCGGCGCGGCTGTGACAGGGACGAGGGCGCGACCAGCGCCTGCACCTCGACCAGGACGGGGCGTGTGCCCTCGATCCCGGCAAAGACGACCGATCCGGGCGAGGGTTTCTCGCGGTCCGACAGGAACAGGGCGGAGGGGTTGGCCACCTCGGACAGGCCCGCGCCGGTCATCTCGAACACGCCGATCTCGTCAGCGGGGCCGAAGCGGTTCTTGACCGAGCGCAGGATGCGGAACTGGTGGCCGCGCTCGCCCTCGAAATAAAGCACGGTGTCGACCATGTGCTCGACCACGCGGGGGCCTGCGATCTGGCCTTCCTTGGTGACATGGCCCACCAGCATCACCGCCGTGCCGCGCCGCTTGGCGAAGGTCGTCAGCTCATGCGCCGCGGCGCGGACCTGGCTGACCGACCCCGGCGCGCTGTCCACGGTATCGAGCCACATGGTCTGCACCGAGTCGATGATGGCAAGGTCGGGGGCCTCGGCCTCGAGCGTTGTAAGGATGTCGCGCAGGTTGGTCTCGGCGGCCAGCAACACCGCGCTGTCGGCCAGCCCGAGGCGTTGGGCCCGCATCCGCACCTGCGCCGTCGCCTCTTCGCCCGAGACATAGATCACCTTGAGGCCTGCGCGGGCGAAACTGGCCGCCGCCTGCAACAGCAGGGTGGATTTCCCGATGCCGGGATCGCCGCCCACCAGCGTGGCCGAGGCGGGCACGAGGCCGCCGCCAAGGACACGGTCCAACTCGTTCATCTGGCTGGAATGGCGCGGCGGGGCAGCCTCTTCGGTGCGCAGGTCGGACAGCGCCACGCGCGCGCCCTTGGCCGCGCCGAGGCCCTTGCCCGCCGGACCCTGGCTCAGCGGCGCTTCCTCGGCAATCGTGTTCCACTCGCCGCAGGCATCACAGCGCCCGGCCCATTTCTTGTGGGTCGCGCCGCAGGCGGAACAGACGAAGGTGGTGACAGGTTTGGCCATTTGGTTGGGCGTAGCGCAGGCGGGCGCGCTTGACCAGACGCCTCAGAAAAGCCCGGCCTGCCAGATCAGCGTCATCGAGATCGCCGCCGTCATGGCCGCGCGAAAGAGAAGCACGCGCTTGTCATTGGCGCGCAGGTCGTCAAGCCCGCGATGCAGGCCAAAGGCGAGGCCCCCGGTGATCAGCAGGAACCCCATGCCGGTCGCCCCGATCACGCCCATGACCGACCCGAGGATCAGCACCACGATCCCCCCGATGACTGGGGGCGCGGCACGGCGCAAAAGGTTGAGGATGATCCCGTTGCGGCGCCCTTCGACCTTTTCGGCGGTGACCCGGCGCAGCCAGGCCAGTGCGGCCAGCACGGCATAGGTGCCAAGGATCAGGGCAAGGGCGGGGGGAAGGGTCAGGATATCCATGCATCGCATTTAGGCAGGGAAGGGGGCCGGCACAGCGTGGCGTGCTGCCGCGTGGGCCTCAGCCGCGCAGACGCCGCGCCGTCAGGATGGAAATGGTGAGCGAGGCCAGAACGCAGGCGGTGAAGAGCCACAAGCCCCACGCCGTTTCCACGCGCCCCACAGCCAGCCCCTTGGCCAGCGTGATATAGACCGCGATTAGGAAAATGTCGGCCATTGCCAGCTTGCCCATCACTTGCACGGCAGGCAGCAGGCGGGCGGGCGCGTGCGACAGTTGGATCAGCGCCATAAGCACGGTCTTGGCCATCGGCGCCACCAGCGCGAACAGCGCCACCAGCAAGGCCAGCGCCCATTCGCCGCCCTGCCAGAGCGCGCGCAGCCCGGACAGGACCGACACCTCGGTGAGACCGAAAAGCGGCAGCAACCCCGCCCGCATCAGCGGCGCGGCCCAGGCCAGCGGAAACAGAACGAGGAGCGACAGGTTCGCCCCGATCAGGATCTTGTTCATGGCTTTCACATGCGCCCGGCGCAGGGGCGGCACAAGGGTGCCCTCAGCCCGGCAGCACCAGGACCGCACCCAAGGATACCGCGCCAAGGACCGCGAGGGCCAGTGCGATGCCCTCCATCCAGCGGGGCCGCAGGCGGCTGGCTCGCGCGCTGTGCGCCCATGTCAGAAGGCTCCAGACCACGGCGAAAATCCAGACGAAGGACCAGATGCCGGATGTTCTGAGCCTCTCCGGCACGAGACCGATGGCAAAGCCTTCGATCAGGAACAGGAGCAGGACCAGACCCGCCGCAATCGCCTGGGTGACATGGCGGCGGCGATCCTCCGGAAAGCGCCGTGCCTTGAGCAGGCCGCCGATCACCAGCCACAGGGGCAGCGCGCGGATCAGGACACCGGCGGCCATCACCGCGATCCATAGCGCGGGGGAGAAATCGAGCGGGGCGAAGCCCGCCTCTCGCATGGCGTCGATATCCGGCTCCATCGTCAGGTCCTTCTTCCCTAAGCCCTCATCGCAGGACGTATCCCAGGGCCAGCACCCCGCCCAGAAAGCTCAGGCTGCCAAAAATCGCGGCATAGAGCCATCGGCGCCGCCAGCCGGTCGCCCGCGCCGCGCCCCAGGCCTCGACCCCGATCCAGAGGGGAAGGGCGAAGAACGTGATCTCCGGCCCGCGGAGCGCGAAGAACAGGCCCGGCAAAAGCTGCGGCGCGCGAAACAGCACGACTTGCAGGGTCAGCAGCATCAGGGCGGCCAGAACAATCCAGCGCACCCGCGCCGTCGGGTGGCCCCGCGCCGCGTCGCGCCTCAGCGCAAGCGCAAGCCAGAGCGCCAATAGCGGCAGGATCAGGAGGGACGCGGCCCACAAGGTCAGCAACAGGCCCGAGATCGCGTCAGACAGGCGTTGCGCGTCCGTCCCCATCGCCCTAGCGCAGCGTCTCGATCGGCCCCTCGGGGGCGCCGGTGATGAACTGGCGCAGGTACGGGTCCTCGGCGCTGTCCATCTCGGCCACGGGCCCGTGCCAGCGGATCTTGCCCGCATGCAGCATCGCGACCTTGTCGGCAATGGCGCGGACCGAGCTCATGTCATGGGTGATCGTGATGGTGGTCGCGCCCATCTCGGCCACGATCTCGCGGATCAGGTCGTTGATCACGCCCGCCATGATCGGATCGAGGCCGGTGGTCGGCTCGTCGAAAAAGATCACCTCCGGGTCGGCGGCGATGGCGCGGGCAAGGCCCACGCGTTTCTGCATGCCGCCCGAGAGTTCGGCCGGGTGCAGATCGGCCACGTCCGCCCCCAGCCCCACGCGCGCGAGCTTTTCGACCGCGATGGCACGCGCCTCGGCGCGCGGGCGGCGATCCGGTCCGCGCACCAGGCGAAAGGCCACGTTCTGCCAGACCGTCAGGCTGTCGAACAGCGCGCCGCCCTGGAACAACATGCCGAAGCGCGCGAGAAACGCCTCGCGCCCCTTGCCGGTCACGTCCTGCCCGTTCAGCGTGATGCTGCCGCCATCGGGCCGCACCAGCCCGAGGATGCATTTCAGCAGGACGGATTTACCCGTGCCCGAGCCGCCGATCACGACAAGGCTTTCGCCCTTGGGCACCTCCAGCGTGATGCCGCGCAGCACGGCCTTTGGGCCGAAGGATTTTTCAAGGTCGGTGATCGCGATCATGCCCGGAAGAACACCTCCGTCAGCAGGTAGTTCGCCCCGAGGATTAGGATCGAGGCCGAGACAACCGCCTTGGTCGTCGCCCGGCCCACGCCGCGCGCACCGCGCCCCGAGCCCATGCCGTGATAGCAGCCCATCACGGCCACGATGAACCCGAAGGCCGCGCCCTTGATCAGGCCCGAGATCACGTCCCACAACTCAAGGTAATCGGCGGTGTTGTCGAGATAGGTGGCCGCGTCGAACCCCAGCCGGGTGGTGCCGACGAGGAAGCCGCCGAAGATGCCGATGCTGTCGCCCACGGCCACAAGGACCGGCAGGGTCAGGGTGGCGGCCAGCACGCGCGGCACGGCGAGGTATTTTATCGGGTTCGTGCTGAGCGTGGTCAGCGCGTCGATCTGTTCGGTCACCTTCATCGTGCCGATTTCGGCCGCGATGGCCGCCGCGACCCGGCCCGCCACCATCAGCCCGCCAAGGACGGGGCCAAGCTCGCGCGTCATGCCGATGGCCACGATCGAGGGGACGACCGATTCCGCGTTGAAGCGCGAGCCGCCCGCGTAGATCTGGAGCGCCAGCGCCCCCCCGGTGAAGAGCGCCGTGAGGCCCACGACCGGCAGCGACAGCCAGCCGATATGCAGCAGTTGCTGGCCCAACTCGCGCAGATACCAGGGCGGGGTCAGGGCGTGGCGCAGGATCTGCAGAACGAAAAGGGTCAGCCGCCCGGTGCCCGCCAGAAGCGCCAGGGTCGCCCGGCCAAGCACGGCCAGCGGCGCGAGAAGGGCGAGGCCGCCCCCCATCAGGCCGCGCGGCCCGTGTAGCGGCCGCTATAGCGGGGCCCGAGCGAGGTCAGGATCTCGTAGCCGATGGTGCCAGCCGCCTCGGCCAGGTCGTCCACCGTCTGCGTCGGGCAAAGGATATCGAGCGCCTCGGGGATCTCGGGCAGGTCGGTCACGTCGACGGTCAGCAGGTCCATCGACACGCGGCCTGCCAGCGGGCAGGGTGTATCGCCCCAGAAAAGCCGGGCCTTGCCCGACATGGCGCGGATCAGCCCGTCGGCGTAACCGGCCGAGACCGTGGCGATCCGCGTCGGCCGCGTGGCGGTGAAGGTGCAGCCATAGCCGACATGCTCGCCCGGGGCGACCTCGCGCAGCTGGATTACGGGGAGCGACAGACGCACCACGGGGCTGGCCTCCGCAAAGGGCAGGCCGCCATAGAGGCCGATGCCGGGGCGGGTCAGGTCGAAGTGATACGCGGGGCCAAGCAGAATACCGCCCGTCGCCGAGAGGGAGCGGGGCACGGTGACGCCCGCCGTCATCTCGGTGAACTGGCGCAGTTGCTCGGTGTTATGCGGGTGGTCGGGCTCATCCGCGCAGGCGAGGTGGCTCATCACCAGGGTCAGGGGCCCGGCCTCGGCCTCGGCGCGCAGGGCGGCCCAGTCGGCGGGCTCCATCCCCAGCCGGTTCATCCCGCTATCCAGTTGGATGCCGTAAGGCGCATCGGGCAGCGCGGCGCGGTGGCGTGTCACTTGCGCTGCGTCGTTCAGCATGGGCGTCAGGCGGGCGTCGCGGATCGGGTCCGTGTCCGTCGCCATGTGGCCGGAAAAGACGTTGATCTCGGGGCCTTCGCCCAAGGCTTTGCGCAGGGTGGCGCCCTCCTCGGCGGTGGCGACGAAAAAGCGCCGCGCGCCGGCCCGTGCCAAGGCTTTGGCCGCGGGGGCCACGCCAAGGCCGTAGGCGTCGGCCTTGACCACCGCCGCCGTTTCGCAGCCGGTATGTGCATCGAGCGCGCGCCAGTTCGCGGCGAGCGCGTCGAGATCGATATGAAGCGTTCCCGTTCCCATTTTGCCTGTCTCGGACCTGCACGCGCCCGGGTCAAGGCGCATTGCGCCGCGCAGGCGCGACTTGGCGCACGACAAGGGGTCTTGACCCCCTTGCCGTGCCGGTGCGTGCCGCACCGTTGCATATTTGAAGGATAAAGATGGGGCGGGTCAGAAGCCGTCGCCGCTGCCCTGCTGCCAGGGTTTGACGAGGTTGCCGAAGCGCGTGTAGCGGCCGTCGAAGCTCAACTCGACCGACCCGACCGGGCCGTGGCGCTGCTTGCCGATGATGACCTCGGCCTTGCCATGGA
This sequence comes from Maritalea mobilis, assembly GCF_019800885.1. Taxonomy (GTDB): domain Bacteria; phylum Pseudomonadota; class Alphaproteobacteria; order Rhodobacterales; family Rhodobacteraceae; genus Roseibacterium; species Roseibacterium beibuensis. The sequence continues at coordinate 188,885 of NZ_JAHVKE010000001.1, forward strand.
GCTGCTCCATGTCCTGCTGCCACTTGGTCATGGCTTCGAGGTTCTCTTCGCCCGGCTTCTCGCGTTCCTTGTAGTACTCGCCCCGGTAGACGAACATCACCACGTCCGCGTCCTGTTCGATCGAGCCGGATTCACGCAGGTCGCTGAGCTGCGGGCGTTTGTCCTCGCGCTGTTCGACCTGGCGCGAGAGCTGCGAGAGCGCGATGACGGGAATGTTCAATTCCTTGGCGATGGCCTTGAGGCCCTGGGTGATCTCGGAAATCTCGTTCACGCGGTTGTCGCGGTTGTTGGCCGAGCCGCGCAGAAGCTGCAGGTAGTCGATCACCAGCAGGTCGAGCCCCTGGGGCGAGCGTTTCAGACGCCGCGCGCGGGCGGCGACCTGTCCGATGGGCAGGGCGGGCGTGTCGTCGATGTAAAGCGGACAACGTTCAAGTTCGCCCGCAGCCCTCAGATATCGTTGGAATTCTTCTTCGGTCAGGTCGCCCTTGCGGATCAGTTCCGAGGGGATCTCGGCCGCCTCGGACAGGATCCGCTGCGCCAACTGGGCCGAGGACATTTCGAGGCTGAAGAAGCCCACGACACCGCCCTCGATCGTGCCGTGACTGCCGTCTTCCTTCTGCCCCTGTTTCCACGCCTTGGCGACGTTATAGGCGATGTTGGTCGCCAACGAGGTTTTCCCCATCGAAGGACGTCCGGCGAGGATCAGGAGGTCGGATTCGTGCAAGCCGCCAAGCATCCGGTCGAGATCGGTCAGCCCGGTCGAGACCCCGGCCAACTGCCCCTGCCGGTTATGGGCGGCATTGGCCATTTGCACCGCGTCGTGCAGCGCGCGCAGGAAGGACTGGAAGCCGCGATTGGTCGTCCCCGAGGAGGCGAGTTTGAACAGATCGCTTTCGGCCTCGACGATCTGTTCATCGGGGCTGATGTCGTCGCGCATGGCGCGCGCGCGTTCCGAGATATTGGCGCCAAGCGCGATCAGCTCGCGCCGCACGGCAAGGTCGTGGATCAGTTGCGCATAGTCGCGCGCCGCCGAGGTCGCGATGGCCGCAAGCTGGAGCTTCACGAGGTATTCCGCGCCGCCAAGCTCTTTCAGGCCTACGATATCGGAGACGAAATTCTTGAGCGTGGTGGCGTCCGTGGCGAGGCCCTTGGCGATGCGGCCCGCCGCCATGGTGAAGATCTCGCGATGCACCGGATCGAAGAAATGCTCGGGCTTCACAAGGTCGTCGACGCGGTCGAGCACGTCATTGGCGCTCAGGATCGCACCCAGAAGCTGTTGCTCGGCCTCGATGTTATGCGGCAGCGGCGGCGTGTCGTTCCCTGCGCTGGCCTCGTCCTGACCGCCGGTCGGAACCGGTACCAATGTGGTCATGCCATTCCCCCTCTGATCGCCCGGTCTGCAAACGTGGCGATGTGAGCCACGGGTATAGACTCGCACGGTGCGGGCCGGTCAATCTGGATAAGCTGTGGGTAACTCAGGCTATCGCGCAACCCTTGGCGCGGCCACAACATAACGTGGCCATGCTCGTCACGAACCGCAATATATCGCTGTCAGGTGACACTGACGTGTCGGATTCGCCACGCCTTCCGCGATAAAAGCGCGTCCGGTCTCAGGTCAGCCCGCGCTCTGCGCGCCAGCCCTCGGGATCGGACAGGAATCGCTCCACATCGGACAGGGTGTCTTCGGTGAAATCCCCGCCACGGCGGGCCTCGGCGATGACATCGGCCCATGTGGTCAGCCAATGCAGCGTGACCCCGTGTTCGGCCAGCCGCGCCTCGGTTTCCGGGAAGATGCCGTAGTAGAAGATCACGGCGGTATGGGCGCATTCCGCGCCCGCTGTCCGGATCGCGTCCACGAATTTCAGCTTGGAGCCGCCATCGGTCGTCAGGTCCTCGACCAGCAGCACGCGCTCGCCCTCGCGCATCTCGCCCTCGATCTGGGCGGCGCGGCCGTAGCCCTTGGGCTTCTTGCGCACATAGGACATGGGCAGCGCCATGCGCTCGGCCACCAGCGCGGCGAATGGGATGCCCGCGGTTTCACCACCGGCGATATTGTCGAACGCCTCCAGCCCCGCGGCGCGCATGACCTTGCAGGTCAGGAAATCCATCAGCGTGGAGCGGATGCGCGGATAGGAGATGAGCTTGCGGCAGTCGATATAGGTGGGCGCCTGTTTGCCGCTGGCATGGGTAAAGAGCTCATCGGTGTTGAAATGCACCGCGCGGATATCGAGCAGCATGCGCGCGGCCATCTGCGCCATCTGCGCATCATCGGGGTAGGTGGTGGGGATCATGGCGGCCGTCCGGTTTGCGTATGTGAGAGAAAGGTGAAGGCTCAGGCGATCACGTGCCAGTGGAGCGGGTGGCCCGGGTCAAAGACGGTCACGGGGCCCGCGCCGGTTTCGATCTTGGCGGGGGTGTCCACCGGCGTGTCGCGTTTTTCCAGCGTCACGGTGCCCTTGTTCGGGGCAAGACCGTAGCGCACTGGCCCGAAAAGCGATGCGAAGCCTTCCAGCTTGTCGAGGGCGCCTTCCTCCTCGAACACATGGGCAAGGCAGGACAGCGTGTTGGTTGCCGTGAAGCACCCCGCGCAGCCGCAGGCCGATTCCTTGGCCGGGTCGGCATGGGGTGCGCTGTCGGTTCCCAGGAAAAAGCGCGGATTGCCCGAGGTCGCCGCCTTGCGTAGCGCCGCCTGGTGGGTCGAGCGCTTGGCCACGGGCAGGCAGTAGTAATGCGGTTTGATCCCGCCCACGAGGATGTGGTTGCGGTTGATCATCAAGTGATGCGTCGTGACCGTGCCCGCGATATCGCCATCCGCGCCCGCGACATAGTCGATGCCGTGACTGGTGGTGATGTGTTCCAGCGTCACCTTCAATTCGGGCACGCGTTGGCGCAGCGGTTCCAGCACGGTTTCGAGGAATACCTGCTCGCGGTCGAAGATATCCACCTCGGGCGTCGTCACCTCGCCATGGATGCAGAGCGGCAGGCCGATCTCGGCCATTTTCTCCAGCACGCCCATGACCTTGTCGAAATCGCGCACGCCAGAGGCGGAATTCGTGGTGGCCCCGGCCGGGTAGAGCTTGACCGCGTGCACCAGCCCCTCGGCATGGGCGGCGGCGACGTCGGCGGGGTCGGTCGCCTCGGTCAGGTAGAGCGTCATCAACGGCTCGAACGTCATGTCGCCCGGCAGCGCGGCCAGGATGCGGTCGCGATAGGCGCGGGCATCGTCGCCCGTGACCACCGGGGGCACCAGGTTGGGCATGATGATGGCGCGGCCGAAATGGCGGGCCGTTTCGGGCAGGACGCCTTCCATCATCGCGCCGTCGCGCAGATGGAGGTGCCAATCGTCGGGGCGGCGGATGGTCAGGCTTTGGGTCATGGCGATGCGCTACACCATGCGGGGCGGTCGTGCAAAGCGCGCGTGTCGCCACAGGGGGCGGGGGCGCAGGCCAGTTGCCTGATTCTTGGGCAATTGCGCGTATGGGTGGCGAATGACCCGATGCGGCGCTTGCCTTGCGCGAAGCGGCGGGCCTAGGCTCGGGCCCAAGATGTTCGATCTCGCCCAACCCGCCCCAGCCGCAGCCCCCCAGACGCGCCATCAGCGTGTGCATGGCCGTGCCATGGTCCGGCTGGGCACAGGCCCGCGCGCCGGGGTGAAGGACCTGGCGCAGGCCGGGTCGGCCAAGGCGATGCTTCCGCGCATGCATGGCCGCGCCCCCGAGGTCGTTTTCCTGAACACGGCGGGCGGGATCACCGGGGGCGATCGTCTGTCTTACACCCTGGAGATCGGGGCAGGGGCGACGGCCACCGGCACCACCCAGACAGCGGAACGGGCCTATCGCGCCAACGGCGGAGTCGGTCGGATCGACACGCATCTTGCGCTTGGCGCGGGCGCGGTGCTCGATTGGTTGCCGCAGGAACTGATCCTGTTCGAGGGCGCCGCGCTGGACCGCCGCCTGACCGTCGACATGGCCGAGGATGCCGAGCTTGTGCTGCTGGAGACCCTCGTTCTGGGGCGCGCGGCCATGGGCGAAACGCTGACACGGCTTCATCTGAGCGACCGGCGGCAGGTGAGGCGCGGCGGACGGCTGGATATGGTCGAAACGATCCGGCTGGGGGCCGATGATCTGGTGCGCCCGGGCTCTGCCGGTCTCGATGGCGCGACGACGCTTGCCACCCTGACCCTCATGGCGCGCGATGCGTCCGACCGGCTGGACCGCCTGCGCGCGGCCTTGCCGACGGATGGCCCCGTGCGCGCTGCCGCCTCGGCCTGGGAAGGGCGGCTGACGGCCCGTTTCATGGCCGCCCAGGCCTATCCCCTCCGCCGCGCGTTGGCCCGCGCGATCCCTGTTCTCACCAACCGGCCCCTGCCACGGGTCTGGCAGATCTGACGACGACGAAGGACGCAAGAACGCGATGAACCTCTCCCCCCGCGAGAAAGACAAGCTGCTGATCAGCCTGGCCGCCATGGTGGCGCGCAACCGCCTGTTGCGCGGCGTGAAGCTGAACCACCCCGAGGCCATCGCGCTGATTACCGATTTCGTGGTCGAAGGGGCCCGTGACGGGCGCTCGGTCGCCGACCTGATGGAGGCCGGGGCCCATGTCGTCACCGCCGATCAATGCATGGAGGGCGTGCCCGAGATGATCCATGACGTGCAGGTCGAGGCCACGTTTCCCGACGGCACCAAGCTGGTCACCGTCCACCATCCCATCCGCTGAGCGCGACACAGGGCAAAGGAGTTGAAACGATGTTCCGGACCCCGCGTCAGACCCCCGACTGCAGGAGAATGCCATGATCCCCGGTGAAGTGATGACCGCCCCCGGCGAGATCGAGTTGAACGCGGGCGCCGAGGCGCTGGTTCTGGAGGTCTCCAACACGGGCGACCGACCGGTGCAGGTCGGCAGCCACTACCATTTCGCGGAAACCAACAGCGCGCTGTCCTTCGACCGTGACGCGGCGCGGGGGATGCGCCTCGATATCGCCGCAGGCACCGCCGTGCGGTTCGAGCCGGGCCAGACCCGCGAGGTGCAGCTTGTTCCCTATGGCGGCGCGCGGGCCGTCTGGGGCTTCAACCAAAAGGTGCAGGGAGGGCTCTGATCACGGCGAGGCGGGACAGACGGCAAACCCGATCGGCGGCAAGACCGAACGGCAACAACCACAAAGGGAGAGACGTGTCATGTGCGATATTTGCGTGATGAACAAGGTGAAGGAGCGGATGCTGTCGCGCCGCAATTTCTTCAAGGGTGGCGCGGCCATGGCGGCCGGTGCTGCGGCGGCGGGCGGCCTTGTCGCGCCGAAACAGGCCTTTGCACAGGTCCCGCGCACGGTGATGGACATGACGCATGAGCTGTCCGAGGAGTTTCCGACCTTCGGCGGCGTGTCCGGCATCTCCTATGACAAGCAGTTCGATTTCGCCGAGAACGGGTACAACCTGTATGTCCTGACGGTGAACGAGCATACCGGCACCCATATCGACGCGCCGCTGCATTTTTCCGCCGATGGTCAATCGGTGGCCGAGATCCCGGTCGAAAACCTCGCCTGTCCGCTCTGCGTGATCGACATCCGCGCTCGCGCGGCCGAGGACCGCGATACGCAGGTCACGCCCGACGACCTGACCGCGTGGATTGCCACACATGGCGACATCCCCGACGGGGCCTGCGTGGCGATGAATTCGGGCTGGGCCGACAAGGTGGGCACCGAGGAATTCCGGGGCGCCGATGCCGCGCGCGGCGGATCGCTGCATTTTCCGGGGTTCCATATCGAGGCGACGCAGATGCTGCTGGAGGAAACCAACGCCGCCTGTATCGCGGTGGATACCCTGTCGCTCGATCACGGGCCCTCGGCCGATTTCGCCACCCATTACGCGTGGCTGCCGGCGGGGCGCTACGGCATCGAATGCCTTGCGGGCCTCGACAACATGCCGGCGGCGGGCGGCACATTGATGGTTGGCGCGCCCAAGGTGCGCGGCGGCACCGGTGGCCCGGCCCGGATCATGGGGCTGGCCTGACATGGGAACCGTCCCCCTGTTGAGTGATGAGGACCTGTCGCGCGAGGCGGCAGAGGTCTTCGCCGAGATCCGTGCCCTGAGGGGCACGGATTACGTCAACAATTTCTGGCGCGCGATGGCCCATGATCCGGCCCGCCTGCGCGAGATCTGGGACCGCCTGAAGGTGCTGATGGGCCCGGGCGAGTTGGACCCGCTGACGAAAGAGATGATCTATGTCGCCGTCTCGGTGGCGAATTCCTGCACCTATTGCACCCATTCCCACACCGCGCAGGCCAAGGCAAAGGGCATGACCGACGCGATGCATATGGAACTGCTGGCCGTGATCGGCACCGCGATGCAGACCAACGGTCTGGTCACCGCGATGCAGGTCGAGGTGGACGAGGTGTTCAAGGCGTGAGGATGGGTGGGCAACGCACCCAGGCGCGGAACCAAGCGCGTAGCGCGCCGCGCCATCGACGGGCCGCCCCCCGGCGCGTCGATTTGGTTGGGCTTGGTGCGCCGTTCGAGTGGCGTGCGGATTTGGCTGACATAAAGCGCAGTCGCTCGACCGTCGGATCGACGCACCGCGGCCCGTCGATGCCGCTCGGGGCGCAGCTTTGGGATCGGGTATCATTGAAAAAGCGCAATCAGCGCCAGCAGATCGACTTTTTTGATGAACGTGCAGGCAAGAATGCAAGACCCTACCACGACCGTTCGAGAATTTCGCGCCCTGAGCCTTTCACGTTCAAGTTGCAGCTCTTGCAGGTCCATGCCGAAGTCTCCTTTGAGAATACCTTCGACACCCCATCAATCACATATCGCGGAAAACTCTCATGCACGCACTTTTCGGTTTCTTTTGCGCGCCTGAAGTGTCTCGAGATTATTACCTGATTTCAGGAGCCTGACATGCCCACCCGTATCCCCCGCACGACCTATGCCGACATGTATGGCCCCACCACGGGTGACCGGGTGCGGCTGGCCGATACCGACCTGATCATCGAGGTCGAACGTGACCTGACCACTTACGGCGAAGAGGTGAAATTCGGCGGCGGCAAGGTCATCCGCGACGGCATGGGCCAAAGCCAGGTCACCCGCGCGGGCGGCGCGGTGGACACGGTCATCACCAACGCGCTGATCTTGGACCATACCGGCATCTACAAGGCCGATATCGGGCTGAAAGACGGGCGCATCGCCGCCATCGGCAAGGCGGGCAACCCCGACACCCAACCGAATGTCGACATCATCATCGGACCCGGCACCGAGGCCATCGCGGGCGAGGGGCGGATCGTCACCGCCGGCGGGTTTGACGCGCATATCCATTTCATCTGCCCGCAGCAGATCGACGACGCGATCCACTCGGGCGTCACCACGATGCTGGGCGGCGGCACCGGGCCGGCCCATGGCACGCTCGCCACCACCTGCACGCCGGGGCCGTGGCATATCGGGCGGATGCTGCAAAGCTTCGACGCCTTCCCGGTGAACCTCGGGCTGTCGTCCAAGGGCAACGCCTCGCGGCCCGAGGCGCTGGTCGAGATGGTGAACGCGGGCGCCTGCGCCATGAAACTGCACGAGGATTGGGGCACCACGCCCGGCGCCATCGATTGCTGCCTGTCGGTGGCCGATGACATGGACGTGCAGGTGATGATCCACACCGACACGTTGAACGAGTCGGGCTTCGTCGAGAACACGCTGGCCGCCATCGGCGACCGCACCATCCACGCCTTCCATACCGAGGGGGCAGGGGGCGGGCATGCGCCCGACATCATGAAGGTCGTGGGCTACGAGAATATCCTGCCGTCTTCGACCAACCCGACCATGCCCTACACAGTGAACACACTGGAAGAGCATCTCGACATGCTCATGGTCTGCCATCACCTCGACAAGGCGATCCCCGAGGACGTGGCCTTCGCGGAAAGCCGCATCCGCAAGGAGACCATCGCGGCCGAGGATATCCTGCACGACATGGGCGCGTTCAGCGTCATGGCGTCGGACAGCCAGGCCATGGGCCGGGTGGGTGAGGTCATCATCCGCACCTGGCAGACCGCCGACAAGATGAAGAAGCAGCGCGGCCGCCTGTCCGAGGAAACCGGCGACAACGACAATTTCCGCGTGAAGCGCTACGTCGCGAAATACACGATCAACCCGGCCATCGTGCATGGGATGAGCACGCAGATCGGCTCGATCGAGGTGGGCAAACGCGCGGATCTGGTGATGTGGACCCCGGCCTTTTTTGGCGTGAAGCCCGAAATGGTGCTGGTCGGCGGGTCCATTGCCGTCGCGCAGATGGGTGATCCGAACGCCTCGATCCCCACGCCGCAGCCGGTCTATTCGCGCGCCATGTTCGGCAGTTTCGGCCGCGCGGTCGAGCGGTCGTCCGTCATCTTCGTGAGCCAGGCCGCGCAAGCTGCCGGGATCGGTGACAGCCTGGGCCTGGCGAAAGAGACGGTCGCGGTGGAAGGCATTCGCAAAGTGCGCAAATCGGACCTGATCCACAATTCCGCCACGCCCAAGGTCGAGGTCGATCCCGAAACCTACGAGGTGCGCGCGGACGGAGAGCTTTTGACCTGCGAGCCCGCGCAATCCCTGCCCATGGCGCAACGCTATTTCATGTACTGAACGGTCACGGGCCAAAGTCGTGTGGTGACACTCGCCGGATGCGCTGGGCCTGCCCATGACAGCATGGGCGCAAACCTCGAAGGCTCCTGACCTCGCGCGCGGTCGTGAACTCCGATCCGCGCGCTGGGGTGTCGGAGCGCAGCGTGGCGTAATGTCGTTGGTCCGTATCGCCGCCATGACCCGAGGCTAGGTCAGCATTCCTGCCATACCGTGCGCGCATGGCGGGGTTGCCCAACCGTCGGTGGTCAGAAAAGGGGCAGATGCCTAGATTCCAAGCCATAGGGAGGAACAGACCCGTCACGCAAACGGAGTGTTCCAGATGGCTGATATCTCTTTCCAAACCGCGGGGCGCACCCCGTTTTCCCGCCTCTTCTCTGGCATCGGGCTTGGCTTGTCCATGTCGGCAGCCGCGCGGTCGCGCATGACCCAGATCGAGCGCCTGAACGCGATGAGCGATGATGACCTCGCCGCCCGTGGCCTGAGCCGCGACGCGATCCCGCGCTATGTCTTTCGCGATCTGATCGGGCTGTGAGGTGAACAGTTTCCACGCTGACCGTTAATGGGCCTGTGCCATTAACGCGTTCAAAGGGGGGCGGGGAAACCCATCCCCCTTTTTTTCGTCTTTTGACGAGATGCTTCCGCAGCGGTTTTTCCGCGGTGGCCGCACCTGACACAGCACGCGACCAGTCATGCCCCGAGCCAAACGCCGAAACGTCTTCCCGGCCCTCGGTGCCAGCTTCGCCCCCCTGGTTCGCAGAACGTGGTGCGATCGGGATTGCACGCGCCGATAACCCCCGTATCGTGTGCGGAAACCTGTTTCACGTCTGATCTGCGCAGCAAGGGGGCTCATGTCGCGACTGCCCGCCATTTCCACCGCTGCGGCCCTGCTGGCCGCTGTCGCAGCATCCCCGCTCCGGGCCGATTGCGCCACGGCGGCGGACCTCGCGGCGGGGATCCGGGTCGATTTCGATAATGGCGGCTTCTGGCTCATGCGCGCGACGGACGCCCCAGATACGCTGATCGCCTTCTTCACGTGGGAGCTTGGGACCCCCGGCCAATCGGTCGAAATGGGGCGCGGCATTTACCCCCTGCGCCTGCAAAACGATGGGTCTGACGAGGTGATCGCGTTCACCTATGATCCGTCCTATGCCACTGCGCCGCCGCCCGCGCCGGGTGTGGTGTGGGAGGTGATGGAAACCGACGGCACGCGCCCGCCGGAGTTCAGCCGGTATGAATGGCGCGCGGCGGCCCCGCTTGTCCTTGGCGAGTGCAGCTATGACCTGCTGCAGTTGTACCAGTCCCAGACGCTGTCGGGACAGCGGCTTGAGACCGATTTCATCTATTTCACCGCGCTGGGCTTCGCGGTGATGCTGGAACAGCGGCTGGACGGCAGAGTCCTCGCCGCGCTGACACCGACGGCTGTGGAGGTTATGGAATGAGTGATCCAAGGGCAGGGCGCGTGCGCCGCGCAGGAGACTGGAGCGGAGAGGCCGCAGGCCGCCTCGTGCTGGATTACGAGGCGCGGTTCCTGCGCCGCAAGCGGCTGCACACCGAGGCGGGCGGGCATCTCATGGTCGACCTGCCCGAGACCCTGTCCCTCGACGCGGGCGATGCGCTGGAGGCTGAAGATGGCGCGCTGTTCGAGGTGGTCGCTGCACCCGAGCCGCTTCTGAAGATCACCGGCGACCTGGCGCGTTTGGCCTGGCATATCGGCAACCGCCACACGCCCTGCCAGGTTGCGGGCGATCACCTGCTGATCCGCGACGATCACGTGTTGAAGGACATGCTGGCCCGTCTCGGCGCCGGGGTGGAACCTGTCACCGCGCCCTTCACACCCGAAGGCGGGGCCTATGGCCATGGCCGCACCCATGGCCACGATCACGGCCATTCCCACGATCATCACCATGATCATGACCACGACCATGGTCATGCGCATAGCCACGACCATGCCCACTGACCGCTGCCCATGAGCCTGTTCAATTCCGGTCGCAGCCATGACAGCCCGCAACAGGCGCGCCTCTATGCCGCCTACGAAATCGCCTATACGGGCGTCGATTTCACCGCCGCGGCGCTGTTTGTCATCGGCTCGGTCATGTTCTTTTCCGAGGCATGGCAGATCCCCGGCACATGGTGCTTCCTGATCGGGTCGCTCTTCTTCGCGGCAAAGCCCACCATCCGCCTGGCGCGTGAGGTGCATTATGCACGGCTCGGCAAAGTCGAGACGCTGGCCGAGCGCCTCAAGGAGCCGGGTGATGACTGAGACCGATCTGCTGAGCCTGACGCAATGGTTGTCGCCGGCCTTTCCGGTGTCGGCCTATGCCTATTCCCACGGGCTTGAGGCCGAGATCACGCATGGCCGGGTTCATGACGGTGAAACGGCGCGGGACTGGATCGCGACGGTGATCGAGGTCGGGGCAGGGCGCAATGATGCGCTGATCCTGCTGGCCGTTCTGTCCGGGCGCGATGCGGACGAGATGGCCGATCTGGCCCGCGCCCTCGCCGGGTCCGCCGAACGCTGGGAAGAAACCCGCGCCATGGGCGCCGCCTTCGCGGAGACGGTGGCCGCCATGCGCGGCGGGAATGGCGTGGCGCGGCCTTACCCGGTTGCCGTTGGTATGGCCGCACGCGCTCTGAACGTGCCGCACGAGGTAGTCGCCGCGCTCTATCTGCAAGCCTTGGCGGCCAGCCTGGTGTCGGTCGCCGTGCGGTTCGTGCCGCTCGGGCAGGCCGAGGGGCAGCGGATACAGGCCGCGCTTCAGCCGCGGATCGCGGCGCTGGCGGGCGATTTGGCCAGGCTCGATGCGATGGCGGTCGAAGACCATCTCGGCGCGGCGGCCTTCGGCGCGGACTTGGCCACGATGGAACATGAAGGGCTGGAGGTGCGGATCTTCCGGACATGAGCCGGAAACCGCGACAGCAAGCGACAAGAAGGACAGGATGAGGCAATGAGCAAAAGCGTGAACGGCCCGCTTCGGGTGGGCATCGGCGGCCCGGTCGGGGCCGGCAAGACGACCCTGACCGAAAAACTTTGCCGGGCGATGGCGCGCGACTACTCGGTCGCGGTCATCACCAACGACATCTACACCAGCGAAGACGCGGAGTTCCTGTTGCGCGCGCAGGCGCTTCCCGCAGAACGCATCAAGGGGGTGGAAACCGGCGGCTGCCCGCATACCGCGATCCGCGAAGATGCCTCGATCAACCTCGCCGCCGTGGCGGAGTTTCGCGAGAAGATCCCCGATCTCGACGTCATCCTGATCGAATCCGGCGGCGACAACCTGGCCGCGACCTTCTCGCCCGAACTGGCGGACCTGACGCTTTACGTCATCGACACCGCCGCCGGGCAGGACATCCCGCGCAAGAAGGGGCCGGGCGTCACCCGTTCGGACCTGCTGATCGTGAACAAGGTCGATCTGGCCCCTTACGTGGGCGTCGATGCCGACCTGTTGCAACGCGATGCGGCGGCGGCCCGCGGCGAACGGCCCTTCGTGATGGCGAGCCTTCGGGACGGGCGTGGCGTCGATGAGGTCGTCGAGTTTATCCGCGACGCGGGCGGTCTTTAGGCCGTCGCCGCGTCCTTGATCGGCTCACCGGTCAGTGACAGAAGGGTGCGAAACCGCTGCTCTCCCGTGGCGTCCAGCGCGTAGCGGGCAATGGTAGCGGCGCGGCGGGTTTGTCCGGCATTCAGCGCGGCTTCCGCCAGGCGCATCAGGTAGGACCCGTTGCGGCGCTTCGAGGGACGCAGGATTTCGCGCACCCGCGCGGCGTCGAGACGGTTGTTTCCAAGGGCGCGGAACATCGGCGGGGCCAGGTCATCCTCGTGGATCATGGTTTCCAGCGTCGAGCCGCAATGCGGCAGGTCAACACGCACCACGTTCGACCCCGAGAAGCGCGCGAAATTTTCCGGCGCGCCCGCTTCTTTCGAGTCGAACAGGATCGTTGCCGCGTCCGAGCCTGACAGGAGCGAGGACGCATCCGCAAAGCGTGTGTTGGCGCCCGTGCCTTGGTCAACACGCACCGCCGGGCGGCTGGCGATCACGCGCGCCCCGGGTGCTGCGGACGAGTAGCAGCAGGCCGCGTGCCCACAGACCGGGCCAAGGCCGAGGAAGAAGACCCGTTTGAATGTGTCGAAAACGCCATTGTCGAGCAGGGTTTCGAACATCACGTAAAGATCGTCGTCGCGAAACCGCGTGTCGCCCATCGACAGGATCGACAGGAAGGACCATTCGCGCCGCACGACCATTTCGAACCCCGCCGGCATCCCGTCCCGGGTTTCGGCGTAGACCCGCTCGGCCCGGTCGAAGCTCACCAGCAGCGTCTCGCTTTCCTCGACGAACAGGGCCATGTGATCGGCGCCCACCCGTTCGAAAAATCCGTGCCCGGAGCCCACGTCGCTCAAATGCTTCAGCCACGCAGCGCGGGTCCTGCCGTGTGAGGGGAGGTCGGCCTCGTTGGTGTCCTGCAATCGGGTCATGTCATCCTGAGTATCTGCTCGCCGGGCCGTCTTCCAGCCCGTTGCATCCGTTCTGAGGGGCGATTGACGCAAACCTGTGGAGGGCATTTGACAAATTCTGGGCAGACCGTGGCGACTGACGCCCGTTTGGGAAACACAGTGTTCACGCAAGGCATCCGGCCCGCCGCTCTGGGGGTTGACCCGCGCGGGGGCGACAGCCTTGATGGGCGCCACGGCCGGAAGGGGAGGATGATCCGACATGTTGCCATCCAGTATCGACGAGGTGCAGGAGGTTCTGGGCCAGCAGGGTTATGTCTGTGGTCGATCGCTGGCGACCGTGGTCTTCCTGGGCCTGACCCTTGGACGCCCTTTGTTCCTCGAAGGGGAGGCAGGCACCGGCAAGACCGAGATTGCCAAGGCTATCGCCGCCGCCCTTGGACGCCGCCTGATCCGCCTGCAATGCTACGAGGGGCTGGATGCCGCGAGTGCCGTTTACGAATGGAACTTCGCCGCGCAAATGGTCGCGATCCGCTCGGCCGAGGCCGAGGGCAATGCCGACAAGGACGTGCTGCGCGAGGAACTTTTCAGTGCCGATTACCTGATCGAACGCCCGCTTTTGCAGGCCATGCGGCCCGACCCGGCGGGGGCGCCCGTCCTGCTGATCGACGAGCTGGACCGCACCGATGAACCGTTCGAGGCCTTTCTGCTGGAGGCTCTCTCGGATTTCCAGGTGACCATCCCCGAATTGGGCACGATCAAGGCGCCCGAGCCGCCCATCGTCATCCTGACCTCGAACCGCACGCGCGAAGTGCATGACGCGCTGAAGCGCCGCTGCCTCTATCACTGGGTGGATTACCCCGATATCGAGCGCGAACTGGCGATCCTCGCCGCGCGCGTGCCCGAAGCCTCCGAGGCGTTGTCGCGGCAGGTCGTGGGCTTCGTGCAGCGCCTGCGCACCGAGGACCTGTTCAAGCGCCCCGGGGTCGCCGAGACCATCGACTGGGCGAAATGCCTGCTGGCGCTGGACGTGATCGAACTCAGCCCCGAGGTCATCGCCGACACGCTGGGCGCGATCCTGAAATACCAGGACGATATCCAGAAACTGCAAGGCTCCGAGGCCAAGCGTTTGCTCGACGATCTCGCCGCCGAGGCCGGACCGGCCTGACCGGGACCGTGCGGCGTTCAACCCATGCGGGTTTTCTTTGACAGGGGCGTGATCTGGTTGGTTAACTCAACGTAATCAATCCGATCAGGGAGTCTGCCCCATGCGTTTTCTCATTCGTATCGCCGCCGCCGTCGTGCTGGCGCTTGGCGCCATCGGCGTCTCGGCCAACGCGGCCAGCGCGCAAGGCTGCCCCAGCTACAACAACCCCACGGTGTTCGGGTCGCATACGCTCAACGCAGGCTTCCTGCCCGATCCGTATTTTCGCAACCTGACCGCTGGCGGGCGGGTCAGCCTGTCCAACTGCTCGGGTGGTCAGTGGCCCGGCTGGGTGGTGACGCGGCCCGATTTCCGGTTGTTCTACAACAGAAATCCCAATACTGGCGGGTCCTCGCCGACGGGGCAGTTGTCCTTCGTGCTCGAGGCGCGGTCGAACGTCGATACCGTCCTGCTGATCAACGCCCCCGACGGGTCGTGGCACTACAATGACGATTACCCCGGGCGTGGCTTCAACTCGGCCATCACCTTTTTCCAGCCGCTGACCGGGCAGTATGACATCTGGACCGGCAGCTACCAGCGCTCGTCGAACAACCCTGCCGTGCTGTTCGTCACGGAATACGCCATCAACTGACGCGACACGCTCAGATGGCCCCCCGCCCTTGACGCAGAGGGCGGGGGGCTTTCTTTTTCATTCATGGTCGAACTTGCCCCCCTCGAATTGCCCGAGCGCCCGCAACTGGTGCGCAACATCACGCATTTCGCGCGGGCGCTGCGCAACGCCGGCCTGCCCGCAGGGCCGGGTCGGGTGGCCGACGCCATCCGCGCGGTCGAAGCGGCAGGTTTCACCGATCGGGCCGATTTCTATTACACGCTTCAGGCCTGTTTCACCTCGCGCCCCGAGCATCGGCACGCTTTCGACCAGCTCTTTCGCCTCTACTGGCGCGACCCGCGGTTCCTCGAACACATGATGTCGCTGATGCTGCCAGCCGTGCGCGGCGTGGCCGAGGAACGCACCGCGAAACCCGCCGAGAAACGCGCCGCCGAGGCCCTTTTGCACGGCGTGGCGCAGGAGGCCCCCGAGATCGACCAGCCCGAGGACCAGGGCACCGAGATCGAGGTGGACGCCACCCTGACCATGAGCCGCGAGGAACGGCTGAAAACCCTCGATTTCGAGCAGATGTCGTTGTCGGAAATGGCCGAGGCGAAGCGCATGCTCGCCCGTATGACGTTGGCCGTGAAACCCTTGAAGAGCCGCCGGACCGAGGCCTCGCACCATGGCCGCCGCCCCGATTGGCGCGCAACCATGCGCGGGGCGCTGCGCCGGGGGGGCGAGGTCGTGGATTTCAACACCAAGCATCCCCGCACCCGATGGCCCGCGCTGGTCTGTCTATGCGATATCTCCGGCTCCATGTCCTCTTACTCGCGGGCGGTGCTGCACTTCCTGCACGCGGTCGCCAACCAGAAGGGCGCGGGCTGGGCCAAGGTGCACGCTTTCACCTTCGGCACGCGGTTGACGAACATCACCCGCCACCTTGCGCAGCGCGATGTCGATGCGGCGCTGGCCGCCGCCGGAGCCGAAGCGCAGGATTGGGAGGGCGGCACGCGGATCGGGTCCTGCCTCGAAGACTTCAACCGCGACTGGTCGCGCCGGGTTCTGGGGCAGGGCGCGGTCGTGCTGCTGATCACCGACGGGCTGGACCGGGATGAGCCCGAACGGTTGGCCGCCGCGATGGAGCGGTTGCACCTGTCCTCGCGCCGCCTGATCTGGGTAAATCCGCTGCTGCGCTGGGACGGGTTCGCGCCCAAGGCCGCCGGCATCCGCGCCATGCTGCCCCATGTCGACAGTTTCCGCGCGGGTCACAACATCGCGGCGCTGTCCGGCCTGGCCGAGGCGGTCTGCCGCCCCGACGACACCGGCGAAAAGGCCCGGTTGATGAAGCTGCTAGCCGACTGAGCGCCGTCAATCGATGCAGATCTCGACCCGCTCGCCGCGCTCGTCCAGCATGCTGACGCAACCGAAGACGGGAGAGACGGCAGCGCATTCCCCAAGGTTCGTTTCCGGGTTCACAAGGCACATCCCCTCGCAATCCGTTGACCGCGTGCAGGCCTGCCCCCCATCCGAAAGATCGTAGCGGCAGGCCCAGGGCATCAACCCGCCCGAGCCGATATAGCCGCCCGACGCTTCGCACTGCGCGATCTCCTGCTCGGTGGGTGGGGCGAAAGGGTCGACTTCGTCCGACGCGCTGGTGTCTTGGCACGCGCCAAGGGCGAGGCAGATCAGGACGGGTGAAAGACGGCGAAACCACATGGAGAATACGTATCACATTCGCGCGTGAAAGCATCTGGCGGAAATCCGCCAGCCGGGCGCAAGGGGGCAGGGAGCCATGGGAACCCTCCCGTCAAAGATGCGTTGATCCAGCAATCTGAACGAACCGATCGGAGGCCCCATGCGCCGCAATCTGACGACCACCACCGCCCTCGTGGCCAGCCTCGCGCTGGCGCTGCCCGTCCCGTCGCCGCTGGTTGCACAGGACGCAGCCCCCATCGAATGTCCGCCGGGTCTGTCGCCCGAGGAGTGTGCCGCGCAGGCCGAACAGGGCCTGCTGGATGGCGCGGCCGAGGTGCTGGACGACGCGGGCGAGGCCATGGACGAGGGTGCGGAGGCCGTCGGTGAGGCCGTGGACAGCGCAGGTGAAGTGGTCGAGGAGGTTCTGCCAGCCCCCGAGGCCCCGGCGACCGAAGCGGCCCCCGAACCGGCTGCCCCCGAGGCCGATAGCGCCGCCCCCGAAGAAAGCGGGGTGCCGGAACCCCGCCCCACCGAGAGGCCGAACGAACGGGCGGAGCAGCCTGCCGAAGAGATCGTGGACGAGGTCGCCCCCGCGCCGCAGACCGGGGACGCGCCGGTGCGCTCCGCCGAGGAAATGCAAGAGGCGTTGACCGGAGAAGGCGCGGCCGAGCCCGGGAGCGAGCCGGCTGACACCGCTCCTGCCGACGCCGCCGACACCGAACCGGATGCCGAGGGGGCGTCTGAACCCGAGGCGGAGGTGGTCGTTGAGGTCGAAGAGGAAACGCCGGGCCTGCCCGAGACCAACCTCGCCGCCGAAGAGGCCGCCACCGGCGAAGCCGAAGACACCATGGCCGGGGGCGAGGACGCCGAGGTGGTCGAGGAAACGACCGAGACCGTCACCGAGGACACGGCTCGCCGCTCGGACGAGGATTTCACCGAGGCCGAGGCGGGTGCCCCCGCCGGAGACCGGGCTGCCGGGACCGGGCGCAATCGCGACGATGACGAGCCGGGCTTCCTCGAAGGTGCGCTGCTCGGTGCTGCGGGCGCCCTTGTCATAGGTTCGCTTCTCAACGGCAACCGCGAGGTGGTCAGCACCGCGCCGGACCGCGTCGTGGTGCAGGACCCGGACGGCAACCTGCAGGTCTTGCGCGACGATGACGCCATCCTGCGCCAGCCCGGCGCCGAGGTGACGACGCGCAACTATGCCGATGGGTCCAGCCGGACCGAGGTGCTGCAATCCGATGGCTCCACCGTCATCACCATCCGCAATGCCGAGGCGCGCGTCGTCCGCCGCCTTGTCGTGTCGCCCGATGGTCGTGAAACCGTGCTGTTCGACGACACCGTGGCCGTTGCGCCCGTCGATGTCTCGACCCTGCCGGAACCCGACCGGGCCGCAGCCCCGCGCATCGAGCCGGGCAACGAGGATGCCCTGCGCGCCGCGCTGATGCAGCAGGCTGCGATCGACCGTGGCTTTTCGCTGAACCAGGTGCGCCAGATCGAGCGCGTGCGCTATCTCGCGCCCGCGGTGCAGGTCGAGAACATCACCTTCGAAACCGGCTCTGCCGCCATCCAGCCGGGGCAGGCCGAGGCGCTCTTTGACCTCGGGCAACTGATGACCGGCTTGATCGACGAAAACCCCGGCGAGGTCTTCCTGATCGAGGGCCATACCGATGCCGTGGGCAGTGCGGTCAGCAACCTCACGCTGTCCGATCGCCGCGCCGAGTCGGTGGCCCGCGCCCTGACCGAGTATTTCGGCGTGTCGCCGGCGAACATGGTGCTGCAGGGCTATGGCGAAAGCGATCTGCGGATCTCCACGACCGAGGCCGAACGCGCCAACCGCCGCGTGGTCGTGCGCCGCATCACGCCGCTGTTGCAGGTCACGCGCGCCGACTGACCCGCAGCCAAGCGGTCTTGGCAAGTCTGCCCCGGCGCGGTCCCGCGCGCCGGGGTTTGCCTTGTCCACTTGAACGCCGCCCGCGCCCGGCTAGGGTGGGGGCCGGGGAGGTGCGCATCATGGCTCACGATCTGGAAAACATGCCCGAGATCGCGCTCGACTGGCATCGGGCGGGCAAGGGCGCGGTGCTGGCCACCGTGGTCGAGACATGGGGCAGCGCGCCCCGGCCCGTGGGCAGCCAGCTGGTCATTTCCGGCGCGGGCGAGATGGAGGGGTCGGTCTCGGGCGGCTGTGTCGAGGGCGCGGTCGTGGTCGAGGCGATGGACGCGGTCGGGTCAGGTGCCGGTCAGATGCTGGAATTCGGCGTCTCCGACGACCAGGCCTTTGCCGTGGGCCTTGCCTGCGGCGGGCGCATCCGGGTCTGGCTGGAGCCTGTGGGCGGCGCACTTCCCGTAGACCTTCTGAAAGACCTCGTTGCGGCCCGCGCGGCCCGTCGTCCGGTGGCCTACGTGCTGAACACCGAAACCGGTGAGCGCCGTCTCGATCCGGCCGACGCTTGGCCCGACCGGTTCCGCATGGACCGCTCGGGCATGGAAGAGGACGGCCGGACCTTCGTCCATGTCCACAACCCGCCCCTGCGGATGATCGTCGTGGGTGCGGTCCATATCGCGCAGGCGCTGCTGCCCATGGCGCGGATCGCGGGCTACGACCCCGTCCTTGTCGATCCGCGACCCGCCTTCGGGGCCGAGGCGCGCTTTCCCGGCGAAACCATCGTCGAGGATTGGCCCGACGAGGCGCTGGACGCGCTCGGCCTCGACCCGCGCGTGGCCGTCGTGACGCTGACCCATGACCCGAAACTGGACGACCCGGCGATCATGCGCGCGCTGCGCTCGGACATGTTCTACCTCGGCTGCCTCGGCTCCACCCGCACCCATGCCAAGCGCGTGGACCGCTTGAGCGAAGCGGGGTTCTCCGAGGCCGAGATCTCGCGCATCCATGCGCCGGTGGGCCTCGATATCGGGGCGCGCGGCCCGGCCGAGATCGCCGTGTCGATCCTCGCCGAGGTCACGCAACGGCTGCGCAAGGGATGAGGTTCGGCCCGGTGCCACTGGCCGAGGCCGAGGGCGGTATCCTCGCCTACAGCCTGCGCGTAGGCGAGAAGCGGTTCAAGAAAGGGCACCGCTTCTCCGGCGATGATCTGGCGCTGCTGGCCGATGCCGGGATGAGCGAGGTCACCGTGGCGCAACTCGATCCCGGTGATGTGGCCGAAAACGACGCGGCGCTGCGCCTTGCCCGCGCCCTGGTGCCCGACCCCGAGGCGGCGGGCCTGCGCCTTGATCCCGCCTTCACGGGCCGCGTCAATATCCGCGCCACCGGTCCCGGCGTCATCGCGCTGGAGGCCGGGGCGATCCACGCGCTGAACCGGGTCGATCCGATGATCACGCTGGCGACCGTCGCCCCGTGGCAACGCGTGACCGAGGGGATGATGGTCGGCACCGTCAAGATCATCTCCTACGCCGTGCCCGAGAGCGCCTTGACCCGGGCCTGCGCCGCGGGGCAGGGGGCCTTGATCCGCCGCAAGCCGGTCTTGAAGACGGCGGGCCTGATCATCACGCACACCGAGGCCACGCCGCCCAAACCCGACGACAAGGCCATCAAGGCGATTTCCGGGCGGCTGGAGGCCTTGGGCATGTCCCTGGCCGACACAAAGCATGTGGACCACAGCGCCGCCGCGATTGCCGATGCGCTGGCCGGCCTCAGGACGGATCTCGCGCTGATCCTGACGGCCTCGGCCACCTCAGATGTGCGCGACGAGGCCCCGGCGGGGCTGGTTCGCGCAGGCGGCGTGCTGACCCGCTTCGGAATGCCGGTCGATCCCGGCAACCTGCTGTTTCTCGGGTCGCTGGGGGAGGTGCCCGTGATCGGCCTGCCGGGATGCGCCCGCTCGCCTGCGCTGAACGGGGCGGATTGGGTGCTGGAGCGGATCGCCTGCGGTGTGCCGGTCTCCGCCGAGGATATCGCCGGCATGGGCGTTGGCGGATTGCTCAAGGAAATCCCCACCCGCCCGCAGCCGCGCGACGGGCCACGCCGGGCCTGAGCCGCGCGTTGCCGCACAGGGCCCGCGCATTCGCGAACTGGAAACGGCGCGATCCGTGCTATTTTCCAACCTGCGAACGGACACACTCCAAGGGAGAGACCCACATGCCCAAGCGCCTTCTTGCCACCGCCCTGATCGCGGCGGCTCTGCCCTCGCTCGCCACGGCCGAGATCGTGGGCGAACACGTGACCTACACGGTCGGCGACATGGAATTCGAAGGATACCTGGCACGCAACACCGCGCTGGAGGAAACGCGCGGCACGGTCCTGATCGTCCATGACTGGGACGGCATGACCGACTACGAGGAGCGCCGCGCCGAGATGCTGGCCGAGGCTGGCTACACCGCCTTTGCCATCGACGTCTACGGCGCCGAGACAGACCCGCAGAGCACGGACGAGTATCGTGCGCTGTCCGGCGCGCTTTATGGCGACCGGGAGACCTTCCGCGAGCGCCTGATGGGCTCGATCATGGCGGCCGAGGGCCTTGAGGGGGTCGGCGACGACATGGTTCTCATGGGGTATTGTTTCGGTGGCGCGGCGGTTCTGGAGGCCGCTCGTGCGGGGGCCGACCTCGACGGGTTCGTCAGCTTCCATGGCGGTCTGCCCACGCCGGAGGGTCAGGACTATTCCTCGGCCAATGGTGCACCGATCATGTTCTTCCACGGCTCTGCCGATCCGGTTTCGGGCCCCGGCGACCTGGCGGCTGTTATGGCGGAGTTGAACGAGGCGGGCGTGCCCCATGACGCGCAGATCTTCGGCGGCGCGCGCCATTCCTTCACCGTCTATGGCTCGCGCGATTACGATCTCGAGGCCGATCAAGGCAGCTGGACCGGCCTGTTGGAGTTCCTTGACGAGACCCTGTGACAGCGTTGATAGGACAGGGTACGGGGCGGCCTTCGGGCCGCCCTTTTTTGTCCCGCGGAACCTTTCGCCCAGGCGGCGGTCTACCAGTAGACCGGGTTATCCAACGCAGCCACGCAGGCCGACCCGCCGACGAGCGGGGCCAAGGGGGCCCCGTCCAGCGATTGCGCGATCCAGCCATGGGGATGCGAGAGTGGCAGGGGGGCGGCGACCTCCTCGACCGTGACGGGCTGAAACCCGACCTTTCCATAAAAGGCCGGATCGCCATAGGTGACGGCGACATCCACCCCGCGACCGTGCAGATCGTTCAGCGCATAACGGATGAGGGCCTGGCCCACCCCGTTTCCCTGCCACGCCGTCTCCACCGCCATCGGCGACAGCAGGAACACGGTGCGTGGGTCCTGCGCGAAGGCCAGCCGGCTGAACAGGACGGCGCCGATCAGCGCGCCCTCTTCCCACGCGGCAAAGGGGACAAGGTCGGGTTCGGGTGTGCGCGTCAGCATCTGGCGCACCAGCGTGCCGATCAGCGCGCCTTCCTCTTCGCCCTCGGAATCGGTGAAAACCCGCGAAAACAACGCGATGATCTCGGGTTCCTGTCCTGCAACGTCCTGTGTGATCTGCATCAGCGCGCCTCCCGTTGGTCAAGCGGTAGCACCGCCCGGTCGTGCAGATCAACGCGAACGAACCGTTGCGTCGGTCACGAAAATTTTCCGTTTGCAGACGCCCTGTTCCGTGCTTGGATACCGCGCAATAACCAAGGGAGGATTTGAATGACCCAGGTAACGATGACCGTGAACGGGAAAACCGTTTCCGGCGACGTCGAAGGCCGCACGCTGCTGGCCGAGTTCCTGCGCGAGGGGCTCAAGATGACCGGCACCCATATCGGCTGCGACACCAGCCAATGCGGCGCCTGCGTGGTGCATATGAACGGCGAGGCGGTCAAAAGCTGCTCGGTGCTGGCCCTCGATGCCGAGGGCGCAGAGGTCAAGACGATCGAGGGAATGGCGAACCCCGATGGCTCGCTCTCGACGATCCAGCAGGCGTTCCAGGATCATCACGGGCTGCAATGCGGCTTCTGCACGCCGGGCATGGTGATGTCGGCGGCGGCGCTGCTCAAGGACAACCCCAAGCCGACCGAGCGCGAGATCCGGGAGTATCTCGAAGGCAATATCTGCCGCTGCACGGGCTACCACAATATCGTCAAGGCGATCATGGCGGCCTCGGGGCAGGACGTCGGCGCCATCGCCGCGGAATAACCGCGACCGCGGGGGCAGGAGGAGGCCCCCTTTCCCGACGGCCCCTATGGTGGCGGGCCGCGGATCAGCGATCTGATTTACAGGGAGGACGACCATGCCGAAGGATCATGGCATCGGCGCCAGCAGCAAGCGGCGCGAGGACCTGCGCTTTCTGACCGGGCGCGGCCGCTATACCGACGACATCAACCTCATGGGCCAAGCCTATGTGCATTTCCTGCGCTCGGATATGGCGCATGGCAAGATCAACGGGATCGACACCAGCGAGGCCGAGAAGATGCCGGGTGTGATCCGCATCTTCACCGGCAAGGATTTCGAGGGCGTGGGCGGTCTGCCCTGCGGGTGGCAGGTCACGGACCGGCACGGCAACCCGATGCAGGAGCCGCCGCACCCGATCCTGGCCCAGGGCAAGGTACGCCACGTGGGCGACCCGATCTGCGCCGTGGTGGCCGAGAGCGCCGCGCAGGCGCGCTCTGCTGCCGAGGCGATCATGCTGGATATCGAGGAACTGCCCGCCGTCATCGACATGAAGGCCGCGGTGCAGGATGGCGCGCCCAAGGTGCATGACGAGTTGGACAGCAACCTCTGTTACGACTGGGGCTTCGTCGAGGAAAACAAGGACGCGGTGAACAAGGCCTTCGAGGAGGCCGCGCATGTCACCACGCTCGAACTGGTGAACCAGCGCCTCGCCCCCAACGCGATGGAGCCGCGCGTCGCCGTGGGCGACTATGCGCCCGGCACGGACGAATCCACGCTCTACACCACCTCGCAGAACCCGCATGTGATCCGCCTGCTGATGGGCGCCTTCGTGCTGGGCATCCCCGAACACAAGCTGCGCGTCGTGGCCCCCGATGTGGGCGGCGGCTTCGGCTCCAAGATCTTCCACTATGCCGAGGAAGCCTTCTGCACCTTTGCCGCCAAGGCGATCCAGCGCCCGGTGAAATGGACGGCCAGCCGGTCCGAGGCCTTCATCTCGGACGCGCAGGGCCGCGACCATGTCACCAAGATCGAACTGGCGCTGGACGCGGACAACAACTTCACCGCGCTGCGGACCGAGACCTATGCGAACATGGGCGCCTACCTGTCCACCTTCGCGCCCTCGGTGCCGACCTGGCTGCACGGCACGCTGATGGCGGGCAACTACAAGACGCCGCTGATCTACGTGAACGTGAAGGCGGTCTTCACCAACACTGTGCCCGTCGATGCCTATCGCGGCGCGGGCCGGCCCGAGGCGACCTTCCAGCTTGAGCGCGTGATCGACAAGGCTGCGCGCGAGTTGGGCGTCGACCCGGTGGAGTTGCGCCGCCAGAACTTCGTGACCGAGTTCCCCTACGCGACGCCGGTCGCCGTGGAATACGACACCGGCGACTACCACGCGACGATGGACAAGCTGTTGGAGATGATCGACCGCGACGGGTTCGAGGCCCGCGCGGCAGAGTCCAAGGCGCGCGGCAAGCTGCGCGGCCTCGGCATCAACTCTTACATCGAGGCCTGCGGCATCGCCCCCTCGGCCCTTGTCGGCCAGTTGGGCGCACGCGCCGGTCTCTATGAGTCGGCCACCGTGCGGGTGAATGCCACCGGCGGTCTGGTCGTGATGACCGGCAGCCACAGCCACGGGCAGGGGCACGAGACCTCCTTCGCCCAGGTCGTGGCCGACATGATCGGCATCGACGAAGGCATGGTCGAGATCGTCCATGGCGACACCGCCAACACGCCGATGGGCATGGGCACCTATGGCTCGCGTTCCTTGGCTGTCGGCGGGTCCGCGATGGTCCGGGCGACCGAGAAGATCATCGCCAAGGCGAAAAAGATCGCCGCCCACCTGATGGAGGCCGCCGAGGGCGATATCGAGTTGAAGGACGGCGAGTTCACCGTCGCGGGCACCGACAAGTCGGTCGCCTGGGGCGATGTCACGCTGGCGGCTTACGTCCCCCACAACTACCCGTTGGAGGAGCTGGAGCCGGGGCTGGAGGAAACCGCCTTCTACGATCCCAACAACTTCACCTATCCGGCGGGCGCCTATGCCTGCGAGGTCGAGGTTGATCCCGACACCGGCAAGGTCGAGATCCTGTCCTTCGCCGCGGCCGACGATTTCGGCAATATCGTCAACCCGATGATCGTGGATGGACAGGTTCACGGCGGCCTCGCGCAAGGCATCGGGCAGGCGCTGCTCGAAAACTGCGCCTATGACGAGGACGGGCAGCTTCTGTCGGCAAGCTACATGGACTATGCCATGCCGCGCGCCGACGACGTGCCGTTCTACGCCGTGGACCATTCCTGCCAGACGCCCTGCACCCACAACCCGCTTGGGGTGAAGGGCTGTGGCGAGGCCGGGGCCATCGGCTCACCGCCCGCCGTGGTCAACGCCGTGGTGGACGCGCTGCATCGGGGTGGACATTCCCACGTGATGCATATCGACATGCCGCTGACGCCCCATCGCGTCTGGCAGGCCATGCACCAGGCCTGAGGAAAAGGAGAGAGGCTTATGTATAATTTCGAATTTTCCAAGCCCGGCACCATCGACGAGGCCGTCGCGGCCCTCGGTGCCGACGAGGCTCAGGCGTTGGGGGGCGGGCAAACCCTGCTGCCCACCATGAAACAGCGCCTCGCCGCGCCGGAGGTTCTGGTCAGCCTGACGGGGATCGACCAGATGAAGGGCATCTGCCTGTCGGATGCGGGCGAGGTTTGTATCGGCGGGGCCACCACCCACGCCACCGTCGCGGCCGAGGCCGCGGCACATTACCCGGCCCTTGCGGCGCTTGCAGGGCGCATTGGCGACCCGGCGGTGCGCAACCGGGGCACGATCGGCGGCAGCCTTGCCAATAACGACCCGTCGGCCTGTTACCCGGCGGCGGCGTTGGGGTCGGGGGCCACGATCATCACCAATACGCGCGAGATCGCGGCGGACGACTATTTCCAAGGGATGTTCGCCACAGCCCTCGACGAGGGCGAGATCATCACCGAGGTACGCTTCCCGGTGCCCGAGGCTGCGAATTACCAGAAATTCGTGCAGCCGGCCTCGCGCTTTGCGCTGGTGGGTGTCTTCGTCGCGAAATACGCCGACGGGGTGCGCGTCGCGGTGACGGGGGCCTCGTCCGACGGGGTGTTCCGCTGGACCGAGGCCGAAGAGGTGCTGAACGGCTCCTTCACCAAGGACGCCATCGATGCGCTGTCTCCGCCCTCGGGCGACATGATCGCGGACCTGCACGGCTCGGCCGAGTATCGCGCCCATCTGGTCAAGGTGATGACAGGCCGCGCGGTCGCCGCCGCGTCCTGAACCTGCCCTTGCGACCATCACTCCGCCTCCGCCTGACACGGGCGGGGGCGTTTTCATGTCTTGTCGTTTGTCCGTTCGCGCCCGTCTTGGATCAATCGCTCAGAAGCGTGATGACGCGGTCCGTCTCGGGCCGCCTGCGGGCGCTGCGCGGGGCCTGCACGACCAGAGCGCGCCCGGTCCGGCATGACCGCCCATGCGCCTTGACGAGGGCGCCGCTGGCCAGGGCATCCTCCAGCAGGCAGAGATGGCCTATCAACAGCCCGGCGCCGGCCTTCGCCTCCTCCACCGCAAGGCTGTAGAGCGAAAACCGCGCGCCCTTCTGGTCATCGCCAAGCGGGACGCCCGCCTCCTGCGACCAGAGGTGCCAATCCTCCTGCCATGTCTGGTCATGCAGCAACGGAAGGTGACTGAACTCCAACGGCTTGCCAGCGCGCGCCAGAAGGTCCGGGGCGCAGACCGGCACGATCTCGTCGGGGCAAATCACGCGTTGCCCCGGCGACTCGTCCGGTGTGGCGAAGAAAATCGACAGGTCGAACAACTCTCGCGACAGGCTGGGCGGGGTTTCCATCGCCGTCACCGAAAAGCTGATCTCGGGGAACTGCGCCCGGATCCGGCTGAGCCGCCGGGGCAACCAGAGTTGGGCAACCGAGGGCAGGGCGGCGATGTGGAAATCGGCATTCGGCTTGAGATTGCGCAGGGCGCGGGTGGCATCGGCCAAGCGGTCGAACGCCACGGTGAAATCTGCGGCCAGCGCCCGCCCGGCGGATGTCAGCGCGACCCCCTGGGCATTGCGCCGAAACAGCGGCGTGCCCGCCCAATCCTCCAAGGTCTTGATATGTTGGGAAATCGCGCCGGCCGTGACGTTCAGCTCCTCGGCCGCGGCGGCGAAACTGACATGGCGCGCCGCCGCCTCGAACGCCCGCATGGCATTCAGGGGCGGGCCTTTGGGTCGCTTGGGGGATACGCTCATCATGCAGCCTTAGTTTTTCTAGCCCGAGAATTAGCAAATCTGCTTTGCGCCGTCACGCGGGCCGCGCCAGATTGGCCCCAAACAGGAGGCCTGCAGATGACGCTTGCTCAGAGAGATTGGGTACCCAGCCCCAGCGAAACCCTCGTTCAGAAGATCGCGGGCGAAACATCCACCACCCCGTCGGCAGAGGTCCTTGCCCGGATCGAGGCGCTGGCCGAGGAAAACCGCCGCATCCACGAGAAAGAGTGTTTCAACCTCAACCCCGCGACCAACGTGATGAACCCCAAGGCCGAGGCGCTTTTGTCCTCGGGCATCGGCTCGCGCCCGTCATTGGGCTATCCCGGCGACAAGTACGAGATGGGGCTTGAGGCCATCGAGGAGATCGAGGTCATCGCGGCCGAACTCTGCGCCGAGGTGTTCGACGCGCAATTTGCCGAGGTGCGGGTGCCCTCGGGCGCGATTGCCAACCTCTACGGCTTCATGGCGACCTGCAAACCGGGCGATACGATCATCGCGCCCCCGGCCTCGATTGGCGGGCATGTCACGCATCAACTGGCGGGCTGCGCGGGGCTGTTCGGCTTGCGCACGGTCGAAGCGCCGGTCAACGCCGATGGCTACACCGTCGATCTGGAGGGCCTGCGCGCGCTGGCATTGGCCGAGCGTCCCAAGCTGATCACCATCGGCGGTAGCCTCAACCTGTTCGAGCATCCCGTCGCCGAGGTCCGCGCAATTGCCGACGAGGTCGGCGCCAGGCTGATGTTCGACGCCGCCCATCAATGCGGGATCATTGCGGGCCGCGCGTGGTCCAACCCGTTGAAACAGGGCGCACATTTCATGACGATGAGCACCTACAAAAGCCTCGGTGGCCCGGCGGGCGGCTTGATCGTGTCCAACGATGCCGAGATCGCCAAGGCGCTCGACACCATCGCCTTCCCCGGCATGACTGCGAATTTCGACGCGGCGAAAACCGCCGCGCTGGCGGTGACCATGCTGGACTGGCGCGATTTCGGCGCAGCCTATGCCGCCGAGATGATCGCGATGTCCCAGGCGCTGGCCGCGGCGCTGGACGCCAAGGGCGTTCCCGTCTTCAAGGGCGACGAGGGGTTCACGAAGTCACACCAGTTCGCGGTACTGGCCGCGCCCTATGGCGGCGGGCAGGCGGCGTCGAAAAAGCTGCGCAAGGCGGGGTTCCTGGCCTGCGGCATCGGCCTGCCGGAGGACCCGGTCGAGGGGGACATGAACGGCCTTCGGATCGGTACGCCCGAACTCGTCCGCTGGGGTATGACCGCCAGTGATGCGGATCGCCTTGCCGACCTCATCGCGCGCGGCCTGGCCGGAGAGGCGATCCTGCCCGAGGTTTCGGATTGGCGCCAATCCTTCGACCGGGTTCACTTCGTGCACTGAATCAAGGGCGTATGGCGATTGGCCGGCCCACGCCGAGAACCCCGCGCGCAAGACAGCGCGGGGTCAATCCAATGCTCTGTCGCCAAAACGCGGATGGTAAGGTGGCCGGCTTTGTCGGGCGGAAGGCGGTGGCCACTGCAAGCCATCCTCGGTCATGAGCTCCGAAAGATCGGCTTCGAAGCCGATCGTCAGCCCGCCATCGGTCGTCGTGCTGAAAAGGACGGTCGCCTCAACACTGGTGAGCAGCTGCGCGCCACCCTCGTACGCGCTTCCGCCGACAAGGCCCATTTCGGCGGTGCCGGACAACTGGATGCCGTCGGCCCCGGCTGGTGCGCCAAGGCAGAGGCAGATCAGAACGGGCAGGGCGGCGGATTTCATGCCAAGGCCTCCGGAATGCGATGTGCGAAGCTTATCCTGTTTTCCATCGCGGCACCACTCACCTCCGCGTCAAATCGATGAAACGCAAAAGGCGCGCCGGTGCGGGCGCGCCTTGTTCGACGGTCGGCCGAGTCCAGCCGATTACTTGGACGGCCCGATCATCATGACCATCTGGCGGCCTTCCATCTTGGGCATGTTCTCGACCTTGCCGAGCCCCTCGACATCCGCCGCGACCCGCTCCAGCAATTCGCGCCCGAGGTTCTGGTGCGCCATCTCGCGACCGCGGAAGCGCAGGGTCACCTTGACCTTGTCGCCCGCCTCCAGGAAGCGGGTCACGTTGCGCATCTTGACCTCGTAGTCATGGGTGTCCGTGTTGGGACGGAACTTCACCTCTTTGACCTCGATGGTCTTCTGCTTCTTGCGCGCTTCGCTTTCACGCTTCTGCTGTTCATATTTGAACTTGCCGAAATCCATGATCTTGCACACGGGCGGCGTGGCGTTCGGAGAGATCTCGACAAGGTCGAGGCCGGCCTCTGCGGCCAGATCCATCGCCTGTTCCGGCGTCACGACGCCGATGTTCTCACCCTCTGCGCCGATCAGGCGCAATTCGGGGGCACGGATCTTCTCATTCACGCGCGGGCCGGTGTCACGGGTGGGCGGCGCGTTATGGGGTCTGCGGGCTATGGTTATCGTCCTTCTGTAACCTTGGTTCGAGGCCGGTAAAGTATCCTTCAAACCCCCTATGTTCAAGGCGAATTGCTAGGCGCTGGCGTGGAAAGCCGACAGCGGGGCCTTGCCGGTGTGCGCGCCTTCGCGGTTGCAGCATTGCGGACGTGCAGGGCGGCATGTAAGCCTCTGCCATCGTATCGCAGTACCCATGGGGGAAAAAATGAGTCGTGCGCTGATTATTATCGTCATCCTAGCCGCGCTTGGCGCGGGCGGGTATTTCCTGAGCCAGGGTCAGATGACCTCGGAAGAGATGGATGAGGCCGTCGACACCGCCGTGGAAGAAGCCGGTGATGCCGCCGAAGAGGCAGGCGATGCCGCCGACGCCGCCGCTGAAGCCGTGGAAGAAGCGGTCGAGGAAGCAGTCGACGCCGCCGGTGAGATGGCCGAGGAGGCCGCCGAAGCCGTGGAAGAGGCCGTGACCGAAGCCGAGACCGCCATCGAAGAGGTGGTCGACGAGGTGATGGGCGAGGCTGACGAGGCCGCCGAGGCAGCGGAAGAGGTGGTCGAGGAAACCGCTGACGAGGCCGCCGCCGCTGCCGATGACGCCGCGGACGTGGCGGCAGATGCCGCCGACGCCGCCGAAGAGACCACGGAAGAGGTTGTTGACGAGGCCGCCGAGGCTGCTGACGCGGCAGCGGATGCAGCCGCCGACGCCGCAGACGAAGCGGCGGATGCCATCGACGAGGCGGCCGATGAAACGACCGAAGCCGCCGCAGAGGCTGCCGCCGAGGGCGCGGATGCCGTGGAAGGGGCCGCTGACGCGGTCGCCGAGGAAGCCGCCGAAACCGAGGCCGCTGCCGAAGCCGTCGCGGCAGAGGCCGGTGACACCGACATGGCCGAGATCTTCAGTGTCGACGGGTTCGACTACGATGCCGCCATCGAGGCGGTCGAAGCCTCGGACCTTGGCCCGGTTGCGCAAACGACCGCCCGCACCGCGCTGGAAGGCGCCCGCGACAACCCGGACCTTCTGCCCGGCGCGCTGGAAACCGTGCGCGGTCTGCTGGGCCTCGACCAGTAAACCCTTCGGGCGGCTTGCAACGGCGGGCCGCCCGCCAGGCGAAAAGAAAACCCCCGCGGCCCAAGGTCAGCGGGGGTTTTTGTTTGTTTCCGGCGCTTTGCCGGATGTCGTTCAGTCAAGGAACGCCTTTTCAACGACGTATTGCTTGGGCTGCGAATTGGCGCCTTCCTCCAGCCCGTATTCTTCGAGCATGTCCTTCAGTTCGAGGTTGAAGGCGAGGTTGCCGCAGATCATCGCGCGGTCGGTCTCGGGGTTCAGCGGCTCGACCCCGAGGTCGCGGAACGCCTCGCCCGAGCGCATCAGGTCGGTGATGCGGCCCATCTTAGGGCTCTCCTCGCGCGTGGTGGTCGGGTAGTAGCGCAGCTTGTTGGCGAACCCTTCGCCGATCAGTTCGGCCAGCAATTCGTCCTGCCGGATCGAGTCGATCAGCTCCTTGCCGTATTGCAGCTCGCCCACTTCGCGGCAGGTATGGGTGATGATGACCTCGTCGTAATCCTCGTAGGTCTGCGGGTCGCGCAGGAGGCTTGCGAAGGGCGCAAAGCCGGTGCCGGTGGCAAAGAACCAGATCCGCTTGCCCGGCAGCAGCGCGTCATGCACCAGCGTGCCGACAGGCTTGGGCCGCAGGATGATCTCGTCCCCGGCCTCGATATGTTGCAGGCGCGAGGTCAGCGGCCCGTCCGGCACCTTGATCGAGTAGAACTCCAACTCGTCATCCCAGGCAGGAGAGGCGATGGAATAAGCGCGCAGGATCGGTTTGGCCTTGCCGGTTTTCGGGTCGGGATCGCCCATCAGGCCGATCATCACGAACTCGCCCGAGCGGAACCGCAGCGAGGCGGGCCGCGTGCACCGGAAGCTGAACAAACGGTCGGTCCAATGCTTCACTTCGGTGACGGTCTGGGCGTCGGGAAGGGCGGGTTTGGCCTTGGCGGGTGCGGCTGCGTCGATGTCTTTCACGGGATTGGGCTCGCTCGTTTGGGAACAGTGAGGGCTTAGCCCTTGGGCCTGGCGTTATCCTTGATCTGGATCAGGGGCGGCGTGGCGTCAACCGGCAGCTTGGCCGCGCAACCGCCCCTGGTAGTCGTTTGCGCGCCAATCGGCCCGGGCCAGCCAGTGCGCCTCGGGCTGCCGGGCGGCCAGCGTTGCGTCGATCTCGACTTCGTCAAAGCCCGCGCGCCGCGCCATGGCGTATTGATCGGCCAGCACATGCCCGAAGGCGCGCAGCGTTCCGGTGTAGCCCATGGCGCGCAGGCGCCGGGCCAGGGTGAAGCCGCGCCCATCCGCAAAACTCGGGAAGGCAATGCGCAGGATCGAGATGTGACCCAGATGCGGCGCAAGCGCGGCCACGTCGTCGGAGGGGCCGATCTCGACAGCCGTT
This sequence comes from Maritalea mobilis, assembly GCF_019800885.1. GTDB lineage: Bacteria > Pseudomonadota > Alphaproteobacteria > Rhodobacterales > Rhodobacteraceae > Roseibacterium > Roseibacterium beibuensis. The sequence continues at coordinate 220,640 of NZ_JAHVKE010000001.1, forward strand.
GCACTGTCCGGGCCAAGCTCGGCCAGGGAGGAGAACTTACAGGTCGCGCTATTGGCGGCAAAGCCATCGTCGCGCACGATCACGGTTTCGGTCATCTGATCTGTCCTTTCCTTAAGCGTCAGGATGCGTGCCGCAACGGGCCGCGCACGATCTTTCCATCCACGAAATGGATGCCGCATTCCTCTTTCCCGGTGCCGCGCCAGCGCCCCGCGCGCGGGTCTTCGCCCTGTGCGACGGGGGTGGTGCAGGGCGCGCAGCCGATCGAGGGGTAGCCACGCGCGACCAGCGGATGCCGGGGCAGGCGGTTGTTGACCATGTAGTCCTGCACGTCCTCGGCCCGCCAATGGGCCAGCGGGTTCACCTTGATGCGCGCGGCGCCCTCGGCCTCGAAGAACTCCAGCGCCGCCCGCTGCCCGCCCTGGAACCGCTTGCGCCCGGTGATCCAGGCGTCGAACGGCGCGAGGGCATGTTCCAGCGGTTCGGTCTTGCGCAGGGTGCAGCAGGCGTCGGGGTCGGTCCGGTGCAGGTCGCCTTGCGGGTCGATTGCGGCGATCCGCGTCCGGCTGGCCCGGATCACGCGCAGATCCTGCAAGCCGAGGTGGTCGGCCACCTCCCGCTGGTAGTCGAGCGTTTCGGGAAACAGCATCTCGGTATCGATGAACAGGACCGGCACTCGCGGGTCGATCACGGCGACCATGTGCAACAACACCACCGACTCCGCCCCGAAGGACGAGACCAGCGCGACCCGGCCCGTATCGGCATCGGCAATCGCGCGCTCGACGACGGAGGTGGCGGAGTGGTGCCGGTATCGCTCGTTCAGGCGGGTTACCCGTTGCGGCACGGGCGAGAAAGGGGCGGGCTCAGGCAGCATCGGCGCTGTCCTCGTCCCGATCGTAAAGCGCGGTCCTGAACGGGGCTGAGCCTGTGCGGTTATACACCTGCAAGAACGTCTCCTGCGGGGTCTCGCGCAGGTCCAGGTAGGCAAGGACCAGCCGCTCGATCGCATCGGTGATCTCGTCATAGGCAAAGCCCGGCCCGGCCCGTTCGCCGATCACGGCATCGGGCCCGCCATCACCGCCAAGCGTGATCTGGTAGTTCTCGACGCCCGCCCGGTCGAGGCCAAGGATGCCGATATGCCCGACATGGTGATGCCCGCAGGCATTGATGCAGCCCGAGATCTTGATCTTCAGCGGGCCGATCTCGTGTTCCAGCTTCAGCTCCTCGAACCGTTTGGCGATCTGCTGCGCGACCGGGATCGATCGCGCGGTGGCGAGGGCGCAGTAATCCATGCCGGGGCAGGCGATGATGTCGGAGACCAGCCCGACATTGGCGCTGGCCAGCCCCGCCTCGCGCAGCGCATCGTGGATCGCCTTGAGGTATCGGCACGGCACATGGGGCAGGATGACGTTCTGTTCGTGGCTGATGCGCAATTCGCCATGGCCGTAGCGCTCGGCCAGATCGGCGAGGACGCGCATCTGCTCAGCCGTGGCATCACCCGGCGTCTCCCCCGGCGCCTTCAGCGAGACGGTCAGGATCGCGTAGCCGGGGGCGCGGTGCGGGGCGGTGTTGGTATCTACAAAGGATCGAAAGACCGGGTCGGCGTGATACCACGCAGTGACATCGCCCTCGGCATCCGTCTCGAAGGCGGGCGGGGCGAATTGCGCGGTGATGGCGGCCAGCATCTCTTGATCGATGCCGCCGAACAGCGCCTTGCGGGCCGGAAATTCAGCCTCGACCAGATCGCGGATTTCCTCCAGCCCGTGTTCATGCACGGTGATCTTGATCCGCGCCTTGTACTTGTTGTCGCGCCGCCCCAGCAGGTTGTAGGTCGCCACGATCGCTTCGAGATAGGGCAGAAGGTCGGGCAGGGGCAGGAAGTCGCGCAGCACCTTGCCAATCATCGGCGTGCGGCCCAGCCCGCCGCCCACCAGCACCTGCGCGCCCAGCTCTCCGTCCTGCCGCACAAGGCGCAGGCCGATATCGTGGGCGGCCGTCACCGCGCGGTCCTCGGGGGAGCCTGTGACCGCCAGCTTGAACTTGCGGGGCAGGAACTGGAACTCGGGGTGGTCGGTCGACCATTGCCGGATCAGCTCGGCCACCGGGCGCGGGTCGGCCACCTCGTCGGCGGCAGCACCGGCGAAATGGTCGGCGGTCACGTTGCGGATCGTGTTGCCGCTGGTCTGGATGGCGTGCATCCCCACATCGGCCAGCGCGTCGAGGATGTCGGGCACAGCGGCCAGCTTGGGCCAGTTGAACTGGATGTTCTGGCGCGTGGTGAAATGGCCATAGCCCTTGTCCCACCGCTCGGCGATCATGGCAAGCTGGCGCATCTGGTCCGCCGACAGGGTGCCATAAGGGATCGCGACCCGCAGCATGTAGGCATGCAGTTGCAGGTAAAGCCCGTTCATCAGGCGCAGGGGCTTGAACTCTTCCTCGGTGAGGCTGCCGTCAAGGCGGCGCTCGACCTGCGCGCGGAACTGCGCCACGCGCGACCGGACGAAATCGCGGTCGAACTCGGTATAGCGATACATCGGGGATCTCCTGTCGCGGCTCAGGCGGCCTGTTGTTTGCCGTGCGGGCGGTTCGACGGCCCGCGCGTGCGGAACGTTTCGCGGAAATGGGTGGGTTCGGGACCATGCGGGCCGGATTGCGCATCGGCGAGGTAGGGGCCAACCACCTCGTGACCGCGCGCCTCGGCATCCAGCAGGTGCAGATCGGCGCTGGCCTGATCCTCGATCAGCAGCGCCTCGGACATGTGCCGGGTCCAGGCCCCGTCCGGGGCAAGCCAGACGGCATCGCCAAGCAGCAGGTCGTTCGCGGTCAGCACCTTGGGGGTGAAGGGGCGGGGCATCAGGCAAGCTCCTCTTGCAACTGGGGCAGGCGGGCGACGGCGGCGCGGGGGGCAAGGCCCAGCATCAAGATGACGGGGCCGTCGGGCGCGGCGGCCTCCAGGTCGGCGGGAAGCTCGGCCAGGGTCGAGGCGATCACGCGGGCCTCGACGCGGCTGGCGTTCTCCACCGCCGTGACCGGCGTATCGGGGCTGGCCCCATGCATCAGCAGACGGCCCTGCAGGAACCGCGCCCCACGCGCGCCCATGTAGATCGCGGCGACCATCCCGGCCCGCGCCAGCCCGCGCCAGTCCTGCTCGGCAAAGCCTTTCACGTCATGGCCCGTCAGCAGCCGCAGGTCCGAGTTGCGGCCCCGCTTGGTCAGGCTCTGGCCCAGCTGTGCGGCGGCGGCGCTGGCCGCCGTGATGCCGGGGCAGATGGCCCAGTCGATCCCGGCGACATTCAGGGCGTCCAACTCCTCGTCCAGCCGTCCGAAGACACCCGGATCGCCCGATTTCAGCCGCACCACATGGGCGCCCTGCGTAGCGTGCTCGACCATGAGGCGGCCGATCTCCTCCTGCGACATGGCGGGGCCAAAGCCCTTCTTTCCGGCGTTGATCAGCACCGCTTCGCGCCGGGCAAGCTCGAGGATCGCGGGGGAGACCAGCCGGTCGTGGATCACGACATCGGCCTCGTCCAGCAGTTTCCGCGCCTTCAGCGTCAGCAGGTCCGGGTCGCCCGGCCCGCTGCCGACAAGGTCCACATGGCCCGCCGATGGCTTGGTCGCCAGGTGGTCGTCCAGCAGGTCTTGCAAGGTTCGGGGCAGGGCATCCGCGCCGTTCTGCTCCAGCGCGCGAGGGCCGGCGCGGTCGTAGTAGTCGGCCCAGAACTCCCGCCGCTTGCGGCCCATGGGCAGCGCCTCGGCAGCCTTGCGAAAGGCCTGGCCGGCCCGCGCCAGCACCCCGAGGTTTGTCGGCAGGTGGCTTTCCAGATGCGCCTTGATGCGGCGGGCAAGGACCGGGGCCGCACCCTCGGTGCCGATCGCTACGGTCACCGGGTCGCGATCGACCATCGCGGGTGTGATGAACTGCGAGGCATTCAGGTTGTCGACCCAGTTGACCAGCGCGCCATCGGCGCGGGCGAGGGCGGCCACGCGCGCATCCTCGGCATCGTCGTCATTGGCGGCGTAGAACAGCCGTGCACAGAGCGCATCGCCCGGTTCGACCGCGCGCCTCACCAGCGCGATCCGTCTTTCGCGGGCCAATTCGATCACCTCGTCCGCAGGATCGGCGGCGAAAACGGTCAGGCGTGCGCGCGTCTTCATCAGCAGGCGCAGCTTGGCCAACGCCGCCTCGCCACCGCCCGACACCACGACACGGGCCCCGTCGAGGTCTAGGAAGATCGGGAAATGTCGCATGACGAACCTCGAAGCTGTGTTTCGCCATGAAGATAGAATAATTTCCTGACCGGCGGCAGATATCCCTTGCGAAAAGGGACGTTCGTTCCGTATCTGGGTCGGGTCAGGATCACCGTTCCAATCAGGTCAGGAGGCCGGAATGCCCGTTCAGATCGATGCGCTCGACAGGAAAATCCTCGCCGCGCTGCAAGAGGATGCCAGCCGGTCGCTGGAGGATATCGCGCGCGTGGTGGGCTCGTCCAAGACGCCGGTCTGGACCCGGATTCGCAAGCTGCGCGAGGCGGGCGTGATCGGGCGGCAGACCGTTCTGCTGGATGCCGACGCCTTGGGGCTGGAGGCCTGTTTCTTCGTCCTGATCCGCACCTCCGAGCACGAGGCCGAATGGCAGACGCGCTTTCTCGAAACCCTGCGCGCCCATCCCGAGGTGATGGAGGCGCACCGGCTGGCGGGCGATATCGACTATATCCTCAAGGTGCGGGTGCCCAATGCGCGCGCCTATGACCGCTTTTACCAGGCGCTCATTTCCGAGGTGAAAATCCACAACGTGACCGCGCTCCTCAGCATGGAGGAGATCAAGGCCTCGCCGCTTTTGCCCCTGGACGCAGAGCTTTAGCCGCGCTCGAACCGGTCGCGGTTGCGGCAATAGGCGGGCGGAAAGTCCAGTTCGATGGTGTGGGCCTGAAGGCGGCGGCACTCTTCATGGTGGGTGCAGGTCGAGCAGCGCATCACCATGTCGCGAAACTGGTAGGCGGCCTGAACCGGCCCGGTTTCGAACCCGGATTCCAGATCGACCCCCAGCCGGACGGCCATGCCGGTCGCCAGTTCATTGGCAGAGTCGAGTTTACGAAACAGTCCCATCGCGCGGCTCCTTGCCATTTTGGGTTGGCGCAGCTTGGGACGACGCAATGCCGCGCGCCTTGATCGGGATCAAGGCGCGGCCGGCGTGGATTTTACCTCGGTGTCGACGGTCGCACCGGCCTCCAGTGTCTTGTGTACGGGGCACCGGTCAGCGATGTCGCGCAATCGGCGGCGCTGGTCGTCGCTCAGATCCCCCTCCAGCGTGATGATCCGGGTGAACCGGTCTAACGGGGTGTGGGCACTGGCGTCCTGCGCATGCACCCGGTCGTGGCGCACATCGACCGACACGTGATCAAGGGGCCAGCCCTTGCGCCGCGCATACATGCGGATGGTCATGGACGTGCAGGCGCCCAGACCTGCGGCGAGGAATTGGTAAGGGGTAAAGCCCCGATCCGTGCCGCCATAGCTGCGAGGCTCATCGGCCAGCACATGGTGGAGCGGGCCTGCCATCACGTCTTGCAGGAAGCCGGTCGGGTCGGCCTCGGAGACGCGTGTGATGCCCTCGGGGGCGCCGGGCGGTGGGGCCGGGGGCGACAGCGCAAGGTAGCGCTGCGCCCAGCTTGCAATGACACCGGCGGCATATTCCGCATCGCCGGCCCGCGTGATCAGGTGGTCCGCATCGTCGAGCGTGACGAAGCTTTTCGGGTGCTTGGCGGCCATGAAGATCCGTGTGGCGTTGTCGATCCCCACCACCGCGTCGCGCGGTGCGTGCAGGACGAGCAGGGCGCGTCCCAGATGCGCGATGTCCCCGGCAATCGCCTCGCCCTGCACGTCTTCGACAAAGCCGCGCCCGATCTGCACGGGCCGCCCGCCCAGATCCACCTCGCCCGCCCCGTCGCGTTCGATCCGCTCCAGCGCGTCGCCGAAATTGTGGGTGACATGGGCCGGGTCGAAGGGCGCGCCGATGGTTACGACTGCCTTGGCCGACGGGATGCCACGCGCCGCCTTCAGCACCGCTGCACCCCCCAGCGAGTGGCCGATCACCAGGCTGGGGTCCATGCCCCGCGCGGCCAGCGCCGCGGCTGCCGCGTGCAAGTCAGCGACGTTCGAGGTGAAGGAGGTATTGCGAAATTCTCCTGCACTGTGGCCCAGCCCGGTGAAATCGAAGCGCAGAACCGCGATCCCCTCGGCGGCAAGACGTGCCGCGATGCGCCGCGCCGCCACGATATCCTTGCCGCAGGTGAAGCAATGCGCAAACAGCGCCGTGGCCAGATGCGGCCCCTCGGGCAGGTCCAGCCGCGCGGCGAGCGTGTCGCCCGCATGTCCGGGAAAGGTCAGTTTTTCGGTGGGCATGAACGCGCTCCTTCAGTCCGGCAGAGCATGTGTGCAGTTGCGTTGGGTCGCAACCCGAAGCCGGGTTCGGTCACGCGGTCGTGTCGGACCGTGCGGTGTCGAGTCGGTCTAGGGGCTACCCATGAGCGCCGCATCGAACGGATAGCGCGTAAGGGTCTCGTAGCCATCCTCGGTGATCAGAACCTGATCCTCCAGCTTGATGCAGAAATCGCCGCCCTCTTCGCCCACCAGCGCCTCGACGCAGAAGGTCATGCCGGGTTCCACCTCGTAGTCGAACGCGCCTTCGACGTAGTGGTCGGGATAGGCGATCAGGGGCCATTCATCGCACAGGCCTACACCGTGGAAGCGGCAGGAATACTTGCGCGCATCGTATTTCGGGGCGAGTTGGTGGCCACCAAAGGTCAACTCGCGGAACGAAACGCCGGGGCGCAGTAATGCCATGTTGGTCATGATGTGCTCATGGGCATGCTGCATCGCCTCGACCATGTCGGGGCGAGGACGGTCGGGGCCGACCCACCAGGTGCGCGAGATGTCGATGCAAATGCCATAGCAGCCGATCAGGTCAGTGTCGAAGGCCACGATCTCGTTCTCCTGCACCCGGCGCGGCCCGCATTCCTGGAACCACGGGTTGGTGCGCGGCCCCGAGGCCAGAAGGCGCGTTTCGATCCACTCGCCGCCGCGGCGGATGTTTTCGGCATGCAGCACGGCCCAGATATCGTCCTCGGTCAGGCCGGGCTGGCAGGCATCCTCCATCGCGGCGACCGAGGCCTCGCAGGCATGGCTGGCGCAGCGCATGGCGCGGATCTCGTCGGGGCCCTTGATCGCGCGGGCCTTCTCGGTGACCTCCTCTCCGTCGAACAGCGTCAGGCCGGCCGCCTCCAACGCGCGGGCGCCTTGCCACATGATCTTGTCCACGGCGAGCCGCGTGTTGGTCCCCGCATGGGTGCCGAGGATCTCGGACACTTGCCCCGCGAACTCCGCCGCCGCCGCACCGCCGCTGTCGCCCGTGGCGAAATAGAACATCGACGCGCCCGAGCGGACCTCGGCCACCAGCGGGTTGTGATCGGCGAGGAAGGGGGAATTCTTGTAATCCCACAAGACCATGTGCCCATCGGCGCAGACGAGGCAGGCGCGGAACGGGTTGTGGGTGTTCCAAAGCTGCATATTGGTCGAGTCGGTCGCGTAGCGGATGTTGAGCGGGTCGAACATCAACACGCCTGCGTAATCGCGCTCGGCCAGACGGTCCACCAGCCGGTGCAAGCGCCAGGCCCGCATGGCGGGCAGATCGGGCAGGGTCAGGCCCGCCGCCTCCCACTCGGCATAGGCCAGCGGCGTGGGGCCGATCTCGATCCGGTCCTGGTCGTTTAGGGTGCCGTCGGGCAGGGTGACGCCCTTGGTCGGGTCGATCTTGCGCGCGGGCAGTCGATAGGCTTCATTCATGGCGCACCTCCCTCACGCGCATGGCGGCGATGGGGAAAATCCTGCGAGGGTCATACTGGCCCGGCGCGCCAATTCGCGGCAAGAAAGGTCGGAAATGGGTGACCCTGTCCTGCATGAACGGCTGCCGAGCGCGCCCTGGATGACGCCGGTTGGCCGCAAGCTGCCGGGGATCGCGCCGCTCGACATGGCGGAATGGCTGGTCACGGACGAAGCCTATGGCGGGCAGATGGCGCTGCGCGACCGGCTGATCGCCGAGGCGCGCGGCCGAGTCTGGGCCGAGACGCCAGTGTCTGAGGCCGCCTCGGCGGAGCTGCTGGAAACGGTGATCGCCCATTTGCCCGAGGGGTTTTCACGGCGGGGCGAGACGGTCACGCGGCCGGATGGCGTGGCGGTGGACCTCGCCTCGGACACGCCGCTGGTGGTCGCGGCGCGGTTGGTGCAGGAGGATCTGTGCTTGCTGCAAAAGCCGGACGGCGCGGAGGAGCACGTGCTGACAGCGGCAGTCCTGTGTTTCCCAGCGAGCTGGACGCTGGCCGAGAAGATCGGCCGCCCGCTGACGGCGATCCATATCCCTGTGGCGCAGTATGACGACGGCATCGCGCCGCGGGTGCAGCGCCTGTTCGACGGGATCAAGCCGGGCCGGCCGCTGTGGCGGCAGAACGCGTTGCTTTATGCCGACCCGACGCTGTTTCAGCCCGCGACCGAGGCGCAACCGCGCGTCACGCCGACAACCCGTCCCGACTACCTGCGCTCAGAACGCCAATGCCTGCTGCGCCTGCCGCGAACGGGAGCGGTGGTGTTCTCGATCCACACCTATGTCCTGCCTTTCGAGCGATTGACGCCCGAACAGCAGGCGGAGCTTGCACGTCACCCGATCGAGTACGCGGGCCGGTCGGTCTGAGCGAGGGCTTGCCGCGCGTCTCGGCCTTCGGCCTGCGATCTGCGACGGCGGTGGCAGCGCTGGCGCGCTGCGGGGGGACTTTTCTGCCAGGGCTGCGCGTTGGGGCGGGCCGGGACGGGGGCTCTGCCCCCACGCGCGCGTTGCGCGCTCCCCCGGAGTTTTTTGCCAAGATGAAGGGGCGGGCCAGGCGAATAAACCCCTTGTGTTCCGGTTGTTTACCGATTTCCTGGACGCATGGTTAAGCTGGTCCTCCTGCACAAGGCCGACTCGATCTACGAGGATGAGCCAGACGTGGTCTATGACTTTCCGCGCCCCTATCTGAAGGCGATGGAGGCGGCGGTCGGTGACTGGATCGTTTATTACGAGCCGGTCAAGGCCGGGCCGCGCGGGTATTTTGCGGTTGCGAAGATCGATCGGGTCCTTCCCAAGCCGGGCGTCGATGGGCGCTTCCTCGCCATGATCGAGCCGGGCAGTTTTCTGCCCTTTGACCAGGACGTGCCGCGGCTGGTGGAGGGGCGCCCGTTGGAAGCGGCTTTGACCGAGCCGGACGGCACGCCGAAAAAAGGGGGCGCGGTGCAGCTTGCCGTGCGGCGATTGCCGGAGGCGGAGTTCGCGCGCATCGTCAACCTGGGCCTGCCGCAGGACCTGGAGCGGATCGAGGCGACACGCTACGATCCGCAGCCAGCGGGATTTGGCGAAGGGGCTGACCCGTTCGAGCGCCCGGTCCTTGAGCGGCTCACCCGCAGGCCCTATCGCGATGTCGCGTTCCGCCGGAAGGTGCGTGCGGCCTATGGCTATCGCTGCGCCGTGTCTGGCCTGATGTTGCGCAATGGCGGCGGGCGCCCCGAGGTGCAGGCGGCGCATATTCGGCCTGTCGAAAGCCGGGGCAGCGACTCGGTGCGCAACGGGCTGGCACTCTCGGGGACTTTGCACTGGATGTTTGATCGCGGTCTGATCTCTGTCGCGGAGGATTGCGAGACGATCCTCGTCTCTCACAACAAGGTGCCAGGTGATGTCGTGGGGCGGCTCATTGCGCCTGGTGGCAAGCTGGTCCGGCCCGAGGATCCGCGCGATGCGCCGCATCCGGAGAACCTGCGCTGGCACCGCGAAAATGTCTTCGGTCGCGTCATGCCGGATGATCCTGCGCCTTGGGGATAGCGCGCATTTCAAAGCGGTGGCGCCGACGCCGTTGAAGAAAAAGCTGCAGAGTCGATGGCGGGCAGGCCGTCTTGTCGCCGCCACAAACGCGCTTTGCAGGTCCCTTTCCAGGATGAACGGGTAGCTCAGGCCTTGAAATGCTTGGAGAGTTTCAGCCCCTGGCCCTGGTAGTTCGAGGCCAGATCGGCACCGTAGAGATGCTCGGGCGCCTCAGCCATGCGTTCGTAGACGAGGCGGCCCACCACTTGCCCGTGTTCCAGCACGAAAGGGGCCTCGTGGCAGCGCACTTCGAGAACGCCGCGGGCCGGGATGCCGTGACCGAAACCCGGGTCGAAGAAACCCGCGTAATGCACGCGGAATTCGCCGACCATGGCGAGATACGGGGCCATCTCGGCGGCGCAATCGGGCGGGATGGTCACCGCCTCGCGGCTGACGAGGATGTAGAAGGCGCCCGGGTCGAGGATGATGCGGCCCCGGTCGCTGCGGACCTCTTCCCAGAACTCGGCCACGTCATGGGCGCCGATTTGCGTCAGGTCGATCACCCCGGCATGGGGTTTGGCGCGGTAGCCGACCAGCGTCCCGGTCTCGGGCTGAAGATCGACCGAGAAGCCGAGCCCGTCGTCGATCACGGCGCGGTCGGTGCCGGTGACCAGCGGGGTGTCGGCGTGACGGCTGCGCAATTCGTCGTCGTCCAGCACGGCTTCGCCCCGGCGAAAGCGGATCTGGTTCAGCGCAAGGCCCGGCTTGACCAGCACCGAGAAGGAGCGCGGGCAGATCTCGGCATAGAGCGGGCCGGCATAGCCCGGCGCGATGCGGTCGAACTCGGTCCCGCCATCGGTGATCACGCGGGTCAGGCAATCGACCCGGCCGGTGGAGCTTTTGGCATTGGCGACGGCCGAGACCCCGGCGGGCAGGGCAAGCCGCTCCATCAGCGGGACGACATAGACGCAGCCCTTTTCCAGCACCGCGCCCTTGCTCAGGTCCATGCGGTGCATCTCGAATTCCGGCAGGCGCTCGGAGAGCTTGTTGCCTTCGCCTGCAAGAAAGGACGCCCGGACGCGGTAGGCCACCGTTCCAAGCCGCAGATCGAGGGAGGCGGGCTGGATCTGCCCGGCCGTGACGGCGGGATCGGCCGCGATTTCGCCCGCGTCGATCATGGCGCGCAGGCGGTGGTCGGGCAGCACTCCGGAAGCGGTGTCGGTCATGGCAGGCCTCTCGTTCCTGGGCGTTCGGCCCGGGCGTTCGGATTGGGCAAGAAAAAACCGCCCAACCCCGGAGGGCAAGGCGGTTTTTCCATGGTCGGGCTAGCAGGACTTGAACCTGCGACCTTCCGTCCCCCAGACGGACGCGCTACCAGGCTGCGCCATAGCCCGACGTGAGGGGTGTTCTAGCGATTTTGAGCCGGGGCGCAAGGGGGCCAAGAGCGGCTTGCGGCAGTTTTCCGGCGGGGCTGCCAGACGGGGTCAAAGCTCTGCCGGGGGCGTTTCGAGACGCTGCCGCAAACGGCGCATCGCGGCCAGTGTTTCCGCGGGCACCGGCCTTGTCGTTGCAAGCTGTGCCAGCCGGTCCAACGCGTCGGCAGGGCTGAGATCGGGCTGGTCCGGCTTTGGTGCATCGGTGTCCGGCGCGGTGGTGTCGTCTTGCTCGGCGACTTCGGTCGGGGCCTCGGCTGGGGCCTGCTCTTCGACCTTGTCTTGTGGCGCATCAAGCTCGGCCATTTCGACCGGCGCGGGTTGCGGCGTGTCGGGGGCGCCATTTTCTTCTGGCGTTTCAGTTGGGGCAGGGCTTGCCTGCTCAGGCTCAGGCTCAGGCTCAGGCTCAGGCTCAGGCTCAGGCTCAGGCTCAGGCTCAGGCTCAGGCTCAGGCTCAGGCTCAGGCTCAGGCTCAGGCTCAGGCTCAGGCTCAGGCTCAGGCTTAGGCTCAGGCGCGAGATCGAGTTCGGGTTCGGATTCGGGTGCCAAGTCGGGCTCCGTTTGGGAGTCGGTCACGGGGCTATCGTCGGCGGAGGGCTCGGTCCCCCCGGTCTCGGCGATATCGGCCTCGGCATCGCTCTGCCATGTCCCCTCTTCGGCGATGCCCTCAATGGGTTCAATGGGGCCTTGCGTCTCGTCCGGCGACGGGGAGAGCGCCATGACCGCGGCGACGCCTTCTTCGCGGATCATCCGTTGCGCGCCCCGGATCGTCATGCCCCGGTCATGCAGCAGCACCTTGATCCCGCCCACCAATTCCATGTCCGCGGGCCGGTAATAGCGCCGACCCCCGGCGCGTTTGACCGGGCGGATCTGGCTGAATTTCGATTCCCAGAAGCGCAAAACATGAGGGGCGACGCCAAGCCAGTCGGCGACTTCACGGATGGTTCGAAACGCATCGGGGGATTTGCTCATGGGCCTGTCCTGTCCCCGGGTCCTGCACTGATCCTCGTGTCACGGTCGGGTTTGGCCCGACCTGTGCGCTGTCTCGTCCGGCCGGCTCAGGCCTTGTTCCCGGCCGCCACGCGATCCTTCATCAGGTGCGAGGGGCGGAAGGTCAGCACGCGGCGCGGGCTGATCGGAACCTCTTCGCCGGTCTTGGGGTTGCGACCGACCCGGGCCGATTTCGACCGGACCGAGAAGGTGCCGAAGGACGAGATCTTGACCTGTTCGCCCTCGACCAGCGCGTCGGACATCATTTCGAGCACACGTTCGACCAGTTGCGCGCTTTCGTTGCGCGACAAGCCCACTTCGCGGAACACCGCTTCGGACAGGTCCATCCGGGTCAAAGTCTTGCCAGCCATTCCGATCACCCCCCGCCTTGGTTGTCTCCCAAGATGCGGGATGCGATTTCTCAAGTCAATGCAGGGGTTTGGAGCCCGGTGTTTGCGCGCGGATCCGCGCTACCAGCGCAGCACCACCGCGCCCCAGGCCAGGCCGCCGCCAATGGCCTCGGCCACCAGCAGATCGCCGCGCTTGATCTGGCCACGCTCGACCCCGACGGACAGGGCCAGCGGGATGGACGCCGCCGAAGTATTGCCGTGATCCTGGACCGTCACAACGACCCGATCCATGCCGACACCCATCTTCTGCGCGGTGCGGGTGATGATGCGCAGGTTCGCCTGATGCGGCACGATCCAGTCGACATCCTCGGCCGTGGCGCCCGCTTTCTCCAGCGCGGCATACGCAGTTTCTGCAAGCTTTTCAACGGCATGGCGGAAAACCTCACGGCCTTCCATCTTCAGCACGCCGGCCGAGCCGGTGGCCGACACACCGCCGTCGACATAAAGCAGATCGCGGAACCGGCCATCCGAATGCAGGTCGGTGGCCAGCACGCCGCGGTCGGCGGCCGTGCCCGCCTGCTCCTGCGCTTCCAGCACCAGCGCGCCCGCGCCATCGCCGAACAGAACGCAGGTCGTGCGGTCTTCCCAGTCCATGATCCGGCTGAAGGTTTCCGCCCCGATCACCAGCACGCGGCGCGCTTGCCCCGAGACGACCAGCGCGTTGGCATTGGCCAGCGCATAGACGAATCCCGCGCAGACCGCCTGCACGTCGAAGGCGAATCCCCCCTCCATCCCGAGGCCCGCCTGTACCATGGTGGCGACGGAGGGAAAGGTCAGGTCGGGGGTCGAAGTGGCGACGACGACGGCGTCAATATCGGCCGGAGTCAGCCCCGCCATGTCCAGCGCGGCGCGCGAGGCGGCGACGGCCATCTGGCTGGTGGTCTCGCCCTCGGCGGCGAAATGCCGACGCTCGATGCCCGAGCGCGACCGAATCCATTCGTCGCTGGTATCGAGCGTTTTCTCGAACTCGGCATTCTCGACCACGCGAGAGGGGAGGTAATGGCCGATTCCGACCGGGACGGCACGCAAGGTCATTGAACGGCCCCTTTGCCCTGGTCCCCCTGCATGGCGGCGGCGGCGGCATGTTCAGCCTGCGAGATCCGCGCGGCAAGGCGCTTGTTGAAATCCGAGGCGGACAGGCGGGCCGCCAGCTTGATCGCCGCGGCCACGCCGGTCGCGTCCGAGGCGCCATGCGATTTCACCACCGTCCCGTTCAGGCCAAGGAACACCCCGCCATTCACGCGGCGGGGGTCGATGCTCTTGGACAGGCGGCGCAGGGAGGTATAGGCCAGCAGCGCCGCGATCCGGCTGAGCGGCGTGTAGGTGAAGGCCTCGCGCAGGCGCTCGCTGATCATCTTGGCGGTGCCTTCGCCGGTCTTCAGCGCAACATTGCCGGTGAACCCGTCGGTGACGATCACGTCCACCTTGTCCGAAGGCAGATCGACGCCCTCGACAAAGCCGACGAATTCGAAATCGGCCGCCGGGGCCACGCGCGCGATCAGCTCGGCCGCAACCTTGATCTCGGCGCGGCCCTTGTGTTCCTCGGTGCCGACATTCAGCAGCCCGACGCGCGGGCGGGCCAGGTCCATGCCGTTGCGGGCATAGCTGGCGCCCATCAGCGCGTATTGCAGCAGGTCCTCGGCATCGGCGCGGATATCGGCGCCGACATCCAGCATGACGTTGAAGCCCGACGGGTTGCGAGACGGCCAGAGGCAGGCGATGGCCGGGCGGTTCACGCCCTCGATCTTGCGCAGCCGCGTCATCGACATCAGCATCAGCGCGCCGGTGTTGCCGCAGGAAATCGCGACCTCGGCCTCGCCCGCCCGGACGGCTTCGATGGTCGACCACATCGAGGTGTTCTTGCCATGGCGGAGCACGCTGGACGGTTTCTCGTCCATGCGTACCACGCCCTCGGCGTGGCGAATCTCGCACCGCTCGGCCAGGCCGCGCTTGCGCTCGATCAGGCGCTCAAGATCCGGGCGGTCACCGTGCAGGATGAACCGCAGGTCCGGGTTCTTGGCCACCGCGGCGGCCATGCCGTCAATTACAACAGACGGCCCCCGATCACCGCCCATCGCGTCGATCGAAAGGACCGTCCCGGGAATCGAGTCACCGGTTAGTGCCGTGCCGTCACCCATCTTCGGCCTGCCGCCGAGACCGGCTTATGCCGCGTCTTCGTCGAGATCGATCTCGTCGGCCTGGGCCACGACCTCACGGTCGTTGTAGGTGCCGCAGGACGGGCAGACATGGTGGGGGCGCTTGAGTTCGCCGCAGGAGGGGCACTCGTTCGGATTGGCCGCGGTCAGCGCATCATGGGCGCGGCGCATGTTGCGGCGGGACCGCGTGACCTTGTTCTGGGGGACAGCCATGTCTCAACCTCGAATTTCGAGGGGCCCCGCCCAATCGCGCCGGCCCCGTGTTCCATCGTCTCTTTATCTCGTCTGCCCCCTTGCGCCAAGGCGCTGATCCGGGTCTGGCGGGCCGATCTGGTCCACCGTTTCGGCAGCGCACGGGCTCGCGCGCCACACTCGACATCCGGGGGCGAATGAGGCCGGGAACATACTCGGATTCCCCCGCCATGCAAGCGTTTTTCCAAGGGCCTTTCGCAAGGCCTCAGCCGTCGTCGTTTTTACCGCCCGCCAGCTTGTCGCGCAGCGCCTTCAGACCGGCCAAGGGCTTGGCATCCTCGTCGGTCATCGGGTCGGTGCCGGGCTCGGCGAAGACGGCTTCGCCAAGGTCGGCGCCCTCGGCGCGCGGGTAATCCGGCAGGTGCAGGGCCAGCGCTTCGGCCATCACGAAGGCCGGGTCGATCCGGTCGGGCAACGGTTCCGCCGTGTCGTCTTCGGGCATTTCCGCCTCGCCCTTGTCGTCGGGGTCTGGGGGCGTCATGTCGGCGAGGAATCGGCGGGTGACCGGTACGTCGATGCGGGTAACCACCGGGTCCAGCGTCACGACGCAGGGCTGCACGACAGTGGCGCCGAGCGTCGCCTCAAGCCGCCAATCGGCCTTGCCCTCTGGGATCAACTCGCCCTCGAAGCGCAATTTGCGGATGCCGTCGATGCCAAGCTCCTCGGCCAGCGCGGCGCGCTCTGTGGCGTCGGGGGTCAGGGAAAAGCCATGCGAGGCGGCGCGCGACAGGCGCGCGGGCGTCAGCGGTGGCGTGGCCTTCGGGGTCTCGGTCGTCATTCCGGCGGCTCCTGTCGGGCGGAAAACGGGGACAGCGGGCTGGGCAAGCCGGCTCGGGCGCTTAACTTGCTCCGTCGTCTGCCATAAGTTAAGGCGATACAAAGGCCAGACGCGCCGTGCAAGTCGCAGCCGGACCCGGGTCGGTTCGGACAGAGAGAGATCAGAGGCACCATGGGCACTACATTCGCCACCCGTCTTTCCCGCAACAGCCGCCGGATCGCGCTGGCCATCGCGCTTGGTCTTGGGCTGGCGGCCTGCTCGGCGACCTATGACAATCACGGATACGTTCCGCCGGCCGAGGACCTTGCACAGGTGCAGATCGGCGACAGCCGCGAGCAGGTGGCCGAAACGGTGGGCCGCCCCGCGACGTCCGGTGTCATGCGGGATGAGGCGTGGTTTTACACCGCCTACCGCGTGCGGAACTTCACCTATCGCGCCCCCGAGGTGATCGAGCGCGATATCGTCGCCATCTCCTTCGATGCCGGCGGCCGGGTCAGCAATGTCGAACGATTCGGCCTGGAAGACGGGCAGTATGTGCAGCTTTCGCGCCGCACGACCGCGGCCACGGTCGAGAACCTCGGCTTCTTCCAGCAGCTTCTTTCGAATTTCGGCCGGATCAATCTGGGCGACACACTCTGATCTCTTGAAGAAGGTGCCGTGTGCGGCAAGGCGTTGCTTGCCGCGACACGCCGCAGAGGTCATTTTCATCTCGTGTCAAATCCCCGTCATTCGGGGCCGCTAGGACCGGGGCGAGTCTCGGCAGGGCAGGAGGTGCGAGAATGCTGAACCTCGCGAAAGGACGCTATCGGGCGCGGCTGGCCTCGACGCCGGACGATATCGAGGCGGCGCAGCGCCTGAGATGGCGCGCGTTCCGCGGGCAGGGCGCCCCCGGTGACGGGCGCGACAGCGACGATTTCGACGCGGCCTGCGCCCATGTCCTGATCGAAGAGGCCAGGACCGGGGCGCTGGTGTGCTGTTTCCGGATGCTGCACCTGCCCTCCGGGGCCGAGATCGGGCGCAGCTATTCGGCGCAATTCTACGAATTGTCGGCCCTGTCCGAATTCGACGGGCCGATGGTCGAGATGGGACGCTTCTGCATCGACCCGGACCGGCGCGACCCCGATATCCTGCGCGTGGCCTGGGGCGCGATGACCTCCTATGTCGATGAACAGGGGGTCGAGATGCTGTTCGGCTGCTCGTCCTTCCACGGGACCGAGGCGCGGGACTATTACGACGCTTTCGCGTTGCTGCGCGACCGGCACCTTGCGCCGCCGCGCTGGTTGCCGCGGGTCAAGGCGCCCGCCGTTTTCGATTTCGCCAAGCGGCTTCGACGCAAGCCCGACCTGAAGCGCGCGCAGGCCAAGATGCCGCCGCTGCTGCGCACGTACCTGCTGATGGGCGGCTGGGTCAGCGACCACGCGGTGATCGACCGCGACCTTGGCACGCTGCATGTCTTCACGGGGCTGGAGATCCGCGCCGTGCCGCCCGGGCGCGCGCGGCTGCTGCGGATGGTGGCGGGGTAGGGAATCGCGCCACCTGACGCTCGCGCGGTGTTTTGCGAAAAGGGACCTCAAGACCGAGAAGATCCCATGCCCAACAAAGTCGAAACCCTTCTGACGGACTTGCCGGCCGCTGAGCGCATCGGCCCGATGCCGCGCCTGAACCCCGGTGCGCGGCCTTGGCGCTGGTCCTACGGCGCGGGTGCGCCGGGGCGGTCGGCGTTTCGGCTCAATGCCGCTACCGCCCCCCTGGTCTTTGGCGTGTTCATGGCCGTCCTGCTGGTCGCGATCCTTGTCGCGAACCTGTCGAACGGCGTGCTGGACGGGGGCCAGCTGCGTGCAGCCGGGTTGATCGTGATCGTCCTCCTCGTGCTGGTCGGACCGCATACCCGGCGCAAGATGAACGGCACGCTGCAATGGCGCCGCGAGGTCGAGATCACCAAGCGCAAGGTCCGGGTGACCGACCGGAGCGGCAAGGCCGTCGAGACGTGGAAGGAACCGTTGAGCGCCTATCGCGATATCCACCACCGGATCGGCCATGTGACCGGGTTCGACCCGTCCGGCGTGGGCAGCTCGAAAGCGGTGCCGCTCGACGTGATCGAATTGCGCCACCCCGATCCGGGCCGGACGATCTACCTGCATGGCAGCGCCCAGACCTCGACCGGCGGGATGAGCCCGATGGACATGATCCGCGCGGGTCGCAAGGGCCGGAGGGAGGAGGTGGAGGCCGCCGTCGGCAGCACACGAAACCCGCGCGTCGAAGCCCTGCTGAGGCAGCTGGAGCGCGAGTTGGGGATGCCGGTGACGCGCGAGACCTGACGGCGCGAGGTCGTCGGCAGAGGTTTCCCGCGCTGGCGCGCGCGACCCGCGCCGGGGCTGGCGCCCCGGCGGTTCAGCGCCTTTTCTCCGGCGGAGCGGCACAAGGGCGGTATCGAGCCACGTGCCGCCGAGGGGGCGACTCTGCGCACCTGCATGGCGCTTGAAAAGGGCGAGGCCCGGGGCGGCGACGGGGTCGGCAGCGCCAAGGTCGAGCGCGTCGCAGCCCAAGGCCTGAAGCTCCACCATGGCACGCCAGAGAAGCAGGTTTCCGGCCGAGGCTGCGCGCCCCTCGGGGCGGGACCAGCCGATCTGGTAGGTGGCGCGGCGCCCGTGGCGCAGGAACAGCATCGCGGCCACGCGCTGCCCGGCCAGATGCGCGGTGAACAGCTGCGCCGCGCCGGGGCGGGCGGCGGCCAGCGCCGCGATCAGGACGGGGGGCAGCGGGCGGTAGCCAAGGCGGCGCGCGGCACGGTGTTCGGCGCGCAGCAGCCAGTGACCCGGATTGGCGGGGAAGGGGCGGCGGGTGACATGCAGGCCGCCGCAAAGCGCGCGGCGCACCCGGTTTCGGAAGCGGGGATCGAGGCGTGCGGCCATTCGGTCGAGATCGGGGGACAGGGCAAGCTCGGCGATCCAGCGCGGCCCTGCGATCTGTCGATAGCCGGAGCGGGCGAGAACCTGCGCCTGTGCGGGCGTGTCCGCATGGATGACCAGATGCCGCGCGCCCAGATCGGCGCGCAGCCCAGGGGCCAAGCCAAGGGCGAGATCGCCTGTCGGGCGCGACAGCATCGCCACCGGCCCCAGAAGCGGCACGCGTCGCAAAAGCGCGCGACATCCGGGCCACCCGGGCACCGGGCGGCTGTCGGCACCGAGGCGGGCGCAGGCGGCGAACCACAGCGCGCTTTGCTGAAGTGGCACGCCGGGCAGCACGGCAAAGCCGGTCGCCTCCGGGCGACTCGCATGGAAATCAGTAGACTCAAGCATGGGCACGACCCTACGCGCCCATGATGAAGATCCGGTTAAGCGCGGATCAGTTTCCCAACTCGACCAGCGCGTGCCGCTTCTTGCCGGCCGACAGCTTGATCGGCTGGGCCAGGTCGGAGGCCGAGACCATCAGCCCCGCATCGGTGAGCGGTTCGTCGTTCAGTCGCGCGCCATTGTCGGCGATCAGGCGCTTGGCCTCCTTGCCGGATTTGGCGAGGCCCGAGCGGGTGATGAGTTGCACCACCGAAATGCCGTCGCCAACCTCGTCCGCCGAGAGCGTCAGGGTGGGAAGATCCTCGCCCATGCCGCCCTTCTCGAACACCTCGCGCGCGGTCGCCTCGGCGGCCTGCGCGGCCTCGGCCCCGTGCAGAAGGGTCGTGACCTCGTTGGCGAGCAGGATCTTGGCCTCGTTGATCTCGGAGCCTTCCAGCGCGCCGAGGCGGTCGCATTCGGCGACCGGCAACTCGGTGTAGAGCTTCAGGAACCGGCCCACATCGGCATCGGTCGTGTTGCGCCAGAACTGCCAGAATTCGTAGGGGCTGAGCAATTCGGCCGAAAGCCATGTCGCGCCGCCCTGGCTCTTGCCCATCTTGCGCCCGTCCGAGGTGGTCAGAAGCGGCGTGGTCAAGCCGTAGATCTCCTGATCCAGCACGCGGCGGGTCAGGTCGATCCCGTTGACGATATTGCCCCACTGGTCCGAACCGCCCATCTGCAGCACGCAGCCCTCGCGGCGGTAGAGTTCGAGGAAATCGTAGGCCTGCAGGATCATGTAGTTGAATTCGAGGAAGCTGAGCGATTGCTCGCGATCCAGCCGCGATTTCACGCTTTCGAAGCTGAGCATCCGGTTGACCGAGAAATGCCGCCCGATATCGCGCAGGAATTCGAGGTAGTTCAGCCCGTCGAGCCAATCGGCATTGTTGAGCATGACCGCGCCCGTCGGCGGCTGGCCATAGTCGAGGTAGCGCGCGAAGACGCGGTTCATGCCCGCGATATTGGCGTCGATCTGGGTGGGCGTCAGAAGCGGGCGCTCATCTGCGCGAAAGCTGGGGTCGCCCACCTTGGTCGTGCCGCCGCCCATCAGGGTGATGGGGCGGTTGCCGGTCTTCTGGAACCAGCGCAGCAGCATGATGTTCAACAGGTGCCCGACATGCAGCGACTGCGCGGTGGCGTCATAGCCGATATAGGCGGTGACCGGACCCTCGATCAGTTTCTCGTCAAGGCCCTGCAGGTCGGTGCAGTCGGCCAGGAACCCGCGCTCCATGATGATGCGCAGGAAGTCGGATTTGGGCTGGTAGGTCATCGCGCTTTGCGTCCATGCTGCGGCTGTGAAAGCTGGCTATAACGGGCGCGGGCATGAAGGAAAAGGGGCAGCGGTGGCGCATGGCGGGCGCGATGTCGGGCACGTCGCTGGATGGCGTGGACCTGGCCGTGATCGAAACCGACGGTGTGAGCGTCACCGGCTTCGGCGAGACGCGCTATCGCCCCTATAGCGAGGCCGAACGCGCGGTGATCCGCGAGGGATTGGGCACATGGGCCGGGGACGGGCGGGCCGAGGCGGCGGCGCGCGTGGTCGAGGCGGCGCATCTGGAGGTCCTGGAGGGGCTGGAGGAGGTCGAGGCGCTGGGCTTTCACGGGCAGACGCTGGCCCATGACCCGGAGGGCGGGCGCACGCACCAGGCGGGCGACGGCGCGCGGCTGGCCAAGGCCTCGGGGCGGCAGGTGATCTGGGATTTTCGCAGCACGGACATGGAGTTGGGCGGGCAGGGCGCACCGCTTGCGCCGTTCTATCACTGGGCCTGCGCGCGCTGGATCGGGGCCGAAGCGCCGGTGGCGTTCCTGAACCTGGGCGGGGTGGGCAACATCACCTGGGTGGACCCGTCAGCAGCGGGGCCGGAGGCGCCGGGGGCCTGCATCGCCTTCGACACGGGGCCTGCCAATGCACCGATCGACGATTTCATGGTGGCGCGGGGTTTGGGGCCGCGCGACGAGGGCGGGGCGCTGGCCTTGCGCGGGCGGCCCGACCGCGACGTGCTGCGCGCGGCGCTGGGCGAGCGGTATTTCGCCCGGATGCCGCCGAAATCGCTGGACCGGGACGATTTCTCGGGGCTGCTGGAGTGCCTCGACGGGCTGTCCGATGCCGACGGGGCGGCGACGCTGGCCGCGCTCTGCGTCTCGGCGGTGGGGGTGGGGATGCAGCATCTGCCATCCATGCCCGCGCGGGTGCTGGTCACGGGCGGCGGACGGCATAACGCGGGCCTGATGCAGGGCTTGGGCGCGACGCTCTCCTGCCCGGTGGATCCGGTGGAGACAGTGGGCCTCGACGGCGATTTCCTCGAGGCGCAGGCCTTTGCCTATCTGGCGGCGCGGGTGATGCGGGGTTTGCCCACCAGCGCGCCGGGCACGACGGGGGTGGCGGCGCCGGTGGGGGGCGGGCGGCGGTCGCGGCCCTGAAGGCGATCGAGGAAACGGAGCGGCTGGCGCCGCGTTGGTCTTACCTCGCCTGCGGCCCTTGCGGGCCTCGGCTCAGGTTTTGGGGGCTCTGCCCCCAAGCCCCCGGCATATTTGATTGGATAAAGATTTGGGATTAGCCGCGCGGGATGTCGAAGCCGGGGGCGGCGAGGGTGAAGCCCTCGAAGCGGAAACCGGGGGAGACGGTGCAGGAGACCAGCGTGTAGGCGCCCGTGGGGCGTGCCATTTGCCAGTGGTGCTGCGGCACGATGATTTGTGGGCGGCCCTGGGTCAGGTCGGGGGTGAGCAGGTGGTCGGTGGCGGGGCCGGCCTCGGACGCGGCCAGCGACAGCAGAAGGGGCGCGCCGGCGTGGTAGTGCCAGATCTCGGTGGCGTCGACCTTGTGCCAATGGCTGGTTTCGCCCTGTTTCAGCAGGAAGTAGATGCAGGTGCCGGTGGGGCGGCCGGGGGTGGCCTCGTCGATCCAGGTCTGGCGGTAATGGCCGCCCTCCGGGTGGGGTTCGAGGTGGAGGGTGGCGATGATCTCGTCTGCCGTCATGGGGCGCTCCGGGGGCTGGTTCCTTGCGGAAGGTGTCGCTAGCGTCGGGCCGAGGCTAGAGCGGGAGCGCGGGCATGAAAACCATCGTCATCGGGGCCGGGATCATCGGGGCGGCGATTGCCTGCCGCTTGGCGCAGGCCGGGCAGGAGGTCGTGGTGATCGACGCTGGCGCAGGGGCGACGGCGCAGTCCTTTGGCTGGATCAATGCGAGCTTCTCCCTCGATGCCGATCATTTTCGCCTGCGCGAGGCCGGGATGGCGGCATGGCGGCGGCTGGGGGACCTGCCGGGGTTGAGCTGGCAGGGGTCGCTGAGTTGGGAGGTGCAGGGCGCGGCGCTGGAGGCGATGAAAGCGGAACTGGAGGGGTTCGGCTACCCGGTGGAGCGGTTGGGGGCGAACGCCATCCGGGACCGGGTGCCGGGGCTGGCGATGGTGCCGGAGGAGGCGTTGGTCTGCCCTACGGAAGGGTCGGTGGAGCCGGGGCGGGCCGCCGCGGCGTTGATGGCCCGCGCCGTGGACGCGGGTGCGCGGCAGGTGTCGGGTGCGCGCGGTCTGGAGATCGTGGAGCGTGCGGGCCGGGTG
This sequence comes from Maritalea mobilis, assembly GCF_019800885.1. Classification (GTDB taxonomy): domain Bacteria; phylum Pseudomonadota; class Alphaproteobacteria; order Rhodobacterales; family Rhodobacteraceae; genus Roseibacterium; species Roseibacterium beibuensis. The sequence continues at coordinate 243,420 of NZ_JAHVKE010000001.1, forward strand.
GCTGGGGTGCGCACGGAATGGGGCATGGTGCCGGGCGAGGCCGTGGTGGTGGCCGCCGGGGCCGGGGCGCCTGCACTGGTGGAGCCGCTGGGAGTCGCGCTCCCCATGTTGCCGCGTCCGGGCGGGTTGATGATCAGCCGGCCCTTGCCACGTTTGCTCGACACGATCCTCGTCGCGCCCGAGCGGGAGATCCGGCAGGACGCCGAGGGGCGGTTGATCGTGCCCGGCTCGGTCTCGCACCAGGGCGATGAGAGCGCCGCGCTGGACTGCGCGCCGGAGGCGTTGGCCGACAGCGCGCGGGCGGCGGTGGTGGCGCTGTTCCCGCGCGTGACCATCGACTGGGCGCGGATTGGCGTGGCGATGCGGCCCGTTCCCGGCGACAAGCGCCCGGTGATCGGGGCGGCGGGGCCCGAGGGGCTGTACCTTGCCGTGATGCACTCCGGCGTGACGCTGGCCGCGATCGTGGCCGAGGTGCTGGCCGACCGGATGGCGGGTGGTGGGGCTTATGGGGATCTGGTCGCGCCCTATGACGCGGGGCGGTTTGGCGCGGCATAGTCGCTTGCCGCGCCCGCGGACGGATCGCCCATGGCCTGCGCCTTGATCTGGTCCGAGGTCAGGCGCGAGCCGTCATGGCTCCACCCCGGCGGTTTCACGGCGTAGTTCCAACGCTCGCGCCAGGTCAGGCCAGGGCGAAAGAGGTCGCGGAAGATCGCCACCCATTCGTGGAAGGCCACGCGGATCGGGTTGAAGGTGCCAAGGTTCTGCACCAGCCCGTAATCGGGTTTCTCGGTCGCGTCCTCCGGCACGAAAGTGCCGAACATCCTGTCCCAGATGATGAAGACGCCCGCGTAATTGGCATCGAGGTAGCGCGGGTTGCGGCCGTGATGCACGCGGTGGTGGGAGGGGGTGTTCATCACCGCCTCGACCCAGCGGGGCATCCGGCCGATCGTCTCGGTATGGATCCAGAACTGGTAGATCAGGTTCAACCCGCCGACAAACAGCACCATGGCCGGGTGAAAGCCCATCAGGATGAGTGGCGCGCGCACCACCATCATGAAGGTGAACGTGCCGGTCCAGGTCTGCCTGAGCGCCGTGGTCAGGTTGTAATGCTGGCTTGAATGGTGGTTCACGTGGCTGGCCCAGACCCAGCGGATGCGGTGCCCGAAGCGGTGCACCCAGTAGTAGCGCAGGTCGTCCAGCACAAAGCACAGCGCCACGACCCAGAGCGAGGTGCCGAGATCCAGCGGCGTGATCGCCCAGAGCGCCATGAAGAAGCCCCAGGCGATGAACCCCAGTGCGATCCCCGAGGCGACATTGCCCGCCCCCATGATGAGCGAGGTCACGGCGTCGCGCGTCTCGTAACGCCCGCCGCGGCCCGAGATATGGATCCAGATCAGCTCGACCAGGATGGCGGCGATGAAGATCGGCACGGCCCATTGCACGACGTCCGGGTAGGTGAGTTGGTCGGTCATGCGGGCAGGGCCCCTTTCGTCTCATGTGTCGGGATCAGCCGTGCCCATGTCTCGCGCGCCTCGGGCGACAGGCGGACGCGGACGCTGGGGGCGGCGAAATCATGCAGGTCGATGCGCAGCCCGCGTCGCGTGGTGCGCAGGGTGGCGCCGGTCAGCATATGCGCGGTGGAGTCGGCCCCCATGGCCCAGACGAGGCCAGGCCCGTCGGGCGTTTCGACAAGGGCCGCGGCGCGATCCTGCGACAGGTGGACGGTGCCCGGTCGGCTCATGGGGTATTGCCGCAACCAATGGGCGCGGGCGCTGTCCTCGTCAAAGGTCAGCGGCCTGGAATAGCCGAAAAAGTGCAGCAGCAGCGCGATCCCCGCGATGCCGCCGATCACCAGCGTCAGGAGCAACTCCAATGGCATCGGTTGCGGCCCCTCCCAAAGCCGGTCACGCGACCTTGGCATGTTTCCCGCTGGTGGATGCCCTGTCAAACCGGGCGTTGCGTCAGGCTTGCGCCACGGGGCTGGCCTGCGTGGCCCCGGCAGGGCGGTTCGGCCCGGTCGCGGGCAAGACAAGCGAGGCTTGCAAACCGCCCTCAGGCCGGTTTTCGAGGAGCAGCGTGCCACGGGTCTGCTCGGCGAAGCCCAGCACCATGGACAGCCCCAGGCCCGAGCCTTGTCCCAGGGGTTTGGTCGTGACGAAAGGATGCAGCACGTCTTCCATCATGTCAGGCGGAATGCCCGGCCCGGTATCGCGCACATGGATGGCGCAGAACTCGCCCACCAGCCGATGCCCGTCGCGGCGTATCGGGCCTTTGGTCTGCGGGGTCGGCAGGGTCAGGCGTTCTGCGTAGATCTCGATCGTGCCGCCATCGGGCATCGCGTCGCGCGCATTGATGACAAGGTTCAGAAGGGCCGTGGACAGGAGGTTGGGGTCGGCATGCACGGTCAGCATCGGGGCGGGCAGGTGGATTTCCAGATCCACATTGGCCGGCAGGACGCGGTTCAGCATCGCGCCGAGGCCGTCGAGGTAGCCGGGCAGCCGGATGGTCTCGGGCAGAAGCGTCGCGCGCCGCGAAAAGGCCAGCAGTTGCGCGGTGAGCGTGGCGGCGCGGCGGGCGGCCTTTTCGACCTCGTCGATCAGCTGGTCGCGCTCGGCCCGGTCCTCGATCTCGCGGTAGAGGTCCAGATTGCCGAGGATGACGGTCAGGATGTTGTTGAAATCATGCGCCACGCCCCCGGTCAGCCGCCCCACGGCTTCCATTTTCTGGCCCTCGGCGCGCAACCGCTCGGCCCGGCTGAGGCGGTTGTGAACGGCGATGTTCGAGCGGTAGCTGAGCAGGAAATAGGCCATCAGGATGATGGTGCCGGTCACGACCATGACCTGCTCAGGCCCGCTTTCGGCGCCCTGGTAGAGATCGTTCGCCACCACCCCGCCGCCGACCACGATCAGCCCCTGGTCCCACACGGCGACGATCCCGAGGCCGCGGTGCTGCACTAGGTTGTGCAGCGCAAGCGCGAGGAAGCCGACGATGCCGATGAAATGCAGCGCCGGATCGGAGAATGTCACCAGATAGACCGGCAGCGCGGTATAGAGCCCCGAGAGCGAGAAATTCAGGAGGAGCGCCAGCAGGTAGCGATTGCGCCCCACCGGTCGTTCGACGCCCGAAAGCGCGACAAGATAGACTGCGTTCAGGGCAAGGTAGGAGATGATCCACGCCAGGCACAGCCAGTCGCCCGAGAAGACCCAGGCCAGGAAGCCGCCAGCCGTGATCCCCAACCAGCGAAAGATGATCTCCGACCAATGGCTGCCATCGGCCTCGATCAGAAGCGCCATCTGCGGATGGAAGTCCCGCGTCGCGCCCGTGCCGCCGGTAGGGGGCGCAACAGCCTCGGGCGTGGCGGGCGCTTGCGCGTGGCCGGGTCGGCCGTGGGGTTGCGGGACCATGTTCATTCCACGCCCAGATTGAAACGCCCGCCCCCCGAGGTCCAGAGAAAGCGTTGCATTGCGCGGGTTTGCCCCTTGGGGTGATGCAAGCGGGACGTGGAAAAGGCCGGGTTTTTGGACCCGGCCTTTTCGAAAGCGTCATTCAGGCGGCAGGATCAGCCGCGCAGGATGCCCTTGCCCGCGTAATGCGCGGTTTCGTCCAGCATTTCCTCGATGCGGATCAACTGGTTGTATTTCGCCAACCGGTCCGAGCGCGCCAGCGACCCGGTCTTGATCTGTCCGCAATTCGTGGCAACGGCGAGGTCCGCGATAGTGGCGTCCTCGGTCTCACCCGAACGGTGCGACATGACGCAGGTCATGCGGTTGCGATGGGCGAGGTTCACGGCGGCCATGGTCTCGGACAGGGTGCCGATCTGGTTGACCTTCACCAGCAGGGAATTGCCGCAGCCCTTCTCGATCCCCTCGGCCAGGCGCGCGGGGTTGGTCACGAACAGGTCGTCACCCACCAGCTGCACGCGGTCACCCAGCGTGTCGGTCAGCATCTTCCAGCCCTCCCAGTCATCCTCGGAGCAGCCATCCTCGATGGACAGGATCGGGTAATCCCCGCAGAGCGCCTCGAGATAGGCGACGTTTTCCTCGGCCGAGAGCGTCTTGCCTTCGCCCGCCATGACGTATTTGCCGTCCTTGAAATACTCGGTCGAGGCGCAGTCGAGCGCCAGCATGATGTCGTCGCCCGGCGTGTAGCCGGCTTTCTCGATCGAGCGCAGGATGAAATCCAGCGCGTTGCGGGTGGAGTTCAGGTTGGGCGCAAACCCGCCCTCGTCGCCGATGCCCGTGGACAGGCCCGCCGCCGACAGCTCTTTCTTCAGCGTGTGAAACACCTCGGCCCCCATGCGCACGGCTTCGGCGACCGAGGAGGCCGCGACCGGCATGATCATGAATTCCTGGATGTCGATCGGGTTGTCGGCATGCTCGCCGCCATTGATGATGTTCATCATGGGCACGGGAAGGACATGGGCAGCGGTGCCGCCGACGTAGCGATACAGCGGCTGCGCGGTGAAATCGGCCGCGGCCTTGGCGGTGGCGAGGCTAACGCCGAGGATGGCGTTTGCGCCCAGCCGGCCCTTGTTCTCGGTGCCGTCCAGCTCGCACATGGCGGCGTCGATGGCCTCCTGCTCGGTGGCGTCGAACCCCACCAGTGCCTCGGCGATCTCGCCGTTCACGGCGGCCACGGCCTCCAGCACGCCCTTGCCCATGTAGCGGGCCTTGTCGCCGTCGCGGCGCTCGACGGCCTCATGCACGCCGGTCGACGCGCCCGAGGGCACGGCGGCGCGACCCAGGGTGCCGTCTTCCAGCGTGACGTCCACTTCGACGGTCGGGTTGCCACGGCTGTCGAGGATTTCGCGCGCGTGGATGTCGATGATGTAGCTCATGTGGGGCAGCTCCGCTTGCAGCCGTTTCGGTTGCCGCAGGGTCTAACGCCCGGGGCGTCCCGTGGGAAGGGGGGAGGTCGCCACAGCCCGCCGCGCCGCCGTTTCGCGCCAGAAGGTATAAAGGCCCGTGGCGATCACGATGCCCGCGCCGATCAGGGTCGCCGCATCCGGACGCTCGCCGAAGACGACGGCGGCGATGATGAAGGCAAAGACAAGCCGGGTGTAGCGGAAGGGGGACACGACGCCGATCTCGCCCACCCGCATGGCCGCAGTGATCGCGTAATAGGCCACCAGCGCACAGGCCAGCGCGCCGAAAAGCTGCGCGGTTTCAGTCGCGTCGGGCATCACGGCGCCGCCGAAGAGGATCAGCAGCACCGCCCCCGCGCTGGCGGCGGCGAGAAAGCCCCAGCAGCCCAGCAGAAGGGTCGAGATCTCGCGCGGGATGGGCCGCGTGGCGAGGTCACGGCCCGACAGGCCGATCGCCGCCCCCACGGCCCAAAGCGCTGCCGGCTCGAACCCGGACAGGCCGGGGCGCAGGATGATCAGCACGCCGACCATCCCGATCCCGATGGCAAGCCAGCGCCGCCAGCCCACATGCTCGCCCAGGATCACGGCGGCGCCGAGCGTCACGAGCAGCGGCGAAGACATGATGACCGAGGACAGCGTCGCCAGTTCGATCTTCGACAGGGCGATGACGAAACAGACCGTGCCGAGGATTTCCGAGGCATTGCGCGCGAGAACCGGCTTGGACAGGAAGGCCGGTGAGGCAAGGTTCGCCCCCTGCATCCTGGCCGCGACCCCGAAAACCAGCGCCCCGCCGACGCCGAAGAACAGAATCACCTCGCCCACGGGCAGGCGGTCGACCGTCATCTTGATGAACATGTCGGCCAGCGCGAAGGCCAGCATCGCCAATGTCATCCATGCCATGCCCTTGATGTTATCCATTTCTGTCCTCGCGGGTGGGTCCTGGCTGGCCTACATCGCCGCCGCGGCGAGGGAAAGACCGGCTGGATCGCCTCCGATCCCGCGCGACGCCGCCCGAGCAGAAAATTCGGCAATTTTCTGCGGCCCCTTGTCGGCCTTGCGCGCAATGTTCCTGTCTTGGCGGCTTTCAGCGGCAGGTGTCACATCACGCCAAGACCTGCACCCATCTTTATCCGAAAAATATGCCGGGGGAGCCGCCAAAGGCGGCGGGGGCAGAGCCCCCAACGCGGGCGCAGCCCGCGCGGGGCGACGGGCCGAAGGCCCGGCGCAATCCCTTTGGGGTCAAAGCCGCCGCAGGGCCGTTTCCAGGTCGCCGTAGCCGGTGAACCGCCGCTCGAACCCCAGCCCCAGCCGCTCGGCACAGGCGCGCGCCTTTTCCGTCAGCGCGGGGTTGTCGGTCTGGGCCTGGTAGACCAGTGTCTCGTAATTCCCGAAATACATGTCCCGCAGCTCCGGGTGCCGGTCGAGACCGAGCGGGCGGGTCACGAAGGCATCGAATTGCCGGACAAGGAAATCCGTCATGTAGAAGGCCGTCATCTCGCCCCGTTCGGTGAACACCTCATTCCGCTCGAAAAAGCTGTAGCAATGCGGGCCGTCCAGCATCTCGACGCCCAGCTCGGCGCAGCGCGCCTGCAACAGACCGCCCGTGCCGCAATCGGCGTAGAGCACGAAGATCTGCGCGTAATCGGCCCGGTTCGCCGCCACCTCCTGCGCGACGGCATCGGGGATCTTCTCGGGGTGGTTGTGCAGGATCGCGGGCAGGCAGGCGAGGTCGAGGTGATCCCAGCCATTGGCGGCCTTCAACGTCAGCACTTCGCGCGCCAGCGCCCCGCAGCCGATCAGCAGGACACGGCCACGCCCCTCGGGCGGCAGGCCGTGTTCCGTCAGTTCGACATCGTCAAGCCGGGTCACGCGCGGCGTCCCAGCACCGCGCGGGCGACAAGGGCCGCAAGCAGGAGGCCGCCCATCGACGCACCGCCCGCCACCGGGCCGACCCAAGCCGCAAGCGCCACCGTTGCGGCGGCGGCGGTGATGACCAGGCCAAGGATCAGGGCGAAACGGGCAGGGGGCATGGGGTGTCTCCTTTCACGCGACCAATATGGGGCTGCGCCGGGCGGGCGTGAAGGTCAGCGCGCGACGAAACGCGGCCCCAGAACGGCCAGGACCAGCCCCGACAGCACCACCAGCGCCGCCAGCGCCTCGCCCCCGGTGATGGTTTCGCCCAGCATGATCGCGGCGACCGTCAGGCCCACCACCGGGATCAGGAGCGCGAAGGGCGTTACCAAGGCCGCGGGATGGCGAGACAGGAGGTTGCCCCAGATCGAAAAGCCCAGCACCGTCGAGATGAAGGCGACATAGGCCACCGCCAGCCACCCCGTGATGCTGAGCGCCGCGATCTGGCCGAACGGGTCGCTCCCCTCCCAGGCCAGCGACAGGCCCAGCATGGGCAGGGGCGGCACGAGGCTTGCCCAGACAAACAGCGCGGTCATGTTCACCCCGGGCGACTTGCGCAGCACGAGGTTGCCGCAGGCCCAGGAGAGCGCGCCGATCAGGATGAGGCCAAGCCCCAACAGGGTGACATTGCCGCCCCCCGCTATGCCGAACAGCGCAAGGCCCATGCAGGCCAGCGCGATCCCCACCGCCTGCACCCAGCGGACGCGTTCGCGAAAGAAGATCGCGGCGAGGATGATGGTGATCGGGGCCTGGCTTTGCAGGATCAGGCTGGCCAGCCCCGCCGTCGCGTCGGCCCGCATCGCCGTGAACAGAAACGCGAATTGCCCGGTGTTGATGAACGCGCCCACGCCGAGGATCGTCCACCAGGGCGCGGGTTTGCGAAAGAAGGCCAGAAGCGGCAGCAGGATCGCGAAGCGCAGGCCGACGAACAGAAGCGGCGGAAGCTCTTCCAGCCCGATCTTCATCGCGGTGAAGTTCGACCCCCAGGCGAGGACGACCACCAGCACCAGCAGGATGTCGCGGGCGGGCATCAGCGCGGGCGCGGGACGGGCAGGCGTCCGTCCTCGGTCAGCAGGAACACGTCGCGCCCCTCGATCGCCACCGCCGAAAGCGGCCCGCCATAGGCCGCGCCGGTGTCGATGGCCAGCCGGTTGCCTGCATGGGTGACATCCTCGACCGGGGTATGGCCATGCACGACCAGAGGCCCATGATCGCACGGGTCGTCGAGGAACCCGTCGCGGATCCAGATCAGGTCCTCGGGGTCTTGGTCCTCGAAGGGGATGCCGGGGCGGATGCCGGCATGTACGAACAGGCACTCCCCCGCTCGGTGCCAGCGCGGCAACTCCGCAAGGAACTCGCGATGGGCGCGCGGAATGCGGGCGACGGCCTCTTCATGCACCTCGTCGGGCGGCCCGGTCGGATCGACATCGTAGGAGGCCAGCGTTGCACCGCCGCCGGCCTTGTCGGAGAGGTAGCGCACATGCGGCGGGTCGCGCGGATCGGGGCCGGGCCCCGTCTCCAGCCAGCGCGTCAGCATGGCGTCGTGATTGCCGGTCAGTGTGACAATGCGCGGATCGCTTGCCTGCAGGCGCATCAGGTAGGCGATCACGCCCGCGCTGTCCGGCCCGCGATCCACCAGGTCGCCGATATGGATCAGGGGGGCTGCGTCGGTGCCATGGGCGGCCCGGTCCGCGTCGACGCGGGCGTGCGCCGCGCGCAGCTTGGTCAGGTGTCCGTGGATGTCGCCGATGGCATAGAGGGTCATGCGGCGACAAAAGACCTATGGCACGGCGCCTGCAAGCCCAAAGAGGGGGCGCCTTTTCACAAGCCTTACCCTGCGAAACAAAAAGGGCGGCGCCCGTGTCGCGCCGCCCGTCTCGATGCCATATGCTCCGGGGCGTCAGGCGCCAGCGGCCATCTGGTTGTGCTTGCGCAGGACGAATTCCTTGGCCGTCTCCACCGCCACGGCGGCATCCCGGCAATAGGCGTCGGCCCCGATGGCGCGGCCGAATTCCTCGTTCAAAGGCGCGCCGCCCACCAGAACGATGTAATCGTCGCGGATGCCTTTCTCGGTCATCGTGTCGATCACGACCTTCATGTAGGGCATCGTGGTGGTCAGCAGCGCCGACATGCCGAGGATATCCGGCCCCTCGGACTCCAGCGCTTCGAGATAGGCTTCGACCGGGTTGTTGATGCCAAGGTCGACCACCTCGAAACCGGCGCCTTCCATCATCATCGACACGAGGTTCTTGCCAATGTCGTGGATGTCGCCCTTGACGGTGCCGATCACCATCTTGCCGATGCGCGGTGCGCCGGTTTCGGCCAGCAGCGGCTTGAGGATGGCCATGCCCCCTTTCATCGCGCCGGCCGCCATCAGCACCTCGGGCACAAAGAGAATCCCGTCGCGGAAATCGTTGCCGACGATGGTCATGCCGCCCACCAGGGCCTTGGTCAGGATGTCATACGGCTCCCATCCACGGTCGAGCAGGATGTGGACCGCTTCCTCGATCTCTTCCTTCAACCCGTCGTAGAGGTCGTCGAACATTTGCTGGACGAGTTCCTCGTCATCCAGTTCCGACAGGATGATGTCGTCCTCTTCTTCGGACATCCGCGAGTCTCCTTCATGTGGGCCCGGCCACATGGCCTGAGCCAGATACCTAGTCAATTGCGGCGGGCGCACATGGCGATTTGCGACATGGTTCTAGCAGGCCGCGACCTGCGCTTGAGAATGTTCTCTTTATGTTCTAGTTTCGCGCCATGGTGCATGACCCCGAGATGACAACGGCGCGTCGGCGCGGGCGGGCGGCCACGGCCAACCATGCCGGGCGGTTCGAACGCTTCGACCGCGTGGCCGAACCCGATGGATGGCATGGCGACGGGGAGGATGCGCCGCTTCTGCGGACCGAGGTTTCAGACGAGGTGCCGCGCAAGGTCATCACGCGCAACACCTCGCCCGACCTCAGTTTCGACCGGTCGATCAACCCTTATCGGGGGTGCGAGCATGGCTGCATCTACTGCTTTGCCCGGCCCAGCCATGCCTATCTGGGCCTGTCGCCCGGCCTCGATTTCGAAACCCGGCTGATCGCGCGCCCCGAGGCACCCCGGGTGCTGGAGCGGGAACTTCGTGCGCCAAGTTACATGCCCAAGGTCATCGCCATCGGCACCAATACCGATCCGTACCAGCCGATTGAACGCGAGCGGCGGATCATGCGCGCGCTGCTGCAGGTGCTGTCCGATTATCGCCACCCGGTCGCCGTGGTGACCAAGGGGGCGCTGATCGAACGTGACGCGGACATTCTGGGCGAGATGGGACAGGCCGGGTTGGCGCGCGTGGGGATCTCGATCACGACGCTGGACCCCGAGTTGTCGCGCCGGATGGAGCCGCGCGTGCCGTCGCCCGCGCGCCGCTTGCGCGCCATCGAAACGCTGGCACGGGCGGGATGCCCGGTGCGGGTCATGGCCTCTCCGCTCGTGCCGGGGCTGAGCGATCATGAGCTTGAAGCGATCCTGAGCGCCGCGCGCGAGGCGGGCGCGGTGGCCGCCTCGACCATTCCCCTGCGCCTGCCGCGCGAGGTGGCGGGGCTTTGGGCCGATTGGCTGGCCGAACATTACCCCGACAGGGCCGCGCGCGTCATGTCCAAGATCCGCGACATGCATGGCGGGCGCGACTATGATCCGGAATGGGGCAAGCGCTTGAAAGGGCAGGGGATCTGGGCGGAGTTGATCCAGCAGCGCTTTGCCCGGGCGACCCGAGCGCTGGGCCTCGATACCGAACAGCCGCGCCTGCGCTGCGACCTGTTTCATCAGCCGCCGCGACCGGGCGATCAACTGGACCTGCTGTGACGGGAGGGACCGGAAATCTCGAGATTTCCGTTTCGGAAAACCCCGGTTTTCCGGACAGTTTTTCTTGAGAAAAACGGCCTTGTCTGAGGGGGTTGCGCCCCATACCTGCGAAGGGACCGGACATGGGGGCAGGCGATGAGCGGATGGGACGCGCGGTTCGACCGCGAAGACTACGTTTACGGAACCGCGCCAGCGGGGTTCCTTGCGGACTGGGCGCATGTGCTGGGGCCCGGCAGCAGGGTTCTGTGCGTGGCCGATGGCGAGGGGCGCAACTCGGTGCACCTGGCGGGGCTGGGCCATGCTGTGACCGCTTTCGATGCCAGTCCCGTCGCCGTGGAGAAAGCTCGAAAGCTGGCAGCGACGCGCGGTGTCGTGGTCGATTTCCAGGTCGCTGGCATCGAAGCGTGGGACTGGTCACAGCAAGTCGACGCCGTGGTCGGCATCTTCATCCAGTTCCTCGGTCCGCCGGAACGTGACCGGATGCTGGCCGACATGGCCCGCGCCGTGCGGCCTGGCGGGCTGATGCTGCTGCATGGCTATGCGCCGCGACAGGTCGAGTACGGCACCGGCGGCCCAGGACGCCGCGAGAACATGTACACGACACCGCAATTGGCAGCGGCCTTCGACGGGTGGGAGATCCTGCGCCTCGCCGATTACGACGCCGAGATCGAGGAAGGGATCGGGCACGCGGGCCGATCCGCCCTTGTCGATCTGATCGCGCGCAAGCCCGCCTAGGCGCGGCTGCGGCGGCGGCCGCCCCGGCTGCGCTTGGGGCCTTCGCCATCGGTGCCGTCCGAGCCCGAGGAGAAGCCGCCGAGTTCTTCGGTGATTTGCTCCAGCGTCGGCGCATCGCCGCGTGGCGTCTCTTCCAGCGCGGCACGCATGGCGCGGAGGTGTTCGGGCGTGGTGCCACAGCAGCCGCCGATGATCTTGGCGCCCGCATCACGCGCCATCACCGCGTAGCGTGCCATCAGTTCAGGCGTGCCGTCGTAGTGGATATGGCCGTCATGGTATTTCGGGATGCCCGCGTTGCCCTTGGCGATGATCGGGCGTTCGCTGCCGGCCGCGCGGAAGCCCAGAACGGTGCGCAACAGATCCGACGCGCCGACGCCGCAATTCGCGCCATAGGCGATGGGGGCGGGGTCTATCTGTTCCACCAGCGCGGCCAGGTCGGCCGAGGTAAAGCCCATCATCGTGCGCCCGGCAGTGTCGAAACTCATCGTGCCGCACCACGCGATGCCCGCCAGCCGTGCACCTTCGGCGGCGGCGGCGTACTCCTCGGGCGCGCTGATCGTCTCGACCCAGACAACATCCGCGCCCCCGTCTTTCAGGGCCTCGGCCTGTTCGTGGAACATCGCGACGGCGCTCTCGTGGGTAAGGGTGCCCATGGGCGCCATGATCTCTCCGGTCGGCCCCATGGAGCCTGCCACGATCACCTTGCGGTCGGCCTTGTCGGCCACCTCGCGCCCGATCTCGGCGGCGGCGCGGTTCAGCTCGCGCACCCGGTCCTGGGCGTCATGCAGCTTGAGCCGCGCGCTGGTGCCACCGAAGGAGTTGGTCAGGAACAGGTCCGACCCCGCATCGACCGCGCCCTGATACAGCGTCGCGATCCGGTCGGGCTGGTCCACGTTCCACAATTCGGGCGAGTCGCCCGATTGCAGCCCCATGTTGAACAGGATGGTGCCGGTGGCGCCATCGGCCATCAGCCAGTCGCGGGTTTGCAGCATCTCGCTCAGGGCATTGGTCATCGGGACATCTCTCCGGTCTTGCGCGCAGGGGTCACATGACGTGGGCGGTTTCGCGAAACAAGGGCAAAAAGACCTGCGCCGGGGTCATTTGCGGGCGCCGTTGCGAGGCGGGAACGCCGACCGAAAAACACGAACGGCCCCACGCGGGATGCGCGGGGCCGTTCCTGGCGCGGTGTGCGCTCAGTTCTCTTCGACCATCTGCCCTTTGGCGACGGCCAGCAATTCGTCGTATTTCTTGCGCACTTCGGTCTCGGAGACCTTGTCGCCAAGATCGCCCATCACCTTGCGCATCACGTCCTCGTGGCCGGCTTCCTCGAAATCGGACAGGACGACCGATTTCGCATACTCCTCGGCCTCCGTGCCCGTCTTGCCGAGGATGTCGGCCACCCACAGCCCCATCAGCTTGTTGCGGCGGGCCTCGGCCTTGAACTTCATTTCCTCGTCATGGGCGTACTTGTTCTCGAAGGCGCTTTCGCGATCATCGAAGGTCGTCATCGGTGTCTCCTGCGTCCAGATGGGCGTGTTGCGCGGACAATACGTGGCACACGCCCCCGCCCGCAAGTCGCGATCTTCACCGCGCCTTGCGACACACCGCGCTTTGGCCTATAGGCTCGGCCAAATGGCGGCATGTCGGAGAAGGCATGGCCGCCTTCCGCATTTCCCCGGGAGACGCATCGCATGGCACGGCGCAAGAAGGTCTACGAAGGCAAGGCCAAGATCCTTTACGAAGGGCCCGAGCCCGGCACGCTGGTGCAGTACTTCAAGGATGACGCCACCGCGTTCAATGCGGAAAAGCGCGCCACCATCGAGGGCAAGGGCGTGCTCAACAACCGTTTGAGCGAATTCTTCATGACCGGGTTGAACACCATCGGCGTGCCCACGCATTTCATCAAGCGCATCAACATGCGCGAGCAGCTGATCCGCGCGGTCGAGATCATTCCGCTGGAAGTGGTCGTGCGCAACGTCGCCGCCGGATCCATCGCCAAGCGCCTCGGGATCGAGGAGGGCACGCCGCTGCCGCGCCCGATCATCGAGTTCTATTTCAAGGATGACGCGCTGGGCGATCCGCTGGTGGCCGAGGAACATATCCTCGCCTTCGGCTGGGCCACGCAGCAGGACCTTGACGACATGGTGTCGCTGGGATTGCGGGTGAACGATTTCCTGTCCGGCCTGTTTCTTGGCGTCGGCATCAAGCTGGTCGATTTCAAGATCGAGATCGGCCGCATCTGGGACGGCGACTACATGCGCCTGATCGTGGCCGACGAGATCAGCCCCGACAGCTGCCGCCTGTGGGACATCGAGACCGGGCAGAAGCTGGACAAGGACGTGTTCCGCCGCGACCTTGGCGATCTGGCCGATGCCTATACCGAGGTGGCGCGCAGGCTCGGCGTGATGCCGCAGCGCGAGCCCGGACCGACCAAGCCGACACTGATCAACTGAAGACATGCCCGGCCATGGGCCGGGTGCTGCGCATATTAGGAAAGACAAAGGGGCAGGGCGATGAAGGCCACCGTGACCGTGATGTTGAAACCCGGTGTTCTGGATCCGCAGGGTGAGGCGGTGAAATCCGCGCTCGGCTCCATGGGGTTCGACGGGGTCGAGGGCGTGCGCCAGGGCAAGGTGATCGAACTGGACCTCGCCCCCGGCACGACCGAGGCGCAGGTCACCGAGATGTGCGAGAAGCTGCTGGCGAACACCGTCATCGAAAGCTACCGGGTGGAGATCGCCTGATGCGGGCGGCGCGGCTGACCGGCTGGCGCCAGCCGCTGGAGATCGGCACCGCGCCCGACCCGGCCTGCCCGCGTGACGGGGTGGTGCTGGAGGTGCTGGCCTGCGGCGTCTGCCGGTCCGACTGGCATGTCTGGACGGGTGGCGACCCGGTCGATCTGCCCCATATCCCCGGTCATGAATATTGCGGCGTCGTGCAAGAGGTCGGCCCCGGGACGCGCAACTGGCGCGTGGGCGACCGGGTGATCGCGCCCTTCATCCTTGCCTGTGGGACATGTCCCGACTGCCAATCGGGGCATCAGACGATCTGTTCGACGCAAATCTTGCCGGGTTTCACCTGTGACGGGGCCTTTGCCGAGCGTGTCGCGGTCGCCCATGCCGATGCCAACCTCACGCGCCTGCCCGACGGGATGGACCCTGCGCTGGCCGCGGCGCTTGGCTGCCGGGTGACGACGGCGTGGCATGCGCTGACCGGTCGTGCGGCGCTCAAGCCCGGCGAATGGCTGGGCATCTGGGGCGGCGGCGGTGTCGGCATCGCGGCGCTGATGCTGGGCCGCGCCTTGGGCGCGCGCGTGGCGGTGGCCGACGTGGTGCCCGAAAAGCTGGAGCAGGCCAAGGCGCTCGGCGCCGAAGTGGTGGTCGACGCCCGCGGCGACGATCCGGCGGACGCCATGCGCGAGGCCACGGGTGGCGGCGTGCACCTGTCCGTCGAGGCGCTGGGGTTCACAACGACGACCGAGAACGCGTTGAAATCCTGCCGGAAACTGGGCCGCATGGTGCAGGTGGGCATGCCGGCGGGTGAGCATCTGCGCATGGAGCTGCCTTGGGATGCCGTTTATTCCGGCCAGCTTGCCATCTATGGCACGCGCGGCATGCCCGCGCATCGCTACCCCTCGCTGCTCGATTTCATCACGGCCACGGATCTGGACCTTTCGCCCATGATCGCGCGCCGCGTGGCGCTGTCGGACGCGACCGCCGAGCTTGAGCTTTTCGACCGCGCCGCGCCCCCGGGCGTGGCCGTCATCACCGATTTCACCGCCTGACCAGGAGTTTCGCCCATGCGTGCTGCCGTTCTCGTCTTTCCCGGCTCCAACTGCGACCGCGACCTTGCCGTGGCCTTCCAGCGGGCGGGGTTCGACACACACATGGTCTGGCACAAGGATACGGAGCTTCCCGAACGCCTTGACGTGGTGGGGGTGCCGGGCGGGTTTTCCTATGGCGATTACCTGCGCTGCGGTGCCATCGCCGCGCAATCGCCGATCATGCGCGCCGTGGCAGGCTTTGCCGCGCGAGGCGGGCATGTTCTGGGCATCTGCAACGGCTTTCAGGTGCTGTGTGAAACGCGCCTCCTGCCGGGTGTGCTGATGCGCAATGCGGGACTCAAGTTCACCTGCAAGATGCAGGCCCTGACGGTCGAGACCACCGACAGCCCCTTCACCAGCGCCTACAAGCCGGGGCAGGAGATCGTGATCCCGGTCGCGCATCATGACGGCAATTACCAGATCGACGCGGACGGGCTGGCCCGTTTGCAGGGCGAGGACCGTATCGCCTTTGCCTACGAGGGAAACCCCAACGGCTCGGTCGCGCATATCGCCGGTGTCTTGTCGGAGAATCGCCGGGTTCTTGGCCTCATGCCGCATCCCGAGCGCGTGGTGGACGAGGCCCATGGCGGCACCGATGGCGCGCCCCTGTTCGCCAGCCTTGCCGAGGCGCTGGTCAGCGCGTGATTTTCGCCGGATCACGGCAAGTTATCAGGCGAGGCTTGAGCGCCGAGGCCCCAAAGGCGTAACCTCTCTCCATGAGCGTCACCGAGACCTCCGCTTCCGCCAGCCGCGTTCCCCGGCTGGGCCGCCCTTGGGTGACACGCCTTGTCATGTTGGTGTTCCTGGCGCTGGCCGTGGCGGTGGTGTGGATTTCAAACATCCTTCTGACCGAGCGGTTCACGGAAACGACGCGCAACCGGGCCGAACTGCGCCTTGCGCTTTATTCTGGCAACATCCTGTCCGAAGTGCAGCGCAACTCGGTCGTGCCCCTTTTGCTGTCGCGGGACCCGGTGCTGATCCGGTCGCTGGAGCAGAACGATTTTTCCAGCACCTCGGCCCACCTGATCGACTACGTGGACGAGATCGACGCGGCCTCGCTGACGCTACTGAGCCGCGAGGGGCGGGTGGTGGCTGCCACCAACCGCGCCCACCTGTCCGAGTTGCGCGCCAACCAGCCCTATTTCGTTGAGGCCGTGCGCTCCTCCGACACGGTGTTCAACATCTCCGAAAGCGACGTGGGCGCCTTTGGGTTCACCTTCTCGCGCCGGGTCGAGGCGAATAACCGTCTGCTGGGTGTGATCCTTGTCGAGGTCGATCTTGCCCGTGTCGTCGATCGCTGGCGGGGCACGTCCGAGGCCGTCTTCCTGACCAGCAGCACTGGCCAGATCATCCTGTCGACCGAGCCGCGCTGGCGTAGCCTGACCGAAGCCGAGGCGCTGGAGCGGCAACCCGCGCCCACCGCGATCCAGCGCGCGCTGGAGGCGACGGGAAACTGGGCGTTCGGCGATCCGGGGCCGTATTTCTTCGGCAATGAAACCATCCGGCTGGAAAGCCGCATTCCGTTTCGCGGCTGGCGGATCGTCAGCTACACCGCCTACGCCTCGGTGCGGGAGCGGGTGAACGGTGTCCTCGCGCTCGAGATCATGGGATTCGCCCTGCTGCTTGCGGGCGCGTTCTATGTTTTGAGCCGCCGGGCGCGGTTGCAGTCAGTTGTCCTGCAGCGCGAGTCGGCGGAGCTTCGCCGTCTGAATACCCGGCTACAGCGGGAAATCGCCGAGCGGCAACGGGTCGAACGCACCCTCGAAGAGGCCGAGCAAAGCCTTGCGCAAAGCCAGAAACTCGCCGCCTTGGGCGAGATGTCGGCGGCTGTCAGCCACGAGTTGAACCAGCCGCTGGCCGCGATGAAAACCTACCTCGCCGGGGCGCGCCTGTTGTTGCAGCGCCGCCGCGTGGACGAGGCCGCGTCGTCCTTCCAGCGCATCGACGACCTGATCGAGCGGATGGGGGCCATCACCCGGCAACTCAAGTCCTACGCCCGCAAGGGCGGCGATGCGCTGGAACCCGTTGATTTGCGGGATGCGCTGAAAGGTGCGATGACCATGATGGAGCCGCAACTGCGCACCACGGCGGTGGAGATTACGCAAAGCGTGCCGCGCCGTCCGGTCATGGTCCTGGCCGATCGCCTGCGCCTCGAACAGGTCATCATCAACCTGCTGCGCAACGCGCTCGACGCGATGAAGGACAGTGCGCGACGGGAATTGGACCTGATGATCGTGGAAGGGGAAGAGGCCGTGCTGACGGTGCGCGACTCGGGCGACGGGATCGACGATCTCGAGTCCCTGTTTGAACCCTTCTTCACGACCAAGAAGCCGGGCGAGGGCGTGGGGCTGGGTCTTGCCATTTCCTCCGGCATCGTGTCCGACCTCGGCGGCCGGTTGACCGCGCGCAACGGCGCGGGCGGTGGCGCGGTGTTCGAGGTGCGCTTGCCACGCCTGGGCGACCGCGATGCCGACGACGATGGGTTGGAGGCCGCGCAATGAATGACAAGAAAGGATGCCCGCGATGAAGATTGCGATCGTGGATGACGAGCAGGACATGCGCCAATCGATCAGCCAGTGGCTGGCGCTTTCGGGTTTCGAAACCGAGACCTATGCCTCGGGCGAGGATGCGCTGAAGGCGATCGGACCGGATTTTCCCGGCGTGGTCGTCACGGATGTGAAGATGCCGGGCATGGATGGGGTGACGCTGCTGAAACGGCTCATGGCGCAGGACAGCGGTTTGCCGGTGATCCTGATCACAGGTCATGGCGATGTGCCCATGGCCGTCGAGGCGATGCGGATCGGCGCCTATGACTTCCTCGAAAAGCCGTTCAACCCCGACCGGATGACCGACCTCGCCAAGCGCGCCAGCAACCAGCGCCGTCTGACGCTGGACAACCGCGCCCTGCGCCGCGAACTCAGCGACGGCAAGGTGCTGATGAAAAAGCTCATCGGCTCCTCGCCCGAGATGGAGCGCCTGCGCGAGGATATCCTCGACCTCGGTCAGGCCGACAGCCATGTCCTGATTGATGGTGAGACCGGTACCGGCAAGACGCTGGTGGCCCATGCCCTTCATGCCGTGGGGCCGCGCGCGACCAAGAAATTCGTGACCGTCTCCTGCTCGGCCTTCGGCGAGGAGGAACTGGGCGCGCGTCTGTTCGGCCCGGCCCCCGACGACGGGCTTCCGCTGGTCGAAGAGGCGCGGGGCGGCACGCTCTGCCTTGAGGATATCGAGGCGCTGCCCAACGCGCTGCAATCGCGGCTGCTGACTTTCATCAACGATCAGGAAACCCCGCCGCAGACCCGCATCATCGCGATCTGCAACCAGCACGCGCAGGGCCAGACGCTGGAAGACGTGCTGCGCCCCGACCTGTTCTTCCGGCTCTCGGCCATGACCATCCTGTGCCCGCCGTTGCGCGCGCGGGGCGAGGACATCCTGACGCTTTTCAACCGCATGTCCGAACAATTCGCCGAGGAATACGGATGCGACGCGCCGCAAGTCACCGCGCAGGAGGCCGCGCAACTGCTGCAAGCGCCCTGGCCGGGGAATGTGCGGCAACTGGTGAACATCGCCGAGCGCGCCGTCTTGCAGAACCGGCGCGGGTCGGGCTCGATCACGTCCCTTCTGATGGCCGATAACGAGGCGACGGGCCCCACCATCTCGACCGAGGGCAAGCCTCTGAAAGAGTATGTCGAAGCCTTCGAGCGCATGCTGATCGACAATACGATGCGGCGACACAAGGGCTCCATCGCCGCGGTGATGGAAGAGTTGTGCCTGCCGCGCCGGACGCTGAACGAAAAAATGGCGAAGTACGGGCTGAGCCGGTCCGACTATCTCTGATCGCCTTTGAATGCGGCGGATGCGGGCCGGGCAGGGAGGCCGCGGCCCGCATTTGACACGTGCATTCATGCACCAAGTGCACGTTTCTCCATTGTCATTGCCGCATTTCATCCCCTAATGTGAAAGCACGGTCGCACAGGCGACCGGCGAAACAGTTTCTCTGCACCCGTCCGACGCCGCGACACAAAACCCCGCCGCGCTCGGGGGGCAGCAGGTCACTCGGGTCAAAGCGCGATACCGCCCTCTGGCCCTTTGGAACCGCCCCCTGCACCTCGCGGGGGCTTGTATTGGCGGACGGGCCGTGGCCCGCTCGCCGGAGTCACGGACGCGATGCAACGGCGCGACGCACATATCGGACAATGGACCGGGGCGGTTTGCCCCGACCCTCTCCGGCGCCCCATCGCCCCCTCAGAACAACGCAGTCTTTCCGCGGCGGCACCCCCAGGGCGACCGCCGGTCGGGCTGCGAGCAAGGACATCATGGCAAAGAAGATGCTCATCGATGCCACCCATCCCGAGGAAACCCGGGTTGTCGTGGTTGATGGAAACAAGGTCGAGGAATTCGATTTCGAGTCGCTGAGCAAGCGGCAACTGGCCGGCAACATCTATCTGGCAAAGGTCACGCGGGTCGAACCCTCGCTTCAGGCCGCTTTTGTCGATTACGGCGGCAATCGCCACGGCTTCCTCGCCTTCTCGGAAATTCATCCCGATTATTACCAGATCCCCGTCGCCGACCGCGAAGCGTTGTTGGCCGAGGAACGCGCCTATGCCGAGGCGATGGCTGCCGAGGCCGAGGAAGAGCAGAAACCCAAGCGCCGCCGGTCGCGCCGCAAGAAAAGCGCGGACAAACCCGAGGGCGAGGGCAGTTCGTCGGAGACGATGGCCGCGCGCAACGACAGCGACGCGGTGACCAGCGGCCCCGCGGGCATGGACGTGGTCGACCTGGCGGAAGACGAGGCCGCAGACGGCCCGGTCGAAGGGTTCGCGCAAGGCGCTGCAAAGGACGACGATGCCGAGGCGGACGAGGCGAAAACAGCCGACGCCGCCGACGAAAGCACGCCGCCCGAAGCCGAGGCCGAAAACGGCCCCGAGGTCTACATCCCCCCCGCGGATGACACCGAAGAGATCGATCCCAACGCCGATGCCGAGAACGGCGAGGATGAGAACGGCGAGGATGAGGGCGACGCTGACGAAGGCGAGGCGGATGCCGAACCCGAGGACGACGACGAGTCCGACGACGAAGGCGATGCCGACGACAAGGACGACAGCGACGCCGAAACTGTCGCCGATGACGATACCGAGGAAGACATTCGCCCGGTGCGCAAGCCGCGCCCGCGCAAGTACAAGATCCAGGAAGTCGTCAAGGTGCGCCAGATCATGCTGGTGCAGGTCGTCAAGGAAGAGCGCGGCAACAAGGGCGCGGCGCTGACCACCTACCTGTCGCTGGCTGGCCGCTACTGCGTTCTGATGCCCAACACCGCCCGGGGCGGTGGCATCAGCCGCAAGATCACCAATGCCGCCGACCGCAAGAAACTCAAGGAAACCGCGCAATCGCTGGACGTGCCGCAGGGCGCGGGCCTGATCATCCGCACCGCAGGCGCCAAGCGCACCAAGGCCGAGATCAAGCGCGATTACGAATACCTGCAGCGGCAGTGGGAACAGGTCCGTGAACTGACGCTGAAATCGGTCGCGCCCGCCCCGATCTACGAAGAGGGCAACCTGATCCACCGCGTGATCCGCGACCTCTACAGCCGCGAGATCGACGAGGTGCTGGTCGAGGGCGATGCCGGGTACCGGCAGGCCAAGGACTTCATGAAGATGATCATGCCGTCCCACGCCAAGAACGTGAAGCATTACACCGACCCGATGCCGCTGTTCGCGCGGTTCAAGGTCGAGGGCTACCTCGCCGACATGTTCAACCCGGTCGTCCAGCTGAAATCGGGCGGTTACATCGTGATCGGCGTGACCGAGGCGCTGGTGGCGATCGACGTCAACTCGGGCCGGGCCACCAAGGAAGGCTCGATCGAGGAAACCGCGACCAAGACGAACCTGGAAGCGGCGGAAGAGGTGGCACGCCAGTTGCGCCTGCGCGACCTTGCCGGTCTGATCGTGATCGACTTCATCGACATGGACGAGCGGCGCAACAATACCGCCGTCGAGAAGCGCCTGAAGGACAAGCTGAAAACCGACCGCGCCCGCATCCAGGTGGGCCGCATCTCGAGCTTCGGCCTGCTGGAAATGAGCCGCCAGCGCCTGCGTCCCGGCATGATCGAGGCCACGACCCAGCCTTGCCCGCATTGCCACGGCACCGGCATCCAGCGCTCGGATGACAGCCTTGCCCTGTCGATCCTGCGCCAGCTGGAGGAAGAGGGCACGCGCGGCAGGTCGCGCGAGGTGTTGCTGACCGCGCCGGTGGGCATCGTCAACTTCCTGATCAACCACAAGCGCGACTACATCGCTTCGATCGAGGCGCGTTACGGCATGGCCATCCGTCTTGAGGCCGAAGCCGCGTTGATCTCGCCCGATTTCAAGATCGAGAAGTTCAAGACCGCGACCCGCAAAGTCGTGGCCGTGGCCCCGGTCGTCTCGATGGATGCCGCCCTGATGGAAGAGATCGAGGGCGAGGCGCAGGAGGTCGAGGAAGACACTGCCGAGGCGCAGGACCGTCCGGAGGCCGAGGGCGATGAGCAGCCCAAGAAAAAGCGCCGTCGCCGCCGCGGTGGCCGCGGTCGCCGCAAGTCCAAGACGAACGGTGAAAACGGCGAGACCGGTGAAAACGGGGACAACGGCGAAAATGGTCAGGCGGAGGATGCCGACAGCCCCGAGGCCAATGTTCAGACCGAGAGCACCGAGACCCAGGATGTGACGGCTGACGATAGCGCGCCCGAGCAACCTGCCGACGCGCAGCCCGAAGAGGCGGCACCGGAAGAAAAGCCCAAGCGCAGCCGTCGCCGCTCCAGCCGGTCGAAGGCGAAAGAGAGTGCCGAGGCGGAGGCCGCCGAAGCGCCCGCCGAGGACACCGAGGCCCCGGCCACTGTGGATGACACGGCAGCCGAGCCTGTGGAGGCCGAAGCAGCCGAGGCCCCCGCGCCCGAGGAACAGGCCGCCGAGCCCCCCGCTGATCCCGAGCCGGACCCGCAGCCCGAACCGGAACCGGAACCCGAGCCTGCCGTGGCCGAAACGGTCTCCGCGCCCGAGCCGGAACCCGAGGTGGCGGAACAGCCGGCCAAGCCCAAGAAAAAAGGCTGGTGGTCGCTCGGCTGATCCCGGTTGAACCGAAACAAGAAAGGGCGCCCCGCGGGGCGCCCTTCGTTTTTCGACCGTATTCCAGTTCAGTCGGCGTCGGCCCGGATCGCGGCCACGATCCGCTGCATGTCGTCGACGCCGATGGCGCCCCGCACCATCTGGTCCCCGAAGATGAAGGTCGGCGTGCCGGTGATCTGCATCCGGCCAGCCAGTTCGTGGTTGTAGCCGATGGTCGAGTCCACCAGCGGATCGGACAGCGCGGCGGTGATCGCCTGCGAGTCCAGGCCGTTTTCCTCGGCCAGCGCGATCAGCGACGCCTCGGTCATGTCGCCGCGCATCTCCATCAGCGCGTTGGAGATCGTCTCGTAGGCGTCGTCGCCAAGCGCGATCCGCGTCGCGATGGCGAAGCGCGAGGCCAGCACCGACTGCTCGCCGAGGATCGGGAATTCCTTGGCGATGTAGCGGATGTTGCCGTCGAACTCGATCAGCGCCTCGACATCGGGATGCACACGGCGGCAATAGCCGCAGCGGTAGTCGAAGAATTCCACGATGGTCACGTCGCCCTCTGGATTGCCGCCCACCCAATCGAAGGCCGAGTTGAACAGCGCATCGGCATTGGCGGCCACGGCCATCTGGTCGCGCTCGACCTCGGCATTGGCCTGCCGCTCTTCCAGAACCGCGATGGCCTCCATCAGAACCTCGGGATTGTCGAGCAGGTAGGCCCGTACCTCGGCGCGGAACGCCGCGCGCTCGGCATCGGTCAGCTCCGTCAGATCGGCCAGCGCGGGGGTGGCGAGCGTGGCGGCAAGCGCCAGCGGGGCAAGGAATTTCATTCGGGTCACTCTCTCCGGTTGTCGGACGTTTAAGGCTCACCTAGCACAAAGCGCCGAACGGTCCTGCGCGACACAGGCGCACGATGGACCGCAAGGGGCAGGGCAGGCGGGCCGGGCGCATTGACGCCCCGGCGCGGGGCTGCTTTCTGATCGGCGCGGAGCATAGGGGGCAGAACATGCGCACATCAAGCCGATCGAACGTCGATCCCTTTATCGTGATGGACGTGATGGAGGCCGCGCGTGCCGCGGAGGAAGCGGGACGCGATATCGTTCACATGGAGGTCGGCCAACCGGGGAGCGGCGCGCCCGAGGCCGCGCGGCGCAGGTTGGCGGAGGAGATGGAGAAGGGCCCGCTGGGATATACCGTCGCCCTTGGCCGCCCCGACCTGCGCGCCGCCATCGCGGCCCTTTACGACGAATGGTACGGGCTCGACCTCGACCCGGCGCGCGTGGTGCTGACCTCCGGCGCATCGGGTGGGTTCCTGCTGGCCTTTTCCGCGCTCTTCGACGCGGGCGACCGTGTCGCGCTCGGGGAGCCGTGCTACCCGTCCTACCGACAAATCCTGCGGGCCATGAGCCTGGACCCGGTGGGCCTTGTAACCACTGCCGAGACCCGGTTTCAGCCCACGCCCGAGCAGCTGACCGAGGATCTGGCCGGCCTGATTGTCGCCAGCCCCGCGAACCCTACCGGCACGATGCTGGGCCAAGGCGAACTGGATGCGCTGGCGGGCGCTTGCGACGCCCAGAACATCGCGCTGATCTCGGACGAGATCTATCACGGCCTGCAATACGAGGGGCGCGCCATCTCGGCGCTGGAGGTTACGGAGGAGGTCTATGTCATCAACTCCTTCTCCAAGTATTTTTCGATGACCGGCTGGCGGCTGGGTTGGATGGTCGTGCCCGAGGATCACGTGCGCACCATCGAGCGGTTGGCGCAGAACATGTTCATCTGTCCCAGCCATGCCAGCCAGATCGCGGCGCTTGGCGCGCTCTCGCCCGAGGGGCGGGAAGAACTGGATCGCCACCGCGAGGTTTACGCCAAGAACCGCGAAATCCTGCTGGCGGGGCTGGCCAAGGCTGGCTTGACCAACTCCGCGCCGGCCGACGGGGCCTTTTATGTCTATGCCGACGTCTCGCACCTGACCGATGACAGCCTTGCCCTCGCCGACCGGATCCTGGCCGAGGCCGGGGTCGCCGTCACGCCGGGGCTCGACTTCGACAAGGCGCGCGGTGGCGGCACGTTGCGCTTTTCCTACGCGCGCGGCACGGCCGAGATCGAAGAGGGCGTCTCTCGCCTGATCCGCTTCTTCGGGCAAGGTTAGGGCACGCGGCCTTTGCGCTTGGGGCTCTTGCGGGATTTTGCTAGGCTCCCGCCAAACGACACGGGAGCGAACGCCGTGCTGAGAGCAGCCCTGATCTTTCTTCTGACGCTTGCAACCGCGCTGCCTGCCGCTGCGCAGGGGTTTGGCGCGATGGCCCGTGTTCTGGGTGCCGAAAGCGCCTTGGAGGATCGCGGTCCGGGGGCCGAGATGACACTGGCGCTGACGCAGGCGGTGCCGTTCCGCGTTTTCACGCTGGCCGACCCGTATCGCGTGGTGATCGACTTCCGGCAGGTTGCATGGTCCGGCTTGCCGCCCGGGTTCGACGCGGCCGATGCGGTCACATCCGTCGAAACCGGGGCCGCGTTCCAGCCCGGATGGTCGCGCATGGTCCTGACGCTCGACGCGCCGCTGATGCCCGCCGTCGCCGCGATGGAGACCGACCCCACGACCGGCGAAGCGCGGGTTATCTTGCGGCTCGATCCCACCACCGAGGACGGGTTCGCGGCGCAGGCCGGCCCGCCGCCCGGGGCCGAGGCCGGTCTGCTCGTCACTGCTGGTCAACCGGACCCCGGCACACTCAGCCGCACCGACGGGCGGCTGATCGTCGTTCTGGACCCCGGCCATGGCGGCGTGGATCCTGGCGCGGTGCGCGGTGACCTGCACGAGGCCAATATCGTCCTGACCTTCGCCCGCGAGTTGCGCGAGGCGTTGCGCCGCACGGGACGGGTCGAGGTGGTGATGACCCGCGACGCGGACATCTTCGTGCCGCTGCCGACGCGCATCACGCTGGCCCGGGCCGCTGGTGCCGACCTGTTCATCTCGATCCATGCCGATGCCGTTGCGGAAGGTCGGGCGCAGGGGGCCACCGTCTACACCTTGTCCGAGATGGCGTCGGACGCGGCCTCGGCTGCGCTGGCCGAACAGCATGACCGCGCCGATCTGCTGGAGGGCGTGGACCTGTCGGGCGCCGATGACGTGGTGGCCGATATCCTGATGGATCTGGCCCGTGTCGAAACGGCACCGCGCGCCGCCGCCCTGGCGGATGGGCTGGTGGCTCAGATCTCCGCGTCCGGTTTGGAGTTGCATTCCAGCCCGCGCGGCGAGGCGGGGTTCACCGTGCTCAAGGCCGCCGACATCCCGTCGGTCCTGCTGGAGATCGGCTTCATGTCTGCCGAGGGCGACCTCGACAACCTGATGAATCCCGACTGGCGGGCCGAGATGCAGGCGGCGCTTGTGACGGCGATCCTGGATTGGGCCGAAGCCGATGCAGCGCGCGCGGCCTTGCTAAGGCAATAGGGCAGGACAGGTCAGCCCCGAAACCGGGCGAGCCAGACGGAATGCCCGCGCAACTCGGCATCCTCGGGGCGAAACCATATCACCTCGAACCCTGCCGCATTCATCGCGGCGCGATAGTCCCGCGGGGCGAGGCTTGCGTGGTAAACCGGCGAGTCTCCGACCGTGCCGAAGGCTTCGCCCTCGTCCGGACCGCTGGTGAACAAGAGCCGGGCATCGGCGGCGGCATGGGCGGCGAAGACCGGGAACATCGCCCGTTGATCGTCGGGCGACAGGTGGAAGAAGCTGTTGAACGCCAAGATGATATCGAAGCTCTGCCCCAGCGACAGGCCGCGCATGTCGGCGTGGATGACCTCCATCCGGGGGACGCGCCGACGGGCTTCCTCCACCATGGCGGCGGCCCCGTCCACGCCGGTCACATGGTCCCCGCGCGCCACGAACCATTCCGCGATGGGCTGCCCCGATCCGCAGCCGAGGTCGAGCACCCGCAACCCCGGCGCGCGGCCCGCCACGCAGGCCTCCAACGCCGGACGTTCCCACAGCTCCTGATTGCGCGTTTGCGCCCATCCCGCGGCTTCGGCCTCGTAGCTCGGCAGAATCGCCTCTGGCCCGGTTTCCTTGCCCATGGCGCCAGTTTGCCGGCATCACGAGCACGCGAAAACCCGCCTGTTGCTTTTGACCGGAGACCGCCCGGCGCGTATAAGCGCCGAACACTGCAAAAGGCGCGGGCATGGTCCGATTCATTACAGGCATCTTCGGCGCGTTGTTCAGCGCGCTGACCCTTGGGCTGGTCTTTGCCGCGCTTGGCATTGGCGGTCTTCTGTTCATGTATTCCCGCGACCTGCCGGACCATGAAACGCTGGCCAATTACGCGCCCGCCACCATCAGCCGGATCTATTCGCGCGAAGGGCAGGTGGTCGATGAGTTTGCCGCCCAACGCCGCCTTTACGTCAGTGCCGAGGAAATCCCCGACATCGTGGCGCAGGCCTTCGTGTCGGCCGAGGACCGGAATTTTTACGAGCACCAGGGCTATGACCCGCGCGCCATCGCCGCCGCCTTCGTCGAGGCCGTCCGGTCCCGCGGCCGCGACGTGCGCGGTGCCTCGACCATCACGCAGCAGGTGATGAAGAACTTCCTGCTCGACGGGTCGCGCACCATCGAGCGCAAGGTGCGCGAGATCATCCTCGCCGCCCGGATCGAGCGGACCCTGTCCAAGGATCGCATCCTCGAATTGTATCTCAACGAGATTTTCCTGGGTCAGAACTCCTATGGCGTGGTCGCGGCCGCGCAGACCTATTTCAACGCGCCCCTCGAAGACCTTTCGCTGGAGCAGGTCGCCTACCTGGCCGCGCTGCCGCAGGCGCCGTCGAATTTTCATCCCGTCGAGGATTACGAGCGCGCGATCAGCCGCCGGAATTACGTGCTCCGCGAGATGTACGAGAACGGCTATATCTCGCGGGAAGAGATGGAGGCGGCCCAGGCCTCGCCTCTCGAAACCGTGCAGGGGGGGCATATCGAGGCCTACCGGGGCAGCATCCCGCCGCGCAATTACTACACCGACGAGATCCGTCGCCAGTTGTCGGCCCAATACGGTGAAGACGAGTTCTTCACCGGCGGCTATGCCGTGCGCTCGTCGATGGATGAAAGCTTGCAGCAGGTGGCCGAGGCTGCGCTGCGCCGGGCCCTGGAGCGGTATGACCGCGACCTCGGCATCTGGCGCGGTCCGGCCGACACGATCGACCCGGCCGACTTGACCGACGAGGACAGCTGGCGGGCGGCCTTGGCCGATGCCGATATCCCGCGCGATATCGATGGCTGGTATGCCGCCGTCGTTCTGTCGGTGGGCGATACCAGCGCCCGCATCGGGATCGAGGGCGTCGACGAAGACGAGGATGGGCATTTCATTCCCGCCGAAGACGTGACCTGGGCCCGTCCGCCGGACGAGGATGGCAATCGCGGCCCGCAGGCGCGCGTCGCCGGGGACCTGCTGAACGTGGGTGACGTGGTGCATGTCCGCGCCATGACCCGCGACAGCGACGGCAGTTTCATGCGCTGGACGCTGCGGCAAATCCCCGAAGTGCAGGGCGCCTTCATGGCGATGGACGTGAACACGGGCCGCGTTCTGGCGATGCAGGGCGGGTTCTCCTACCAGGCCTCCAGTTTCAACCGCGCCACGCAGGCGACGCGCCAGCCGGGCTCGTCCTTCAAACCCTTGGTCTATGCCGCCGCGCTCGACTCCGGCTATTCGCCCAACACCATCGTCATCGACGCCCCGATCGAGGTGGAGACCGGCGACGGCATCTGGCGCCCGACGAACGCCTCGAACCAGTTCTACGGCCCCTCGCCGCTGCGCACCGGGATCGAGCGGTCGCGGAACCTGATGACCGTCCGCCTTGCGCAGGACGTGGGGATGGAGACGGTCGCGCGCTACGCCGAACGCTTCGGCGTCTATGACGACATGCAGCCCTTCCTCGCCAACAGCCTTGGCGCGCAGGAGACGACCCTGTTCCGCATGGTGGCGGCCTATGCGATGTTCGCCAATGGCGGTGAACGGGTGGACCCGACGCTGGTCGACCGCATCCAGGATCGCTATGGGCGCACCGTCTATCGCCATGACCAGCGCCTGTGCCCCGATTGCGAGTTGGAGGCCATCGACGCAGGCCTTGCGCCGCGTATCGTGTCGAACCGCGAACGCGTGATCGACCCGATCACCGCCTACCAGCTGACCTCGATGATGCAGGGTGTGGTGCAGCGCGGCACGGCGGCCGGGTCTGTCGGTGCGGCGGGTATCGGCGTGCCGCTTGCCGGCAAGACCGGCACGACGAACGATGCGCGGGACGTGTGGTTCGTGGGCTTCTCCTCGACCATCGCGGCGGGCTGTTACATCGGCTACGACCAGCCGCGCAGCCTGGGGCGCGGGGCATCGGGCGGCGGCATGTGCGGCCCGGTCTTCGCGCAGTTCATGCGCGAGGCGGTCCGCGAATATGGCGGCGGCAGCTTCGAAGTGCCCGAGGGCGGAGCATTTTACCCCATCGACCGCTATTCCGGCGCACGCCTGCCCGAGGGCAGCCAGGGCGAGCACGTGGTATACGAACTCTTCCGCGACGGCGAAGCCCCCTATGAAGGCCTGCTGTCGGTGATCGATGGCGGTTGGGGCATGGGCTCGGACCTGCCGATGTTCGGCCGTGGCGAGGGGGACCCCGAGGAAGACATGCCGCGGCCGGTGACCGACGAGGCGACCGTCGAGACCACGGGCGGGGGCGAGGCGCGTGTGCCCACTGGCACGGGCTTTGGCACGCTCAGCTCCGGCGGTCTTTACTGACCAAACCAGATGCGCGCGCCCGCTTGAGGGTGCGCGCGCGATCCTCTATCTCTGCCGCACCGAGCGAGAGAGAAAGTCACACATGCGCGCCGAGACCCAAGCCAATATCGAAAAGATCCGCAATTCCCTGGAGCTTCTGGGGCAGCGGATGGATATCGAGACCGCCCAGCACCGGCTGGAGGAATTCAACGCGCGCGTCGAGGACCCCAACCTGTGGAACGACCAGGCCGGCGCGCAGAAGCTGATGCGGGACCGCCAGATGCTGGTCGACAAGATGGGCACCTATGACCAGATCAAGTCGGGCCTCGATGACAATGTCGAACTGATCGAACTGGGTGAGATGGAAGGCGACGAGGAAGTCGTCGCCGAGGCTGAACAGGCGCTTGCCGACCTGGTCGAGGTTGCCGCTGCGAAAGAACTGGAAGCGTTGCTGGATGGCGAGGCCGATGGCAACGACACTTTCCTCGAAATCAACGCCGGCGCCGGTGGGACCGAGGCCTGCGACTGGGCGCAGATGCTGGCGCGCATGTTCACCCGGTGGGCCGAGAAGAAGGGCTACGAAGTCGAGCTGCAATCGCAGGAAGCGGGCACCGAGGCGGGCATCAAATCGGTCAGCTACAAGATCTCCGGGCCCAATGCCTATGGCTGGCTTAAATCGGAATCGGGCGTGCATCGGCTGGTGCGTATCTCGCCCTTCGGCAAGGGCACGCGCGAGACGTCTTTCGCGTCGGTCTGGGTCTACCCGGTGGTCGACGACAATATCGAGATCGAGGTGAACCCCGCCGACATCCGCATCGACACCTACCGCTCCTCGGGGGCGGGCGGCCAGCACGTGAACACCACGGACTCGGCGGTCCGGATCACCCACGCGCCGACCGGTATCGTCGTGACCAGCTCCGAGAAATCGCAGCACCAGAACCGCGACATCGCCATGAAGGCCCTGAAGTCGCGCCTGTATCAGTTGGAACTGGAGAAACGCACCGCCAGCATCCGCGAGTCCCACGAGGCCAAGGGCGACGCGGGCTGGGGCAACCAGATCCGGTCCTACGTGCTGCAACCTTACCAGATGGTGAAGGACCTGCGCACAGGGTTCGAGACCAGCGACACGCAGGGCGTGCTGGACGGCGACCTGGATGGGTTGATGGCCAGCGTTCTGGCGCAGAACGTCTCGGGGAAAAGCCGGGCGGACGCGCGCAGCGAAGCCTGAGGCCGCGCCTCAGGTCTCGTCCAGCAGGTATTCGTAACGGCGATCCGTCAGGGTCCTGAGGAACGCGACGATGGCGTCGATGCGCTGATCGTCGAGGGCGGGGCCATGAGTCAGTTCCTCCGTCGAGATGTTCTCGGACACCTCGGGCGGGCCGAAGGGTTCCCCGGTTTCCGGGTTGATCAGGCGCGCGTCGTTCTGCGTGTTATAGACGTTATAGAACAGCACGACGGTGCGCAGATCCTCGAACACCCCGTTATGCATGTAGGGCCCCGTGACGGCGACGTTGCGGAGGGTGGGGGTGCGGAACCGGCCCGCGGCGGCGGGATCGTCAACGCCCGGATGCGCCAATAGCCCGAGGTCGGCAGTCTCGACGCCATTGCGCGCCCGCAGGTCGGTGTTTTCCGGCACGCCGATATTGTGGAACTCGTAATTGGTGAAGGTCTCTTGCGGGTCGATGGCGCTGCGCGACAGTTGGTGGCACTGGTTGCAGTTGGTGAACTGCTCGGAGAAAAACAGCAGCCGTCCAAGCTCTTCCTCGTTGGTGAATTCAACCTCGCCGCGCAGGTAACGATCATAACGCGAGTCGAAAGGGGCGAATTCCTCGGTCCGCTCGAAGGCCGCGATGGCACGGGTCATGGCGGCATACCCGGCCTCGGGATCGTCCAGCACGCCTTCACCGAAGAGGGTCTCGAAGGCGGCGACGTAATCCGGGTTTTCGGCCAGCCGCGCGACGGCGGTCTCCCGGTCGGGCAGGGCCATTTCGATCGGGTTCAGTGGCGGCCCGCCGGCCTGATCCTCAAGCGTGGCGGCGCGACCGTCGAGGAACTGTCCCCCGACCCACATGCCATCCTCGCGCTGGTGGAATTCCGGCGAGAACATCGCATAGGTCGCCGTGGGGGCGTTGCGGTCGCCGATGGAGTGACCGTCATCGCCGATGGAGGTCGCCCCGCGCGGATCGGCAAAGCCGCGCGCCGGGTCGTGGCAGGTGGCACAGGCTTGCGTGCGGTTGGCCGACAGGTTGGTGTCGAAGAAGAGGCGCTGACCCAATTCCTCAAGCGTGCTTGGAACCCCGGGTTCGGTGGGGATCGCGGCCGTTGCCGCGAGGAGGCCCGCCAGGATGCCGGCGCTGACGGCGGGGGGAAGGAACCTGATACGCATGGGGAACTCTCAAACGGGGGATGTAATCCGAGTCTTTCTATCGGACTTATGGGGTAAACTGTCAGGTCGGATCAACCCCGGCAGATTGCGCGTGTCGTCGCATCCGGGATAGAGATTTCGCGGGTAATACGGGGAAGCACCATGAGTGATCTGCTTGGGTTGAGCGCGTCGGACATCTCGGAGGCGATTGCACGGCGCACGCTGTCTCCGGTGGAGGTGATGCGCGCGACCCTGTCGCGGATCGACGCCGTGAATGGCGAGGTCAACGCCATCGTCGCGCTGCGCGACCGCGAACGTCTGATGGGCGAAGCGCGGCTGGCCGAGGCGATGGCACCGCAAGGCTGGCTGCACGGTATCCCCATCGCGGTGAAGGACCTTGTCGGCGTGAAGGGCGTGCGCTCCACCTGGGGGTCGCCAATCCTGGCTGACAATATCCCCGAAGAGGATGACGCCATCGTGCGCCGGATGAAGGCGGCGGGCGCGATCATCATCGGCAAGACCAACGTCCCCCAATTCGGCCTCGGCTCGCATTCGACCAACCCCGTCTATGGTCCGACACGCAACCCGCTGGACCTGTCGCGCAGCGCAGGGGGCAGTTCGGGCGGTGCGGCGGCCTCCCTTGCGACCGGCATGCTGGCGGTTGCCGACGGGTCGGACATGATGGGCAGCCTGCGCAACCCCGCCGCGTGGTGCGATGTCTGGGGGATGCGCCCGACGGTCGGGGTGGTCTCGGGCGATGTGCGCGACGCGGTGTTGCTGCATCGGCTGTCGACACTGGGCCCGATGGCGCGCTGTGTCGATGACTTGGCGCGTCTGCTGGAGACGCTCTCGGGCGGTCTCTTCGAGGGGGAGGCGGCATCCCCAAAGGCGCCGCGCATCGGCTGGCTGGCGGATTGGGGCGGGGCCTATCCGATGGAGGGGGGCGTTCTGGACGCGGCCGAGGGTGCCGTCGCCCGGATGGACTCCCTTGGATGGCGGGTCGAGGCGCTGACCCCACCGGTGCCCTCGGACCTGCTGTGGCAAAGCTGGACCGATCTGCGCAGCTTTGCCGTGTCGCAAGACCTCGGGCCGCATTATCGCGATGCGGGGCGCCGTACCCTGCTGAACCCGCAGGCGATCTGGGAGATCGAGCGCGGTTTCGCCATGACCGGCGATCAGGTCGAGCGCGCGGCGGCGCTGCGCCGGGATTGGCTGTCCGCACTGGACGACCTGTTCAAGCGCTTCGACGCGCTGGTGCTGCCCTCGGCGCAGGTCTGGCCCTTCCCGGTCGACTGGGACTGGCCGAGCGAGATCGCGGGGCAGGGGATGGACACCTATCACCGCTGGATGGAGGTGGTGATCCCGGCCAGCCTTGCCGGCCTGCCGGTGGTGAACCTGCCCGCCGGGATCGCGGAGAACGGCTTGTCCCACGGGCTGCAACTGATCGGGCCGTCCGGCTCGGATGGGCGGTTGCTGGCCATGGCGCGCCGGTGGGAAGAGATGATGGGCCCGCGCCCGATCCATCGCTAAGACGCTTTACGCGCGCGAAACCCGCGGTCTAGAGTTTCCGCGGGAGGAAGTGCGAACATGAGTGACGTGACGGGCCACGCCGCGCCGTCCAAGGTGCCGCGCGTGAACCAGATGGCGATGGGCGATCTGGTCTATGCACTGAAGATGGGCGCGCGGGATTTCTACCGCAAACCGATGATGGGCCTGTTCTTTTCCCACGT
This sequence comes from Maritalea mobilis, assembly GCF_019800885.1. Classification (GTDB taxonomy): domain Bacteria; phylum Pseudomonadota; class Alphaproteobacteria; order Rhodobacterales; family Rhodobacteraceae; genus Roseibacterium; species Roseibacterium beibuensis. Next base: position 276,525 of record NZ_JAHVKE010000001.1, read on the forward strand.
CTATGTCGTGGGGGGCTGGCTGATCTACCTGTTCCTGTTCGTGACCGAGCAGGTGTGGTGGGCGATCCCCTTCACCGTTGGCTTCCCGCTGCTGGGGCCGTTCCTTGCCGTGGGGCTTTACGAGGTGTCCCGCCGGTTGGAGATCGGCGACACGGATTTCCGCCGTAACGACATTTTCGGCGTGATCTGGCGGCAGCGGTTGCGGCAATTGCCGTCGATGGCCTGGGTGATCATCGTCTATTTCCTGTTCTGGTCCTTCTTCGCGCATATGCTTTTCGCGCTGTTCATGGGCCCGGCCGTCCTGACCAATGTCACCACGTCCTATGCCTACCTGTTGGAGCCCGAGGGGCTGACCATGTTGCTGGTCGGCACTGCGTTCGGCGCCGTGTTCGCGATCGTTCTGTTCGCTTTGACCGTGGTCTCGCTCCCGCTGCTGCTGGACAAGGAACTGGATTTCGTGACCGCGATGCTGACCTCGCTGAAGGTGGTGCAGCAGAACAAGCGCGTCATGCTGGTTTGGGCGGCGATGATTGCGGGGCTGACCTTTCTGGGCTTGCTGCCGTTCCTTGTGGGGCTGTTCGTGGTGCTGCCCATCCTCGGACACGCGACATGGCATGTGTATCGCCGGGCGTTGACCTCGCTCGACTGAGGGAGGCACCGGGGCGGCAGAAAAGGAAAAAGCCGGACCAAGCGGTCCGGCTTTTCCAATTCCAGGGCTGAGTGATGTGCGCTCAGCTATCGGATTTGCCACTGTCGCCCGGCAGGGACGACACGGGGCGCTGCACCGGCGGCGGCGAGGAGGGGCGGGCGCTCTGACCGGCGCCGGGCGTGCTGCGCTGACCCGTGGCCAGCGGATCCTCGGCGCGCTGCACCGAGCCTTCGAAATGGGCGCCGCTCTCGATGGCGATCGTCTTGTGGATAATGTCGCCTTCGACGCGCGCGGTCGAGGTCAGACGCACCTTCAGGCCGCGCACGCGCCCCACGACCTTGCCGGTCACGACGATATCATCGGCGACGATCTCACCCTCGATATTCGCGCTTTCCCCCACGGTCAGCAGATGGGCGCGGATATCGCCCTGCACCGTGCCTTCGACCTGGATGTCGCCCGAAGTGCGCAGGTTGCCGACAACCGTCAGGTCGGAGCTGAGCACCGAAGGGCTCGGCTTGGACTTTGCGGGGGCGTTCGTGGGTTTGTTCATGGGGTCTCCCGATGTGGTCGAGGTCGAGCCAGACGATGCCGAGCTCCCGGAAGCGGCGGGCGTGCCGTCGCCAGCGCCCTGCTTCGGCCCGGGTTCGTTGATCTTGGATTTAGAAAACATCGCGTCCTGCCGTAATGAAGGTCATGGGGTTCAAGGGCTCGTCGTTCCTGCGCACCTCGTAGTGGAGATGCGTGCCCGTGGACCGCCCAGTATTGCCCATATCACCGATGAGTTGCCCGCGCGAGACCCTTTCGCCCTCGGAGACCCGGATGCGCGACAAGTGGGCGTAGCGGGTGGTGATGCCGTAGGAATGGCGGATTTCCACCAGATTTCCGTAGCCTGACATGCGACCCGCGTGGGTGACGATCCCGTCCCCTCCGGCAAGGATGGGCGTGCCGCGCGACCCGGCGAAATCCGTGCCGTTGTGCATACGACCACCACCGTTGATGGGATCGCGGCGATACCCGAACCCGGAGGTCATGCGATAGCTGCCGCCCACGGGCATCGAGAAGGGAAGCTGCTCGGCCGCGATGCGGAAGAGGTTCAATTCGTCGAGGTCGGACAGAACCTCGTTGGCGCGGGCCGACAAACGGTCGGGCGTGCCGCCCGAGGTGGACATCGCGATGGGCATGAGCGGTCCGCCCTGGCCGGAATATGTTGCGCGGACCTGACCGATGATATCTTCGGTGGCGAGGCCGGCGGCGCGGAACATCTCGTCCAGCGGCTCCATCGACAGGGCTACGGCATCTTCGATCTGGCTGAACACGCGCTCCTGCCGCTCGGCCGAGAGGGCGGCGCGGAAATTCAGTTCATCGATGGTTTGTGCGGCATCGGCCATTGCCAGAAGCGTCAGGTCACGATCTTCCGCGGTTTCCTCAAGCGCTTCGGTCAGGAAGGCCAGCGTGCGGTTCAACTCGCGCTCGCGGGCGGCGGCGGTCTGCATGGTGCCGGTGTCCGCCTGAAGCTCTGCCTGGAGCGTTGCGACCTCGAGCCGGGCGCTGTCGCGTTCCTCGATGGTCGTGCGCAGGGTCGACTGGATCACGTCGACGGCGGTTTCAAGCTCGCGGCTGCGTTCCTCGGCATCGAGCAGGCGCGTCTGCATTTCCGACACCTGGTCCATCGCGAGGGTAAAGCGTTGCTGGGCCATGCGCGCTTCGGCGGCGCGAAGATCCCGCTCTCCGGCGAGGGTGTTCAGACGCTCCTGGTACATCATCTGTTCGCGCTGTGCCTGCTCACGCACATTGCCGGCCGAGATGGTGTCGATCAGGAAAAAGGACGTCACGATGATCGTCCATCCGACCAGCGCAGCGGATCCGAGGATCATGCCCGCTTGTGTCGCGGGACGCAGACGCACGAACCGAGTGCCTTCGTCCGATTTCAGGAAAAGCCGTTGTTCCGGCAAGTGCCGCTCTAGCGCCGCATTCACGCGGCTGATTAGCCGAGATGTCACTATCCTATGCCTCGTCTTCCCCAGTTTTTATCGCCGTCCCACCCTGTCCCGGTAGCGGCAACGACTGTCCGGGGAATAGGACAAGCCGTTTCATTGGGCAACACACTACCCACATTGGGCATAAAAGGCAGCAAAATTCTGCCGTATTGGGCAAAAAACCGCCGATTGCGCATGGCGAATTTGCGATTCGAATTGCGCCTTTCGCCGCATTAATCCGCAAGTGGCCAATAGAAATCGGGGGGCAAGCCGGCCTCGGCGCGTTTTTCCTCGTTGAAGGGCGGTTTCAGGGCGCCGTGGAAATAGCGGCGCACGAGGTCGTGGAAGGCGTCTTTCGGGTCGGTGTCGTGGCGGCCGCAGAGGAAGTGGAACCACTTGGAGCCATAGGCGACGTGGTGCACCTCTTCGGCATAGATCACGTGCATGGCGTCGACAGCTTGCGCGGCGGCCGGTTCGTCCTTTTTCGCCTTTTCGAAAATCTCGATCATGCCCGGTGTCACGTCCAGGCCGCGCGCCTCCAGCACCATTGGCACCACAGCGAGGCGGCCCATCAGATCGTCCTTCGTATCCTCGGCCGCGCGCCACATCCCGGCATGGGCGGGCAGGGTGCCATAGGGGCAGTCCATGGCATCAAGGACGTCGCAGATCAGGTTGAAATGCTTGGATTCTTCATCGGCCGATTTCACCCAGTCATCGTAGAAGCCGATGGGCATGGGGATATGGGTGAAGCGCGCGACGATATCCCAGTGCAGGTCGACCGCGTTCAACTCGATATGGGCGACCGCGTGCAGGATGGCGCGCCGCCCCTGCGGGCTTCCGGGCCGCCTGCGCGGCACGTCGCGCGGGTCCAGAAGCTCTGGGCGCGCGGGCCGGGCGGGGCGATCGGGCGGGCTGGCCGTGCCGATCTCGGGCGTTTCCCCGCGGGCGCGGGCCGCTTGCCAAAGCCCGGCATAGTGCCGGGACAGGGCGGTTTTTTCCCGACCATCCGCTGTGCGCAGCACCGCGTCGGCCATCTCGGCAAGGGGGAGCATCTCGGTCATGGGATGCGGTGTGAAAGACCGTGGTCCTGCGGTCAAGACACAAGCGGCGGTGCGGTCGGCGCCCGGACAGGTGGGCGCCGACCGGTCTCGCGTCACAGGGCGCGGACGGCCTCCAGAACCTCTTCGGCGTGACCGGGCACTTTCACCTTGGGCCAGGCGCGCGCGATCTTGCCCTCGCCATCGACAAGGAAGGTCGAGCGTTCGATGCCCATGAACTTCTTGCCGTACATGCTCTTTTCCTTCCAAGCGCCGTAGCGCTCGCAGGTGTCGCTCTCCTCGTCCGAGGCGAGGATCACCCCAAGCCCGTGCTTGGCGATGAACTTGTCATGCTTGGCGACGCTGTCCTTCGAGATCCCGATCACGACGGCACCGGCGGCCTCGAATTCGCCGGAAAGCTCGGTGAAGGCCAATGCCTCCTTGGTGCAGCCGGAGGTGTCGTCGCGCGGGTAGAAATAGACGACCACCGGCTTGGGGCGCAGGCCCGACAGGGTGATCGTGTCGCCCCCGTCGCGGGGCAGGGTGAAATCGGGCGCCATGTCTCCGGCTTCGGGCATCGCGGGTCTCCTCTTTGGCCATGGGTGAGCCGACGTTGCGGCGGATTGCAAGCTAGGCGGTTTGGCGCGAAGATAAAGGCCCATAACGCGACAGGCAGATCAGGACAGCGCGGGCAGATATGTCAGTTCCTCCTCCCCAGACGGGCGAGGCCCACGGAAGAGGCGGGCGCGCCGCCCGCGGTCTCTGGCGGCTCGCGGGCCTGATCCTGTTGGCAGTCCTGCCCCTCGCGGTCGCCTTGGGGGCGGCCGGTCTCTGGTGGCGCTTGACCATGTCCCCCCTGAGCCTGCCCGCGGGTCTGCAAGACCGGATCGAGGCGCGGATCGACGGCGCCATGGCCGCCAATCATGTCGAGATCGGCGACATGGCGCTGGCCCTGCCTGAGGGGGGGCGCGCCCCGGCTTTCGAATTGCGCGACGTGGTCATGACCGATCTGTCCGGAGCGGAGCGCGCGGCCTTTCCCGTGCTGCGCGTGCGCATGGCGCCGGGGCCGCTGTTGCGTGGGCAGGTGCGCCCCCGCCAGATCTTCGTGATCGGCCCCGGCATGCGGCTCAGCCGGGACGAGACGGGCCGGTTCGATGTCGATTTCATCGGTGGTGCGACGGACGATCCGATCCCCGTCTCCGAGGCGCCTTTGACGGACACGATGGCGCGCCTCGACGCGATGTTCTCGACGCCCACCTTCTCGGAACTGCAGGCCATCACGGCGACGGACGTGACGCTGGAGATGGAGGACGCGCGCTCTGGCCCCGTCCTGCGCATGAGAAACGCGACCGCCACGCTGACGCGCGATGCCGAGGGCGTGGCCCTGTCGGTGTCGGGCGATCTCTCGGGGCGTCGGGACGCGACGGTCGACATGGAGTTCGCGCGGCGCACCGGGGCGCGCGAAACCTCGATCGCGATGCGCTTCGCCTCGCTCGGTGCGCGGGACATTGCCGCGCTCGACCCGTCGCTTGCCTGGCTGGACCTGATGCGCGCGCCGATCTCGGGCGCGATGACCGCGCGGCTGGACGATGACGGTTCCCTGTCGGATTTCGGCGGCACCCTGGCAATCGGCGCAGGGGAGCTGACCTTGGGCCCCGAGGCGCCGCCGCTGGGGTTCGACGCGATCGATGCGACGCTGAGCTACAACGCGCAGCGCCGCCGGATGGAATTCGGCACGCTTGCGCTGACGGCATCGCAGCTCAATTTCGTCGCGGCCGGTCATGCGGATGTCTCGGAGGATGGCAACAGCTTCGTCGGGCAATTGCGCCTGAGCGAGATCACGGCGGCGCCCGAGGGCTTCTACGACGCGCCGCTTGCCCTTGACGGCGCGGCGGTCGATCTGCGCCTGACCCTCGCGCCGGACATCAGGCTCGAGATCGGTCGGGCCGTGCTCCATGACGGCCCGCTGCGGGTGGCCGCAAGCGGCGAAGTGGTGTCCTTGCCCGACGGTCTGGCGATCTCGGTCGATGCGCATGTGCCGGAAACGGATTTGGCCACCGTTCTGTCCTATTGGCCCGCAACGGCCCTGTCGCAGCCGCGAAACTGGGTGTCCGACCGTGTTCACGCCGGGCGTCTGGAGGGGGTGGATTTCGCTCTGCGCCACGCGCCCGGAGCTGAGCCACGCCACATGGTGCAGTTCGATTTCTCAGACGCCGAGTGGAATTCCTTTCGGGTCGGTCCGCCCATCACGGACGGCGCGGGCTACCTGCAGCTTGAAGGCCGGCGGCTTGTCATTCGTCTCGACGAGGGGCGCATCATGGCGGACGGGCGACAGGACAGCGTGTCGCTTGCCGGATCGGAGTTCGTGATCCCCGACACATCCCTCAGACCTGCCACGGCGGAAATGGACCTGAGCATTTCGGGCGATCTGGTCGAGGTGATGCACGTTCTCGATGCGCCCCCGTTCAACGTGCTGCGCAGCGGCACCATGACGCCGGAACGGATTGGGCGCGGACAACTCAGCGCACGCACGCAGATCGTCACCCGGCTGCAGCGCCGCCCGGAAGGCAGCGACCCGCTGGCGGGGGTAGATCTGACCGTGACCGGTGCGGTGGAAACGTACCGCACGGATACCCTTGTCACCGGGCGCAGGCTGGCTGCGGATCGGTTGGATGTTGCGATCGCGGACAGGCAGCTTGTCGTGTCAGGTCGCGCCAGCTTTGACGGTGTGCAGATCACCGGCAGTTGGCAGCGCGAGATCGGGCGCGGTGCCGAACCGGGATCGCGGCTCGACGCGATGGCCGAGGTAAGCCGGGACGGCTTGGCCTCTCTCGGTGTGGTCTTGCCCGAGTGGCTGATCGCGGGGCGCGGCAGCGCGGCGGTCGATCTGCGCCTGATGCCCGACGCGCCGCCCGCCCTGACTTTGCAATCGGATCTGGCCGGGATCAGCCTCGCCATTCCGTCGCTCGGCTGGCAGCTTGGCCGGGATGGCACGGGCAGTCTCGAGGTCGAGGCCCGCCTTGGGGACGATGCCGAAATCACGCGGCTGGACCTCGACGCCGCCGGGCTGACGCTGAACGGTGCGGTGCGCCTGTCCACGGCAGGCGGGTTCGGGCGTCTCGTCGCCGACCGGTTCAGCATCGCAAGCTGGCTTGACGTGCAAGGGGCGCTTGTCGCGCGAAGCGGCGGCCCGCCCCTGATCGACATCACGGGCGGCATCGTCGACATGCGCAACCTTGCCGCGGTCGCCGGTGGCAGTGCCGGGCAGGGCGCTGGCGGAGCCGGTGCGAACGATCAGGCATCGGGGCCGATTTCAGTCGCACTGGACCGGTTGCAGGTGGCCGACGGCATCGCCTTGACCGGTCTCAGGGCCGATCTGACCAGCGTCGGCGGGCTCCAGGGCCAGTTTCGCGGGGCGATCAACGGGGCGGCGCAGGTCTCGGGCGTGCTGGTCTCCTCGGCCGAGGGCACATCCGTACGCTTGCAATCCGCCGATGGCGGTGCGGTCATGCGGGCCGCCGGCATCTATAACGATGCCTATGGCGGTGACATGGACCTGATCCTGCGGGCGACGGGTGAGCCGGGCCATTACAACGGACGCCTGTCGATCGACGGCCCCCGATTGCGCAATGCGCCCGCCGTGGCCGAGTTGCTGAACCTGATCTCGGTCGTGGGCCTGTTGGAACAACTCAGCGGCGAGGGGATCAGCCTCGGCGATGTCAACGCGCGCTTCCGGTTGAGCCCGGAACGCATTCGCCTGCGCGAGGGAACGGCCCTCGGCCCGTCTCTCGGCTTGTCGATGGACGGCGAATATGACATCGCCACCCGGCAATTCGAGATGCAGGGTGTCATTTCGCCGTTCTACATGGTCAACGGGCTGTTCGGCGCGATCTTTTCGCCGCGTCGGGAGGGGCTGTTCGGGTTCTCCTACCAGCTGACCGGAGCGCGGGGCGCGACGAACGTCACGGTGAACCCGCTTTCGATCCTGACGCCGGGCATCTTCCGCGAGATCTTTCGCGCGCCGCCGCCCGATTTCTCGGACGAGGACCAAGGCCAATGAAACTGGACGATTTCGACTTCGACCTTCCCGAGGATCGCATCGCGACCCGGCCCGCGCGGCCACGGTCCTCGGCCAAACTGCTGGTGGCCGACGGACCCGAGACGCGGGACTGCCATGTCTACGACCTGCCGGACCTGTTGCAGCCCGGTGACCGGCTGGTTCTGAACGACACGCGGGTCATCCCCGCGCGCCTGACCGGGCGGCGGCACCGCGATACCGCGCAAGGCCCGGTCTCGGCGAAGATCGAGGTCACGCTGATGGAGCCGCAGCCGGACGGGGCGTGGTCGGCGCTGGCCAAGCCGCTGCGCAAGCTCGCCCTGGGCGAAACGGTGGTGTTCTCCGAGGATCTGAGCGCCGATGTCGTGGGGCTGGAGGGGGGCTTGCGGCTGCGCTTCAACCTGTCGGGCGCCGATTTCGACACGGCGCTGAACGCGGCCGGCGCCATGCCGCTGCCCCCCTATATCGCGGGCAAGCGCGCCCCGGATGAACGTGACCGCGAAGATTACCAGACGATCTGGGCCAAGCGCGCCGGGGCCGTTGCGGCCCCCACGGCGAGCCTTCATTTCGACGAGGCGTTGATCGCGGCGCTGACCGCGCGCGGGGTCGATTTCACCTTCGTCACCCTGCATGTCGGCGCGGGCACCTTCCTGCCGGTCACGGTCGAGGATGTAACCACCCACAAGATGCACGCCGAATGGGGCGAGGTGCGCGAAAAGGCGGCCGACGAGATCAACGCGACCCGCGCGGCGGGCGGTCGCATCATTCCCGTCGGCACCACCGCGCTGCGCCTGATCGAGACGGCGGCGGACGCGGACGGCACCATGCGGCCCTTCGAGGGGGATACCGATATCTTCATCTATCCGGGGTATGCCTGGCGCGTGACCGATGCGTTGATGACGAATTTCCACCTTCCGAAATCGACGCTGATGATGCTGGTTTCGGCGCTGATGGGGCAGGAACGGATCAAGCAGATCTACGCCCATGCCCTGGCGAACAAGTACCGCTTCTTTTCCTATGGCGACGCATCGCTTTTGATTCCGTCGCGAATCTGACAGACGGCGGCGCTATCGGTGGGGGAGCCTGCCGGAAAGCGAAGGAAATGCGCCATGTTGAACGTGATCCGGGCCTCTTGGGCCCTGCTCTTCGGAATGTTCCTTTTGCAGGTCGGAAACGGGTTGCAGGGCTCGCTGATGGGCGTGCGCGGGGCGTTGGAGGGGTTCACCACCTTCCAGCTGTCGCTGATCGGCTCGGCGTATTTCCTGGGGTTCCTCGGCGGCTCGTCCATCGCGCCCAAATTCATCGCGCGCGTCGGACATGTGCGGGTTTTCGCGGCACTGGGCTCGCTGATCTCGGCGGTGGTGATCTCTTATCCGATCGTCAGTGATCCCTATGTCTGGATGGCCCTTCGGGTCGTGATCGGGTTTTCTTTGTCCGGTGTCTACGTGACCGCGGAGAGCTGGCTGAACAATTCCGCGACCAATGAAACGCGCGGGCAATCCCTGTCGGCCTACATGCTGGTTCAGATGCTCGGCTTCGTCGCGGCGCAGGGTATCCTGTCGGCGGGCGATCCGTCCGGCTGGCTCTTGTTCGTGATCCCGTCGATCCTCGTCTCGCTCAGCTTTGCGCCGATCCTGTTGTCCGCGACGCCGACCCCGGCTTTCGAGGCGGCGCGCCCGATGACGCTGCGCCAGCTTTACACCGCGTCGCCCTTCGGCGTCGTCGGCATGCTGATGCTGGGGGCCGTCTTTGCCGGGCAATACGCGATGGCCGCTGTCTATGCGACCGAGGCGGGCTTTGGCCTTGGGCAACTGTCGCTTTTCGTGTCGAGCTTCTTCATCGGGGCGATCCTGTTCCAATACCCCATCGGCTGGATGTCGGACCGGATGGACCGACGCCTGCTGATCATTGGGGCTGCTGTCGTGGCCGGGGTGGCAGGGCTGGTCGGGGCCATGTTCGGGGACGTCTTCACCGTCGTTCTGGCGGTTGGCGTCGTCTCCGGCGGGTTCGTGCAACCGCTTTACGCGCTCATCATCGCCTATACCAACGACTACCTCGAACCCGAGGACATGGCCGCCGCCTCTGGCGGGTTGATCTTCGTGAACGGTCTGGGCGCCATCGCCGGTCCGCCTGTCATGGGTCTGATCATGGGGCAGGTGGGGCCCGCGGCCTTCTGGTCCTTCATGTCGGTGATCCTGTTCCTCGTCGCAGTCTACGGGGTCTGGCGGATGACGCAACGTGTGTCGGCCTATGCCGATGAAGGGGATTACGAGGCCGTCTCCTACGCCGCGATCCTGCCCGGTGCCGCGTCGCCGGTTGCGGTCGAGACCGCGCAGGAGTTGTATGTCGAAGCGGCCGAGGAACTGGCCGAAGCCGCAGAGGAGGAGGCGGCGACGGGGGAGTGATGCCGGCTTCATGTCCCAAAGGACGAGACCGGGCACCTGTTGGAGGAGGAGACACGGCAGATGGACGATCGAGCAGACAAGGTGCTGGCCTTTTGGGAAAAGGCCGGTCCAGAGATGTGGTACAAGAAAGACGACGGGTTCGACGCGCAGATTACCGAGCTTTTCGGGGCCTTGTGGGAAGAGGCCGCTGGCGGCGCGCTGGATGAAGGCTGGGCGACCAATCCGGCGGGGGCGCTGTCCCTCATCATCCTGCTGGACCAGTTCCCGCGCAATATGTTCCGCGAGGATCCGCGCGCCTTCGCCACCGATGATCGCGCCCGTACGATTGCCTGCTACGCGCTGGAACGGGGTTGGGACATGCGTGTCGATGGGCCGATGCGGCAGTTCTTCTACATGCCCTTCATGCATTCTGAACGGCTGACCGATCAGGATCATTGCGTGCGCCTGATGGCCGAGCGGATGGAGGGCACGGACAACCTGCTGCATGCACGGGTGCATCGCGAGATCATCCGCCGTTTCAACCGCTTTCCCTACCGGAACGCGGCCCTTGGCCGTGTCTCGACCGAGGCCGAGCGCGATTTCCTTGAGAACGGTGGCTACGCCGCGATCCTGTCCGAGGTGCAGGCGGCCTGACCCGGGGGGCCTTGCGTGACAGGAAAACCTGCCTTGCGCGCAATTTCGTGGCTTTGCGTCCTGCGACCAATTTGTTTAACGTTGAACAAATCGGATTTCGCCGGGAGGACAGACCGTGGCCGGAGAGACTTTTGACGTTGTGGTGATCGGGGCGGGGCCGGGCGGCTATGTCGCCGCGATCCGCGCCAGCCAGCTTGGCCTGAAAGTGGCCATCGTTGAACGCGAACATATGGGCGGCATCTGCCTGAACTGGGGCTGCATCCCCACCAAGGCGATGCTGCGCTCGGCCGAGGTGTTCCACCTGATGCACCGCGCCAAGGAGTTCGGCCTTAAGGCCGATGGTATCGGGTATGATATCGACGCGGTGGTCAAACGCTCGCGCGGGGTGGCCAAGCAGCTCAGCTCCGGCGTGGCGCACCTGATGAAGAAGAACAAGGTCACCGTCGTGATGGGCGAGGCCACGATCCCTGCCAAGGGCAAGGTCTCGGTCAAGACCGACAAGGGCACAGAGGAGTTGTCCGCCAAGAACATCATCCTCGCCACCGGGGCGCGGGCCCGCGAATTGCCCGGGCTGGAGGGCGATGGCAAGCGGGTCTGGACCTACAAAACGGCCCTGACCCCGCCGCATATGCCCGAGAAACTGCTGGTTATCGGCTCGGGCGCCATCGGCATCGAGTTCGCCAGCTTCTACAACACGCTGGGCGCCGAGACGACCGTGGTCGAGGTGATGGACCGCATCCTGCCGGTCGAAGACGCCGAGATCAGCGCCTTCGCCAAGAAGTCCTTTGAAAAGCAGGGGATGAAGATCCTGCAAAAGGCGATGGTCAAGCAACTCGATCGCGGGGCCGACAAGGTGACCGCCCATATCGAGGTGGACGGCAAGGTCGAAAAGCACGAGTTCGACACGGTGATCTCGGCCGTGGGCATCGTCGGCAACACCGAGGGGCTCGGGCTTGAGAAGCTGGGCGTGAAGATCGACCGCACCCATGTCGTGACGGACGCCTACTGCCGCACGGGTGTCGAGGGGCTCTACGCCATCGGCGATATCGCCGGCGCGCCGTGGCTGGCCCACAAGGCGTCGCACGAGGGCGTCATGGTGGCCGAGCTGATCTCGGGCAAGAACAACGTCCACCCCGTGAAACCCGAAAGCATCGCAGGCTGCACCTATTGCCATCCGCAGGTCGCCAGCGTCGGCCTGACCGAGGCGAAAGCCAAGGAGAAGGGCCATCAGGTCAAGGTCGGTCGCTTCCCCTTCATCGGCAACGGCAAGGCCATCGCGCTGGGCGAACCCGAGGGGATGATCAAGACGGTGTTCGACGCCAAGACGGGCGAACTGCTGGGCGCGCACATGATCGGAGCCGAGGTGACCGAGCTGATCCAGGGCTATGTCGTGGGGCAGAAGCTGGAGACCACGGAAGAGGACCTGATGGAAACCGTCTTCCCGCACCCGACGCTCAGCGAGATGATGCACGAATCCGTGCTCGACGCCTTCGACCGCGTGATCCACATCTGAAGGCCACGGCGCTCAGGACAAAGGGCGGCCCGATTGGGGCCGCCCTTTTCTTTTTCGTCCCTTACTCCAGCGTGATCGGCACCGACGCCACGGCGGTGCGGTCCTGGTCGAGGAAATAGCGGATCACGTAGGCGCCCGGCTCCTCGGGCAATTGAAGCTGCGCCGGCGAACCATCACGGGTGTAGGCGTATCGTGCCCACTGGCTGCCTTGCCCGTCGGCCCGCCCGATCCCGATATAATCGCCGTCGTAATTCGGTCCGGTCCAACCAACCTCGATCGTAGTGCCGGCCTGCGCCGTGTCGGGCACCGTTAGCGAGGCCTCGACCGGGCTGAGCGTGATCGGAACCTCGGCGATCGCGGTTCGATCCTGGTTGAGGAAATAGCGGATTACGTAGGCCCCCGGTTCCGGCGGCATGACAAGGCGGGCGGGGCTGCCGTCTCGGGTGTAGGCGTAGTTCGCCCAAGCGGACCCCTGTCCATCGGCGCGTCCGATACCGATGTAATCGTCGCGGTAATCCGGCCCCGTCCACCCCACTTCGATGGTCGAGCCCGCCACGGCGCTTGCGGGCGCGCTCAAGGATGCCTCGACGGCGCTGACCGTGATCGGAACCGACGCGATGGAGGTGCGATCCTGGTTCAGGAAATACTGGATCACGTACTCCCCGGGTTCTGCGGGGACCAGAAGGCTCAGCGGGTTTCCGTCGCGGGTGTAGCTGTAATTGGCCCAGGCCGAACCCTGCCCATCGGCCCGCCCTATGCCGATATAGTCATCGGCATAGTTGGGTCCGGTCCATCCGACCTCGATCATGGATCCGGCCGTGGCGCTGGCCGGAGCCGTGATCGACGCGCCCACCTCGGACACGGTGATGGGGGCGCTGGCGATGGGGGTGCGATCCTGTCGCAGGAAATACTGGATCAGATAATCGCCCGGCTCCGTCGGGATCAGGATGCGCGCCGGGGTCCCGTCGCGGGTGTAGGCGTAATTCTCCCAGGCGGAGCCTTGCCCATCCGCGCGCCCGATGCCGATGTAGTCGTCGCGGTAGTTCGGCCCGGTCCAGCCGACCTCGATGGTCGATCCGACCGTTGCCGTGGCCGGCGCCGTGATCGACGCGGCGACCTCGGACACGGTGATGGTGGCGCTGGCGATGGGCGTTCTGTCCTGCCGAAGGAAATATTGGATCACGTAGTCCCCCGGCGTTTCCGGCACGAGCAGTTGGCCGGGATTGCCGTCTGAGACGTTGAAGTAATTCTCCCAGGCCGAGCCTTGGCCGTCCGCGCGTCCGATGCCGATGTAATCGTCGAGGTAGCCAGGCCCGGTCCACCCGACCTCGATGGTCGATCCGGCAGCGGCGGTCTCAGGGGCCGTGATGCTGGCCTCGACCGGCGTGACCGTAATCGGCACCGAGGTGATCCGGGTGCGGTCCTGACGGGCATAGTAGCTGATCAGGTATTCCCCCGGAGTCACGGGCACCAGAAGCTGGATCGGAGAGCCGTTGCGCGCCTCGACATAGTTCTCCCAGCCGCTGCCCCCGCCATCGGCCCGTCCGATCCCGATATAGTCGCCGTCATAGGCGGGGCCGGTCCATCCGACCTCGATGGTCGAGCCGGCCACGGCGGTGCCGGGTGCCGTGATCGACGCCTCGACCGGTGTGACGGTGATGGGCGCACTGGCAATGGGCGTGCGCCCGTCGCGCAGGAAATACTGGATCACGTAGTCGCCCGCTTCGATTGGCATCAGAAGGCTGACGGGGTTGCCACGGCTGGTTTCGGTGTAGTTCACCCAGGCCGAGCCTTCGCCGTCGGCGCGACCGATGCCGATATAGTCATTGGCCTCGTTCGGGCCGTCCCAGCCAACCTCGATGGTCGAGCCTGCCACGGCGCTGGCCGGCGCGGTGATCGTCGCGCGCTGTTGCGGTTCAGGGAAGACCACGGCGATCTCGCGCGGCTGATCCACGATGACGAAATCAACGCTCTGTTCGATTTCCTGAGCCGTCCAGTAGGCGGTGACGCGGTAGGCCCCGCGCGTCAGGCCCAACGCGGCCGGGTTCGCCGGTGCGATCTCGGTCGCGGTGGCAAGGGGCGTCACCTCCCAGATGACCGGGTCGGTGATCAGGGGGCCCGCCTCGCCGCCGATCCGGGCCGAGAAGGTCACGTCGACCATCAGCGCGGGCAGGGGGATGATCACCTCTTGCGGGGTGTTCGCGGCGACGGTGAAGCTGGCCTCATGCGTGGTTTCCTGCGCCACGCGATAGACCGACAGGCGGTAATCGCCTGGCAACAGCGCGACATTGCCGCCCGGCGCCTCGACCGGCCCGAGCAATTGCTGCCCCGCGCCGTCGAACAGGGTCCAGATCAAGGGCGAGGCAGGAACGGTCATGTCCGGTTCGACCCGCGCGGTAAAGGTCACGGGCACGGTTTCCACGATGTCGGGCATGGACACGACGATGGGGCCGGGCATGCCCTCAATCACACTGAACGCCGTCTGGTAGGTGGCCGGGCCATCGGCTTCTGCGCGGGTGGCGCGGGCCACGTAGTCGCCGGGCATCAGCTCGGTCGTGATCGCGGGGCCTTGCGTGCCGGTCGACAGAACCTCGCCCGCGCCGGACAGGAGCGTCCAGCCAATGGGCCGCGCCGGCACGCCGCCCGAGGGGGTCAGCCGCGCCTCGATCCGCAGGGCCGTGGGTCGCATCGCCGGGGCCATGACGACTTGCTCAAGGGCCGCCGACAGCTCCGACGCGTTGTCGGCGGTCAGGAACAGGCCGCCGGTATTGTCGGCGATGCACTGCATCTGCGCCCGCGCCTCGGGTTCAGAGGCGACGTCGAAGCCGATGACATGCGCGGTGAAGCCCACGCCTGCGGCCTCGAGCTCGGCGGCCATGGCGCAGGGGTCGGGGTTGCAGTTCTCGATCCCGTCCGAGACGAGGATGACGGTCGCCGGTTCCTCGGTATGCCGCAGCGACTGGGCCGCGGCGACAACGGCATCCGTCATCGGCGTGCGTCCGCGCGGGTTGATGGCATTGACCGCCTCCAGGATGCGGTCCTGCGTGAAGGGGGCAGGCTCGACGATGGTCTCGATATCGGTGCAACTGCCGCGCTGGCGGTGCCCGTAAACGGTCAGCCCCAGCGATTGCTCGTCCGGCATATCCCCAAGCAAATCCGCAATGACCTCGCGGGCGATGACGATCTTGTTCACGCCGTCGATCTGGCCCCACATCGACCCCGATCCGTCCAGCACGAGGATCGTGTTCGCCCGGTCAGGAGCTTGCGCCACGGCGGCGAAGGGCAGAAGAAGCAAGGTGAGAAGGGCGTAAAATATGCGGCGCATCTGAAGATGTCCTTATCGTCGAGAATGTAATTTGGCTTGCGCATTGGCAGTGGGACACCACGGCCTCGTCCGCAGGCTAGGCCGAGTCGCCATTTCCGCAAAGGTCGGGATTTCCGCAGCGTCATCGCATGCTTGCTTGACGGCCATGCGGCGCGGTGCGAAGCCCGCCACATGACGCGTCAAGCCACCCCCTGGCCCCTTATCGGGGCGCTGTACCTTGCCGGGCTGGTGGCCGCCGCGCAGTTCGCCAAGGTTTCCGTCACCCTCGACGCGCTGGAGCGTGCCTATCCCGGCGCGCCCGTCGCCTTTGCCGTGTCCGGCGTGGCGGTGATTGGGGTGCTTTTCGGTGTGCTGGCCGGGGGTGTCGTGGCCAGCCTCGGACCGCGACGCGCGATCCTGATCGCGCTTGGTGTCTCGGCTGCGGCCGGGGCGTTGCAGGCGAGTTTGCCGCCCTTTCCCGTTTTGATGGGGCTACGCGTGTTTGAAGGCGCGGGGCATCTCGGCCTTGTTGTCGCGATCCCCACGCTGATGGCGGGGCTGGCCAGTGACCGCGACCGCCCGATGGTCATGGGGCTTTGGGCGACCTTCTTCGGCGTGGGCTTTAGCCTGACGGCGGTTCTGGCAGGCGAATCCGCCGGTTGGGTTTACGGCGTCCATGCCGGGCTTGCCGGGCTTATTGCCTTTGTCCTTTGGCGCATGCTGCCGCGCGGTGTTAGCGGGGAGCGTCGCGCCGCGCCGGGCCTTGCCGATCACCTGGCGATCTATGCCACGCCGCGCCTGTTCGCCCCGGCGCTCGGCCACGGCATCTACGCGGCCCTGTTCCTCGCCTTGGTCACCTATCTCCCCCAAGCCCTTGGGGCCGGCTGGCTGGCGGCCGTCCTGCCCCTTGCCGGGTTGGCCGGGTCCCTGGCGGCGGGCGTTCTGGCGCGTCGCATCGCGCCGGGTCGTCTGGTCCCGTTCGGGTTTTTCCTCATGGCGATCCTTTTCGCGGCGACATGGGCGGCCGGGCCGCTGGCGCCGGGTCTGGCCGTGATCGCCATGGCGGTCAGCGGTGTCGTGGCCGGGGCCGGGTTCGCCGCCGTGCCTTGGTTGAACGAAACGGCGTCCGACCGCGCGCTTTCCAACGGGGCCTTGGCGCAGCTTGGCAATGTCGGCACCTTTTCGGGCACCCCGCTCCTCGCCGCCCTGGGCGCCGGCGCCTCCTTGCCCTTTGCGATCGCGATCGGAGTGTTGGGCGGCGCGGCGACGCTGGTGGCATACCGCGCCGCGACACGGGCCTTGCCCGTCCGGGGCTAAAGCTCGTCGCGGTCTTCCAGCCAATTCCGCAGCGTTCGGCGCTGCCACCGGGACCGGACCTGCTTCGTCAAGATCGTTTGCGGCACGAAGATCGGCGCGTCGCTCTCGAAATGCTTGGCTTCGAAGCACTTGCTGGCTGCCACCAGATGAGTCCCCTGATCCGAAATCGCGACCACCGTGACCCACATGGACCTGAGCGCATCACGCTCGATTTCCACGTTCAGGCGCGCGCGGGCCCGGTTCATCAAATCCGCCAGGCTGCCGAGGTCGCGTACCTCGCCCTGACACAGGGGGCCTTGCGTCGTACGCTCCAACGGGGATGTCACGGCCTCATCGTTCAATTCATCGCGATCCGTCACAACAGCGCGCGATGTGCTGTCCCGCTGGCCGAAATCCACGACCACCGCCAGCAGGTAGATCGGCTCCTGTCCCATATTGGTGACGAGGCAGCGCGCGTTTTCGCCCTTGGCCGCGCCGCGGTCGATGTGGATCGAACTGCGCCTTTGGCGGCGATAGGTCGTGAGGAAAACCTGCAGGTAGATCAACCAGATCGCCACCATGGCCAGATTGGCCAGGGGAGAGATGGCCTGGGCGTGCTGTGCAATGAAATCCGTCATGGTGCCTCCGCGCGGTGCAACCTCCAAACGCAGGCAGGGCGAAACGGGTCCGCCCAATGAAATCTCATTCTGCGGATTTCGGCATCACGCGCGGCTCGTGTTCCCGCAATGTTCTCAAAATTCAGTTGGAGACTCACCGCCGCTCCCCTATTTACCCGTAGACGGTTAACGACAGGTTCCCCCATGCCCGAGTTGAAGCAGATCGAGGTGCGCGGCGCGCGCGAGCACAACCTCAAGAATATCGACCTCGATATTCCGCGCGACCAGTTGGTGGTGATCACGGGCCTGTCCGGCTCGGGCAAATCCTCGCTTGCCTTCGACACGATCTATGCCGAGGGGCAGCGGCGCTATGTCGAAAGCTTGTCGGCCTATGCACGGCAATTCCTCGACATGATGGAAAAGCCCGATGTCGATCACATCAGCGGCCTGAGCCCCGCGATTTCCATCGAGCAGAAGACCACCAGCAAGAACCCGCGCTCGACGGTCGGCACGGTGACCGAGATCTACGACTACCTGCGCCTGTTGTTCGCGCGGGCGGGCACGCCCTATTCGCCCGCCACCGGCCAGCCCATCGAAGCGCAGCAGGTGCAGGACATGGTCGACCGGGTCATGGCGATGGAGGAGGGGACGCGCGCCTACCTGCTGGCCCCCATCGTGCGCGATCGCAAGGGCGAGTATCGCAAGGAATTCCTCGAACTGCGCAAGCAGGGCTTCCAGCGGGTGAAGGTGGATGGGTCCTTCTACGAGTTGGACGAACCGCCGACGCTGGACAAGAAATTTCGCCATGACATCGACGTCGTGGTCGACCGTATCGTGGTGCGCGAGGGCGCCGAGACGCGGCTGGCCGACAGTTTCCGCACCGCGCTGGATCTCGCCGACGGGATCGCCATTCTCGAAACCGCCCCGCGCGAGGAAGAGGGGGAGCCCGAACGCATCACCTTCTCCGAGAATTTCGCCTGCCCGGTTTCGGGTTTCACCATCCCCGAGATCGAGCCGCGGCTGTTTTCCTTCAACGCGCCCTTCGGGGCCTGCCCGAAATGCGACGGGCTTGGCGTCGAGCTGTTCTTCGACGAGCGCCTGATGGTGCCCGACGCGGCGCTGTCGCTGGAAGACGGGGCAATCGCGCCGTGGCGCAAGGGCAAGTCGCCTTATTTCCTGCAAACGATCCAGGCCATCGCCAAACACTACGGGTTCGACCCCAAGACCAAGTGGAAGGACCTGCCGTCTGACGTGCAGCAGGTGTTCCTGCGCGGGTCGGGCGAGACGGAAATCAAGTTCCGCTACGACGAGGGCGGGCGCGTCTACCAGGTCGAGCGCAGCTTCGAAGGGGTGATCCCCAACATGGAGCGCCGCTATCGCGAGACCGACAGCGCCTGGATCCGCGAAGAGTTCGAACGCTACCAGAACAACCGCCCCTGCGGCGCCTGTGGCGGGTACCGGCTGCGCGAAGAGGCATTGGCGGTGAAGATCGCGGGCCTGCATGTCGGGCAGGTCGTGCAGATGTCGATCAAGGAGGCGTTCAAGTGGTGCGAGACGGTGCCCGCGCACCTGACCCAACAGAAGAACGAAATCGCCCGGGCGATCCTCAAGGAAATCCGCGAGCGGCTTGGGTTCCTGAACAATGTCGGCCTCGAATACCTGACGCTCAGCCGCAATGCCGGGACGCTCTCGGGCGGCGAAAGCCAGCGTATCCGCTTGGCCAGCCAGATCGGGTCCGGCCTGACCGGGGTGCTTTACGTGCTGGACGAACCCTCCATCGGTCTGCACCAGCGCGACAACGACCGGCTGCTGACGACGCTGAAGAACCTGCGGGACCAGGGAAACACGGTCATCGTGGTCGAACATGACGAAGAGGCCGTGCGCGAGGCCGATTACGTCTTTGACATCGGCCCCGGAGCCGGTGTGCATGGCGGCCAGATCGTGGCACAGGGCACGCCGGCGGAAATCGCCGCCGATCCGGCCTCGATCACCGGGCAATACCTGTCGGGCACGCGCGAAATTTCGGTGCCGGCCAAGCGCCGCAAGGGAAATGGGAAATCCTTGACCGTGGTCAAGGCGACCGGCAACAACCTCAAGGAGGTGACGGCCAAGTTCCCCTTGGGCAAGTTCGTCTGCGTGACCGGCGTCTCCGGCGGCGGCAAGTCGACCCTGACCATCGAAACGCTGTTCAAGACCGCCTCGATGAAGCTGAACGGCGCGCGCCAGACGCCTGCGCCCTGCGAGACGATCAAGGGGCTGGAACATCTCGACAAGGTGATCGACATCGACCAGCGGCCCATCGGGCGCACGCCGCGGTCGAACCCGGCGACCTATACCGGCGCCTTCACGCCGATCCGCGATTGGTTCGCAGGCCTGCCCGAGGCCAAGGCGCGGGGCTACAAGCCCGGGCGCTTCAGCTTCAACGTCAAGGGCGGGCGCTGCGAGGCGTGCCAGGGCGACGGGGTCATCAAGATCGAGATGCACTTCCTGCCGGACGTCTACGTCACCTGCGAGACCTGCAAGGGCGCGCGCTACAACCGCGAGACGCTGGAGATCAAGTTCAAGGGCAAATCGATTGCCGATGTGCTCGACATGACGGTCGAGGACGCGCAGGAATTCTTCAAGGCGGTGCCCTCGATCCGCGAAAAGATGGACGCGCTGGTGCGGGTCGGGCTGGGCTATATCAAGGTGGGCCAGCAGGCGACGACGCTTTCGGGCGGCGAGGCGCAGCGGGTCAAGCTGTCGAAGGAACTGGCCAAGCGGTCCACGGGACGCACGCTCTATATCCTCGACGAGCCGACGACGGGCCTGCATTTCGAGGATGTGAAGAAGCTGCTCGAGGTGCTGCATGAACTGGTGGAGCAGGGCAACACCGTGGTGGTGATCGAGCACAACCTCGACGTCATCAAGACCGCCGACTGGATTGTCGATATCGGCCCGGAAGGCGGCGATGGCGGCGGCCAGATCGTGGCCGAAGGCACGCCGGAAGAGGTGGCCGAGGTCGAACGCTCGCATACCGGGCGCTATCTCAAGCCGATGTTGCAGCCCCGCAAGCACGCCGCCGAGTGACCGGCCCATGGGCGCGCCGCGTGTCACGCGTCGCCCGGTGAAGCCACGGCGGGGGCCTTGAGCCCCCTCCGCGGCTTGCCTCCGGCGGGCATATTTTTCAGGATAAAGATCGGGCGAACTGGTCACCGGGGGTGGTGCGATGGCACGACGGCCGAAAATCGGGTTGGCGCTTGGGTCGGGTGGCGCGCGGGGGTGGTGCCACCTCGGGGTTCTGTCCGTTCTGGACGAGATGGGCGTCGAGGCTGATATCGTGGCGGGCTGCTCGATGGGGGCGCTGGTGGGCGCGGCAGAGGCGGGCGGTGTCCGGTCAAACCTGACGGACTGGGCCTTGGCGCTGACCCATTCCAGGTTTCTCAGCCTTGTCGACCTGCGCCTGTCCGCGGGCGGGCTGGTGGCGGGGCGCGAGATCGCCAATGTCCTGTCCGAATGGGGCCTCGATTGCGAGATCGAGAGCCTGTCGCGCTCTTTCACCGCCGTGGCGACCCGGCTGGATAACGGGCGCGAGATCTGGCTGGGGCAGGGGCCGTTGCTGCCCGCTGTCCGGGCGTCCCTGGCCATTCCGGGGCTATTCACGCCGCAGTCCATCGACGGGCATTGGCTGGTCGATGGTGGCCTGACCAACCCCGTCCCTGTCTCCGTGGCGCGGGCGCGCGGGGCGGATGTGATCATTGCCGTCAACCCGAATGCGAAACCCTCAGGGCGGGTCTGGGTGCCGGAGGCCGAAGAGGGCGCGGGGATCTGGGCCGCGCTGGAGCAGCGATTCATGGATTTGCTCCCGCAGGACTGGCGTCC
Organism: Maritalea mobilis; assembly: GCF_019800885.1. Taxonomy (GTDB): domain Bacteria; phylum Pseudomonadota; class Alphaproteobacteria; order Rhodobacterales; family Rhodobacteraceae; genus Roseibacterium; species Roseibacterium beibuensis. The sequence goes on from NZ_JAHVKE010000001.1 coordinate 297,873, forward strand.
GGAGCCGGACGAGGCCGCCGACCAGCCGGCCCCGCAAGCCATCGAAGCGGTCAACGCGGCGCTCGACATGCTGACCGAATACCTGCGCCGGACCCGCGCGGCGGCCGATCCGCCGGATGTGAGCATCGAGGTCGATCTGACGGACCTGTCGGCCCTGTCCTTCTTCGAGGCGGAAAAGGCGATTGAGGCGGGGCGCAAGGCTGCGCTGGCCAAGCGCGATCAGATCGCGGCTGCGCTGGAGGCGGCGGGTCTGACCCTCAACGCGTGACCATCAGGCGCTCCAGCCCGTGGAAATGGTAGATATCCGCGTAGCGTGCGGGGTCGGCCAATCGCAGGTCCGGGCAAAGCGCGAAAAGGTTGCGCAGGGCAATCTGTAGCTCCAGCCGTGCGAGGGGCGCTCCGACGCAGAAATGCAGCCCCGCACCGAAGGCGAGGTTGGCCGGGCCGGCGCGGGTCGGGTCGAAACGGGTCGCATCGGGATAGGCCCTGTCGTCCTGCCCTGCCGAGGCCAGCAGAAGGCCCACCTGGTCGCCGCGCCGGAACTGGTGGCCGAAACACGCGACATCTTCGTAGGCCCAACGCGTGAACAGATGCAGCGGCGGATCGAGGCGCAGGATCTCTTCGACGAAGCCCTCGGCATCGCCCGCCGGGCGAAGGCCGCGGTCGAGCGCGAGGTTCACCCCATTGCCCATCGTGTGAACCGTCGCCTCGTGCCCGGCATTCAGGAGCAGGATGCAGGTGGTGATCATCTCGTCCGTCGAGAGCTTGGCGCCGTCCTCCTCTGCCGCGATCAGGGCCGAGATCAGGTCATCGCGCGGGTCGGTCCTGCGGCGGTCGATATAGTCGCGCATGAAGGCGACGAACTCTTCCGTGGCGGCGACGGCAAGGTCTTCGTCCGCCCGTGTGCGCCCGGCCTGGTACATCATGACCATCGCGTTGGACCAGCGCAGCAGATCGGGGGCCATCTCTTCGGGCACCCCCAGCAGCCGGGCGATGACGATCACCGGGATCGGGCGGCAGAAGGCATCGAGCAGGTCGAAGGGCGCGTCGGGAAATTGCGCGATCAGGTCGCGGGACAGGGTGTCGATCTCGGGCGCCATGGCCTTGATCCGGCGCGAGGTGAAGGCGCGCAGGACGAGGCCGCGCAGCCGCGTATGGCGTGGCGGCTCAAGCTCCAGCATCGAATGTGCCTCGACGGCGTAGAACGGCGCGAGGTGGTCGGGGATCGGCAAGGCGGTGATCGGTTCGCGCCCGAACCGCCGGTCGCGCAGGAACGCGTTCACGGCCTCATGCGTCGTGGCCACCGGCATGTCGTACTCGGCCCAGACCACAAGCGGACCGACAGCGCGCGCGCGGGCATAGAACGGGTAGGGGTTCTGGACGAACGCGTCGTCGGTGGGGGATTGGTGCAAGGTCTTCATGACCGTGGTTGTGGCGCAAAGGCCGTCCGGTTCCCAGCCCCCGCCAAAAGAAAACCGGCCGCGCCCTTAGGCACCGCCGGTTTGCTTGGGTGTCCAGGTGGACGGTCAGTCGGCGCCGCGCACCGAGATGGTCGCGTTCGGGTCCGGACGGATGACCTTCTGGATGAAGAAGATGCCGACCGCGGCACCGATGCCGATCACGTCACTGACCAGGCCGCCCTCGATCATGAACAGGGCGGCGACAATCAGGCCCACGCGCAGGAACCACGCGGTGCGCCCGCCCATGAACCAGCCCTGCACGCCCGAGGACAGAAGGAACACGCCGAAGGTCGCGGTAATGCCGGCACGGATGATCTCGAACGCGCTGCCCTCCATCAGGATGGCGCTGTTGTAGAAGAACATGAAGGGCACGATGAAGGCCGCGATGCCGATCTTGAAGGACGCAACCGAGGTTTCCATCGGGTTGGCCCCCGAGATGCCGGCGGCGGCGTAACTGGCCAGCGCCACGGGTGGCGTGATGGCCGAGACCACGGCGAAGTAGAAGACGAAGAAATGCGCCGTCAGCGTGGCGGTGCTTTGCTCCATGCCGTTCTCGACGAAGAGGCTGACAAGACCCGGCGCAACGACCGAGGCCGCCACGGCGTAGGCGGCCGTCGTGGGCATGCCCATGCCAAGCAGGATCGCAATGCCCATGGCGAAGATCAGGGCCAGCAGGTTCGATGCGCCCGCCAGATCGAGCAGAACCGCCGAGAATCGTGCGCCGACGCCGGTCAGGCTGATGACGCCCACGATGATGCCTGCCGCCGCACAGACCGCGATGATCTGGATCGACATGACACCGGCCAGTTCAAACGCCTTGAGGATCGACCTTAGCCCCATCCGGTGCGGCGTCAGCCAACTGACCACGGCCGCTGCGACCGTTGCGAGCGTTCCGGCCCGGATCACGGAATAGCCAAGGAACAGCGCCACGATCAGGATCACGATCGGCACGAACAGGTAGATCTGTTTCACCAGGGCGCGGAACTTGGGAAGCTCGTCTTCACGCATGCCGCGCATGTGCAGCTTGGCAGCCTCGAAATCGACCATGAAGTAGATCGACGCGAAATAGAGGATCGCCGGGATGATCGCGGCAATGGCGATCTCCTGGTAGGGAATGCCGGTGATCTCGGCCATGATGAAGGCGCCTGCGCCCATGATTGGCGGCATGATCTGCCCACCGGTCGAGGCCGCGGCCTCGATCGCACCCGAGGTCTTCTTCTGGTAGCCGACCCGCTTCATCAGCGGGATGGTCAGGGACCCGGTGGCGACCACGTTGCCAGCCGAGGTGCCGTTGATCATCCCCATCAGGCCCGAGGCGAAGATCGCCACCTTGGCGGGGCCGCCGCGCGCGCGCCCTGCGGCGGCAAAGGCGAAGTTGACGAAATAGTCGCCCACTTTCGAGGCCTGCAGGAAGGCGGCGAAAATGATGAAAAGGATGATGTAGGTCGAGGACACGGCCGTCGTCGGCCCAAGGATGCCCGCGTCCGAATAGACATGGCCGAAGAAGCGCTGCCAGCTATAGGCGTTCGACACGGCGAGGATGCCGGGCAGCAGGTGCGCCGTGAACGTGTAGAGCAGGAAGATGCCCGTGATGACCACCAGCGCGAGGCCCGCCACGCGGCGCGTCAGTTCGAGGATCATCGCGGCCCCGGCGGTTGCGGCAAAGGCGACCCCGATGGGCACAAAGGGGGTGCCGACCGAGTTGCGCGCGGCTGTGCCGTAGATGGCGACGAGGTAGATGCCGACGACGACCGCACAGGCGGCCAGAACCACGTCCGAGGCGGCGTAGCGTTCGCGCCCGCGCCGTTCCAGCCAGCCGGTCACGATGGCCCCGCCGGTTGCGATCAGCAGCGGGATGCCGAACCACCGGATCTCGGTCTGGTAGATCTCGGTTCCGGGGAAGGCGGCCCATGTGGTCAGACCGCCCATCTGCGGCAGCTCGCCCGAGGCGATGGTCTGCATGAAGCCGATGGCAGTGAAGCCCGCGACGCCCGCAGGGATCAACAGGATCGCGGCGATGATGGACAGCCACGGCGTGTCCTTGTGCTCCTTGCCGTCGAAGGTATGGGCGGAAAACAACAGGAATCCGAGCGCCAGCGCGCCGGCGATGTGGACGATCCGGAAATTCCACGTCTCCATCGGGAATTGCGGCAGGAACGGGATCTCGATCCCCGTCCAATCGGAAATCGAAACGCCGTTCAGCGCGATCATGTGGAACGCGGCATAGATCGTGGAGAGCGTGGCGATGACAAGGTACCCCTTGCCCTCGAACAGCCGACGGTTGGACTCGATCGGTTCTTCATCGACGCCTTCGGCGAGGACGGTTCCCTCGATCTGGTCGTCTTCGACCTTCTTGTCCTGATCGCTCATGTCCTGTCCCCCCGTGACCCTAGTTTCGGTCGTCATGCCCCTGTCCGTCGGGGCTTGTAAAGAGGCCGCGCCCAGAGTTGGACGCGGCCCTTTTTCGTGTCGGACCGGACGGGCCGTTCCACCCGGTCCGGACGTTTTACATGTCGCCGTGGATCATGTCATCGGAGATGTCGGCGCCTGCGTTCTCTTCGAACCAGCGCGCGGCACCGGGGTGCCACATCATCACCGTGTTGCGATCCCAGAACTCGGGCAGGGTCGAACGGGCGGCGCGGTGGGTGTTCACCATGCGCTCGTTATCCGACATGACCGCGTCCACGACGGCGTAGACGAAGGTTTCCGGCAGGTCGCAGTTGGCGATGGCGAAGTTCCACATCGACACCGAGCGGGCCGGCTCTTCCAGCGTGGTGTAGGCATCGGCCGCGATGTCGAAGGCTGCCACGGGGAAGGCCTCGATGATCTGGGCCTGTTCCTCTTCGGTGAACTCGATGATGTTGATGTCGGTCTGCACTTCGAGCTGCGACACGGCGGGAACCGGCACGCCCGCGGCGAAGGCGATGACGTCAAGCAGGCCATCCTGAAGCTGACCGCCAAGGTCCGACCAGCCGCCGTTGCGGCGCTCGAAGTTGACGCCCAGTTCTTCCATCATGCGCGGGAAGTAGGTGTCCGAGGTCGAGCCTGCGGGGCCGAAGCCGATGCGCGCACCGTCCGGGATATCCGCGACCGTGGTGATACCCGAAGAGGACAGCGCCGTGATCGAGAAGGGCGTCTGGTACATCGGGAACATCGCGCAGGCATTGGTCATCTGCAGACCGGGCGCGATCGGGTTGCCACCGGCGATCGATTCAGCCGCGGGGCCCATGGTGGTCATGCCGAAGGGCAGCTCGCCGGTGTGAACCAGCGCCATGTTCTGCATCGGGCCACCGGTGACTTCGGCGCCGCCGGACACACCCAGTTCTTCCGACACGATACCGGCCCAGCCCGAGCCGTAGCCGAAATAGGTGCCACCCTGCGAGCCGGTGCCGACGGTGAAGCTTTCCGGCCAACCTTCGCGGTCCGCGTGCGCTTCGGCAAAGGCCATGCCCGTCGTCAAGGCCGTCGCCGTCGCAACGACGGTGAATTTCGCAAATGCGTTCGTTTTCATGTAGTCCTCCACTGTTCTTTGCCGCCGGGCCTCAGGCCCTGTCTTTCGCGGCATGCACCCCTCCGAGGCGCATTGCGGTGAAGGTATAGAGCACGCGGTGCGTCGCTCAAGGTAAAAACGGGAGCGATGGGGAAAGTGTGAATATATAATATTCTTGAATAAACCTACGCGGTTTCGGCCAGATCGCCCAACTGTGCTTCAAGCACGTCGAGAAATGCGCTCCGGGCGGGGTGGCGGGTATCCCGCAACCAGACAGCCGATAGCGACAGCTTGTCCCGTACCGCGTCAGACGGCAGCGTCAGCGGCACGAACGCAACGCCATCGATGGCCAGCCGGGATGCCCATTTCGGCACGATGGCAAGGCCTACACCGGTGCCGACGAGGCTGACAATCGTCTGTTTTTCTTCGGCGATCTGGACAACGCGCGCGCTGTAGCCGGCTTCGAGAAACAGTTTCATCGTCAGGTCATGGCTGTGCGGGCGCGACCGCCGGTCGGGCACGATCAACGGCTCGTCGGCCATGTCGCCAACCGTGACGGCGTCCCGCCCAGCCAGCCTGTGCTCCTCGGGCACCGCGACGACGGCGGTCTCGTGGAAGAGCGCGCGAAACCGCAGGCGGGGATCGCGGCTCTCGGGTGGGCGCACGAGCGCGATGTCCAGTCGGCCCGACAGAAGACGCGGCAAGAGCCGGATGGTCTTCTGTTCGAAGATCTCGACCTCGATCTCGGGGTGGGCCTGGCGCAGATGCGGCAGCAGTTGCGGCAGCAGGCCCGCCGCCGCGCTGTCAATCGCCCCGATGCGCAAGACGGCCCGGCGATCCAGCTCCTCGGCGCGAAAGGCTGCTTCCAGCCGGTCGGCGCGGGCCACGATATCGCGCGCGCCCTCGACGAAACTGCGCCCGGCCTCGGTCAGCGAGACATGGCGCGTCGTGCGCACCAGCAGGCGGCTGCCGAGGCTGTCTTCTAGCAGCTTGATCTGCCGTCCGAACGAGGCGGGCAGCATATCCATCTTCTGGGCCGCGCGGCCGAAATGCAGCGTGTCGGCGACGGCGATCAGGCATCTGAGTTGGCGAAGTTCCATACGCCCCTAATAATATCAAATTTTTATATGATCGAGCAGATATTGCCGTTGCAGGGCAGAGTTGCGACATGTCGCGCGGACGATGACCCGCGCGGCGTTGCGACCATCGCAAGCTCCTCCGCGCCTGCAGCAAGGACCCTCAAGATGAAAACCTACAAGATCGCAGCCATTCCCGCCGACGGCATTGGCCCCGAGGTGATTGCCGCAGGGCTTCAGGCGCTGGAGGCCCTGGCGCGGCGCGATGGCGGGTTCGAGTTGGACGTCACCGAGTTCGACTGGGGGTCGGAGCGCTACAAGCGTGAAGGCGCGCTGATGCCCGAGGATGGCCGCGACCAGATCAAGGCGTTCGACGCGATCTTCTTCGGGGCCGTCGGCGCGCCGGATGTGCCCGACCACGTCACGCTCTGGGGCCTGCGCCTGCCGATCTGCCAAGGCTTCGACCAATACGCCAATGTGCGCCCAACCAAGATCCTGCCCGGTATCACCTCGCCGCTGGCCGGTGTCGGCCCCGGTGACCTCGACTGGGTGATCGTGCGCGAAAACTCCGAAGGCGAGTATTCCGGCGTTGGCGGCCGCGCGCACCAGGGTCAGCCCGAGGAAGTGGCGACCGAGGTCTCGATCTTCACCCGCACCGGGGTCGAGCGGATCATGCGCTATGCCTTTGCCCTTGCCCAAAGCCGCCCCCGCAAGCTTTTGACCGTGGTCACGAAATCGAACGCTCAGCGTTTCGGCATGGTGATGTGGGATGAAATCGCGGCCGAGGTCAGCAAGGACTTCCCGGACGTGACATGGGACAAGATGCTGGTCGATGCCATGACCGTGCGCATGGTGAAGAACCCGCAAAGCCTCGACACGATCGTGGCGACCAACCTGCATGCCGACATCCTGTCCGACCTCGCCGGGGCGCTGGCGGGCAGCCTTGGCGTCGCGCCCACCGGAAACATCGACCCCGAACGCCGCAACCCGTCCATGTTCGAGCCGATCCACGGCTCGGCCTTCGACATCACCGGCAAGGGCATCGCCAACCCGGTGGCGACCTTCTGGACGGCGAGCCAGATGCTGGAGCATTTGGGCGAGGCGGACGCCGCCGCGCGCCTGATGCGGGCCGTCGAAAAGGTCTGCGCCGATGGCATCCTGACGCCGGATGTGGGCGGCAGCGCCACCACGCAAGAGGTGACGGACGCCGTGTGCGAGGCGATCCGCGGCGAAAACCTCTGACCCGATCCCTGCGCCCGGCAAAGCTGCGTCATCAAAGGTAGAAAATTCCCCGCCGCGCCGCGCCGCTTTTTCTGGCGCTGGCGCGGCGGCCCTTGTTAGGCTCCCTGGGCCGGTGGACTGACCACGCCCCGGCTCATTGGAGGAATTGCGATGAAATTGAATTTGAGCGCAGCCGCAGCCGGGGCCATTCTGGCCTTTGCCGGTGCGCCCGTGATGGCTCAAGGCGTCGAGTGCGGCGGCATCGGTCCGGGGGGCACCTGGATCGGCGGGTCGCCGGAGCAATCCGATATCGCTGCCGCGACGGGCGCTCTCGTGTTGACGGGGCAAGAGGTCCCCTCGGGCGGCAATGCCGTGGCCCTGTTCTCGCTGAGCCAGCCCATGGAAATCCGGGTCGAGGCGCAACCGGCGCCCGGCGGCGACTCGGTGATCGAGCTTTACGACGCCTCGGGGGCGCTGGTTGTGACCGACGACGACTCGGGCGGGGGGCTGGCCTCGCGCGCGGAAACCCCGCTTCAGCCGGGCGAGTATTGCCTTGCCACGCGCGGTTTCGGCGGTACCGGCCTGGTCGCGGATATCGCTGTCGGCCAACTGACGCATGCCGCGATCACCGAGGGCCTCTCGGGCGGGTTCGTCGGCGGTGGCGATGTCTTCCCGCCGGATGGCCCGATTTTCGTAGGCATTGACCCGTGTCTTCCCGACACGCCCGCCACGATGCTGGGGGCCGGACCGCTTGCGCCTGTTCTGGACGAGGGCGGGGCCGAGGCGACCAACACGATCAGCGGTGTTCCCTATTACCGCTTCACGCTTGGCGCGCCGGAACCCCTGACGATCCGGGCCGAGAACCCCAGCGCCGATCCCTATATCTACATCTTCGACGGGCAGGGGACGCTGCTGGCCGAGAACGACGATTACCAGAGCCTCAACAGCCGGATCGATTTCACCGAGCCGCTGCCGGCGGGCGACTATTGCATCGGGATCCGGGCGCTCTCCAACCCGGACTTGCCGGTGACCGTGCGCGTGATGCGTTACGACCAGCAGGCTGCGCTCAACGAGCTTTATGCGTCGGGCGAGGCCGCGCCGCCGATGGACGGCTCCTGGCCTTTCGTCGACATGGGGCCGCTGCCGCCGCGCGCGGTGCGCGACGCACAGGTGTCTGGCCGCAACGCCGAATGGTTCGCCTTCGAGATGCCATCGCGCGGGATGCTCCTGATCGACGCGGTCGAGGTGACCGACAGCGACCCGATGATCGCCCTGTTCGATGATCTGGGTCGCGAGATCGCCTTCAACGATGACGCGAACGGGACGCTCAACAGCCAATTGGCCGTCCGCCTCGATCCGGGCCGCTACTTGCTGTCGGTGGTGCAGTATTCCGAGGGTTACCAGGGCATCATCCGGATCGCGACGGAACGGTTCGTCCCCGCGACCGAGTAAGCCGGCAAAACCAGAAAGGGCCGCCCGCGACGAAAGCGGACGGCCCTTTTCGTTGGACTGTACCTTGGCTCAGGCCTGTTCCAGCGCGTCGATGATCCCGCCGAAATCCGCGGCCTTCAACGAGGCGCCCCCGACCAGCGCACCGTCGACATTCGAGACGGCAAAGATGTCGGCCGCGTTCGAGGGTTTCACCGACCCGCCGTAAAGCAGACGGACCGAGCGCCCGACGCCGGTGCCGAAACGGCGCTCCAGCTCGGCCCGGATGTAGTCATGCACCTCGCCGATCTGGTCCAGCGTCGGCGTGCGGCCGGTGCCGATCGCCCAGACGGGCTCATAGGCCACGACAAGGCTTTCCCCAGTCGACAGGTCGGGGATCGACCCGGCCAATTGCCCCGAGATGATGTCGAGCGTGTTGGCGGCATCGCGCTCGGCCTCGGTCTCGCCCACGCAGATGACGCATTTCAGACCGGCCGCCAGCGCGGCGCGGGCCTGTGCCCGGACCATGTCGTTGCTCTCGCCATGGTCGGCGCGGCGTTCGGAATGGCCGAGGATGACATAGGTCGCCCCCGCATCGGCCAGCATCTCGGCCGAGATGTCGCCGGTATGCGCGCCCGAGGCTTCGGGATGGCAGGTCTGGCCGCCGACGGCGATCTGCGCATCGCCGATCCGCTCGGCCATCGCGCCAAGCAGCGTCGCGGGCGGGCAAAGCAGTACCTCGACAGAGGCCGCGCCATGTTCGGCCACCAGCGTGTCCACCTCGGCCAACGCCGCGCGGGTGCCGTTCATCTTCCAGTTTCCAGCCGCCAGCTTGACGCGCATGCCACTCACTCCTTGTCCTTTGTCCCCTTGGGATGGCAAGGAAGCGCCAAGTGGTCAAGGCGGCCATGAGGCAGGGGAATGATACGATGATCCCGAAAATCGACGCGGCGGCACTGGCGCGCGGGGAGGCCGAGGCCATGGCGCAGGTGCGCGAAGGGGCTTTCGAGACCGGCTTTCTCACGCTGGAAAACACGGCGCTGACGCCCGAGCGCGTGTCGCGGGTGATTGAGACCTACCGCGCCTTCTTTCACCTGCCCGAGGCCGAGAAGGCCGGTGTCGACATGGCCGCCACCGGATCGAACCGGGGATGGGGCGCCTCGCGATCCGAGCAGGTCGATCCGACCGCGAACCCGGATTACAAGGAGGTGTTCGACTGCGGCATCACGCTGCCCGAGGGCGATCCGCTGACCAGCATGCAGTTCTACGCCCCGAACCGATGGCCGGATGCGCCCGACGGCTTCCGGGCCGTGGTCGAGGGGTATTTCGAGGCTGCGCGCGGCGTCGCGCTGGACCTGCTGTCGGGGATCGCGCGGGCCATCGGCGAGGATGGCGACTATTTCGCGGACAAGTTCTCGCGTCCCATGGCGCTTTTGCGCGGCAATTACTATCCGGCGCGGCCCGGTTGGGCGGGCGACAAGGATTTCGGCATCGCCGCCCATACCGACTATGGCTGTGTCACGCTGCTGGCGACCGATGGTCAGCCGGGGCTGGAGGTTGAAATGCGCGACGGCTCGTGGCTGGGCGTGCTGGCCGACCCGGGCACCTTCGTGGTGAATTTCGGCGAAATGCTGGAGATGTGGACCGGCGGGCGCGTGCGCGCCACGCTTCATCGTGTCGTTGGCGGGCCGGACGAACGGATCTCGGTGCCGCTGTTCTTCAACCCCAACCATGACACGAATGTCGCTCCGATGGGGTCGAGCGACGTGATCCTTGCCGGAGAGCATCTCTCGCGGCGCTACAACGAGACCTACGTCCATTTGCAGGCAAAAGGGTAACCGGGGGCGGTGCGCAGAGGCGCGCCGTGTTTGTCCAGTCTAAAGATGCGTCAGCGCGCGGCGCGCCCAGTCGCAGGCAAGATCGGGATCGTCCAGCGCCGCGTCCGGCATAGACCAATACGGCATCTGCGTAGGCGCTTTCCCCTCGCGCTGGTAGGTCCAGCGCGTGCAGCCCTCGGCCTCCAGAACGTCGATCATCTCGCCTGCGCCCTTCAGCCAGAGCGAACCGTCGCTCATCAGGATCGCGAAGATCGTGCCCTCGTGATACAGGCACAACCCGCCCATCATCTTTCGCGTGGTGATGTTGCCAAGGTCCGAGAACAATTCGACCGCGTGGTCGATATCGGCCCGGCCGACGGCCAAGTCAGTCGCCTTGCGCGGCGGCGCGTTCGGCTTCCAACTCGTCAAGTTCCTTGAACTTGATCGACTCGCCGCAGCCGCAGGCATCGGTCACGTTCGGGTTGCGGAACTTGAAGGACGCTTCCAACAACGACACCTCGTAGTCGATCTCGGTCCCGAACAGGAACATCTGCGCCATGGGGGCGATCATCACCCGCGCGCCATCCTGTTCGACCACCTCGTCATTGGCGTCGATCTCGGTCACGTAATCCATGGTGTATTCCATGCCCGCGCACCCGCCTTTCTTGATTCCGATGCGCAGCCCCTTCGTGCCGCCCTGCGCCATAAGCTTCGCGATCTGCTTGGTCGCGGATGGGGTAAGGGTGACGGCCTGCTTGCCGGGAATAGAGAACATCGGAAAACTCCTGCGCGTGTCACGCTGAATGTAGGGGCTGTGGCCGCGCCGCTCAACCGGCGAGAAGGGTGGGCGCAAACATGGCCAAGGGGATCGCGGTACCAAGGCCCCAGGCGAAACTGACGAGGGTCCCCAGGACAAGGCGCCGCCGCGCCTCGGAATTACGCTCTGCCCAACTGCGCCAGGCGTAGATCAGCTTGATGCCGATGACCGGCAGAACAAGAACCGGCAGCCCCATCAGAAGCACGACGCAAAAGGCCGCGCGTTCCATCCAGCCCAGCAGAATACCTTCGTGGGAGGGCGGCGCCTTGCGCGCGACAAGGGTCAGAACGGCATATTGTCCGCCACGTGCTGCGAAGATGATTCCGGCCAATACCAGGTAGATAATGGGCAAGGTTGAAGTGTTCGAGAGCGGGCTTTCAGCCCAGAGGCCCGGGGCAAGCAGTGTCACCCCCACGATCGAAGTAAGATGCAGCACCTGGTCCGCGATATAGGCCGGCAGACCCTTGGGCAGGCCAAAGGTCTTGAGTAGGTCGATCAGCAGATGTGCCCCGGTCAGCGCCAGGAACCATGGCGAAAACGTCCATGTTGTCAGCAGCATGGCGAGGAAAACCAAAGTGATATGCGTGCCGAGGGCGAGGGGGCGGCGCTTGTTCTCGACCAGCCATGTCGTCTGCGCGAGGTAGTCGGCGATCACGTGGGCGAGAAACAGTGCGGCGAAGGTCTGTGTGGCCATGTCTGGATCAAGGTCCTCCGTCGCGGCACGCGTGGCGCACCTCCGTCTTGCGACCTGATCATGGCGTGCAGGAAACGCCCCGTCCAGTCTTGGCGGGGCGCTGAAAGACTAAGGTTTTCCGCTGTTTACATGAAGCCCAGTTCGAGGCGGGCCTCGTCGGACATCATGTCCATACCCCAGGGCGGATCCCAGGTGATCTCGACATCAACCTGTTTGACGCCATCGAGCGGTTCGATCGAGTCGGCCAGCCAGCCGGGCATGTCGCCGGCCACCGGGCAGCCCGGGGCGGTCAGCGTCATGGTCACGTGAACCTCGTTCTCGGGCGAGATGTCGATCGTGTAGATGAGGCCGAGGTCATAGATATTCACCGGAATCTCCGGGTCATAGACCGAGCGGCAGGCCTCGACGACCTGGTCGTAGAGAGGATGATCCGTCGACGACGGCTTGATCAGCGGCGTGCCTTCGAGATGCTCTTGCTGGTCGCTCATGCTCTGTGCCTCATTGAGTATCCGACCATTTATATAAGGAGTATCTCCGGGGGCGTAAACCCGCGCGAGACGCGTTTGAATGCGGCGAAGGGGAAAGGGTTAAGCGCCCCGCCGTTTGCGCACGGGTTGTGGCCGTACATGTTTCTCGATCGCGTCGAACAGATGCGCCGCGACGTTCTTGCCCGTCGCTTCCTCGATGCCTTGCAGGCCGGGGGAAGAGTTCACCTCAAGCAGTTTCGGCCCGTCTTCCGAGCGCAGCAGGTCGACCCCGGCCAAACCGAGTCCGAACAGCTTGGCCGATTTCAACGCCGCCTCGCGCTCGGCCTTGGTGATCCGCACGGCGCTTGCCTTGCCGCCGCGATGCAGGTTCGAGCGGAAATCGTCGCCGCCCGCGGTGCGTTTCATGGCGGCGACGACCTTTCCGTCGACCACGAGGCAGCGGATATCCTCTCCGGCGGCTTCTTTCACGAAGCTTTGCACAAGGAAATTCGCCTTCAGCCCGCGAAAGGCGTCGATCACCGATTGCGCGGCCTTTTTGGTTTCCGCCAGCACGACGCCTTTTCCTTGCGTCGATTCCAGCAGCTTGATGATCAAAGGTCCGCTGCCGACCAGCCCGATGATATTGTCGGTATCCTTGGGCGAAGCGGCGAAGGCGGTCTGCGGCATGCCGATCTTGTGGCGCGCCAGCAACTGGTGGGCATGCAGCTTGTCACGGCTGGCGGTGATCCCGGCCGATCCGTTCACGCAATAGGTGCCGATGGTCTCGAACTGGCGCAGAACGGCGGTGCCGTAGGAGGTGACGCTGGCCCCGATGCGCGGGATCACCGCGTCATAGCGGGGCAGGCGGGCGCCGTCGTAGTGGATTTCGGGGGCCAGCGCATTGATCGCCATGTAGCAGCGCGTCGTGTCGATCACCTCGATCGTATGGCCGCGTTCCTCGCCCTCGGCGACAAGGCGGCGGGTCGAGTAATTGTCCTCGCGGCTGAGGACGGCGATGCGGAGTGCGCGCTTCGGCGCGGCCTGTTTCACGCGGGCCGTGCTGTAGATGTCGTAGCTTAGCTTTTCCTGGCAGAAACTCTCGGCCGGCGCGACGACCCAGTCGGACTGGATCGCCTGCCGTCCCAGCAACATCCGGTAGGCCATCGTACCCCGGTCGGTAAGCGTCACCTCGATCGGGGTCGAGGTGCCGCCAACGGCAAGGTCCGTCTCGATCACGTAGCGCAGTTCCGCCTCGCCGTTGGAACTTGTCACCTCGCGCCGGTCCTTGATGGGGGCCGAGCAGGCGATGGTCAGGTCCGTGCGGCCGGGGACGGGATGCACGGCGAAGCGCACCTTGGGGCGGTTGATGGAGCCGAAAGTTTCGATATCGAAGGCATGAAGGGCCGAGGTCCGCGCGCCGGTATCGACCTTGGCCTTCAGCGCGGGCAGGCCGAGGCCGGGCAGGGCGACCCATTCTTCCCATCCAAGTCGAAGGGGCGTGTCACTCTCGGTCATGCGGTGTCCTTTGCAGGGGCGTTGTGCCAAGGCCACGGCGGGCGCGGTGCGGGCCGTGCGACATGTCGATGGCTTGGCGGGGGCGGAATCGCTCGTCAGGATCGAAGGCGGGTTCGGCGCGACAAAAGCACGGGGGCACATGCGGCGCAACAGGACAAGACGGGCAATCCGGCGCGGTGTGATCTCCGGGCTATTGGCCCTGTCGCTATCAGGATGCGCTATGGGGCCAGCGGGCCCCGAGGCCGGCCATGACGCCCGTGCCGTAGCCAGCGAGATGCACGGCACGCCGGTCGTGGCACGCGATGCCACCGACCTGACCCTTGCGCCCTTCGAAGAGGCGCTTTGGCCCGATTTCCTGAACCGCATCTCGCTCGACCCGTCGCGCGATTACGTCATCCTGGCGTACCTTCCGCCGCGCGTGCCCTTCGACATGCGCGGCCCGGACCTCGCGCGGCAAAGCCTCGTGCGGCTTCTGTCGAACCCGGTGGCGGTGGCGATGTCCCCGGCCTGGATCGGGCACCTCGCGGTGGCATGGCAGTGCGATGGCCGTCAGGGCGTGACCTCGCATAGCGGGGACAGGGACCGCCGGGCGCTGCGCCTGATGGCGCAGGGCTGGGGCCTGTCGGCGGTCTTGGCGACTTACGATACCGGCGGGATGGTGCCCGAGGCCGATTTCCCGGCGGCGCAGGACAGGGCCTTCGCCACCGGGCGTGGTGCGGTTCTGGCCGTCGAGGTGGAGAGCACCGACTGCCACGCGATGCGCCAACGGCTGGCAGGGTTCGCAACCTCCGAGCGCGCCCGGCGCTACGGTCTGCTGGAAGACCCCTGGAATGGCGGCGGCGCGGGGTGCCTCAGTTTCGGCGCGTATCTCGCCGACGCCGCAGGCCTTCCCGTGCTTGCCAGCGAAAGGATCTATCGTCAGGTGCCCATCCCCTCGGACCTTGTCGGCCTGCGCGCGGTTCGGGACGGCGTGAACCCGTACCGGCCACCGGGCCTGTCGGGACACGTCCCTGCGCGGCCCGTGTCCCTGCTGCGCTTGTTGCGCGACCCGTGGGCCGGGCCAGAGGCCGAGGATCTGCGTCTGCCGGATGGAGAGGCGGTATTCGCGGCCCTTGTGGCGCCGCGCGCGGGTCTCTCCGGCGACGGGGATTGGCGCTTTTCCCGGATGCTGCCGGAAAGCGATCCGCTGATCGGACGGGCGGCAGGGCGCGCGCGCGACTGGGCGGCGCGCTTTCCGGTGCGGCGGATCGCCGACCCGGGCGGCGTCGCGGCGCTGGTGCTGGAACACTAGGGCAGGGCTTGGCAAGCGCGGTCCGATACGCCACAGAGCGGCCATGACAGAGCGTTTCTCCTTCACCCTCAAGGCCACTGATGGGCGTGCCCGCACCGGCGTGATCGATACGCCCCGTGGCCAGATCCGCACACCGGCCTTCATGCCCGTGGGCACGGCGGCGACCGTCAAGGCGATGATGCCCGAAAGCGTCGCGGCCACCGGCGCCGATATCCTGTTGGGCAACACCTATCACCTGATGCTGCGCCCGACCGCTGAACGCATCGCGGCGCTGGGGGGCTTGCACAGGTTCATGAACTGGTCCGGCCCGATCCTGACGGACTCGGGCGGTTTCCAGGTGATGAGCCTCGCCGACCTGCGCAAGCTGACCGAAGAGGGGGTGACCTTCCGCTCCCATATCGACGGCTCAAAACACATGCTCAGCCCGGAACGCTCGATGGAGATCCAGAGGCTTCTGGGCTCCGACATCGTGATGTGTTTCGACGAATGCCCCGCGCTGCCGGCCGATCGCGACCGCATCGCGCAGTCCATGCGTCTGTCGATGCGCTGGGCCGAGCGCTCAAAAGAAGCCTTTGGCGATCGGCCTGGACACGCGCTCTTCGGCATCCAGCAGGGGGGGCTTGAACAAGACCTGCGCGAAGAAAGCGCCGAGGCGCTGAAGGAGATCGGCTTCGACGGCTACGCCGTGGGCGGCCTTGCCGTGGGCGAGGGGCAGGAGGCGATGTTCGGCTGCCTCGACTACGCGCCCGAGATGCTGCCCACCGACAAGCCGCGCTACCTGATGGGCGTGGGCAAGCCTGACGACATCGTCGGCGCGGTCAAGCGCGGGATCGACATGATGGATTGCGTCCTGCCGTCACGCTCGGGACGGACAGGGCAGGCCTTTACCCGCCGCGGCGTCGTCAACATCAAGAACGCGCGCCATGCCGATGATCCGCGCCCGCTGGACGAGGCCTGCACATGCCCCGCCTGCACCGGGTATTCGCGGGCCTACCTGCACCACGTCTTCCGCGCGGGAGAGATCATCAGCTCGATGCTCCTGACATGGCACAACCTGCATTACTACCAGGAGCTGATGGCAGGCATGCGCGCCGCCATCTCGGACGGGCGCTTCGATGCGTGGGAGGGCGACTTTCACGCTCTGCGGGCCGAGGGCGATATCGACCCCCTTTGACGAAAAACGCCCGCCCATCCCTTGGACCGGCGGGCGCAAATCGGATCACGCCGGGGTCACGGCGTGCATTGCAGGCGCACGACGGAGCCGTAGCCAGCCTCGGCATCGGCATGGGCCGCCCGGCTGATACCGTCGCCGCAGTCATAGACCACGTCATACTCCTTGGCGCAGCCGACAGCCGGATCGCCGATCACCGTGTAATCCACGCGGTAATCGCAGGTGGCCTGCCCGTTGCACTGACCCGCGATATGGCCGGTGACATTGCCCTGCGGCACGCCGCAATTGGCGCCATAAGTTGCCGACAGCACGTTGATCCGGCCAAAGCCCGTGGCCGGGGGTTGCGGTTGCGGCGGCTGGGGTTGCGGCGTGCCCGAACCCGAGGCGAAGGTTTCGAGGTTCAGCGTCGCGTTGCAGCTGTTGCCGCCGAAGGTGCCGACCCAGATGTCGAGTTGGCCATTCAACTGCGAGGGTTGGGTCAGTTCGATCCGCGGATCAAGGTTGCCATCCCCGTCGTCGTTGTAATGCCAGCTTCCGTCGGCGGCATAGACCAGCATCGTCGAGTCGCAGGACGCATCGACATCCAGCACCAGGCGATAGTTCTGCATCCCCGACAGGTTCAGCGTGTAATCCGGCTGCGCGTTGGCATATCCGCCACCGCCGATGCCGCAAGTCGAAACGCGGGTCGATCCGCCGGCAAGGACGCCGAGGCTTTGACGCGAATACAGCTGGCTGCCGGTGTAGTTCAGGACGGTGCCGTTGAATGCCGGGTTGGGACAGCCGCCAGCCTGCGGAGGTTGCGGCTGCGGGGGTTGCGGCTGTGGCGGAACCGGTGTGATGGCGCCGCCTGCGCGCAGGTTCAGCGTCCCGCTACAGCTGTTGCCGCCATAGGTTCCGACCCAGACATCGACACGCCCGTTCACCTGCGAGGGCGAGGTCAGCGACAGGCTCGGATCGAGGTTGCCGTTGCTGTCATCGTCGAAATGCCAGCTGCCATCGGCGGCGCGCACCAGCATCGTCGAGTCGCAGGAGGCATCCACGTCGAGGAACAGCGGGTAGGACCCCATCCCCGACAGGTAGAGATTGTAGTCCGGTGCGGCGTTCACGTAGCCCCGCCCGTCGATCCCGGGGCAAGACGACAGCGGGGTCGATCCCGCCGCAAGAACGCCAAGGCTTTGGCCGTTGAACAACTGGCTGGCCGTGTAGCTGACCGCCTGCCCGCCATAGTTCGGGTTCGGACATCCGGCCACCTGCGGCGGTTGCGGCGGCACCGGCTGCGGTTGCGGCCCGCTGAGGAAGGTTTCAAGGGCAAGTGTCGCAGCGCAGGATGTGTTGGAATAGGTGCCGACCCAGACATCGACGCGCCCCTCCAGATGCTGCGGCAGGGTCAGGTCCATCTCGGGCGTCAGCCCCTCGCCGCCGTCATCGTTGAAATGCCACGACCCGTCCGCGGCATTGATCAGAAGCGTCGAGTCGCAGCTGCTGTCCACGTCGAAATTCAGCCGATAGCCCTGCATCTGGCTCAGGAAAAAGGTGAAATTGGGCTGCGCGGCGGCATAGCCCCGCGCGCCCGGGATGCCGCAGGACGACAGCTGGTAGCCCCCCGTCGCCGTGGTCGACAGAACCTGCCGGCTGTAAAGTTGGCTGCCGGTGTAGCTGGCCGTTGCGCCGGTATAGGCGAGATTGGGGCAGGCGAGGGCACCTCCCGCGCCCAACAGACCCAACGCGGCCCCGAAAAGGACCGATGTTCTAATGCGCATGTCATTCCTCCCAGAGAGTGTGAGCACGGCGCAAATATTACACTGGAAACAATTTCAGGCGCATGACTTGGGTCAATGTGCGGCGGTGGCGGGCCGGATGGCCGGGGCAGGCGTGCAGGGGGCGCTTTCCACAGCATTTTGTGTGCGCGCCGTGCAAAACCGCTATCCCTCCCTTGCGTGGCGGGCGGTGGCGGAGCATGCTGATGGGCAAACCGGCGCCTTGGACCGCTTGAAACACCCCAATGCGCGCCCCAAGTTATGACATCCTTACCCGGAAGGGGCCGGGGCTGCTGCCAAGTCAGGGCCGGGCCCCCTTGCCAAGAACCAAGGAAGGCAACATGCCAGACCAGAACTCGACCTATCCCGTCCTTCCTCTGCGCGACATCGTGGTGTTCCCCCACATGATCGTGCCGCTCTTCGTCGGCCGCGAGAAATCCGTCCGCGCCCTGGAAGAGGTGATGCAGGACGACAAGCAGATCCTCCTGTCGAGCCAGATCGACCCGTCGGTGGACGACCCCACGCCCGAGGGGATCTACCGCGCCGGTGTGCTCGCCAACGTGCTGCAATTGCTCAAGCTGCCTGATGGCACCGTGAAGGTGCTGGTCGAAGGCCAGAAGCGTGTGCGCATCGAGGAATTCACCGCCACCGACGATTATTTCGAAGCCCGCGTGATCGAGCTTGAGGAACGCCTTGGCGATCCGACCTCGGTCGCGGCGCTGACCCGGTCGGTTTCCGAGGAATTCGAGAAATACGCCAAGGTCAAAAAGAACGTCCCCGAGGATGCGCTTGCCTCCGTCGCCGAGGCGCAGGACCCCGAGATGCTGGCCGACCTCGTGGCCGGTCACCTCGGCATCGAGGTGGACCAGAAGCAGGATCTTCTGGAAACGCTCGACGTGGCCGAACGGCTGGAGAAGGTCTTTGGCCTGATGCAGGGCGAAATGTCGGTCCTGCAGGTCGAGAAGAAGATCAAGACGCGCGTGAAATCGCAGATGGAGCGCACGCAGCGCGAATACTACCTCAACGAACAGATGAAGGCGATCCAGCGCGAGCTGGGCGACGGTGAAGAGGGCGGCGAAGTGGCCGAACTCGAAGAAAAGGTCGCCGCCACCAAGCTGTCGAAAGAGGCGCGCGAAAAGGCCGAGGCCGAGCTGAAGAAGCTCAAGAACATGTCGCCCATGTCGGCCGAGGCCACCGTCGTACGCAACTACCTCGACTGGATGCTGTCCATCCCGTGGGGCGTCAAGTCGCGCGTGAAGAAAGACCTTGGCCGGGCGCAGGACATTCTCGACGCCGATCACTACGGGCTGGAAAAGGTCAAGGAACGCATCGTCGAATACCTTGCCGTGCAACAGCGCTCGAAAAAGCTGAAGGGGCCGATCATGTGCCTCGTCGGCCCGCCGGGCGTCGGCAAGACGTCGCTTGGCAAATCGGTCGCCAAGGCCACCGGACGCGAATTCATTCGCATCAGCCTGGGCGGCGTGCGTGACGAATCCGAGATCCGTGGCCACCGCCGGACCTATATCGGCTCGATGCCGGGCAAGATCATCCAGGCCTTGAAAAAGGCCAAGACGACGAACCCGCTGATCCTGCTCGATGAGATCGACAAGATGGGCCAGGATTTCCGGGGCGACCCTGCCTCGGCCATGCTTGAGGTGCTGGACCCCGAACAGAACTCGACCTTCGTCGACCACTATCTCGAGGTGGAATACGACCTGTCGAACGTGATGTTCCTGACCACGGCGAACTCCTACAACATGCCCGGGCCGCTTCTGGACCGGATGGAGATCATCCCGCTGGCCGGCTACACCGAGGATGAAAAGCGCGAGATCGCGATCCGCCACCTGATCCCCAAGCAGGTGAAGGATCACGGCCTGAAGTCCAAGGAATTCGAGCTGACCGAGGCCGCGCTGACCGACGCGATCCGCTACTACACGCGTGAAGCGGGCGTTCGGAACCTCGAACGCGAGATCGCCAAGATCTGCCGCAAGGCGCTGACCAAGATCCTGAAGAAGGAGGAGGAGACGGTGACCGTCACCCCCGCCAATCTCGAGGATTTCCTTGGCGTGCGCCGCTTCAAGTTCGGCCTCGCCGAAGAAGCGGACCAGATCGGTGTCGTGACCGGGCTGGCCTGGACCAGCGTCGGCGGGGACCTGTTGTCGATCGAGGCGTTGCGCCTGCCGGGCAAGGGCCGGATGAAGACCACCGGCAAGCTGGGCGACGTGATGAAGGAATCGATCGACGCCGCCGCCAGCTACGTGCGGTCCATCGCGCCGTCCATCGGGGTAAAGCCGCCGCGTCTGGACAAGTGGGATATCCACGTCCACGTCCCCGAGGGCGCCACGCCCAAGGACGGGCCGAGTGCCGGCATCGCGATGGTCACGTCCATCGTGTCGGTGCTGACCCAGATCCCGGTGAAAAAGGACATCGCCATGACCGGCGAGGTCACGCTGCGCGGCAACGTGCTGCCCATCGGTGGGTTGAAGGAAAAGCTGCTGGCCGCGCTTCGCGGGGGCATCACCACGGTGCTGATCCCGGCAGAGAATGAAAAGGACCTGCCCGAGATCCCCGACAACGTGAAGAAGGGGCTGACCATCATCCCCGTCAGCCACGTCTCGGAGGTTCTGGAGCAGGCCTTGACGGCCAAGCCGGACAGCATCGACTGGGACGAGGAGGCCGAAGAGGCCGCCGCCGCCCAAGCCGCGCTGGACAACAAGGGGCAGGGCGCGACTGCGCACTGACCTCGCGGCCTTCGCAGACAAAAAGAAAACCCCCGCCGGATCGGTCCGGCGGGGGTTTTTCTTTACACAATCAGAAGCTTGGTCCGGTGGCTAGAGCGACGCAAGCCCCCAAGCCTATTGCGGCATGTATCCATTACCGGTGCTGCCGGATGCTGCGAAGATAAACAGGATCATCGCCAGGATCGGAACGATCAGGTGATGGGTGCGCGTCTCGACATCATCGTAGATCGTCTGGGTCGACATCTGCGGCACCAGTTCCGGCGCTTCGGCTTGGGCGACGGTGCCCGTGGTGAGTGTCGCAGCGACTGCGACGGTGGCGAGCAATTTCTTCATGGTTCAGACCCTTTCAATGCGGCTTGCATCCGAGAAAATTAGAAACCTTCGATGTAACCGTTACCGGTGCTGCCGGATGCTGCGAAGATAAACAGGATCATCGCCAGGATCGGCACGATAAGGTGATGGGTGCGCGTCTCAACATCATCGTAGATCGTCTGGGTCGACATCTGCGGCACCAGTTCCGGCGCTTCGGCCTGGGCGACGGTGCCTGTGGTGAGCGTCGCCGCGATTGCGACGGTGGCGAGCAGTTTCTTCATGACATCCCCTCTCGTGTCGGGCCTGAGGCCTTCAAATTTTGTCCGGAGGAGGTGCACAGCCAAAAAGCTCGATAACCTGAGCAACTCCCCCAGCCGCTCGCCCGTAGGAAAAAGGCGATTCTTCCTGTAAAGCCATTCCCACACACCGCTTTGTTGCGTTTTTGCCTAGCTCCTGTGACCGGAATCCTACACTTCGCCCGGCGATCAATCCGCGACCGGCGGGACAAGCCCCAGCTGCTCGTAGTTCACCGCCATGTAGCCGTAAGGCAGGGCCACCACCGCCTCGGGCGTGTGGGCAAGCACCTCTTGCGCCAAGACGCCGGTGTGCACCTCGTCGGACCAGAGATAGCGGTACTCGTAAAGCGTCAGGCCGTTCCCGGCGGTTCCGACAGGTGTGATGTCGCGCTTCAGGCGCGCGTCGCTGGGTTGCAGGCCCGGGTTTCCGCCGCCCGAATGCAGCGCGGCGGCGATCAGGAGCACGGCAAAGATCGGAACGAGGATCTGGTGCGAGCTGTCGGCCGTGTCCTCGATGATGACCGCGGGCGGCATCGCGGGTTGCGGGGCGGTGCCCCCGGCGAAAGCGGTCGAGGTGGCGAGCGTCAGGCTCAGGGCGGTGGCGGTCAAGAGACGAGGCATGAAACGAACCCTCCGGATGATTGGCCGCTGTCCCGGTCCGGTAAGTGGGGGCAGGCTTCAAGCGGCCTGACGACAATGTGTGAACGTTGTTCTGCGCGAAGACCCGCCGCAAGAGGGCATGACGGCGCTGCTTGCCGGGTGTTGCCGTTTTGTTGCCACTGCATGGCCTGATTGCGTGTCTTGCAAGGCACGGTTGTGGATGGAAGCGGACGGACTTGGCCGCGAGGCTTGAGTCGATTCGCACGCTTTACCCATTGTGCTTCAAAGATTCTCTGTTGGGACTTGCGGCATGCCGAAGTTTTCAGGCCAGTTTGCCGACCGACGCGGGGTCCTGCTGGGGCTCGGCGCGGTTCTGGCCTGTCCAGCCGTGATCGGGCGGGCCGAAGCGCAGGCCATTCCGGCGAGCTTTACCGGAAACGGGCCCGTCACGCGCGGGGCCGACGTCACGGTGCAGCGTGTGAATACCCGCCAGCCCGTCGTCGCGCTGACGTTCGATGACGGTCCCCATCCGCGCCTGACGCCGCAACTCCTCGATATTCTGCGCGCGGCCAACGTGCGCGCGACCTTCTACATGATCGGGCGCAACGTCGCGCGGTATCCGCAGCTTGTCGCCCGCGTGGCCGCAGAGGGGCACGAGATCGGAAACCATACCTGGTCGCATCCCAGCCTCTATGGCCGTTCCGACGCCGGTGTCCTGAACGAGATCGACCGCACCAGCCTTGCCATCCAGAACGCTGTTGGCCGCCCGCCGGTCACCATGCGACCGCCTTACGGCAATCTCTATGACCGCCAGCGCCTGATGCTCTATGCCGAGCGCAACATGCCGACGGTGCTCTGGTCCGTCGACCCGCAGGATTGGCAGCGCCCGGGCAGCTCGGTCGTCCGCCAGCGGATCGTAGGGTCAGCTCATCCCGGCGCAGTGGTGCTGGCCCATGACATCCACAGCCCGACCGTGCGCGCGATGCCCGCGACCATCGAAGGCCTCGCCGCGCGGGGGTTCCGCTTCCTGACGGTGTCGGAACTCATCGGCTGGCCGCGCTGGGACCAGCGCCGCATCCGCATCGCCGCGCGCAGCCCGCGCAGCTGATTAAACCGGCGCGTCCACTGGAAAGGGGCCGTCCGTTGCGGTACACTGTCCACTGATAGTAAACAATAATCCCAGATTGCAGAGTATTGGGGACGGGGAGAGCAGAGCCATGACGACGAAATCTACCACCAGCAGAAGCAAGCGCAAATCGACGCCCGCCGGGCGGTCGCGCAGCCGCACGACCACGGCAAAGGCGGCCACTCCGACGTCCTCAGACGAAAGCACCAAGGAAAAGAAGACTTCGCCCACTCCCAGGACGGCCCCCGCTCCGGCACCGTTGCGCGCGGTGGAGAGCGCGACAAAGAACACGGCCGCGCCCGAGACCCCGGCGCAGAGCGACAGCGACAGTGCGGATCGCGCCAAGCGTCCCGACCTGCTGGACGCCATCGCATCGCGCAGCGCGTTGAAGCGATCTGAGGTCAAGCTGGTGATGGACCTGATGCTGGACGAGATGGGCAAGCTGCTCGACACCCATGAAGAGGTGGCGGTGCCGCCGCTCGGCAAGCTGATGGTCAAGAAGCGGATGGAAAAGCCAGGCGGCGACATGCTGACGCTCAAGCTCAAGCGTGTGACTGGCGGAGCCGATGGCGCGTCCGGCACCACCGTGGACAAGCCCGCGAAAGACAGCGACTGAACCGGGCGCGTCGGCTTCGGTCGGAGCGCTCGAAAATGGGGCAAACCCCTCTTGCAGAGCCTTGGGCTTGGGGCTAAATACCGCGCATTCGGCGGGTGATTAGCTCAGTGGTAGAGCGCTTCGTTCACATCGAAGATGTCGGGAGTTCAAATCTCTCATCACCCACCATTTCCCTTCTCCATGAATTTCGACCTGCGGTGAGCGACCCTTGCGGTCCGGCCGGGCGAAAGACGAGGTTGCTCGCATGGCTTTTCCGCCCCTCTACATCCTGCGCCACGGGGAAACCGAGTGGAACCGCGCCGAGCGGTTGCAGGGCCACCTCGACAGCCCGTTGACCCAAAGGGGCAGGTCGCAGGCGCGCGAACAGCGCGAGATCCTCTCCGAACTGCTGCCCGCCGCGGATGTGACAGTGATGTCCAGCCCGTCGCCAAGGGCGCTGCGCACGGCCGAGATCGCCTTGCCGGAGCACCCCATCACGCAGGATAGCCGCCTGCTGGAAATCGACCTTGGGGATTGGGCCGGGCGTTTCCTGTCCGAAATCCGCGCGGACTACCCCGAGATCGCCGCGGCCACGGACCCGCACCTGTGGAAGTTCACAGCTCCCCGCGGCGAGCGTCTGGCCCAGATGGCAGCGCGGTGCCAATCGTTGCTGGCCTCCCTGCAAGGCCCCACCGTCCTTGTGACCCACGGGATCACGTCGCGGGTGTTGCGCTGCCTCGCCCTTGGCCTGCCGCCCGAAGACCTGTCGACGCTGCCGGGCGGGCAGGGCGTGGTGCATGTCGTGGAGCAGGGAACGGCCCGGTTGCTCGGGGCCGCGTCAGACGCCGATTGAGGCTTGCCCCCACGCCCCGGACCGGGCTATGAGGCGCCCCGGCGGGTGGTTAGCTCAGTTGGTAGAGCGCTTCGTTTACACCGAAGATGTCGGGGGTTCGAGCCCCTCACCACCCACCAGTTTCCCTATCATAAGCGCCGCGTGACGTTGGGGTTCGTACCAGGCTTGGGCGACCTGCGCCCCGATCGGACGCATGCCCAGGCTTGGCGTTTCAAGGGCCGGCGCATGGGTTCTTGACGCTAGGGGGCGCGAGCGACAGCATCGCTGCCATTTAGAAAAGGACGCTTTTCATGCAGGACACACCGCCGCCGCCACCACCCCAGTACAACCAGGGGCAGCCCTACCAAGCGCCCCCGCCCAACCCGCTGGAGCCCGCTTTTATCATCTATATCACTTACATCGTGGGGTTCGTCGTGCCCTTCGCAGCCCTTGGCGGGCTGATCTATGCCTATATCGAGCGGGGCAAATCACCCGAATTGGACAGTCACCTGACCTTCCAGATCCGCACCTTCTGGTGGGGTGTCTTGATGATGGTGATCGGCTTCGTGCTGACCTTCGTGCTGGTGGGTTTCCTCGTCTTTCTGTTCTGGCTTGTCTGGACAGGCATCCGCATCGTGACCGGCCTGCAACTGGCGCAGAACCGTCAACCGATCCGGTCGGTGCAGGTTTGGGGGATGAAAGCGGTTTAGGCGCTTAATGTGCGGCAGTGCATTTATTATTGTTTTTGACCTTTTCAGTGTGCATTTATGAACAAAAATGGTGTGATTGCATCGAATAGGACCGGATCGCCGAACGCCCTAGCTTTGTTGGGACCCGCAACGACCAAGCTGGAGCCTCTGCCATGAGCTGGAACCCCGCCCTCGACCCGCATTGCCCCACCGGTGACGATGTCGATGCCATTGAAACCGTGATCGTTCCCCGCGCCCGAGACCTTGGGGATTTCGAGGTGCGCCGCGCGCTCCCGGCGCCGAAACGCCAGATGGTCGGCCCGTTCATCTTCTTCGACCAGATGGGCCCGGCCGAGTTCATCACGGGGCAGGGGGTGGATATCCGTCCGCACCCGCATATCGGCCTCGCCACCGTCACCTACCTGTTCGAGGGCAAATTCCATCACCGCGACAGCCTGGGCACGGACCAGTGGATCGAACCCGGCGCGGTGAACCTGATGACGGCAGGCCACGGCATCACCCATTCCGAGCGGATCGACGGCGAGATGCTGCGCGCGCCCTACAAACTGTCGGGCATCCAGACCTGGATCGCCTTGCCGAAAGGGGCCGAGGATGGCGCACCGGATTTCGTCCATGCCGCCAAGGGGGAGCTGCCGCTGCTTGAGGGCGAGGGCAAGCGTGTCCGCCTGATCCTGGGGACGGCCTTTGGGGCCAAGGCCCCCGTCTCGACCCCGTCCGAGATGTTCTACGCCGACGCCTTGCTGGAGGCGGGCGCGAAACTGCCGATGCCCGACGATCACGAGGATCGCGGCGTCTACGTCATGGATGGCTCGGTCGAGATCGCGGGCGAGCGCTTCGACAAGGGGCAGATGATGGTGTTCCGCCCCGGCGACCGCGTGTCGTTGACCGCCGGAGAGGCGGGCGCGCGCGTGATGCTCTTGGGCGGCGAAACGCTGGAGGGGCCACGCCATATCTGGTGGAATTTCGTCGCCTCCTCCAAGGAGCGCATCGACGAGGCGAAAGAAGCGTGGCGTCGGGGCGATTGGGAGCATGGCCGCTTCCAATTGCCGCCCACCGACCAGGAGGAGTTCATTCCCCTGCCCGAAAGGTGACAGCGCCGCCGTCTCGTGCTAGCGGCAGGCCCATGTCTGCCTGTTCGGGATATTTCGCCATGACATCGTGGAAATGGGCGGCCTTGGCTGCCCTTGTCCTTCTGCCTGCCCCCGCCGTTGCCTTCGATGCCGATAGCTGTGACCGCGTTCTCTCCGCCGATGCCGTGGAGGGCGAAGACCTGCGCGGCGCGGTGCCCGAACTGATCGCCGAGCCGTCGCAATTCGGCGGACGGGTCGATTGCATCCTGAGCGGCGGGTCAGCGACCGAGGGTGGGGCGCAGACCGTGACCGTTCTGGAGCGTGTGCCGGGGGCCGACGACGTGCATGAACTGCACGTCCTCTACCGGGCCGACGGGGTCGAGGCGCTCAGCTTCAACCGGGTGACCGAGCGGGCGCGCACGATCACCGAATGCGGCCGCGACACGGACGGGGCGATCCGGTGCCGCACGGACCTTTTCATGGGAAGCGGGGTGATGTTCGACCGCCTGATCGCGGCGAACGGCGACCTGATGCAGTTCGGCATCTATCTCGACGAAACGCGGACCTTTGCCGACGCCCTGTCACAGGCACGCTTCTTCGACGCCCCGCCCGAGGCGCGCGGCGTGACGATCGAGGTGCTGCCAGACGGCCCGACCTATGACCTTGCCCTGACGCCCCAGGGGGCGCGCTACCGCGTCGCCACCCCGGACGAGACCCGCAGCTTTGCGCGCCGCTTGATCGAGGCCACACCGGCCCTGCGCTTACGCTTGCGCCTGTCCGAGGATGGCCGTGACCGCGACCAGACGCTGGAGCGCTCGGCCGGTGAAGTGAACACGGCGCTGCTCGTGCATTTCCGACTGGAAGAGCTAATGCTTGGCGCCGCCGAGTAGCGCGCGAGGTCAGGGGCAGCACATGGCGCCGAGCGACGACACAGCGAACAATGCCCGCGCCATCCTGTTCATCCTGGCGGGTGTTTTCTTCATCTCGATCAACGACATGCTGATCAAGCTGCTGTCGGGGGGCTACCCGCTGCACCAGATGGTCTTCGTGCGCTCGGCCATCGGGATCTGCGTGTCGCTGGTCATCCTGCGCTACGAGGGCGGGGTCGCTATGCTGCGGACCAGCACGCCCGGTCTGCACCTTGTGCGCGCGCTGTTGATCGTCATCGCCAACATGACCTTTTTCGCCGCGCTGGCGGTGATGCCCCTGGGCGCGGCCACGGCGCTTTTCTTCGTCGCGCCGCTCTTCATCACGCTTCTGGCGATCCCGGTCCTGGGCGAGACGGTGGGCAAGCACCGCATGACGGCGATCCTGATCGGCCTGTTGGGCGTGGCGGTGATGATGGCGCCCGGTGTCGATTGGGGCGGCATCCCGCGCCTCAGCCTGCTTTTGCCGGTCGCGGCGGCATTCTGCTACGCTGGCATGCAGGTGCTGACGCGCAAACTGGGGGCAAAATCGGCGGCCTCGGCCATGGCGGTCTACATTCAGGCGACCTTCATCCTTGTCAGCGTCTGTTTCTTCGTGGTGGCCGGCGACGGGCGGTTTGCCGAGGGGGTGGAGAGTGAAAGCCTCGTCTTCCTGCTGCGCGCCTGGGTCTGGCCGCCGGTCGAGGATTGGTGGAAATTTGGCTTGCTGGGGGTGTTGTCCGCGGTTGTCGGCTACGCGCTTAGCCAGGCCTACCGGATCGGGGATGCGGCGACCGTGGCCTCCTACGAATACACCGGCCTGCCCATCGCGATCTTCTGGGGCTGGATCGTGTTCGGCGAGATCCCGAGCCTGCCGATGCTGGCCGGAACGGCGCTGATCGCGGGGGCGGGGCTTTACGTATTCGCGCGCGAACGGCAGCGCGCGCGCCCGCTGTCTGCCGCCCGTCCACAGCGCCGACCGTGAGCGCCGAGAAAAAGGCGGCGGAAAGCGCAAAACCGCGCTTGACGGGAGGCGGGCGGGGGCCTAATACGCCCCCCACGCAAAGGGGATCTCCCCGAAGCGGAAGGGTGAGCGGTTGTAGCTCAGTTGGTTAGAGTACCGGCCTGTCACGCCGGGGGTCGCGGGTTCGAGCCCCGTCAACCGCGCCACCACCCGTTTCGCAGCGATGCGCGAAAATGCCGGCCCCTCGGGGCCGGTTTTTTCTTTTTGCCACCCTGCGCTTTCCCTCGCGGGGGCGCTGATCTAGACAGGCGCATGATCGGTTTTCTTCTTCCCGCTGGTGCCCTTGCGCTTGCCTATGGCGCGGTCTGGACGTTGCGGCCCGTGTCTTGGGCTAGGTCCGCGATCAAGACCGGCTCCACCGTCCTTCTGGCGCTGGCCGCCGCGTGGCACGGGCTGCCGATCCTGGCCATGGCCTTGGGGCTGGGGGCGGTGGGCGATTTCTTCCTGTCGCGCGATCCGAAGTCCGGGTTCCTGCCCGGTCTGGCGGCGTTCGCCCTTGGACATGCGATCTACATTGCCGTTCTCTGGCCCTTGGCCGGTTCGGTTCCGGTGGTGCCCGTTCTGGTCCTTGCGGCGGTGTCGGCGGTATTGCTGGTGCGGCTCTGGCCGGTCCTTGGCGATCTTCGGCTGCCCGTGGCGATCTACGCGGGGCTGTCGGTCGTGCTTGGGGCGCTGGCGCTTGCCTTGCCGGACGCGGCCGTCTGGATCACGGCGGGCGCGCTGGCCTTCATCGCCTCGGATATCGTGCTGGCCATCGAGCTGTTCCTCTTGCCGCCCGAGAGCCGCTGGAAACCGCTCTTCGCGCGTGGCCTCTGGGCGCTGTACTGGCTGGGGCAGGCGGCGATCCTGTGGGGGATGAAAACCGCCGCTTCCGGCATTGACGCCGCCCCGGGATTTGCCTAATCAGGCCCTCACGCGGTTGTAGCTCAGTTGGTTAGAGTACCGGCCTGTCACGCCGGGGGTCGCGGGTTCGAGCCCCGTCAACCGCGCCATTTTCCTATTTTTTATTTATACTTGACGCTCTTGTGGCGGCTTGCGTCATGTGATTTCATCTCGCAACAATCTTGTTTGTTAAAGACTCGTGGAGGAGTCATGCGTTCTTTGTTTCTAGCTGCGGCTGCGGTTGTTTCCCTTAGCGCTTGCTCTGAGGTAGTGATGGTGCCTCAGCCTACAGGCGGTAGTCGTGCAGATGCGAGTGTTGTCCTTTCGTACCAGCAAGGTGCCTTCGAAATTGTCACACCCGATTGGGAAGGCGCTCAAGCGGGGGCGGATGCGCGTTGTCGGGCATGGGGTTACTCTCGTGCGGATCCTTTTGAAGGAACTCAGCGTACGTGTGAGCAAACTGATGCCTATGGAGGCTGCGTGTTGACGACATATTCGCGCACTTACCAGTGTCTTGGGCGCGGTTAGAGTCTTCTGACGCGTCGACATGATCCGGCTTGATAGCGCCCGGATAGAGTTGCCGTTAGCCACCAAGCGATCTGGGTTCGCTGCTTGCTGATAACCGGCTGCATGTGAGCGGGCGCTCTAACGCTCCGCCCGTTCGCACCTCGTTCGCCCCGCTGCGGCGCCCGCCGGCCTTGTCAGGCCGGATCGGTGCTTACCCCCTTGTGAATCCAGCCGCCGCCGAAGACGCGGGTGCTGTCGGGATCGTAGAACACGCAGGCCTGCCCGGGGCTGACCCCTTGTTCGGGCGTGGCCAGCTCCACCTCGGCCTCGGTCTCCGAGATCGGGCGGATCACGGCGGGCGCGGGCGGGCGGGTGGAGCGGATGCGCACCTCGACCTCCCATTCCGGGCGCGAGGTGAAGGGCGCATCACCCAGCCAGTTGATCTCGCGCACCGGGACCGTGCGTTTGGCCAGCGCCTCTTTCGGGCCGACCACGACCTGCCGCGCGTCCGGGTCCAGCTTCACCACGTAAAGCGGGTCCGCCAGGCCACCGATCCCGAGGCCGCGCCGCTGGCCGATCGTGTAGTGGATCACACCGCGATGCTCGCCCAGAACGGTGCCCTCCATATCCACGATCTCGCCCGGATCGGCCGCGCCGGGGCGCAGTTTCTCGATCACGCTGGCATAATCGCCGTTCGGCACGAAGCAGATGTCCTGGCTGTCGGGCTTGTCAGCCACCGGCAGCCCGTATTTCGCCGCCAAGGCGCGCGTCTCGGCCTTGGAGGGCAGATGCCCCAGCGGGAACCGCAGGAAATCCAGCTGCTCCTGCGTGGTGGAGAACAGGAAATAGGACTGGTCGCGGTTCATGTCGGCGGCGCGGTGCAACTCTGCTCGCTCCGGCCCCATGAGGCGCTGGATGTAATGGCCCGTCGCCATGCAATCGGCGTCGAGATCCTTGGCCGTGGCCAGCAGGTCCTTGAACTTCACCCGCTCGTTGCAACGGATACAGGGCACGGGCGTCGCGCCGGCAAGGTAGCTGTCGGCGAACTCGTCGATCACGGCCTCGCGAAAGGTGTTCTCGTAATCGAGGACATAGTGGGGAAAGCCCATCTCCTCGGCCACGCGGCGCGCATCGTGGATGTCGCGCCCGGCGCAGCAGGCGCCTTTCTTGGCCAGCGCCGCGCCGTGGTCGTAGAGCTGTAGCGTGACGCCCACGACGTCATAGCCTTCCTCGGCCAGTTGCGCGGCCACGACCGAGGAATCCACGCCACCCGACATCGCCACGACGACGCGCGTGTCGGCAGGGGCCTTGGCAAAGCCAAGCGAATTGAGTCCGTGGGGCCGATCGAGGGCCATGGCAGGCATCCTGTTCCGGGAAATGAGCCGAATGGGCGGAATATAGGAAAACCGACCCTTTTCACAAGCCGCGCGCTAACCGCGAATTAAACACTCTGCGTCAGAGTGCCGGTCGACGAAGTGACCATGATGACGAGGCGCCGATGTATATCCGACGGATCAAGGGACCCCATAGCGTGACACTGCCCGACGGCCGTGTGCTGACCCGCGCCGATCTGCCGGACCCGGACACCCGGCGCTGGGTTGCCAGCCGCAAGGCAGTGGTGGTGCACGCGGTCGAAGGCGGGCTGATCACGGCAGAGGAGGCGATTCGCACCTGGGACCTCTCCGAGGAAGAGCTTGATAGCTGGCGCGATGCCGTCGCCCGGCACGGTGTTGCAGCTTTGAAAGCAACTTCGGTGCAGCGTTTTCGCAACGCATGACCGGATCCTCGTGAAATTGCATGGTTTTTGCGGGGGCGCCTGCCGAAACGGGTAACTTGTAATTAACCATTTGAACCGAGGGTGGGTGTCGACCAAGGCGAGATTCGGAGAGAAAAAAGATGCGCGTTTTGCTTGTTGAAGACGATCTTACCACGTCCCGCAGCATCGAGATGATGCTCAAGCACGCTAATCTGAACGTGTATTCGACCGACATGGGCGAAGAGGGCGTCGATCTTGCGAAGCTTTATGATTACGACATCATCCTTCTCGATCTGAACTTGCCCGATATCACGGGGCACGAGGTGTTGCGCCAGTTGCGCACCGCCCGGATCACGACGCCGATCTTGATCCTCTCGGGCTTCGACGACCCCGAGAACAAGCTGAAGGGGTTCGGCTTCGGCGCCGACGATTACCTGACCAAACCGTTCCATCGCGAAGAACTGGTCGCGCGAATCCACGCCATAATCCGCCGCAGCCAGGGGCACGCCCAGTCGGTGATCCATACCGGGCAGATCTCGGTCAATCTCGATGCCAAGACGGTCGATGTGGGCGGCGCGCCGGTGCATCTGACCGGCAAGGAGTACCAGATGCTGGAGCTGCTGAGCCTGCGCAAGGGCACCACCCTGACGAAAGAGATGTTCCTCAACCACCTTTATGGCGGCATGGACGAGCCCGAACTCAAGATCATCGACGTCTTCATCTGCAAGCTGCGCAAAAAACTGTCCGAGGCCACGGGCGGCGACAACTATATCGAAACGGTCTGGGGGCGTGGCTACGTGCTGCGCGACCCGGCAGCGCAGACCGGGGCCGACATGGCCGCGACGGCCTGACGGCGCATCTCGGCACATCCGCAAGGGGGCTTGATCGGATGTGCCATGCGCGTTTGGCCGGGGCGTCCGGAGGAGCGCGCCCCCCTTTCGCGTCGCACGGGCTGCGGAAGCGCTGTAGATCTGCTGGCGTATAGCGGCCTGATCCCCTGATCCGGCTGGACCCGACCGTGAACGAGACCTATCACCAATGCAGGACGAGCAGCCGCGCGAGGGTGACATGGCCGAGGAGATACGGGACGCCGAAAAGGCAGCCGCGACCCTGACCGAGGAGGAGGCGCGCGCCCGGCTTGCAGAGCTGGCCGAGGCCCTGCAATCGGCCAATACCGCCTATTATGCCGAGGATGCGCCGACCCTGTCCGATGCGCAGTACGATGCGTTGAAACGCGAAAACGCCGCGATCGAAGCGCGCTTTCCGCATCTCAAGCGGGCCGACAGCCCGACGGAACAGGTCGGCGCCGCCCCGTCCGAGGGCTTTGCCAAGGTCACCCATTCCGAACGCATGCTGTCGCTGGCCAATGCGTTCGACGATGCGGATGTTGTGGATTTCGTGGCCGGCATCCGCCGCTATCTCGGTCTTGCGGAGGACGCGCCCTTGTCCTTCACGGCAGAGCCAAAGATCGACGGTCTTTCCCTGTCGCTTCGCTATGAAAAGGGCGCGCTGGTGACGGCGGCCACCCGGGGCGATGGATCGGTGGGCGAGAATGTCACCGCCAACGCCCGAACCATCGCCGATATCCCCGAGCATCTCGACGGCGCGCCCGACGTGCTGGAGGTGCGCGGCGAGGTCTACATGAGCCACGCCGATTTCGAGGCGCTGAACCAGCGGCAGGAGGCGGCGGGCGGAAAGACCTTCGCCAACCCGCGCAACGCCGCGGCGGGATCGCTGAGGCAACTTGATGCCGAGATCACGCGCGCGCGGCCCTTGCGCTTTTTCGCGTATTCCTGGGGCGAGCTGTCCGAGCCGCTCGGCGAGACCCAGATCGAGGCGCTCGCGCGGCTTCGGGCGTTCGGCTTCACCATCAATGACCGGACCCAGGCCTGTGAAAGCGTGGACGAGATGCTGGCGCATTACCGCACCATCGAACAGGACCGCGCGACGCTCGGCTATGATATCGACGGGGTCGTCTACAAACTGAACGACCTGTCCCTGCAACGCCGCCTGGGCATGCGCTCGACCACGCCGCGCTGGGCGATCGCGCATAAATTCCCCGCCGAACTGGCCTGGACACGGCTGGAGGCCATCGACATCCAGGTCGGGCGCACCGGTGCCCTGTCCCCGGTGGCGCGCCTGACGCCGGTGACGGTCGGCGGCGTCGTGGTCTCCAACGCGACGCTCCATAACGAGGATTACATTGCCGGCCGGGACAATCGCGGCCAGCCGATCCGCGACGGCAAGGACATTCGCGTCGGCGATTGGGTGCAGGTCTATCGCGCGGGCGACGTGATTCCGAAAGTGGCGGACGTGGACTTGTCGAAACGGCCCGAGGACTCGGTGCCCTACGACTTCCCGACCGTCTGCCCCGAATGCGGCTCGGACGCCGTCCGCGAGGAGGGCGACAGTGTGCGCCGCTGCACGGGTGGCTTGATCTGCCCCGCGCAGGCCGTTGAAAAGCTGAAACATTTCGTCAGCCGGGCAGCGTTCGACATCGAGGGGCTGGGGGCCAAGCAGGTCGAGGCCTTCTACGGCGACGGATGGATGAAAGAGCCCGCGGATATCTTTGAATTAAAAGACAATTATGGATCCGGCCTGCAGCAGTTAAAGAACCGGGAGGGCTGGGGCGAGAAAAGCGCGAAAAACCTCTTTGATGCCATTGATGAAAAGAGGAAAATTTCGCTCAAGCGCGTGATTTTCGCGCTTGGTATCCGCCATGTCGGCGAAGTGGCTGCCGACGATCTGGCGCGCCATTTCGGTCGGTGGGACGCGTTCGAGACGGCGGTGGTGCAGGCGATCCCTGCCGCTGCGGCCCATCGCGCGGGTGAAGAGGCCGTGGCCGCCGAACAGGCCGCCGCCAAGTCCGAAGGCCGCCGCGCGCAGATCAGCGATGCGCGTCGCAAGGCATGGGAAGGGGCCGAGGTCCCGTCCGAGGCAAAAGCCGCCTGGGATGACCTTGTGGGCATCGACGGGATCGGCGCGACGGTCGCCCTGTCCCTGACCGACACCTTCGCGCAGGAGGCCGAGCGCGCCTCGATCGACCGGCTGATCGCTCATCTCGACATCCAGCCGCCCGAAGCCCGCGCGACGGAGGGCAGCCCCGTGGCGGGCAAGACCGTGGTGTTCACCGGCAGCCTTGAAAAGATGACGCGCGCCGAGGCCAAGGCGCGCGCGGAGTCGCTGGGGGCCAAGGTGTCGGGCAGCGTGTCGGCCAAGACCGATCTGGTCGTGGCGGGACCGGGGGCGGGATCGAAGGCCAAGAAGGCCGAGGATCTGGGCATCGAGATGATCGACGAAGACGGCTGGCTGGCCCTGATCGGCGATGGTTGACGCACCGGCAAAGCCCCGGGGACGCCCCGAGATCCTGTTCCCGCTTTTCGCGGGGCTGGAAACGCTGGACGGGATCGGCCCGAAAACGGCAAAGAATTTCAAGGGGCTGGCGGTTGAGACGCCGAAGGACCTGATCCTGACGCTGCCTGTGGGCGGCGTGGACCGGTCGCGGCGGGCCTCGATCCGCGAGGTGGCGCTGCCGGGGGCCGCAACGGTCGAGGTCACGGTCGGTCGCCACCGCCCGCCCGCCGGGCGCGGGCCGTACCGGGTCGAGGTCGAGGATGCGCAAACCTCGTTTCAGCTGGTCTTCTTCCACGCCAAGGGCGACTACCTGCAGCGCATCCTGCCGACCGGTCAGCGCCGCGTCGTCTCGGGCAAGCTGGAGCTCTTCGACGGGGTGGCGCAGATGGCGCATCCCGACCACATCCTGCCGGTCGAGGAGGCGGGCGAGATCCCCCCGTTCGAGCCTGTCTACCCGCTGACGGCCGGGGTGACGCAAAAGGGCATGCAGAAGGCCGTGGCCTCGGCGCTCAAGCGCGTGCCGGACCTGCCCGAATGGTGCGATGCCGAGTTGAAGCGGCAGAAGGGCTGGCCAGACTGGCACGACGCGGTTTTGGAAGCTCATAGCCCCGAGGGCCCCGAGGATCTGAGCCGCTCGGCCAAGGCGCGGGAGCGGTTGGCCTTTGACGAGTTGTTCGCCCACCAGATGACGCTGGCGCTGGCCCGCCAGACGCGGCGCAAGAAAAAGGGCTTCGTCACGCAAGGCGACGGGCGGTTGCGGGCAAAGGTTTTGGAGGCGCTGCCTTTTTCGCCGACCGGCGCGCAGCTGCGGGCGATCTCCGAGATCGAGGCCGACATGGGCGCGCCGACCCGGATGAGCCGGCTTTTGCAGGGCGACGTGGGGGCCGGCAAGACGCTGGTCGCGCTGATGGCGCTGCTCATCGCGGTCGAATCCGGCGGGCAGGGCGTGATGATGGCGCCGACCTCGATCCTTGCGGGGCAGCATTTCGCGAACCTCAAGCCGCTTGCCGAAGAGGCGGGCGTCGTGATCGAGATGCTGACGGGCAATGACAAGGGGGCCGAGCGCAAGGCCAAGCTAGCTGCGCTGGCGCGTGGCGACATCCAGGTGCTGGTGGGCACGCATGCGGTGTTCCAGGACGACGTGGAATTCCGCGACCTGCGCCTTGCCATCGTGGACGAGCAGCATCGGTTCGGCGTGACGCAGCGCATCCGGCTCAGCCGCAAGGGGCAGGCGGCGGACATGCTGGTGATGACGGCAACGCCGATCCCCCGCACGCTCAGCCTTGCGCAATATGGCGACATGGATGTCAGTGTGCTGGACGAGAAACCGCCCGGTCGCACGCCGGTCAAGACCGCGCTGATCTCGACCGCGCGGATGGAAGAGGTGGTGCAGCACCTGCGCGAGGCCATCGCCGAGGGGCGGCAGGCCTATTGGGTCTGCCCGCTGGTCGAAGAGTCCGAGGTCTATGACGCGGTGGCGGCCGAGGAGCGGTTCAAGCATCTGCGCGCGGAACTGGGCGAGGGGGTGGTGGGCCTTGTCCATGGCCGGATGCCGGTGGCCGAGAAGGACGCAGCGATGGCCGCTTTCAAATCGGGGCGAACGCGGGTGCTGGTGGCGACCACGGTGATCGAGGTCGGGGTCGATGTGCCCAATGCCTCGATCATGGTGATCGAGCAGGCCGACATGTTCGGTCTGGCCCAGTTGCACCAGTTGCGGGGCCGCGTGGGGCGGGGCGCGGCGGAGTCGACCTGCCTGCTGATGTATCGCTCGCCCCTGGGCGAAACGGCGAAGCGGCGGCTGATGGTCCTGCGCGAAACCGAAGACGGGTTCCGCATCGCCGAGGAAGATCTCGCGATTCGCGGTGCGGGCGATCTGATCGGCACGGCGCAGTCCGGTGTTCCCCGGTTCCTCATCGCGGACCTGGAGAGCCAGACCGCGCTGATGGCCTTGGCGCAATCCGGGGCCCGGGCCCTGCTGGCCCGCGATCCGGGGCTGGAGAGCCCACAGGGGCAGGCCGCACGCACCCTTCTGTGGTTGATGGAACAGGACAAGGCGATTGCCTTGATCGGGGCCGGCTGAGCGGTGAAATGCCGCTTTGTTCTCAAATGTTCTTAAAAAGTTCTCGACAAATGGGAACGGATATGAGAACAAAGCATCAACACCCGAGAACGGAGGACGCCAAAATGACCCGCATCGCCACCATCCTGCGCCAATCGCGCGAGACGCTTCTGGCCGATACTGCCGGTGTCTTGGCGCTTGCCGTTTTCATGATGGGCCTGCTGCATCTGCCCGGCCTGATCTGAGGAGATCCTGTTTCTGCCTGCGGTCCGGGCAGGGCCACCGGCGCATCGCCTGTCCCCTTGATGCGCCCATGACCTGCCTCGTCACTGGTTTCCGTGCTCCGGAAGCGACGCCTTGCCCGATGGATACGCATCCTTCCGCCGCCATCCCAACGGATGCGCGGCGGTTTTTTTGTCAGGAGGTCAGTAGGTCAGGCGCAGGCGGCGCGCTCGGCTTCGGCCATCGCCTCGGCGGTGGCCTCGAGCGCCAGCATGATCGACGCGTGACGGTTCTTGTAGTCGCGCGCGGGCGCGAGAACCTCGTAGCCGTCGAACGGGTCGCCGGGCGGGTCGCCCCCCTCTTTCAGCATCGCGCGGAGGGCATCGCGTGCGGCCTCGACCTCGGGCCGTGTCCGTCCAATCGCATTGCGCCCAAAAAGCGCCGCCGAGGCCTGGCCAAGCGCGCAGGCTTTCACGTCCTGGGCGAACCGCGCAATGCGGCCATCCGCGTCGAGATCGAGGTCCACCGTCACGGTCGACCCGCAGAGCGGAGCCCGTTTCTTGACCGTGGCCTGCGCCCCCTCCAGCCGCCCGCGATGGGGGATATCCGCGGCAAGGCCGAGGATCTTCTGCGAGTAGAGGTCGATCAGGTCGCTGTTCGCGGACATGGGCGCTTTGCCTTTCGCTGCCTTTCCCAATAGGTAGCGGCCAAGCCGCCTTTTGCAAAGAGTCCTGCCATGACCGAGACCCGTTTCGACCCATCAACCCTGCGTTACGACGCCAATGGCCTGATCCCCTGCATCGCGCAGGACGAGCGCACGGGCGAGGTGTTGATGATGGCCTGGATGAATGCCGAGGCCGTCGCGAAAACGCTGGAAACAGGCCGTGTGACCTATTGGAGCCGCTCGCGACAGGCCTTCTGGATCAAGGGCGAAACCAGCGGGCACGTGCAGGAGCTGGTCGATCTGCGCATCGATTGCGACCGCGACTGCCTTCTGGCCGTGGTGCGGCAAGAGGGGCCCGCCTGTCACACCAATCGGCGGGTGTGTTTCTATACGGCCGTGCGCGATGGGGTCGAAGTGGAGCTGATGGAGCCGATGGCGGATTAGGGGGCTCTGCCCCCGTCGCCTGCGGCGACTCCCCCGGAGGTTTTTTGGCCAAGA
Source organism: Maritalea mobilis (assembly GCF_019800885.1). Taxonomy (GTDB): domain Bacteria; phylum Pseudomonadota; class Alphaproteobacteria; order Rhodobacterales; family Rhodobacteraceae; genus Roseibacterium; species Roseibacterium beibuensis. Next base: position 336,230 of record NZ_JAHVKE010000001.1, read on the forward strand.
TGAAGGGGCAGGTCGGTGCGCTAGAGGCCGGCCATGCGCCGGATATCGTCCGGGCTGGCGCCGTCCTCGCGATAGTTTCGGATCGCACGCGCATCGTCGCGCTTGGCCAGGCGTTTGCCGGCCTCGTCCCGGATCAGCCGGTGGTGGTGGTAGGTCGGCGTGGGCAGGCCGAGCAGCGCCTGAAGCGCGCGCTGCAATTGCGTTGCGTCGAACAGGTCTTCGCCACGAATGACATGGGAGATGGCCTGCGCCGCATCGTCGAGCACGACAGACAGGTGGTAGCTCGCCGCCATATGGGGCCGGGCCAGGACCGGGTCGCCGACCTGCGTGAGCAGCGTGTCGACGGTGACGCGGTGGGCGCCGGGATGGGCCGGGCCGGTTTCGGTGAAGGTCACGTCGAGATCCGGCAGCGCCTTGGCCAGATCGAGGCGGATGGCCATCCCCTCGGTCCAGTCCGACATGGGCCGCCCGCGACAGGTTCCGGGATAGATGCGCCCGTCGGGGCCAAACTCGGGCGTTCCTTCCTGCGGGGCGGAGGCGGCCTCGGCGATGTCGCGCCGCGAGCAGGAGCAGGGATAGCAGAGGCCGCGCCCGGCGAGATGTTCGACAGCGGCGCGGTAATCCGAGAGATGCTCGGACTGGCGCCACGGCGGTTCGTCCCATGTCAGGCCGAGCCAGGAGAGGTCTTCGTAGATGAGCTCTTCCCAGTCCGGGCGGGCGCGGGATTGGTCGATATCGTCTATGCGCAGCAGGAATTGCCCGCCGGCGGCCCGAGCCATGTCATGGGCGGTGATGGCCGAGAAGGCATGGCCCAGGTGCAAGGGGCCGGTGGGCGAGGGCGCGAAGCGGGTGCGAAGGGTCACTGGCGTTCCAGCAGGTAGACCATCGCCCTGGAGCCGAGGCCCTTGATGTGGTCCCCGATCTCCTCGGACAGGATGCGCGCCTTGCCGTCCGCGACAGCCGCGTTCAAACGATCCGTGTAGGCAGGCTCTTCAAGCGTGTGGTCGTTGAAGGAAAAGCAGAACAACCCGCCCTTGGGCAGCAGGTCGAGACACTGATCGAACACGCTGGGCGGCGCGGCCCCGGTTCCGATCACGCCGGCGGCGGCCACGGCCTCGTAGTGGCCTTTCGGCGCACTGGTCTCGGACAGGTCGAGCAGCCGGCCATAGACGCCGCGTTTCCGGGCCTCCTCCATCATCCTGGCAGAGACGTCGGCGCCGTCGATCTGCGTGAACCCTTGGGCCGCCAGCGCCCGACCCAAGAGCCCCGTGCCGCAGCCCATGTCGAGCATCGGGGCGTCCTTGGGCAGGGGGCTTGTCGCAAGGGTCGCGGCGCAGCGGGCTGGCGTGACGTAGCCCTGCGATGCCAGGTCGTTGTCATACTGCTCGGCCCAGTCGTCATAGAGCGCGCGGCGGTCGGCGTCGGTCTTCAGCGCGTAGACCTTGTCGAGATAGTCATCCGTCATGGGTCAAAGGCTATCGGCCTGCTCAGGCGGCGTCCAGCGCCGAGGCCGAAAGCCAGCCGGTCCAATCCGCCTTGGCCCGGTCGGTATAGGCCTTGTAGCGATCGCGCCGTCCGCGACGCCCGCCTTTCAGGCCTTCGACCGGGGGGAACAGACCGAAATTGACGTTCATCGGCTGGAATGTCTTGGCCTCGGCCCCGCCGGTGATGTGCGTGACAAGCGCGCCCATGGCCGTTGTCGCAGGAACCGGCGGCAGGGCGGCTCCCGTGACCTCGGCGGCGGCCATGCGGCCGGCAAGCAGACCCATCGCGGCAGATTCGACATACCCCTCGACGCCGGTGATCTGTCCTGCAAGGCGGATGTGTGGCTTCGAGCGCAGGCGCATCTGGTCGTCCAGCAGCGTGGGCGAGTTGATGAAGGTATTGCGGTGAATGCCGCCGAGCCGCGCGAATTTCGCATCCTGAAGGCCGGGGATCATCCGGAATACCTCGGTTTGCGCGCCGTATTTCATCTTCGTCTGGAAGCCGACGATGTTGTAGAGCGTGCCGAGCTTGTTGTCGCGACGCAGTTGAACCACGGCCCAGGGCTTGGTCTGCGGGTCATGCGGATTGGTCAGGCCCACGGGTTTCATCGGCCCGTGGCGCAGCGTTTCGCGCCCGCGTTCGGCCATCACCTCGATGGGCAGGCACCCGTCGAAATAGCCAGCCGTTTCGCCCGGCTTGAACTCCGTCTTCTCGGCGGCAAGCAGCGCGTCGATGAAGGCCTCGTATTCGTCGCGGGTCATCGGGCAGTTGAGATAGGCGGTGCGTTCTTCCTCGGTCTCGCCCTTGTCGTAGCGCGACTGGCGCCAGGCGGTGTCCATGTCGATCGTGTCGGCATAGACGATGGGGGCGATGGCGTCGAAGAAGGCGAGGCTGTCCTGACCCGCCTCGGTGGCGATGGCCTGTGCAAGGCCGCCAGAGGTCAGCGGGCCGGTCGCGATGATCCAGTGGCCATTGTCGGGCAGGGCGGTGATTTCACCCGTCTCGACACGAATGCGCGGATGGGCCAGCAGCCGTTCCGTGACGCCTTCGGCAAAGGCCTCGCGGTCCACGGCCAGGGCGCCGCCCGCGGGCAGGCGGTGGGTATCGGCCATTTCCATGATCAGCCCGCCGGCTTGCCGCATCTCCCAATGGAGCAGGCCCACGGCATTCTGTTCGTCATCATCCGAGCGGAAGGAATTCGAGCAGACCATCTCGGCAAGCTTGCCGGTCTGGTGGGCGAAGGTTTCGACCTTGGGCCGCATTTCGTGGATCACCACGTCGAGGCCGAGATGGGCGGCTTGCCAGGCGGCTTCGGACCCGGCCATGCCGCCACCGATGATATGGAGTTCGCGTGTCATGTCGCGGGACATAGAGAAGCGCGCCCCAAGCCTCAAGGCCGGGACGCGCGTGTTTGATCGAACAAATCGGTGTCAGGCGCGTGCGTAGCTCTCGGATTCGGGCGCGCGCTCCTCGGCGTCGTCCTCTTCGTCCAGCATCCACGGCTCATGCGTTTCAAGCACCGTGTAGCGCCCGCCGCCATACAGGATGAGCGGCACCGAGAAGACGGTGATCAGCGTGATTTTCACGGCGAGGTCGGGGTTCCCCTCGGGCGTGGTCAGGATCGCCGGCCCGATCAGCAGGACGGCCGCGATCGCCGAGGTGATGGATGTCCTGATCCCGAGCATCAGCCAGATGCTCAGCACGAAATAGAGCGCGGATAGCGCGGTGGATTGGATGGCCAGCCGTTGATCCATACCGCCGATCACGGACGGGACGGCGCAATTGGCCAGTTGGGGCAAAAGCCCGATGGCGGCCTCGATGATCAGGGTCGCCGCAAGGCAAACCCTCATATTCAGGCGGAGCCATTCAGTCAGGTCTCTCATTTGTCTGCCTCATGGAATTTTCTACTGCTCATTTTTGGGCCAACCGTTTCGTCACGTTTCACCGGGGCTGTAGGGGTTGCCGGTCAGGCGGGACAATCCCCATCAGTGATACTGAAGATGTTCTCGATTTCCGGCTCGACCGGGCTGCGTGCGATGCGCTGGGACAACCGCTGTTCGAGTGAGGGGGACGGCGCATGGGACGGCGTGGCACCGGCCATGTGCGCTTCGACACGGTTGAGAATGGCGTGTGTGCCCTTGGTTCGGCCGGGGCGAGGGGCCGCCTTGAATGTCGGAAGCGCGACGGCGGCCTCGGCGGGGGCAGGGCGGCGCGAGGCCACCATGCCCTCGGCCTCGACACGGGCCAGGATGGAGGCGACGCGACGGGGGGCGACCCGGCGCTGGATGGGCGCGCGACGCCGATGGGCCGCGGGGCCATGATCGCTATAGGTCAACAGCAAGGCGGCGATAAGCGCCAGGTCGCGCCAGAAGCTGCCAAGTTCGGTTTCGACGCCCATTTCCACCATCGCCAGGTAGCTGGCGTAAAAGGTCATCATACCGAGGATCAGGGCGGCGACGCGAGTATAGACCGCGATCATGATCATGAAGGCCAGCAGGAAGACCAGCCCGGCCGAAAGAGCCGTTGCCGCGATACCGGGCATGGCCCAGCTGAACAGCAGCGCAAGGTCTGTGCCGGGAATGATCCTCAGCGCGACCGCGATGAAGTAGGACGCGATCAATATCCGCAACGTAGCCTCGGCGGCTGTGTTGAGCGTGACGCGTTCTGCGGTTCCGTTTCTCATCCTGATCCTCGAAGGAAGCTGCTACTGCTGGGGTGCTGACTCGGTTACTCGCGCACGCGTTACTTCGTCATGCTGCGCCCGCAAAGCGGCGGCACTTCGGGCGAAGCGTGGAAAAGTCCGTTCCAAATTGAGGCAAAATCAAGATGAAGCGGCCCGGGCCTGAAAAGGCGCCGGGCCGCAAAACGCGTCTTGTGTCCGTGTTTCAGACGAGGCCTTGCCAGCCGCGCCGCACGAGCGCGTAGTGTCCGCCGCCACACAGCAGCAAGGGCACGGTCATGAGTGCCGCAGATGCCGCATACACCGCCCAGGTGGAACTCGCCTGAAGGTATTGGTTCGACCAGGCTGTCGCCAGCATCAGCGCCAAGCCCAGAAGGGCCGTAACCCGAGTGCGGATCCCCAGGATGAGCCATGACGCGATGACGGCCAGCAAGATCATTCCCACGTTGTTGAAAAGATCTGCGGCGACCGAGGGTTGCAGGTGAATAAAGTGTTGTCCTGCAACCGTTTCGGTGTCTGTAATCTCGAGGGCGGCAATGCCGATGTAGCTCGCCCCGAGGTACACTCGGGCCAATAGACAGCCTGCGCCGTCAATGGTTTTCATGCTCTGGTCTCCTGCCTCGATGCGAACTTCTTGATCGCTTGTTACTTGAGGCTAGACTTGGCTTTCCGAGGCCGCCAGTGACATCCACGCAAACCCGTGTTTGCGTTTGCGCAAGGTCTCAGGCGATGTCGCTCTCCGGAACGGGGAAACAGGTGCGGCTGTTCTGTTTCGTGCTGGTGGCAAACGCATGCCGTACCCAGTCCAGCACTGTGGCCACGGCACGGTCGCCTCGGCGGCTGGCATGGTAGGCGGCATAGATGGGCGCGTAATAACTGTCGTCGGGGCACGAGATCGGGCGCAGATCCGGATACCGCTTTGCCACGATGTCGGGAAGCGGCCCCATCGTTTCGGTCACCTGGATCACTTCGGCCAACTGGTCGAAATGCTCGACCCGTATGCGTGGCGGACGCTTGAACCAGGCGCTCGCCATCGCCTGAGGGCCGATCTGTTCGAACTCGTCCGGCATTCCGATCCAGTCGCCGTCCAGATCAGCATTCGCATGGGCGTAAATCCGGAACGGCAGGGTGACGACGCGGGCCGCGATCAGGCGTCCGCTTTCAGGCCGATGCTGGACCAGCACGATATCGCAATCGCCCAAGCCGTTCTTGAAGATCCGGTTGCGGAATTCGAGCTCGAGCTCGGGGGCTTCTTCCTGCAAGTCGGGCAGGGCGGGAAACAGCACATGCGTGTTCAACAGAGGCGCCGCACCGATCGTCAGCTTGATGTGCTGCCCATCGCTATCGAGATTGTTGCGCGCAGCTTCGATGCGCTGGTCGAATTCCTCGGCGACCGACAGGAGATGTTCGATCCGGGGGGACGGGAGCCATCCGTCCGCGGTGCGGACGAAGGCGGGACTCCCCAGTTTTTCGCCGATCTTGTCGATCCGGCGCGAGACCGTCGCGACGTTCGTGCCAAGCGCAGTCGCAGCGCGTGTGAGCGTCTTGTGCCGCTTGATGGCGACCAGATACCGCAAGTCGTCCCAATTCATGGGCCTTACCTTTATGAAGTAGCAGAAAATGACCTGCCGCACGTGCGGTTACACACTACTGTACCGGTGGTCCGCCATTGCCCTAACGGCAAAACGGATCGTGATCGTTACATATGAGTTGTTTGGTTCGTATACGTTAGCGCAAACAATGGCTGCGCATTGTCACCATTGCGCAACGTACATCGACAGTCCATTCGGGCATCAAACCTTAGAATGCGTAAGAAAGCGCTGATTTTTGGTAGTATTTTCCCGATTTGCCGAGCGTTGCAAATCCTGCAACCCTGCATGCCAGAAAAATTGCACACTCAATGAAATCCACCGGACCGTAGCGCAGTCTTTGGGTGGCCAAGGATGCGCCCGTGAAAGGGTGCCCCGACTGTCGGGGGCACCGATTCTTTCCAGATCGCTCTGCACTTTTATGCGTGACCTGCGGACCTATTCCTGCGAGGGGTCGGTTGCGTCGTCTGCGACGATCTCGTCTGTGTCGTCCTCACCCTGATCCGCAATCCAGGCCACCGAGACGACCTCTTCGCCTTTGCCGGTGTTGAACACTTTCACACCGCCTGCGCTGCGCGACCGGAACGAGATTCCGTCGACGGGGACGCGGATGGATTGCCCGGTAGAGGTGGCCAGCATGATCTGATCTTCCAGGTCGACCGGGAAACAGGCCACGACGGGCCCGCCGCGCATGGCCTTGTCGATCGCCGCGACACCCATGCCGCCGCGCCCGCGCACCGGGTAGTCATGCGAAGACGAGAGCTTGCCCAAACCCTGCGCCGTGATGGTCAGGATCAGGTCCTCGGCCGCCGACATCTCGGCGTAGCGTTCGGGGGAAAGCTGGCCTTCGGCCACGGCCTCCTCGTCATCTGCATCGCCGTCATCCTCGGGCGCACCGGCCATCAGGCGGCGCTGCTTGAGATAGGCGGCGCGTTCTTCGGCGGTGGCGTCGAAATGGCGGATGATCGACATCGACACGACCTCGTCCTCGGCACCGAGCTTGACGCCGCGCACCCCGGTCGAGGAGCGCGAGTTGAAGACGCGCACATCGGTCGCCGGGAAGCGGATCGCGCGGCCCATCCTGGTGACCAGCATCACATCATCGTCGTTCGAGGCGATGCGCGCATTGATCATGCGCCAGCCCTCGCTGTCGCCTTCGAACTTCATGGCGATCTTGCCGTTTCGCATGACATTGGCGAAATCGCTGAGCGCGTTGCGCCGCACGGTGCCGCGGTCGGTGCAGAAGACGATCTGCAACTCGTCCCAGTGCTCCTCATCGCGGTCCACCGGCATGACGGCTGCGATGCCGGTGCCGATCTCGATGGGCAGGATGTTGACCAGCGCCTTGCCCCGGCTGGCACGGCTGCCAAGCGGCAGGCGCCAGGTCTTGAGCTTGTAGACCATCCCGTTGGTGGTGAAGACGAGAAGGGGCGTATGCGTGTTGGCCACGAAGAGAGAGGTGACAACGTCATCCTCTTTCAAGCCACCGCCCGACAGCCCCTTGCCGCCGCGCTTCTGCGCGCGGAACTCGGCCAGGGGCGTGCGCTTGATGTAGCCGCCCTGCGTGATGGTGACGACCATGTCCTCGCGCTCGATCAGGTCCTCGTCGTCCATGTCGCCGGACCACTCGGTGATCTCGGTGCGGCGCGGGACGGCGAATTTCTCGCGCACCTCGGCCATCTCCTCGGAAATGATCGACAGAATGCGTTCACGCGAGGCGAGGATGGCAAGGTAATCCTTGATCTTGGCGGCAAGCTCTTCCAACTCGTCGGTGACTTCCTTGACGCCGATCTGGGTCAGGCGTTGCAGGCGCAGTTCAAGGATCGCACGCGCCTGCGTTTCGGACAGGTTATAGGTCCCGTCCTCGTTCATCGTGTGGGTCGGGTCGTCGATCAGGCGGATGTAATCGGCGATCTCGGCGGCCGGCCAGCGGCGCGTCATCAGTTTCTCGCGCGCTTCCGCCGCGTCGGCCGAGGCGCGGATCGTGGCCACGACCTCGTCCACGTTCGACACCGCAACGGCAAGGCCGCAGAGGACGTGGGCGCGTTCGCGGGCCTTGCGCAATTCAAACGCCGTGCGGCGCGCGACCACCTCCTCGCGGAAATCGAGGAAGGCGGTGAGGAAGCCGCGCAGCGTCAACTGCTCGGGCCGGCCGCCATTCAGCGCCAGCATGTTGCAGCCAAAGCTGGTCTGCATCTGCGTAAAGCGGAACAGCTGGTTCAGCACCACCTCGGGGGTCGCGTCGCGTTTCAGCTCGATCACCACGCGCACGCCGACGCGGTCGGATTCGTCCTGTACGCCGGAAATGCCTTCGAGCTTCTTCTCGCGCACAAGATCCGCGATGCGTTCGATCATCGAGGCCTTGTTCACCTGGTAGGGGATCTCGTCGATGACGATGGCGTAGCGATCCTTGCGGATTTCCTCGATATGGGTCTTTGCGCGGATGATGACGCTGCCGCGCCCCTCAAGATACGCCTTGCGCGCGCCGGACCGACCGAGGATCAAACCGCCCGTCGGGAAATCGGGGCCGGGGATATAATCGATCAGCTGTTCCGAGCTGAGATCGGGGTTCTCGATCAGCGCCTGGCAGGCATCGATCACCTCGCCCAGGTTGTGCGGCGGGATATTGGTGGCCATGCCGACGGCGATTCCGCCCGCGCCATTGACCAGCATGTTGGGGAAGCGCGCGGGTAGGACGGTCGGTTCCTGCTGCTTGCCGTCGTAATTGTCCTGGAAATCGACGGTGTCCTTGTCGATATCGGCCAACAGGTAGGCGGCGGGCGCGTCCATCCGCACCTCGGTATAGCGCATGGCCGCCGCGTTATCGCCGTCCATCGAGCCGAAATTGCCCTGGCCATCCAGAAGCGGCAGCGACATCGAGAAATCCTGCGCCATGCGCACCAGCGCGTCGTAAATGGCCGAGTCCCCGTGCGGGTGGTATTGGCCCATCACGTCGCCCACGGGACGGGCGGATTTGCGATAGGGTTTCTCGTGGGTGTTCCCGGTTTCGTGCATCGCGAACAGGATGCGGCGATGAACCGGTTTCAACCCGTCGCGCAGGTCGGGAATGGCGCGGCTGATGATCACCGACATGGCGTAGTCGATGAAACTGGTCTTCATCTCGGCCGCGATGTCGATCGACGGCCCGCTGGGCGCGGGCGGCTCTGCGCCGATTTCTTCTTCGTTTTCAGGCGGTTCTGGGGTGTCGGTCACGGGCTGAGCCTTGGTCCTGTCACATGTCTATATCTTGTTGTCGCGCAGTATAGAGGGCCGGGATATGGGGTGCAATGGCAGCGCCGGTGACCTGCTGGCAGCCATGGTATTGGAGTGCCAACATACTGTTTTCGTTGATTTTTGCGCTGGATCGGGCAGTCTGATTCCGTGGAAGAGGCAACGCAAGAGGTGCCATATGCGCGAAACCGAGACCGGGCTGTTGTTGAAAGGATACGGGCTGACCACCGCCGAGATGGTCTATCGGATGCCCGATTATCGCAACGTTCTCAATACCTTCGTCTGGCAGGACTATGATCTGGCGCCGGACTATCCGAAACTCTTCGACTTCATCGAGTTCTGGCAGGAATCGCTGGACGGACCGCTTCACTCGGTGCGGTTTGTCCATCGCAAGATGATCAGCCCGGGAGAGTGGCGCAACGTGACGGGAGAGTTCACCTATCACTAGCCGTTCGGGGCGCGGCGCATCACCTACGCCGCGCCGCCATGATCCAGATCACGGCCAGACCAAGGCAGGCAAGCGCGTTGTAGCTGGCCATGGACAGGCCGAACATCTCCCACGCGACCTCGTCACACAGAACGATGCCGGTTCCGACCTCGGGGTTCAGCAGGTCTTCGACCGACATGGAGCCAAGGTCGCCACCACCCCCGGTGCAGCTTTGCGGCCCTTCCCACCAGTCGCGCTCGACCCCGGTGTGGTAAATGCCGAGCCCGGTGTTCACCAGCATGGTGATCGCCCCCGCCACGGCAACGATCGCGCGGGGAAAGGCGAGTCCAATGGCGCTCAGCCCGATGGCGATGGCATGGGGCCATCGCTGCCACAGGCACATGGCGCAGGGCGCGAGCCCGCCGATGTATTGAAAACCGAAGGCCAGGGCGAGGATGACGACCGAGCCGACCCCGGCAAGCGCGATATACTGGCGGCGGCTGGGCGTGAAGAGCGTCTGAAGCATCTCGGGGTCCTTCGAATGGTCGCTGCACCGATGTCTACGCGAACGCCGTTCCGGTGCAAGGGCGGCGAGGGGCCCTATACACCCAGCCAGCCGCGGATCAGGCTTGCCAGGGTTGCCCCGGCGAACAGCAGGGTGCCGATCCAGGCGGTCCCGATGATCGATCCCAGCGTCACGAGGATGCCGTCGCGTTGCAGCAGCCCCATCGAGATGATGACGACGGCAAAACCGGGAACGGTGTTGGTGGCCGGGAGAGGGACGAGGATCGACGCGCTGAACAGCACCAGCGCGAGGCCCACCAACTGGTCCATCGGGCGGCGTGTCAGCGCCGACAGGCGCGGTCGGCTGACAGCCTCGATCCGGCGCAGCCATGGGCCTGCGCGGCTGGCGAGGTTCTGCAGCGATGCCGTCGTCACCGTCCGGGCGGCCAGTTTCTGCGGCAGCCATGGCACGGTTCGCCCCATCAGGATCTGGACCGAGACGAACATGAGCGGCAAGGCGACGACCTGCGGCACGCCGTAGAGAAACGGAATGCAGCAGGGCAGGGCAAGCACCAGCAGGAACAGGCCGAACGCCCGTTCATGCAGGTGCGACAGGATCCAGGCCAACGTGACCTCGTCGCCCTCGGCGGTGTTGGCCAATTCGGTCAAGCGTTGCGAGATGGCCATGGCCTCTTCGGACTGCGCCGTCATGGGTCTGTCTCCTGTCCATCGGGAATCCCGGGGAAGTCTTGCGCTCCGGTGCCTCAACCCGGCCGTTGCGTCAAGCGTCGGGCGATGGCAGGGGGCTGCCGCGCGGCTTGCGTGCCCGGGCTGCATCGCTAGAGTGCCGCGACTTCATTGAAACGGGGCCGGCGCCATGGCCGTTCGCGATTGGGGGGCAGGGAGCATGACGGCAGTGGCACCGCGCGCCGAGCAGGCCGTCGGGCGTGTCATCGAGCGTATCGCGATGGCGATGGCGCTGGCGGGCGGGGTGCTTTTGAGCCTCGTTGCGCTGATGGTCTGTGTCTCGATCCTCGGGCGGCAACTGGACGGGATCTGGATCTTCGGCCCGATCCGTGGCGATTACGAACTGGTCGAGATCGGCAGTGTCATCGCCGTCTGCGCTTTCCTGCCGTGGTGCCAGGTGAAACGCGGGCATGTTTCAGTGGACGTGGTCGCGAACCGCTTGCCCGAGCGTGTGCGCCTTTCGCTGGGCCTGCTGGGGGATGCGCTGATCGCGCTGGTGTCCTTCGTGATGGCCTGGCGGCTTTGGGCGGGGTTCGGCGAGAAGTTCCCCTATGGATCAGACGCCCTGCGTTCGGCGCTGGGCATGGGGTATCGCCCCTTCTTCCCGGAGACGACCTACGAGTTGCAACTGCCGATCTGGATTCCCTACGCGCTGGCACTTCTCGGGGCCGTGCTGTTCTGTATCACCGCGCTCTACACCGTGTGGCGGGCTCTGAACTGGGTGCTGACGGGGCAGGAGGGGGCGCCGTGACCGGCCTTGAGCTGACGCTTGCGGCCTTTGCCCTCATGCTGGTCGCGATCTTCCTGCGCGTGCCTATCGGGGCGGCGATGGCGATCACCGGCTTCGTGGGGTCATGGGTGGTCTACGGTCGGCCGGACCCGGCGCTGAGCCAGCTCAAGTCGCTGACCTATGACACGTTCAAGGACTATAACCTGTCCATCGTGCCGCTGTTCCTGCTGATGGGGCAGTTCGCGACCAAGTCGGGCCTGTCGGCGGCGCTGTTCCAGGCAGCCTCCGATTGGCTGGGGCATCGGCGCGGCGGCGTGGCGATGGCGGCGGTGGGCGCTTGTGCAGGGTTCGGCGCGATTTGCGGCTCCAGCCTCGCGACGGCCTCGACCATGGGGCAGGTTGCGCTGCCCGAGATGCGCAAGCGCGGCTATTCCGACAGCCTCTCGACCGGCGTACTGGCGGCGGGCGGGACGCTGGGCATCCTGATCCCGCCCTCGATCATCCTGGTCATCTACGCGATCCTGGCCGAACAGAACATCGTGAAGATGTTCGTGGCGGCCGTGGTGCCCGGTGTGCTGGCCGCGCTGGGCTACATGGTCACGGTGGCGATCGTGGCACGGCTGCGACCGGACGCCGTAGGGCAGGCCGAGCGTGTGCCGATGCGTCAGCGGATGCGCGCCTTGTGGCGGGTCTGGCCGGTGGTGGCGATCTTCGGCCTGATCATGGGCGGCATCGCGGCCGACTGGAACTGGACCCGGGACGGCGTGCAGGCGCTTTTCACCCCGACCGAGGGCGCGGCTGTGGGCGCGATTGCCGTGGGCCTTTACGGGTGGCTCTCAGGGGGGCTGACCTGGCGGACCTTTCGCGACAGCGTGTTGGAGACAGCGCAGGCGACCGCGATGATCTTTTTCATCGTTTGGGCGGCCAAGTTGTTCTCGGCCTTCCTGTCGCTCACGCGCGCGCCTGACCAGTTGATCGCTTGGGTCGAGGCGGCGGGCTTCGCGCCCCTGACAATCCTTGCGGTGATGCTGCTGGCCTACCTGCTGTTCGGCTGCGTGATGGATTCGCTGTCGATGATCCTGATTACCATTCCGGTCTTTCTGCCGATCATCGTGGCGCAGGACTTCGTCATCCTGGGCACGGCGCTCAGCCCCGAGGAAACGGCGATCTGGTTCGGCATCCTTGCGCTGATCGTGGTCGAGGTGGGGCTGATCACGCCACCTGTCGGGATGAACCTTTTCATCATCAACTCCATGGCGCCCGACATCCCGATGGTGCGGACCTATCGTGGCGTGGCGCCTTTCGTGGCCTCGGATCTTCTGCGCGTGGCGCTTCTGGTGCTGTTTCCCGGGCTGACGCTGTGGCTGGTCGGGGTGACCTTCGGCTAGGCCTCCGGGGGTGATTGACGCGGCGCGCAAGCACGGCTAAGTCCGCAGCCGTGCCCGAGTGGCGGAATTGGTAGACGCAGGGGATTCAAAATCCCCCGCCGCAAGGCTTGTCGGTTCGAGTCCGACCTCGGGTACCATCCGCGAAAATGCCCAACCGACCCGTGATGGCTGACGCCATCTTCGGGGCGCTATCGGCGCAGGTCTGCGCTGGGTTCGAATATTGCTTGTCGCCTCACCTCTGCATCGCGGCCCATCTTTCGATGTGACCGCACCCTCCGAAAGGTGATGCAATCGGGCCCAGAATGAGACGCAAGATTCGATCTCGGTGTCTTTCGATACTGCGCCCGTGCTCTGAAATTGGGCAAAAGCGCCCAAATTCGCACGAGTAAGCGCAACAATGTGTTTCCGTTTTGGGGCGGTTTGTTGTGTCCGTTGAAGAAACAATAAACTCGCCGAAAGCGTGTGCGGCTGACGTGGGGGCAAAAAAACAAGAGAATTTGTTGCTGCGTGGCCCAAAGCGCTATGAACAATTCGCCTTATTTAGGCCCAAATCAGGGCAGGAACGTGGCAGTCTTCGCCTCAAAGTTGACGCATGAGGGTGAAAATTCCCTTTCATCAGCCCAGAAAATGCCGTTATTCATTCCTCAGCCCAACTGGGGGGCGATGTCTGCACAAGGCCACGGGGGCGGCCGCATCACGAAGCGTATCGAAAGATACGGGGAAGGGTGTTGTCGCGTACTGACGGCAAGAATGGCCGCGAGCGGGAACACACAGTCCGAAACGCCTTTTGGAGGCGTTTCGCGTCGGCTCGGGACTTTGCCTCGCAGAGCCCGGCGCTCAGGACCTTCCCTTGAATCTGGATGACGCTCGCATGTGATGCGGCCGCCTGTCGGGTCGGCTCATCGCTCTCATATTGTTGTTCATTTTTTCGCCCGCACGCGTGGGCAAGGCCGCAAGACCGGCTGGCAGGAGGACAGTAAAGATGACCAATTTCAGTGACCCCGGCAGCGTGGACGGCCTCATCGGCCTTTGGGATTTCCGCAGCGGTGCAGAGAACAAGGACACCGGTCTGGATGACGGGGTCGCACAAAACGGTCATTTCCACGGCGATGCCTATGCGTCGAGCGACCAGCTGAAGCTGGACGGTCATTGCGATTACTTCGACGTGAGCGGGAACGATGCGCCCTTCGACCTCAGCGAGGGGACGATCGAGGTTCAGTTTCAGCAGGACCAGCAGGTCGGCTCCAGCCCCGATGTTCTGGTGAACCGTGGCGAGTACAACGACAAACACAGCGAGGGCTGGTTCGCGATCCGCGTCACCGAGCATGGCGAGGTTCTGGTCGACCACTACACCAAGGATGGCACGGTCGCGACGCTGAAGACGGACCCCGGTCTCGTTGATCCGCATGACGTCATCAACGTGTCCTACAGCTGGGATGCCGATACGGGGGCGACCCTGACGGTCGAAAACCTCACCGATGGCACCTCCCAGACGGTCGAGTCGGACGTGACCGGCCTGACGATGGATATCGGCGACAATGACGACGAGAACTTCACCTTCGGCGCACGCGAAGTCGATGATGGCAAGTACGACCAGTATTTCGACGGCAAGATCGACTATGTGGCGATCTATGACAGCGTCCAGGGAGAGGGCGATTTCATCGTCGAGGGCACCAGCGGTGACGACCTTATCGACGTGGCCTATACCGGCGATCCGGAAAACGACAGCATCGACGCGGGCGACAACCAGACCGGCGGCGATGAAGACCTCGTGGATGCCGGCGCGGGCGGCGACACCATCCTGTCGGGTGCGGCCGATGACACGGTCTATGCCGGCTCGGGTGCCGACTCGGTCGAGGGCGGAGTGGGCGACGACCTGATCTACGGCGACAGCAGCCTCGGCGAGGCGCCGAACACCCCCACGACCACGGTGCGCGAAAGCCTGGAGTGGAACGAGGAAACGAACCCCAACGGCTTCACCCAGAACACCGGCAATGTCGATGTGACCTTCTCGATCCTGAACAACGACCCGTCGGTCGATGCGGGCTTCGAGTCCTCGACACAGAACGTGGCGGGCATCGACACCGGTGGCGAGACGATCGACGCGACCTCGTCCTTCTATTCCGAAGCCGAGTATAGCGGCGACAGCGAGACCTATGCGCTGGACTTCTCGGAGCCGGTCGAGAACGTGGCCTTCCGCATCAACGATATCGATGGCGACGGCGTCGTGCGCGTTCTGGCCTATGACGCGAACAATCAGCCGATCGAGATCGTGCTGACGGCCTCGGCCAATACGAATCTCGACCTCAGCGATACCGATGGCGTCCCGGGCGACGACACCGCCGAGGGCGACGGCGACTACGACAACGACAGCGCGGCCGAGTACTCGATCCTGGTCGAGATCCCGGGACCGGTGTCGCAGATCGTGATCGAGCACAGCCAGGACGGACATGACGACTCCGGCATCAACATCACCGACGTCTATTTCGATGCCGTGATCGAAGGCCCTGCGGAAACCGGCAATGACACGTTGATTGGCGGTGATGGCAACGACACCATCTTTGACGAGTATGGAGACAACTCGATCACGTCGGGCAGCGAAGGCCTGCCGGATTTGGGGTTCCCCTTCCTGGGCAATGTCGACCCGAACCCGGCGGACGATCTCGACTCGGTCACGACCGGCAACGGCAACGACACGATCAATACCGGTGACGACAACGACACGATCAATGCCGGAAATGGCGACAACGTTATCGATGGCGGCTTTGATCAGGATGTCATTACCTCGGGTGACGGAAATGACTTCATCGTCGGTGGCGAAGGCGATGACACCATAACCTCGGGCGGTGGCGATGACACCATCATCGGCGGCGAGGGCGAGCCGCTCGTCAATCTGATCGACGACAACGTCAATCCGATCAACAACGACCCGATCCTCGACAATGGAGACGACCTGATCGATGCGGGGGACGGCGACGACCTCGTGTTCGGCGAAGATGACAATGACACCATCTTCGGCGGTGCCGGAGACGATACGCTTGATGGCGGCATCGACGATGACGTGATCGACGGCGGCTCCGGTGACGATGCAATCGTCGGCGGGCAAGGTGCCGACACGATGTCCGGCGGCACGGGCGACGACACCTTTACGGTCGGACAGTTCACCGATCCGATCTTCGGCGATACCTATCTCGAAGGTCTGGGCGACAGCGTGGTCGGCGGCGAGGATGCCGATGACGGCGACAATGACGTTCTCGACCTGACCAACGCCGGTCCGCTGAAGATCATCTACGACGACGCGATCGATCCGACCGGTGAGCCGGGCGAAAGCGGCAAGGTAATCTTCTACACCGATGCGTCGCAAACCGAGATCGCGGGCGAGTTGACCTTCAGCGAGATCGAGACGGTCATCCCCTGCTTCACGCCGGGGGCGATGATCGCCACGCCGCATGGCGAGGTGCCGGTCGAGACTCTGCGCCAAGGCGACAAGGTGCTCACCCGCGACAACGGCATCCAGGAGATCCGCTGGATCGGCAGCCGCACCCTGACGCGGCCCGAGCTTCTGACGGCGCCGAACCTGCGGCCGATCCTGATCAAGGCCGGGAGCCTCGGTGACGGTTTGCCCGAGCGCGACATGCTGGTCAGCCCGCAGCACCGCGTGCTGGCGGCGGGTCAGGCCACCCAGCTCTACTTCGCCGAAAGCGAGGTTCTGGTGGCGGCCAAGCACCTGGTCGGCATGGAAGGCATCCAGCAGATCGACACGATGCGCACGACCTACGTGCACTTCATGTTCGATCGCCACGAGGTCGTCCTGTCGGATGGCGCCTGGACCGAGAGCTTCCAGCCCGGCGACATGACGCTGGGGTCTATGGGCGAGGCGCAGCGTGACGAAATCCTCGCGCTTTTCCCCGAGCTGGAGACCCATGTGGGCCAGAACGACTACGCCGCCGCGCGCCGGACGCTCAAGGCGCACGAGGCGAAATTGCTGCAGCTCTGAGGCGGGGTGACCCCCTCAGGCGAAACGGGCCGCCCTATCAGGGCGGCCCGTTCTTTTTGGGTTCAACGCGTTGCTGCGCGCCAGTCGGCCCAATCCTCGGGCGTGTCGAGGTCCACCAGCGCGCGGTCATCCTTCAACGGCACGAGATGAACGCGGCTTTTGTGGGCCTGAAGAACGGAGCGCGCGCCGGTATCGCCGCGCAGGTCTTCCAATTCAGGGCGCAGATCGGCCGGGAACAGCACCGGGTGACCCGGCCTGCCATCGGAAGATGCCGCGCGCAGGATGGCGTCCGGGGCCTGTCGGGAGAGGCCGGCAAGCAGGTAGATGTCGTTCGCCGTGATCCCCGGCATGTCCGCCAGCACCAGGATGACCGGCCCCGTGCGGCCGCGAACTCCCGCCGCGATGGAGGCCGCCATGCCGTCGCCCTCGGGGGCTTCGACGATCTCGGCCTCGACCCCCTCCAGCGCCGCGCGCCGCGCATCCTGTCCCGGTGCAATCACGACGCGCGTGGGCCCGACGCGCGCGCAGCGCCGCGCCATGGCGCGGATCAGCGGTTCGGTGCCCAGCATGGCGGGCACGTCTTCAAGCATCTTGTCGGCGCCGCGCATCCGCGTGGCCCGTCCTGCCGCCAGCAGCACTATATCGATCTGGTCATCCATGATCGCGACACAGACCGCGAGTTGGGCGGCAGGTCAAGGACATCGCACAGGCCCTCACCCGCGCATCCTTGACCCATCGGCATCGAAGAGCGGGGTCGTGACCAGCTGCGCCGGACGCATGTCGCCGAGAATTTCGATCTCGACCGCCAGCCCTTCGGCCACACGGTTCCGGGGGATGAAGCCGAGCGCCACGGATGTCTGCGCGTGGTGCGAATACCCGCCCGAGGTGCAGAACCCCACGACCTCGCCCTCCAGCCAGATCGGCTCATAGGCCACCACATCCGCATCCCGCGCATCGACGACGAAGGCGCAAAGCTGCCGCTCAGCCCCGCGCGCCCGCTCGGCCTCGGCCGCGGCGCGTCCGATGAAATCGGTGTTCTTCTTCCACGCGATGAAGCGATCCAACCCGGTTTCGCCCGGGGTGTAGTCGGGCGAGAACTCGCGCATCCAGGCGCCGAAGAACTTGTCGAGCCGCAGGCTCATCATCGCGCGCATGCCGAAGGGGCGCAGGCCGAAGTCCTGGCCTGCGTCCCACAGCGTCTGCCAAAGCCCGCGCTGTTCCATCGCGTCGACATAGATCTCGTAGCCGAGATCGCCCGTGTAGCTGACGCGCTGAACCAGCGCCTCGGACAGGCCGATGATGATCCGCTTGGCATCGAGGAACCGGAACGCCTCTGCGCTGACATCCGCCTCGGTTACCTTGGCCAGCAGGTCGCGGGCGCGGGGCCCCGCGATCTGGAACCCGGTGATGCGGTCTGACACGTTTTCGACGGAGACATCGCCGTCGAGATGCTGGTCGAACCAGCGCATGTGGAAATCCTGCGCGCCATAGCTCGCGGTCAGGCGGAATTCCTGCTCCGACAGGCAGGTGACGGTGAAATCCCCCATGATCCGGCCCGAGGGCGCCAGCATGGGCGTCAGGCTGATCCGCCCCGGTGCGGGGATGCGGCCCGCCATGATCCGGTTGAGCCATGCGCGGGCAGTCGCACCCCGCACGATGTATTTCCCGAAATTCTGCACCTCGTTGATGCCGACAGCCTGGCGCACCGCGGCGACCTCGCGCGCGGTGGCCTCCCATGCGTTCGAGCGGCGGAAGCTTGGCGTCTCGTGGCGCGGTTCGTCGCCTTGGGCGAAGTAGTTGGGCACCTCCAGCCCGTATTGCTGGCCCCAGACCGCGCCCATGCCATCGAAGACGTCATACATGGAGGTCGTCCGCCAGGGCCGCGCGGCGGGCAGTTCCTCGTTCGGGTAGCTGACCGAAAAACGTGTCTGGTAGTTCTCGATCACCTTGGGCAGCGTGTAGCCCGGCGTGGTGAAGCGGCCAAACCGCGCCACGTCCATCGCGAAGACGTCGCGTTCCGGCTCGCCCTCGACCATCCATTGTGCCAGCGTCAGGCCCACGCCGCCGCCCTGCGAAAAGCCAGCCATGACGCCGCAAGCTGACCAGTAGTTGCGCAGCCCCGGCACCGGGCCGACCAGCGGGTTGCCATCGGGGGCGAAGGTGAAGGGGCCGTGGATCACCGATTTGACGCCCGCCGTTTCCAGCACCGGGAAGCGGCGGTAGGCAAACGCGATGCTGTCCTCGATCTTGTCGAAATCGTCGGGCAGGAGTTCGTGCCCGAACTCCCACGGGGTGCCGGTCACGGCCCAGGGGCGGCAGGATTGTTCGTAGAACCCGATGCACAACCCGCGCCCTTCCTGCCGGAGGTAGCTTTCGCCGGCGGGGTCCATGACATGGGGGTGCTCGGCATCGCGCTCGAAGATCTCGGGAATATCGTCGGTGACGATATACTGATGCTCCATCGGGTGCAGCGGCAGTTGCAGACCGACCATGGCGCCGACCTCGCGCGCCCACAGCCCCGCGGCATTGACCACGTGTTCGGCGTGGATCGTGCCCTTGTCCGTCACCACGTCCCATGTGCCGTCCGGGCGGGGGTTGGTCTCCTGCACCTTGGTGTGAAGCACGATCTCGGCCCCGCCCATCCGCGCGGCCTTGGCATAGGCATGGGTTGTGCCGGACGGGTCGAGATGGCCGTCCAGCGGGTCGTAGAGCGCCCCGAGGATCCCGTCGAGATTGGTGATCGGCGCGACCTTGGCGATCTCCTCCGGTCCCAAGATCTCGGTCTCCAGTCCCATGTAGCGATGTTTGGCGCGCTCGGCTTTCAGCATATCCAGCCGTTCGGGCGTATCGGCCAGCGTGACGCCGCCGACGTGGTGCAGCCCGCAGGACATGCCCGTCAGCTCTTCCAACTCTCGATACAGGCGGATCGTATAGCCCTGAAGGGCCGCCATGTTCGTGTCGCCGTTCAGCGTGTGAAATCCGCCCGCGGCATGCCATGTCGAGCCGGAGGTCAGCTCCGAGCGTTCCAACAGCATCACGTCCGACCAGCCCAGCTTCGTCAGGTGGTAAAGCACGGAACAGCCGACGACGCCGCCGCCGATGACACAGACTTGGGTGGTGGTTTTCATGGGGCCTCCGGCAGGTCGCTTCGGGGCCATGTGACGGCGCGGCGGCACGGCCTTCATGTCAGAAAGCGACATTTGACGGGGCAGGGGGCCGCCCGGGGCCCCTCCCTCCCGCACGCCTTACAGTTTGCGGATCTTCAGCTGTGTCAGCCGGTTATTTTCGCGCGCCGCGACCTCGAAGCGGAAACCATGAAAGGCAAACGTCTGGCCCGTCTCGGGGATGGTTTGTGCCTCGTGGATCACAAGGCCCGCGACGGTGTTCGCCTCGTCGTCGGGCAAGGCCCAGTCGGCCGCGCGGTTGAGGTCGCGGATCGTCATCGCCCCGTCGACGAGGTAGTTGCCATGCGCGTCGGGGGTCAGCATCGGGACATCTTCGACATCCATCTCGTCGGTGATCTCGCCGACGATCTCTTCGAGTATATCCTCCAGCGTGATCAGACCGCGCAGCGCACCGTATTCGTCCACGACAAGGGCGAAATGCGTATGGCGGCGCAGGAACTGCCGCATCTGGTCGTCCAGCGTAGAGGTTTCCGGCACGAAATAGGGCTTCATGGCCACGTCGCTGATGCGGAACCCTTCGATCCCCGAGGCATTCTCGCCGCGGGTCAGGCGGTCGATGGCGCGCAGCAGGTCCTTGGCGTGGACGACGCCGATGATGTTCTCGTGCTCGTCCTTGTAGACGGGCAGGCGGGTATGCGGCGACTGCAGCGCCTGGCTGAGGATTTCTTCGGGCGGGGCATCCGCATCGATCATCTCGATCTTGGAGCGGTGGAGCATGATTTCCTCCACTGTCCGCTCGTGCAGGTCGAGCGCACCCAGCAGGCGGTCGCGCTGTTCCTTTTCGACCGAGCCCTCGGAGTGACCGATCGACAGTGCCCCCATGATCTCTTCCTGCACCGACAGCATGTTGGCGCCTGCCGAGATGCGCACGCCGAAGATGCGCAGCACACCCCGCACGATCACGCGCACCACCGCGACGATCGGCGCCATGACGGCGATCACAAGCCCAATGGGCCGCGCCACGCGGGCAGCCGAGGTCTCGGGGTCGTTGATGGCGTAGGTTTTGGGCAGGACCTCGGCAAAGACCAGCACAAGGGCGGTCATCACCAGCGTTGCGACGGCAACGCCGCTTTCACCCAGAAGCGTGGTGAAAAGTGCCGTGGCCAGCGACGTGGCAAGGATGTTGACGAGGTTGTTGCCCAGAAGGATGCCGCCGATCAGGCGTTCATTGTCCTCCTTGAGGCTCAGCGCGCGTTCGGCCCCTTTCGCGCCGCCGTCGCCCTTGTCGGCCAGCGATTTCAGCTTTCCGCGCGAGGCTGCGGTCAGCGCGGTTTCGCTGCCTGAAAAGAAGCCCGAACAGAACAGCAGGAACAGGATCACCGCGGCGGTGATCCATGTGGTCGGGTCGGAAAGAGACGAGGGCGCGGCGGCGGGAAGGGTCGGGTCCATGAGGCGGTTATGGGGGCGGGGGGCTGTCGCTTCAAGATGCAAGCGTGTGGTGCGGGCGCGCTGTGATGTTTCGGCGGCGCTTGCTTAGCCGGTGCCGCCCGCAAGCGGGTGATGATCCAGCACCAGGCGCCGCAGCCGTTCATCGAGAATGTGGGTGTAGATCTCGGTCGTGGCGATATCGGTATGGCCCAGAAGGGTCTGGATCGCGCGCAGGTCCGCGCCGTTCTGTAGCAGATGCGTCGCGAAAGCGTGCCGCAGGACATGCGGGGTGACACGAGAGGGGTCGATCCCGGCGGCGGTGCTCAACTCCTTCACAAGGGTGAAGAACCGCATCCGGGTCAGATGCCCGGCCTTCCCACGCGACGGGAACAGGAAGGGCGAGGGCGGCGCGCCGTGTTCGGTCCGGGCGAGATCCTCGACCGCGTCGCGCTGGGCAAGCCATGCGGTGGTCGCCGCGCGCGCGGGCGGCGACAGGGGGACCATGCGCTCCTTCCCGCCCTTGCCCTTGACCAGCACCATCTGCGGATCGCCCCGAACGGCGGCGACGGGCAGGGTGACCAATTCGCTGACACGCATCCCCGTGGCATAGAGCAGTTCCATCAGGCAGGTGTTGCGAAGCCGGTCGCTTTCGCTGCGCCCGTGGCTGCGCGCCGCGGACAGCAGCGCGTCCACCTCCTCGATGCTGAGCGTGTCAGGCAGTTTCTTTTGCCGCGCCGGGCCGGTGATCTGGAGCGTGGGATTGTCCGCGCGCCAGCCTTCCTCATGGGCAAAGCGATAGAGTTGCCGAAGCGACGACAGCCGCCGCGCACGGGTGGCGCGGGCCAGTCCCTGCGCCTCGAGATCGGCGATATAGGCCTCGATCTTTGCGCGGTCGGCGGCACCGAACCCGCTGCCCCGGCGCGCGAGCCACGCCATCGCATCCTTCAGGTCGCGGCCATAGGCCAGTTGCGTGTTGCGCGCGGCGCCCAGTTCCGCCGCCTGCGCGTCAAGAAACAGCGCAATCCAATCGCTGTCCGTGGCGGGGGCGGCCGCCATCGCTCAGCGGTCCGTCAGCAAGAGTTGCAGCGCTGCCCGGCGCGCGACCCCTTCAAGCCCGACCTCGCGCAAAAGGGTCAGCGCCTCGGTCAGGTCGTCGCCATCCTGTGCAGGACCGCCCAGCACGATGGACGCCCGCAACAGGGCCTCGCCCAGCCGGTCGTTTTGCAGGAACCACCGGTAGCCATGCGGCGGGCGGGGGTCGGCAAAGGCTGCGGCGATGGCCCGCGCCTGCATGTCGGCATCCTCGGGCGGTTCGGTCGGCAGGCCGCGGGCGATGTCGAACGCGAACCGCTCCTCGGGCGTTTGCGCGACGGTGCCCTGCGCCACAAGCTCGTAGCGCGGCGAAAGCAGGCCCACGCGGCGGGCCAGCAAGCCGGCCTCGCCGATCAGGGGCAGGGCAAGCAAACGCTCGGCGAAAATATCGGCAAAGGCGACTTCAAGGCTGGCCTCCTGCATCGCGGCCCAAGCCGGTGGCAGGCCGCGGCCCACCTCGGTCGCGTCGCGGGCAAGGATCGCGGCATCGAGCGCCTGGATGGCGGCAACCCTGTCCCACGCCCCGCCCGAGGCCGCGGGCACCCGCTGCGTGTAGATGGCGAACCATTGCTGCGGTTCGATCGCGCCTGAGCGGGTCAGGCGTTCCGCCGCGGCGATCTGGCCCCGCCAGCCCGCAAGGGGGCTGAGATCGGCATGGGTAAAGGCGAGGGGCAGGCCGGTCAGGTCCGGCCGGTCGCCGACGGCCATGCGCATCTGGAAGGCCAGCGGCGTCAGGTTCATGTCCGCGGGCAGCACGTCCTCGCCCTCGAACAGTTCCGGGTCGAGAAACCGGGCGATCACGTCATACTCGGCATCCGAAATACGCCCGAGCGCCGCCCCGGTATCAAGCGACAGCGCCGCCGCCGACCAATCGCCGGTCCGCGCAAGGCAGAAGATATGGGCCTGAAACGTTGGCGCGATATCGGGATTCGCCGTCATCGCGGCGCAGGCCCGGTCCGCCCGGTCGGTCAGCAGGCTGACATCGAAAAAACGGCGAAAGACCTGCGGATCGGTCGGGCCCGCGCGCTCCATCAGCGACAGCGCGGGATCAAGGGCGCCCCGGTCCAGCAGCATGTCGAGCCGCGCGAGGAACAGGTCGGCCCCGTCGCCCGTCTCGTCCGCCGGTGCATCCAACTCGGCCAGGGCCAGCATCTCGGTGAAGGCGAGGCTGGCGGGCAAACCCTGGTTTGGTTGGGCGCGGAACAGGCGGGCCAGCGTCTCCGTGTCCGAGGCCCCCCAAAGGTCCGCGGGCAGGCCGGTGATAGACGGCGGCAGCAGGCCAACCGCATCGAGGCGCACGGCATCGAGCGGCTCGATCGTGAAGCCGGGGCGGCTTGCACTGGCCGCGATATTGGCGTGGGGCCGGGTCACCGTGTCCGAAAGCCAATCGGGCGGCGCGACCTCCGGAACCTCGGTCGCGGGCAGGGGCGGCTCTTGCGCAAGCGCGGGGCTGCACAGCGCCACGGCCAGCGCAATCATCCGGGGAAGCCTGCGAAGGGTGGAGTCAGTCCACATCCAGATCGACCGGTTGCGTCACGCTGCGCTGTTCGGGCTGCAAGTAGCCCGAATAGGCATAACCCACGAGGGCGATCACCCCCAACAGGATCAGGATCAGGATCAATCGGATAAGACGGCCCATGCGGTCCTTCTGCCTTCTGCCCTTGGTCTTGCTCATCGGCGTTTGCCGCCGCTTTCTTTTCACTATAAGCCATGGCGGGCGGAATTACGCCAGTGAAGGGAAAAGATTTTTCGGGGATGGGCGAAACCGTGCCGGATAGGGGGTTGGCGTTGCGCCGCACCGTCGTGCTGATCGGCATGATGGGCGCGGGCAAAACGGCGATCGGGCGCGCCCTGGCCACGCGGCTGGGGGCGGCGCTGAAGGATTCGGATGCCGAGATCGTGGATGCCGCGCAACTGACCATCGCCGAGATATTCGAGCGCTACGGAGAGGCTTTCTTTCGCGAGAAGGAAACGCAGGTGATCGAGCGCCTGCTGGATGGGCCGCCCTGCATCCTGTCTACGGGCGGCGGGGCCTGGCTGGCCGAGCGCAACCGCCAGATCCTGACCGGAAAGGCCGCCGTCCTTTGGCTCGACGCCGATCTGGAGCTGCTGTGGAACAGGGTGCGCCACAAGACGACGCGGCCCCTGCTGCGCACCGAGGATCCGAAGGCGACGCTGACCGAGATTTTCACCGCGCGGCACCCGGTCTATGCCCTTGCGCCCTTGCGCCTGAAGGTGCAGCCGAGCTGGTCGATCGACGAGACGGCCGAGGCCGTGATGGATGTCTTGATCGAGAACGGTGCCGTGGCACGGACGGAGGATGCAGGATGAGCGGTGTGGATATCGTGCAGGTCCCCTTGGGCGCGCGCAGCTACGAGGTGCGGATCGGTCCGGGTCTTGTCGACCGTGCGGGGGCAGAGATCGCCCCGCTGCTCAAGCGTCCGAAAGTCTGGGTGGTCAGCGAAGACACCGTGGCGGGCCTGCATCTGGACGCGCTGCGTGCCGGACTGGGTGCAGCGGGCGTCGAGGCCGAGGCCCTGATCCTGCCACCGGGCGAGGCGACGAAAAGCTGGCCGCACCTGATCCGGGTGGTCGAATGGCTGCTGTCCGAACGGGTCGAGCGCCGCGATATCGTGGTGGCCTTCGGCGGTGGCGTGATCGGGGATCTCGCAGGGTTCGCCGCCGCGATCCTGCGCCGCGGCGTGCGCTTCGTGCAGATCCCAACCAGCCTGCTCGCGCAGGTCGACAGCTCGGTTGGCGGCAAGACCGGCATCAATACCGAGCATGGCAAGAACCTTGTCGGGGCGTTCCATCAGCCAAGCCTCGTTCTGGCAGATATCGGTGTGCTGGGCACCTTGACCGAGCGCGATTTCCTCGCCGGCTATGGCGAGGTGCAGAAATACGGCCTGCTGGGAGATGCGGAGTTCTTCGGCTGGTTGGAGCGGAACGGCCCCGCGTTGGCCGCGGGCGACATGGCCCTGCGGGCCGAGGCGGTGCGCCGCTCGGTCCAGATGAAGGCCGATATCGTCGAGCGGGACGAAACCGAGCAGGGCGACCGCGCGCTCCTCAATCTCGGGCATACCTTCTGTCACGCGCTGGAGGCCGCCACCGGCTATTCTGGCCGGCTCTTGCATGGCGAGGGGGTTGCCATCGGTTGTGCACTCGCCTTTGAGTTGTCGGCGAGGATGAACCTGTGCAGTCAGGAAGACCCCAGCCGCGTCCGGGCGCATCTAGCCGACATGAACGCCAAGCGCGATCTGTCGGATATTCCTGGGGAATTACCGGACGCGGATGGCCTGCTGGACCTGATGGCGCAGGACAAGAAGGTTGTGGATGGAAAACTGCGTTTCATCCTTGCGCGCGGCATCGGCGAGGCCTTCGTCACGGCAGATGTGCCCCGCGATGTGGTGCGGGGCGTCCTCGTGGATGCGTTGCGCGACCGCTGATCGCCCGCCTCAGGCAAGCACCAACATGTAATAGGCCCCGTAGCCGATCGCCGCGACGACGCCCAGAACGAGGGCCAGCCGCAGCAGGTTCAGCGCCAGCGTCAGCACACCCGCCATCAAGGTCCCGAGAACGGTGCCTGTCACGAAAAGCGCGATGAGCGCGCCGTAGGGCAGCGCAAAGCCGAGGGCCGCAAAGGACGCCTCTGCATAGGGCAGCGTCTGTTGCACGATCAAGGGAACGCCGACTGCCAACCCGTAGATCAGCGCGGCGACCCCGCAGATGACGGCAAGCCAGAGCGTCAGGCGATGTTTCAAAGCCTCGCCCGTGGCGAATGTCACGGCTTCGATCGCCTCGACGAAGATTGCGCCGGTGACGATGCGCAGCCAGATCGGCGCATCGATGTCGGGCAGGGAGAGACTCTGCATTCCGCCGGACGCCGGCGATCCGGGGCGCACAGTGGACAGTGGCGCGGAGGTTGGCGAGGTATGTGTCGCCGCCCCCGCGGCGGACATTCCGTTATATGCGACGCCCGTGTTGGCGCCGGTGAGGTAGTCGTGAAAATCGCGGTCCGTGGAATCGATGGTCGGCATGGCAGCGGCCCTCCCGTGTCGGAACGATTGGATTCGAATTTTTCCGGTATCTAATCGTCACAGTATACACGATCCGCGTCGATGGAGGGATTCCTCCGTCAATCCTTGCCGCGATAGGGCTCCACGTATTGCAGGGCCATGTCCCAGGGGAAGAAGATCCAGGTGTCCTGGCTGACGCCCGTGATGAACGTGTCCACCATCGGTTCGCCCTTGGGCTTGGCGTAGACGGTCGCGAAATGCGCCTTGGGGTAGAGCTGCCGGACCAGTTCCAGCGTTTTGCCCGTATCGACAAGGTCGTCGACGATCAGCACGCCTTCGCCGTCGCCCATCATCTCGGCATCGGGGCTTTTCAGCACCTCGGCCTCGCGGCGCTGGTCGGCCTTGCCGCCGCCCGAGTGGTAGGATTTCACGCTGATCGTGTCTACGGTGCGGATGTCCAGCTCGCGCGCGACGATCATCGCCGGTGCCATGCCACCGCGCGTGATGGCCACGACGGCGCGCCATGCGCCGCCCTCGTCGGGCCCGTGCTTGTCGAGACGCCATGCCAACGCGCGGCTGTCGCGGTGCAACTGGTCCCAGGATACGTGAAACCCTTTTTCATGCGGCAGCGGCGTGACCATGGCTCAGTCTCCCTTGCGTTCGAGGCTCATGTCCGGCGCCTCGGGGTTCTTCATGCCGATGACGTTGTAGCCGGCGTCGACATGGTGGGTTTCGCCTGTCACGGCACTCGACAGGTCCGACAGCAGGTAGAGGGCGGATTTGCCCACCTCGTCCTGCGTGACGGTGCGGCGCAGCGGGGCATTGTTCTCGTTCCATTTCAGGATGTAGCGAAAATCGCCGATGCCCGAGGCGGCCAGCGTCTTGATCGTGCCAGCCGAGATCGCGTTGACGCGGATGCCATCGCGGCCCAGGTCCTCGGCCAGATACATCACCGACGCTTCCAGCGCGGCCTTGGCGACACCCATCACGTTGTAATGCGGCATGACCTTTTCCGCGCCGTAATAGGTCAGCGTCAGGAGGCTGCCACCATTCGGCATCATCTTTTCCGCGCGCTGGCAGACGGCGGTGAAGGAATAGACCGAGATGTTCATGGTCATGGCGAAATTCGCGGGGCTCGTTTCCACGTAACGGCCACGCAACTCGGACTTGTCCGAGAAGCCGATGGCATGAACCACGAAGTCGAGGCTGCCCCAGGTCTCTTTCAACGTGTCGAAGAGCGTGTCGAGGCTGTCCTCGTCGGCCACGTCGCAGGGGATCATCAGATCGCTGCCCAGTTCGTTGGCCAGCGGCTTGACCCGCTTCAGCAGCTGCTCGCCCTGGTAGGAAAAGGCCAGCTCCGCCCCTTCGGCTGCCAAGGCCTTGGCCACGCCCCATGCAATGGACTTGTCGTTAGCCAGGCCCATGATCAGCCCGCGTTTGCCCGCCATAAGACCCATCGCCACCCTCACTTGTCGCTGTCGTTGCGTGTTGGCGTCGGTGTAGGCCAAAGGTCGCAGAGCCGCAAGATTGCACGGACCTGCGTGCTATGTCTTGCAGGCGGCGGCCACGTGGCTAGGTTGCGCGCAGCACAGGATAGGCGAGGGACGACCCCATGAGCGACCGCAGCGGCATTTTTGCTGGCGACGACCCGTTTCGGCTGGCGCAGGATTGGCTGGCCGAGGCCGAGAAGAGCGAAATTAACGATCCCAATGCCATCGCATTGGCCACGGTCGATCCCGACGGTCTGCCCAACGTGCGCATGGTGCTCCTGAAAGAGATCGAGGCGCCTGGCGGCGGGGACGGGGCCTTCGTCTTCTACACGAATTACGACAGCGCCAAGGGGCAGGAGCTTGCGGCGTCGGGCAAGGCCGCCTTCGTGATGCACTGGAAAAGCCTGCGCCGCCAGATCCGGGTGCGCGGCACGGTCGAGCGTGAGAACGGGGCGCAGGCGGATGCCTATTACGCCTCGCGCTCGCTCAAGAGCCGTTTGGGGGCCTGGGCATCGAAACAATCGCAACCGCTGTCGGGCCGCGCGGCGCTGATGGCCGAAGTGGCGAAGGTCACGGCGCAGCAAGGGACCAACCCGTCGCGTCCGCCGTTCTGGGGCGGCTTTCGCATCCAGCCTGTCGAGATCGAATTCTGGGCCGATGGCCCGTTTCGCCTGCATGACCGTTTTCGGTGGCGGCGCGAGGCGGCGGGGGCCTCATGGGAGGTCACGCGCCTGAATCCATGAAACGGTTTTTGCCCATCTGTTTCGTGGCATCCTCAACAAATCTGCGAACGTAAAATTTTCATACCTTTGAATTATAATAATATTATTCGGTTGCCCCAACGGCACAGAAGCACATTATCAAAGTGGGGACAGCAAATCGCGGCCGGTGGTCGCAAACGGGAAGTGTCGGTATGGTCGATACGGACTCGCAGGGCGAAATCGTCCGGGGCCGCGTCAAGTGGTTCGATGTGGGCAAGGGTTTTGGGTTCATTGTCGCCGAAAGCGACGGTCCGGATATCCTCTTGCACGCCAATGTACTCAGGAATTTCGGGCAGGGGTCCGTCGCCGAGGGCGCGGGGATAACCGTTCGCACCCATTCCACGCCGCGCGGCCTGCAAGCCAACGAAATCCTCGAGATCGTCCCGCCGGAAATCGGCGACGATGAGGCAGCGCCCTCCGTGGACCTGCCGGAAGCGCCCGCGGATGCGCCCTTCGTGGCAGCCCGCGTCAAGTGGTTCGACAAGGCGAAAGGGTTTGGCTTCGCCAATATCTTCGGGCACCCTGAAGACGTTTTTGTGCATATCGAGGTGCTGCGCCGCTACGGATTTGCCGATCTTCAATCGGGGGAAGCCATCGCGATGAAGGTGGTCGACGGTCCGCGCGGGCAATTGGCCGCCGAGATTCGGAGTTGGGATTACGTCGTATGAGTGACTTCGCCCGTTTGGGCATGGCCGTGGCCTTGGCCGTATTTGTTTCCACACCTTCCGCTAATGCCGCCTGCAGCGATGATCGCGTCGAACTGCGTGGCGATTTCGGAACCGTCCGTTTCCGCGTCGCGGTGGCGGATGATCCGCGCGAACGCTCGCAGGGCCTCATGCATGTTCCCGAGATGCCGCGCATGTCCGGCATGCTCTTCGTCTACGAGCGACCGCAAAGCGTGTCGTTCTGGATGGCAAATACGTTGATCCCGCTCGACATGATCTTTGCCGACGAGACAGGCGTGGTCACGCGCATCCACGAGAATGCCGTGCCGCTGGACCGGACGCCGATCCCTGGCGGCGATGGCGTCCAGTTCGTGCTCGAGATCAATGGCGGCATGGCGCGGCAGCTTGGCATCGATGAAGGGGACGAGTTGCGCCACCCCTCCGTGTCCGGGGATCTGGCGGTCTGGCCGTGCGATGCCGAGTGAACGACCGGGCTTGCGCAGCAGCCCCGGGGAACGCTAAGAGCGACACACGGTCGGGGCGTGGCGCAGTCTGGTAGCGCACCTGTTTTGGGTACAGGGGGTCGTGAGTTCGAATCTCGCCGCCCCGACCATTTTCCCACCTCTACATCTTGTGGCTTGTTTGCGGGCGGCGCTGTATCTGGTTGATCTGCGTCCTTGTCCGTGACCTGCACGCAACATGTGGTGTGGTCGTGGATCCATCGCAGCTTGGGACTCCTTTTTCTCGTGTTGCCCGGGTTCGGACGCCATCGGGCAAAGGCAACGCCTGAGCAAGAACGCCTATCCCTGCCTTTCGACGTGAAAAATCACGTTTTCGCGGCGTGACGTAGCGGCAGACCGTGAATCGGGCGCAATCGGGGGGACTCGCAAAGCCGGGTTTTGGCAAGTGAAAAAATCCGGTGGATAGTCTGAAAAACCCGTTGACGGTGTTGGTCCAACTACGTCAGTTTGTGTTCGTCGGATCAAGCGCCACAACATATAGGTGCTGACCGGCGGGGGCAGAGGATCTCCTCGCACACTGACATCGACAAGCTCACACACCTGCGCTTCGGCGCGGATCGGGAATTGCGCGTCGTCAGGGGGGCCCCAGGGATAGGAACACGACGGCCAGAGCGCTCCAAGACGCTGGCAGGCCGCACAGGGGAACACAGGGCGAGAGAGGCAGCCATGAAGATTGAACGCAGATTCACCCGGGCCGGCGCGGACACCTATGCCGAGCTGGAATTCACCACCACCAGCTCCGAGATCCGTAATCCGAATGGCACGGTCGTCTTCCGCCTCGACGAGGTCGAAGTGCCCGCGGGCTGGAGCCAGGTGGCCTCGGACGTGATCGCGCAGAAATACTTCCGCAAGGCTGGTGTGCCCGCCGCGCTGAAACCGGTCAAAGAAAAAGGCGTGCCCGAGTTTCTGTGGCGCCATGTGGCCGATGACAAGGCGCTCGATGCGCTCCCCGAGGACCAGCGTTACGGCGGCGAGACCAGCGCCAAGCAAGTGTTCCGCCGTCTTGCCGGTGCGTGGTGCTACTGGGGCTGGAAGGGTGGCTATTTCACCACCGAGGAAGACGCGCGCGCCTATTTCGACGAGATGCAGCTGATGCTGGCGCGCCAGATGGCGGCGCCCAACAGCCCGCAGTGGTTCAACACTGGCCTGCACTGGGCCTACGGGATCGATGGTCCGGCGCAGGGCCACTACTATGTCGACTACAAGAGCGGCAAGCTGACGAAATCCACCTCGTCCTACGAACACCCGCAGCCGCATGCCTGCTTCATCCAGGGCGTGCAGGACGATCTGGTGAACGAGGGCGGCATCATGGACCTGTGGGTCCGCGAAGCGCGCCTGTTCAAGTATGGTTCGGGCACCGGCACGAATTTCAGCCACCTGCGCGGCGAGGGCGAGAAGCTCTCGGGCGGTGGCAAGTCCTCGGGCCTCATGGGCTTCCTGAAAATCGGCGACCGCGCGGCGGGCGCGATCAAATCGGGCGGCACCACGCGCCGCGCGGCCAAGATGGTCATCGTCGACGCCGACCACCCCGATATCGAGGAGTTCATCGACTGGAAGGTAGTCGAGGAGCAGAAGGTCGCCAGCCTCGTCGCAGGCTCCAAGGCGCATGAGAAAACGCTCAACGGCATCTTCACCGCGATCCGCGAATGGGATGGCAGCCTTGAAGACGCCGTCGATCCGGCCAAGAACGACACGCTGAAAAAGGCGATCCGCACGGCCAAGCAGGCCAGCGTGCCGGAAACCTACATCAAGCGCGTGCTGGATTACGCCAAGCAGGGCTACACCTCGATCGAGTTCCCGACCTACGACACCGATTGGGACAGCGAGGCCTACAGCTCGGTTTCGGGCCAGAACTCCAACAACTCGATCCGCGTCACCGATGCCTTCCTGAAGGCCGTCGAGAACGACGAAGATTGGCACCTCGTCAACCGCGTCGATGGCTCGGTCGCCAAGTCGATCAAGGCACGCGACCTGTGGGAAAAGGTGGGCCACGCAGCCTGGGCCTGTGCCGATCCGGGCATCCAGTTCCACGACACCGTGAACGCCTGGCACACCTGTCCGGCGGATGGCGAGATCCGCGGCTCGAACCCGTGCTCGGAATACATGTTCCTCGACGACACGGCCTGTAACCTGGCGTCGATGAACCTGCTGACCTTCTTCTCGGGCGGCCAGTTCGACGCGGAAAGCTACATCCATGCCAGCCGCCTTTGGACGCTGACGCTGGAAATCAGCGTGATGATGGCGCAGTTCCCCTCCAAGGAGATCGCGCAGCTCAGCTACGACTATCGCACGCTCGGCCTTGGCTATGCCAATATCGGCGGCCTGCTGATGAACATGGGCTATAGCTACGACAGCCCCGAGGGCCGGGCGCTGTGCGGCGCGCTGACCGCCATCATGACTGGCGTGGCCTACGCTACCTCGGCCGAGATCGCCTCGGAACTGGGGGCCTTCCCGGGCTATGCCAACAACCGCGAGCACATGCTGCGGGTGATCCGCAACCACCGCGCGGCGGCCTACGCCAAGACCGAGGGCTACGAGGGTCTGAACGTGAACCCGGTGGCGCTGGACCACGGCAATTGCCCCGATCAGCGCCTGATCGATCTGGCCAAGCAGGCCTGGGACGAGGCGCTGACCCTGGGCGAACAGCACGGCTACCGCAACGCGCAGGCCACCGTGATCGCGCCCACCGGGACGATCGGGCTGGTCATGGATTGCGACACCACCGGGATCGAGCCCGACTTCGCGCTGGTGAAGTTCAAGAAGCTGGCCGGCGGCGGTTACTTCAAGATCATCAACCGCTCGGTTCCGGCCGCCCTTGAAAAGCTGGGCTACAGCTCCAGCCAGATCGAAGAGATCATCAGCTATGCCGTGGGTCATGGCACCCTGGGCAATGCGCCGGGCATCAACCACACGGCGCTGATAGGCCACGGCTTCGGTCAGAAGGAGATCGAGAAGATCGAGGCGGCCTTGCCTTCGGCCTTCGACATCCGCTTCGTCTTCAACCAGTGGACGCTGGGTGAAGAATTCTGCACCCAGACCCTCGGCATCCCGGCCGAGAAGCTGAACGATCCCACCTTCGACATGCTGCGTCATCTCGGCTTCTCCAAGGCCGAGGTCGAAGCCGCCAACGACCATGTTTGCGGGACGATGACGCTGGAAGGCGCGCCCTTCCTGAAGGAAGAGCATTACGCGGTCTTCGACTGCGCCAACCCCTGCGGCAAAAAGGGCAAGCGCTACCTCAGCGTCGAATCCCACATCCGCATGATGGCGGCTGCGCAATCCTTCATCTCGGGGGCGATCTCCAAGACGATCAACATGGCCAACCACGCCACGATCGAGGATTGCCAGAAAGCCTACGAACTCAGCTGGTCGCTGGGGGTGAAGGCCAACGCGCTCTACCGGGACGGCTCGAAACTGTCGCAGCCGCTGGCCGCCGCGCTGGTCGAGGATGACGACGAGGCTGCCGAGATCCTTGAAAGCGGCAGCGCGCAGGAAAAGGCGCAGGTGCTGGCCGAGAAGGTGATCGAGAAGGTCATCGTCAAGGAAATCGTCCGCTCCAACCGCGAGAAGATGCCCGAGCGCCGCAAGGGCTACACGCAGAAGGCCATCGTGGGCGGCCACAAGGTCTACCTGCGGACGGGCGAATACGAGGACGGCTCGCTCGGCGAGATCTTCATCGACATGCACAAGGAAGGCGCCGGCTTCCGCGCGATGATGAACAACTTCGCCATCGCCGTGTCGGTGGGCCTGCAATACGGCGTGCCGCTGGAAGAGTTCGTGGATGCCTTCACCTTCACCAAGTTCGAACCTTCGGGGATGGTGCAGGGCAACGACTCGATCAAGAACGCGACGTCGATCCTCGACTACATCTTCCGTGAACTGGCGGTCAGCTACCTCGACCGCACCGACCTGGCCCATGTGGCGCCCGAAGGGACCACCTTCGATGACTTGGGCCGCGGCGTGGAGGAGGGCGTGTCCAACCTGCAGGAGCTGAGCGAAAGCGCGGCCACCAAGTCGCTGGAAGTGCTCAAGCAGATCAGCTCGACCGGCTACCTGCGCAAGCGCCTGCCGTCGGAATTCACCGTCCTGCAAGGCGGGGCCGACCCGGTCGCCACGCTCGAAACCCTGGTTCCCGAAACCAAGAGCGGCGGCGGCACGATTGCGGTAGCGGCATCGACCACCGCGGTCACGACGGGGACCGTGGGCATGGACGCCCGCACCAAGGCCAAGATGCAGGGCTACGAGGGCGAGGCCTGCGGCGAATGCGGAAACTACACGCTGGTGCGCAACGGCACCTGCATGAAGTGCAACACCTGCGGCGCTACGAGCGGGTGTAGCTAAAGGGATCGGGCTGGGCGCCCCGGTGGTGCCCAGTCTGTTGGCGGGGTGGGACTCCGCAGGAAATCCTCTGGATTTCCGCTCTGTCCCACTTCGCAGGGTTTCCCAAGGGAAACCCGCGACTTCCGGGGCGGGTGCGCTCGCCCCTGACGCGGATCAGGCCGCAGGCAGAACACTTCGGGCAGTAAATATCAGAGCCTGATCAGCGAAACTCGGGGGGCCATCGTGCCCCCCGCTTTTCTTTTGCGATCCGCGCAAGAAAAAAGGGGCCCTATGGCCCCTTCAATCGTAAAATTGCTCTGAAAGATCAGGCGTCTCGCTGCCTATCCTCATCCTCGGCGCGGATGCGCACCTGCGTCCGGTTGCGCCAGATCAGGCCACCGGCCAGCGCCGCGAGGGTGCCGAGCATCGCGAGGTGGTCGAGCGCGAGCCAGTGCGTCGCGCCGCCGGCATGGCCGGGATGGGCCAGGGCGGGGGACGCCAGCGCAAGGCATGCGAGGGTCGGAATGAAGCGGGTCATGGGGCCTCCACGATTGAGTATTTGCTCCATCACAGCAAAGCGCGCGCAGAAGGAAAAGCCTGCGCGCGCCTTTCCGGAGGAAACCCGTCGAAAAGCGCTGTTCCAAGCGCCTTTTGCCTAGCGATTAGGCAGATGGGACGAAACGGTAGCCTTCGCCATCCCGTTCAGCCGTGCCGATGCCGCCATTCGGCAAATGGAACCCGATCAGGGTCATGTTGTCCGCCGCGATCTGGTCCAAAAGCGCCGTGCGCGTCTCGGCCCCCATGGCAAGGTCCTGGTCCGAGCCGGATTCCCATGCTGGACGGGCAAAGGCGACATGGTGGTTGCCGATCGCATCGCCCACGACCATCAGCGCGTCGTTCCCATCGGCGATGACGAAGCTCATATGCCCCGGCGTGTGGCCCGGCGTCATCCGTGCCGTGACGCCCGGCAGCACCTCGGCCCCGTCCGCGAAGAGGGTCATGTTGCCCTCCATCATCTCCAACCGGCGCTTGGCGCCTACTGCGAAACTCGCGCGTTCCTCGCCGATGCTGTTCACCGTGGCGTCGTCCATCCAGTAGGTGAACTCGGTCTCTCCCATCAGGTGTTCCGCGTTGTAAAACAGCGGTTCGTCGAAATCGTCCAGCATCCCCCAGATGTGATCGGGGTGGCCATGGGTGACGAC
The DNA here is from genome assembly GCF_019800885.1 of Maritalea mobilis. Taxonomy (GTDB): domain Bacteria; phylum Pseudomonadota; class Alphaproteobacteria; order Rhodobacterales; family Rhodobacteraceae; genus Roseibacterium; species Roseibacterium beibuensis. The sequence goes on from NZ_JAHVKE010000001.1 coordinate 371,628, forward strand.
GACATGCGTCACGTCCAGGGGGTCGATACCCGCGGCGGCCAACGCATCGCCCAACCGGCCCGCGCTGTCCTGAAAGGCAAAGCCCGCGCCGCAATCGAACAGCACGACATTGTCGCCGTGGCGCAGCAGCGTGACGTTACAGGGTGGCGTCAGCGCCTGGTCGGGCATCATGTCGAACGGGGCCAGAACCCCGGCCAGTTCATCCTGCGGCATCGGGCCGAAGATGAACTCGGCCGGCAGCATCAGGTTGCCGTCGCTGAGCGTGGTCACCTCCATGCCGCCGATGCTGGCGGTGGTCTGCGTCCAGCCGCGGCGGGGCAGGGCCAGCGTGGCGGCGGCCGCGGCCGAGGTGGTCAGGAATGCACGTTTCGTGATGGTCATGGTTGTCCTCCCTTTGCATCAAGGTAACGCGGGCGGACACATTCAAAAAGGGGGATATTTGCAAGCGACATGCAAAGACCGGCGCGGGTGGGCCGCGCCGGTCCGACTATTCCCGGAAATGGCCGGGATCATTCGTCGGTGACGACGATGACCGGTTCCATGCGCTGCAGGATATCCTCGGCGAGGTGGCACTTGATCTCGTGCCCCTCGGCCAGCCGTTTCATCGGCGGCACCTCGGTTTCGCAGAGATTGCCGGGCACCTCGGATTTCCACTTGCACCGGGTCTGGAACGGACAGCCCGAGGGCGGGTTCATCGCCGAGGGGATATCGCCTTCGAGTACGATGTGTTTCTTCTCGACGGATGTATCGGCAATCGGCACGGCAGACAGCAGCGCCTCGGTATAGGGGTGATAGGGCGGGGCAAAGACCTGCGCCGTGTCCCCGATCTCGACCACGTGGCCCAGATACATGACCATCACCCGGTCGCTGAGATACCGCACGATCGAGAGGTCATGGCTGATGAACAGCAGCGTGGTCTTCTCACGGCGCTGGATCTCCATCAACAGGTCGGTCACGGCGGCCTGCACCGACACGTCGAGCGCCGAGACAGGCTCATCCGCCACCACGATCCGGGCGCCCCCGGCAAAGGCCCGGGCGATGCCGACACGTTGTTTCTGGCCCCCCGACAACTGGCGCGGCATCCGGTCGGCAAAGGCGCGCGGCAGTTTCACGAGGTCCAGCAGGTCCAGCATCTTCTCGCGCCGCTCGGCGTCGTTTTTGCCGATCCCGAAGACCTCCAGCGCGCGCATGATCTGGCGACCCACCGTCATGGAGGGGTTCAGCGTGTCGAACGGGTTCTGGAACACCATCTGCACCGAGGAGATCGTCCGCGTGTCGCGATTCTGGATCTCGGTGCCCTCGATGTTCTTGTTGTCGAGCAGCACCTGCCCGTCGGTCGCCGTTTCAAGCCCCATCAGAACCTTGGCCAATGTGGACTTGCCGCAGCCGGACTCGCCGACGATGGCCAGCGTCTCAGATTCGCGGGCCTCGAAGCTGATGGTCTCGTTGGCCTTGACCACCTTCTTGTCGCCGCCGCTGAACAGGGCGCTGGCGGCCACTTCGTAGTATTTCTTGAGGTTCTCGACTTTGAGGACGGTATTGCCGACCTCGGCCTTCTCAGTGGTCTCGCCCACATCCGGCGGCGCGCTCCAGTCGATTTCCTGGAACCGCAGGCAGCGCGTGCTGTGCCGGTCGTTGCCTGGAACCCGGGCCATGGGGATATCGCCGGAATTGCAGCGCCCCTCTTCGAAGTAGTTGCAGCGCGGGCCGAAATTGCAGCCCGGCGGGCGTTCGTGGGGCAGGGGGAAGTTCCCGGGGATCGCCACCAAGGGGCGCGCGTTCTTGTCGGCGCCGGGCAGGGGGATCGAGCGGAACAGCGCCTGCGTGTAGGGGTGCTGCATCTCGTCGAAGACATCCTCGATCGAGCCGGTCTCGACCGCCTCGCCGGAATACATCACGCAGAGACGGTCGCAGGTTTCCAGAACCAGGCCCAGGTTGTGCGAGATGAACAGCATCGAGGTGCCGTATTTCTCGCCCAGACCCTTCACCAAGTCCACGATCCCGGCCTCGACCGTCACGTCCAGCGCGGTGGTCGGTTCGTCAAGGATCAACAGCGACGGCTTCGACATCAGCGCCATGGCGATGACGATGCGCTGCTGCTGACCGCCCGACAGCTGGTGCGGGTAGCTGCGCAGCATCCGCTCGGGGTCGGGCAGGCGTACGTCCTGCACGACCTCAAGCGCCATCTGGTAGGCCTCGGCCTCGGATTTGCCCTCGTGGATCATGGGCACTTCCATCAGCTGCTTGCCGATGCGCATGGCCGGGTTCAGCGACGCCATCGGTTCCTGGTAGATCATGGCGATCTCGGACCCGCGAATGGCGCGCAACTCCTCCTGGCTCATCTCGTTCAGGTCGCGGCCCTTGAACTTGATCGAGCCGCCGACGATGCGGCCGTTCACGCCAAGGTCCTGCATCACGCCAAGCGCGACAGTGGACTTGCCGCAGCCGGACTCGCCCACAAGGCCCATGGCCTCGCCGGGCATGACCTTGCAGGAAAAATCCATCACGGCGGGGATTTCGCGCAGCCGCGTGAAGAAAGAGATCGAGAGGTTCTCGATTTCCAGGATCGGGCCGTCATAGTCTTCGCGTTCAGCCATCTCTAGATCCCTGTCGGTTTATTCTGTTTCGTTATTATGCAGCGACGGTCAGCCATCGGGGTTCACCCATCCGCAGATCACCTCACCATGTGCGACCATGGCCGTCAGCCGGCCAAGGTCTTGCGGTGCGACGGTGGCTTCGCAGGCGTCGACCGTGTCGTGCAGCCGGTCGAATGCCTCGACCAGGCCGATATTGGCCGCGTTGCCTGCGAACCGGCTTTGCGCGACCGGCAGGGCCGTGTTCACCTGGTCCAGCATGGTGCCGAAATCGCCCTGACACCCCTCTGCCTCGGCGGCAGCGTAAAGCAGGACAACCATGCGACGGTTGCTTTCGGCGACCTGATCGGCACCGGCAGCCCCCATGGTACGGCGCTGGACATTGCGAAGGGCAAGGGCCGAGGCGGCGCAGTCATAAAGGGACAGCGTCGCCTGGGCCGCGACCGGTCCCGGCGCGATCTCAACGCCGGATACGATCAGTGCCAAGGTCAGGAGGCCCTTACGCATCCTCAATCCTTCAGGCTTTCTTCGCGCAGGCCGTCGGCCAGCAGGTTCAGACCTAGCACGAGGCTCATCAGCGCAAGCGCGGGCGGAAGGGCGGGGTGCGGATAGATCGTCAGAAGCCGACGGCCCTCGTTGATCGTCGAGCCCCAGTCAGGGCTTTCCGGGCTGACGCCGAGGCCGAAGAAGCCGAGGGTTCCCAGTAGGATCGTCGTGTAGCCGATCCGCAGGCAGAAATCGACGATCAGCGGCCCGCGGGCGTTGGGCAGGATCTCCCACAGCATGATGTACCACGGCCCCTCGCCGCGGGTCTGGCCGGCGGCCACGTAATCGCGGGTCTTGATGTCCAGCACGATGCCGCGAACGATGCGGAACACGGTCGGGCTGTTCACGAAAACCACCGAGACGAAGACGATCAGGATGTTGCCCGGCATCGAGATCAGGCCGAGCGGGTCGGCGTTGAAGGCCAGCCCCGAATAGAGCCAGAACCCGATCACCAGCGAGATGGCGATGTAGGCCAACCTTTTCGTCGGCTGCGTGTGATAGCGCGAGTTGAACAACACCACGAAGAAGATGATCGGGAACAGGAACAGCACCGCGGCCATGTAGGTCGGGATACCGGCATCCACGATCTCGGGGGTCACCAGCAGGTAGAACAGCAGGATCACCGGGAAGGCCAGCACGAGGTTGGCGATGAAGGTCAGGACCGTGTCCAGCTTGCCGCCGAAATATCCCGCAGGCAGGCCAAGCGTGATCCCCACCATGAAGGCGAACAGCGTCGCCGCCGGGGCGATCTTGAGCACTTCGCGCGCGCCCATGACCATGCGGCTGAACACGTCGCGGCCAAGGTTGTCGCCGCCCAGCAGGTAATACAGGTACGCCCCGTCATCGGGGTTGGGCAGTGGCGTTCCCGGCACCTCGTTGCGCATCTGGCTGATCACGTCGATCGGGCCGAAGGTGATGATCGTCCCGGCGAAGATCGCGGTGAACATCCAGAACATCACCAGGCCGAAGCCGATCATGCCGATCAGGCTGTCGAAGAGCTTGCCGTAAAGGCCCAGCTTGCGCTTGAAGGTGATCGACAGGGCAAAGAGCACGATCAGCGCGATCCAGACCGGCAGGAACCGCCGCCCCATCGCGCCAAGGATGCCTTGATCCATCGGGTCCGACTGCACCAACCCGCCGATGATGTAGGCGAGGCAACAGGCGAGAAACAGCAGCACCGCGTATTTCATGGCCATCAACGCGTAGTCGACGGGAGTGCGGTTGATGGTCAGCGTGTGGTCCGCGTTGATCTGGACTTCCCCGGCCTGTTGCCCGGCGAGGGTCAGGACGAAGTTGCCGATCAACCCAAGCAGGAACACCGCTACCGCGGCCAGCATCAGCGGGTTCAGGATGGGGCCAAGCGCGCCAGTCCATGTCAGAAGGTCCATGGGCACTCTCCCTTACGAAATGCGGATGCGCGGGTTGAGGAAGACATAGCCGATATCCGAGATCAGCTGCGTCACCAGAACCACGAAGACGGCGACGATCGAACAGGCCAGCAGCAGCTCGATATCGTTGTTCGAGGCCGCCTGCACCAGCGTCCAGCCAAAGCCGTTGTAGTTGAACAGGGTCTCGACGATCACGACCCCGGTCAGCAGCCACGGGAATTGCAGCATGATGACCGTGAAGGGCGCGATCAACGCGTTCCTGAGCGCGTGTTTCAGCACGATGTTGCGGAAGCTGACACCCTTCAGACGCGCGGTGCGGATGTACTGGGCCGTCATCACCTCGGCCATTGAGGCGCGCGTCATCCGCGCGATATAGCCCATGCCGTAGAGCGCGATGGTCATCACCGGCAGGGTGAAGTTCCAGAACGTCACGTCGTCCATCGCCGAGCGGGCCGAGCCAAGGAATAGCGTGCGCCCCTCGATCCAGCCCATCTCGGACAGCCAGGGCGAGATGCCGGCAGTCGAGGAGGCGAGGAGCACGATGAAGATCACACCCGACACGTATTCCGGCGTCGCGGTCGAGGCGATCGAGACGGTCGAGAGGGATCGGTCGAGGCGCGAGCCTTCCTTCATTCCGGCCAGAACCCCGATGATCAGCGCGGCCGGCACCATGACCGCGAAGGCCCAGAACATCAGCACGCCCGTCAGGGCGAGGCGTCCGCCGATGATGTTGGACACTTCGTCATCGGACACGGTCGAGTAGCCAAGGTCGCCTTGCAGAAGGCCGCAAAAGGTTGGGGCCTCCTCGGCGGGCGTCGCGGCGTCGATGCAGCGGCCCGTGACCTCTCCGTCCGCGCCTTCGCGCGTCCAGCCCGGTACCACGCCCAGCCATTCGCCGTAGCGCACGATCAGCGGGCCGCCATAGCCGTTGCGGTCCAGCCAGCTGGCGACCTCGGCATCGGTCATCCGCGCGTTGCCTTGCGTTTTCGCGAGCTTTTCGAGGTTCGGGTAAAGGTTCGTGAGGAAGAACACCACGAAGGTGAGGCAGAGCGCCGTCAGGATCATCACGCCGAACCGGCGGAGAATGAAAAGTCCCATGTGTATCCCTGTCTGTCCGGGTGTCGCGGCCTCCGGGCCGCGGTCCCGATGGTCGGACCTCTTCTTGGCGAGGGTCCTGTTGATCTGGATCGGGTCCCGCCGGGACTGGCGGGAAAGGGGCGGCCCGGAAGGACCGCCCCGATGGTCAGGCCGAGATCAGGCTTCGATGCCCAAATAGTGGATGTTGATCTCGAATTTCGGATGCATGTCGGCGTTGATGACCTCTGGCTTGTGGTGCCGGAAGAGCGACCGCCAGTAGGGCTGCAACGTGACGGCGTCCTCTTGCAGGATGCTTTCCAACTGCGCCATCACCTCGCTGCGGGCCTCGGCGTCGAGGATACCGTTGGCCTGGTCCAGAAGCGCGTCGAATTCCGGGTTCGCATAGCCGAACTCGTTCCACGCCACGCCAGAACGATAGGCGAGGTTGTAGATGATCACGCCCAGTTCGCGGTGGTTCCAGTTGGTCGAGCTGAACGGGTAGGTCGTCCAGTCGTTCCAGAAGGTCGAGCCGGGGATGACGGTTCGTTCCACGTTGAAGCCCGCATCGCGCAGCTGTGCCGCGACGGCATCGGTCGTGTTGCGGCGATAGTCGTCGTCAATCGACACGATCTCGAACACGTGGTCGGCGTGGCCGGATTCCTGCAGCATCGCGTAGGCTGCATCCGGGTCCACGGTCAGCGGCGGCAGTTCCGCGTATTCCGGGTGGATCGGGCAGACATGGTGATGCTCGCCGAGGGTGCCCTGGCCATTGATGCCGAGGTCGAGACAGACCTGCGGGTCGACCGCCATCTGGATCGCCTTGCGCACCATCTGGTTGTCATAGGGCTCCGAGTTCTGGTTCGGACGGATGACCACGGTGGCCGCCGTCGTCACTTCCGACTGCGTCCAGCCGATGGCCGAGAAGAGATCGATGAATTCGCCAACCGTTTCGTAGGTCATGTCGAATTCGTCGGCTTCGGCACCGGCAAACCAGGCCGCCGGGTCCTGGCCCAGGTCGATGAAGATCACCTCGTCGAGATAGGTGTTGCCCCAGTATTCGTGATCCGGGTTCTTCTCGAGCCGCGCCTGAACGCCGACCTCGTAATCGGTGATGCGATAGGCGCCGGTGCCCACGCCATGATCCAGCGGGTTCGTCCCGATCAGGTCGCGATGCTGCACGGCAGACGGGTAGTCGGCGATGCCGGGCACGAGGGTGATGTCAGGCGCCGGGTAGGTGATGCGCACGGTCAGCGGATCGACAACCTCGATCGCACCTTCGCGGGCGACGCCCGTGTCGGGATCGACCAGACCGCCCATCCGGGCCGCCATGGAGTTGCCCTCGACGGTCGAGTCGCACCAGCCGATGAAATTCGCCGCCACGTCCTCGGCGGTGAAGTCGTCGCCGTTGTTCCACTTCACGCCTTCGCGCAGGCGCAGCGTATACTGGGTGGCATCCTCGTTGGCTTCCCAGCTGTCGAGAAGGACGCCGTTGAACGAGCCGTCGGCGTTGTATTCAATCAGGTATTCGAGGATGCCGCGGCTGACATTGGCCATCTGCGACCAGTCATAGGTGCGCGGGTCCTTCAGCGCGCGCACTTCCATCTGGATGCGCAGCGTACCACCCATCGGCGGCGTCGCGCGATGCGCCTCTGCGGCAACCGGCGTTGCGCCAATCAGCGAATACGCCGCGGCGGCGCTGACGCCGAGCGCGGTCGAGCGCACGAGGAATTCACGACGGCTGAGTTTGCCGTCCTTGTATTCCTGGGCGTACATCTCCGCGACCGGATGGGTCGTGAGGCCGCGGTGCTGTGTGTCCGTCATGTATGTCGTCTCCCTGTGACGTATTGCGTGTTCTTTTTTATCGGTGGCTCGGGTGTTGTGGCTGTGGGCCGCGGCGCTCTTCGTGCTGCATCCCGATTGTCAGGTAAAACCTCCGATCCTCTGCTCCATTGGTGCGTGGACTGACCGTTGCGTCAACGGTAAGTCGCGACCTGAAATTGTCCAATTGCGACATCAATATCGAAGAAAAACGACATTGGCCACCGAAGCAACCCAATTCTCTGGTCGGAAACGGTCGGTGCGCGGCTTACGCGCGGCGGGCCGGGGTGCGGAACTCGGACGGGGTTTGCCCGGTGGCCTGCGAGAACGCCCGCGTGAAATAGGCCGCCGAAGAAAAGCCGAGATGCTCGGCGATTTCGCGGGCGGGCATGTCGGTGTCGATCAGCAGGCGCCGGGCCTCGGACATGATCCGTTCGACCAGAAGCGCATGGGCCGGCCGCCCCGATGCTTCGCGGCAGACGCGCGACAGATGCGTGGGCGTTACCTGCAATTGCGCCGCGTAATCCGCAACGCCCTTGCCGGTGCGAAACTGCGCCTCCATCCGTTCGGCGAAGAGTTCCACCAGGCGGTGGCTTTTCTCGCGCAGGACGCTGCCTTCCTGACGGGTCAATTCGCGCGCGATCCAGACCGACACCAGCAGCGAATAGGCCGTCAGGGCACGGTCCATGGCCGGGGCCTGCGCCGCAAGCTCGCGTTCGATCTTTTCGAGATGGCTGGTGAGGTTGCCCTGCGCCTCGATGTTCGAGACGCGCAAGTGCAGCGGATCGTTCGGCACGCCAAGGCTGTCATCGGGTGGCAGGCACAGCTCCAGCCCCTGCGTCTGCGAGGGGAGTTCCAACGCCAGCTGGCAGCGCGCGGGCACGAAAACCGCCGTATTCGGACCATAGCCGCGCGTGATCCCGTTCACGGTGATGCGGCCTTGCCCGCGTGTGATCCAATAAAGCCGGTGACGCGGACTGGAATGCAGCAGCTCCAGCTTCCACGCGCCCTGCATCCGCAGCTTTCCAAGCGACAGGACGGAATGGACGAGGGGGCGGCGGGAGTGTTCGAACATGCGCTAACGCTACGCTTCTGCGCGGCGATGGCAAGCCGAGAAGCAAGCCCTTGTCACGGCAGGCGGATCTTTTCCCAATCGCCCATCCGGGCCCGGAACCACGTGCGCTGGCGCTTGGCATATTGGCGGCTGGCGATGATTGCGGCCTCCCGCGCTTCGTCCAGTGTCATCCGCCCCTGCAAATGCGCGATCAGCTCGGGCGCGCCGATCGCCTTGCGCGCGCCGCCCGCGCTGTCCCAGCGATCGAGATTGGCGCGGGCCTCATCAAGGGCACCCTGCGCCAGCATCTGGTCGAAGCGGTGCGCAATCCGGTCGGCCAGCCAGTCGCGGTCAGCGTCCAGCAGCAAGGCCCGGGCCTGCGCGCGCGGCACAAGCGGCGGGTCGGTTTTATCCTGCCATGCGCTCAAGGGCTTGCCGGTCGCGCGCCACACCTCCCAGCCGCGCTGCACCCGCGCGCGGTTGGCCCGGTCGATGCGCCCTGCAAGTACCGGGTCCACGCGGTCCAGCTCCGACAGAAGGGACTGCGCGTCCATCGCATCGGCCTCGGCGCGCACCGCCTGCGGAACCGGGGGGATCTCGGCCAGCCCCTCGGTCAAGGCCCGGAAATAGAGGCCGGTCCCCCCCACGATGACGGGCCGCTGCGGACGGTCGAGGATCGGTTTGAGATCGCGCAGCCACGCCCCCACGGAATACTCCGCCTCGAACGGCACGTGACCATAGAGCGCGTGGGGCAGGGCGGCTTCCTCCTCGACGGAGGGGCGCGCGGTCAACACTCGCCAGCCGTCATAGACTTGCAACGCATCGGCATTCACGATCACCCCGCCGCCCTCGGAGACGATCCGGTGCGCCAGGGCCGATTTGCCCGAGGCCGTCGGCCCGGCGATCAGGACCGGCTGGTCGGAAGGGATGCTGTCAAGCGTGGTCAATGTGGTGTGCCGTTTCTTCATCTGGCCCGCACGGCGCGCCGCAGGGCGTTGAACCGGGCCCGGTTTTAGACCATGTTGCGCCGAACTCAATCACCGCCGGCCTGACCATCGCCGAAAGGCCGCCAAAGGATGCTGCCACCATGTCCGACACAACGCCCGCCTCGCCTGTCCAAGTTTCAGTTGATCCTCTCTACGACCGCGTGATGCTGAAGATCTCGGGTGAGGCGCTGATGGGGGATCAGGGGTTCGGCCTGCACCCGCCAACGGTCGAGCGCATCGCGCGCGAGGTGAAGTCGGTGCACGACCTCGGCGTCGAGATCTGCATGGTGATCGGCGGCGGCAACATTTTCCGCGGCCTGCAAGGCAGCGCGCAGGGGATGGAGCGCACGACGGCCGATTACATGGGGATGCTGGCCACGGTGATGAACGCGCTGGCCATGCAGTCGGCGCTGGAATCGATGGGGGTCTTCACCCGGGTCATCAGCGCCATCCCGATGGACCAGGTTTGCGAGCCCTATATCCGCCGCCGCGCCGTGCGCCACCTCGAGAAAAAGCGCGTGGTGATCTTTGCCGCCGGAACCGGCAACCCGTATTTCACGACCGACACCGCCGCCACGCTGCGCGCCAACGAGATGAAATGCGAGGCGATCTTCAAGGGCACCAAGGTGGACGGGGTCTATGACAAGGACCCCAAGAAGCACGAAGACGCCAAGCGCTACGAGGAAATCAGCTATGACGAGGTGCTGGCCCAGCATCTCGGCGTGATGGACGCCTCGGCCATCGCGTTGGCGCGCGAAAACTCGACGCCGATCATCGTCTTCAGCCTCGATGAGCCGGGCGGGTTCCGGGGCATCCTCGCCGGGGAAGGCACGTACACCCGCGTTGGGGATTGAGCCACCACGCTGCCTCACGCGGCGGTTTTGCTCTCTCGCTTTAAAGGCCTGTGACCGCCGCGCCCCATCGCGGGGCGTTTTCCGTTTCCGTTCACCGAGCTACAATCGAGTTCTGGAAGTTTTTCCCGGGGCGCGCTATCACCCCGGGCAAAGAGCCTGAAGAGGAGTGGGCAGACACCATGGCCGAGGATGAACTCGAGATCGACACCGATGACCTGCAGCGCCGCATGGACGGTGCATTGGCCGCGTTGCGCACGGAATTCGCGTCCCTCAGGACGGGCCGCGCATCCTCGCAGATGCTCGACCCCGTGATGGTCGAAGCGTATGGCCAGCCGACCCCGATCAACCAGGTCGGAACCGTGAACGTCCCGGAACCGCGCATGGTCACGATCAACGTCTGGGACAAGTCGATGGTCGGCAAGGTCGAGAAAGCCATCCGCGAAAGCGGCCTTGGCATCAACCCGCAGCTGAATGGCACCATCATCATGCTCCCGATCCCGGAGCTGAATGAGGAACGCCGCCGCGAACTGACCAAAGTGGCCGCGCAATATGCCGAGCACGCCCGCGTGGCCATTCGCAACGTGCGGCGCGACGGCATGGACCAGGTGAAGAAGGCCAAAGCTGCCGGCATGTCGGAAGATGACCAGAAGCTCTGGGAAGCCGAGGTGCAGGAAATGACCGATGCGCATATCGCCAAGGTCGATGAGGCGCTGGAAAACAAGCAGCAAGAGATCATGCAGGTCTGAGCGCTTGCTTTCGGCAGTCAGCCCGGCTGCCCACCACGCGCCCGAGCCCTCTCAGGACAGGATCCCAAGCCATGACCGACACATCGCCCACGCATGTGGCCATCATCATGGACGGCAATGGCCGTTGGGCGCAGATGCGCAATCGCCCGCGTTTGATCGGTCATCACGCCGGCGCGCGGCGCGTCAAGGAAATCGTGCGGTCCTGTCCCGAGTTGGGGGTGGATTACCTGACCGTCTTCGCCTTCTCGACCGAGAACTGGAAGCGGACCCAGACCGAGGTCGCGGGGCTCATGCGCCTGTTCAAGCGCTACATCCGCCGCGAGGCACAGTCGCTGTTCGAGGAAAACGTCTGCGTGCGGTTCATCGGGGATCGCGTCCGGCTGGAGCCGACACTGGTCGATCTGATGGACGGGCTCGAACTGATGACGGCCGAGAACACCGGCACCAACCTGACAATCGCGCTGAACTACGGCGGCCGGGACGAAGTCACCCGCGCGGCGCGGCGCCTGGCCAATGACGTCAAGATGGGCAAGCTCGACCCGCGCAAGATCTGCGACGAGACCTTCCCGCGCTATCTCGATACCCATGTCCTGCCCGACCCGGACCTTGTGATCCGCACCAGCGGCGAGGCGCGCATCTCTAATTTCCTCCTGTGGCAGTCGGCCTACTCGGAATACGAGTTCATCGACACGCTCTGGCCCGACTTCACCCCCGAGGTTTTCGCCGAAGTGCTGGAACGCTTCGGCACGCGCGAGCGTCGTTTCGGCGCAGTGCCGGTCTGAGGCGCCCATGTCGCTGTCGCGCGACAGTTTCTCCGACCTTCTGACCCGTCTCGTCACAGGTGTGCTGATCGCGGCCGTCGGGTTGGCCGCGGTCTGGGCGGGGCATCCGTGGTTCAGCCTGCTGGTCGTCGGGATCGTGGCCGTTCTGATCTGGGAACTGGCGCGGATGCTGGATGCCGGCCCCAAGCGGTCGCTGATGCTTGGTGGTTTGGCGGCGGGCCTGCTTCTGGCGGCCAAGCTGCTGCCGGTGGGGCTGGGTCTTCCGCTTCTGATGCTGGCGGGGATCGCGGGGATCGGCGTGCTCGACCGCAACCGCACGCTGTTCCTGGTGCTGACGGTTCTGATCATGCTGGCCAGTTTCGGCCTGATGATCCACCGCGACGAGTTCGGCGTCACATGGATGCTCTGGCTGGTGCTCGTGGTCGCCGTGACGGATATTTTTGGCTATTTCGCCGGGCGCATTTTCGGCGGCCCCAAGTTCTGGCCCCGCGTCAGCCCCAAGAAAACCTGGTCGGGAACGACGGCGGGCTGGATCGGCGCGGCTGTTGTAGGCTGGGCCTTCATGGCGGTCACGAACTCGGGCATCGAGTTGATCGGCGTCTCGGTGGCGCTGTCGATGGCCAGCCAGATGGGGGATATTGCGGAATCGGCGGTCAAGCGCCGCGCCGGGGTCAAGGACAGCTCGGCCCTTCTGCCCGGACATGGCGGTCTTTGGGACCGCTTCGACGGAATGTTGGGGGCGGCGCTGGTGCTGTTGATCGTGGAAAGCCTGACGCAGTTTCCGCCCGTTCCCGGAGGGATGTAGTCATGGTGCGTCGGGTCAGTATTTTCGGGGCCACCGGCTCGATCGGGCAGAACACGGTCGATCTAATCGCGCGCGACCCGGATGCCTATGACGTCGTCGCTCTGACCGGCGGCGCGAATATCGCGCAACTGGCCGAGGATGCGAAACGGCTGGGCGCCGATCTCGCCGTCACCTGTTTCGAGGATCGCCTCGAAGACCTGCGCGCCGCGTTGGACGGATCGGGCGTCGAGGCCGCAGCCGGGCAGGGGGCCTTGATCGAGGCCGCAGACCGGCCCGCCGATTGGATCATGTCGGCCATCGTCGGCGCGGCGGGCCTGGCACCGGGGTTTCGCGCCTTGCGTCACGGAACGACGCTGGCCCTGGCAAACAAGGAAAGCCTTGTCACTGCAGGCCCGCTTCTTCTGGCCGAGGCGCGCGCGCATGGCGCCACGATCCTGCCGGTCGACAGTGAACATTCCGCCGTCTTCCAGGCGCTGGTGGGCGAGGAGATGGACGCCGTCGAGCGGATCATCATCACCGCCTCTGGCGGGGGCTTGCGCGATTGGCCGCTGGAGGCGCTGGCCCAGGCCACCGTGGCCGATGCCGGCGCCCATCCGAATTGGGACATGGGGCAGCGCATCACCATCGACAGCGCGTCGATGTTCAACAAGGCGATGGAACTGATTGAAACCAAGGAATTCTTTGGCGTCGGCCCCGAGAAGATCGAGGCCGTGGTGCATCCTCAATCCATCGTCCACGCCCTTGTCGGCTTCACCGACGGCGCGCTCATGGCGCATCTGGGCGCGCCCGACATGCGCCACGCCATCGGCTACGCCTTGAACTGGCCCGAGCGGCGCGAGCTGCCCGTCAACCGCATCGACCTTGCGCAGATCGCGACACTGGAATTCCGCGCCCCGGATTTGCGGCGCTACCCCGCCCTCGGCATTGCGCAGGCTGTCATGGAAACCGGCGGGCGTGCGGGCTGCATCTTCAACGCCGCCAAGGAAATCGCGCTCGATGGCTTCATCGCGGGCCGGATCGGGTTCATGGACATGTCCGGCATCGTCGAGGCCACCCTTGACGCGATGTCGACGGAATTCAGCCTCACAATTCCCCCATCTACCCTTGAGGAGGTGCTGGAAGTGGACCACATGGCACGAGACCGTGCGTGGTCCTGCATCAGACAGAAGGAGACAGCCTGAGTCATGGAGTTCATTCCCGATTTCGGCGGGTTCGCCTTCACCCTGATCGCGTTCATCGCGGCGCTTTCGATCATCGTGGCGATCCATGAATACGGCCACTACATCGTCGGGCGCTGGTCGGGCATCCATGCAGAGGTGTTCTCGCTTGGCTTCGGGCCGGTCCTGTTCAGCCGTGTCGACAGGCGCGGAACGAAGTGGCAGGTCGCGGCGCTTCCTTTCGGCGGATACGTGAAATTCCTGGGCGATTCCGACGCAGCCAGCGGCAAGGACGCGGCGGCCATCGACGCACTGGATGTCGACGAACGGCGCAGGTCCATGCACGGGGCGCCGCTGTGGGCGCGGGCCGCGACCGTCGCGGCCGGGCCGGTCTTCAACTTCATCCTGTCCATCGCGATTTTCGCCAGTGTCCTGATGATTGCCGGGCGGCCCGTCGAGGCACCCATCGTGGGGACACCCGCCGCACTGCCCGCCGAGATGGTCACCCTGGACGAGGGCGATCGCATCCTGTCGATCGAAGGTGAGCCGGTGGAAACGCTGGCCGATGTCTACACGGTCGCCCGCGCCCTGGAGCCGACCCCGACCGTCGGCTACATCGTCGAAAGGGGCGGAGACGAAGTGGCCGTGACCGCCTCCTTCCCGCTGCTGCCCATCGTGCAGTCGGTCACGCCGCAATCCGCCGCCATAGCCGCGGGGATCGAGGAAGGTGACGTGATCCAGGCGATTGACGGGGTGGCCGTCCACGCCTTTTCCCAGCTGCGCGAAGCGGTGGATGCCTCGGCCGGCGATCCGCTGGACCTGACCGTGTGGCGCGCGGGGAACACGCTCGACATCACCCTGTCACCGCGCCGCACCGATCTGCCGCTGGCCGATGGCGGGTTCGAAACCCGCTGGTTGATCGGCATCACCGGCGGCCTGATCTTCGATCCGGTGACCGAACGCGTCGGGCCGGGAAGCGCGCTCATGGCCGGCGCCGAGCAGACGATCTTTGTCATCCGCTCGTCTCTGTCCGGGCTTTGGCACATGATCACCGGCGCGATTTCGTCGTGCAATCTGCAAGGTCCCATCGGCATCGCCGAGACCAGCGGCGCGGCGGCGAGCCAGGGCCTCGACGATTTCATCTGGTTCATTGCCGTGTTGTCGACGGCAGTGGGCTTGTTGAACCTGTTTCCCATCCCCGTGCTCGATGGTGGCCACCTGGTCTTCCACGCTTACGAGGCCGTGGCGGGCAAGCCGCCGTCGGACAAGGCGTTGCGCATCTTCATGACGGCGGGTCTTACCCTGCTTCTGTCCCTGATGCTGTTCGCGTTGACCAACGATCTGTTCTGTCCGTAAGCGTCGGGGACCCGCCCGCCATTCGCTAAATCGTCGTCGCGAGGCCACAATCGTGCCACGTTCGGAGACCATTAACCCTCTGTAAACGCATCGTCAGAAGGAGGGCGTCATGAAACTCATGAGCGAAAGCTATCGCGGGCTGTCCCTGTTCGTTCGTCTCAACACGGACCGGCTGCTTGTGCCCGTTCTGATCGTCGCCGCGTTGACCCTCGCCGGCTGGGCGGTGTCCCTCCTTCAGGTCATCTGATCGAGGTCGGGCGACTCGCCCGGTTTCAGCGCCGAAGTTTCTGAAAACACGTCAAGTCCCCCCGTTCGGACACGTCCGTGCGGGGCTGTTTTCGTGCCGCTACGGCCACAGGTTGTGATAAAGACACGCCCAGACCCAATCCCTGCTCACCATCGTTTTGACAAGCCTTCGCCTAGTAGCTAGGCAATTCGTGTCTGCAAGAATTCTAGGGGTTGGATTCGATGATCCGGCATGTCCGCGTTTTGATCGCCGTCTTGGTTTCCCGACTTTTCGTCGAGAAGGATGCCTCTCCTCGAATCCCAGCCTTCTCGATCGGGGCCACGGCCATTGCGATGGCGGTTGCCCTCGCTCCTGTGACGGCGCAGGCACAGAATTTCCGGTTCTCGAATTTCCTTGTCGAAGGGAACCAGCGGATCCAGTCGGATACGATACTCGCCTATGCAGGGATCGAGCCCGGCACCGCGGTTAGCGCCGCACAGGTCAACGACGCGTTGCAGCGGTTGCAGACGACGGGCCTCTTCGAGGAGGTCGAGATCCTGCCGCGTGGGAACACGCTCGTCATCCAGGTGCGCGAATACCCGGCGATCAACCGGATCGCGATCGAGGGGAACCGTCGTCTCGATGACGAAGATCTGCTGGCCCAGATCGAGTCGGCGCCGCGCCGTGTCTACTCGCCCGCCGTGGCCGAGGCGGATGCCGCGATCATTGCAGACGCTTACCGTCAGTCCGGTCGCCTGACCGCGACGGTGAACCCCGTTATTATCCGCCGCGAGGACAATCGCGTCGATCTGGTGTTCGAGGTCAGCGAAGGCCGCGTCGTGGAAACCGAGCGGATCGCCTTCGTCGGCAATCGCGAATATTCCGACCGCCGCTTGCGCCAGGTGCTCGAAAGCACGCAGGCCGGGATCTTCCGTGCCATCATCCGGTCGGACACGTTCATCGACGACCGCATCGCGCTGGACCGCGAGCTTCTGACGAATTTCTACCTTGATCGCGGCTATGTCGATTTCGAGATCCTGTCCGTGACGCCGGAACTTTCGCGTGATCGCGGTGCCTATTTCGTCACCTTCAACATCCGCGAAGGGCAGAGCTTCGATATCGGGCGTGTCTCGGTCGTGTCCGAGATCCCCGAGGCCGACGCCAACGAGTATCGCTCTGTGATCCGGACGCGCGAAGGGGCGACCTACAGCCCGCGCACCATCGACAACGCGATCAGCCGGATGGAGAACCTTGCGACGCAACAGGGCCTGCGCTTCGTCCGCATCGAGCCGCGCATCACGCGCAACCCCGCCAGCCTGACACTGGATGTCGAGTTCGTGATCTCGCGCGGTGAACGCGTGTTCGTCGAGCGCATCGACATCGAAGGTAACGCCACAACGCTTGACCGGGTGATCCGCCGCCAGTTCGATACGGTGGAAGGCGACCCGTTCGACCCCCGCGCGATCCGCCAGGCCGCCGAACGCATCCGCGCCACGGGCTTCTTTTCCGACGTGCAGGTTGAGGGGCGCCAGGGCAGCTCGCCGCAACAGGTCGTGGTGGATGTCGATGTCGAGGAACAGCCGACCGGGTCGCTTGGCTTCACAGCCAACTACTCCACCGATAGCGGGCCGGGCCTTGCCGTGAACTTCGCGGAAAGCAATTTCCTCGGGCGGGGACAGCGCCTGGCCTTCGGGTTCAGTACGGTCGCGGATTCCCAAAGCGTGAACTTCTCCTTCATCGAGCCGAATTTCATGGCGCGCGATGTGGGGCTTGGTCTGTCCGCCGGCTACACGGTCACCGATGACGACGATCTGACCTATGACACCGAGCGGGTCTCGCTGGGAACCTCCGTCAGCTTCCCGGTGAGCGAGATGGGACGTCTGCGCCTGTCTTATGATCTTGAGTGGGACGATATCTCGATCAACGATGTGACTGAGACCTCGGCTATCATTCAGGCCGACGAGGGCGATCGTCTCGCGTCGATCATCGGCCTGAGCTACACCTATGACAGCCGTGACGTGGGTCTGAACCCCAATGCCGGCGTCTTGCTGCGGGTAGGGGCAGAATACGCGGGCCTCGGCGGTGATGCCGAATTCCTGCGCGCCACCGCCCTGGCCATCGCCGAGACATCCGTGATGCGCGAAGAGGTGAACCTGCGGGCCAGCTTTGAAACAGGCGCGTTGTTCTCTCTCGACGGTGACAGCCGCCTGACCGACCGGTTCTTCCTCAGTTCGCGTCAGATGCGCGGTTACGAGTCCCGCAGCATCGGACCATACGATACCGAAACTGAAGAGGCGCTTGGCGGCAACTACATGGCTGTGGCCCGGTTCGAGGCTGGCTTCCCGATCGGGCTACCCGATGAATACGGCATCACCGGGGGCGTGTTCTACGATATCGGGACCGTCTGGGGCCTTGACAACACCGGTGGCGGTATTGATGGCAACACCCCTGTCGATGACGATCTGTATTGGCGCCAGGCCGTCGGTGTGTCGCTGTTCTGGGACAGCATCCTTGGTCCGCTGCGCTTCAACTTCAGCCACGCCTTCGGCGAGCAAAACACCGACGAAACGCAAGCCTTCGATTTCTCGGTCGAAGCGCGGTTCTGACCGGCACGACATGGGGCCTATTGCGAAAACAGCCTCGGCCGCCATCTTGGCGGCCGCTGCTTTCTGGGCCGCCCCGCTGGCGGCCCAGGAAAGCGCAGCACCCGCCCCGCAAGGTGGGGTGGTGGTCCTGAATCAGGAACAACTGGTGTCAGGCACGCGCTTCGGGCAGCGCATCCAGCGCGAGTTGGAGGCGGCGTCTTCGGCCCTGTCCGCGCAAAACCGGCGCATCGAAGCACAGTTGACCGAAGAGGAACTCGACCTCACGGAGTTGCGCGACACCATGGCCCCCGAGGAATTCCGGGCCCTGGCCGATGAATTCGACACCCGTGTCGAAGAAATTCGCGCCGCACAGGCCGCCAAGGCACGGGATCTGCAGGCTCAAGCCGAAGCGGCGCAAAGCCGCTTTTTCGAGCTGAGCTTTCCGATCCTGCTGGAACTGGTCCGTGACCGCGGCGCCGCCGTCCTGATGGACAGCCGCGCGGTGCTCCTGTCTGCCGAAAGCGTGGATATCACCGCCGCAGCCATCGTGCGGATTGACAGCGAACTCGGGGAAGGCGGGGACGCACCGTTGATCTCGGTAGATGGCGTGTATCCGGTGGCGCCGGACAGCCCGGTACTCCCGCAGGAGGACACCGACGTGCCGCCGCCGGTCGAACTGGAAACCGACCCTGACGCCCCGTCGGGCGCAGAGGGGACCGACTAGGCGCAGCCGTGCTTGTCGTGGCCCATCCAAGTTGCTAAGCCCCGGCTGACATTGGCCTTGATGCGCGCCACCCGGCGCCGCTGCGGCCCGAGACCCGAGTTTGAGGAGAGCCGCCGATGACGAGCACGGCCGAGACCCCGACCATCGCTGATATCGAAATGATCCAGCGGATCCTGCCGCATCGCTATCCGTTCCTGCTGATCGACAAGGTGCGCGATATCGTGCCCTTCGAATCCGCCGTCGGGATCAAGAACGTCACCTATAACGAGCCGCACTTCCAAGGCCATTTCCCCGGCGTGCCGATCATGCCCGGCGTGACGATCGTCGAAGCGATGGCCCAGACGGCCGCGGTGATGGTGGGGGTCAGCTCGAACCTCGCCGACCAGGATCTGCTCGTTTATTTCATGGGCATCGACAAGTGCAAGTTCCGCCGCAAGGTCGGCCCCGGCGACGTGCTGGAACTGGCCATCGAGGTCACGCGCGGCAAGCCCGGCGGCAAGGTCTGGAAATTCGCGGCGCGCGGCACGGTCGAGGGCGAGGTGGCCGCGGAATGCGAGTTTACCGCGATGATGGATCTTCCGACCGAGGCGGCGTGATGGCCGTCGACCCCAGCGCAGAAATCCACCCCTCGGCGGTTGTCGAGGAGGGCGCAACGATCGGGGCAGGGTGCCGCATCGGCCCCTTCTGCGTTGTCGGTCCCGAAGTGACGCTGCATGCGCAGGTCACGCTGAAATCCCATGCCGTCGTCACGGGCTGGACCGAGATCGGCGAAGGCAGCACGATCTTTCCCTTCGCAAACATAGGTGACATCCCGCAGGACCTGAAATACGCGGGCGAGCGCACGCGCCTGGTCGTCGGCAAGCGCAACCGCATCCGCGAAGGCGTGACGATGAACACCGGCACCGAGGGCGGTGGCGGCGAGACGCGGATCGGCGATGACGGCCTGTTCATGGCGGGCGCCCATGTCGCCCATGATGCACGGATTGGCGACCGCGTGATCCTTGTGAACAATGCCTCGGTGGCGGGGCATTGCGTGATCGACGATGACGTGATCATCGGCGGCCTGTCGGGCGTGCACCAATGGGTGCGCATCGGGCGCGGCGCGATCATCGGCGCGGTTACGATGGTGACCAATGACGTGATCCCCTATGGCCTCGTGCAGGGGCCGCGCGGGGGGCTCGATGGGCTCAACCTCGTCGGTCTCAAGCGGCGCGGCGTAGACCGCGCCGACATCACCGCGCTGCGCGCTGCGTTTCAGGCGCTGGCCCAAGGCGAGGGGGCGTTTCAGGACCGCGCGCGGCGCTTGGGCGAAAGCGAGTTGGGTGACAGCGCCTATGTCCGCGAGATCATGGATTTCGTGCTGGGTGACAGCGACCGTTCGTATTTGACGCCGTAGGCCGGGGGCTGAATGACGAAGCGGGCCATCATCGCGGGATCTGGATCGCTGCCGGCTCTGCTCTTGGCCGGTGGTCCGGCCAAGATCGTGACCTTCAGCGAGGACGCCCCCGACCTGCCCGGCGCGGCGGGGCATATCCCGGCCCGGTTCGAGAAGCTGGGCAAGCTTTTCTACGATCTGTCCGTGGCCGGCGTGCGTGAGGTGACCTTCGCGGGCGCGATGAGCCGCCCGAGCCTGGACCCGGCCCAGCTTGACGCCGCCACCGCGGCGCTGATGCCGCGCCTCATGGCCGCGATGGGGCAAGGCGATGATGCGCTGCTGCGCGATGTCATGGCGCTGTTTCAAGAACGCGGTTTCAGGATCCTCGGCGCGCATGACCTGCGCCCCGACCTCGTGGCCGAGCCGGGTTGCCTCGCCGGAGAGGCCTTGCCCGAGGCGGATGTCGCGCGCGCCCGCGCGGTCCTCGACGCGCTCGGGCCGCTCGATGTCGGGCAGGCGGCGGCAGCGGCCAAGGGGCAGGTCATCGGCATCGAGACGTTGCAAGGAACCGACGCGATGCTGCGCTTCATCATCGGCAGCGCCCCTGGGTCTGGCGGTGTAATGGTCAAGCGGCCGAAAGCGGGCCAGGACCTGCGCGTGGACATGCCGGCGATCGGGCCGGAGACGATCCACCTTGCCGCCGAGGCGGGGCTAGCGGGGATCGAGATCGCCGCCGGGGCCGTTCTGATGCTGGACCGGGACGCTGTCCTGGACGCCTGCGCCGAAACCGGCTTGTCTCTCTGGGCCGCGCAGTGACCCTCCGGCTTTTCATGGTCGCGGGCGAACCCTCCGGCGACCGGCTGGGCGCGGCGCTGATCCGTGGCCTGAAAGAACTCGCCGGTGAGCCGCTGGAGCTTCATGGGATCGGCGGCCCGCTGATGCAGGCCGAGGGGCTGCAAAGCCTGTTCCCGATGGAGGAACTGTCGGTCATGGGCCTGACCGAGATCCTGCCGCGCCTGCGCAGCTTGCTGGCCCGCGTCAACCAGACCGCAGACGAGGTCGTGGCGCAACGGCCCCACGCGCTGATCACTATCGACAGCCCCGAGTTTTCCCTGCGCGTCGCCGCCAAGGTCAAGGCGCGCCTCGAACACATGCCGACGATCCACTATGTCGCGCCCACGGTCTGGGCGTGGCGGCCCAAGCGTGCGGCGAAGATGGCCAAGTCCATCGACCACGTTCTGGCGCTCTTGCCGTTCGAGCCGCCCTATATGCAGGCCGTCGGCATGAGCTGCGATTTCGTGGGACACCCCGTGACGACCGAACCCGTCGCCAGCGAGCATGCGGCGGCGGCTTTCCGCGCCCGATACGGCATCGCCGACCTCGCACCGCTGATCCTTGCCCTGCCGGGGTCGCGCCGGTCCGAGGTGGATCGCCTCGCCCCCGTTTTCGGAGACACCCTCCGCAAGGTGAAGGCCGAGCATCCCGGCGCCCGCGTGGTGGTGCCGACGACCGAGGCCGTGGCCGCAACCCTGTCCGACAGGCTGGCCGATTGGCCGGGCGATCCGTTGATCCTCGATCCGCGCGGGCAATCGGGCGAGGCGTTTCTTGCCGAAAAACGCGCGGCCTTCGCGGCGGCGGATGCGGCGCTGGCGGCCTCGGGCACGGTCAGCCTTGAACTGGCGGCCAACGCGGTTCCCATGGTGATCGCCTATGATTTCAGCTGGCTCACCCGCAAGATGATCGGGGCGATGTTGCGCGTGGACACCGTGACGCTGGTCAACCTGGTCTCGGACACGCGCGCGGTCCCGGAATTTCTCGGGCCCAACTGCCGGGCCGATCTGATCGCACCGTCCCTGTCCCGCATTCTCGACGAGTCGCAGGCGCGCACCGACCAGCTCGACGCGATGGCGGCGACCATGTTGCGCCTCGGGCGCGGTGGCGAAGACCCGGGCCTGCGCGCGGCGCGCTCGGTCCTGTCGGTTCTGTGACCCGTCAGGCGGTGAAATCCGCCTCGGTTGCGCCCGATAGGCGCAGCAGGTCCTGCGGGGCAATCGCGAAGATGTGGCGCGGGGTGCCGGCGGCGGCGTAGACGGTATCGAAGGCCAAGAGGCGCGGGTCGAACCACGCCCGGATCGGCGACAGGTGCCCGACGGGGGACACGCCGCCAATCACGAAGCCGGTCTGCGCCCGGATCAGCGCGGCATCGGCCTTGCCCAACGCCTCGCCCGCCAAGGCGCTGGCCTTGGCGTCATCCACGCGGTTGCCACCGGCGGTGACGAACAGCACGGCCGTGCCATGTTCTTCGGCGCGGAAGATGATGGATTTCGCGATCTGGTCGATCTCGCACCCGGCGGCGCGGGCGGCCTCTTCGGCGGTGCGGGTGCCTTCGGCCATTTCCAGCACCTCGGCAGGCACGCCGCCGTCTTCGAGGGCGCGTTTCACCCGCTTGAGACTTTTCGACATGTCACGCCCCCTTGTCGTTGCCGCCAGACACTTGCAAGGTCGCAGCGAGAGTTGCAAGGGCCGGGGAGGGGCGTGTGGACGAGGCGACGAAGAACGCGATCCGCGGGGCCGAGCGCGCCGTGTGGGAGGCGCTGAGGCGCGGGGATGCGGCCGCCGATCAGGCGATGCTGTCGCGCGATTTCCTCGGTGTTTACCCCGACGGCTTCGCCGGGCGCGAGGCCCATGCCGAGCAACTGTCCTTCGGCCCGTCCGTTCTGGCCTATGAAATCGGCGAAGATCATGTCCGCAGCCTGGGGCCGGGACATTTCCTCTATGCCTACCAGGTGCGCTACGCCCGCCCCGGCCATACGCCCGAGACCATGCTGGTCAGTTCGATCTGGCGCATCGAGAACGGGCATCTTGTCAACATCTTCAGCCAGGACACGCCGTTGACCGGCCAGCAGGTTCCATGAGTTTCGCCTCCCGTATCACGCGCCACCCGATTCCCTACGCGCCCGAGCGCGGCGCCGAGGCCTTGGCCCATCTGCATCATCTTCCGCCCGAGCTGCGCCCGTTGATCGAGGGCACGGCGGGATGCTCACCCTATCTCGCGGGGCTCATGGCCAAGGAGGGCCATTGGCTGTCGCACGCGCTCGAAGAGCCGCCCGAGGACATGATCGCCGCGCTGATCAAGGAGGCGGGGGAACTGACCCTCAAGGATCTCGGCCCCGGTTTGCGGCAGCTCAAGCGGCGCGCGGCCCTGATCGTCGCCTTGGCTGATCTGGGCGGTGTCTGGGGGCTTTCCACCGTCACGCAGGCCTGGACCGATTTCGCGGATGCTTGCGTGGAGGTCGCCTTGCACACCCATGTCGCCAACGAGGCCAGGCGCGGCAAGATCCCCGGCGTGACCGAGGAGGAGGCGCTAAAGGACGCGGGCGGCATGGTGGCACTGGCGATGGGCAAGATGGGGGCAGGGGAGTTGAACTACTCCTCCGACATCGACCTGATCTGCCTGTTCGACGAGACCCGCTTCGACGATGCCGACGAGATGGAGGCGCGTGCCGGCTTCATCCGTGCCACGCGCCGAATGGCGGCGACCCTTTCGGAAACCACCGCCGAGGGCTACGTCTTTCGCACGGATCTGCGGCTGCGCCCCGATGCCTCGGTCACGCCGGTCTGCATCTCGATGGCGGCGGCGGAACGCTATTACGAGGCCGAGGGGCGCAGTTGGGAACGCTCGGCCTATATCAAGGCGCGCGCGGCGGCGGGCGATGTCGCGGCGGGCGAGCGGTTTCTCCACACGCTCACGCCCTTTGTCTGGCGGCGGCACCTGGATTTCGCGATGGTGCAGGACACGATGGACATGCGCCGCCGCATTCGCGAGCACAAGGGGTTGCATCGCGGCACGGGCGATATCGTCCTCGAAGGGCACAACATGAAACTCGGCGCGGGCGGTATCCGCGAGATCGAGTTCTTCGCCCAGACCCGGCAACTGGTGGCCGGTGGGCGCGACGACAGCTTGCGACAGCGGCGAACGGTCAAGGCGCTTCAGGCGCTGGCGCGCGCGGGCTGGATCGACCGGGGGGCGGCCAGCGACCTGGCCGAGCTTTACGCACAGCACCGCGAGGTCGAGCATCGGCTGCAAATGATCGACGATGCGCAAACCCACGCGCTGCCCAAATCCGCCGAGGGGTTCGACCGGCTGGCGCGTTTCTGTGGCGAAGGCGACACGCAGGCGTTCCGCAAGGCGCTGTCCGAGCGGCTGGAGCGCACGGAACGCATCTGCGGGGAGTTCTTTGCCCCGATGGGCAGCGAGGTCGCCGAGGGTCCGTCCGACATCTCCGAGGAAGCCGCCGAGATCGTCGCGCGCTGGCCCGGCTATGCCGCGCTCCGCTCGGTGCGCGGGCAGGAGATTTTCGAACGGCTGAAACCCGGCTTCCTTGCCCGCTTCGAGAAAGCCGCCAAGCCGTTGGAAGCGCTTCAGAATTTCGACGGATTCCTGCGTGGCCTTCCCGCCGGGGTGCAGTTGTTCTCGCTGTTCGAGGCGAACCCGCAACTCGTGGACCTGATCGTCGATATCTGCGCCACGGCACCGGGCCTGTCGCGCTACCTGTCGCGCCATTCCGCCGTGCTGGACGCGGTGCTGGACGGACGCTTCTTCGCGCCCTGGCCCGGGCGCGACGCGCTCGTGGCCGACCTGCAAGAGGCGCTGGATGGTCTCGATTACGAGGACCGGCTGGACGAGACGCGGCGCTGGCAGAAGGAATGGCATTTCCGCACCGGCGTCCACCAGCTGCGCGGCATGATTGATGCCGAGACGGCGGGGGCCCATTACACCGATCTTGCGGATGCGGTGCTGATCGCTCTCTGGCCTGCCGTCTGCGAGGACATTGCGCGCCGACATGGTCCCGCGCCGGGACGGGGCGGGGCCGTCGTGGCGATGGGCAGCCTTGGCTCGGGGCGGATGACGGCGGCCTCGGATCTCGACCTGATCGTGATTTACGATGCCGGTGGCGTCGAGATGACCGAGGGGCGCCGCCCGCTCGATCCGCGCGGCTGGTTCGCCAAGGCCACCAAGGCGCTGGTCACGGCCCTGTCCGCGCCGACGGCAGCGGGCAAGCTTTACGACGTGGACATGCGCCTGCGTCCCTCGGGGCGGCAGGGGCCGGTGGCCACCGCGCTATCGGCCTTCGACCGCTACCAGCGCGAGGAGGCGTGGACGTGGGAGCATATGGCCCTGACGCGCGCCCGCGCGCTGGCGGGCGAGGCGACGCTTCTGTCAGATATAGAGGCGATCCGTTGCGCGGTGATCGAGGCCAAGGCCGACCCCGCCAAGGTCATTCCCGATGCCGCCGAGATGCGCGACCGCCTGGCCGCCGCGGGCCGCAGCGGGGGCACATGGGCGGTGAAGGAAGGGCCGGGCGGCATGCAGGACATTGAACTGGTCGCGCAGGCCGCTGCCCTGATCGCCGGCGTGCCGCTGCGCCCCGTGTCCGAACAGATCAAGGCCGGGGCGGCCATCGGCTGGCTCGGCCGGGACGAGGCCGAAACACTCTGCGCCGCGCACAAGCTCTTTGCCACGATCAACCAATCCGGCCGTCTTCTGACCGACGAGGCGCTGGACCCCGAGGCCATCGGCCTGGGCGGACGCCGTTTCTTGTCGGAACAGGCGGAGCAAGCGGACGCGGATGCTTTGGCTGACGCGCTGGACAAGACGCGTGCACAGGCCAGATCGGTGATCGAGGCGGCCTTGACGCGCCGGATGAACACGTGAGGTGCCTTTATGCCCCTTCGACCCAATGACCCCGCCGACCCCAAGGGCCTGATCCACGAGGCGTTTCGCATCGACGGCATCACCGAACCCGAATGCCGGTCGATCTTCGTCGACTGGGCCCTCTCCATCGGGGACAGCCCGCCGCGCGACCTGATCAGGACGTTGATCGCGCGCCATGCCGCCGCACCCGCGGACCATCCGATGCGCAAGGTGCTTGAGGAGGGGTTGGGCAAACCGCCCAAGGCCCGGCGTCGCGGGGGGCGGGGCGCGCGCGTGACCGACGGCTGAGAGCGGCTCAGGCCTCGGTGGCCTTGACGCGCCCGGCTTGCGATCCGCGCTCGCGATAGGGCGTCGTGTCGTAATGCGCGCGGTAGCATTTCGAGAAATGCGACGGGCTGGCAAAGCCGCAGGCCATGGCGACGTTGATGACGCTCATGTCGGTCTGCATCAGCAGGTTGCGCGCCTTGGCCAGGCGAAGTTCCATGTAATACCGCTTGGGGGAGCGGTTGAGATAGCGCCGGAACAGGCGTTCCAACTGCCGGGTGGACATGCCCACCTCGGCGGCCAGTTGCGCCGGGCTGATCGGGTCCTCGATATTCTGCTCCATCATCCGGATCACCTGACCCAGTTTCGGGTGGCGCACGCCGATGCGGGTGGGGATCGACAGGCGCTGCGTGTCCTGGTCGGTCCGGATCGAGGTATAGATCAGCTGGTCGGCCACGAGATTGGCGAGGTCCTCGCCATGATCCTCGGCAATGATCTTGAGCATCAGGTCGATCGAGGCCGTCCCGCCCGCCGTGGTGATGCGCTTGCCGTCGATCACGAAGACCGACTTGGTCAGCGTCACCTCTTCGAATTCCTCGGTGAAGCTGTCCTGGTTTTCCCAGTGGATCGTGGCGCGCTTGCCGTCCAGCAAACCGGCCTTGGCCAGCGTGTAGCCCGCCGTGCACAGCCCGCCGATGACCGGCCCTTTTCGCGCCTCGCGGCGCAGCCAGCTGACCACGCGCTTGGTGGTGGCGCCTTGCACGTCGATCCCGCCACACACCAGGATGGTATCGTCGCGGTTGACCTCGTCCAGGTCGCAGTCGAGCTGGAACCTGATCCCCGCGCTGCATTGGGCGAAATCGCCGCCTTCTCCAGCCAGCAGCCAACTGTAAAGCGGACGGCCGGACATGCGGTTGGCGATCCGCAGCGCCTCGACCGCGCTGGAAAAGCAGAGCATCGTGAACTGATCGAGCAGGACGAAAACGAAACGTTTGGTCGGCAGCGCCGAGTGCAATGGCTCGTTCCGTGTCGTCATGGCCTGGTTGCGCCTCCTGTCGTGGGGACCGTTCGCCCCGCGCTTGTCCTTTGCCCGTTCAAACAGCGAAAGCACCATTTTTCGGCGGGCGCAATCCCCGCGAAACGCCAAATGCGGGATTGGCCCCGTGGTCCACGTCGCGTATAGACGGCCCTCGAAGAGAGATGTGGAGGCCACGATGACCACCCAAGCCTGGACCAAATCGACCTGGCGCGACAAGCCCCGGATCCAGATGCCCGACTATCCGGATGCCGCTGCCCTCGACGGCGTGGAAGCGAAGTTGCGCCAGTATCCGCCGCTGGTCTTCGCCGGTGAGGCGCGTCGCCTTCGCGACGAGTTGGCCGCGGCCAGCCGGGGCGAAGCCTTCCTTCTGCAGGGCGGCGATTGCGCCGAAAGCTTCTCGGAGTTTTCCGCCGACACGATCCGCGACACCTTCAAGGTCATGCTGCAAATGGCGATGGTGCTGACCTATGGCGCCAAGGTGCCCGTGGTCAAAGTCGGCCGCATGGCCGGTCAGTTCGCCAAGCCCCGCAGCGCGCCGACCGAGGTGATCGGTGGCGTCGAGATGCCGTCCTACAAGGGCGATATCATCAACGATATCGCGCCCACGCCCGAGGCGCGCATCCCGGACCCGACCCGCATGTTGCAGGCCTACACGCAGGCGGCTGCCTCGCTGAACCTGCTGCGCGCCTTCTCGACGGGTGGTTTCGCCGATATCCATCGCGTTCACAGCTGGACGCTGGGGTTCATCGGCGGCGACGGGGCCGAACGCTACCGGGACATGGCCAACCGTATCCAGGACAGCCTCGACTTCATGTCGGCGGCGGGCCTGACGGGCGAAACCAACCACGAGCTCAGCACGGTCGATTTCTACACCAGCCACGAGGCGCTGCTGCTGGAATACGAAGAGGCGCTGTGCCGTCTCGACAGCACCTCGGGCAAATGGCTGGCGGGCTCTGGCCACATGATCTGGATCGGCGACCGGACGCGCCAGCCCGACGGCGCGCATGTGGAGTTCTGCCGCGGCGTGCAGAACCCGATCGGCCTGAAATGCGGCCCGACCACCACGGCGGAGGACCTCAAGGTCCTTATGGCCAAGCTGAACCCGAATAACGAGGCCGGCCGCCTGACCCTGATCGCGCGGTTCGGCGCGGGCAAGGTCGGCGACAACCTTCCGCGTCTGATCCAGACGGTGCGCGAAGAAGGTGCCAACGTCCTGTGGTGCTGCGACCCGATGCACGGCAACGTCATCAAGTCCTCCACCGGCTACAAGACGCGCCCCTTCGACTCGATCCTGCGCGAGGTGCAGGAGTTCTTCCAGATCCACCGCGCCGAGGGCACCGTTCCCGGCGGCGTGCATTTCGAGATGACCGGCAAGGACGTGACCGAGTGCACCGGCGGCATGCATGCGCTCAGCGACGAGGACCTGTCCTCGCGCTACCACACCGCCTGCGATCCGCGCCTGAACGCGAACCAGTCGCTGGAACTGGCCTTCCTCGTGGCCGAGGAACTGCAGAAAAGCCGCGAAGGGATGCGTGCCGTCAGCTGACGCATAGCCCATAGCCCGGAATGAAACCGCCGCGTCCGAAAGGGCGCGGCGGTTTGCTGTTCAGGCCAGCCCGCCCTGGATAACGCGGAACTGGCGTGCGGTCGGGGGCAGGGGCGCGGGGCGCCCGGGCATCACCGACACCCCGGGCCGCAAGGGAACGTGCAGGGTGTGTGTCACACGCCAGCGGCAGGGCACCGACGGCACGGTGCGACAGGCCCCCTCGCCAAGCAGAAACAGGGCCCGCGTCACGGCGCCCGACGTATCGCTCAAGGGCATCAGCACCATGTGGGTTTCGGGGCGTTCACCCGGCGGCGCGTCGCGCGGGATCAGTGACCCGAACAAGAGCGATACGGTGTCAAAACTCGCCTCCACCTCCTTGGTCACACGCGGGCGCTGATCCAGGTCGAAAAGCGTGCGAAACGGCATGCCCCGCGCCTCCAGCCCCATCAGGGCCGAGATGCGCCCGCCTGCCAGGCGAAACCGGATCGTGCCGGGGCGGGGGCGTTCCAGCATGGCCGCGTGACCAAGCAGATCGGACAAGGCCCCGGGGTCGATCTCGGACCGCGCCGGCACGAGGCGGCCTTGCCGCAGCCCATTCCAATACACCACCGCGTCGCGCAGCATGGCATCGCCGTGAAGGGCCGCGATGGCGGGGTGCGCTCCGAGATCGGCGATCGTGCTGTCCTGTCCCATGTCGCTTGGCCTCCATCCCCGGCTTGGCTGCGGTGCGCGGCTTGTGGGCCGGTTGACGCAGGCGGGCTTTTCCGGTCCCATCCAAGGATAGCCCGGAGTGCTTAACCGGGGCAGAGGGAGAGTTTACCATTGGTTAACGATGTATCGGCTGGCGCGATCGCGTCGATGACCGGCTATGCCGCGCGCGAGGGCGCGTCGGCCGAGGCGGCCTGGTCTTGGGAATTGCGCAGCGTGAATGCCCGCGGCCTGGACCTGCGCCTGCGCCTGCCCGATGGGTTGGGCGCGCTGGAAGCGCCCTTGCGCAAGGAATTGTCCCGGCGGCTCGCCCGCGGGTCGGTCACGTTGAACCTGCGCCTTGCCAAAACGGCGACCGGGAGTGGCGCCGGGTTGAACATCGACGCGCTGGAGACCGTGCTGCACGCCATAGCGCAGGTGCGCGCCGCCGCCGAAGCGCAGGGCATGGTGCTGACCGATCCCAGCCCCGCCGATATCCTATCGCTGCGCGGCGTTGCCGATGCGGGGGAGGGGCCCAACCTGCCGTCGCCGGAGGTCCTTTTGGCCGATGCTGGCCCACTTATCGATGCGTTTCAGGCGATGCGCGCATCCGAAGGGGCCGCCTTGGCCAAGGTGTTGACTGCCCAGATCGACCAGATCGCCGCCCTGACCGACGCCGCCGAGGAGGCCGCCAAATCCCGCGCCGAGGCGCAGAAGGACACCTTTCGCGCGAACCTTGCGAAATTGATCGAGGAAAGCGATCTCGACGAGGCAAGGCTGGCCCAGGAGCTCGCGCTGCTCGCCGTGAAATCGGACGTGACCGAGGAACTCGACCGCCTCCGCGCCCATGTCGAGGCTGCGCGCGCGTTGATCGCCAAGGGCGGGCCGGTGGGCCGCAAGCTCGATTTCCTGATGCAGGAGTTCAACCGCGAGGCCAACACGCTCTGCTCCAAATCGGGCGATGCCGCGCTGACGGCCATCGGCCTTGACCTCAAACTCGCCATCGACCAGACCCGCGAGCAGGTTCAGAACGTGGAGTGACCATGCCCGCCGACCCCGTGGCCCGACGCGGCCTGCTCATCATCCTGTCCTCGCCCTCGGGCGCCGGGAAGTCCACCCTGGCCAAGCGCTTGATGGGCTGGGACCCGACGCTCAGCTTCTCGGTCTCGGCCACGACGCGCGAACCGCGCCCCGGCGAGGTGGACGGCAAGGATTACCGCTTCCTCAGCGAGGCGGAGTTCAAGGCCATGGTCGCGGGTGGGGCAATGCTGGAACACGCCCATGTCTTCGGCAATTTCTACGGCTCGCCCATGGCGCCGGTGTCGGATGCGATCGAGTCGGGGCGCGACGTGCTCTTCGACATCGATTGGCAGGGCGCGCAGCAGATCCGCAATTCCGCACTGGGCCGTCACACGCTGTCGATCTTCATCCTGCCGCCCTCGATCCCCGAGTTGAAGCGGCGGCTGATCTCGCGCGGGCAGGACGGCCCTGACGTGATCGCCAAGCGGATGCAGAAAAGCTGGGACGAGATCAGCCATTGGGACGGCTACGACTACGTTCTGGTCAATGACGATCTGGACGCGACCTTCGAGCGTCTGACAACCATCGTCACCGCCGAGCGTTTGCGTCGCGAACAGCAGCCGGGTCTTGCGGGCCATGTGCGCCGGTTGCACGAAGAATTCGAGGAGGGAGAAGCATGATCTACGCGCTGGACGGGGTTGCCCCCGAGATTGCCGAGGACAGCTGGGTGGCGCCCGATGCCAACCTGATCGGCCGCATCGTGCTGGAGACGGGCGCATCCGTCTGGTTCGGCTCGACCCTGCGCGGCGACAACGAGGAAATCCGCGTGGGCGCCGGGTCGAACGTGCAGGAAAACTGCGTGTTCCATACCGATATGGGCTATCCGCTGACCATCGGCGCGAACTGCACCATCGGGCACAAGGCGATGCTGCACGGGTGCGCCATCGGCGACGGGTCCCTCATCGGGATGGGCGCGACGGTTCTGAACGGCGCGAAGATCGGCAAGGGCTGCCTGATCGGCGCCGGTGCGCTGATCCCGGAAGGCAAGGAAATCCCTGATGGATCCCTCGTCATGGGGATGCCGGGCAAGGTCGTGCGCGACCTGGATGCCGCCGCGCAGGAAAAACTTTTGGCCTCGGCCGAGCATTACCGCCAGCGCATGCGCCGGTTCCGCGAGGGGATGCGTCCCGTGTCCTGATCGGCCTAAGTCGTCGACATCCTGAGCCCGCCGTCGTCAGCCACGTAATTGATCGTCACGCCAAGGGTTTCTGCCAGTACGTGCAGCGCGAGAAACTGCGCCTCGGCGGGGCGCAAGGCGCGGCCCGCGGCGGAGGGGCCAAAGCGCAGGACAGACCACAAGGCCTCGTCCATGGCGACGCGCGGAGCCTCGGCCCGCACCTGCCATTGGCCCGATGCGGTATGGCTGACCTCCAGCTCGGCCCCCATCGGCAGGGCGGACTCGGCGCACAGGACCATCAGGAACGCCAGTTTCACATCGCGACGCGCCAGATCCGGGGCAACGTTCCAACTGGAATTGATGCGTCCGGCGCGGTGATAACCGGTCAAGGCCGCCGCCGCCTCGCGCGTGCTGGTCACCTGGTCCGGGCCGGCCGCGCCGAAGGCGAGGCGAAAGAACCGCACTCGCGCTTGCGCATCGGCCACGGCATCGCGGATCAACTCCATCTCGGGCCCGTCTGCCGCGCCCGTCATCTCGATCAACTCGACCCCGTTGCCGATCGCCCCCAAAGGGTTACTTAGATCGTGGCAGAGCCGCGAACCAATCAATTCGGCAAGCGTCTGCGTCGGATGCACGGTATGGCTGTGGTCATCCATCATGAAAGGGATCCCATGTCTGATGCGCTGAACGCGATGCTGGAACCGGGGATGTTCGTGCGCCACCCCGATCGCCCCGATTGGGGGCTGGGGCAGGTGCAGTCCAACATCGACGGCCGCATCACGGTGAATTTCGAGCATGAGGGCAAGGTTGTCATCGACGGTCGGCGCGTGACGCTGATCATGGAATTCCTCCCCTAAAGCCGGTTTATTCCTGTGTCTGAACCTATCCTACGCGCCGGCGGTTAACACGGGCTTAACGCCGCCCCTGCCGCGCGTCGCTTGCGCGCGGTGGCATCGGTAGGATAGGTCCTGAACAACGCCGCGCGCCGGACGCGCCCATGCACGAAGTGACCTGACGACCCCGGATGCAGATCGACGATCCCCATTTCGAACTGCGCCTGGCCAACACCGAGGCCGAGCGCAGGGCCGCGCAGCGGCTGCGCTACGAGGTGTTCGTCGCGGAACTGGGCGGTGACGGCCCGCTGGTCGATCACGACGCCAGGCTGGAGGCCGACCGGTTCGACCCGTTCTTCGATCACCTGCTTCTCCTCGATCACCGGCGCGCGCCCGAGGACGAGGTCGTGGGCGTCTACCGTGTCATGCGCTGCGACCAGGCCGAAGCGGCGGGCCAATTCTATTCCGAGGATGAATATGACCTGACGCCGCTGCGCGCCTCGGGGCGGCCCTTGCTGGAGCTCGGGCGGTCCTGCCTGCATCGCGACTATCGCGGCGGCACCGCGATGATGCATCTCTGGAACGGGCTGGCCGAGTATATCGCCGATCACGGGATCGAGGTGATGTTCGGCGTGGCGAGTTTCCACGGCACCGATCCGGCGCCGCTGGCCGCGCCCCTGTCGCTCCTGCATCATCGCCACCTGGCCCCGCCCGATATTCGCCCGCGCGCCAAGCCGCCCGGCGCGTCCCGCATGGACCTGATCGCGGAACAGGCGCTGGATCGTCCGGTCGCCGTCCGCCAGATGCCGGCGCTGATCAAGGCGTATCTGCGATTGGGCGGCTTCGTGGGCGAGGGGGCCTTCATCGACCATCCCTTCAACTGCATCGACGTCTGCCTCGTCATGGACGTGGCGCGCATGTCGGAAAAACACCGCGCGATCTATCAACGCGGTGCGGAGATCCGTTCATGAGCGTGACCTGGGAGGGCGATGCCCCGCCGCCGCCGCCCCGCAAGCTGGGGCTGGGCGACTGGTTGCGCGTGATCCGGCGCGGTGGGCCGATACTGCTCTTGCTGACGATCTGTTTTCCTCTGCTCCTTCTTCTGCGGCTGCCGGAGCGTTTGGTTTTCGGTCTGAACCGGCCGGTCACGCCCTTCATCACGCAATTCGTCTGCATCTGGTCGTGCAGGGCCATGGGGCTTCGCCGGCGCGTGATCGGCGCCCCGATGGCGCAACGCGGGGCCTTCGTCGCCAATCACTCCAGCTGGCTCGACATCTTCACGCTGAACGCGTCGAAACGGCTGTATTTCGTGTCCAAGGCCGAGGTGCGTGGCTGGGCGGGCATCGGCTGGCTTGCGCGCGGGACGGGCACGGTGTTCATCCGCCGCGACCGGGCCGAGGCGGCGGCGCAGACGCGGCTCTTCGAAGACCGCCTGCGCGCGGGCCACAAGCTCCTGTTCTTTCCCGAAGGCACCTCGACGGATTCGCGCCGCGTGCTGCCGTTCAAGACGACGCTCTTCGCGGCCTTCTTCTCGGATCGCCTGCGCGACATCCTGTGGGTGCAGCCGATCACCTTGCGCTACCACGCGCCCGAGGGGGCGGATCCGCGTTTCTATGGCTGGTGGGGCGAGATGGAGTTCGGTGCAAGCCTGCTGCAAATCCTTGCCGCCCCGCGCCAGGGGGCGGTCGATGTGATCTATCACGCGCCGCTGAAGGTCTCGGAGTTCGCCGACCGCAAATCGCTTGCCCGCGCGGCGGAGGCCAAGGTCAGGGCTGGCTTCGACAGTGGTCAAAGCCAAGGCTGAGGCCCGTTCGCCCACCCTGGTTGCATCTTTATCCCGAAAATATGCCCGCCGGAGGCGCAGAGGCGCGTGACGCGCCGACCGGGGCGCGCGACGGCCGCTGGCGGCCCGAGCGTGGCCCGATTGCCTCGCGGCTCACCCCAGCGGCTTGAGCAGGTCGTTCAAGGCTGTGACCGGATCGTCGGCGCGCCAGATCTCTGCGCCAAGTGCGAAGAAATCCACGACCGGGGCAAACTCGGCGATCAGCTCCACATCGAGCGCCCCTTCGGCCACGACCGGCAATTCGATCATCTGCGACCACCATGCGAAGAGATCCCGCTCGGCGCGCGTCCCGTCCCCAAGGCCGGTTTCCCCGACAGGGCCGAAGCTGATGTAATCGGCGCCCGCTTCGCCCGCGACCAGACCGTCATGGCGCGAGGCCGCACAATAGCTGCCGAGGATCGCATCGCCGCCCAGGGCCTTGCGCGTCGCGCGCACCGAGCGCGCGCCATCGGCCAGGTGCACGCCATCGAGGCCAAGCCGCTCGACCAGCGCGATATGGCGTTCGATCACAAGCGGCACGTCGCGGGCATGGGCCACCTCGCGGCAGGCATCGGCGGCACGGGCCACCTCGCTTTCATCCTCGCTGGTCGAGGCCAGCCGGACACAGGCGATCTCGACTGAATCGAGAATGCGCGCAAGCTCCGGCGCAAAGGCCTCGGGGTCGAAGCTGTGGGGCGTCACGAGGTAGATCTGCGGGCGCTCGGTCTCGGCCATGATGCGGGGTTCCTTCACGTTGCGCCCGCGTCGATACGCGCCCCGGGGCGTCCTCGCAAGGGGGACGCTTGCGCCTATGCAGCCTGCGCGGTATCGCCGGCCCCATGGAACCACGTGATCCCGGCGGCCAGCCCGCCTTTGTCCTTGTTCGCCCGCAGATGGGTGAGAATATCGGCGCCGCCGCGCGCGCGATGTGGAATTTCGGCCTCGACCGGATGCGGGTCGTGGGCCCGCGTGACGGCTGGCCGAACGAACGCGCCGTTGCGCTGGCCAGCGGGGCGGGGCGGTTGCTGGACGAGGCGGGCCTCTTCGACCGCGTGGAGGAAGCGGTGGCCGATTGCACCTACGTCTTCGCGACCACCGCCCGCGAGCGCGGCCTGACCAAACCCGTCGTCACGCCCGAGCGCGCCATGCAGCAGGCCCGCGCGATCACCGCCGAGGGCGGCAAGGTGGCTGTCCTCTTCGGTCCGGAACGCGCGGGGCTGGAAAACGCCGATATCGCGCTCGCCAATGCCATCGTGTCGGTGCCGGTGAACCCGGCTTTCCCCTCCCTGAACCTCGCGCAATGCGTGCTCCTGACCGCCTATGAATGGCGACGTGAGACGGTCGAGGCGCCGCCCGAGGTGATGGAAATGGCGAAGACCGAATTCGCGACGGGCCTCGAGATCGAGAAGCTGGGCGATCATTTCGAGGAGCGGCTGGAGGAGGCGGGTTTCTTCTTTCCCGAGTTGAAGGCCGAGGGGATGAAGCTGAACCTGCGCAACATGTGGTCGCGCCTGCCCCTGACGCGGGCCGATGTTCAGGTGCTTCACGGGATGCTGCGCCAGATGGTCCGCTGGGCCGAGAAGCGCCGTGACGGGTAGGGGGCTCTGCCCCCGCGCGCGGGCCGCGCGCTCCCCCGGAGGTTTTTTGCCAAGATGAAGGGTCGGGCCGGGCGTGGTCAGGCCGTCGCAGGCGCTTGAAGGCCGCGCGGGCGCGGGATAGGTCTGACCCCGAGATGTGAGGGGAGACGGGCCATGGCCGAGCGTCGCAGCATTTTCGAAGAGGTCACCGAAACACAGAAGCCCGCCGCCACGCCGGGCGGCGTCAGTCGCGACCGGTCACGCGCGCGGCGGCTGGTGCGGGGCTGGCTGATGATCCTGTTCGCGCTGGTCGTCGTGATGATCGCCGTCGGAGGTCTGACGCGCCTGACGGATTCGGGCCTGTCGATCACCGAATGGGCGCCGCTCTCGGGCGCCATCCCGCCCCTGTCCGAGGCCGACTGGCAGGCCGAGTTCGACGCCTACCGCGCGATCCCGGAATACCAGTTGCAAAACCGTGGCATGAGCATGGCGGAGTTCCAGTTCATCTACTGGTGGGAATGGGGCCACCGCCAGCTTGGCCGGTTCATCGGTCTGGTCTGGGCGGTGGGCTTCCTCGGTTTGCTGGCGACGCGCAATATCCCGAAGGGCTGGACGGGACGCTTGCTGTTTCTTGGCGCGCTTGGCGGCGCGCAGGGCGCGATCGGTTGGTGGATGGTGCATTCGGGCCTGCAGGAGGGGATGCTCGATGTCGCCTCCTACCGGTTGGCGACGCATCTGGGGCTGGCTTTCCTGATCCTGTCGCTGATCGCGTGGTATGTCATGCGCCTTGGCCGCGAACAGGCCGAGTTGTTCTCGGCCCGGCGCGAGGGGGACCGCAAGCTCAAGGGCATGTCGACCGGCGTGATGCACCTGGCCTTCCTGCAGATCATCGTGGGCGCGCTGGTGGCCGGGATCGACGCGGGCCGCAACTACACCGATTGGCCCTTGATGGCCGGTGGCCTGACCCCGCCGGGCATGTGGGCGATCGAACCGGTCTGGCGGAACCTGTTCGAGAATGACGGCACGGTGCAGTTCATCCACCGCATGCTGGGCTACCTGCTGGTGCTTGTGGCGCTCGGGGCCTGGATCGCGAGCCTGAGATCGGCGCGCAAGGCGACGCGCACGGCCTTCAACGACATGATGGCGATGATGGTCGTTCAGATCTTTCTTGGCGTGGTGACGGTCATGACCTCGGCCACGTGGTACCTCGCCATCCTGCACCAGTTCGGGGCGGTGGTGCTGATGGTGCTGATCCTGCGCGCGCGGTTCCTGTCGATGTATCCCCTGAAACAATCTGTCCGAGGCTGAGCTTATGAGTGCACTGACCGATCTTCTCGCCTTTCAACGCGAGACCGAAGCGCTGGCGCAGGTCATGGGCCGTCTCGGCTGGGACCAGGAAACGGTCATGCCTAAGGGCGCGGCCGAGCAGCGCTCGGACGAGATGGCGGCACTGGAATCGGTTTTGCACGCCCGCCGCACCGACCCGAGGGTCGGGGAGTGGCTGGAAAAGGCCGAGGCGACGACCGAAGCCGAGGCGGCACAGCTTCGCCTGATCCGGCGCGGATACGAGCGGGCGATGAAGGTTCCCGCAGATCTGGCCACGGCCTTGGCGCGGACCACCTCGCTGGCGCAGGGCATCTGGGCGCGGGCCCGCGCGGCCGATGACGTGGCGCATTTCCTGCCCACCCTGGAAGAGGTCGTGAACCTGCGCAGACAGGAAGCTGCGGCGCTGGCCGGATCCGACGGCACTCTCTACGACGCGCTTCTCGACGATTACGAGCCGGGCATGAGCGGCGACGAGATCGCGGCGCTGTTCGATCGGATGCGCCCGCGCCTTGTCGCGTTGCGTGAACGGGTGCTGGGGCAGGGCACGCCGCCCAAGGGCCTGACCGGCGCCTTCCCTGAAGACAGGCAACTGGCGCTCGCCCACGAGGTCGCGGGGGCCTTTGGCTACGATTTCCTGCATGGCCGGATCGACCAGGCGGTGCACCCGTTCTCTTCGGGGTCGGGCAAGGACGTGCGCATCACCACCCGCGTGGACGAAGGCGAACCGCTCGGCTGCCTCTACTCCACGATCCACGAGGTCGGCCACGCCACCTACGAACAGAATATCGATGAGGCCTATGGCCTGACCGCGCTGGGGCAGGGCGTGTCGATGGGGGTGCATGAAAGCCAAAGCCGCATCTACGAGAACCAGCTGGGCCGGTCGGCCCCTTTCACCAGCTGGCTATTCAACCGCATGCGGGCGCATTTCGACGATATCGGCCTGCACGATCAGGCGGCCTTCCACGCTGCGGTCAACCGCGTGAACGCGGGCTTCATCCGGACCGAGGCCGACGAGGTGCATTACAACCTGCACATCATGCTGCGCTTCGATCTGGAACGTGCGCTGATCTCGGGCGATCTGGCGGTGGCGGACCTGGAGGCGGCCTGGAACGACCGGTTCGAGGCCGATTTCGGCGTCAAGGTCGACCGGCCCAGCCATGGCATGTTGCAGGACGTGCACTGGTCGGTAGGCCTGTTCGGGTATTTCCCGACCTACAGCCTCGGAAACGTTTACGCAGGCTGCCTGAACGAGGCGATGCGCCGCGACATTCCCGATCTCGACGCACATCTGGCCGAGGGCGACCCGTCGCCGGCGACCTTCTGGCTGCGCGAACGGCTGCAACGCCATGGCGGGCTACGCCCGCCGCGCGAGACGATCATGGAAGCCACGGGAGGCGAGATCAGCGAAGCGCCGCTGCTCGACTATCTCGACGCGAAATTCGCCGCGATCTACGGGGTGTAAGGGCCCAAGGATCGCGGCGCGGGGTTTCGCTCAGCCGGGCTGGTTCCAGTCGGGTTTGCGCTTTTCGATGAAGGCATCCACCCCTTCGGCCGTGCCCTTGTCGAGCATGTTCTCGACCATCACCGCGCCGGTCAGCTCATAGGCCTTGTCCAGCGGCAGGTCGATCTGGTCGTAGAAGGCGCGCTTGCCGATCCGCACTGCGCTGCCCAGCTTGCTGGCGACAAGCGCGGCGAGCGCCTCGGTTTCCTCGTCCAGCGCATTGTCGGGAACAACGCGGTTCACAAGGCCCAACTCCCGCGCGCGGTGGGCGTCGATGAACTCGCCCGTGGTCAGCATCTCGAACACCTGCTTGCGCGGGGCGTTGCGGCTGAGCGCCACCATCGGCGTCGAGCAGAAGAGGCCGATATTCACGCCGTTCACCCCGAAGCGGCAGCTCTCGGCGCTGACCGCCATGTCGCAGGAGGCGACAAGCTGGCACCCGGCGGCCGTTGCGATGCCGTGGGTCTGCGCGATGACCGGCTGGGGCAGGCGGGGGATCAACTGCATCATGCGCGCGCAGCGGTCGAAAAGGTCGCGCAACTCGGCCGCGCCATTGCCGCCCTCGCGCTTGGCCTTCATCTCTTTCAGGTCATGGCCCGCGCAAAACGCCTTGCCCACGCCCTTCAGCACGATCACGCGCTGTGTCCTGGATTGGATCAGGTCCGTGAAGGTTTCGGTCAGCCGCGCCAGCATGGCGTCAGACAGCGCGTTCAGGCTGCCCGGTGCGTTCAGCGTCAGGTGCGTGATCGCGCCCCGGTCCTCGCGCAGAAGAATATCGTCCGTCATGGTGGATGCCTCCCTTGCCACCGTCCCATCCCGGCGGCACGTTAGCGGCAATCGAGGGTGGGGGAAACAGGAAGGGAGCCATTCATGCCAGTCGTGATGACCGAGGCCGATCTGCACGCGTTTCTGGAGCGGGAGTTTCCGCAGACCGCCGGAGATTTCATCATCGAAGAGGTTGGCGAGAAGGCGATCCGTGTCCGCCTGCCCGTGGCCGAGCGGCACCTGCGCCCCGGCGGCACCGTTTCGGGGCCCTCGATGTTCGCGCTGGCCGATGTGTCGGTCTACCTTGCCGTGCTGGCGATGATCGGGCCCAAGGCCTTGGCCGTGACGACCAATTGCTCGATCGATTTCATGCGCAAACCGGCGGCGGGGGCCGACCTGATCTGCGTGTGCCGCCTGCTGAAGCTGGGCCGCGTGCTGGCGGTGGGCGAATGCCTGATGTTCTCGGAAGGCTCGGACGCGCCGGTCGCGCGCGCCTCCCTGACCTATTCGATTCCGCCCGAACGCTGAGCCGTCCTGGCTGCGACACCCTGTGACGCTGCACCCGTGGTACAATCCCGCTAGAAGATCTAGTTGACACCTGCAATCGAATTGCCGGGAAGGGACCGACATGACCGACACCACCGCCCCCGCCGCCAGCCATAGCCGGCTGGAGCATCTGCCCGTGACATTCCACGCCATCCTGATGGGCCTTTTCGGCCTGACGCTGGCCTTGCGCGCGGCCTCGCACGCACACAGCTGGGCCGAGCCGCTGGCGCAAGGGATGCTCTGGGTCGGGATCGCGGCCTTTGCCGCCATAGCGCTGGTCTACCTGACCAAGGTCCTGCGCTACCCAAGCGCGGTGGTGGCCGAATGGCATCACCCGGTGAAACTGGCCTTCTTCCCCACGATCTCGATCTCGCTGCTTCTGATGGCGACGGCGATGAACACCGATTTCCCCGCGATCGCGCGGATCTTCTGGGTGATCGGGACGGTCCTGCAGGGCGTTCTGACGCTGTCGGTCATCCATAGCTGGATCAGCCACCGCGCTTTCGAGGTCGGGCACCTGAACCCCGCGTGGTTCATCCCGGCGGTGGGCAACATCATCGTGCCGGTGGCCGGTGCGCAGATGGGCTATACCGACATCAGCTGGCTGTTCTTTTCCGCCGGTCTGATCTTCTGGATCGTGCTGCTGGTTCTGGTCTTCAACCGGCTGATCTTTCACAATCCGCTGCCGGGCAAGCTGTTGCCGACCATGCTGATCCTGATTGCGCCGCCCGCCGTGGGCTTCGTCTCCTATTTCCGGCTGGTGGGTGAGGTCGATACGTTCGGCATCCTGCTGGTGAACATGGGCTATGTCTTTGCCGCGCTGGTGTTCATGGAACTGCCCAAACTTGCCAAACTGCCGTTCGCGCTCAGCTGGTGGGCGCTGAGCTTTCCCCTGGCGGCGCTGTCCATCTCGTCCTTCCTTTACGGCGCGCAAACCGGGAGCACGGTGCATGACGCCATCGGTCTGATCGTTCTGGGCGTGCTGGTGCTTGTCGTGGCGGGCCTGATCCTGCGCACGGCGCTGGCGATCGGGCGGGGCGAGATCTGCGTTCCGGAATGACTGAACGGGGCGGAGACCTCCCGGTCTCCGCCCCGCCGAAAATCTCGAGATTTTCGTCCGTTTTCCTCGAGGAAAACGCCCCGTTTACGGGATAAGCCGCGCCACGTAGGGGGGCAGGGCAAAGGCGCCCTGGTGCACTTCGGGCGTGTAGTAGTCGGTCGACAGTCCCGCCGCCTCGAACCGTGCGCGCAAGGTGGCGAGGTCCGTCTGACGCGCCGTGCCGTTGGTGCCCCAGCCGAAGGCCATCGGCCCACCCGCATAGGTCGGGATCGTGGCGAGGTAGCAGGTGGCATCCGAGAACAACGCGCGGAAGGCGCGCATCGTGTTGGTCAGCTCTTCGCCCTGCAGGAAGGGCACCCCGTTCTGGGTCACGAGGATGCCGCCCTCGGCCAGGCGGGCGCGGGCGTGGCCATAGAAGGTGTCGGTGAACAGAACCTCGCCGGGGCCGACCGGATCGGTGGAATCGACGATGATGACGTCGTAGAAATCGGCGTTCTCCTTCATGAAGCCCGCGCCGTCCGCGATCACGAGATCAAGGCGCGGGTCGTCGAAGGCCCCCGCCGAGATGCCGGGCAGGTATTGCTTGCAGAAGTCCACCACGCCGCCGTCGATCTCGACCATGGTGACCTGCTCGACCCCGTCATGCTTCAGCACCTCGCGGGCCATGCCACCATCGCCGCCGCCGACGATCAGTACGCGCTTGACGTTGCCATGGGCGAGGATCGGCACATGGGTCAGCATCTCGTGATAGATGAAATTGTCGGCCTCGGTGACCTGCACCACACCATCGAGCGTCATGATCCGGCCAAAGGTCGGGTTCTCGAAGACGCGGATACGCTGGTGCTCGGTCGCGCTGTCGTAGAACTCGGTCGTGATGCGCAGACCCTGCAGGTGATCGTCGTGCAGACGCTCGATGTTCCAGTCGGCGGGCCAGTCGGTGCGATCGGTCATGATGTGTCCCCCGGATGTTATGGCTTGAAACGGATGCGGGCCGCGGCGGGGTGCGCGCGGCCCGGTTCTTTCGAGGATGACAGCCGCGATCAGGCGGCCACGACCTCGCTCACGAGGCCTTCGCCGCGGCGCAGTTCCTTGACGTGCACGGTCTCGGTGCCGAAGGCCCGGCGCAGCACGTCCACGGCTTTCCACGGTTGCGCGTCGCCGCACATGAACACGTCGAAGGCGCCGTAGCCGATCTCGGGCCAAGTGTGCACCGAGATATGGCTTTCGGCCAGAACGGCGACGCCGCTCACGCCCTGGGGCGAGAACTTGTGCGTGTGGATGTGCAGCAGCGTGGCGCCGCATTCATCCACGCAGTCACGGAACGCCTGCTGGATGCGATCCTCGTCATCCAGCCCGTGGCCGTTCTCGACTTCGATGATCAGGTGCGTGCCGGCAAACACCGCGCCATCACGGCGGATGAAGTGATCGTCACGGGTGTCGTCAAAAATATCGCGTGCAGCCGTTTGGCTGCGGGATTCTTCCGCATGGGCGCCTGTCTCCAGACCAGTCCCCAGTTGGAAGAGGTCGGCGCTGTCCATGGCGCTCCCCCTTCTTACCAGTAGAGTGATGTGGTGGGTCCTTAGCGCCCCCCCGGCAGCTGCCGAAGTTGGGATCGGTCCCGGTTCGTGAGGGGGCACCTAAGGCCGCGCCTGAGTCGGATCAAGAGGGAATTTT
Organism: Maritalea mobilis; assembly: GCF_019800885.1. Taxonomy (GTDB): domain Bacteria; phylum Pseudomonadota; class Alphaproteobacteria; order Rhodobacterales; family Rhodobacteraceae; genus Roseibacterium; species Roseibacterium beibuensis. The sequence continues at coordinate 414,254 of NZ_JAHVKE010000001.1, forward strand.
CACAGGTCGCGACAAATTCGCCCTGAAGGCGAGTGATTTGATATATGTCAAAGTCGTAATTTAACCTTGCACACTATTGCATGCCAAATCAGAGACGCGTCACGGACTCGGGAGACATGCGAATGACAGAGAATTTCAACACCAGCCGCCGGGCCTTTCTGGCCATGGCCGCTGCGGGGGGCGCTGCCGCCACCCTGCCGGGCGCCGAGGCGCGGGCGCAAACCGTGCAGACCACTGCCCGCATCGTGATCATCGGGGCAGGGGCCGCCGGCACGGCGCTGGTCAACCGGCTGGTCGACCGCCTGGACGGGGCTCAGATCACGCTGATCGACCCGCGGGTGCGCCACCTGTATCAACCGGGCCTGTCGCTTGTCGCGGCGGGCTTGAAACCGGCGGACTACGTCGTCAGCACGACGACCGAATGGTTGCCCGATGGCGTGACCCTTGTCGAGGACGCGGTTTCGGCCGTGGACCCGGAAGTGCAGCGCGTGGACACCGAAGGTGGCGAAAGCGTCGAGTATGATTTCCTTGTGCTCGCGCCGGGCCTGATGCTCGACCATGAGGCCATCGAGGGGTTCTCGCGCGACATGATCGGCACCAACGGCATCGGCGCGCTCTATGGCGGGCCCGAAGATGCCGCGGCAACCTGGGAAGCGGCGTCGCGTTTCGTCGAGGAAGGGGGCAGGGGGCTCTTCACCCGTCCGGAAACCGAGATGAAATGTGCCGGCGCGCCGCTCAAGCACACGTTCCTGATCGACGACCGCCTGCGCCGGGCCGACAATCGCGGCGCGGCCGAGATCCTCTATGCAGCCCCGCAGACCAGCCTGTTCGGCGTGCCGATCGTGTCCGAACGCGTGCGCATGCTGTTTGGCGACCGTGATATCGACTACAGCTACCAGCGCACGCTGCGCGCCATCGACGCTGAGCGAAAGATTGCGACCTTCGAGACGCCCGACGGCACCGAAGAGCAGGATTACGACTACATCCACATCATCCCGCCTCAGCGCGCGCCGCAGTTCATCCGCGATTCGGGCCTCAGCTGGGCCGATCGCTGGACGGACCAGGGCTGGGTCGATTGCGACCAATATACGATGCGCCACAATCGCTATGACAATATCTGGGCGGTGGGCGATGTAGCGGGTGTGCCCAAGGGCAAGACCGCAGCCAGCGTCAAGTTCCAGGTGCCGGTGGTCGAGGATCACCTCGTCGCTGCCATCCAGGGCGAGGACGGCACGGAAACCTATGACGGCTACACCTCCTGCCCGCTGATCACGCGGATCGGGCGCGCCATGCTGATCGAGTTCGACTACAACAACAACCTGACCCCGTCCTTCCCCGGCGTGATCGCCCCGCTGGAAGAGCTGTGGATCAGCTGGCTGATGAAGGAAGTCGCCCTGAAAGCCACCTATAACGCCATGCTGCGCGGCCAGGCCTGAGGAGACCGGAACATGGAAGAACTAACCCTTGAGACAATGATCGCCGTGTTCGAAGAGATCTTCGGAACTGGCCTGTTCTGGAGCATGGTGGCTGTCGCCGCCATCATCACGGTCGGATATCTGTACGTGCTGATCCGGGATCATAACCTTGGCATGCGGCGCTTTTTGATCGCGCAACTCTTCATGCCGGTGGGGGCAGTCCTTGCCGTTTGGTTCGTGATGTTCATGACAAGCTCGAACCTCAGCGATATCGGTGGGCCAGTGGACGTCATCGTCTTTCTCGGCATCGCTGTCATGGGGGCGATCGGGATGTCGATCCTCGTCTACACCGTGGAATCGCTGTTTTTCCGCGACAAACTGGGCGACTGAGCCCCGGCCTGATTTGGACGTGACTGCAGCGCACCGCCCCGAAACCGGGGCGGTGCTTTGCTTTTGGGAGGCAAAAAGGGCTGCGATGATATGGGGTAAAATAGTACCGTAATCATAAGCCACGGAAATTGCGTGATTTTAGGCAAAAAGTGCCGCTTGACGGGGCGCGGGAAATGCTTAGAACACCGCCATCCACCCAAGGGGCGCGTATTTGCATGCGTGCCCCCATGTGTTTCCGGCCGGATCCCGGCCCCCGAAAGGACTGACCCGATGAAAACCTTCACCGCTACCCCGGCGGATATCGAGAAGGAATGGATCGTGATCGACGCCGAAGGCGTCGTACTCGGCCGTCTCGCCTCGATCATCGCCATGCGGCTGCGCGGCAAGCACAAGCCGACCTTCACGCCGTCCATGGACATGGGCGACAACGTCATCGTCATCAACGCCGACAAGGTGCAGCTGACGGGCAACAAGCGCAACAAGCCGAACTACTGGCACACCGGCTATCCGGGCGGCATCAAGTCCCGCACCACCGGCCAGATCCTTGAAGGGGCGCATCCCGAGCGCGTCGTCATGCAGGCCGTCAAGCGCATGCTGCCGGGCGGTAAGCTGTCGCGCCAGCAGATGACCAACCTGCGTGTCTATGCCGGTGCCGAGCACCCGCACGAGGCCCAGCAGCCCAAAGTGCTCGACGTCAAGTCGATGAACCCCAAGAACACCCGGAGCGCATGACAATGGCCGAGACTCTCTCTTCGCTCGATGCGCTGAAAGGCGCCGTGGACGGGGCGGATGCCCCCGCCGCCGTCACCATGGACGAAACCCCGCGGGAGCCGCAGCGCGACGCGCTTGGCCGCTCCTACGCCACCGGCAAGCGGAAAGACGCGGTTGCCCGCGTCTGGATCAAGCCCGGTTCCGGCAAGGTCGTGGTCAATGGCAAGCCGATGGACGCGTATTTCGCACGTCCCGTGCTGCAGATGATCCTGCGCCAGCCCTTCACCGTCGCCGGTGTCGAGGACCAGTTCGATGTCATGGCCACCGTCAAGGGCGGCGGCCTGTCCGGTCAGGCCGGTGCGGTCAAGCACGGCATCTCGAAGGCGCTGCAGCTCTATGAACCGTCCCTGCGGGGCGCGCTCAAAGCCGCTGGCTTCCTGACCCGTGACAGCCGCGTCGTGGAACGCAAGAAGTTCGGCCGCCGCAAGGCTCGCCGCAGCTTCCAGTTCTCCAAGCGCTGATCCGGCGTCAGACAGATTTCGGAAAGGGCCGCTCGTTTGGGCGGCCTTTTTTCTTTTGAAAAACAAACGCTTCGGGATATGCGTGAACAGCGATTACTTGAGTGTATCGGGAGGGCTAGCGCGCGATTGCGGTCAAGATGAAGGGCAGCGTGATCACCAAGATGAGATACGGCGGAAAAAACGCCAGGATCATCTGCCAAGTCCTTGGATCTTCACCAGGTCTGGGTGCCCGGACGAACAGGTAAAGGCCACTGCCCAGAAAAAGCAGGCCGGGTGCGAGGAACATCACGATGTCGACCCGCGCGGCGAGGGCGGGGTCGAGCGCCGGCAACAGCAGCATCGCGCTGATCAGCCATTGCAGAAGGGCGGCACCGACGGCGATAGGGCTTTTCATCCCTCGTTCTGACCCTGTGCGACCCGCGCAGTCAACGGGTACGCTTGCTCATTGGGATCACAGGGAGCCGCCGGCTGCGGCGGCCCCCATGACATACCCTTTCAATCCCCGCGTGGAGGAGGCACAGGCCGTGCTGTGCGTCACCGAACGCCTGTCGTGAGCGGCCTTTTGCCCGGCAGCCGGATGCTCACTCACAGATGCGTGAGCGGGTCTTCAACCCGGGGCACTGTTTTCCAAATCTTTCGGCGTGCGGGGCAGCAGGCCGATGTGCCATCGCTCCGCCGGTTCAACACCACCACCTCTGGACCTTGGAGACATGATCATGAAACGCATGGTTCTTTCTTCTCTGTTCATCCTTGCCGCGCCCGGCCTGGCGCTGGCTACCACGTCGGCGATGCCGGACGGCCAGCAGGGCAACCTGGCAAAACCCGCGCAAGCCGTCGAGACCCTTCCCACGGACGCGGCCGAGGCTCTGCAAGGCAAGAAGGGCCTTTTCGACAACGCCCTGTTGACCGACGCAGACAGCGATCTGCCGAAGCCGAACGCGTCGATGGCAAATCCGACCCGGGTCGAGACCAGCCTCTGATACCGCGTTGCCATGCTCGTGGCGCGCACCGGCCCGTCCGGGCGCGCCACGGCACCCACGAAAAGCCCCCCGTCCACGACGTTGCAACCTGCCGGGGTGGAGCCCTTTTCGAGACGCTCAAAAAGTGATCCTTTCGCGCCGGTCCCTCCGAAAAACGCCGTCGAAGAAAGCCTGCACCGCAAGCTTCCTCTTGCAGCTTCGCCAGCATGTCGCCATCGTCGGGAACCGGGGATGCGAACAGGCCCCGTGCGGAAAGGGACACCCGCAACATGGGCGAGAGCCATTCGGGGCTGAGACGAGCATTGCGCAGCGAAGCGGGAAAGGGCCTGACCATCGTCAGCCCGCCCTTGGTCTATTCCCTGCTTCTGCTGGCGGCGCCGCTGGCGACCATCGTGCTGTTGAGCTTCTGGACGCAGCAATTCCTGACCATCGACCGCACCTTCACCTTCGCAAATTACGAAGAGGCGCTGAGCGACCCGCTATATCGAGAGCTGATGTTCCGCTCGCTGCGGATCTCGGGGATGGTGACCCTGGTCACGGTGGTGACGGCCTTTCCCATCGCCTATTTCATCAGCTTTCGCGTGGCGCCGAACCGCAAGTCGCTGTGGCTGTTCCTGATCACGATCCCGTTCTGGACCAGCTACCTGATCCGCGTCTTCCTGTGGCGGGTGATCCTGGCCTATGACGGGCCGGTAAACGGCACGCTTCTGGGCCTCGGCATCATCGACGAGCCACTTGGCTTCATCCTCTACAACGCCAATGCCGTGGTCGTGACACTGGCCCATGCCTTCGCGCCTTTCGCGATCCTGCCGATCTTCGTCAGCCTCGAACGCATTGACCGCAGCCTGCTGGAGGCCGCGCGCGACCTTGGCGAAAGCCATGCCATGACCTTCTTCCGCGTGACCCTGCCGCTGGCCATGCCGGGGGTGCTGGCGGCCGCCCTTATCGTCTTCATCCCGACCGTGGGCGATTACGTCACCCCGCGCCTTGTCGGCGGGTCGGGCGGCACGATGATCGCCAACATGATCTACGCGCAGATCTTCGACCTGAACAACCGGCCCATGGGCGCCACGCTGGCCGTGCTCGCCATGGGTACGGTGGCCGTCATTTCCATCGGGTTGATCCTGCTGACTCGCCTCTGGACGGGGCCGAAACGATGAGGGGCGGGGGGCTCAAGGTCTACGCGATCCTGTATCTGGCGTTCCTTTATGCGCCGATCGTGCTGCTGCCGCTCTTTGCCTTCAACGACGGGACGGTCATCGCCTTTCCGCTGCAGGGCTTCACGCTGGAATGGTTCGCGGCCCTGCTGGACACGCCCGCGTTGCACGAGGCGACGCTGAACTCGCTGATCATCGCGGTCTCGGTCGCGATCCTGGCCACGTCGCTCGGGCTGTTCGCCGCCCGTGCCGCGACGCGCTACAAGTTTCCCGGCAAGCCCGGCATCCTTGGCTTCATCATGCTGCCGCTGGTCCTGCCCGAGGTGATCGTCGCCATCTCGCTTCTGGCGGTGCTGATGCAGCTTGGCCTCGACAGCGGGCTGTGGACCATCATCCTTGGCCATTCGCTTTTGTGCATGCCGTTTTCCATCGCGATCCTGCAGGGCAGTTTTGCCAACATGGACCAGAGCCTGGAAGAGGCCGCGATCGACCTGGGCGAGACGCCGCTCTCGACCTTTCGCCTCGTGACCTTCCCGCTGGTATTGCCGGGCATCATCGCCTCGCTTCTGATCTGTTTCACCATCTCGCTGGACGAGTTCATCATCGCCTTCTTCCTGTCGGGCAACGAGCCGACGCTGCCCGTCTATCTCTGGGGGCAGTTGCGCTTCCCGGCGCGGCTGCCGGTGGTGATGGCGCTTGGCACGATCCTCGTGACGCTGTCGGTCCTGCTGCTGGTGGTGGCCGAGTTTTTCCGCCGCCGCGGCCTGAAGCGCGCGGGGCTTGAAGATACCGGAGGGTTCCTGTGAAGGACACGACACCGCCGCCTGCCATCATCACGCTGGACGATGTGCACAAGTATTACGGCGACTACCACGCGCTGCGCGGCATCTCGGCCGAGATCCGGCAGGGCGAGTTCTTTTCGCTGCTGGGGCCGTCGGGCTGCGGCAAGACCACGCTTCTGCGCGCCATCGCGGGGTTCGAGGATATCTCCTCGGGGCATATCCAGTTGAACGGCCGCAACATGGAGGGGGTGCCGCCCAACAAGCGCCCGACCAACATGGTGTTCCAGTCCTACGCCATCTTCCCGCATCTGAGCGTGGCCCAGAACGTGGCCTTCGGCCTGCGCCGGACATCCATGTCCGGCGACGAGAAGAAACGCGCCGTGGCCGAGGCGTTGGAGATGGTGGGGCTGAAGGATTACGGGCGGCGCGCGGCCCATGCCCTGTCCGGGGGCCAAAGGCAGCGCGTGGCGCTGGCCCGCGCCCTGATCCTGAAGCCCAAGGTGCTGCTGTTGGACGAGCCGCTGTCCGCGCTCGACAAGAAGATGCGCGAGCAGATGCAGGTGGAGCTGATCAAACTGCAGCGCGAGGTGGGCATCACCTTCATCCTGGTGACCCACGACCAGGAAGAAGCGTTGGTGATGTCGGACCGCATCGCGGTGATGTTCGAGGGCGAGATCGCGCAGCTTGATGATCCGGAATTGCTGTACCGGCGCCCGAACTCACGCCGCGTGGCCGAGTTCATCGGGATGATGAATTTCCTGCCCGCCGATGTCATCTCTGTCTCGGATGGTAGGGCCGAGGTGGAGGTCGCGGGCCTGGGCCGGGCCGAGCTTGACGCGGCGCAATGCCCGGGCGGTGCCATCGTCGGGGCGGCCCGGATCGGTCTGCGCCCCGAAAGCCTGACCATTCTGTTCGAAGGCCAGAGCCCAGAGGGCGGGCGCAGCGCGGAAGGCGTGGTCGAAGAGGTCGTATATTACGGGGACATGACCTATTACGACGTGCTGATCGATGGCGCGCCGAACAAGGTGTCGGTCTCGATGCGCAACATGCCGGGGCGGCGGGTTCTCGAACGGGGCGCGCCGGCGCACCTGGCCTGGGATCCCCGGGCGATGGTTCTGTTTTCCTGAAGGATTGCGCCGGCGTTGCCGTCGCCCGGTGTCGCGGGGCAAGGGGTCTTGACCCCCTTGCCCCGCGTGCGCGTTTCACGCGCGTTTGCATATTTGCAGGATAAAGATGGGGGCGGGGATCGTGCCGGTCAGGCCCGCTTGCGCACGAGGTAAGCCGGGCAGGGGCCGCTTGTGTCGGAGCCGAGGAAGTCATGGCCTTCTTCGGTGCAGAAATGGGGCACGTCGATCGCGGCCATCGGATCCGTCGCGCGCAGGCAGGCCACCTGACCGGGGGAGAGGCCCCGAAGCCGCTGTTTCAGGCGCAATACCGGTAGCGGGCATTTCAACCCTTCGGCATCAATTTCGACATCCCACTCCATGAGGGGTCGATTAGCCCCGGGCGCGACGCCCTGTCCACGCCAATGTGAGCGTTGGCGACGTGACGCCGCGCCGAATCCCGCGTATGTCAGGGCCATGTTCGGGATCGATCTGTTCGATGCGTCGCTTTTGCCGGCGATGCTGGTGGCCTTGACCGCCGGTGTGCTGAGTTTCCTCAGCCCCTGTGTCCTGCCGATCGTACCGCCCTACCTCGCCTATATGAGCGGGATCACCATGGCCGACATGGCCGAGGATGCCGCCGAGGACGCGCGCCGCGCGGCCCGGAAAAAGGCGCTTCTGGCTGCGCTGTTCTTCGTGCTGGGCCTGTCGACCGTGTTCATCTTCCTTGGTTTCACCGCGTCCATCTTCGGGCAGTTTTTCTTGCAGAACCAGATCCTGCTGGCGCGGATCGCGGGGGCGGTGATCATCGTTTTCGGGCTGCATTTCCTCGGCGTGATCAACATCCCTCTTCTCAACCGGGAGGCGCGGTTGGATGCGGGTGACCAGGGGGGCACGGCCTTTGGCGCCTATGTGCTGGGCCTTGCCTTCGCTTTTGGCTGGACGCCCTGCATCGGCCCGCAACTGGGCGCGATCCTGTCCATCGCGGCGACGGAGGCCAGCGTGACCCGTGGGACGGTCCTGTTGGCGGTCTATGCCGTGGGCCTTGGCATTCCCTTCCTCCTGGCGGCCGGGTTCATCGACAAGGCCATGGGGGTGATGGCCCGGTTGAAGCGGCATATGCGGATGATCGAACGCGCCATGGGCCTGCTTCTGGTCGCTGTCGGGCTTGCCCTGATGACCGGGGCGTTCTCGGCCATGTCGTTTTGGCTGCTCGAAACATTCCCCTCGCTTGGCAACCTGGGCTGATTTGCGCCCTAGGCTTGCCGGATTTCGCGGCTAACCTGCGCCCATGAGCAGGGTTGAGGCAGACCAGCCGCGCCGCCGCGTGGCCCGCCGCCGGGTGATCTACATCCCCGGATATGACCCCGTGCCGCCCCGCAAGTACCGCGAACGCTACCGCCGCGAGGCCGCGAAACAGGCTGCTTTGTCGGGCTACCGGATCGAGATGGGCAAGGCGCGGGGCGATGCGCGCTTTGGCTGGCATGTCAGCGCCCGGATCGAGGGGGCGGCGGTCGAGACCCAGGTTGAGGTGGCCTACTGGGCCGATATCGTGCGCGACTCGATGGACCAGGGTGTGTTGGCAACCTATGGCCAACTGGCGCGGACGGCCTGGGCCTATATTGGATCGGGGGCCCTGTTCCGGCTGATGCGGCTGCGCAAGGGGCCGGTGATCGCGGCGCTCTACCCGGTTGTTCTGTTGCTCTTGGAACTGCTTTTGGCCCTTGGACTGGGCTATGCGGCCGCCTGGGGGTTCATGGTGGCCACGGACTGGGCGCTGACGCAGGTTGAAGGGGCGCAGGGCGGCTCCATCGTCCGGGCGGCGTTCGCCGTGCTGGTCCTTCTGCCCGCGGTGGCGTGGCTGGTGTTGCGCGGGTTCAAGCGCCGAGACGCCTTTTACGAATGGTATCTCATGCATGATTACGCCTTTTCCGCGCGATACGGCGGGGCGTTTCCGGCCGAGCAGGAGGTGCGGATGGCCGAGGTCGGTGACCGGATCGCCGGGGCGCTGCAGGGCGGGGCTGACGAGGTGCTGGTCGTCGGCCATTCCTCGGGCGCCTATATCGCGGTGTCGATCCTGGCCGACCTGATCCGGGCGGGGCGCGTGCCGGCGGACGGCCCGTGCCTGTCGCTGCTGACACTCGGGCATGTCGTGCCGATGGTCTCGTTCCTGCCGCAGGCTGGTCGGTTGCGCGCTGACCTCGCCTATCTTGCCGTGCGGGAGGAGCTGTCCTGGGTGGATGTCAGCGCACCGGGCGACGGGTGCGCCTTTGCGCTGTGCGACCCGGTGGCGGTCAGCGGGATGGCGGCCGAGGGCAAACGCTGGCCGCTGGTGATTTCGGCGGCCTATACGCAGACCCTCCGCCCCGAGACATGGGCGGCCCTGCGCTGGCGCCTGTTCGAGCTGCATTTCCAGTATCTGAATGCCTTCGACAACCTGTCGGGGCGTGAGGACGAGTATGACTACTTCCGCGTGACGGCGGGGCCGCTGACCCTGTGGGACCGGTTCGGGGCGCGCGCGCCCTCGGCCAGCCGGATCGAACGACCGGTGAACCGTCATACGGACCAGGTGGTGAGGGCCAAGGCATGACCATGATGCCGCCGAAACCCAAGGCAAGGCCCGAGCGCGTCTCGCTTTGGCGCTACATGAAGCTGTTTCGGCAGGATATCCTGTCTGCGCAGCCCGCGCGGCTCTATCGCGCGTGGATGGCGGAGTTCCGGACGCCGTTTTTCCGCAGTTTCATGGTGAACCAGCCAAGCCTCGTGGACGAGGTCCTGCGCGCCCGCCCGCTCGATTTCCCGAAATCGGATCGCGTGGGCGAGGGACTGCGCCCGTTGCTTGGCAACTCGGTCTTCCTGACCAATGGCGAGGCATGGCTGCGGCAGCGCCGGATCATCGACCCGGCCTTCGAGGGCGGGCGGCTGCGCGACACGTTTCCCGCCATTTGGGCGGCGGGGGAGGCCGCCGTGGCCCGCATGGAGACCGGAGAGGTCGAGATCGAGGCGGAGATGAGCCACGCGGCCGCTGACGTCATCTTCCGTACGCTCTTTTCCATCCCGATCGAGAACGAGGTCGCCGCCGAGACCTTTCACCAGTTTCGCGCCTACCAGCGCACGCAGCCGATCCTGAATGCCGCGGCCTTCGTGCCCTTGCCGCGCTGGATGCCGCGCGGGTTTTCGGCCGAGACCAAGCGCACCGCGCGCGCGATCCGAGGGCTGATCGCGCAGTTGACGGTCGAGCGGATGGCGTTGATCGAGGCCGGTGACGCGCCGGACGACCTGGCGACGAAGATCATGACGACGACCGATCCCGAAACGGGCGAGAAATTCTCGACCGAAGAGATGGTGGACCAGGTCGCGATCTTTTTCCTGGCCGGGCACGAGACCAGTGCCAGCGCGCTTGGCTGGGCGCTGTACCTTCTGGCGCTGCATCCCGACTGGCAAGACAAGCTCTCGGCGGAGGCAGAGGCCGCGCTGGCGGGCGGGATGGAGTTCGGCGTCATGTCGAAGCTGAAACTGGCCCGCGACGTGTTCCGCGAGGCCCTGCGGCTTTATCCGCCGGTCCCGATGATGGTGCGCGAGACGGTCAAGCCGGAATGCTTCCGCGACCGCGATCTGCCGGTGGGAAGCCAGGTGGTGCTGTCGCCCTGGCACCTGCATCGCCATGAACGCTTGTGGGAGAACCCCGACGGGTTCGATCCCGACCGGTGGGCGACGGAGAACGGCAAACAATGCCTGCGCGAGGCGTGGATCCCGTTCTCGGTTGGGGCGCGGGTCTGCACCGGGGCGGGCTTTGCGATGGTCGAGGGGCCGTTGTTGCTGGCGATGCTGTTGCGCGCGTTTCGGTTCGAGCGGGTCGAGGGCAAGGACCCGGTGCCGGTGGCCTACCTGACGGTGCGCGCGAAGGACGGGATCTGGTTGAAACTGACTCGACGGTAGGGAACGGAAATCTCGAGATTTCCGTGCGGAAAACTGCAGTTTTCCGGGCAGAAAAACTCGAGTTTTTCTGCACCTAAGCTTCATGTCGGGTTTTCGATGCTTCCTTCGGGCGCAGGATGCGCACCGGTTCGCGGTTGCAGAAGATGATGATCTGACCGGCATTCTCGATGGCGCGAAAGCCACGGCGATACACCTCTTCGACGAAGGCCTCCTTGCCGAAATAGCGCTCGATATCCCGCGCGCTGCGCCGCAGGACCTTGCCGTCGCGGACAAGGCGCGTGCCGAAAACGTCGGCAAGAAAGGCCTCGGGCGAATGGTTCGGTGGCAGCTTTTCCATGCCGTCACCCTGCCAGAGAAAGGTTAAGGTCCGGTTAGCGGCCGGCCTTTATTTCTTCGAGAACGAAAATCCGGATCGCCGAGGCCAGGCCCGAACTCAGGCCGCGCGCCGCGTCCACCTCGGCTGCGAGGTCATTCACCGACTGCCCGCGCGCCGCCGCGATCCGCTGGAACTCGGCCCAGAACGCATCTTCGAGTGAGACGCTGGTGCGATGCCCCTTCAACGTCAGCGAGCGTTTCTGCGGACGTTCGCTCATTCCTGGTCGGCCCCGTCGCGCTTGTGGGCATCGAGATGCGCGCTGTCCTTTTCCGCGCGCGCGTCCTGCATGGCACGCTCGGCCTTGCTACGGCCGAATTTCGCGGCGTTCTCGTCCCCGCGGCGCCGCTTGTCCTCCCGCGCGCGGGTTTTCCGCACGCGGGAGAGGTTGACGATCTTCCCGCTCACTTGGGCCCGATCATGTCTTCGGGACGCACGACACGGTCGAAGGTTTCTTCGTCGACGAAGCCGAGGCGGATCGCCTCTTCCTTCAAGGTGGTGCCGTTCTTGTGCGCCGTCTTGGCGACGGTGGTGGCGTTGTCATAGCCGATGGTGGGCGCCAACGCGGTCACCAGCATCAGGCTTTCCTTCATCAGCCGATCGATCCGCTCGACATTGGCCTGCGTGCCCATCAGCATCCGCTCGGTGAAGCTGTCGGCGGCGTCACCCAGAAGCTGCATGGATTGCAGCAGGTTATAGGCCATCATCGGGTTGTAGACGTTGAGCTCGAAATGACCCTGGCTGCCGGCAAAGCCGATGGCCGCGTCATTGCCCAGCACATGGGCGCAGACCTGTGTCATGGCTTCGGCCTGGGTCGGGTTCACCTTGCCCGGCATGATCGAGGAGCCGGGTTCGTTCTCCGGCAGGATCAACTCGCCAAGGCCCGAGCGCGGGCCGGAGCCGAGGAAGCGCATGTCATTGGCGATCTTGTAGCAGGCCATGGCCGCGGTCTTGATGGCGCCCGACATGAAGACCATCGCGTCATGGGCGGCCAGCGCCTCGAACTTGTTGGGCGCGGTCACGAAGGGCAGGCCGGTGATCGTCGCGATGTGGCTGGCCACGGTGGTGTCCCAGCCTTTCGACGTGTTCAGACCCGTGCCCACGGCGGTGCCGCCCTGCGCCAGTTCGTAGATGCCGGGCAGGGCCAGCTTGATCCGCTCGATCCCGTTGCGGACCTGCTTGGCATAGCCCGAGAATTCCTGGCCCAGCGTCAGCGGGGTCGCATCCTGCGTATGGGTGCGGCCGATCTTGATGATGTCCTTGAATTCCTCGGATTTGGCCTCCAGCCCCGCGGCCAGTTTTTCCAGCCCGGGGATCAGGACCTCATGCGCGGTGGTGGCCGCCGCGATATGCATCGCCGTGGGGAAGGTGTCGTTCGACGACTGGCCCATGTTGCAGTGATCGTTCGGGTGCACCGGGTCCTTGGAGCCGATCACGCCGCCCAGGATCTCGATCGCGCGGTTCGAAATCACCTCGTTGGCGTTCATGTTCGACTGCGTGCCCGAGCCGGTCTGCCAGACGACGAGCGGGAAATGGTCGTCGAGCTTGCCCTCGATCACTTCGCCTGCCGCCTCGATCATGGCGTCGGCCAGCTTGGCATCCAGCTTGCCACTTTCCTTGTTGGCCAGGGCGCAGGCCTTCTTGATGACGCCGAGCGCGCGGACGATGGCCACGGGCTGCTTTTCCCAGCCGATGGGAAAGTTCATCAGGCTGCGCTGGGTCTGGGCGCCCCAGTAGCGGTCAAAGGGAACTTCGAGCGGGCCGAAACTGTCGGATTCTGTACGGGTCGCGGTCATGATCTCTCTCCGGTATGCGGTTGCATGCCGTTTAGCCTGACGTTGGGTCCAAGCGCAACGGCATCAAATGGCGCAGGCCGCGCCTCAGGATGGTTGAAAGAAGCGATAGACGCGGGCAGGGGGCATGTTCCACCAGATCTTGCCGCTGACGCGCCAGTCGAGGCCAAGTTCCGCGCGCACGGTGCGGGTGACGGGTGGTTTCGGGCCGTAGGTGAACTGCACATAGGTGCCGCCCGGTTTCACGCGCTGGAAGGTGCCGGTCAGGATATCGCGCTGCAACGGCACCGGCATGGACAGAAGCGGCAGGCCCGAGACTACGGCTTGCGCGCTGTCGACCGGCAGCGTGCCGACGTCGCCCGCGCTCATCTGGTGGACGTTCAGCCCCGGAAAACGGTTGCGCAGTCGGTCGCAGAATTCCGGGTTCATCTCGATGGAATGGAGGTTTTCGGGCGCAACGCCCCGGTCCAGAATGGCCTTGGTGATGTTGCCCGTGCCCGCGCCCAGCTCGATCACCGGGCCGGCCTCGGGGTCGATCTCGGCCACCATTTCGGCGCAGAGAAATCGCGACGAGGGGGCAAGCGCCACGACCTGGTGCGGTTTGCGGAAAAGCTGCCCCATGAACAGCGCGAAATCGGAAGAGGCCATGTGGAAATCCGCCTGTGCCGCGTCGAAAAACCTTTGACGGTGAAAGGCCACGGGTCGCGGCGCAAGGCAAGCCCCCAATCGCGGCGCTGCGGCGTTTCGGGTGCGATCAGTGGTTGCGGCGGAAGGTGTCGAGGCTGACCACCTCGGCATCCTTGTGCTCGGCGCGCTCTTCGGTGTCCTCGTCGCGGTCGTCCGGCCCATCATCGGGGGCGGGCGGCTCGTCTTCGGGGTCATCCTCGGCGCTGATGCTTTCAAAGCGCAGACCAAATTCCACCGAGGGATCGACGAAGGTCAGGATCGCGTCGAAGGGAATCGACAAACGCTCGGGGCTGTCGCCGAAATTCAACGTGATCGCGAAGCCGTCATCATCCACCTCCAGCGCGTCGTACCAATGCTGGATGACGATGGTCATCTCGTCCGGATAGCGCTCGGTCAGCCACGGCGCGATGTCCACGCCCTCGGCCCGCGTGTCGAAGGTGATGAAGAAATGGTGATCCCCCGGCAGGCCATGCGCGGCCACGTCCGACAACACCGTCTGGATCAGCCCCCGCATCGCGTGATGCATGAGGCGGCCATAGGCGATGGATTGGGATTTGTCGGACATGTCTGAGAGCATCCTTGGAACAGATGCCCCCACCATAGAGATTTGGTTCCGATTCGAAAGACGCCCCGGACGGCGGAAGGGCCGAACCGAGGCGTGCGGGGGATCGGGGCGTGTTATGTCGCGTCAGATATTGGCCAGGATCAGCCAGGAGGCGAGCGCCGCCTCGGCGCCGAAAAAGGTCCAGCTTTGGCGCGAGGCCGCGTTGTCGCGGAAGATCGAGGTTACGCGCCCCACGGCCGCGCCGCCATAGGCAAGGCCCATCACCACCCAGCCGAGCGGTTCGTTCAGGACCATCGCACCCAGGCCCATGCCGACGAACAGCGCGCCCGAGACGGCGGACACCTCGGTATAGGCCATGTGGGTCGGCCCGGCGACCATGTCGAGTTGCTCCATCGTCCAGCGCGGCGCCAGCCAGCCGAGCAGGCCCAGCCCGATGGTCAAAAGGCCCACGGCCATGTTGATGAAATCGATCGCGGTGAGTGCGCTTAGCATGGGGTACTCTCTCAAAGCCTGTTTCCCCTTAAACGCGCGGCGGGCCGGACCGGATCACTCAACCGTGATTTTTTTGCGCGTGAAACCAATGCGGGAGGGCTGCGACGGATCAGAGGCGCGATCGTCGTAACGGCCGGACAGAGCAGAGAGGGGGGGGGAAGTGCAGGCTTCTGTTGCCAGGTGCCTGCGAACCCCGCCTTACGCGGCTAGGCGCAAGGGCTTAAATTTCGATTCCTCGAACTGCTTACGCAGCCAGAGCAACCGGAGCACGATTGTCGTTGGCAATTATGCTTTACGGACCGATAACGGTGGTACCTCACCGGGACAAAGCCACGTCTTTACACGCTCGTCGATCCTGTTTCGGCCCCATGATCCCCCAACGACGGGATGTTTGGTGGAGCCGCCGGGTACCGCCCCCGGGTCCGAACCGCTTATTTCACGCACGTTTATGCCCATAGTTCCCGAAGGAACATGCCAAATATGGGCGTATTGCGGGGCAGGTTCAAGGGCCAAGGCAAGCCCCGGCCTGGCCGCTCGCCGCGACGGATGCGCATGAAAAAGGGCGCCGCGACGGGCGCCCTTTCCGTTGCAGGTTGCTTGGATCAGAAGCCGGCCTTGATCCGTTCGAAAGCCTCGGCCTGACGCTCGCGCTGTTCGTTGGAGATCGGCAACTGGGCCAGAACCGGGACGGTCACTTCGCCAAGCCCCGATGCTTCCAGCGCCTCGGCGCCAAGCGCCTGAAGGGCCGCGTCATTGGCCGAGCCAAAGCCGTTTTCCAAAAGCGGGCCTGCCGATGCCTCGGACAGGAGCGCGTTGACATAGTCGTAGGCGAGGTCTTCGGAGCCTTCGCCTTCGGTCATGTTCACGTAACCGCAGAGCCACACACTCGTGCCTTCCTCGGTGTTGCGGGCGAAGCCGACGGGGAAATCTTCCTCGGCCAGCGCGACCGGCACCTCGTTCCAGACCCAGGCGGCCAGCACCTGGCCCGAGGCCATGAGCTGCTGGATCTCGGCCGGGTCCACCCAGTAGGTCAGCAGGTTCTCGTGGATGCCGCGCAGCCACGCGGTGGCGGCCTCGAACTGTTCGTCGGTCACGTCGGACCAATCGCTGACGCCGGTGGCCAGGTAGGCCAGCGCATAGGCGTCATCGACGTTGTCGGGGATCGACAGGCGGCCGGCGAACTCGGGGTTGTTGAAAATCTCCAGCGAGGCCACGGCGTCGTCGGCCACTTCATCGCTGTTGTAGATCAGCGCGGTGGAACCGTAATCGGTCGGCAGGAAGTAGAGGTCGGACGACCCGGCCAGAACATCGGCCCCGACGAGATCGGAGTTCAGGTCGGCGAAGGCCGCGATGCGGGACGTGTCCCAAGGTTCGATGATGCCCGACTCCTGCCAGCGCGGCACGGAGCCTGCGCAGATATGCGTCACGTCCGAACGGAAGCCCGCCAGCAGACGCTGGAACGCCTCGTCCTCGTCGCCGAAGAAGACGAATTCGGGGGCGCTGCCGTGCTGGTCGATATAGGGCTGGTGGAAGGACGGATCCTCGAAGCCCGAGTAGTCGAAAACAAGCAGGTCCTGCGCGAAGGCGGGGGCGGCCAGCGCGAGCGTGATCGCCGTGCCGAGGGTGAAGGTCTTTTTCATGTCTGCAAGATGTCCCTGTTGGTGTTGCGGTGACAGACTGGCGGGGACGTTAGGAAACGCCCCGGCGCCTCGCAAGGGAAATCGCCGTGATCAGCGCGTCTCGGCCCTTGCAGCGCGGGCTGCGCGCACGGATTGGCCCAGCTCCAGCGTATAGGCCTCCAGTGCGCTCAGGATTTGGGCGGCCTGTGCGCCGTCCTGCGCCTCGATCGCGTCGGCCAGCCGGGTATGGAGCGCGCCGATCCGCTCGCGCGAGCGGGCGGTGAAGGTGATCATGTTCATCAGGGGCTGCATCGCCTCGACCGCACCGGCCAACTGGTAGGACAGGACCGGATTGCCCGCCGCATCCACCAGCGCCCGGTGAAAGGCCACGTCCGAGGCGCAAAAGGCCTCGTCCGTCAGGCCGGGCTGGCCCTGGCGGTGAATCTCGGCGCGCATCGTGGCCAGTTGGTCGGGGGTGCGCCGCTCGGCCGCCAAGGGCGCGCAGGCGCGTTCGAGGGCATAGCGCGCCTCGCAGGCGGTCTCGAAGGCGACGCCGTTCATCGACAGAAGCAGCGTCGCGGTGGTGATCTGCTGGGCGTAGGCCTCTTCATAGGACAGGCGGTTGACGAAGGCCCCGCCGAAAGCCCCGCGCGTGGTGCGGATCAGCGATTGCGCGGCCAGCCGCTTGAGCGCTTCGCGGATCGTGGGGCGGGATACGTCGAACTGCTCGGCGAGTTCCGCCTCGGAGGGCAGGCGTTCATCTACGATCAACCGCCCCTCGACGATCGAGTCGCGGATCGCATCGGCGATCTGGGCGGGCAGGCCGCGGGGGCTGGATGGGTCGATTTTCATTTGTCAGACATTTAAAGGTCTGACATTTTGACTGGCAAGGGAAAACGACTCGCGGTGTGGAAGGGAGGGCCACGATGATCGCCATGCGCATCCGTGCCATGACCGCGCCGCATTGGCTGGTGCTTTATGGCGGCATCCTCCTGTGCTGGTCGCTTTTGTGGCTGATGGCGGTGCCTGCCGATCTGCGGGACGCCGCGGGCCTCTACGGGGCCGAGTTGATCGCCGCGCTTTGCGCCACAGGGCCGGACGGCGCGGGGTATCCGGGCCTGGTGCTGATGTGGGCGCTGATGGCAGGGGGCATGATGGCGCCCACGGCCTTGCCGGCCTTCGCCACCTATGACGATCTGCGCCATGCGGGACGTACGAATTTCGGCGCGCTGGTCGGCGGCTACCTCGTGGTTTGGGTGGGCTTTGCGGCGGTGGCGGCCTTGGCGCAACTTGGGCTCACGCGGGCTGGCCTGTTGGGCGTGCTGGGCGAGAGCCGCTCGATGGCCTTCTCCGGCGCGTTGCTGGTCGTGGCCGGCGCCTACCAGTTCAGCAACCTCAAGGAGGCCTGCCTCAGCCGCTGTCGCGCGCCGCTGACCTTTTTCATGCAGCATTGGGAGGAGGGCGCGTTCCGCCAGGGCTTGCGCCTTGGGGCCGATTGCCTCGGCTGCTGCGCCGCCTTGATGGCGCTGGCCTTTGTCGGCGGGGTGATGAGCCTTGGGTTCATGGCGCTCGGCATGGCGTTGATGGCGCTGGAAAAGCTGCCGTCCATTGGGCGCTACGTGACCGCGCCCCTTGGCGTCGGGTTGATCGGGGGCGGGCTGGTGATGCTGGCCGCCGGGTTCTGAGAGGGAGGAGAAAGACATGCACGATCAAATGGAAGCCGAGGCTGCTCCGCGCACCGAGCCGGGCAAGACGCCCTGGGCGATCAAGGGGGAGTTGATCCTGAACTGCAACTGCACCGTGTTCTGCCCCTGCGTCGTCAGCCTTGGGAAGCACCCGCCGACCGAGGGTTACTGCCAGGCCTGGGCCGGGGTGCGCATCGACGAGGGGTTTTACGGCGACGAAGACCTTGGCGGGCTGAACGTGGGGCTGCTGCTGGAAATCCCCGGCCTGATGGCGCGCGGAAACTGGCAAGCGGCGGCCTTCATCGACGAGCGCGCGAGCGAGGCCGCCTATGACGGCTTGGTCGCGATCTTTTCCGGCGCGGCGCGCGGCACGACGGGGCTGTTCAGCCTGCTGGTCAGCGAGTTTCTGGGGGCCGAGCGCGCGCCGGTCCTGTTCGAGACCGAGGGCAAGGCCCGCCGTCTGATGGTGGGCAAGAAGATCCAGGGCGAGGTCGTGCCGGTCGGCGGCAGCGATCCCGACAGCGATATCGTGGTGACGAACACGCAATACTGGATGGGCCCCGACATCACCGTCGCCACCGCCACCAAGGGCCGTGTGCGCGCCTTTGGCCGGGTCTGGGATTTCGATGGCCGCTCGGCCGAGATTTGCCAGATCGACTGGGTGGGACCACAGGGGCACTAGGGCCCCGTCAGCCGAAAAGGGGCCCGCCATGGCTCAACTCTCGCTGTCGCGCCGCCTGCGCCGCACCCCCTTTACCGAGGGCGTGCTGGCCGCTGGCGTCACCGGCTACACCGTCTACAACCACATGCTGTTGCCGACCGTGTTCCGCTCGGTCGAGGAGGACTACCACCACCTGAAATCCGCCGTGCAGGTCTGGGACGTATCCTGCCAGCGGCAGGTCGAGGTGCGGGGACCGGATGCCGGGCGGCTGGTGCAGATGCTGACCCCGCGCGACCTGCGCGGGATGCTGCCCGGGCAGTGCTACTACATGCCCATCGTCGACGAGACGGGCGGCATGCTCAACGATCCGGTCGTGGTCAAACTGGCCGAGGATCGGTGGTGGATCTCCATCGCCGACAGTGATCTGCTCTACTGGGTCAAGGGCATCGCCCATGGCTATCGCCTCGACGTGCTGGTCGACGAGCCTGACGTGTCGCCGCTGGCGGTGCAGGGGCCGCGCGCCGATGACCTGATGGCCGAGGTCTTCGGCGACGCCGTGTGCGATCTGCGGTTTTTCCGCTTTGGCCTGTTCGGCTTCGGCGGGCGGCAAATGGTCGTCGCGCGGTCGGGGTATTCCAAGCAGGGCGGCTTCGAGATCTATCTCGAAGGTGGTGATCTGGGCATGCCGCTGTGGAATGCCCTGATGGAGGCGGGACGGTCGCTCGATGTGCGGGCCGGGTGCCCCAACCTGATCGAACGGATCGAGAGCGGGTTGCTGAGCTACGGCAACGACATGACGGATGACAACACGCCCCATGAATGCGGGCTTGGGCGCTTTTGCAACACGGCGACGGCCATCGGCTGTATCGGGCGAGATGCGTTGCTGCGCGTGGCAAAGGAAGGCCCGGTGCAGCAGATCCGACCGCTGGCCATCTCCGGCGCAGCGGTGCCCGCGGTCGAGGAATTCTGGCCTGTCATGGCCGGTCATCGCCGGGTTGGGCGCGTGTCCTCGGCGGCCTTCTCGCCCGATTTCGACGTCAACGTGGCCATTGCCATGATCCGCATGACCCATTGGGATCCAGAAACCGCCTTGACGGTCATGGCCCCCGATGGACCGAGGGAGGCGCAGGTTCAAGAGCGCTTCTGGAATTGATATCATATGGTTGGGCGACGAGGCTCAGCCATGAAATGAACGAGGAGATGCAAAGATGACATTCCGCGCGCTGGTGGTGGAGAAGGACGACGAGGGCAAGACGACGGCCTCGGTTCAGGAGCTGGGCGAAGATTGTCTGCCCGAGGGCGATGTCACTGTCGCGGTCGAATACTCGACGCTCAACTACAAGGACGGGCTGTGTGTCGGGCCCGGTGGCGGGTTGGTGCGCGTCTATCCGCATGTGCCCGGCATCGATTTCGCCGGCACGGTCGAGGCCAGCGAAGATGATCGCTACAAGCCCGGCGACAAGGTGGTGCTGACCGGCTGGCGCGTCGGCGAGGTGCATTGGGGCGGCTATGCCGAGAAGGCGCGGGTCAAGGCCGACTGGCTTGTGCCGCTGCCCGAGGGTCTGACCACCCGGCAGGCCATGGCCGTGGGAACCGCGGGCTTCACCGCGATGCTGGCTGTCATGGCGCTTGAAGATCATGGCCTAACACCGGAGAAAGGCGAAGTTCTTGTCACTGGCGCTGCCGGTGGCGTCGGCTCGGTCGCGACCGCCATCCTGGCCAATCTCGGCTACGAGGTTGCCGCCGTCACTGGCCGCCCCGAGCAGGAGGGGTACCTGAAAGGGCTTGGCGCGTCGCGCATCGTGCCGCGCGCTGAGCTGGCGGAGACCACCAAGCGCCCGCTCGAGGCCGAGACATGGGCGGGCTGTGTCGATGCGGTCGGCGGTGACATGCTGGCGCGGGTCCTTGGCCAGATGAAATACGGGGCGTCGGTCGCGGCGGTGGGTCTTGCCGGCGGCGCGCAACTGCCCGCAACGGTCATCCCCTTCCTTCTGCGCGGCGTGAACCTGCTGGGCATCGACAGCGTCATGCAACCCTATGACAACCGTCTGAGGGCGTGGGACCGGATCGCGTGCGACCTGCCTATGGACAAGCTGGAGGCGATGATCGAACCGGCGGGCCTGGCCGATCTGCCCGATCTGGGTCGCGCCATCCTGAAAGGCGGGGTGCGTGGCCGGGTGGTGGTCGACGTCACCGCCTGATTGATATCACGCGACAAAGAGGTGCCGGGCGGCTTGATCGCCCGCACCGAGCGCTAGATAGCGGGGAACCGAAAAGGAAACGGACCTGTTCACCCCGCCATGAGCCAAGCCCCCGTCCTCTACTGGACCCGCCGCGATTTCCGCCTGTCCGACAATCCCGCCCTCGTGGCCGCCTGCGAAAGCGGCGCGCCGGTCATCCCGGTGTTCATCTGCGACGAGGTGGTCGAAACCCACGGGGCGGCCCCGAAATGGCGCTTGGGGCTGGGGGCCGAGGCGTTCGGCGAGGCGCTGAGCGACGCCGGATCGCGCCTGATCTTTCGCCGCGGCAAGGCTTTGGACGTTCTGCGCGCCCTGATCGAGGAAACGGGCGCTGTCGCGGTGCATTGGAACCGTCTTTATGATCCCGACAGCCGCACCCGCGACGAGGCGGTCAAATCCGCGCTGAAAGCCGACGGGATCGAGGCGGTCAGCCACGCGGGCCACATCCTGTTCGAGCCCTGGACGGTCGAGACGGGATCGGGCGGGTTCTACAAGGTCTACACGCCGTTCTGGAAAGCCGTGCGGGGCCGCGATCCCGGCGCGGTGCTGTCCCCCCCTGATATTCCCGCCCCCCAAAGCTGGCCCGAGAGCGATGATCCCGCTGACTGGGCGCTTGCTGCCGACATGCGGCGCGGGGCGGAGATCGTGCGCCCCTATCTCGCCGTGGGGGAAGAGGCCGCGCACGGACGCCTGGGGGCGTTCATGGCCAATGGCATCGACGCCTATGCCGAGGCGCGGGACGATCTGGCCAAGGACGGCACCTCGCACCTTTCCGAGAACCTGACCTACGGAGAGATCAGCGCGCGCGCCTGCTGGAGGGCGGGGCAACGTGCCATGGACGAGGGCAAGACAGGGGCCGAGACCTTTCTGAAGGAACTCGTCTGGCGCGACTTTGCCTATCACCTCGTCTACCACACGCCGCGGATCACGTCGGGCAACTGGCGCGAGGAATGGGACGCCTTCCCGTGGAACGAGGATGAGCGCAAGGCAGAGGTGAAGGCGTGGAAGCAGGGGCGCACCGGCATGCAGATCGTCGATGCCGCCATGCGCGAGATGTATGTCACCGGGCGGATGCATAACCGCGCGCGGATGCTGGTGGCCTCCTACCTGACCAAGCACCTGATGTGTCATTGGAAGATCGGGCTGGATTGGTTCGAGCACTGCCTTGTCGATTGGGACCCGGCCAGCAACGCGATGGGCTGGCAATGGTCGGCCGGCTCCGGCCCCGATGCCACGCCCTATTTCCGCGTGTTCAACCCCGAAACACAGGCCGAGAAGTTCGACAAGCACGGACGCTATCGCCGCCGCTGGCTGGCCGAAACAACCAGTCAACCGCCCGACACGGCGACCAGCTATTTCGACGCGATCCCGCAAAGCTGGGGACTGTCGGCCAGCGACGCTTACCCGAGCGCGCCGATCGTCAGCGCCGCCGAGGGGCGCAAACGCGCGCTACACGCTTATGAAAACCGAGATTTCTGAAACAGGGCAGGGGCAGGCCATGCAACAGGCCGCCCTTGTGGAACGACCCGCGATCCGGGCAGGATACGGTGGGCACGAAGGGACCAAGATGGATATCAAGACGACGACCACGGGCGAAGACAACCTGCCGCGCTATTTCACCGCCGTATTCGATCAGGCGCAAAAGATGGATTGCGGGCGGCTGGACATGGTGCTGCCCGACGGCCGGACCTTCCGCGCCGAGGGGCCCAAGCCGGGCCCGGTGGCCGAATTGCATATCCACAACACCGATATTTTCGGCCGCCTGATCCGCGAGGGCGATCTGGGCTTTTGCGAGGCCTATCTCGATGAATGGTGGTCCACGCCCGATCTGCAGGCCTTCATGGATCTCGTTCATGCCGAGAACGAGGAAATCTACGACGGGTTCATGGGGATGGGCCTGATCCGCGCCTACGAGAAATTCCGCTTCTGGTTGCAGCGCAACTCCAAGAAGCAGGCGAAAAAGAACATCTCGCACCACTATGACCTGGGCAATGATTTCTACGGCCTGTGGCTGGATGATACGATGACCTACTCCTCGGCGCTGTTCGAAAGCGGTCAGGAAAGCCTCGAGGCGGCGCAGATCGCGAAATACAAATCCATGGTCGACCAGATGGGCGCACAGCCCGGCGATCATGTGCTGGAAATCGGCTGCGGCTGGGGCGGGTTTGCCGAATATGCCGCCAAGGAACGCGGCCTGCGCGTTACCGGCCTGACAATCAGCCAGGAACAGCATGACTACGCGGTCGCCCGCATGGAACGCGCGGGCCTGTCGGATATGGTCGAGATCAAGATGCAGGATTACCGCGACGAGACCGGCACCTATGACGGCATCGCCAGCATCGAGATGTTCGAAGCCGTGGGCGAAAAATACTGGCCGGTCTATTTCGAGACGGTGCGCAAGCGCCTCAAGCCCGGCAAACAGGCGACCTTGCAGATCATCACCGTGCAGGACCGCCGCTGGGAGGTCTACAAGCGCGGCGTCGATTTCATCCAGAAATACATCTTTCCTGGCGGCATGTTGCCCGCGCCCAAGGTGCTGCGCGAACAGGTCGAGCGCGCGGGCCTCGAGGTGGCGCATTCCATCGAGTTTGGCGAAAGCTATTCCCAAACGCTGCGGCGCTGGTACGATACCTTCAACGGACGCTGGGACGAGGTGGCAGCCCTTGGCTTTGACGATCGGTTCCGCCGGATGTGGAATTTCTATCTCTGCGCTTGCGCGGCGACCTTTCATTTCGGAAACACGGATGTGACGCAGATCACGATCAAGAGGCCCGCCTGACATGCCCACCGCTGCCAAACTCGTCGGGGCCATCCTGTTTTTCGGCATCGGCTGGGTTGCGGCGGGGTTCGTGCTCGACACGTTTCCTCCCGAGATGGCAGCGACCTATTTTCCCCTGACCATCGGCCTGATCGGGGTGTGGCAGGGGTGGATGGTGGCCGGTGGCAATGCGGGCAGCGGCATTGGGGCTTCGGTCGGGCAGGGGGCGCGAACCTCGGTCCAGATGGCGTTTTTCGGCATCCTGCTCTTTGCCCTGCGCGAGATGTTTCGCCGCTCGTCCAACCTGCGCTACGACAGCCCGGGCGAGGCCGTGATCGCGACGCTGGAACTCTTCCGCGACTATTTCCTGCAATCGCTGACGATCCCGATCTGGGGAACGCTTTTGATCGGCGGGATGATCGCCGGGGCATTGGTCGAGATCGCCTCGAAGCTCTGGAAATAGCCGCATGACCCCTGTCTTTCTTTTTGGAACGCTGCGCGACGCGGCGCTGTTCGAGGCGGTTGCAGGGCAACCGCTCGAGGCCGAGGCCGCCACCCTGCCAGGCGAACGCGCGGCGCGCGCGCAGGATGGCGATTGGCCGGTGCTGGTGCCCGGGTCCGGGGCGCATGGCTTGCTTGTGCGCGTCGATGACACCGCTTTGGCGCGCCTCGATTTCTACGAGGCGATATTCGACTATGTGCGTGTCGAGGTGCCCGTCGAAACGGCGGATGTTCATGTGAAAGCGCAGCTTTGGCGCCCGGCCAGCGGCAGCTCGCAGCTGGACGGCCCGGATTGGTCGCTGTCGGACTGGATGACCGAATGGGGCGATCTGACCCGCCTTGCCGCCGAGGAGATCATGCGCCGCTTCGGCAAGGTCGCGCCAGGCGATATGGGGCACGTTGTCGGCATGATCCGCTCGCGGGCCCAGGCACGCCTCGACACGTCCCGCTGGCGACGCCCGGGCCATGTGGGCGCCAGCCTCGACCTGTCGGATGTCGTGATCGAGGAACGCCGCCACCCCTATGACGGGTTCTTCACCGTCGAGGAGATGCGCGCGCGCTTCCGCCGCTTTGACGGGGCGGGGGATCACCTTGTGGATCGCGCGGTCTTCAACGTGGCCGATGCCGTCACCGTGCTGCCCTATGACCCGGTGCGCGACCGGATCCTGCTGATCGAACAGTTGCGCTTCGGCGCGCTGGCCCATGGCGACCGATCGCCGTGGCTGTTGGAACCGGTTGCGGGCATGATCGACGCGGGCGAAGCACCGGAGGTCAGCGCGCGCCGCGAGACGCAGGAAGAGGCCGGGATCGACCTCGGGGATCTGCATTTCGTTGCGCGCTACTATCCCAGCCCCGGCGGCATTGCGCAGGTGCTTTACTCCTATATCGGGCTTGCCGACCTGCCCGACGAGGTGACCGGCACAGGTGGCCATCCGGGGGAGGGCGAGGACATTCTCAGCCATCTCGTGCCGTTCGATCTTGCCGTCGAAATGCTGGAGGGTGGCGACATGGTGAACGCGCCGCTGGTGATCTCGATGCAATGGCTGATCGCCCATCACGACCGCTTGCGCGCGGCTGCGGCGGGTTGATCATCCTCCCCGCGGCACCTATCCCTTGAACCCCAATACGCCAGAGCCGAAAGGGCCCGCCATGACCGTTCATGCAGACCTCGCCGCCGCCGTCGGCAACACGCCGCTGATCCGGCTGAACAAGGTCAGCGACGCCACCGGGTGCGAGATCCTCGGCAAGGCCGAGTTCATGAACCCCGGCCAGTCGGTCAAGGACCGCGCCGCCCTGTTCATCATCCGCGATGCGGTCGACAAGGGCCTGCTGCGGCCCGGTGGCACCATCGTCGAAGGGACTGCGGGCAATACCGGCATCGGCCTTGCGCTGGTGGGCGCGTCGATGGGGTTCAAGACCGTCATCGTCATCCCCGAGACGCAGAGCCAGGAAAAGAAGGACATGCTGCGCCTTGCCGGGGCCGAGCTGATCCAGGTTCCGGCGGTGCCCTATTCCAACCCGAACAACTACGTGCGCTATTCGGGGCGGCTGGCCGAACGCCTTGCCCAATCCGAGGAGAATGGCGCGATCTGGGCCAACCAGTTCGACAATACCGCCAACCGCCAGGCCCATATCGACACCACCGGCCCCGAGATCTGGGACCAGACCGGCGGCAAGATCGACGGGTTCACCTGCGCCGTGGGATCGGGCGGCACGCTGGCGGGTGTGGGCATGGTGCTCCAGCCCAAGGGCGTGAAGGTCGCGCTGTCGGACCCCGAGGGCTCCGGCCTCTACAAGCTCTATACCGGGCAGGAGGCGGGCGGCGACTCGATCACCGAAGGCATCGGGCAGGGGCGCATCACCGCCAATCTGGAGGGGTTCACCCCCGATACCTGCTACAAGATCCCCGATAGCGAGGCGCTGCCGATCGTCTTCGACCTTTTGGCCGAAGAGGGGCTTTGCCTTGGTGGCTCGTCCGGGGTCAACGTGGCGGGTGCCGTGCGCATGGCGCAAGAGATGGGGCCGGGCCATACCATCGTGACAATCCTGTGCGACTACGGCACGCGCTATCAGTCGAAACTGTGGAACCCCGCCTTCCTGCGCGAAAAAGGCCTGCCGGTGCCCGAATGGCTGGTGGCCGAGCCGCGCGGCATTCCCTCGGTTTTCGAGGACTGATGTCATGAACGCAGTCATGCGAACTCTGCGCCTCGCGTTGGTCATGCTTGCGCTGAGCTTGGTTGCTCTGGGCAGCGCCGCACCGGTCATCGCGCAAGAGGCAACCCCCGCGACCGCGACGGCCTCGGGGATCGATTATGAGGCGTGGGAGTCCGAGGCGACCCGCATCGAGAACCTGCTCGAGGCCGGGACGGCCTCGACCGCGTTCTTCGAGAACCTGCGCGAGACGCTCGTCAATTGGCGCGCCCGCTTTCTTGACGCCGAAAGCGCGAATTCGACGCGGATCAACACACTGCAGGCACAGATCGATGCTTTGGGCGCACCGCCGGCCGAAGGTGAAACCGAACCTGACGCCATTGCCCAACGCCGCGCGACGCTGAACACGCAACTCCAGGAAGCGCAGGTGCCCCGCGTCGAGGCCAGCCAGGCCTATACCCGCGCCGACGGGCTGATCACCGAGATCGACAACCTGCTGAGCGCGCGGCAACAGGAACAACTGCTCGAACTTGCGCCGAGCCCGGCAAATCCGGTGAACTGGACGCCTGCTTTGACGGGATTGACCGCGCTGGCCGGGTCGCTGCAATCGGATTTCATGGGCCGGTTGACCAACCCGGCGCAGCGCGAGCAATTCCTGCAAAGCGCGCCGGTGCTGGTGGTGATGCTGCTGGTGGCGCTGGTGGCCCTGCTGCGCGGTCGGCTATGGACGCATCGCTTGACCGACCGGCTTGAGGCGCGCACGCGCGAGCGCGGGCGACCGACGTTGGTCTTCTTCGTGTCGCTCTTGCAGATGTTGATCCCGTTGGTCGGCTTGATCCTGGTGCTCGGGGCCTTTGTCGCCTCGGGGCTGGTCGGCCCGTCGGCGCAATCGCTTCTGGAGGCGCTCGCGGCGCTCATGACGGCGTCCTACTTCGCGCTCTGGCTGGGCGGGCGGCTGTTCCCGGAGGGCGATCTGCCGATGGGGGTGCTTGAGCTGGACAGCACTCAGCGTGCCCGTGCGCGGCGCATTTTCTTCATCATCGGCTTTTTCGTCGGCCTTGCCGTCGTGATGCAGACTATCGCGGCTATGGACGAGGTGCCGCCCGCAGCGCAGGGCGTGCTGCAACTGCCCGTCTATGTTGGCCTTGCGCTGTTCTTCTGGCGCGCCTCGCGTCTGCTGCAAAGCGGGCGCACCGAAACGGGCGAGGACGAGTCGCCCGGGTTCATGCGGCGGATTCTCAGCCTCGTGCAGCGGCTGCTGCTCCTCGTGGGCGTCGCGGGGCCGGCGCTGGCGGTCGTGGGCTACGTGAACATGGCCGAGTCGCTGATGGTGCCCACGGCGCTCAGCCTTGCGATCTTCGGTGTTCTGGTGGCCTTGCAGCCGGTGGTGCGCGATCTCTACGCCATCATTTTCCGCACGACCCACGATTCCGCCTCCGAGGCGCTGCTGCCGATCGTCGTCAATTTCCTGCTCGCCTTCGGGGCCTTGCCGCTCTTCGCGCTGACGTGGGGCGTCCGCCCCGAGCAATTGGCCGAGGTCTATGCCCGGTTCTGGGAAGGCTTCACCATCGGCGAGGCGCGCATCACGCCGGGCAATATTTTTGCTGTCGTTCTGTTCTTCGCCGTGGGTTACGTGGCGACGCGGCTTTTGCAGGGCGCGCTGCGCTCGACCGTTCTGCCGCGCACCAAGCTCGACACCGGCGCGCGCAATGCCGTGACCTCGGGTGTGGGCTACGTGGGGATCGGCCTTGCGGCCATGATCGCCATCACCGCGGGCGGCATCGACCTCACGGCGCTCGGCTTCGTGCTGGGTGCGCTGTCGGTCGGGATCGGCTTTGGCCTTCAGAACGTGGTCAACAACTTCGTCTCGGGCATCATCCTGCTGATCGAGCGCCCGATCTCCGAAGGCGACTGGATCGAGGTCGGCTCTTACATGGGGATCGTCAAGCGCATCTCGGTGCGCTCGACCCGGATCGAGACCTTCGACAAGACCGACGTGATCGTGCCCAACGCCGATTTCATCTCCGGGACGGTGACGAACTGGACGCGGGGCAACACGATCGGGCGGGCGGTCATCACCGTGGGCGTGGCCTATGGCACCGACACCCGCAAGGTGCAGAACATCCTGATGGAGATCGTGCGCGAAAACCCGGTCGTCGCGGCCTTTCCCGAACCGGGGGTGGACTTCCTCGGCTTCGGGGCGGACTCGCTCGATTTCCGCATCCGCGCGATCCTGCGCGACGTGAACCAGCTGGTTTCGGTCAAGACCGAGATCCACCATCGCATCGCGGAACGCTTTGCCGAGGAGGGCATCGAGATTCCCTTCGCGCAGCGCGATATCTGGTTGCGCAATCCCGAGGCCCTGCGCCCGACCCCCAAGACGGTCGGGCAGGATGCCGAGGAGATCGACGTGGAAACCGAGCAGCCCCAGATCGAAGAGGCCATGACGCAGGACGACGCCGCACCCGATGGCCCCGAGGACACCTGACCATGACAGAGATGTTGTTTCGCACCGACCCCTACCGGAAATCGGCCACCGCCACGGTGACCGGCCTGACGGACGAGGGGGGCATCCTTCTTGACCGCACCGTGTTCTACCCGCGCGGCGGCGGACAGCCGGGCGATTCCGGGCGGCTGGTCTGGGAAGGCGGCAAGTTGACCATCGCCACGGCCGTGAAGGGCGAGGGCGAGGATGTCATCCTCGTGCCGTCCGAGCCCGGCGCCTTGCCGCCCGTCGGCGCCGAGATCGACCAGCACCTCGATTGGGAGCGCCGCCACGGGCACATGCGCATCCACACCGCCCTGCATCTTCTGTCGGTCGTGATCCCGCTGCCCGTGACCGGAGGCGCCATCGGCGCCGACAAGGGGCGGCTGGATTTCGACATGCCCGACGCGCCGGGCGACAAGGCCATTCTGGAAGGCCAGCTGAATACGCTCGTCACCCGTGACCTGCCCGTGACCGAGGACTGGATCACCGAGGCAGAACTCGACGCCAACCCGGCGCTGGTCAAGACGCTGTCGGTGCAGCCACCACGCGGGGCAGGGCGCATTCGCCTCGTGCGGATCGGCGAGGGCAAGGACCAGATCGACCTGCAACCCTGCGGCGGCACCCATGTCGCGCGCACGGGAGAGATCGGCAAACTGACCATCACGAAGATCGAGAAAAAGGGGCGGCAGAACCGCCGCGTGACGATCGCGCTCACCTGACCAAGACAGTGCACCCGTTTGTATTCCGCACCTGCTGTCTTGCGGCAGTCCTTGCGGGTCATCGCGCGTTGAACCCCGGTTCAGCGCGCTTTCTCCAGAGGCTTCCCGGCCTTCTGCCCGGGCGCATGATTTTCCACCCTTCTTAGGCTTGCACAGACCGCGCTCCGGCGCTATCCCGGCGCGCACGGAGAGGTGGCCGAGTGGTCGAAGGCGCACGCCTGGAACGCGTGTAGGCGGGAAACCGTCTCCAGGGTTCGAATCCCTGTCTCTCCGCCACTTGCCCCATGCCCCTGATATGATGAGACATACAAAGTCGCGCCGCGAGGGGCGGTCGGGCGTCGTCTTTGGATATCTGTGGTTGGCGGCGGCTCGGGGGCAGACAGCCCCCTGAGCCTTCGTGGATCGCCTCAGGCTGCGCTGCGCAGCCCGAGGATCTCGCGCGCCTCGGCCGGGCTGGCCACGCTGCGGCCGGCCTTTTCGACGATGTCCACGGCGCGCTTGACTAGCGCCGCGTTCGACGGTGCCAGCGTGTCGCGGTCGAGGCGGATATTGTCCTCAAGCCCGGTGCGCAGATGGCCCCCGGCCTCGGCCGCCCATTCGTTCAGATCGGCCTGGTGCCGCCCGATCCCGGCGGCGCACCACGGGGCGTCTTCACCGAACAGGCGATGGACCGTTTCGACATAGAAATCGAAGACGCGCCGGTCGACGGGCATCGCGTTCTTCACGCCCATGACGAATTGCACGTAAGGGGTGCCTTCCAGCTCGCCACGCTCCTGCATCAGCTTGGCCTGGAAGATGTGGCTGAGGTCGAAGGCCTCGATCTCGGGCTTCACGCCGTATTTGCGCATCTCGGAGGCCAACCATTGCACCAGCGCGGGGTCGTTTTCATAGACCCGCGTCGGGAAGTTGTTCGACCCAACCGAGAGCGACGCCATGTCGGGCGCCAGCGGCAGCATGCCCCCCCGGTCACGCCCCGCGCCCGAGCGGCCACCGGTCGAGAGTTGCACGATCATGCCGGGGCAATGGGCCTCGATCCCTTCCTTGAGCTTGGCGAAACGCTCCGGGTCCGAGGTGGGTTTGCCCTCGTCGTCGCGCACGTGGCAATGGGCGATGGACGCGCCGGCCTCGAACGCCGCGTGGGTGGATTCAACCTGCTCGGCGATGGTGACCGGGACCGCCGGGTTGTCTGCCTTGGTGGGCACCGAGCCGGTGATCGCGACACAGATGATGGCTGGGTTGGTCATGGTTTCCTCCCGCAGTTTTTCCCGGAGATACCCGGTTCAGCCCTGCAACAACAGGGGCAATCCAAGGGTCAGTGACGGGAAGGCGATCAGGATGCCCACCCGCACGATCTCGGAGGCGAAGAACGGGGCCACGCCCCGGAACGTGGTCGACATCGGCACATCGCGCGCCAGCGAGGAGATGACGAAGACGTTCATCCCAACCGGCGGCGTGATCAGGCCCAGTTCCACCACGACGAGCGCCAATATCCCGAACCAGATCTTCAGGTGCTCGGTCGACATGCCATAGCCCGATCCGTCGGCGGGCTGGTAATCGCCGCCGTTCATCGCCACCAGCACCGGCCAGAAAAACGGCAGCACCAGAAGGATCATCGACAGCGAGTCCATCAGGCAGCCCAGCAGGATCAGCGCCAGAAGAAGGATCAGCAGCACCATCATCGGCGTGAGCCCCGAGTTCACCGCCCAATCGGCGGCGAATTGCGGAACGCCCGCACGCGACATGAAGATCTTGAGCAGTTCCGCACCCAGCAGGATCAGGAAGATCATGCCCGTGGTCGAGGCCGTCTCGCGCAGCGAGTCGAGGATGCCTTTCCGGGTGAGCTGCTTCTTCACCATCCCGAAGACGAACACGACGAAGACGCCGATGGCCGCCGCCGGGGTCGGGGTGTAGAGGCCGGCATAGATGCCGCCGATGACGATCCCGAAGACGATCAGGACAGGGATCATGCCGCGCGTTGCGGCCATGAACTCCGCCCGGCTGCCCGCGCCATGGGCGGGGCCTGCGTCGGGCCGGATCCGCACGTAGATGGCGATGGTCAGCAGGAACAGGATCACGGCGAGGATGCCGGGGATCAGCGCCGCCATGAACATGGTGACGACATTGGCCTCGACGATGATGGCGTAGATCACCAGCACAACCGAGGGCGGGATCAGGATGCCCAGCACACCGCCCGCCGCGATGGAGCCGGTGGCAAGCGCAGGGGAGTAGTTGTAGCGCCGCAACTCGGGTAGGGCGACCTTGCCCATGGTCGAGGCGGTGGCCAGCGACGAGCCGCAGACCGCGCCAAAGCCGGCACAGGCCGCGATCGAGGCCATGGCCGTGCCGCCGCGCATCCAGCCGAACCACGCGTTTGCGGCGCGGAACAGGTCCTGGCTCAGTCCCGTTTTCACCGCCAGCGCGCCCATCAGGACGAACATCGGCACGACCGACAGATCGTAGATCGAGAACTGCCCATAGGCCAGTGTCTTGAGCTGCGCGAGCAGGATATTCGGCCCGCTCAGCATCGTGGTGCCGACCGCGCCGACCAGGATCATCGCGTAGGCGATGGGAATGCGCAGGACGAGCAGAAGGATAAGGGCGGCGAGGCCCAACGCGCCAAGCGTGATCGGGTCCATCACTGTTCCCCTTGAATATCTTCGAAAAGGGTCATTGCCGCGGCCAGGATCAACAGGCCGAGCGAGACGAGGATCGGAACATAGACCCACCACATCGGAATTTGCAGGATGGTGCTGGAATAGCTGTAGGTCATCTGGTCCACGAGACCGAAATACATCCGCCAGAGCAGCAGCGCCGCAAAGCCGAGCGCGATGGCGGAGCCGATGCTGTCGAGCGCCCGACGCAGGCCCGGTCCGGCCTTCTCGGTGAAGAGGTCCGCGCGCACGTTCTGCCGGTGCAACTGGCAGAAGGGGAGAAAGGCGAAGGCGGCGGCCGCTACGCCCATCTCTGTCAGTTCCACGTCACCGGCAAAGGCGATGCCCAAGGCGCCGCCCAAGACCGACCAGACGTTCACGCAAACGAGGACGACGAGCACGAGCCCGCCGAGCAGGGCCCATGTGTCGATGGCTCGTGTCAGCCCTCGCCAGAGCGGTGTACCCGTCGTCCCCATCGGTTCAGTTCCCTGCCGCGTCGATGGCCGCGCGGGCGGCCTCGACCAAGGCTGCGCCGTCGACGCCCGAGCCAGAGACCTCTTCGATCCAGCGGTCGACGACGCCCGCCAGCGGCGCCATCATGGCCTCGGTCTCTTCCTCGGACAGCACGATATGCGTGTTGCCGGCCTCGGTCGCCATGTTGATGCCGAAGTCGTCGGACGCACGCCAGATATCACCGACCTCTTGCAGCCAGGCCTCGTTCGACGCCTCGCGGAAGGCGGCCTGGATATCCTCGGGCAAGCTGTCCCAGGTGGCCTGGTTCATCGAGACCTGGAAGATCGAGGTGCCGAAGCGGGCCATGTTGGTTCCTTCGACCTGGTACTCGGTCTGCTCCTGCAGGCGCAGCGGCGGGATGATTTCCCAAGGGATCAGCGCGCCATCGACCGTGCCGCGCGACAGGGCTTGCGGCAGTTCCGGCACCGGCATGGCGACGGGGTTGGCGCCGAGGGCTTCGATCACCCAAGCACCGCTGCGCGAGGGGGTGCGCAGGTTCATGCCCTCGAGATCCGCGGGGCTGCGCACTTCGTCATCGACCATATGGAAGGCGTTGCCGGCATGGGCGTGCAGGAACATGACTTCGAGGCCCGCGTAGTCATCGGCAAGGTATTCGTCGAACATGGCGCCCATGGCGAGGTTGGCCGCCGCCGGATCGTTCAGGAACACGGTCGGCAGTTCGAACACCTCGGTGCGCGGGAAGAGACCCGGCGTGTAGCCGTTCAGGGTCCAGATCATGTCCACCACACCATCACGGGCCTGCGCGGCCAGTTCCGGTGGACGGCCGCCGAGCGTCATCGAAGGGTAAACCTCGATATCGACGGCACCACCACTGAGTTCCTCGACCCGCTCGGCCCAGGGCACAAGCATCTGACGATGCGCGGGCGAGCGTTCTCCGAGGAAATGGTGGAGCGTCAGGGTATAGTCCTGCGCGGCGGCCGGGCTTGCCATCGCGGCGGCCAGTGCGAGGGCCGAAAGCGTCGTCTTGGTCTTCATGTCATCCTCCCTTGGATTTTCAGACGTCTGCCGGGCCTAGAAAGGCAGCCCGATATAGTTTTCCGCAAGTCCCTTGCGGGCGGTTTCCGAGCGGACGAGGTAGTCGAACTCGGCCTTCTGCATCCGCTTCTCGAAAGCCCCGAGTTGCGGGAAATCATGCATCATCTGGGTCAGCGACCACGAGAAGCGTTCAACCTTCCAAACTCGGGCAAGCGCCGTCTCGGAATAGCTGTCGATCCCATCTGCCGTGCCGTTGTTGAAGAACCGGTCCAGCGCCCGGTGCAGGTAATACACGTCCGAGACCGCAAGGTTGAGGCCCTTGGCCCCGGTTGGCGGCACGATATGGGCCGCGTCGCCCGCCAGGAACAGCGATCCATGGCGCATCGGTTCGGACACGAAGGACCGTAGCGGCGCGACGGACATTTCCAGCACCTCGCCCTCGGTCACCATGCCGTCGGCCACGTCGGCGGGGATACGTCGGCGCAATTCGTCCCAGAAGCGCTCGGGCGTCCAATCCTCGACCTTTTCCTCGACCGGCACCTGCACGTAGTAGCGGCTGACCTCGTCGGAGCGCATGGAGCACAGGGCAAAGCCGCGCTCATGGGCGGCATAGATCAGTTCGGGCGCGGCGGGCGGCGTCTTTGACAGCAGGCCCAGCCAGCCGAACGGGTAGGCGCGCTCGAATTCCTGCCGCACGCCATCCGGCATGGCCTTGCGCGACGGGCCGTGGAACCCGTCACACCCCGCGACGAAGCGCGCCTCAAGCCGGTGTTCCGCGCCGTCCTGCCGGTACATCACGACGGGGGCATCCGTCTCGACCCCTTCGATGCGCAGCACCTCGGCCTCGTGGATCACCTCGGCCCCGCGGGCGTCCAGCGCGGCATAGAGGTCGCGCGTCACTTCGGTCTGGCCGTAAACGGTGACGGTGGTCCCGGTCAGCGCCTCGAGGTCGATGCGCAGGCGTTCGTCATGCCAGCTGAATTCGACCCCGTCATGCGGCTGACCCTCGGCGGCAAGGCGGTCGCCCACGCCCGCCTCGGTCAGAACCTTCACGCTGCCCGATTCCAGCACGCCCGCGCGGATGCGGCCCAGCACGTAGTCGCGCGAGCGGCGCTCCAGAACGACCGAGTCGATCCCGCTTAGGTGCAGAAGTTGCGACAGCAGCAGCCCGGCAGGACCGCCGCCGATGATGGCGACCTGTGTCTTCACGTCATGTGTCCTCTTGATGCGGCGAAAGTCCGGGCCAGGCGCGGCGCATGGCCTGCGGCGGCCAACGGGTCCATCGCGTCGGTCCAGTCGAGTTCGGGATGAGCGGCGCGGAGCGCCGCGACGGGGTTATCGGTGGCCAGCGCCCCGGCCATCGCGTCGCGCGCGTCGCTGCGTGGCATATGGGCGGCAAGCAGGTAGGTCAGCCGTTCCGAGAATGGGCCGATACCGGCGTCGGCGAGGTTCTGTGCCATCGCCTCGCGGTTCGGCTGCAACCCGTCGAGCGCGCGGGCGATGTTGTCGAGGGCTGCCGCCGAGGCCCCGCAGAGCGGCCGCAGCGAGAGCCATTCGAGCCCCCAGGC
Organism: Maritalea mobilis; assembly: GCF_019800885.1. Classification (GTDB taxonomy): domain Bacteria; phylum Pseudomonadota; class Alphaproteobacteria; order Rhodobacterales; family Rhodobacteraceae; genus Roseibacterium; species Roseibacterium beibuensis. Next base: position 449,712 of record NZ_JAHVKE010000001.1, read on the forward strand.
TGCGCCGTCGCGCTGGCTGACATGGAGCGCGGCCTCGGTCACCGCGCCCTGAAGATGCGCCGCGAAACGGGCAAGCGACTGCGCCGCCTCGGCGCGCACCGGGTTCACCTTGTGCGGCATGGCTGACGATCCGCCACCCGAGAGGCGCAGTTCCCCGATGCCCGTCGCGGCGAGAAGGGCGAGGTCGGCCCCGATCCGTCCGGCCTGCATCGCGACGGCGGCGGATGCGGCAGCGAGATCGGAGATGCGGGTGCGCTGACGGTGCCACGGGGCCGGGTTGGCCTTGAGCCCAAGCCGCCCAGCCATATCCTCGCGGATCGCGTCGGCCCGGTCCCCGAGGGCGCCATCGGTTCCGGCGGCCCCATGCAGGGACAGGTCGCACAGGCGCGTGGCGGCTTCGGCCAGCCGGTCCTTGGCGTCGGCCAATCCCATCCCCCAATCGGCCACCACGGCGCCGAAGGTGGTGGGCACGGCCCCTTGCGTGCGCGTGCGGGCCAGCATCACCGTCTCCGCCTCGGCCCCGGCAAGATCGGCGAGGCGGTCCAGCACGGCGTCGGCCTCGGTGCCCATCCGGTCCGCGAAGTCGCACAGGCACAGCACGGTCGCGCTGTCCACGATATCCTGAGACGTTGCGCCCCAATGGAGCGCGTCGGCCCCCTGCGCGTCGAGCCGCGCGCGCAGCGCGGCCAAAAGGGCAGGGATCGGCACACCGTCCCGCGCGGCCCCCTCGGCCAGGTCGGCGGGCGACAGGGAGGCGTCGGACAGCGCCACGGCGATCCGTGCGCCGCTGCCATCCGGTGTCAGGCCTTGCGCTTCGCAGGCCTCGGCCAAGGCCACCTCGACACGGATCATGGCGGCGACGAGCGCGTCGTCTCCGAGGCAGTCGCGGGCCATCGCGCTGCCGAACAGATCCTGCCACATCGGGCTGTCGAGGGGGGAAAGGGACATCGCGCCAGGTCGCCTTACATGTCCAGGAACACGGTTTCGCCCGGCCCTTGCAGGCGAATGTCGAACCGATAGCGGCCATCGCCCTGCGGCTTGGCGATCAGGGTCTCGACCCGGTCGCGCTGTTCGATCCGCGACAGGACCGGATCGGCATCGCGGTCGGCATCCTCGAAATAGATGCGGGTCTGAAGGCCCATGTTGATCCCGCGCGCCACGATCCAAAGCGCGATATGGGGCGACTGAACCCGGCCATCGGGTAGGCTGACCGCGCCGGGCTTGACCGTGCGCAGGGTGAATTCCGCGCTCTCGGGATCGATGGCGAAGCGGCAGAAGCCGCTGACCGCCGGATCGGCCCCCTCGGTTCCGGGGAAACGCCCCGCTGCGTCGGCCTGCCAGCTTTCGATCAGCGCGTCACGCAACGGCCAGCCGGTGCCGTCCAGCACCTGACCGGCGATCTCGATGACCTCGCCCTTTGCGCCCTCGGCAATCGGGCTTTGGCCGAGTTCCTTTTCATACGCCCCGGCATTGCCCGCCCAGGTCGGCATCAGGCCAAGATGAACGTAGGGACCAGCGGTCTGCGACGGCGTTTCGCGCCATTGGGTCAGTTTCTGCACCATGTCACATCCCCTCCGGACGGTTTTCAAACCACGCCTGACGCCGCCCGCGCAGGACAATGTCGAAGCGATAGGCGAGGTGATCGAGCGGACGCGCCTGGCTCATGTCGAGGGGCGCCATGAGACTGTCGAGTTGCCCGCGGTCCTTGACCGTGGCCGCGATGGGGCAGCGATGGATCAGCGGGTCGCCCTCGAAATACATCTGGGTGATCAGGCGCTGGCCGAAACACGGGCCCGACAGCGCGAAATGGATATGCGCAGGCCGCCAGTCATTGCCACGGTTGGGCCAGGGGTAGGCGCCCGGTTTGATCGTGAAGAAGGCATAGGCGCCGCTTTCGTCGGACAGGCAGCGTCCGGCGCCGCCGAAATTCGGGTCGAGCGGCGCGAGGTAGCCGTCCTTCTTGTGGCGGTAGCGTCCGCCTGCATTGGCCTGCCAGACCTCGACCAATGCGCCGGGGATGCCGCGCCCGGTCTCGTCCGTCACGCGGCCATGCACGAGAATGCGCTCGCCGATGGCTTCGGCCTTGCCCTTGGTCCAGTTGCGGATCAGGTCGTGGTCCAGCGCGCCGAGATCGGAATGGCCGAAGCGCGGGCCGGTTTCCTCGGTCGGCGTGGACTCCAGCGACAACAGGGGCAGGGACGGCGAGCGGGTGACGCTCGTCTTGTATTGGGGATCGTAGGCGACCGGATGCGCCGAGCGGTCCCGCGGGATCAGTCTTCCTTGCGACATTCGGCTGCCTCCATGTCATCGTAGGTTGCCTTGGCGAGTTTCAGGGCGTGGTTCGCGCGGGGCACGCCGGCATAGATCGCAACATGCTGGAGCGCCTCGGCGATATCGCGCGGCGTGGCGCCGGTGCGGGCCGTGGCGCGCACATGCATGGGGATCTCCTCGAAATTCCCCATCGCCGCCAGAAGCGCGATGGTCAGCATCGAGCGTTCGCGGTCGCTGATCCCGTCAGATGCCCAGACATGGCCCCACGCGGCCTCGGTGATCAGGCTCTGGAACTGGGCGTCGAACGCACTGGTGCGCGCCTCGGCGCGGTCGACATGATCGTCGCCCAGCACGCGCCGCCGCACCTTCATTCCGGTGTCGTGTCTTTGGTTCATCGGCGCGGTCTCCGGTCTTGTCCCACGGCGCAGAGGCCACACGAAGCTGTGCGACAGGTCTTGTGCGCCGATGCGATCGCCACTGGTTGCATGCGTGAAAATCCTCCCGAAGGCAGGTATGGCGTGGCGCATTCGTGATTGAAAATAGAAATATCGGCGCTACCCATAACAAATGGTTATACCTCATGCCTTGAGCCTGCGTCATGTCCGCGTCTTTCTCGCAATTGCCGAGGCGGGAACGGTCAGCGCTGCCGCGCGCCGGCTGCATGTTTCGCAGCCTGCCTTGTCCAAGACGCTCGCCGATATCGAGCGCATCGTCGGCCATCCGCTGTTCGACCGCACGGGGCGCAAGATGACCCTGACCGTGCCGGGCACCCTGTTTCGACGCCACGCGCTTGACGCGGTGCACAGCCTTGAAAGTGGCCTTCAGGCGATTTCGGGCGACGGGGCGACCGAGACATTGTCCGTCGGGCTGCTACCCACCGTCGCGGCGAGCCTTTTTCCCGATGTCGCGCGGCGCTATGCGCAGGATCGCCCTTCAAGCGTGATCTCGGTCACCACCGGGCCGCATGGTTACCTGCTGGATCGGCTGCGGCGGGGGGATATCGACCTGATGGTGGGGCGCATGCCCGAAGCCTCCGAGATGGCGGGGTTGCGCTTTGCGTTCCTCTACGAGGATTCCATCGAGCTGGTGGCCCGGGCGGGGCATCCCGGCCTGAAGAGCGACGTGGCCGAGGCCGTTCGCGCCAGTCCGGTCATTCTGCCGACGCGCGAGTCGATCATCCGCAAGATCGTGGACGGGTTTCTTGCGGCGCAAGGCCTCGCCGATCTGCGCCCGATCCTTGAAACCGTGTCGCCGAACCTGGCGCTGCCTTTGCTGCTGGATACGGACATGCTGTGGTTCATCTCGCGCGGCGTGGTGGCGCGCGAACTGTCCTCGGGCAACCTGGCCACCTTCGATCTTGGCGCGGGGTACATGTCGGGCGCAGTGGGGATCACCTTGCGGCAGGGTGCCGAGACGACCGCCAATGCCGACTATCTGATCGAACTGCTCCACGCGGCCGCATCGGCCTAGACCGGCCTAACAGCAGCGCCGTGGCCCAAGCGTGTCGCAGGCGCAGTCGTAATCCAACGCGCGCTCGTCCACGTTGACGAGATCGGCCAGAAGCGGATTTCCCGTCATCTCTCGCTGCACGAAGGCGAAGATATCGGCCTCGCGCCGCGCGCCCGGCGTGCCTTCGGGGGTCAGTGCGCCGATGATCCCGTCGCCCTTGCGGTCCAGCACGGCGATGCGGTCGGCGACCCGCGCCGCCTCGGACAGGTCGTGGGTGATGAACAGCCCGCCAAAGCCGTAACGCGCGCTCAGGTCGATCACGAGGTCCTGCATGCGCCGTCTCAGGGCCGGGTCCAGCGCCGCGAAAGGTTCATCGAAGATCAGGAAGTCCGGCTTGACCGCAAGGGCCCGGGCAATCGCCACCCGCGCCTGCATCCCGCCCGACAACTGGTCCGGCATCTTGTCGAGGTCGCTTGGCAGCAACGCCACCGCCAAGGCGGCCTCTTCGGCGCGGGCGGTCGCCTCCGCCTTGTTCATCCCGTCCATGAGCAGAGGAAAGGCGATATTGCCGCGCGCGGTTTCCCAGGGCAGCAGGCGGGATTGCTGAAACACCATCCCGTGCCGCTGGTAGAGCCGCATCACCCGGCCCGATTGCGGGCGCAGGATGCCTGCCGCAATCGCCGCCAGGGTGCTTTTCCCGCTGCCCGAGGGGCCGACCAGCGCCACCATTTCGCCCGGCTGGGTGACCAGCGACACGTCGCGCAGCACGGTGCGCCCGTCGAAAGCGTGGGTGACCGTCACAAGGACCAGCTTGCTCATATCAGGCCCCCGCGTTTCCACTGCCCGACGCGTCGCTGGAACGGGCGGATCAACCCGTACTCGACCGACAACAAGGCCGCGACCGTCATCGCGACATAGGCAAGCCCCCGGTCGATATCCATATGTGCGCGCGCCGTGGCCAGGGCCCCGCCCAACCCGGCGACATTGGCCACCAGTTCCGCCATGATCGCCACCTTGAACCCGAGCGCCAGGGTGATCCCCGTCACCGGGGCCAAGGTGGCAAGGATCTGGCGCAGGGCGACGTTGGAAAACCGCCGCCATGGCCCGGCGCCGAACGCGGCGGCCATATCCTCCAGCCGCCGGTCACGGGTGAGGACCGCATCGACCGTCCCGATATAGAGGAGCGGGGTCGTCACCATGGCTATGGTAAAGACGATCGAGGCATGGGACGGCCCGAACCAGATCATCGTCAGGATGACCCAGGCCGTGGCCGGCATGCCCAGCAGAATGGTCGAGACCGGCGCCAGAATCCCGCGCAGCAGCCGGGCATACCCCGATGCCAGGCCCAGCCCCACGCCGATGAGCGCGGCAAACCCCAGGGCCAGCCCCACACGCGCCACCGTTCCCGCGATCAGGCCCCAGCCCTCGGGCGAGGACAGAACGCCGAGAATGGCGCGGCCCGTTTCAAGCGGCGAGGGGAGGATGAAGCTGCCATAGGCGCGGTTCCCCAACTGCCACAGGCCAAGGAACAGCGCGACACCGATGATCCCGGGTCCCACTCGCCAAAGCCAGCGGCCCAGCAGGACAAGCCCGGTTTCCACCAGTTCCTCGGGCGGGACACGCAGGCGGTCGGCCCGCGCGCCGAGGGCTTTGAGGCCCGCCCGCATCAGATCGCGTAAAACCCGTCATCGGGCATGGCATTGTTCAGGATGCCGGGGTCGGCGTCCAGAAGGGCCTGGTACAGGGCCTCGATCACCGGCCGGGCCTCGGATGCGCGGATCGCGGTGATGTTGCAGTAGGGAATGGCGGTCTCGAGGATCGGCGCCGGCCGGTCGAGGCGCGGGGCGGCATTGGCGGCGGCCGTGGCCGGATCGGCGTTCAACGAGGTCGCGGCGGCAAACAGCCCTTCGTAGAGCGCCTCCGCAAGACCCGGATGGTCGGCGGCAAAATCCGATCGGATCGCCAGCGCGGCCTGCGGCAGCGAGGCGCGCAAGCCGGTGATCTCGCCCAGTTCGTCACGCATCTGCCGGCCGCGATACAGGGTCTGCCCGTCTGCGGCGCCGCGTGCCAGAACGGCGCTGGCGCCGGGTTCGGCCAGCAGCGCCGCATCGGCACGCCCTGCGAGAAAGACCTGCCCCGCCTCCATCTGGGTCGTGGCCGGGATCAGCTCCAACTCGTCCAAACCGACGCCGTGATGGGCCAGCGCGAGGCGCATCATGTGCCCGGTGAAATCGTTGAAGGCCGGAACGACTACGCGCAGTCCGCGCAGGTCAGGCACTTGCGGGTTCTCGACGTCGCGCGCGACGAGGCCGCAATGCCCGTCGGTCAGCGTGCAGACAAGCTGAACGCCGAACCCCCGGTTATAGAGGCTGCCGCCGCCCTGCGTCGGCACCACGGTGACCGGCACGTCCCCCGACACGAGGTTCGCGCGCATCTCGTCGCCCGTGCGCCACAGGCTGAACGCCACCTCGTCGGCCACATCTTCGAAGGCGCCGATGGCCAAGGCGTGGGAGATCAGGATGCCGGGGCCGGACCCGGGCGACTGCATGGCAAGGCGGGGCAGGCGGGCGCCCGTCGCGTGCAGCAGCGCGGGCGCGGCGAGCGTCAGGCCCGCCGCACCGGCGGTGGTTTTCATGAACTGGCGGCGGGTGGTCGTCATGGCGGTCTCCTCAGGCATGTCGGTTCGTCTTTATGATGATTGCGGATGAAGATGGTTGACGCAGATCAACAAACATTCCAGTGCGGGAATGTTTTTCGATGCAGGATGTAATGGCCTGATACGACGCCGCGTCTCTGGCGCATTTGAAATCCGGCCTTGCAGCCCGGTTGACTCACACCATGTCGAATGGGGCAGGCACCTGTTGCCCGGGGCTTTGAAGTGTTTTTGCAAATCATTCGCAATTTCCTTGACCGGCGTGAGAATGGTTCTCATATTCATGTCGACGGCGTTGACGCCCCCTCCGATCTCGGGCGGCGTCCTTCGTGAAAAGGTCTGACTGACGATGCTAAGAAGAACGTTCTTCGGTTTTGTGGCGGCCTGTGCCGCGAGTTTCCCATTCGTTGCCGCCGCACAAGAGCGGCTGAACGTGGTTGCGACCACGGGAATGATCGCCGATGTCGCCCGCGTTGTCGGTGGAGATGTGGTCGAGGTCAGCGCGCTGATGGGGCCGGGTGTCGACCCCCATGCCTATCGCCAGACGCGCTCGGATATCGTCGCGCTCAGCCGGGCCGACCTGATCCTCTGGAACGGGCTCTACCTCGAAGCGCAGCTTGAGCAGCTTTTGCTCGATCTGGCCGAACGCCAGCCGGTCGTTGCCGTGGGCGAAGGTGTCCCGGTCGAGATGCGCCTTGCCAATGAAGACTATGCCGACCGGTTCGACCCGCATGTCTGGATGGACCCGGCGCGATGGTCCTACGTGGTCGAGACGGTGGCCACGGCCTTGACCGAGGTCAGCCCGGACCATGCCGAGGAGTTCGACCGCAACGCGGACGCCTATCTCGAGCAACTCGCCGCCCTCGGCGAATATTCGGAAGATGTGCTCGGGTCGGTGCCCGAAGCGTCGCGGGTCCTGATCTCGGCCCATGACGCCTTCAGCTATTTCGGCGAGGCGTATGGCTTCGACGTGGTCGGGATCCAAGGGATTTCGACCGAAAGCGAGGCAGGCTTGCAGCGGATCGCCGAACTGGTCGACATGATCGTCGCGCGTGAGGTCGGCGCGGTTTTCGTGGAAACCTCCGTCTCGGATCGCAATATTCGCGCCCTGATCGAAGGGGCTGCCGCGCAAGGGCACGAGGTCGTCATCGGCGGCGAGCTGTTCTCCGACGCCATGGGCGAGCCGGGCACCTACGAGGGCACGTGGCTGGGCATGATCGACCACAACGTCACGACGATTGCCCGCGCCCTTGGCGGCAGCGCGCCCGATGCCGGGTTCGCGGGCCATTTGGGCATGAACTGAAAAGGATCGAGCCGGACATGACAGCATCTGACCCAAGCGGCGCCGAGGGCGGCCTCGATCCCCGCAGTCCCCTGGCGGTGCGCGGGCTGACGGTGACCTACGGCGAGAAACCCGCCTTGTTCTCCCTCGATGCGACCTTTCCGGCCGGTCGGATGTCGGCGATTGTCGGTCCCAACGGGGCCGGCAAATCCACGTTCCTCAAGGCGGCGCTGGATCTCATCCCGCGCGTCTCGGGCGAGGTGACGGTCTTTGGACGCCCCGTCGACCAGGTGCGCGATCGCATCGCCTATGTCCCGCAGCGGGCGAGTGTGGACTGGGATTTCCCGACCACCGCCATCGACGTGGTCCTGATGGGGCTTTATGGCCGGTTGGGCCTGTGGCGGCGCATCACGGGCGGGCATCGCGACCAGGCGCGCACCTGCCTCGACCGGGTCGGCATGGCCGATTTCGCGGATCGCCAGATCGGGCAACTGTCCGGCGGCCAGCAGCAGCGGGTGTTCCTTGCCCGGGCCTTGGCGCAGGAGGCCGACCTGTACCTGCTGGACGAGCCCTTTGCCGGGGTCGATGCCGCCACCGAGCGCGCGATCATCGATGTTCTCAAGTCATTGAAGGACGAGGGTCGGTCCGTCATCGCGGTGCACCATGACCTGTCGACCGTGCCGCAATATTTCGATCATGTCCTGCTGATCAATCTGCGCCGGGTGGCCGAAGGGCCGATTGCCGAGGCCTTCACGCCCGAAACCCTGACCAAGGCCTATGGCGGGCGGCTTGCGGCAACACAGCTTGACCGCCTCGCGCTTTCGGCAAGCTGAGGCAGCGGGATGCAGGGCATCTGGGCCGCACTGACCTTGCAAGCCGGTTACAATGCCGGGCTGGTGGCGATCGGGGCGACCTTGCTGGGCTTTGCGGCGGGGGCCGCCGGGGCCTTCCTGTTTCTCCGCAAGCGCGCGCTGGTCTCTGACGCGGTGGCCCATGCGACCCTGCCGGGTGTTGGCCTGGCCTTTATCGCCATGGTCTTGATGGGGGGCGATGGGCGCAGCCTCCTTGGCTTGCTGCTTGGCTCTGCCATCAGCGCCTGGCTGGGGCTGCTGGCCGTCGAATGGATCAGCCGCAAGACGCGCCTGCCCGAGGATGCGGCCATCGGGGCGGTGCTGTCCTCCTTCTTTGGCCTTGGGATCGTTCTCTTGACGATAATCCAGAGCATGAGCGCGGGCCGCCAGGCCGGGTTGGAGAGCTTCCTGCTCGGCTCGACCGCGGGGATGCTGCGACAGGACGCGATCCTGATTGCGGTGGCGGGCAGCGTCGTGGTGGGGCTGGTCTGGCTTTTGCGGCGGCCCATGACGCTGGTGGCCTTCGATGCACAATATGCAGCAGCGCGCGGCGTGAACCTGCGCCGCGTCGACCTTGCGATGATGGGGCTGGTCATGGCGGTGACGGTGATCGGCCTCAAGCTGGTGGGGCTGATCCTGATCGTGGCGATGCTGATCATCCCGCCGGTCACGGCCCGGTTCTGGACCGAACGCGCGGATCGCGTGGTGTGGCTTGCCGGAGGGGTGGGCGCCGTGGCGGGCTATGTCGGCGCGGCGCTGTCCGCCTCGGCCCCGGATCTGCCGACCGGGCCGATCATCGTGCTGGTGTCTGCCGCGCTCTTTGTTCTGTCGCTTTTCTTCTCGCCGGCGCGCGGCGTGGCGGCCGCCTTTCAGGCGCGGCGGCGGTTCCAGACCCGGGTGCACCGCCGCCAGGGCCTGCTGTCGCTGTCGCGGTCCGAGCCGATCCATGACCCGCTGACCTTGCGCATCCTGAAGGGAGAGGGGCTGATCCGCCCCGATGGCGTCGCCACCGAGGATGGCTTGGCCCAGGCCGCAAAGATCGCCCGTGACGAAAGACGGTGGGAGGTGGCGCGCGCCGTGCATCATGATACGGCCCTGACCGGGCGGTATGACGGCCTGACCCCGATCGAAGACGTGTTCACGCCGGACGAGATCGAGGATTTTGACACCCGGATCGGCGGGCTGCGCGTTGTCGCAGGGTCTGCATGATGGGGGCCGAATTCGTCCAATTGTCGCTGACGCCGATCCTGATCGGCGTTCTGGCCTCGATCGCCTGCGCCTTGCCGGGGAATTTCCTGATCCTGCGGCGGCAGGCGCTGATCGGGGATGCGATCAGCCATGTGGTCCTGCCGGGGATCGTCGCGGCGTTCCTCGTGACCGGAACGGTGGCGGCCATGCCGATGATGATCGGGGCCGCGGTGGCGGCGCTGGTCGCGGTTGTCCTGATCGAGGCGATCCGCAGGCTTGGCCGGATCGAACCCGGCGCGGCGATGGGCGTGACCTTCACCTCGCTTTTCGCAGGCGGCGTGCTGTTGCTGGAGCAATCCGACACCTCGGCGGTCCATCTCGACGTGGAGCATGCGCTGATGGGCAACCTCGAGTCGCTGATCTGGCTGGACGCGACCGGCTGGTCCTCCCTGACGGATGCCGCGGCGCTTGCAGGATTGCCGCCCGAGTTGCCACGCATCGCTTTGGTGGCGGCGCTCATTTCTTTGCTGACGTGGCTGTTCTGGCGTCCGCTCAAGCTGACCAGTTTCGACGAGGGGTTTGCCCGCTCTCTCGGCATGCCGGTGTCGATCATCGGCCTCGCGCTGGTCTCGACCGCCGCCATCGCGGCGGTGGCGGCCTTCGACGCCGTGGGGTCCATCATCGTGATCGCGATGTTCATCTGCCCGCCCGCGGCCGCGCGGCTGATGACGAATTCACTCGGCGCGCAGGTGGGGTGGAGCCTGGTCTTCGCCACCGTTTCGGCGGTGCTGGGATATGTGCTGGCGGGCTACGGGCCGATCTGGCTGGGCTTTTCGGCCTCGGTCAGCGCGGCGGGCATGATCGCAACGGTCACGGGCTTGATCCTTGCGGTGGCCTGCATTGCCGGTCCGATGCGGGCCCGGGTCGGGCAGGGCGCTACGGGCTGACTATCCGAGGCAGCGTGCCCGCAGATCGGCAACCGCCGTTTGCAGGGCGTTCGACGGCCCGTGTTCCAGGCGATCCAAGGCATCGTCCCAGGCCTTGCGGGCCAGCGCGTCGTCCTTGGCATAGACCCAGGCCGCGCCAAAGGTCTCTTGCAGCAGGATGTCCCAATCCAGAACCTCCACGCGGAGGCGTTCGCGGCTCTGGATGCCGAAGTGGTCGCCCTTTACCGCCCCGGCGGCCAAGCCGGCGGCCATCCAGTTCATGCAATTGATCGCGGTATGCGGATCGTTCATGCCGGGTGAAAGCGCGCGGGCCAGCATCTCAACCTGTTGTTCGGCGAGGAAGATCAGGTTCTGGTCCTCGGTCTTGGCAGGGCCAAGGGCGAAAGCCGAGCGAAGCGCTGCACGCGTCTCGTCGTCGACCGGGGCAGAAACGCGCAGCACCGGGTTGCCTGCATGCGCGAAGCCGCCCGGAAGCGCCAGAAGCTCCATCGTCAAGGATCTGTCCTTTGCAATGTCGTCCAATACGTCGAGGTCGAGGCGCTGCACGTACCCGACGCCGTGCAGCGTGATGTCCTCTCCTTCGCCCCGTGCGATGGGTGGGGGCGGTGCGGTGCCGTGATCATGGGCGGTCGCCTCCATCGCCACGCAGAACCGCCGCCCCAGCCCGGCGGCGATGTTCGAGACGTTGATCGTTTCCGGCACGTGATGGACATAGAAAATCACCACGAAGACCGACAGCATCGCCAACCCCATCGCCAGCATGAGCGACAGTTGCGGCACGAACCCGTCGACACCGCCATCCACGCTGGCCTGAAGGCTGCGCAGGATGATCAGCGTGTAGACGAAGGTGGCGATCAGGATGCCAAGCGCCCATTGATTGCCACGATCGCGCATGAAATTCCCGATCAGCCGCGGCCCGAAATTGCCCGAGGCGAAGGACACCGCGACCATCGTGATCGAGAACATCACGCCCGCCACGCCGATCACCGATTGCGCGATCACCGACAGGACGGTGCGCGCCCCGTCGATTTGCGTATCGGTCATGTTGCTTGGCATGAGGGTGTCAAGGATCGCGGCATGCGTGTCGAGCCACAGCATCCCGCCCGCCAGCGCCGCCGCCCCGAGGACGAGGCAGGACGGCACGAACCAATAGCTGGCCCGCATGTCGGACAGGGTTTTCAGGATCAAAGCGCGATAGGCCATGACGCCCCTTTGCAAGAGTGAACTGCCAACGCGTGGATCATCGCGCGGTTCCAAGGCAATGGGAACCGTGCGGGTGATGGCCGGGTTGATCCGGAGAACGCAACAGGTCTCCGGAGGATCAAATGGCAGACAGCACATCCAACCCCAGTATCAAGGACGAAGACACCTACGAGGCGCTGCGCGACAAGGGCATGTCCAAGGAAAAGGCGGCACGTATCGCCAATGCGCAGGCCAATGATGGGCAATCGCCCTCAGAAAAAGGCGGCAAGGCCCCGCCCTACGAGGACTGGACGAAGGACGACCTCATGGACCGTGCGCAGGAGATCGGGATCGAAGGCCGGTCAAAGATGGACAAGGACGAGTTGATCGAGGCGCTACGCTCTCACTGAGAAAAAAAGGAAAGGCCGGGGATTTGCCCCGGCCTTTCCGTGTCACTCTTCCTGGATAATGCGGTCGCTGGACACACCGCGCTTTTTCAGGTGGTCGACGACCGCCTCTTCCATCGGAGGTGGGCCGCACACGTAGAACCGCTGGTCCCAATCACCGATCAGTTCGTCCAACGTATCCCCATCCGGCTTTTGACCGGGGGAGCCATCCTCGGGCGCGCTGAGAAGGTAATCGACGTCAAGGTCTTTCAGTGTGTCCCAGTAGGGTTTCAGGATGATGTCGGCCTCGGTCTTGTTGGAGAAGATCAGGCGACAGTCTTTCAGCGTGCCGGACCGGGCGCGGTCGCCCAAGATGCCGAGAAACGGGGTGATGCCCGCACCGCCAGCGATGAACGTGCCCGGCCCGGCGTCATGGATCGCGCCCCATGGCTCTTCGATCACGATGCGGTCGCCCGGTTGCAACTCCCATAAGCGCTTGGTGACGCCATCGTGGTCGGCATAGCTCTTGATCGTGAAGGTCAGGACATTGGCCTCCGGGGCGCCGGTGAAGGTGAAGGGGCGCTGTTCCTCGCGCCAGCCGTCCCGATCAAGCGCCACATCGGTCGCCTGGCCAGGCGTGAAGTCATATTCCGGCGGTCGGCTGAACACGTAATGACGCGTATCGTGGGTCAGCGGCACAACCGCCTGCAGGGTAATCGCATGTGTCATCTGTAACCTCCTGTTCAGGTGTCCAAACGTGCGGCCCGCGCACAGGTTCCCGCTACGGTAATTTCACAAGGAACCAATCCGCCCGACTGGCGTTTGACAGCCATGACACAGAAAAACGAGCAGACAGACGCGGGCACGTCGGCGCGGACACGGCATATCGGACTCGAGCTTGAATTCGCCGGGTTGACCGAGGCCGAGGCCGCGCTGGTCTTCGCCGACGCGGTCGATGGCACGGCGCGTCAGTCAGATGCGCGCCGCTGGGTGTGCGAAACGAAAGAGTTCGGCGCGTGCGAGGTCTACCTGGACACGCGCTTTGACGACAAGATCGCAGAGTTGGGCGAGGCCGCCGAACACCTGATGCGCGAGGTCGTTCCGGTCGAATTGGTCACCGAACCGTTCGATCCCAGGCACCTGCCTCTTTTCAACGATGGCACCGCGGCGCTGCGCGACGCAGGCGCCATCGGGTCGCGGGACGGGATCCTGCTGGGCTTCGGCCTGCACCTCAATGTCGAGATCGCCGAGGAAACGGCGGATCACCTGGGGCGGGTGCTGACCTCCTACGCGCTGTTGGAAGAGCACTTTCGCGCGAAGGACCCGATCGACGTGTCGCGCCGCGTGCTGCCTTTCGTGCAGCCCTATCCCGACAGCCTTGTCGATGCCTTGGCAGGGGGTGTCCCCGACACGCTCGATGCGCTGATCGACCTGTACCTCGACCATGCGCCGACGCGCGATCATGGTCTCGACATGCTGCCGATCTTCAAGGGCATCGACGAGGATAAGGTCAACGATGCCGTGCATGGTTTGACCGCCGTCAAACCGCGTCCGGCCTATCATTTTCGCTTGCCCGACTGCCGCATCGACGAAGACGGCTGGTCGGTGATGGCGGCTTGGGATTGTTGGAATACCGTCGAGGCGGTCGCGTCCGACGCGCCGCTGTTGACTGCGCTGCGCAAGGCGCGCGGGGATTGGACCGGCCTGCCCAAACTCGGGCGCAAGCCGTGGCACAAGGAGGTCGCCACCATCCTCGATACCACCAGCGAGAGGGACGTCTCATGAATTCCCGACAGGACAAGCCGAGGATCGGCGTGACGGTGTCACGCCGGACCGGATGGCGCATTTTCCCGCTGATGGCGCTGAATATCTGGCTGGCCGGTGGGCGCGCCGTGAAATGGCAGACCGAGGATGACGTGGACCTGTCGAAGGTGGATGGTGTCCTGATCGGTGGCGGCGACGACATTGCGCCGACGCTCTATAAAGGGACCCTCGCCGTCGAGGCGCGTCTAGACCCCGAGCGCGATGCCATGGAAAAACGCATTCTCGAAGACGCGCTGGAGGAGAAATGCCCCGTCATGGGGATCTGCCGCGGGGCCCAGATGCTGAACGTCGTGCTGGGCGGCACGCTGCATCAGGATGCCTATGCCGAATACCCGTCGCGCCGCTACAAGACGGTTCTGCCACGCCGCGAGGTCCATATCGACTCCGGCAGCCGGCTGGCCCGGATCACGGGAACCTCGCCCATGCGCGTGAACGCGCTTCACCGGCAGTCGGTCCGTGCCTTGGGGCGGGGCCTGCGTGTGAGCGCGCGTGACAGTGGCGGCATGGTTCAGGCCATCGAACGGACCCGCGACCCGTTTGCCCTCGGCGTGCAGTGGCACCCCGAGCATATCTTTTATGCCCATCGTCACCGGGCGCTATTTTCGGCGCTGGTGGCCGCCGCCGAAGGCTGCCGGAGCGGGCAGGGCCAGATCGCCACCGTCGAGCGTCGCGCCAATCGCATGGTGTGGTGAAAAAAACTTGGGAACCACAGCGCCTTGGCGGCGTTCACCTAACAACAAGGCGAAGCAAATCTGTCCCCGATTTTCCAGCTTCGCTTTGGCCCCGGGCGCGGTGCCCGCCCTGTCCCCGAATTAGGGGCGCCGCGCCCGCCCATTGTTCCCTCGACTGAGCCGCCATGTCCAAGCATGGCGGCTTTTTTCTTTGTGAGCCGGGTTTCTCAGACCATCTCGTCGGGCACGCCGGGGATCGGGCGGGCAAGCTCCCGGTCGCGGTCGCGATCATAGGGCACGAGGAAGTGACGCCGATCCTGCGGAGATTGCGCCGCGTTCTGATCCAGCATCTGGCGCAAACGCGCGACAAAGGCCGGGCCGTCCGAAAGCTCTGGCTCGGTCGGGGCCTCTGCACCCAGCCAATGGGCCAGCGCGCGCCTGCGCGCTTCCGCCACCCGGTCCGCGAGGGTCAGGTGCAAGCCCGCCTCGGTATCCCAGCGCAGGCTGCGGCCATTCAGATTGGCCGAGGACAGGATCGCTTCCCGCGTGTCGAAGATCGACAGCTTGGAATGGACGTAGACGATGGGCGCGCCCGCGATGGCGTCCGGCGCATCAGGGGCCTTCGCCGGGCGCGGCTGCGCCGGTGAGGCTATGGCCACGCGGTCCCCGAACGCGTCTGTCAGCAGGTCCAGCGCCTCGCAGGTTTTCTGCGCGCCCAGGGCGGCATCTGCGCGGCGGTTGCCGTCAAAGGCCACGTCCTCGGGCGCGCCTGGCATGACCAGTACACATGCAAGCCCGGGTTTTTCGCGCGCGGCATCGGCCAGCGCCTGCGCCAGCGGCTTGTGCCGGAAGAACTGGGTTTCGAGGTAGATGAGCGACTGTGCCCGCCCGATCGCGTCGACATGCGCCTGCTCGATCTCGGCCAGCACGGTTTGCGGCGCGATATGGATCAACTCTACCGCGCGCTTGGCCGACAGCGTGCGCAGGAACCCCGGCGCGGGTGGGGGCGGATCGGCCCGCCCCTCGGTCACGGCACGGAAACCGCGCAGATGCGCTTCGGCCGCTGCAACGACGGGGCCACGCACGATGGCCTGTATGTCCTGCCACGTGTCTTCCGACGGGCGATCATGCTGCGTGTCGTCGAAGCGGCGCTCGTTCAGGTCGAGGCCGCCGATATAGAGCTGTTCCCCGTCGATCACGGCCAGTTTCTGGTGATGGGTGGCTGGCACGAGCGAGAGTTTCCCGCTCTCCGCCTTGCGAGCGAGATGCGGGGTCAGGGGATCGGGGTCCTTCTCCTGCAATTCGTTGCCGATCTTGGGATTGAACAGGCTGCGCGGCACCAGCCCCACGCGCGCGGGATGCATGGCGATCTGGAAACGCAATGTCCCGCCATCGGCCAATTCGTTGACCGCCGCCAGTTGCCGCGCGCTCGACCAACTGCGGCGGTGATCGTCCGTGGCAAGGATCGGGTCGAAATCCGTCACGACGATTTCGACATCCACGCCCTTGTTCAAAACGTGCAGCAAGAGGTCGACCCAGGTTTCGCCGATCTCGCGCGCCTCGTGGCTGCGCAAGGCAGTGGTCAGGTCGAATACCCTGAGACAGGCCCGGATCGAGCGCTGCGCGCCAAGGCAAAGCCGCTCGAAGGCGGGCCACGCCTCTGCGGCTGTCAGCAACAGCTCGAACTCCGTGATCGGGGTCACCGCAGGGTCTGTCCCTGTGTTGTGTTGGTTGGTCGGGTCGAGCATCTGCGGTGGTCCCTTTCTTGCGGAACGATCAGGCGGCGCTGTCCTCCCGTTCCGTGGCCGGGTCGGGGTCGGTATCATCGGCGTCGGCGGTGCCATCCTCCTGATCCGGCCGGAACTTGATGAAGCTTATCTCGACCCTGTAACGCTCTTCCGTCTCGGTCAGGTCCATCTCGCCGCCCAATTGCGCGACGAAGCCTTCGATCAGGCGCGCCCCAAGGCCCGTGCCATCGCTGCCCTCGACCTCCTGCACCGGCTCTCCAACGGTGTTTTCCACCACGAGATGCACCTGAAAGCCTTCGGTCCGATACATGCGCACCTCGATCTCGGGGCGTCCAGATGCGGGCCGCCCAAGATACTTGGTGGCATTCGTCACCATCTCGTTCGCCAACAGCGCCAGTGGCACGGCCTGGTCGGGAACAAGCTGGATATCGTCCGAGGTGAAGCTGGTCTTGATCTGCTGTCCGGAGGGAACCCCGACATTGAACGCGGCTTGAACGACCTCTTGCAACAGGCGATCGGCCCGGACCGTGGACATCTGCGTGCCGGTATAGAGCGCCTTGTGGATCGTCGCGAGGCTCATCACCCGCGCCTGAACGCGGCGCAGCACCTTGTGCGCGATCCCGTCGGGCACGCTGCGCAACTGCATGTTCAGGATCGACGCGATGAGCTGGAGGTTGTTCTTCACGCGGTGGTGCACCTCGCGCAGGAGCAACTCCTTTTCGCGCAGGTTTTCCTCCATCTCGGCCCGGTCGGCCAAGAGACGGTCGACCATCCGGTTATAGGTCCCGGCGATCTGCCCGATCTCGGCGGGCGGGCGGTCGAGAATGGCGAAACTGTCGGACGGGTCGTCGATCGAGAACCCCGCCATGCGGCGGCGCAACTCGGTCAGATGGCGCAGGACCATACGATCGATGGCCATCACCGCCACGACAAGCGCCACCACCCAGATCAGGATCGGGACAGTCGCCGCCGCCTCTCCGAAGAGGGGTACGCTGTATTCGGCGCGCGCCGACGTCCAAAGCCCCAGCACGTAGATGCGATCCGCGATCAGGGGAACCAGCGCGGCAAGGCGTTCGGTCCCGTCCTCAAGCTCGATGGTGAAGGTGGTGCCGTCATTCGCCGGTCCGTATTCCATCGGGCGCACGTTGAGGTCCTCGAAAACGCCCACGTCGTCGATGCCGGTGCTGGCTGACAGGACATTGCCCTCGTTGTCGATCAGCGCAAGGATGACACCGTCCACGCCCGCTTGCAGCAAGGTATCGGTCAGGCTGTGGGGCAGGGACACATAAGCCGCGCCCTGAAAATCATCGGTTTCGGGATCGATGATCGGCATGGTGACGACCATCACCGACTGCCCCGAAAACGGGCCTTCGCGGTTGACCGACACCCTTGGTTCGGGGCGTTCCACCATGTCGAGCCATCCCGTCGCGTCCGAGATGTCCATCGAACCGCCGCTGGTGCAGGACAACAGGCCATCGGCATTGGCAACACCGGCAAAGCTGAACGCGGCAGAGGAGTCGACAAAGCGGCGCATGAGCGCATCGCAGGCGGCGTCATCCTCGGTCAGTTCCATCGCGGCAAGGCCCAGGGCATGCGCAGCCCCGTAGGCGCGGCGGAGCAAGGCCTGTTCCGCACCCGCAGCACTGCCTGTGCGCAACAGGATATCCTGTTCCTCGAGTTCCCGGGCGTCGGAAATCACGGCCCGTGTCTGCTGCACGGCCAGCAGGCCGAGCGGCAGGATCGCAAGGCTGAGCACGACAACAAGGCGCGTGCGCAGGCTCCGGAAGCGGCGCGTGCGCCGCATATTGGCCGCGTTCATGCAGCAGGCCGACCGTTCACGACGGCCATCGTCGCGGCGTCCGTCATCTCGAGGGCGTCGCCTTCTTCAAGCTGCATCACCTCGGCCAGTCGTTTCCGGGCGCGATTGGCGCGGCTCTTGATCGTGCCGACCGCGCAGCCGCACATCTCGGCCGCTTCCTCGTAGGAAAAGCCCGACGCACCGACGAGGAGAAGCACTTCGCGCTGCTCGTCGGTCAGGGTCGCGAAGGCCTCGGCGAATTCTCCAAGTGCGAGGCGTCCGTCATGGGCCGGCTTTTCCGACATCTGGCCGGCGATTTCACCATCCACATCCGCCACTTCGCGCGACCGTTTGCGGTGCAGCGAATAGTAGGTGTTGCGCAGGATCGTGAACAGCCAGGCGCGCATGTTGGTGCCAGGTTTGAACTTGTCGATGTTCGACCATGCCTTCACGATCGTGTCCTGCACGAGGTCATCCGCCGTGGCGGGATTGCGCGCCAGCGAGCGTGCAAACGCGCGCAAAGCACCAAGATGCTCGACGATCTCGTCGCGGGGATCATTGCCCTTGCTGGTCTCACTTTCCATTCTCGGCCCCCCCATCGGCGCTTTCCTTCGCCTTCAACTGAGAGATCAGGTCGAGAAATTTCTCGGGAAGTTCCTCGTTCAGCGTCTGATCGAAGACGCGCTTGAGGTTCTCGTCTATCTGCTTGTCGATGCTCGACTTTTTCTGCTGTTGTGCCATGGAGTCCGTCGATTTTCCAAAAATTCGCTCTTGCATGGAACCAACTCGGGCGCAGTTGGTTCCATAAAAAATACATGGACAGGAGAACACACATGACCACCGCATCGTCTACCCCGGATGTCAGCAGCCAGCTTGTGGCCGAATTGCCCTATCTGCGCCGTTATGCGCGCGCACTGACCGGGCAGCAGGATACCGGGGATCGCTACGCGCTTGCCGCGCTTGAAGTCATCGTTGCGGACCCCAACCTGTTGAAAAACGCGCCGTCGGTGAAGGTGGGGCTCTTTCACACCTTCCACGGCCTCTGGTCGAGCTCTGGCGCGCCGGTCGAGGGCGATCTGGCGGGCGAGGTGACGCCCGGCGACCCGCGCGAGGCGCGCGCGCATGAACGGCTGAGCCGCCTGACCGCCAACAGCCGCGAAGCGCTGCTTCTGCACTCGGTCGAAGGTTTCGGGTATGACGCCATCGGCGCGATCATGGATGTGTCGACGGACGAGGCCGAAGGTCTTGTCTCTCGGGCCATGGAGGAAATGGGCGACTTGGTGACAGGTGACATCCTGATCATCGAGGACGAAGGCATCATCGCGATGGACCTCAAGTCGATCGTCACCGGCATGGGCCACAACGTGACCGACACGGCCCGTACCCGTGACGACGCGATCGCCAAGGGCAAGGCCAGGGTGCCGGACCTGATCCTTGCCGATATCCAGCTTGCCGACAAATCCTCGGGGATCGACGCGGTGAACACGCTGCTGGCGGAACTGGGGGACCGTCCGGTCATCTTCATCACCGCTTTCCCCGAACGACTGCTGACGGGCGAGCGGCCCGAACCGGCCTTCCTGATCACCAAGCCCTATTCGGAACAACAGGTGCGCGCCGCCGTCAGCCAGGCGATGTTCTTTGCTTCGACCGAGAAGATGGACGTCGCGATCTGATCCACCTGTCACCGCGTAGAAGGCCCCGGTGTCACAGCCGGGGCCTTTTTCATTCCGACAGGCCGTGCGCATCGGGAACAGCCATCACCGCCGGCGCGTTTGCAATCGGGTAACGGAGAAAGACTTTGGAACAAGAACAAGCCATTCGCGAGGCGACGCGCCTCAATTCCAAGATGATCTACGAAGTGGTCCGTCGTGACGGCGATGAAGAGCTGGAACGGCCCACGAAATCGCTGATCTGGTCGGGTTTGGCGGCGGGTATCCTGATCTCGTTCTCCGTCTTGGCCGAGGCCGTGTTCCGTAGCCATTTGCCGGATACAAGCTGGCGCCCATTGGTCGAAAACCTCGGATACAGTTTCGGTTTCCTTATGGTCATCCTCGGCCGGATGCAGCTGTTTACCGAGAACACGATCACGACCATCCTGCCCCTGGTCGCCGAACGCTCGAAGCGCTGCGTGGTCCTCGTTCTGCGGCTATGGGGGATCGTCCTTGTGGCCAACGTGACCGGCGCTGCGCTGGCCGGTGCGTTTTTCGTGCATGCCGAGGCGTTCTCGCCCGAGCTGCGTGCCGCCATTTTCGACCTGTCGGCCCATGCCACGGGTTTTCCGCCGCTCGAAGCCTTTCTGCGCGCCATTCCTGCGGGTGTGCTTGTGGCGGGCATCGTCTGGATGATGCCGGGCCAGAGCGGCAACGAGGTCTGGATCATCGTCCTGTTCACCTGGCTGATCGCGGCGGGTGACTTCACCCACGTCATCGCGGGCGCGGTCGAGGTGTGGGTCATGCTGCTGGATGGCCGGTTGATGATCGGCGCCGCGATTGGCGATGTGTTCCTGCCCATCCTGGCCGGGAACATCTTTGGCGGCACGCTGGTCTTCGCCTTGCTTGCCTGGGGGCAGGTCAAGGCCGAGGTGGAGCCGACCCTGGACGAAGACACTCACGGCGCGAAATAAGGCGGTTTCGATCCTTGTCAGGGTGCGCGGGGAACCTCGATGGCCCTGCCACGTTGGGGTCGTGAACGGAGGTTACAATGAACTTTGCTAGCAAACCCGGCCCCGCCGACACGCCGCAGATCGCGCTTCGCCGTATCGCCTTCGGCAGTTTCGTGGCTGTCTCGGCCCTGTGCCTGATGGCGTTCGTGTCGCTCGGCATGGCGGGCATCACGCATGCTGAAACGGAGTGTATCGACCCCTCGCAGGTCTGCGTCATGGCGATCGACGAGGTCTCGCCATGAGGTTTTCCGTCGGTGATCGGGTGAAATGGAACTGGGGTAATGGTGAAGGGACCGGCGAGATTGTCGAACGCTTCGACAGCGACGTGACCCACCAGATCAAGGGAACAGAGGTCTCGCGCAACGCGTCGAAGGACGAACCCGCCTTCATGATCGAACAGGACGACGGCGCGCGCGTGCTGAAGTCCTGTACGGAACTTGAACACGCAAATTGAAGAGGAGACAGACATGTTGGAATTGACGGGAATCGGTGGCTTCATCCTCCTCATCCTCGACCTTTGGGCACTGATCTCGGTGATCGGATCTTCGGCCTCGACCGGGAAAAAGGTTCTGTGGGCTTTGCTCATCATCCTGTTGCCGCTTCTGGGGTTCATCCTGTGGCTGATCCTTGGCCCCCGGGCCAACAAGCAATCGGTGTAGGCCAAACCGACAACCCGTTGAAAACCTTGAACGCCCGGCAAATTCCCCGGGCGTTTGCGCGTTTCAGCGCGCCGATACACCCCCGCAACCCCATCGAGCGAAAGAATTGTCAGCGTCACTTGTGTTTTCATGCATGTCAGGCAGTATCGCTTGGCGGCAAGAGCGCCGTATCCCGACGTAACAATTAACCGGGCACCGCGTTCCCTTCTGTGTCAGGCGTTCGATGACGTACCAGTCCACCCTAGAGCAGTGCTGCTTGATCGTGCATCCCGACCCCTTCGTGGCGCAGGACCTTGAGGATATCCTGATCTCCGCCGGTGCAACGAAGGTCGATGTCGTCCCGGCTTTGGCCGATGTGGCGCGTGGCAATATCCAGATTGCCTTCGTCGCGGGACGCGTGCCAGACATTCTGTCCACGGACCATGTCCGTGCCTGGGCGGATGGCGGTGTTCCGGTGGTGGTGTTCGACGGCGATGGCACGCTGACGGGGCCGGGCGCGGATAACGCGGTTGCGACGAGCGGCGTACATGTCCTTGCGCAACCGTTCCGCACGGAAGACGTGACGCGGCTTCTGAAACAACTGGCGGTTTTCTAGGTTTTCCGGGAACCACCGGCACCGCTCCGGGTTGTCTCCTCAGTAACTGAACAGGAGATAATCCAATGCTTGGTTGGGCACTTACCTTTCTCGTCATCGCACTTGTCGCCGCTCTGTTTGGCTTTGGCGGTATCGCCAGCGCGTCGGCTGGCATCGCGCAGATCCTCTTCTTCATCTTCATCGCGCTGTTCGTGATCGCGATGGTCGCCCGGGCGATCCGCGGCCGCACGCCGTAAACGAAATCCCTTCATGAGGGGCGAGTGGTCTTGCGGGCCGCTCGCCCCTTTTCATGCGCGACTGTCGGAATTGGAGACACGACAACATGGCGAACTGCGAGCATTTGCTGAAAGATTACATGGAGCACGTCGAAGCCCTCAGCCCCGGCGAAACCGAATTTCATCAAGCCGTCGCGCATGTGGCGGGCGACGTCATCACCATCGAGAAGGCCAATTCGGAGTTCGCCAATGCCCGCGTCCTAGACCGTCTCGCCGTGCCGGACCGGGTGATCGGGTTCCGGGTGGTCTGGCAGAACGATGCCGGCGAGGTCGAGGTCAACCGGGGTTGGCGGGTGCAGTATTCCAACGCCATCGGGCCCTACAAGGGCGGGCTGCGGTTTCACCCGACGGTCAACCCGTCGATCCTGAAATTCCTCGGGTTCGAGCAGGTCTTCAAGAACGCGCTGACGGGCCTGCCGCTGGGGGGCGGCAAGGGGGGCGCGGATTTCGACCCGACGGGCCGCAGCGATGCCGAGATCATGCGTTTCTGCCAGGCCTTCATGCGCGAGTTGGCCCACCATATCGGCCCGGACCGCGATGTTCCCGCGGGCGACATCAATGTCGGCACGCGCGAGATCGGGTGGCTTTTCGCGGCCTACAAGGCGCAAGATTGCGAGTTCACCGGCGCCTTGACCGGCAAGGGTCAGAGTTTCGGCGGCTCTGCCATGCGCACCGAAGCGACGGGCTATGGCCTGATCTATTTCGTCGAGGCAATGCTGGCCGAACAGGGCCAGGAGATTGGCGGCAAGCGCATCGCGATTTCCGGCAAGGGCAACGTCGCGACCCATGCGGCGGAGAAGGCGGTCGCCTTGGGCGGCAAGGTCATCACGCTTTCGGACACCTCGGGCTGCCTCGTGGCCGAGGATGGCCTGACGGCAGACGCGATCGACTGGGTGCGCCAGCGTAAGCAGGCCGGTCGTGACATCGCCGATCCGCCAAAGGGTTGGGGCGCGCGGTTCGTGAAAGGCAGCGCCCCCTGGGATCACGAGGCCAATATCGCGCTGCCCTGCGCCACCCAGAACGAGGTGGATAAACAGATGGCAAAACGCATCGTCGACAACGGTGCGAAGATCTTGGCCGAAGGGGCGAACATGCCACTGACCGCCGCCGCGCGGGAGGTCATCGAAAGCGCCGAGTTACACCACGCGCCGGGCAAGGCATCGAATGCGGGGGGCGTGGCCGTCTCGGGGCTGGAGATGAGCCAGAACAGCCATCGCCGCTTTTCCAGCGCCGCGGAGGTCGATGGCGAGTTGAAGCAGATCATGCGGGGCATCCATGACCGCGTCGCCGCCGAAGGCCGGCAGAGCGGCCGGATCGACTATGCCCGCGGGGCGAACATCGCCGGGTTCCGCAAGGTCGCGCAGGCCATCGCCGCGATGGGCGCGATCTGAGGGGCAGGTGATGACAGGTGCAGAGCTTTTCGTCGAATGCCTACGGCCTGATCGAGGACAAGCAGGAAGAGGGCACCGGCACCCGGCCGGATCTGTCCTTTTCCGGCATGGATTGGGCCAGTCTCGCCCGCGCCTTCGGATGGGGCCACACGGCATGCGAAACGGCTGACGACCTGGCGGATACGCTGACCGGGCCTTGCGACGACCGCCCTGCAAGGCAGCTCATCACGGTGCCGGTCAAGTACAGCGGAACCTTCGCGTGACCTCTGCCAGTCGGGAACCTTTCACGGGGCATCCGTGTTGAGTGTCCAGAACCGCAACACAGGAGCTAAGCCATGAAAACCGCACCCATTCTTGGTATCGCTGTCGCCGCAATCGTCGCCATCGGCGCCGCCGTATACCTTGTCGATGTCGACCAGACCGAAGAGGCCGCGCTGCCGGAAATCTCGGTCGAAGGCGGCAACATGCCCGAGTTCGAGACCGAGACCGGGGATATCGAAGTCGGTGAGACCGAAGTGACCGTTCCCACGCTCGAGATCGAGCCGCCGGAAGAAGACACCGATATTGCCCAGAACCAGTAATCAATCCTTGCCGCTGATAGGAGACTGACGATGAACCGCGACCAGATCGAAGGCAAATGGACCGAGATCAAGGGCCAGCTGCGTGAACACTACGGCGAGCTGACCGCCAACGATCTCGAAGAGGCCAAGGGCGACCGCGAACAGATGGAAGGTGTGCTTCAGCAGAAGCTGGGCCAATCCAAGGAAGAGGTTCGCAAGACGGTCGACGATATTCTGGCCAAGGTCTGATTGACCTGCAGACCTACAAGAAAACGCCCCGCGTGAAGTCGCGGGGCGTTTTGCGTCCGGTCAGGGGCCAAGCACCGGCATCCCGGTCACCTTGCCGATCTTGGACCCGGCCCCAAGATATGCGACACAGCGCGACCACAGGACCACGGCGCATGGAACGGGGGCGACCGATCGTGACCAACTCGAACATCCGGGAGACGACCCGCCGCGCGGCGCGCCTGTCGGTTGCGCCGATGATGGACTGGACCGACCGCCACTGCCGGTATTTCCACCGCCTGATGAGCCGTGAGACGTTGCTCTATACCGAGATGGTGACCGCGCCTGCGGTCCTTCACGGGGATCGCGAGCGGCTTTTGGGGTTCAATGCGGCCGAGCATCCGGTGGCGCTGCAACTCGGGGGATCGGTGCCGGCGGAACTGGCCGAAGCGACCCGCATCGCCAGCGACTACGGCTATGACGAGATCAACCTCAATGTTGGGTGCCCCTCGGACCGGGTCCAATCGGGCGCATTCGGCGCGGTGTTAATGGAAAGCCCCGACCTTGTCGCCGAGTGCGTGGCGGCGATGATCGCCGCCAGCCCTGTCGAGATCACGGTGAAATGCCGCATCGGCGTGGACGAGCAGACGCCGGAACAGGTCTTGCCGGACTTCTTGCACAAGATATCGGCCGCGGGCGTGACGCGCGTCACGATCCATGCGCGCAAGGCGTGGCTCAAGGGGCTCAGCCCCAAGGAAAACCGCGATATCCCGCCCCTCGATTACCCGCTGGTTCACCGGATGAAGGCCGAGTTTCCCGGTCTTCACCTGTCGATCAACGGCGGGATCAGTTCGCTGGACGAGGCGCTGGAGCATCTGGCGGCGGGCATGGATGGCGTGATGATCGGGCGCGCGGCCTATCACAACCCGGCGGATATTCTCTTGCAGGCCGACGCCCGCATTTTCGGAGAGCCGCCCGCTGCCCGGACAGCCCTTGATGTGGCGCGGTTGATGCTGCCCTATATCAAGGATCATCTGGCCGCTGGCGGGCGCTTGCACCAGGTGACGCGCCACATGCTCGGGCTTTTCGCGGGCTGCCCCGGTGCGCGGCATTGGAAGCGGGTGTTATCGGAAGGCGCGCATCGCGAGGGGGGCGGGCCGGACCTGGTGGAAAGCGCGATGGCAGAGGTGGCGCAGCGCGCCGCATGATCTCTCTATAGCCAAAACTTATCGTCCGGGGTGCCGATAGAATTGGACGGCCCCGGCGCGCAGTGCCAAGCTGCGTGATAAGCGGGACAGGAGAGCATTCATGAAGATCGCCTTTATCGGCTTCGGCGAAGCGACCTCTGCGGTTCTCGAAGGCTGGGGTGGGTCACTGCCCGGCGAGGTGAGTGTTTTCGACATCAAGTCGACCGACGCGCGCACGGCGGAGGAGATCAACGACCGGGGCGCACGCTTTGCCGTGCGCGTGTGCGACAGCAGCGGCGCCGCGACCCAAGACGCCGAGGTGATCTTCAGCTTCGTGACCGCAGACCAGGCGCTCGTCGCGGCCCAGACCGCTGCAAAGGAAGGCATCGCTGCCGGAACCTATTGGTTTGATTGCAATTCGTGCTCGCCCGGCACCAAGCGCAAGGCGGCCGAGGTCATCACGCAGGCCGGTGGCCGCTATGTCGACGTGGCGGTGATGGCGCCGGTCCATCCCAAGCTCAACCTCGTGCCCTTGCTGATTTCCGGTCGACACGCGTCTGACGCCGCACCGCTCTTGCAGGGCCTGCCCATGGCGCCGAGCGTGGTCCGTGGCGAGGTCGGCGCGGCCAGTTCGATCAAGATGGTCCGTTCGGTCTTTGTCAAAGGGCTGGAGGCGATCACGGTCGAAATGATGATTGCCGCACAAACCGCGGGCTGTTTCGACGAGGTCGTCCAGAGCCTCGCCAAAAGCTATCCGCAGTTGGACCTGGAACGCCTCGCGGAATACAATTTCGAAAGAACCCTGACCCATGGCGCCCGCCGCGCCGCCGAAATGATCGAAAGCGGCGCGACCTTGGATGAGCTTGGGCTGGTCGGGGATTTGCCCCGCGCGATTGCATCGGTTCAGGCCGGCCAGGGCCGCGTTGGCTCCGGTGCCATTGTCGAGGGGGATCTGCCCGCCACGGTCGCGGCGGTCGCCAAGGCGCGGCGCGGCTAGAGCGCGGCAATCACCGCCTGCGTCATCTCCGCCGTCGTGGCCGAGCCGCCTAGGTCCGGCGTGCGGGTTGCCGGGTCCGACAGGCCCGCGTCCAGCGCCTGGCCGATCGCGGCAGCGGCCGTTGCCAAGGCACCATCAGCGCGTCGCTGCCCTAGCCAATCGAGCAGCATCGCGGCCGATCCGATCAGCGAGGCCGGGTTTGCCAACCCCTTGCCGGCGATGTCCGGGGCCGACCCATGCTGCGCCTGTGCCATGGCGTGATCCGTGCCCGCATTCAAAGAGGCGGCGAGGCCAAGGCTGCCGGACAGCTCGGCGGCCAGGTCCGACAGGATATCGCCATACATGTTTGTCGTGACGATCACGTCATAGCGCGAGGCATCGCGCACCAGATAGGCGGCCATCGCATCCACCAGAACCTCGTCGTAGTGGATCGCCGGATTGGCCTCGGCCAGCTTGCGGCATTCTTCTAGAAAAACTCCGTCGGACAGGCGCAGGACATTCGCCTTGTGTACGGCGGTCACGTGCCGGGCCGGGCGCGTGGCGGCGAGGT
The DNA here is from genome assembly GCF_019800885.1 of Maritalea mobilis. Classification (GTDB taxonomy): domain Bacteria; phylum Pseudomonadota; class Alphaproteobacteria; order Rhodobacterales; family Rhodobacteraceae; genus Roseibacterium; species Roseibacterium beibuensis. Next base: position 477,063 of record NZ_JAHVKE010000001.1, read on the forward strand.
CGAACGCGGCCTCGGCGATGCGGCGGCAGGCCGTTCGGGTAATCTTGCGGATCGCCAGCGCCATGTCCGGGTCGGGCATGATCTCGCCCGGACCGGCATGCATCGACCGGTCGGCGTAGAACCCTTCGGTATTCTCGCGAACGGTGATCAGGTCGAAGCCAGTGCTGCTGGGATGTGGCAGGAACGGGCGGGTTGCGGCGGGCCGGATATTGGCGAACAGGTCCAGCCGCTTGCGCAGCACACCCGAGGGGTTCAACCCGCCCTCGGACGCAGGCGGATAGTCGTTATGCGAGACCGGGCCAAGCACGATCCCGTCCGCGTTCCGCGCGGCCTCGATGGTGGCCTCGCTGATCGTCGCGCCCTCGGTCCTGAGCGCGTCGAACCCGATCACGGCAGTCTCGAATGCCAGGCCCAAGCCGAATTTATCGCTCGCGGCAGCAAGAACTTCGCGCGTGGCCGCGACGATCTCGGGCCCGATCCCGTCGCCGTCGATCAGCAGAAGGCGCGGGCCGCTCATGCCTCTTTCCTCTGGGCATCGCGCACCAGCGACGCCATGCGGTAGAACCCGTGCACCATCTTGGAATAGGGCGTCGTCAGGAAGAAGGTCAGCACCGTTCCGAGGTGCAAGGCCAGAAGCGGCGCAACCAGCGCAGTTCCCGTCGCGGCGTAGAGGACAAGCCCGCTCAGCCCGGTGAGCCCCAGAAGCGCGACAAAGGCCATCTCACCGCCCCAGACGCGCGGGGCGCCCAGCTTTGCATCGGCCTTCAGCTTCAGACGGATCAACAGGCCCGCCCCCAGCACCAGCAGGATGCCCCCCGGCACCCCAAGCAGTTTCGGCAGGCTGAAGAGCCCGTAGGGCGCTTGCATGTCGAAGACGTAATGCAGGACGGTGCCCGACGAGGTGGAGGCAAAGCACAGCATGAACCCCCAGAACACGGCCTGATGGGCGTGGCGGCGACCCTGCGAGTAGCGGTCGCCCTTCTCGAAGTTGCAGCCCTCGGCGGCCCCGCCGGACAGGTTTTTCAGTTTCGCGCCGTCGATCAGGGCCTCTTTCAGATGCGGCCAGCGGATGCGCGCGCCCCCGACCTCGGTCCAGTATCGGCGCAAGCCGATCCCGATGGCCGCCAGCGGCAGCAGAAAGGCGGGCAGGAAGATCGCCACCATCGCGCTGTGCGAGAGATAGGCATAGAACCCTTCACCGCTTTCCGGGGCCAGGGCCGTCAACGCCCAGAACAGCGCCGCGATGCCGATCACCAGCGCCGCCGACAGCGCCGCGCCGGATTGCTGAAAGATGCGCGCGAAGGCGCCGGGCCAGGCGAAACGTTCCCAGCTTTCGACGCGCACCTCGGCCAGGGCCTGCGGCAGGTTCAGCGCGAATTCATGCGGCTCGGTATATTGGCAGGCGTAGTAGCAGCCCCGGCAGTTGTGGCAGAGGCTGGCCAGTTGCGTGATGTCGCCATCGGAAAAGGCGCGCTGCGAAAAGGCCGAGGGGAAGACGGCGCAATAGCCCTCGCAATAGCGGCAGGCATTGCAGATCTCGATCTGGCGGCGCGCTTCCTCGGTCGCACTCAGCTTGGGGGCTTGGTCAAACATGGCGCGCGGCCTCCTGTCCTGCGATGCGTCCGAAGACCGTGCCGATGGTCATGCCGAACCCGGCGAGATAGCCCTGGCCAAGGATCGACCCCGCCATGATCTCGCCCGCGGCCCAGATATTGGCGAAGCGGCCATGCGGGCCCGACACGCGGGCCGTGTCGTCGACCTTGAGGCCGAGATAGGTGAAGGTCACCCCGGGGCGCAGCGAATAGCCGTAAAAGGGCGGTTCGGTGATGGGCCTGGCCCAGTTGGTCTTGGGCGGTTCCAACCCATCGGTCGCCAGGCCGTCCAGCTCGGTCGGGTGGAACGCGCCCGGCTGGCAGGCGGCGTTGAAGGCATCGACCGTCTCGCGCAGCTTGTTGCCCGGCAGGCCCAGTTTTTGTGCGAGGCCCTCCAGAGTGTCGGCTTTCTCGGGCGGGTAGACCGAGGGCATGAACAGTTCCAGCGACTTGGCGTCGATGATCGCGTAGGCCACCTGGTCGGGCTGCGCCGCCACAAGCCGCCCCCAGATCGCGTAGCGCTTGGGCCAGACATCTTCGCCTTCGTCGTAGAAGCGGTCCCCGTCGCGGTTCACCACGACAGAGAAGGGCACACAGTCGAGCCGCGTGACGATGCCGCCATCGAACTTGGCCGCGCGTCCGTCGATGGCGACGGCATGGCATTGCGTCGGGTCGCCCACGCTGTCCGCGCCCTTGTCCAGCATCTGTTTCAGCGGCACGCCGCGATTATAGGGGGTGCCCCGGATCAGGAAATTCTTGGCCGACGGTCCCCAGGCCCGGGCCAGCCAATCGAGATCGGCCTGAAACCCGCCCGAGGCGAGGATCAGCCCCTTGCCTTCGATCCGCATGTCTTCGCCACCGATCCTGGCGGTCACACCCTCGAACCGGTCATCCTGCACATGGATCTGGGTCACCTCGGCCTCGTAGGCGACGGTGACGCCGAGGTCCTCGGCGGTGTTGTAATAGGCGTTCACCAAGGCCTTGCCGCCACCAAGGAAGAACGCGTTGGTTCGCGAGAGCGACAGCGTGCCGGACAGGGACGGCTGGAAGGCAACGCCATGCGCCTCCATCCAGGGCAGGCAGTCCTCGCTGGTGCGGATGGCAAGCCGGGCGAGGTGTTCGTCGGTCTCGCCCTTGGTCACGCGTAGAAGGTCGTCGAAATACTCCTCCTCGTCATAGGTTCCGGTCAGGACCGACAGGGGGCCGTGATGCATGCAGCGGAAGTTCCGCGTGTGGCGGGAGTTGCCGCCGCGATAGGGTTTCGGCGCGGCTTCGAGGATCAGCGGGCGCATCCCGGCCTCAGCGGCCTCGATCGCGGCGCAGAGGGCCGCGTTGCCGCCGCCCACGATCACAAGGTCCCAATGGGTCTGGTCGAGCTGGCTCACGCAGGGCCTCCCTTCCTCAGTTGGATCTGGCGCGCCTTGTGGGCGGCCTCGATATGGGCGCGCATCGCCGCTTCGGCGGCGTCTCCGTCCCGCGCGCGCAGGGCCGCGATCAGGGCGGCATGTTCGGCCACGGCGGCCTCGGCGCGGCTGCCTTCCTCCATGGTCGAGGGGCCGAGGATCAGCAGCGTCTTCTGAACCGCCTCGACCGCCCGCAGCAGGAACCGGTTGCGCGCGGCATTGCGCAGGATGTCGTGGAACTGCCGGTTCGCCTCGTAAAGCTGATCGACATTCGACAGGCTGGCGGCCATCTCGGCGTTGATCGCCTCCATCTCGTCGATCTCGGACGGGTAGGCGGCGCGGGCGGCGAAGCGGGCGGCCGTCCCCTCCAGCACGCCGCGCATCTCGTAAAGCTCGGTGATCTCGGCGTAGTCGAGCTGACGGATCACGGCGCCGACGCGCGGGGTGTGCACGACCAGCCCATCGGCTTCCAGCAGGCGGATCGCCTCGCGCACGGGTGTGCGCGACGTACCGAGGCGCGCGGCAAGCTCCGTCTCGGTGAGCCGGTCACCGGGCGACAGCCGTCCATGCCGGATCTCCGAGAGGAGTCGGGCATAGGTGTCGTGACCCTGAGAGCTGTCCTGCTGTTGGGCGTCCTGTGCCATGGCAATTCCGTTCATGTTCGCGATTGCATACGGCTGGATACACGCATATGCAAGAGGGAGTTGCCAAAGGTCCGACATGCCCCAGCCTGACATCCCGATCCTGAAACGGCGCGCTCTGACCCTGGGCATGGCGGGCGTCGGCGCCTTCGCCTTCTGGATCTTCGGACTGCCCCTGCCGTTTCTATTCGGCCCGATGGCGGCCTGCCTTGTCGGCGCGCTGATCGGCGCGCCGCTAAAAGGGCTGGGTCAGATCTCGGTAGGCGCACGGACGATCCTTGGCGTGGCGGTGGGTGCCTCGATCACGCCCGAGGTCGTCGGGCGCTTGCCGCAAATGGCGGCCTCGGTTGCGCTTATCCCGCTCTACATCACGGCGATCGGGCTGGTCGGAGTTCCGTTCTTTCGCAAAGTCTACGGCTTCGACTGGGCGACAAGCTGGTATGCCTCCATGCCCGGTGGATTGCAGGACATGGTGATTTTCGGCGCCGAGGCCGGGGGCGACGTGCGCGCGCTGTCGCTGATCCACGCGACGCGGGTGCTGATCATCGTGACGCTGGCGCCCATCATCCTGACGCAGGGGTTCGGGGTCACGCTGGACAATCCCATCGGTGCGCCTGCGGCCGAGCTTCCCCTCCACGAGATGTTTATCATGGTCGGGGCCGCCCTGCTCGGGTGGAAGGGGGGCGAGAGGATCGGCCTGTTCGGCGCCTCCATCCTCGGGCCGATGATTGTGACTGGCATTCTGTCCATGCTCGACGTCATCCATTTCCGCCCGCCCGCCGAAGCTATCCTGACGGCGCAGTTCATGATCGGCCTCGGGATCGGCGTGGGCTATGTCGGCGTCACGCTGCACGAGTTGCGGCGCGACGTGACCGCCGGGGTTATCTTCGTGATCCTCCTGGCGGGCCTCGCGGCGGTTTTCACCGAGATCGTGGTCTTCTTCGGCCTCGCCCCGGGCGTCGAGGGGTTCCTTGCCTTCGCGCCGGGCGGGCAGGCGGAAATGACGGTTCTCGCCATTATCGTCGGCGCGGATCTGGGCTATGTCATCGTGCATCATTTGACGCGCGTGATGCTGGTGATCTCGGGCGCGCCCATCGCGGCGCGGCTGATCCGGCTGCGCGAACGACAATCAGGGACAGGGGAGGGGAAGGATCAATGACATTTACAACGCGTCCGGAATTGCAGGGCACCTTCGGCATGGTTGCGACGACGCATTGGCTTGCATCCAGCGCGGGCATGAAGATGCTGGAGGCGGGCGGCACCGCCGCCGATGCCGCCGTCGCCGCGGGCTTTGTCCTGAACGTGGTCGAGCCGCATCTGAACGGCCCCTTGGGCGATGTGCCGATCCTGGTCCGGCCCGCCGGGGCCGACACGCCGATCGTCATTTGCGGGCAGGGCGTGGCGCCCGCCGGGGCCACGATTGACCACTACCGCGCCGAGGGGTTGGAGATCATTCCCGGCTCGGGGCTGCTGTCCACCGTGACGCCGGGCGCGTTCGACGCGTGGATGGTGATGCTGCGCGACCATGGCCGCCTGCCGCTCTCCGAGGTGCTGGCCCCGGCGATCCACTATGCCGAACACGGCCACCCCATGCTGGCCGCCGTCGCGGACTCCATCGCCGGGCTGGCCGATGTCTTCCGCGAGGAATGGCCAACCTCCGCCCCGGTCTGGCTGCCGGGTGGCAAGGCGCCCAAGGCGGGCGAATTGTTCCGCAACTCTGACTGCGCCGCGATGTGGAAGCGCCTCGTTGCAGAGGCCGAGGCCGCCGAGGGCGGGCGCGAGGCACAGATCGAGGCGGCGCGCCGCGCCCATTCGCAGGGCTTCGTGGCCGAGGCCATCGACACCTACCTGCAAGACGCCTGTGTGATCGACGCAACCGGCGAACGCCGCAAGGGTGTGCTGACCGGGCAGGACATGGCCGAGTGGGAGGCCACCTACGAAGCGCCCCTGGCCGTCGATCACGCGGGCTGGACCGTCTGGAAATGCGGGGCCTGGACGCAAGGGCCGGTGCTGCTGCAGGTGCTCCAGATGCTGGCCGAGGATGACCTCGCCGCGATGGATCCGACCGGCCCCGAGGCGGTGCACCTGATCACCGAGGCGCTGAAACGCGCCTTCGCCGACCGGGAGGCCTATTACGGCGATCCTGCCCTGAGCGATGTTCCCATCGACACGCTCTTGTCGGCGGACCATAACGCCGCGCACCGCGCCGACATCACCGATCAGGCCTCGCTCGACCAACGGCCCGGCGTGATCGAGGGGTATGAGGCGCTCGCCAAGGCGTTCCTCGACCGCGCCGCCCGCGCCACGCCCGAGGCGGGCGTCGGGGCCGGCGAGCCCACGATGGAGCATCTGACGAACCAGAAGGGCGACACCGTGCATATCGACGTGGTCGACCGCTGGGGCAACATGGTCTCGGCCACGCCCTCGGGCGGGTGGCTCAAGTCGAACCCGGTCATTCCCGGCCTTGGCGTGCCGCTCAACACCCGCGCGCAGATGTTCTGGCTGGACGAGGGGCTGCCAAGTTCGCTGATGCCCGGCGCGCGCCCGCGCACGACCCTGACGCCCTCGATGGCGCAGGGCGCGGACGGCACGGATTACGCCTTCGGCACCCCCGGGGGCGACCAGCAGGACCAGTGGCAGACGATCTTCCTGCTGCGGCTGATCCATTCCGGCATGAACCTGCAAGAGGCCATCGACGGCCCGCTGTTCCACACCGCGCATCTGCAGGCGAGCTTCTATCCGCGTGGCACCAAGCCGGGGCATTTGCTGGTCGAGCCGGCCTTCCCCGAGGCGACGATCGCGGGCCTGCGTGCCAAGGGTCACAGGCTGGAGGTTTCGGCCCCCTGGGCGGCCGGGCGCTTGTGCGCCGTGGCCCGCCGCCCCGATGGCGTGGTCAAGGGCGCGGCGACGCCGCGGCTGATGCAGGCCTATGCCGTGGGGCGCTGAGGCGTCAGCGGCAGGGTGATGTCCACGGCCAGCCCGCGCTCGGTCGGGGGCAGGGCCAGCCTGCCGCCATGCCGTTCGGCCACGGCCTCGGCGATGGACAGCCCAAGGCCCGTGCCGTCGCCGGCCTCGGCCTGACCGAACCGGGCCAAAACCGCTGCATGCTGGGATCGCGGCACGCCGCGCCCATCGTCGCGCACCGAGAGCGTCACGCGCCCGCGCGTCGCGGTGGCGGAGACGTCGACGCGGCTTAGACCTGGGCCACCGTGCTTGAGCGCGTTGTCGATCAGGTTTGTCAGGGCCTCGCCCAACAAGACGCGATCGGCCGGGATGGGCGGCAGATCCTCGGGCAGATCGCACCCAAGCGACACACCAAGGCGCGCGGCCTCGGCCTCGTGCGGGCGGAATACCGTTTGCACGAGATGGGGCAGGGAGATGTCGCCGAAGTCCAACGGCGCGGCATCCGATTGCACGCGTTCCAGCGTCAGAAGCCGGTTGGCCAGATCGCTGGCGTGTTGCGCCGACAGGACGAGGTCCTCGGCGCGTTCACGGGCGCGTTCGCCATCGGGGGCCGATCGCACGGCCTCGGCCATCGCCAGCACTCCGGCAATCGGGTTTCGCAACTGGTGCGCGGCGTTGGAAATGAGGGTGCGTTGGGCCTCCATGGCGTGTGTCACCTGCCCGAACAGGGCATTCAGACGTCGGACAAGGCCCTGCACCTCTTCCGGCACGGCGCGTTGGATGGGGCTGAGGTCATCCAGCCCGCGCCGCGAAATCGCATCTTCCAGATCGACCAGCGGCCGCAAGCCGATCACCACGCCGAACCAGACCACCAGCGCCAACGCCCCAAGGATCAGGCCAAGGATCACGATGGTGCCCCAGATCAGCTGGGCCTGGAACGCGTCACGCACCGCCACCTCCTGCCAGACGGTGTAGGTATAGGTGCCCGAGATCCCGTCCAGCGTGGCAAGGTCCGCGAGGCGCAGCCCCCGTACCGCGCGCCCGTTATAGACGGAGTCAAAATACTGGATCCCGTCGGCGGGCATGATCTCGCTGTGCGGAACCGGGGGGCTGGAGTATCCCGTCACGTAGACCCCGTCGGGCGCATAGACGTGGTAAAACACCGGCCCGCCCGAGGTGTCGGAGAGCAGGTCGCGCGTTTCGATGGAAATCGCGTCGCCGCCCGAGCGCGCCACGTCGCCCACGATGGCCAGCGCCGTGGTCAGAAGCGAACGGTCGAACACATCCCTGGCCGTCTGGCGCGACTGCTCGACCTGCCAGATGCCAATCGCGGCGCCGAGCGCCATGAGGGGCAACAGGATGATGAGCGTCAGGCGCAGACGAAGTGACCGGCTTGTCATGGGGTCGCCGTATCCTCGACGAGCCCGATGGCGTAGCCCAGCCCGCGACGCACCCGGATCGTCACGCCATGGGGTTTCAGCCGCTTCCTCAGCCTGGAGATATGGACCTCGATCGCGCTTTCCTCGACATCCGCGCCGGTCCCGTAAACGTGGTCGAGCAGGTCATGTTTCGGCACGATCCGCCCCTCGGCCAACAACAGCGATTCCAGGACACTGATCTCGCGGCGGGGCAGGGCATGGATCTCGCCCGCGATCGCCACCTGCCGCCCGTCGAGATCGAGGCTGAGGGGGCCAAGGCGCAGGGCAGGGCGGTGGTTGCGATCCAACCGCCGCGAGAGCGCCCGCACCCGGGCCTCCAGCTCGGCCATGGCGAAAGGTTTGACGAGGTAATCGTCCGCGCCCGCGTCCAGCCCCTCGACCCGGTCATGGGTTTCCGACCGCGCGGTCAGCAGCAGAACCGGTCGCCCATCGCCGCGCGCGCGCATCGCGCGCAGGATCGAAAGCCCGTCCATGCGGGGCAGGTTGATGTCCAGAATCACCAACTCGCCGCCACCGCCGCGCAGGAACTCATCCGCCGCCAAACCGTCGGAAAGCACGTCGATTGCATGACCTAAATCCTGCAACCTATAGGTGATCCCCTTCGCAAGGCTCTGATTATCTTCAATAAGTACGATCCGCATGGGTACGAGATTCCTTAACGCGGCGAAAGCTTCGCGCAAGGTTGGCAGGTCAGGGTTTCCGCATCAAGCCGGGTTTGACGGTAACGGGCGCTTGTCCCGATGCCGCTGGAGGGAGCCCCCGGCTGTAACTGGGAGGACTACTGAATGACTATTTCCACCACGCGCCGGATCGCCGGCGCGGTGGCCATGCTGGCCGCCAGCACCGCGATGACGAGCACCGCCTTTGCCGAGGCCCATGGCGGCGTCAGCTTCGAAGGCGAGACCATCGAATACGTGATCCCGTTCTCGGAGTCGGGCGGGTCGGCCCGTTGGGCGAACTTCTTTGCCCCGCTTCTGAGCGAAGCCCTGCCGGGCAACCCGACGGTCGTCGTGCGCTACCGTCCGGGCGCGGGCTCGACCAGTGGCGCCAACTGGTTCCAGGAACAGACCACCGATGACGGCACGCTGATCTTCGGCACCTCGGGCTCGACGCAGTTCCCCTACCTGCTGGGCGATCCGCGCGTGCGCTACGAATACAACGACTGGCAGGTCGTGCTCGTCTCGGGCACCGGCGGCGTGGCCTACCTGCCTGACGAACTGGCCGGCCTGATGGACGGGCTGGACGCGACCGGACTGCAGGACACCGACTTCATCTGGGGCAGCCAGGGGGCGACCCGCCTCGACCTCGTGGCCAACCTGGCCTGGGAAATGCTTGGCATGAATGTCGAGCCTGTCTTCGGGATCGAGGGCCGCGGCGACGGGCGCCTGATGTTCGAGCGCGGCGAGGCCAATATCGACTACCAGACCTCGTCGGCCTACCTGCGGTCCGTGATGCCGATGGTCGAGGCCGGTATGGCCGTGCCGATGATGACCTGGGGTGCGCTGGATGACGAAGGCAATATCGTCCGCGATCCGACCTTCCCCGACATTCCGACCTTCGCCGAGGTCTGCGAGGCGACGCCGGCTTGCGAAACCGAGGGCCCCGCATGGGATGCCTGGGTGGCGTTCTTCACCGCCGGCTTCCCGGCTCAGAAGATGATCTTCCTGCCGGGCAGCACGGATCAGGCCATCGTCGATGCCTATACCGATGCGCTGAACGAGATCATCGCGCGTCCGGATTTCGCGGAAATGGCGGAAACCACGCTCGGCGATTACCCGCAGATGACGGGGGCGGCGGCGCAGGCGGCCTTCCGCCTTGGCACGCAGGTTGATGACAGCGCCCGCGAGTTCGTCATCAACTGGCTCGAGGAAAGCTACGGCGTCACCCTCGACTGACGTGTTTTACCCTTCCGGCCCGCGCGACCATTGCGCGGGCCGACCTTCTTTCGGTGGGGCGGGCGCGATGTGCCCTGCCAACCTGCTGACCCCCGGGTCGACCCTGATCAAGGATGTTCGTGATGGAGCTGCTCGCTACGGCGGGACCGGCGCTGAGTGATGCGCTTGTTCTGATCTTCCAACCGCAACAATTGGCGTTCCTCGTGCTGGGCGTCCTGCTGGGCCTGTCCGTGGGCGTGTTTCCCGGTCTCGGCGGCATCGCGGGCCTCAGCCTTGTGCTGCCCTTCATCTTCGGGATGGACCCGGTCTCTGGCCTTGCGCTGATGGTCGGCTTGATCGCGGTGGTGCCGACATCAGACACCTTTGCGAGTGTGCTGCTTGGCATCCCTGGATCGACGGCGAGCCAAGCCACGGTGCTGGACGGCTTTCCCTTGTCGAAAAAGGGCGAGGCGGCCCGCGCCCTGTCGGCGGCGTTCATATCCTCGCTCTTCGGCGGCATCCTCGGGGCGATCGTCCTGACCGCCTTCATCCTGATCGCGCGGCCCCTGATCCTCGCCTTCGAAATCCCGGCGATGCTCGCCGTGACGCTTCTGGGGCTGTCGATGGTGGCCATCCTCGCTGGGCGCATCCCGCTGAAGGGGATCGTCGCCGCGGGCCTTGGCCTGATGCTAGGAACGGTTGGCGAGGCCGGGGCGGGCGGGTCGCTGCGCATGGCCTCCTACGATATTCCCTACCTCCTCGACGGGTTCAGCCTCGTGATCGTGGGCCTTGGCATCTTCGCCATCCCCGAGATCGTGGCCCTGTTGCGCCAGGACCGAGCGATCTCGGAATCCGGGGACCTCGGCAAGGGCTGGCTGCATGGCATCCGCGATTGGTGGGCCAACAAGTGGCTGTCGGTCCGGTGCTCGGCCATCGGCGTGCTGGTGGGCGTGATCCCGGGCCTCGGCGGTTCGGTCGTCGACTGGATCGCCTATGGCTTCACCGTGCAATCCTCCAAGGACAAGTCGCAATTCGGCAAGGGCGACATCCGCGGCGTCGTCGGCCCCGAAAGCTCGAACAACGCCAAGGAGGGCGGGGGCCTCGTGCCGACGCTGATCTTCGGGATTCCCGGTTCGGGGTCCATGGCGGTGTTTCTCGGCGGTATCGCGCTTCTGGGGTACGATCCCGGCCCGCACATGGTGCGCCATAACCTCGACATCACCTACACGATCGTCTGGTCGCTGGCCCTCGCGAACGTCGTGGGCGCGGGCCTGTGCATCCTGCTTTCCAACCAGATCGCCAAGCTGACGACGATCCGCTTCACGCTGGTCGCGCCGTTCTTGTTCATGATCATCGCCTTCGCGGCGTTCCAGTCGCGCCAGTCCCTCGGGGACCTGGTGGCGCTGATGGGCATCGGCATGCTGGGCATCCTGCTGCGCCGGTTCGAGTTCTCGCGCCCGGCCTTCCTGATCGGCTTCGTGCTGTCGCACCAGGCCGAGGCCTTCGCCAACCAGGTCTACCAGATCGCCGGCGCGCGCCTGCGCTCCTCGGGGATGGAGGGCATGCTGGACTACATTGCCTCGCCCCTGGTCCTGTCGATCCTCGCCCTGACCGCGGTTTCGATCTTCATCGGCATCAAGCAGGGCAAGCACGTGTTGGGCAATGACCAGCCCCCCACCGGTGCAAAACGCGCCCCGGTGATCTTCCTGGCGGCGCTGACGGTCTATGTCGCGGTCGCGCTCTGGGACGCGTTCACGATCCGCTACACCGGCGACAAGGTGTTCCCGCTGACGGTCGGCACCATCACGCTGATCGGTGCGCTTCTGCTGCTCTTGCAGATGCGCCGGGCGCCGGAAACGCATGCGCTCTTTGCCGATAACGAGCAGGGCGGCGAGGATGGCTCGGCCCCGTATGGCCTATGGGCCACGCTTGGCTGGTTCGCGTTTCTGCTCGGGCTCTCGGCGCTTTTCGGCTTCATCATCGCGCTGGCGATCTTCCTTCTGACCTTCCTGCGCATTCGGGCGCGCATTGGCTGGGTCCAGACCCTGATCCTGACCGGCGCCGGGATCGCCCTGATGCTGATCCTTGCGGGCACGCTTGGCCGTGATTTCCCGGCTGGCCTGTTGCAGGAATTCTTCGATCTCCCCTGGCCCTTCACCTGAGGTTTCCATGACGACGCAAACTCCCGTTCCCTTCTGGTTTCTGCGTGGCGGCACATCGCGCGGACCCTATTTCCGGCGCGCGGATCTGCCCGAGGATCTGGACCAGCTGGCAAAGGTGCTGTGCCAGGTGGTCGGCGCGGGTAACCCGCGCAATATCGACGGCCTTGGCGGCGGCGTGGCGGTGACCACCAAGACCGCCATGCTGTCGAAATCGGAAGAGCCGGGCATCGACGTGGACTATTTCTTCGCCCAGGTCGCGGTCGAGGAAGAGCTTGTCGATTATGGGCCGACCTGCGGCAACATCCTCGTGGGCGTCGGACCGGCGGCCATCGAGATGGGGCTGGTCGAGGCGCGCGACGGCGAAACCCCGGTGCGCATCCGTGCGGTCAACACCGGGGCAACGGTCGAGGCGCTGGTGCAGACACCGGGCGGACAGGTCGAGTATCGCGGCGATGTCGCGCTCGATGGTGTGCCGGGCACGGCGGCGCCCGTGGGGTTGAACTTCCTCGACGTGGTCGGCTCCAAGACCGGGGCGATGTTTCCGACCGGCAACCGTATCGACGTGATCGACGGGGTGGAAGTGACCTGCATCGACGTCGCCATGCCGATGATGATCGCCCGGGCGGCGGATTTCGGGGTGACCGGTTACGAGACGGTCGAGGCGCTGAACGAGAACAAGGACCTCTTCGCGCGGATGGAGGCGATCCGCCTCAAGGCCGGCGAGATGATGGGAATGGGCGATGTGACCAAGTCCGTCACGCCCAAGATCGGCCTGATCGCGCCGCCCAAGGGCAACGGGCATTTCGCGGCGCGCTATTTCATGCCGTGGGACACGCACCCGACCCTGGCGGTCACCGGCTCGCAATGCCTCGCCTCCTGCGCGCTGATGCCGGGGACGGTGGCCGAGGGCGTCGTGAAACCCATTCCACCGTCGCCCGCCCGCGTGCTGATCGAACACCCGATGGGCGAGATGGAAGTCACCCTGACCTATGGCGATGGCCCCAGCTTCCAATCGGCGGGGCTGATCCGCACCGCGCGCCTGATCGCGCGGGGCGAGGTGATGGTCGATCCGGCCCTGATGGGGCCTGCGTCGTGAAAACCTTTGATGTGATCGCAAAATCCGTCGCGCAAGAGGGCGTGCGCGACTGCTTCGCGCTTCTGGGCGATGCCAACATGAATTTCGCAACCCGACTGGCCGAGGCCGGCACGCGGATGATCTACGTGCGCCACGAACACTGCGCCGTCGCCGCCGCCATGGCCTATGCGCGCAAGACCGGGGAAACGGGCTTTGCCACGGTGACCTGCGGGCCGGGCCTGACGCAATTGATGACAGCCCTTCCGGCGGCTGTTCGGGCGCGCTTGCCCTTGGTCGTGTTGGCGGGTGAGGCGCCGTTGAAATCCGGCTGGTACAACCAGGCGATTGATCAAGCGCCCTTCGTCACCGCCACGGGGGCCGCCTATCACAGCCTCCACTGGCCCGACCGGATGCCCGTCGCGATCCGCGACGCCTTCGCCCAGGCGGCACGGGAACGTCGCCCTGTCGTGCTGGGCATTCCCTTCGACCTCCAGAACCGCGACTGGACCGGGGCAGGGGATCTGCCACCGCCCTCGTCCGAGATTGCGCCCATCGTGTCGCCGATGCCGCCGCATCCCGACGATATCGCGCGCGCGGTGGCACTTGTGTCGGACGCAAAGCGCATCGTCGTGATGGCCGGCATGGGCGCGGTCGAGGCCGAGGCCGGCGCGGCCTGCCGGATGCTGGCCGAGAAAACCGATGCGCTGCTGGCCACGACCCTGCCTGCGCGGGGCCTCTTCCATGACGATCCGTTCAACCTGAACGTCGCGGGCGGGTTCAGCCACGAGGTTGCGCGCGACTGCTTCGCCGGGGCCGATCTGGTGATTGCGGTGGGCTGTTCGCTGGCGCGGCATAATGCCGATGGCGGCACCCTCTGGCCCAAGGCCCGCGTGCTCCAGATCGACACCGATCCGATCAGCCTGTCGCAGGGCCGTGTGGCTGCCGACGCGCATCTGCGCGCCGACGCGAAGCTGGGGGTCGAGGCGCTGTGCGCAGCACTGGCCTCCAGACCGGCGGAGTGGCGCAGCGACGAGATGGCCGAGCGCATCGCCACCGCGTCGCCTGACAGCACCGCCTTCGAGATCGAGCCGGGCCTGCATGACCCGCGTGCTGTGGTCGCCGCCCTCGACGCCGCGCTGCCCAGGGACTGGCAGATGGTGAACTCCTCCGGCCATTGTTCCTTCTTCTTTGCGCATATGCCCGCCCGCCCGCAGGAGAAGTTCCTCACGATCCGGGAGTTCGGCGCCATCGGCAACGGCATCTCCTTCGCCATGGGCACCGCCGTCGCTTGCCGCGGCGACACGGTGGTGCTGTTCGATGGCGATGGCAGCCTGCTCATGCACATCCAGGAGTTGGAGACCATCGCCCGCCATGGCCTGAACATACTGACCATCGTGATGAATGACGGCGCCTATGGCTCGGAGATCCACAAGCTGCGCGCCGAGGGCCTGTCCGACGAGGGCGCCGTGTTCGGCCGTCCCGACCTTGCCGCCGTCGCGCGCGGCTTCGGGATGGGGGGCGAGACGATCACCGACCTTGCCGCGATCCCCGATCTGGTCGAAAAATTCGCGCAGACAGGCGGGGCTGCCGTCTGGGATGTGCCGGTCTCGGACAAGGTCTATTCGCCGCTCATCGCCCGCGCGCATCCTCCCAAAGGTCACTGAAAAGAGACGAAGATGAAGGTCCATATCCTCGACGATTGGTTCGACACCCTGCGAACCCTGCCCAGTTTCGCCAAGCTCGACGGTCACGACGTGACGGTCTGGACCGATCATACCGAGGATATCGACACGCTTGCCGAGCGTCTGGCCGAGGCCGAGGCCCTGGTCCTGTTCCGCGAGCGTACTGCGATCACCGGCGCGCTGCTCGACCGTCTGCCGAAGCTGCAACTGATCTCGCAGCGCTCGGTCTATCCGCATGTCGATGTGGAGGGCTGCACCCGCAACGGCGTGCTGCTCTGTTCCAAGATGGGCGGCGGCGGGTTTTCCGTGGCTGCGGCGGAACTGACCTTTGCCCTGATCCTCGCCTCCGCGCGGCAGATCCCGCAACAGATGGCCTCGCTCAAGGCTGGTAACTGGCAGTTGGGCGTCGGCCAGTCGCTGAGCGGGCGACGGCTGGGGCTATACGGCTACGGCAAGATCGCGGGGCAGGTCGCGAAATACGCCCGCGCCTTCGGGATGGAGGTCGTCTGGTGGGCCTCGGAGGACGGGCGCGCGCGAGCTAGGGCCGATGGCGAGACCGTGGCGGACAGCCGCGAAGCCTTCTTCGCCGACAGCGATTTCGTCTCGGTCCATGTCCGGCTGAAGCCCGAAACCCGGGGCCTGATCACCGCCGCCGATCTGGCTGCGATGAAACTCACGGCCAGCTTCATCAACACCTCGCGCGCGGGGCTGGTCGAGCCGGGGGCGCTTCTGGCGGCGCTTCAGGCCGGTCGCCCTGGACGCGTGGCCGTGGATGTGTTCGAGACCGAACCGCTGACCGACCCGGACGATCCGCTGATCAACCATCCCAATTTCATCGGCACCCCGCATATCGGCTTCGTCACCGAGGACGAGTTGGACACCCAGTTTGCCGATATCTACGACCAGATCGTCGCTTTCGCGGCAGGGGAGCCGATCCACATGATCAACCCCGAAGCCCAGGGGCGATGAGGCGCTCTGGCCATGCTTGAGGCGCTCACCACCTTGCCCGAGGGCCTTTCGGCGCTTGGCTTCTGGGTATTGATGGCGACCAGTTTCATCGCCTCGCTCATCACCGCCGCGCTGGGGATCGGGGGCGGTGCGCTGATGATCGCGGTCATGGCCATTCTCGTGCCGCCCGCCGCGCTTATCCCTGTACATGGGGCGGTGCAGCTGGCCTCGAATGCCGGACGGATGAGCCTGCTCTTGGGCCACGTGCAATGGTCGGCGCTCAAGGCCTTCACGGTCGGGTCCATCGCGGGGGCCATTCTTGGCGGCCTTGTCGTGGTCGAACTGCCGCCTTGGGTCATCCAGCTTTGCATCGGCTGTTTCGTGATCTGGACCGTGCTGGCCCGCCCGCCGCGCTGGTTGTCGGCCTGGCCGTTGGTCACGGGGGCGATCTCGTCCTTCCTGACGATGTTCTTCGGCGCGACGGGCCTTTTCGTGGCTGGCTATACCAAGTCGCTGATCCTGCCGCGCCACGGCCATGTCGCGACTCACGCCGCGCTGATGACGGTGCAGCATGGCCTGAAACTGGTGGTGTTCGGCGCGCTTGGCTTCGCCTTCGGGGCCTGGGCCTGGGTCATCATCGCCCTGTCGCTCGCGGGGCTGGCCGGAACCGCGATCGGCAAGGTTTTCCTCGGGCGCATGACCGATCACGGGTTCCGCCGCGTGCTCGATATCCTTCTGATCCTGATCTCGCTGCGCCTCATCTGGCAGGCGGTCACGCAAATTCCCTGGTAGGCCTTTTACCCGCCCCCGCCATGGGTTACCTGCTGCCGCCGAACAGGGACAGGAGGGGACATGCCCGAACTCGCGGACTTCTTGCCGATGCTTGCACTGGTTCTGGCCATCGGCGCATTTGCCGGTGTGATTGCAGGGCTGCTCGGCGTGGGCGGCGGCATCGTTCTGGTGCCGGCTTTTTACTTTGCTTTCGAGGGGTTGGGATATGTCAGGCCGGACCTGATGCAGATCTGCCTTGCCACGTCGCTGGCGACCATCGCCGTCACCTCGTTCCGCTCGGTCCTGTCGCATAACAAGAAGGGTGCGGTGGACTGGGACATCCTGAAAGGCTGGGGTCCGGGCATAGCCATCGGTGCGGCGCTCGGGGTGGTCGCGGCATCGGGCCTGCGCAACGAAGTCCTCATGGTGATCTTCGGCGTTCTTGGCGTGATCGTGGGCCTCTACCTTGCCTTTGGACGCGAGCATTGGCGCCTGGGACAGGAGATGCCCAAGGGCGTCGGGCGCGCCGTCGCCTCGCCCATCGTCGGTTTCCTGTCGGTCCTGATGGGCATCGGGGGCGGCAGCTTCGGGGTTCCCCTGATGACGCTTTACAACACGCCCATCCATCGCGCCGTGGCGACGGCGGCGGGCTTTGGCGTCATCATTGCGGTGCCAAGCGTTCTGGGGTTCCTGATGATCCAGGGCGAGGGGCCGAACCGCCCGCCGTTCACCATCGGGCAGGTCAACCTCGTGGCCTTCGTCGCCGTCATCGCCATGACACTGGTCACAACGCCCCTCGGCGTGAAACTCGCCCATGCAATGGACCCCAAGCCGCTGAAACGCGTTTTCGCGATCTTCATCATGATCATGGCGCTGAACATGCTGCGCAAGGCGTTCGGCCTCTGACGGCGCGCCTCAATCGGCGCGTGTCGCCCGGTTCAGCCGGCCGGCCCGCCCGCCCCGCCGCTTGCTGAGCGCCGCACGGCGCGACGGCAGATCCGCCATCACCTCGGCGCGCCGCTCGGGGCCCATCTTCGTCCACTGGGTGATCTCGTCGATACTGCGCAGACAGCCCGTGCACAGCCGTGCCTCGGGGTGAATGACGCAGATCTTCACGCAGGGGCTTTCGACCTCCTGTCGCGTCCAGATCGCATCCGTGTCGGGCCGTTTGGGGAAACCGTCGCTCATGGCCTTATCCTTCGCGCAAATGGCGCAGCCGGTCCAGCGCCCCTTGCAGGATATACCCCGCCGCGACGGCGTCGATCACCTCGGCGCGGCGTTTGCGGGTGGTGTCGGCCTCCAGCAGCGCGCGCTCGGCGGCGACCGTGCTCAGCCGCTCGTCCCAATAGGCGATGGGCAGATCCGCGAAGGCAGGCAAATGGCTGAGATTGCGGGCAAAGGCGCGGGTCGATTGCGCCCGCGGCCCCTCGGAGCCGTCCATGTTGCGCGGCAGGCCAAGGATCAGGCCCCCGATCTCCCGCGCCTGTGCCAGTTCGGCGAGGCGCGCGGCGTCGAGTGTGAATTTCTTGCGCTTCACGGTTTCCAGCGGCGTGGCGGCGGAAAGGATCCGGTCCGAGACGGCCACGCCGATGGTCTTGGTGCCAAGGTCCAGCCCCATGATCCCGCGATGCGCTGGCAGGGCGGCGGCAAAAGCCTCGATCTCGTCGAAGATCACTCGCTGGCCTCGTCGGCCCCGTCAGGCGCGTCTCCGGCTTCGGCAGGCGCGGGCAGGCGCGCGCCGAGCGGTTCCAGCACCGCCATCGCCTCGGGCACGTCGGCGAAAACCGTTGTCGCCTCGGAGTAAATGGCACGGGCCTGCTCCACGCGGCCCAGAACGATGTAGGCGTTGATGAGCCGCGCCCATTCCTCGGGCGGGCCGCCTTCGGTGGCGAGCCGTTCCGAGAGGTTGGCGACCATGCCCTCGACCATCTGCGCGCGCTGTTCGGGCGTCATCTCGCCGGCGGCCTCGACATCTTCGTCGGTCGGGCCGCGCATCGGCGGCATGATGCCCTGATCCGTGGTGGCCGGCCCCGGCTGGGGCAGTTCGGCCAGCGAGACCGGATCTCCGGCGAGGGCCGCGACCTCCTCGATCTGCAGGCGGATCGGGTCCAGCCATGGCGCATCGGCGCGGCTTTCGGCCATCAGGTTGCGCCAGATCGGGTAGGCGAGGTCGGGGCGGCCCTGCTGCGCATACATCAGGCCCGCATAGTAGCGCGCCGTGCCGTTGCGCGAATTCATCTCCAGCGCGCGCAGCAGCGCATCCTCTGCCTCGGGCGAGACATAGCCGCCCGCCGCGAGGATCATCATCTCGGCCAGGTCGACATATTCCTGCGCGCTCACATCCTCGTCCAGCAAACCGATCAGGTGGGCCTGGGCGCGATGGGCCGCCACGAAATTCCCGAGCGCCGCCTCGTTCTGGGCCAGCAGCGTCCAGCCTTCGACATCATCGGGGCGCTGTTCCATGATCGAACGCAGTTGCACGACCAGCGCCTCGCGCTCGGGCTGTTCGGGCATGCCTTCGCGGATATCGACCTGCGCCTCGGCTTCGGCCTGAAGCGGGCGGCCTTCGCGGGCTTCCTCGACCATCTGGATGCGCGTTTGCAGCGGCAGGTCCGGATAGCCGGGCGCGCCGATCCAGTAATAGACCCCGACCGCGCCCGCGATCACGGCCACCAAACCGGTCGCGATCAGCCACTGGCCCCCGCGCCCCGCCGCGTCTTTGGCTTGTGCGCGTTGCAGGGCCTTGTCGGCCTCCAGGATGCGGCGCGACACCTCGGTCCGGGCGCGCGCGGCCTCTTCCTCGGTCAGCACGCCACGGTCGAGGTCGCGATCGACCTCTTTCAACTGATCGCGATAGACGCGCAGGTCATAGGCGGCTGCGGGCGTCGCGGCTTCGCGCGGGCGCAGATACGCCATCAGGATGATCAGGGCTACCAGCAGCGAGACAACGCCGGCCGCGATCCAGAATATCATTGGGTCTCTCTCCCTTGTCCGGTCGTGCCCTCCATGTAAGCTGCCAGCGCGCCCGCGAAAACCCGTCAAAGGCGCGCGGGTGGCCCCTTGCACCGGGACAACTTGAAGCGGGGTCGCATTTTGCAGAAGAGGTGTCGGGAAGAGTATCCTAAATCACGCCAGCCTGCCGCAAACGGGGGCGAGAGTCTCAGGAGGTCGTCGATGCGCCGTTATTCCGCCTTTGCCATCGCCCGCGAAGCCGCCCGCCATCACCAGGGCTGGGAACGCGCGTGGAAAAGCCCCGCGCCGAAAAAGTCCTACGATGCCATCATCGTGGGGGCCGGCGGGCATGGCCTGGCAACCGCGTACTACCTCGGGCGCAATCACGGCATCCGCAATGTCGCGGTGATCGAGAAGGGCTGGCTTGGCGGCGGCAACACGGGCCGCAACACGACGATCATCCGCTCGAACTACCTGCAGGATCCGTCGGCCGCGATCTTCGAAAAGGCGCGGAGCCTCTACGAAACCCTGAGCCAGGACCTGAACTACAACATCATGTTCAGCCCGCGCGGCGTGATGATGCTGGCCCAGACCGAGCACGAGCTGCGCGGCTGGCAGCGCACGGCCCATGCCAACAAGCTGCAGGGCATCGAGACGGAGTTCATCGGCCCGAAAAAGGTCAAGGAGCTCTGCCCGATCATCAATCTTGACGGGCCGCGCTACCCGGTGCTTGGCGCGCTCTGGCAGGCGCGGGGCGGCACGGCGCGCCACGATGCGGTTGCCTGGGGCTATGCGCGGGCCTGTTCGGACATGGGCATGGACATCATCCAGCAGACCGAGGTGACGGGCGTGCGCCGCGACGGCGGCAAGGTTATCGGCGTGGAAACGACCAAGGGGTTCATCGGCTGCACCAAGCTGGGCATCGTCGTCGCCGGTCATTCGGGCGTGCTGGCCGAGATGGCGGGCTTCCGCCTGCCGATCGAGTCGGTTGCCTTGCAGGCGCTGGTCAGTGAACCGATCAAGCCCTGCATGGACGTGGTCGTCATGGCCAACACCGTGCATGGCTACATGAGCCAGTCCGACAAGGGCGAGATGGTCATCGGCGGTGGCGCGGACGGCTACAACAACTACACGCAGCGCGGCAGCTTCCACCATGTCGAGGAGACCGTGCGCGCGCTGGTCGAGACCTTCCCGATCATCAGCCGCCTCAAGATGCTGCGCTGGTGGGGCGGGATCGTGGACATGACCGGCGACCGCTCGCCCATCCTCTCGACCACGCCGGTCGAAAACTGCTTCATCAACTGCGGTTGGGGCACAGGCGGGTTCAAGGCGATCCCCGGCTCGGGCTGGGCGATGGCCGAGTTGATGGCCAAGGGCCACTCGCCGCTGGCCGAGGAGTTTTCCCTGACCCGCTTCCGCGAAGGCCGGTTCATCGACGAATCCGTCGCCGCCGGGGTCGCACATTGATTGGCCGTCTGCTCACCGGTTTAGGTGTTCTTGTCTTGTTGGCTTGGTTGTACCTGACAGTCATTGCCTGGAAAGTTGAGGACCTCGAACAACTCAATCGACTTGGAGTTCTTTGTATCGCCGCTGCCCTTGTATTGTTTTTTCGATACAGGAACATCGTCGACGATCAGAAACGCTCGATAACGGAGTTGGAATTGAAGCTTTGGGTTCTTCAATCCACTGCAAGCTCAAACTCTGACAGACATCAAGAAGCGCAAGCATTTACTGACCGTCTCACGGCATTGAGGTCAAGTGTTGAGCAATCGGGGCGGACTGTGGTCCTTGCAGAAATCACTCTTGTGGTCATAGGCACTATTCAGACCGGCGCTGGCGATCTGATTCGTGAATGGTTAAACTGAATGCTGACCTTGAACTATCTCCCTCGCAATCCCGCTACGGGACAAGCCGCGGTTTTTAAAGGATTAAATGAGCCCGTCGAAAACTGCTTCATCAACTGCGGTTGGGGCACGGGTGGGTTCAAGGCGATCCCCGGCTCGGGCTGGGCCATGGCCGAGTTGATGGCCAAGGGACACTCGCCGCTGGCCGAGGAGTTTTCGCTGACCCGCTTCCGCGAAGGCCGGTTCATCGACGAATCCGTCGCCGCCGGGGTTGCGCATTGATACAGGGCGTCGCGCATATCGTGGGGATGCAGCCGGGCACACGGGTGGCCGCGCGGCATGGTGCCTTACCAGCGCCCGCCCTTGCCCATGAAGTCGGGCCCGTCGCCGCCACCAAAACAGTGTGAGTTGATGTCATGATGAAGTCTTACCTCGGCGAGGCGTTTGAACTGGCGTTCCATGCCCATGCGGGGCAGGTGGACAAGGCCGGAAATCCCTACATCACCCATCTGGTGCGGGTCTCGGCAAGCCTGTCGGACCGGGATGCGCGGGTCGTGGCCCTGTTGCACGACGTGCTGGAGGACACCGCAACGACGGCCGAGGACCTTGCGGCCAAGTTCCCGCCGGATATCTGCGCCGCGGTCGAGGCGATCACCAAGCGTCCGGGCGAAGGGTATGACACCTACCTCGCGCGCGTCGCCGCCAACCCGATCAGCCGCGAGGTCAAGCTGGCCGACATGGCCGACAATGCCGACCCCGCGCGCCTGGCCGCGCTGGACCCGGCCGAACGCGCGCGCCTGACCGAGAAATACGCGACCGCCCGAACCCTTCTGACCAAGCTTGCGGAGGCATCCGATGCTGCTTCTTGAATGCCCGTATTGCGGCGTGAAAGCCGATGAAACCGAGCTGACCCCCGGCGGCGAGGCGCATCTGAAACGCTTCGGACCCGGCAGCACGGACGAGGCGTTCGAGGAATACCTCTTTCTGCGCCCCAACCCCAAGGGCGTGCATTTCGAGCGCTGGCGCCACGCCCATGGCTGCGGCAAGTGGTTCCTCGCCGCGCGCGACACCGCCACGCTGGAGGTTTTCGGCACCTACACGGCCCAGACGACCGAACCGCCCGAGCACATCATCGACGCCATCCGCGCCAAACGACCCGACTGGAGCCAGGCATGAGCACCCGTCTTTCCACCGGCGGTCGCCTGATCGACCGCAGCCGCCAGCTGACGTTCACCTTCAACGGCAAGTCCTTCAAGGGGGTCGAGGGCGACACGCTCGCCTCGGCGCTTCTGGCCAATAGTCAGACGATCATGGGACGGTCCTTCAAGTATCACCGCCCGCGCGGGGTCATGACCTCCGGCGCGGAAGAGCCGAATGCACTGATGGGCCTGGGCAAGGGCGCGAAGTTCGAGCCGAACCAGCGCGCCACCACGACCGAGCTGTTCGACGGTCTGACCGCCGAAAGCCAGAACCACTGGCCCAGCCTCGACTGGGATATCGGCGAGGTGAACGCGGCGCTGTCGCGCTTCCTGCCGGCGGGGTTCTACTACAAGACCTTCATCCACCCGCGCCCCTTCTGGAAGCACGTGTTCGAGCCGGTCATTCGCCAGTCCGCGGGCTTGGGCAAGGTGCCCAAGGAGCGCGACGCCGACCGCTACGAGCATTTCTATGCCCATGTCGACGTGGTGATCGCGGGCGGCGGGATTGCCGGGCTGCAATCCGCGCTTGAGGCCGGACGTGCCGGTGCCAGGGTGCTGCTGTGCGAGCAGACGCCCCATTTCGGCGGCCGCGCACCCGTCGATGGCGTGAGTATCGACGGCAAGCCGGCCGAGGATTGGGTCGCGGCGACGCTGTCCGAGCTTGAGGGCATGGATAACGTGCATATCCGGCCCCGCACTATGGTCGCGGGCGTCTATGACCACGGCTATGTCATCGCCTACGAGCGCGTGGCCGACCACACCCCCGAGGCCGACGCGCCGCGCCACCGCCTGTGGCGTATCCGCACGAAACAGGTGATCTCGGCCACCGGCGCGTTGGAGCGCCCGCTGAGCTTCCCCGGCAATGACAAGCCGGGCGTCATGCTGGCCAGCGCCATGCGTGACTACATCGTCAACTGGGGCGTCAGCGCGGGCGACCGCACCGTTGTCGTGACCAACAATGACGACGCCTACCGCACCGCCATCGCGATCAAGCAGGCGGGGCTGGACGTGCCCTGTATCGTCGATGCCCGCCCCGAGGCGAACGGCGCTTTGCCGGATCAGGCGCGCGCGCTGGGGATCGAGGTCAAGACCGGCATGGGGATCGCGGGCGTGAAGGGCCTGCGCGGTGTCGTGGCGGTAAAGCTTTGCCGACAGGCGGGCGAAGGGGCCGTGGTCGAAGAGGTCGTGTGCGATGCCGTCGCCATGTCGGGCGGCTGGTCGCCTGTCGTCCACCTCTGGTCCCATTGCGGCGGCAAGCTGAATTGGGACGAGGCCGGGGCCTTCTTCCGCCCCGATCACGCCCGCCCGCCCACCAGCCATGACGGCGCGGGGTTCGTCACCTGTGTCGGGTCGTCGGACGGCGCGCTGTACGCCGCCGAAGTGCTGCCGAATACCAGTGCCGCCACGCGCGGGATGCTCGGGCAGATCGGCAAGACGGCGGCTGACGCGCCCGTCGTCCAGGCCGACGCGCCAGACGAGGCGCCACTCGCCCCGATCTGGATGATGCCCCAGGGCGCAGGCCCCAAGAAGCGCGCCAAGATGTGGCTCGACTTCCAGAACGACGTGAAGGTGTCGGACGTGCAACTGGCCGCGCGCGAGGGGTATGAAAGCGTCGAACATACCAAGCGCTACACCACGCTCGGCATGGCCACGGATCAGGGCAAGCTGAGCAATATCAACGGGCTGGCCATCCTTGCAGGCGAGTTGAACGCGGCCATCCCGCAGGTCGGCACCACCACGTTCCGCCCGCCCTACACGCCCATTTCCATGGGCGCGATCGCGGGCGAGGCGCGCGGCGACGTGTTCCAGCCGCTGCGCCGCACGCCGATGCAGGACTGGCACGAGGCCAACGGCGCGCATTGGGAACCGGTCGGCCAGTGGCGCCGGCCCTACTGCTTCCCGCGCGACGGCGAAAGCCACCGCCAGGCCGTCAATCGCGAGATCACGGCGACGCGCAATTCACTTGGCCTGCTCGATGCCTCGACCCTTGGCAAGATCATCGTCAAGGGGCCGGATGCGGGCCGTTTCATGGACATGCTCTACACCAACATGATGAGCACTCTGAAACCGGGCAAATGCCGCTACGGGCTGATGTGCTCGGAAAACGGGTTCCTGATGGATGACGGTGTCGTGGCGCGGCTGGATGAGGACACCTTCCTTTGCCACACCACCACCGGCGGGACCGAGTCGATCCACGCCCATATGGAAGATTGGCTGCAATGCGAATGGTGGGACTGGAAGGTCTACACCGCCAACGTGACCGAGCAATGGGCGCAGGTGGCCGTGGTCGGCCCGAACGCCCGGAAGGTGCTGCAAAAGTTGGGCGGTGACATCGACCTGTCGAAAGACGCGCTGCCCTTCATGGCCTGGGCCGAGGGAAAACTTGGCGCGTTCGACGCCCGCGTCTTCCGCATCTCCTTCTCGGGGGAATTGTCCTTCGAGGTCGCGGTTCCAGCCAGCCAGGGCCGCGCGCTTTGGGAGGCGCTGCTGGATGCCGGGGCCGAGTTCGACGCGACCCCCTACGGCACCGAGGCGCTGCACGTGATGCGCGCCGAGAAGGGCTTCATCATGATCGGGGACGAGACCGACGGCACGGTCATTCCGCAGGACCTTGGCCTCGACTGGGCGATTTCCAAGAAGAAGGACGATTTCCTCGGCAAGCGCGGTCAGCAACGCAGCCACATGACTGATCCCGCCCGCTGGAAACTGGTGGGGCTCGAGACGCTCGATGGCTCGGTCCTGCCCGATGGCAGCTACGCCATGGCCGAGGGTGAGAACGCGAACGGGCAGGGGAACACGCAAGGACGTGTGACCTCGACCTATTACTCGCCGACCTTGGACAAGGGCATCGCTATGGGGCTGGTCCTGAACGGCCCTGACCGCATGGGAGAAGTGCTGGAGTTCAACACGACCGGGGATCGCACTGTGAAGGCGCGGATCGTCAGCCCCGTGTTCTATGATCCCGAGGGGGAGAAGCAGAATGTCTGATCTGGCAAGCGCACTTCCGGGGGCCGAGGCGCAGGGCCTCGTCACGGTTCGCGAAGCGGGACTGGTGGGCATGGTCACCTTTCGGGGTGACCTGTCCGCCCCCGACACGGCAGCGGCGATCAAGGCGGCCACCGGCTGCGATGTGCCGGGACAGCGCGCCGTGGTGACCGAGGGCGAGGTCAGCGTGGCATGGATGTCGCCCGACGAATTGCTGGTCATCTGCCCGCATGACGCCGCGACCGGGATGGCCGCGCAGATCTCCGCGCAGATGGGCGCGGCGCATCACCTTGCGCTCAACGTCTCGGACGCCCGCGCGGTGTTCGAGGTCGCGGGTGCGGGATGGCGCGACGTGTTGGCCAAGGTCAGCCCCGCCGACCTGTCGCGCGAGGCCTTCGGACCGGGTGAGATGCGCCGCACGCGGCTGGCACAGGTTGCGGGCGCCTTCTGGATGACGGGCGAGGAAACGGTCCGCGTGATCTGCTTCCGCTCGGTCGCGCGGTATGTGTTCGACCTTTTGGCGCTTTCGGCGAAAGAGGGCGGGGCCGTCGGATACCACTAGCGTTTCGCGGGGGTGGCCTCCGAATACCCGACAGAAATCTTGGGAATTTCCCTGCGAGGCGGGGTGTTGGGGTTGACGAAACCCCGCCCCGACCTCCATCTCAAGGCCAATAGACAACCGCAGAACAGGGGGCCACGATGGCTTTTGAACTTCCCGATCTTCCCTACGCCCATGACGCGCTGGCCGATCTCGGCATGTCCGCCGAGACGCTGGAATACCACCACGACCTGCACCACAAGGCCTATGTCGACAACGGCAACAAGCTGATCGCGGGCACCGAGTGGGAAGGCAAGTCGGTCGAAGAGATCATCACCGGCACCTACCAGGCGGGCGCGGTTGCGCAGAACGGCATCTTCAACAACGCCTCGCAGCACTGGAACCACGTCCAGTTCTGGGAAATGATGGGCCCCGGCACCGGCGGCATGCCCGGCGAGCTGGAAGCGGCCATCACAGAAAGCTTCGGCTCGGTCGACAAGTTCAAGGAAGACTTCGCCGCCGCGGGCGCGGGGCAGTTCGGCTCGGGCTGGTGCTGGCTGGTCAAGGATACCGATGGCAGCCTGAAGGTCACCAAGACCGAGAACGGCGTGAACCCGCTCTGCTTCGGGCAGACCGCGCTTCTGGGCTGTGACGTGTGGGAGCACTCCTACTACATCGACTTCCGCAACAAGCGCCCTGCCTACCTGTCGAACTTCCTCGACAAGCTGGTGAACTGGGAGAATGTCGCGGCGCGTCTCGCCGCGGCCTGATCCGCGACCGACACGTTTCGAAAGGCCCGCTTCGGCGGGCCTTTTTTCGTTTCGGGATCGGTCTTTCCACGTGGTAAACTGGAACAAGCCCGGGCGGGCATGCGTTTTTGCCTTGCACACACAAGGAGGACCCCATGGCAGAGCGCGTGAAATCCAAGGACGGTCGCAGCGAGACCCGCGAGATCATCGGTGACGTCGAAAAAGCCCCGGCTTTTCAAGGGCGCGATGGCGGGGTTCTTGCCCGCAAGACCGCCACGAAGGACGAGATGAAGCGCGATCATGACGGGCGTTTTGGCGCCACGCGCGTCACCAAGTCTGACGAAGACCGCCCCGGCACCGACAATCTCGGCGAAAGGAACAAATGATGGCAGACCCTTCCATGACGCCCACCCCCGTCGACCAGGTGCGCAAGAACCCCTCACCGCTGACCAACGGCACGTGGGTTCTGGTCGCCGATGGGGAGAAGGCCCTGTTTCTCGAAAACATCGGCGACGCGGACTATCCGCAACTGGAGGTCCGGCGCGAGAAGGAGCAGGACAATCCCAAGACCGCGCAGCAGGGCACAGACAAGCCGGGCCGGTTCAACGATGGACCAAACGTGCACCGCTCGGCGGTGGAGCAGACCGACTGGCACCATCTCGAACAGATGCGCTTTGCCGATGATCTGGCAGAAATGCTCTATAAGCGCGCCCATGCCCACGGGTTCAAGCGCCTTATCATCGCCGCCAGCCCCAAGGTATTGGGCGAGTTGCGGGACAAGATGCACAAGGAGGTCGCCGACAGGGTGGTGGGCGAGGTCGCATTGACGCTGACCAACCATCCCATCGACGAGATGGCCAAGCGGATCGCCGACCATCTGACCGAAGACTGACAGCCTCGGGGCAGGGCGGGGATTGACCCCGGCCTGCCCGCGTGAAAAGCCGATCCCATGACCGAGGTTCGGCCCCCCCTGGCACAATCAAGCCTGCTGTTGCGGGACGCCGGGAAAGGCGTGTTGGCGCTTGTCATGGCCTGCACGATCTGGGGCCTGTCGCCGCTGTTCTACGCGCTCTTGTCCGATGTGCCGCCTGCCGAGGTCCTGGCCCATCGCACCGCTTGGTCGCTGATCGTTTTCGCAGGCATGCTGGCGCTTCAGCGCCGCTTGCGGGAGGTGCCGAGGGCCCTGGGCTCCGTACGGGGCTTTCTCGCCGTTCTGGCCGCCTCGGCGATGATCTCGGTGAACTGGTTTCTGTTCATCTTCGCCATCCAGGCAGGCCGCACGGTCGAGGCCTCGCTCGGCTACTACATCTTCCCGCTCGTGGCCGTCCTGCTGGGGGCCACCGTGCTGCGCGAGGGGTTGGGCCGCGCGCAACTCCTCGCCGTTGCGATTGCCGCTGCGGCGGTCATCACGCTGACCATAGGCCTTGGGGCCGCGCCGTGGATTTCCCTGACGCTGGCGGTGACCTTCGGGATCTACGGGCTTTTGAAACGCTGGGTGCAGGCCGGGCCGGTCGTATCGGTCACGGCCGAGGTGCTGATCCTTGTCCCCATCGCGACCGTCTACCTGGTCTGGCTGGGGGCGGAGGCCGGCCATTTCGGCCATGACATCGGCACCAGCCTCCTGCTCATCGCGTCCGGCCCGATGACGGCGACGCCGCTGATCCTGTTTTCCTATGCCACCAAGCGTGTCGCCATGGCGACCGTGGGGCTGGTGCAATACCTCAACCCGACCCTGCAATTCGGCGTCGCCGCCCTGATCCTGGGCGAGGTCGTGACGCCCTGGCACATGATCGCCTTTCCCATGATCTGGGTCGCCTTGGCGATCTATTCCTGGGCGACGTTCAGCTCACAGCACCCGAAAGCTCCGACATGAGCGACGGGACATCCGGCACGGTCGTGTAGAAGTCCAGCAGCGAGGCGTCGGCGAACCCCTCGCGAACCACATGCTCCACCAGGTCGAGCAGCGGCTGCCAGTAGCCTTCCGTGCCCAGCAGGATCAGCGGCTTGTCATGCAGGCCAAGCTGCCGCCACGTCAGAACCTCGAAGAACTCGTCGAGGCTGCCGGCCCCGCCGGGCAGCATGACGATCGCGTCCGAGTTCATGAACATGACCTTTTTGCGCTCGTGCATCGTCTCGGTCACGATGAAGCTGGTCAGATCGCGCTTGCCAACCTCCAGGTCCAGCAAATGCGTCGGGATCACGCCGAAGGTTTCGCCGCCCGCCTGTTGCGCGGCGCGGGCCACCGCGCCCATCAGGCCGACATCGCCCGCGCCATAAACCAACCGGTATCCGGCCTCGGCCAGGGCTGCACCCAGTTCGGTCGCGGCCTCCAGGTAGGCGGGGTTTCGACCGGCCCGCGAGCCACAATAGACACAGACGGAAAAGCTCGACATGGCGGCACCTTGAATTCGAGGGGATTTTGAGACCTGATACCCCCGAAGCGAGGGGCGCTCAACCCAAGGGGACAGGGGCGGGCGCACCACAGGACGACAGGGGGATCAGCCGATGAAACTCGGCGCCGTTTTTGGCACCAGCACACCCGCCGTGGGTGCGGCCGCAGGCGCGGTCGTGCTGCTCGTGGCCGGGGTCGTGGGCTACGGCCTGATGCGCGGGGAGGACGACACGCCCCCCACGCAGGACCCGCCCCCGGTGGCCGAGGTCACGCCCGAGCCGGACGTGACGGCGGAGGCCCCCGAAGCCGAAGCCCCCGCACCCGAGGCGCCCGCACCGGCGGACCCGCCCGAGGCGCAGGCGAGCGTGGCACCGCCCAGCTTCGACCAGGTGCGGGTCGCCCCGGACGGCGCGACGGTGATCGCCGGTCGCGCGCCCGCCGGGGCCGATGTGCAGCTGCTTCTCGACGGGGTTCCCGTTGCCGAGACGCGGGCCGATGGCAGCGGCAGCTTCGCGATGCTGCTGACCCTGCCGCCCGCCGACGCCCCGCGCATCCTGAGCCTGATGGCCCGTCTCGACGGGACCGAGGTCGCCGGGGCCGAACAGGTGATCGTCGCGCCGTTCGGTGCGCCGGAGGCGATGGCCGCCGCCACGCCCGAGGCCGTGCCCGCGCCGCCGGGCGGTGACGAGGCCGCCCCCGGGGCCACCGCCGAGGCGGCAAGCGCCCCCGAGGATGCTGCGCCGGAAACGGATATCGCGCTGGCCGACACCCCCGACGCGTCCACCACAGTGCCAGACGAGCCTGCCAGCGCCGCGACATCCCCCGGCCCCGACGCGCCCGCCGCATTGGCCGAGGCCCCGGCGACCGCCACGCCAACCGAACCCGCCGCGCCCTCGGTCATCATCGCGGGGCCCGAGGGCGTGCGCGTGGCCCAAGGCGGAACGCCCCCGCCCGCCGCTCAGACCGAGGTGCGCCTCGACGCGATTTCCTATGACACCGAGGGCGATGTCATTCTTTCCGGGCGCGGCGCAGCCGAAGCGCAGCTGCAGGTCTTCCTCGACAACCAACCCATCCGTCTGGGCGAGGTCGGCCCGTCCGGCAACTGGTCGCTGGACCTGCCCGATATCGACCCAGGCACCTACACGCTTCGCGTGACCGAACTGTCACCAGAAGGGAACGTGACCTCGGAAGTCGAAACGCCCTTCCTGCGCGAAGACCCCGCGCGTGTGGCGGCAGCGCCGCTGATGATCGGCGGGGGCGTCTCGGTGATGACGGTGCAGCCGGGCTTCACGCTGTGGGGGATCGCCGAGGAAAACTTCGGCGATGGCCTGGCCTATGTGCAGATCTTCGAGGAAAACCGCGACCAGATCCAGGACCCGAACTGGATCTTCCCGGGCCAGATCTTTCGTCTGCCGGACCTGCCGGTCTCGCAAGGGGCGCCTGACGAGGGCTAGGGATCGTCGCGCACTGGTGTTTCCGCGCGCAGGGACCTAGGTAGGGGTCGAACAGCCAGCGGAATCCATCCATGCCAGCCGATGCAACCACCCCGACCGGTGCCCAACCGGGGCGCAAGACCGATCAGGTGACCGGCGGCGATCCGGGTGACGCTGGTCTGGAACAGGCCGAGCGCCGCTCGGCCCTGCGCACGATCCGCAAGGTGGCCCCCTATCTCTGGCCCGAGGACAAGCCCTGGGTGAAGCGGCGCGTCGTGATCGCGCTGGCGATGCTGGCGCTGGCCAAGATCGTGACCGTGGCCACCCCCTTCGTCTACAAGGCCGCCGTCGACGTGCTGGCCGGCGAGGCCGATGGATCGCCGGCCTGGATGCTGGCCCTTGGGGCCGTCGGCCTGACCGTGGCCTATGGGTTTGCGCGCCTTGGCACCGTCGGCTTCCAGCAGTTGCGCGATGCGGTCTTTGCCCGCGTGGCGCAGCGCGCGCTCCGGCAACTGGCGCTGGAGACGTTCCAGCACATCCATGCGCTGTCGCTGCGCTACCACATCACACGCAAGACCGGCGGGCTGTCGCGGATCATCGAGCGGGGGGTGAAAGGCGTCGAGTTCCTGTTGCGCTTCATGCTCTTCTCGGTCGGTCCTCTGATCCTGGAACTGCTGCTGACCGGGATCATCCTCGCCGTGGTCTTCGATATCAGCTACCTGCTGGTCCTTGCCGTCACCATCGCGCTTTACATCGTCTTCACCTTCAAGGTGACGGAATGGCGGGTGAAAATCCGGCGCGAGATGAACAAGCAGGACACCGACGCCAACCAGAAGGCGATCGACAGCCTGCTGAATTTCGAAACCGTCAAGTATTTCGGCGCCGAGAGGCGCGAGGCCGAGCGCTATGACGGGGCGATGGCCGGCTACGAGGATGCCGCGATCCGCACCTCGCTGTCGCTGGCCTTTCTGAATTTCGGCCAGTCGCTGATCATCACCACCGGGCTTGTGATCGTGATGGTCATGGCCGCGCTCGGCGTGGCCGACGGGTCCCTGACCGTCGGCGATTTCGTCATGGTCAACGCCTACATGATCCAGATCACCATGCCGTTGAACTTCCTCGGCACCGTCTATCGCGAGATCCGCCAGAGCCTTGTCGACATGGGCGAGATGTTCGACCTGCTGGAGCAACCCGCCGAGGTGGCGGACAAGCCCGGCGCGCGCGCCCTTTCGGTGTCGGGCGGCGAGGTCGTGTTCGAGGATGTGCGCTTTGCCTATGATAGCGAACGCGCGATCCTCAAGGGCATCTCCTTCCGGGTTGCGCCGGGGGAAACCGTGGCGCTGGTCGGGTCCTCGGGGGCGGGGAAATCCACCATCGGGCGGCTTCTGTTCCGCTTTTACGACGTCACGGGCGGGGCGATCCGGATCGATGGCCAGGACCTGCGCGATGTCACGCAGGACAGCCTGCATGACGCCATCGGCGTGGTGCCGCAGGACACGGTGCTGTTCAACGACACGATCCGCTACAACATCGCCTATGGCCGCCCCGAGGCCAGCGAGGCGGAGGTCACCGCCGCCGCCCGCGCCGCCAAGATCCACGATTTCATCCTCGGGCTGCCGCAGGGCTACGACACGATGGTGGGCGAGCGGGGCCTGAAGCTGTCGGGCGGGGAGAAGCAGCGGGTGGGCATCGCCCGGACCTTGCTGAAGGACCCGCCGATCCTGTTGCTGGACGAGGCGACTTCGGCGCTCGACACCGAAACCGAGCGGGGCATCCAGTCGGAACTGCGCATGATGGGGCAGGGGCGGTCGGTCATCACCATCGCGCATCGGCTTTCGACCATCGTGGACTCGGACCGGATCCTTGTGCTGGAGGCGGGCGGGGTCGTGGAATCCGGCACCCATGTCGCGCTGCTGGCCAAAGGCGGGCGCTACGCGAGCCTCTGGGCCCGGCAGATGGCCGGGGACGATCTCGACTGAGGGATTGCGCCGTCTTCGACGTCGCCCGGGAAAGCGCCTCGGGGGGCCTTGAGCCCCCCTCGGCCCTGATGCCTCCGGCGGGAGTTTTTTGGCCAAGATGAAGGAGGGGCGGGCCGCTGGTTATTCGGCGGCGCGCAAGGGCGGTTGCGGCGGGGCGTCGGGGTCGTGAGCGTTTTGCTCCGGCTCCGGGTCGGCCCGTGTGTCCGTGTCGGGCGCGTTCGGCGTTTCGGTGTTTTCGGGCAACTCTTCGGTGGTGTCCGCGGGCGAGGGGGTGTCCTCGACCGGCGGTTCCGGGCGTTCGTCCCAATAGATCACCGGGTCGTAGACGCGGCGTGCGGCGCGCGTGGTGGCCCAGTCCTGTGCTGCGCGGCTCATGCGATGGGCGCCGGCGCGGGCGAGGCCTTTGCCGATCCATCCGACCGTGGTGCCGGACCAGATGCGCAGGGCCAGCAGCGAGGGCGTGAAGACGAGGGTCAGCACGGTCGCAATGCCGAGGCCGAACACGACCGCCGTGGCCAGTTGCTTCCACCACAGCGCGGTTGGGCTGTCGATCGTGTAGCCGCCATTGCCGAAATCGAGCGAGATGCCGAACATCATCGGCGCGAGCCCCGCCATGGTGGTGATCGTGGTCAGCAGGACCGGGCGGATGCGCGCCTCGGCCGTGCGGGTGATCGCCTCGATCCGGGGCATGTAGCGGGAATATTCCTGGTAGGTGTCGATCAGGACGATGTTGTTGTTCACCACGATCCCGGCCAAGGCCACGATCCCGGTGCCGGTCATGATGATGGAGAAAGTCTGGTCCATCACCAGCATGCCGATCAGCACGCCCGTGGTCGACAGGACCACCGCCAGAAGCACCAGCACCGCGTTGTAGACCGAGTTGAACTGCGCCAGCAGGATGATGAACATCAGCCCCAGTGCCGCGCCGAAGGCCTGCCCGAGGAAGGCCTGGCTTTCGGCCTGGTCCTCCTGGTCGCCGGCCCATTCCCAGCCGACCGAGGCGGGCAGGGGGTTTTCCGTCTCCAGCCAATCGGTGATGAGGGCGATGCGTTCGTTCGCCGTTACCGGAACGGTGGTCAGATCGCCGTCGGCCAGGCCGGCCGCGATCGCGTCGGCCCCCAGCTCGCCGGACAGCAGGTAGATCTGCCACGATGTCTCGCCGATCGTGAAATCGGCGTCGCCCTCGACCGTGGGATTGGCGGTGTCCCGCAGGTAGGCGACCGTCTCCCCCTCGGCATCGTCGACCCGGAAGAGCGCGGCCAGCACGTCGGCCTTCACCTCGAACACGCGGGACTGGTCGACGCGGCTGATCTCGGCCAGTTGCGGGGCCGGGGTGTAGGTGACGAAATTCGACAGGGGCACCAGACCGTCCATGGTGCGCACGCGCATCGTGTCCAGCGTCGAGAGCACGCGCGACTCCTCGGGGAACCGCACGCGGATGTCGATCTCTTCGTCCGAGGAGGGCACACGCATTGTGTCGAGCAGGATGCCGCGCGTGACAAGCTGGACCATCGCCCCCACGGTGGCGACGTCGGCGCCGAACCGGCCGGCGGCTTCGACATCCACGTCGATCTGCCAGTCGATGCCGGGCAGCGGCAGCGTGTCCTCGATCAGGGTCAGGCCGGCGAGGCCCTCGAACCTCGTGCGGACGATCTGGGTGGCTTCCTGCAACTCCTCCCAGTTGTCGCCGGACAGGCGCAGGTCGATGGGCTTGCCACTGGCGGGCCCGCGCGCTTGCGAGAAGATCTCGACCATGATGCCGGGGATCTGGTCGAGGCGGGCCTGAAGCCGTTCGAGGATCAGGTCGCCATCGGCCCGCTCCCCCCAAGGTTCGAGGTCGATCTGGACCTGCCCGATGGTATCGGCGGGCGCCGACGCGCCGCCGGTGTTGTTGTTCAGCCCGCCATCACCGGCAAAGGCAAAGACGTCGCGCACGCCGGGGGTGCCGAGCACCTCCCTCTCGACAAGGCCGACCAGCCGGTCCTGTTCGGCGACCGACAGGTTGCCGCGCGCCCGGACATAGACGATCGCATTCTCGGGTTCGTTCTCGACGAAGAACTCCACGCCGTTGTTGTTCTCGACGAAGTAGAGGAAGACCGACACGACGAAGGCCCCGACCACGCCGATCATCACCAGCGGCATGATCGGGTTTGCGACGATGGCATGGATGACCCAGCCGAAGGGCGAGCGGCGATACCCCGCCTGCACCCGCTTTTCGCGCTGCGGCAGCTGGATGGAGCCAAGCACCACCGACATGATCGCCGACAGCACCACGAAGGCCACAATACCCGGCGCCATTGTCATCAGCGCAGGCGAGCCCGGTGGGAAGAAGGCCTGCCCGTTGATCGTCAGCATCGCCGCCTGGAACAGGCCAAAGGCGACCGCCGCCGCGATGGCGACCCGCAGCAGGTAGATCGGCACGAGGCGCTTGAAGGCTGCGGATGCATGGTCAACGACGCGGCTGAACCGCGCCGCGACCCCGCCCAGAACCGGCAGGTAGATCAGCGCCACGATCAGCGAGGCGGACAGGACGAAGATCAGCGTCACGGGCAGCATGCCCATGAACTCACCCGGTACGCCAGGCCAGAACAGCATGGGCAGGAAGGCGCAGAGCGTCGTCGCGGTGGAGGACACGACCGGCCAGAACATGCGCTTGGCGGCGTCGGTATAGGCCTGCATCGGCCGCGCCCCGTCCTGCAGGCGCTTGTCGGCATATTCGACGACCACGATGGCCCCGTCCACCAGCATCCCCACGGCGAGGATCAGGCCGAACATCACGATGTTCGAGACGGGCACGCCCATGACGCCCAGCAGGATGAAGCACAAAAGGAACGAGGTCGGGATGGCGAACCCCACCAGCAGCGCCGAGCGCGTCCCGAGCGAGGCCAGCACCACGATCATCACCAGCGCGATGGCGGTCAGGACCGACCCCTCCAGCTGGCGCACCATGCCCTGAACCTGCACCGACTGATCGAGTGTTGTGTCCACCTGAACGGCGTCCTGCAATTCCTGCGGCCAGGTCGCGCGCACCTCCTCGACGGTCTGGCGGACCAGCTCGGCGGTGTCGATGATGTTGAAGCCGAGGCGCTTGACCACCTGCAATGCGATGGTCGGCTCACCGTTGTAGCGGGCGGTGCCGGTCCGGTCCCGGTAGGTCAGGCGGATCTCGGCCAACTCCCCCAGTGTCACCACCCGGTCACCATTCACGCTGATCGGCAGGTTGTAGACATCTTCCGCGCTGTCGAAACTGGACGGGATCTTGACCGAGATCGCCCCGCCCTCGGTTTCGATTTCGCCCGCGGCGATCAACTGGTTGTTGTTGACGACCGCGTTGATCAGGTCCGCGGCGGTGACGTCATAAGCCTCTAGCGCGATCGGGTCGATCAGCACCTCCAGCATTTCCTCGCGGCTGCCCGCAAGGCCTGCTTCCAGCACCGGGGTGAGGGTCTCCAACGCGTCCTGCATTTCCTGGGCGAGGCGGATCAGCGTGCGTTCCGGCGCGTCGCCCGACAAGGCCACGACGATGATCGGGAATTCCGAGAAGTTGATCTCGTTGATGGCGTAGCTTTCGGCCCCGTCGGGAAACTGCGACTCCGCACGGCCCATCGCGTCGCGCACATCGGCGATGGTTGCGCTCTTGTCCCAGCCGAATTCGAATTCGAGGAACACCCCCGCGAAGCCCTCCGAGGCGGTCGCGTTGATCGAGGTCAGCCCATCGAGATCCTGGAACTCGGATTCCATCGGGCGGACCAGCAGGCGCTCGCTGTCCTCGGCCGAGATGCCGGGGAAGGGCACCGAGACGAACAGCCCCGGGATGTCGATATCCGGCTCGCCCTCTTTCGGCAGGCCGACATAGGCCGCCGTGCCGATGACCAGCGACAGCACGATGAAGGCGATGACCATCCGCGCACGGCTGGCCGCCCAGTCGATGACGCCGATCATTGCGTCAGCTCCTCGTAACTGGTGCGCACCTCGACGCCTTCGGTCACGAATTCCTGTCCCACGGTGATGACATCGGCCACCTCGGGCAGGCCCTCCAGCCAGACGCCGTTCGCCGTGTCGCGGATCATGCGCACCGGCACGAAGCGGACGATGCCGTCCTCGACGATGCGCACGCCAAGCTGGCCGCCATCGTTCAGCGTCATGGCCGAGGCCGGCAGCAGATGCGCGGGCGTGCCCGCCGTCTGGATCAGGATATCGGCAGTCTGGCCGTCGCGGATCGTCGTGTCGGGATTGGCCACCGTGATTTCCACGCGGAAGGTGCGGGTCTGCTCATCGGCGGAGCGGCTGAGGAACGTCACCTCGCCCACCACCTCGCGCCCCGAGGCCAGCCGCGCCCCGGCCATGGCGCCAAGCGCGATCCGGTCGACCTCGGCCTCGGGGACGAAGCCCACCAGTTTCATCGGGTCAAGCTGGATCACCGTGGCGCACAGGCTGCCGGGCTGCATCAGGCTGCCCAGTTCCGCCGTGTCGGACTCGAGGAACCCGGGGAATGGCGCGCTGATGGTCAGGTTGGCGATCTCCTCCTCGGCGCTGGCCACGGCGGCCTCGGCCGAGCGGATGGTCGACCGCGCCTGCGCCACGCCGGCCTCGGCGGCGGCGATGGCCGCCAATGCGCTTTCGCGTCCTGCCTCGGCGCTGGCGGCCGCTGTTTCCGACCCGAAGCCCCGTTCGCTCAGCCGGGTGGCCGCGTTGGCGTCGATCTCGGCGGCGGCCAGTTGCGCCCGCGCCCCGGCCAGTTGCGCCTCGGCCTCGGGCAGGCGGGCCTGTGCGGTCTCAAGCGCGGCTTGCGCTTCTTCCAGCGAGGTCAGGCGGGTGCCCGGGTCGATCTCGCACAGAAGCTGCCCTTCCTCGACGAAGGCGCCGGCCCGGATCGGCTCCGAGATCACGCGGCCCGAGGTTTCGGCGGCGACGTCGACCTGCCGGATCGCCTCGGTCCGGCCGCGCAACAGAACGGCGTTCTCGGTCACCTGGGCCGCGGACCGGCGCACGGTCACGTGCACGCGATCATCATCGGCGGCCTCTGCCGCGGCCACTTCGGCGAGGGAGGTTTCATCGACGGGCACGTTCATCGTCGGCTCGGGCGCGTAGCGCGCCGCGAAATCGACGAGGCTTTCACGGTCGAGAATGACGAAATACAGGGCGACGCAGACCAGCGCCGCGATGATCAAGGGAAAAGGTTTCATGCCGATTACTGCGTCTTTCCCGGCCACGCCCGCCGCCAAGCCGCGCGGTCCATGCCGATTGTTTGTTTGGTGCGTTCTTCAAATACGCTGAACCATTCCGTTCAGATTAGTTTTTTCTGCAACGCGGCGCAACGCTGATCCCGCACGGCGCTGACCCCGTGTCGCGCACAGATTGCAGGGGATCCGTGCACAATCCAGACCCAAGGCGCGGGCCGGCCCTTGCGGCGGCCCCGTCGCCCGCGCTATTGGGGCCTCGAGGAATGCTTGGGGGTGAGCGGCAAACATGGCCAATACCGACAGTTTTATCGACGAGGTCAGTGAAGAGGTCCGTCGCGACCGCTTGTTCGGCCTGTTCCGCCGTTGGGCGTGGCTGGCGATCCTGATCGTGGTTCTTCTGGTCGGCGGGGCGGCCTATCTCGAATGGCAGCGCGCGCAGAACCAGGCCAGCGCCGAAGCGTTCGGCAATGCCGTTTTGACCGCGCTCGACAATGGCAGCCCCGAGGCCCGCATCGCCGCGCTTGAGGCCGTGGAGGCCCCGGGCGACGAGGCCGCGCTCGTGGTGGCCCTGCTGGCGGCAGGCGAGGCCAGTGCCGATGACGGCACCGCCGCCGACGCCGCCGCAGGCCTGCGCGCGGCGGCCATGGCGCCCGAACTGCCGCAGATCTACCGCGACCTCGCGATCTACAAGGCGCATCTGCTGTCGCCGCTGCCCGCCGACGAGGCCCGCCTCGAACTGGGCGTCCTGGCCGAACCGGGCCGCCCCTTCGCGGCGCTTGCAGAGGAGCAACTGGCGCTGATCGACGTTGTCGAGGGCGACATCGAGGCGGCGATCAACCGCCTACGTTCGCTGGAAAATGCCGCCGCGGCCACGCCGGGCTTGCAACAGCGCGCCGCACAGTTGATTGTGGCGCTCGAAGCGGGGGCCACGCTGGTCGATACTGCCCCGGTGGAGGAGGAACCGCCGGTGGTTGAGCCAGCACCCGAAGCCCCCGCCGAAGATGCTGAAACGGGGACTGGCGAGGCGTCCGACGCGGACGCCGAAGATGTAGCCCCCGAGGGTGAGGATGACGGCGGCGACACCGCCGGCGACGCGGCGGCGGACGAGGAGACCGAGGCCGTCGTCGAACAGTAAAGCGGGCCGACCCGGCGCGCAGGACGAGACAACAGGAATACCGGACCGCATGATGATCGAAGCCGATGCACCCCGCCCGAGCGTGACGCGCCGAAATCAGCCCCTGCGCCGTGCCATCGGCCTCGCGGTCCTTCTGGGCAGCGCCATGACGCTTGCCGCCTGTGACCGCGAAGTGATCCTGCCCGGCGAACGCCTCGACACGCGCGCGGTCCTGACCGGTGCCGAAAGCGCGGGCGAGACCGTCGATGCGCCCCGTCCGATCAGCCTGCCCGCCGCGCGCAGCCTTGGCAGTTGGGAGATGCGCGGCTTCGATGCGCAGAACCGCACGCCCCACGGCGCACTCGGCGGCGCCCTGCAACAGGTCTGGAGCGCAGATATCGGCGCGGGCAATGCCCGCCGCCAGCGCCTGACGGCGGACCCGGTGGCCGCTGGTGGCCGCGTCTTCACCCTCGATGCCGAAGCCGGCCTTCAGGCCACGTCGCTATCGAACGGCGCGCCGGTCTGGCGCGTGAGCCTCGAACCCGGCTTCGACCGGGGCGGCGCCGTCTCCGGCGGTGGTCTGGCCGTGTCGGGGGGGCGTCTTTACGCGACCACGGGCTTCGGTGAGTTGATCGCGCTCGACCCGGCCAGCGGAAATATCCAGTGGCGCCAGCGCCTTGGCGCGGGCATCGGCGCCCCCACGGTCGCGGGCGGCACCGTCTTCGTGGTCAGCCGGGACAACAGGGCCTGGGCCATCGACGCCGAAACCGGCCGGATCGAGTGGGAGGTGCCCTCGGCCCCCGCAAATGCCGTCCTCTCCGGCGGCGCGGCCCCGGCGGTCAGCGACAACCTCGTGATCTTCCCCTACGGCTCGGGCGAACTGGTCGCTGCGTCGCGCAGCAGCGGGCTGCGCATGTGGTCTACCGCCGTCGCAGGCGGACGCCTTGGCGTGGCCTATTCCAACATCAACGACATCACCGGCGATCCGGTGGTCGTCGGCGGCACCGTCTATACCGGCAACCAGTCGGGCCGGGTGATCGCGTTGAACGCGCGCACGGGCACCCGCATCTGGACGGCGACCGAAGGCAGCTATTCCCCGGTTCTGGCCGCTGGCGACAGCCTGTTCTTCGTCTCGGATCGCAACGAGTTGATCCGGATCGACGCCGATACGGGCGAACGGGTCTGGGGCACGGAATTGCCGCTTTACGTGCGCGAGCGGGAACGCCGCCGCCGCGCGGTCTTCACCCATTACGGCCCGATCCTCGCCGGTGGACGGTTGCTTGTCGCCTCGGGGGACGAGCGCGTGCGCCTCTTCTCGCCGGAAAGCG
The DNA here is from genome assembly GCF_019800885.1 of Maritalea mobilis. GTDB lineage: Bacteria > Pseudomonadota > Alphaproteobacteria > Rhodobacterales > Rhodobacteraceae > Roseibacterium > Roseibacterium beibuensis. The sequence goes on from NZ_JAHVKE010000001.1 coordinate 517,250, forward strand.
GGGAGTTGGTCGGGTCGGTCGAGCTGCGCAACGGCGCGGCTGCCGCGCCGATTGTCGTCAATGACATGCTGCTGGTCTTGACCGAGGATGGCCGGTTGACGGCCTACCGCTAAGCGCGTTCCTTCGACCCACCCGATCCGATCATGTCAACCAGGCGATCCGTGTCTCGTCTGGCACACCCAGCCAGCCACCTAGTCCATAGGCTGCGAACCGCGCCAGGTTGAACCAGATCGCAAGGCTTTCGCGGGTTAGTGACCACAGCCTCGGCTCATTCTGCAGCCGGGCGGCGGGAACCAGGGTCACGTTGTCCATCCCCATGACCCGGGCCGAGGCCCAGGAGCGCGGCAGATGGTACGCCTCGGTGACCAACAGGACATGGCTGCCCTCCGCAATAAGGTCGGACGCGTAGTAGATGTTTTGCAGGGTCGAGGCCGCTTGCGGCTCGATCCGGACCACGTCGGCGGGCAGGGCGGCCACCTCGGCCATGGCGTCCGCGGCGGTCACGGGAAAGCCGCCCCCGCTGAACACGACAAGCGGCGCGGCGCCGGCACGGAAAAGCTCGGCACAGGTTTCGGCGCGCACGCGGGATCCGCTATCGGCGGTTCCGTCCTCCAGCACGCCGCTGCTCAGGCACAGGATCGCATCGCCTTCGCCGGACAGGTCTTGGTCGGGCCAGACCACTGTCCAGAGGCACACCGCCGCGAAGGTCGCCACCCAGACCAGGAGCATTGCCCGGAGGGTCCGCCCGACCCGTCGAATGCCGCGTCCGCGCATTAGGTCCTTATTCCCACTCGATGGTGCCCGGCGGTTTCGAGGTGATGTCATAGGTCACCCGGTTGATGCCCTTCACCTCGTTGATGATCCGCGTCGCGGTTTCGCCAAGGAACTCATGGCTGAACGGGTAGTAATCGGCGGTCATGCCATCGACCGACGTGACCGCGCGCAGCGCGCAGGCATAGTCATAGGTCCGCCCGTCGCCCATCACGCCGACGGTGCGCACCGGCAGGATCGCGACGAAGGCCTGCCAGATCTCGTCATAGAGGCCGTGTTTGCGGATCTGGTCGATATAGACCGCGTCGGCCTTGCGCAGGATCTCCAGCTTCTCTCGGGTAATCTCGCCGGGGCAGCGGATGGCAAGGCCGGGGCCGGGGAAGGGGTGCCGCCCGATGAAGCTGGCGGGCAGGCCCAACTCGTGACCCAAGGCGCGGACCTCGTCCTTGAACAGCTCGCGCAGCGGCTCGACCAGTTTCAGGCCCATCTTCTCGGGCAGGCCGCCAACATTGTGATGGCTCTTGATCGTGACGCTGGGGCCGCCGGAAAACGACACCGATTCAATCACATCCGGGTAAAGCGTGCCTTGGGCGAGGAACTCCGCCCCCTCGATCTGGTCGGCGTATTTCTGGAACACGTCGATGAAGAGCTTGCCGATGGTCTTGCGCTTCGTTTCCGGATCGGAAACGCCCTCCAGCGCGCCGAGGAACAGCTCGCTCTCGTCGGCATGGATCAGCGGGATGTTGTAGTGGTCGCGGAACATGCCGACCACTTCCTCGGCCTCGTTCTGCCGCAACAGCCCGTGGTCGACGAAGACGCAGGTCAACTGGTCGCCGATCGCCTCGTGGATCAGTACGGCGGCCACGGAGGAGTCGACGCCGCCCGACAGGCCGCAGATCACCTGCGCATCGCCCACCTGTTCACGGATCAGGCGGATCGCCTCGTCGCGATAGGCAGCCATGGTCCAGTCGCCCTTGAACCCGGCCAGCCGCACGAAGTTTTCATACAGCGTCTTGCCGTTGGGGGTGTGGTGTACCTCGGGGTGGAATTGCACGGCGAAGTAGTTGCGGTCCAGGTCGGCGGTGATGGCGAAGGGCGCACCGGGCGAGGTTGCGATCACCTCGAAACCGGGGGCAATGCGGCTGACATGGTCCCCATGGCTCATCCACACCTGCTCGCGCCCATCCAGGAACCAGCCGTTCAGCAGATCGATGCGCTTTTCCGCAGGCTCCACATAGGCGCGACCGAACTCGGCCGTGCCCTCGCCGCGCAGCACCTCGCCGCCCAGCATGTGCATCATCACCTGCTGGCCATAGCAGATGCCCAGGATCGGCACGCCGAGGTCAAAGACCTTCTGCGGCGGGCGGGGGGAGCCGTCGTCGATCACGCTGGCCGGCCCGCCGGAAAAGATCACAGCCTTCGGCGCAAAGTCGTCGAGGAAGGCGTCGGTGACATTCTGGAACGGGTGGATCTCGCAATAGACATTCAGCTCGCGCAGGCGACGGGCGATCAGTTGCGTGACCTGGCTGCCGAAATCGATGATCAGCAGGCGTTCGTGATGGCGGGCGGGATCAACGGCGGTGCTCATGGGCTGCCTCTAAGCGACGCAACGAAATTGGGCAAGATAGAGCACGAAAAAACGGGCCTCAAATTGGGCCCGTTTTGTCATGAAGATGTCTGATGCTCAGAACTGGAACAGAACGCCGATCTCGACAGTCGTGAAGTTGAAATCAACCTCGGCTACGTCACCGCCGGAAACGCCATACTCTTCTTCACCGAAGGCATAGTGGGTGATGCCGCCGCGCACACGCATGGACTCACTCACCGCATATTCCATTCCCACGCCAATCGTGAAGCCGGTCGCGGTTTCCTCGCTGCCATCGTTGGCCAGACCGATTGTCGAAACTTCAACATTTGCAGCGGCGAGGCCGAGAGAGCCATACACCATCATCTGGTCATTCATGAGATAGCCCAGCCGACCGCTGAGCGAAACCATCGAGTCAATGGCAATGTTGCAATCGAAAGAGGTATTGGGGCAGGGCTCGGACCCGTCAATGTCCACCGCTGAGAGCGCAACCTCTGCACCGTAAACGAGATTGCCGTTTTGCATATTGTAGCCAATCAGGCCGCTGATCATGTGCCCGTCAATGTCGCCTTCGCCATCGCCGGGAAAGTCTGTGGTTGCGGGCGGAACGAACTCGCCTTCATAGATGCCATGGCCGAAGCTCAGGCTCCCTCCAACATAAACACCCGTCCAATCATAGATTGGCTCAGGAATGATCGTAACTGGCGGCGGAGGTGTTTCGACAACGCCTCCTGCAAAGGTAGCACACGTGCTAGCCAGAAGGGCTGCGGCGGACAGTTTCACAAGCTGGACGCTTTTCATAACGTTCCCCCAATCGAGAGCTTTTGAATTGACCTAAGGTTAACACCACCTCAGCGAATATGCGATGAGTCGTGGTTTCCCTAAGGTAATTCATTCGCCCCGTGATCACTCTGCAACATATCATATGCAACGGTCGGATTAAAAAGAAAAAATTGACGCTGTCACACGGTTGCCCTTGGCGGACATGTCGTTTTCCCGCTGAACTTGCCGCAATTCGGCTGCGTCCGGCCGCGCTATATCGCTAGAACCGCGTGAAACAGGGCTCCGCAAGCGGGAGGATTCGAGATGGCCGAAGCACAGGCACAGGGCGCGCGACGGCGCGGGCGCGGGGCAGGCGGCGGGGCGGCGCGGCGCGCGGCGCGCTCGGCGGTGAGTTTCGAGACCGCCTGCTTCATCGAGCGCAACATTCCCAATCTCGAAATGCTGAACGAAGAGGCGCTTCAGATCATCGAGGAGAATGCCGAAACGATCCTCGAAGAGATCGGCGTTGCCTTCGTCGAGAACCCCGCCGCGCTGGAGCGCTGGAAAGAGGCCGGGGCCGATGTGCAGGGCGAACGCGTCCGCATCCCGCGCGGCCTGGCGCGGAAACTCTGCGCCACCGCTCCGTCGCGCTTCACCCAGATCGCCCGCAACCGCGCCCGCGACGTCGAGATCGGCGGCGGCAGCCTGGTGCTCGCGCCTGTCTACGGACCGCCCTTCGTGCGCGATTACGAGGGCGGACGCCGCTACGCCACGATGGCCGATTTCGAGAAGCTGGTGAAACTGGGCTACATGTCCGAATGGCTTCACCATTCCGGCGGCACCGTGTGCGAGCCGACCGACGTGCCGGTCAACAAGCGCCATTTCGACATGCTCTACGCGCATATGAGCCTTAGCGACAAACCCTTCATGGGTTCGGTCACCGACCCGTCGCGCGCGCTCGACTCCATCGAGATGGCCAGGATCCTCTTCGGGGACGAGGTCGTTGACCAGAACTGCGTGATGACCTCGCTCATCAACATCAACTCGCCGCTGACCTTCGACGCGACGATGATGGGCGCGCTGGAGCATTACGCCGCCGCCGGTCAGGCCTGCATCGTCTCCCCCTTCATCGTGGGCGGCGCGATGGCGCCCGTCTCGGTCATGGGGACGCTGACGCAGGTGCTGGCCGAAGTGCTGGCCGGCGTCGCCTACAGCCAGCTGATCCGCCCCGGCGCGCCGGTGATTTTCGGCGCTTTCGTCACCTCGATCGACATGAACTCGGGCGCGCCCACCTTCGGCACGCCCGAGGCTGCGCAGATCACCAACGGCGCCGGGCAGCTGGCCCGCCGCCTCGGGCTTCCCTACCGCTCGGGCGGGGGCTTCACCGGCTCGAAACTGCCCGATGCGCAGGCCGCCTACGAGAGTGCGAACACGCTCAACAACGCGCTTCTGTCGGGCGTGAATTTCATGCTCCACGCCTGCGGCTGGCTGGAAGGCGGGCTTGTCTCCAGCCCCGAGAAATTCGTCATGGATGCCGATCAGCTTGGCACGCTGCACAAGCTGGCCGCGGGCATTCCCACCGACGAGAACGCGCAGGCGATGGACGCCATCCGCGAGGTCGGGCCGGGCGGCCACTACCTTGGCTGCGCGCATACCCAGGCCAATTACCAGACGGCCTTCTGGCGCACCAAGCTGCTGGATTACAAACCCTTCGAGACCTGGGCCGAGGAGGGCGAGCGCAGCACCTATGAACTCGCCACCCAACGGGTCGGCAAGATGCTGGGCGATTACCAGCAGCCCGCGCTGGACCCCGCCGTGGACGAGGCGCTGAAGGATTACATCGCGCGGCGCAAGTCCGAGATGCCCGACGCCTTCATCTGAGGCGCCGGGGCGAGCCCGTTTCATCAGGCCGACCGCGCCGCGGACAGAAGCGCGCTCATCACCTGCACATGGCGGCGGGGCGAATAGCCCAGGCCGCCACCCAGCCGCGCGGCGTTCAGCATCTCTTCTTCCGCCAGCAGGGCGGAGACTGGGCGGCGCGCGGCGCGGCGATGCGCGCATCCCGCCTCAGCCGCGATGCGGGCGGCCTGAACCAGCAGGCCGGGGCGGTGCAGATGGGCGAGTCGGGTGGCAAGATCGGTCATGGAAACCTCCGGGTCCGTGGCATGTCAGAGGGCCACAGCCTGCACCGGCCGGCACCGGTGTTGCGCCGATCCCGAAACCTGCGTTCGCACGGCATCGCTTTGTTAACAATTCGGAAACAAATTCCCTGTAATCCCCTGATTTTAACTAATCAGTAATCAATCCAAACAAAACCTGACCCCTGTCGTCCTGACGTGAGACGAGGAGGGGACCTATGACTTTGACCGTACTGCCCGAAGACACCTGCCCCGGCTTGACCCTGCCGGGCTGGCTTCCGGTTTCGACGCGTCAATACCTCGTCCATGTCGCCGGGGGGCAATCGCTCCGCCGGATCGCCGAAGCCTCCGGCCAAGCCCCCTCGACCGTGTGTCGGCGGGTCCATCGGATCGAGGCACGGCGCGAGGACCCGTTGCTGGACGAGGCGCTGGATGCGCTCGCCCACCAGGCCACTGCCCGCAGGCAGCCAGACAAGGAAGCACAGGAGCACGAGCATATGTCAGCCCATTTCCCGACCCCCGCCACAATGGACGAAGCCACCATCACCCGCGAGGCCCGCCGCATCCTGCGCCGCCTGTGCGAGACGGGCGCGGTGCTCGCCGTGGCGCACGACATGGACAAGGCGGTGGTCCTGCGCCCCGGCGCGGCCCCCGGCGAGCAGACCCGCACCGCCGTGGTGGACCGCCGCGTGGCGCAGGCCTTTGCCGTGAAGGACTGGATCTCGTGCCTGCGCAAGGGGCGGGTGGCGCGCTACGGGATCACGCGGGCGGGCCGCGCGGCGCTCAAGCGGCTGATCGACGAGGATCGCCGCCGCCGCCACGCGGCACAGGGCTTTGCCGAGGCACCGTCGAGCTTTGCCGCGCAGCACGCCACCTTCGGCCCTGTGCCGATCACGGGCGAGGATGGCCAGCGCACCGAGATCCGCGTGAACATCGCCGAGTCGCCCCTGGCGGGGCTGGCGCGGCGCAAGGGGCAGGACGGGCAGCCCTTCCTCACGCCCGATCTGGTGCAGGCGGGCGAGCGCCTGCGCGAGGATTTCGAGCGCGCCCAAATGGGCCCGCGCGTCGGCCAGAACTGGGACAGGTTCCTGACCGCCGGGGCCGATCGCGGCGGGTTTCTCAACGATAGCGGCATCGGCGAGGGGCCGCGCGCCGCGCGCCAACGGGTGTCCGACGCGCTGGATGATCTCGGGCCGGGGCTGGCCGACGTGGTGACGCGGGTCTGCTGTTTCTGCGAGGGGCTGGAGCAGGCCGAGAAGCGCCTCGGCTGGTCGGCACGCTCGGGCAAGATCGTGCTGAAGATCGGCTTGCAACGCCTGCTACGCCATTACGAGATGCGCTACGGCTTCGTGCCCGCCCTGCGCATGTGATCGCGGCCGCATGGCCGGGTTTCGCGACATGCAACCCGGCTGTGCGCCCATGCCCCGTTACAATTGCCTCGAAACGGGTTAGATAGCCCATCAAAGGCGGGCCAACCGGCCCGCGCGGAGGAGACCCATGCGCGATCTGAAGATCCCTGACCAGCGCCACCCCGAAAAGGCGCACCGCCCCGACAACGCCCAGCCGAAGAAACCCGACTGGATCCGGGTCAAGGCGCCCACGGGCGAAGGCTATCGCGAGACGCATCGCATCATGCGCGAGCACAAGCTGGTGACGGTCTGCGAAGAGGCGGGCTGCCCCAATGCCGGCGAATGCTGGAGCCAGGGCCACGCCACCATGATGATCATGGGCGAGATCTGCACGCGCGGCTGTTCCTTCTGCAATATCGCGACGGGGCGTCCCGATGACCTCGACGTGTTTGAGCCGGGCCGGGTGGCCGATGCGGTCAAGAAGCTGGGGCTGAACCATGTCGTCGTGACCTCAGTGGACCGTGACGACCTCGAAGACGGCGGGGCCGAGCATTTCGCCATGACGATCCGCGCCATCCGCAAGCAATCGCCCGGCACGACGATCGAGATCCTGACGCCCGATTTCCTGAAATGCGCCCCCGAGGCGCTGGAAACGGTCGTGGCAGCGAAACCGGACGTGTTCAACCACAATCTCGAGACCGTGCCCGGCCTCTACCCCGAGGTGCGGCCCGGCGCGCGCTATTTCCATTCGCTGCGCTTGCTGCAGCGGGTGAAGGAACTGGACCCGTCGATGTTCACCAAGTCGGGCATCATGGTGGGCTTGGGCGAGGATCGGCAATCGGTTCTGCAGGTCATGGACGACATGCGTAGCGCCGATATCGACTTCCTGACCATCGGCCAGTACCTGCAACCTACGCCCAAGCACCACGCGGTCGACCGCTTCGTGCATCCCGACGAATTCGCGTCCTACGAGAAAGCCGCCTATGGCAAGGGCTTCCTCATGGTCTCGGCCACGCCGCTGACACGGTCGAGCTACCACGCGGGCGACGATTTCGCCCGCCTGCGCGAGAACCGGATGAAGCGCCTGGGCCTCGTGTAAGCGCCGGTTTTCCCCGCTTTCCGGGCATGGATCGGCCCGTTAGGGTTGGTCCATGTTCCGGCGAGTTTTCCCATACATGGCGCTCTGCCTTGCGCTGAGCGGCCCGGTCCACGGCCAAAGCCTGGAGGATGCGCGCGAGGCGCTGGCCACGGGCGATGCCGAGGCCGCGCGCGCGCTATTGGCCGAGCTGATGGCGACGGGTGCGCCCGACGCGCTGGCGCTGGCGGGCCTGATGCTGCGCGACGGGTTGGGCAGCGAGGCCGATCTGCAAGGCGCGATGGCGCTGTTCGAATCGTCCGCCGCGGCCGGGTCTGTCACGGCGCAGGTCGCGCTTGGCCGGATCTACCACCACGGCGCGCCGGGTGTGCCCGTCGATCCGCTTGCGGCGCAACGTTATTACGAGGCGGCGATCGAGGCGGGCAGCGTCGCCGCGCGCACCAACCTTGCCGCGCTGATCGCCTCGGGCGTCTTCGGGCCGCCCAACTGGACCGCGCTGCGGGGCTTGCTGGACACAGCCGCCGAGGAGGGCAGCACGGCGGCGCGGCTGCACCTCGCCGCGCTGTTGGCGCAGGGGTTGGGGGGAGAGGCCGACCCGTTCCGCGCCCGCGACCTGGCTGAGGCGCTGGTGGACGAGGGCGTGCCGGGCGCCGCCCGCCTTTTGGCGCAGATGCAGGTGCAGGGCGTGGGCGGCGCCGCCGACCCCGAGGCTGCCCGCGCGCTGCTGCGCGCCGCCTACGAGGCCGGGGAGGGTGCTGCGGCCACCGATCTTGGCCTTCTGATCCGAGCCGAGGACCCCGAGGCGGCCCTGCGCTGGTTCACCCGCGCCGCCGAGCTTGGCGATGGTTGGGGCGCGCTGAACCTTGGCCGCCTGCTCTCGGATGGGGAGGCCGCGCCCGACGATGACCTGCCGCGCGCGACCGAGCTTTACCGCCAGGCCCACGCGGCCGGGATCGCCGAGGGCAGCTATGCGCTGGCCATCCATCTTTGGGACGGGCTGGGTGTCGAGACCGACCTCGAGGCCGCCCGCACGACCATCCGTCTTGCCGCCGTGCGCGGCAGCGTGGCGGCGATGAATGGCCTGGGCGTGATGCTGGAGACGGGTATCGGCGGCCCGGCCGACCCGCAGGGCGCGCGAGAGGCCTATCGCGACAGCGCCGAGGCGGGTTACGTGCTGGGCGCGTGGAACCTTGCCGATCTGCTGCTGAGCGTTGCCGCAACGCCCGATGACGCGGCCGAGGGCTATGCCTGGTGCCTCTGGGCCATAGCGGCGGAAGTGGACGCGACCTTGCGCGCCCGCCACGAGGCGAGTTGCAACGCCCATGCGCAAACCTTGTCCGAGGCCGTCTTGCGCGCCGCCGAGGCGCGCTTCGCCGAGTTGCCCGACCCTGAAAACGCGATCCGGTAAGAGCGCGCTCCGGTCCTAGAAAGGGCGAGGGTTTTTCACCCGCGCGCAGGCTATGGCGGGGGAGCTTATCGCTCAGTTCTGAGCCGGTGGCAGCACCTTGAGATAGGCCGCGATGGCCTGCCTGTCGGCGTCGGGCAGGTTGGCGAGGTTCAGGATCACGCTGCGCATATGGCCACCCGCGCTGTCGAAGCTGGGGGTGAAGCCGTCGTTGAGATAGGCCGCGATCTCGGTCGTGGACCAGCGCAATTCATCGGGGGTGAGCGCCGGGATGCGGCCCGTTCCGGTGGGGTTAGGCGCGCCGGTCAGCCACGCGGCGCGATCCGGCCCGCCAAGCGCGTCGCGCGGCGTGTGGCATTCGCCGCAATGGGCCAGCGCCTCGGCCAGGTAGCGCCCGCGCGCTTCCTCGGCGCTTAGCTCGCCTTGCACGACGTAATCGTCGGACAGGTAAAGCAGGTTCCAGCCGCCCACCGCGCGCCGGATGTTGAAGGGGAAGCCCACCTCATGGGCGGGCGATTCGGTGTCGTCCTCGGGCAGGGTTTGCAGGAAGGCGAAAAGATCCGCGAGGTCCTGACGCTCGGCCAGCCGATAGGCAGGGTAGGGGAAGGCGGGGTAGTAATGCCGCCCCTCGGGGCTGATGCCGTTCTGCATGGCGGTGACGAACTCGGCCAGGGTCCAGCCGCCTATGCCATGCTCGGGGTCGGGCGAGATATTGGGCGGGTAGAAGGTGCCGAAATCGCTGACCAGCCCTTCGCCCCCCGACAGGATCAGGCGCTCTTCGCCCTCGGCCTCGGCATCCGCGTGACAGGAGGCGCAGCCCCCGGCCCAGAAGATCGCCTCGCCCGCGGCGGCGTCCCCGGTCAGGCCCGCGACCTCGGCCTCGGTCACATGGTCCGGGCGGGTCAGGACCCAGAACGCGGCAAGGCCCAACGCCCCGAGCGCGACGAGAATGCCGAAAAAGCGGCCCATCAAACACCTGTCAGATCAGAAAATGACGAAAGGGGCAGGGCCGGTCCGGCCCCGCCCAGGGTCTTGATCACTGCGCTTCGCGGTAATCGTCGTGGCAGGCGCCACAGGTGCCGCCGACCGGGCCAAGGGCGGCCTGCATCCCTTCCAGCCCGTCGCCCGCGACGGCGGCCAGTGCTTCGGCGGCGGTGCCGAAATCACCCCATTTCGCGGCGAAATCCTCGGGGTTTTCCCAGATCGCGGGCAGGGCGCGCGTGCCATCGAGGCCGAAACTGTCCGTCCCCTCGGGCCAATGGAAGGATTGGTTCAGCATCGAGATGGTCAGAAGGTTGGAGGCCGCCGCACTTGCGGCGTCGGCATCGTACTCGGTATTGCCGCGGGCCATCTGCCCAAGCACGCCGATGTTGAGCGCCATGATGCGGAACTGGCCCTGGCGCGCCTCGACCGGGGCGGGCAGGTCCTGCGCGACGGCGACCGCGCCGGAAAAGGTGAGCGCTGCGAGGCCGGTGGCAATGATCTTGCTGAAACGGGGCATTGGGAAACCTCCTTTGAAGCTGGACACTCCCCTGAGGCTAGACGTCGCAGGCGAGAGGTCAATCAAAGCTTCTGTGTAACGGCGCAGGGGTGTGTGCGCGCGCGGGCAGGGCCTAACGCCAGCCCCGCCCGCGAAAGTTCTCGACCGTCAACGCCTCGGGCCAGCCCAAAAAATACTCGTAGATCCCAAGCGCCAGGGCCGCGGCGATGACGGACAACACGAGGATGACCCGTTTGGCGGAGGGCGGGTTGCGGGCCCAGCCCACCGCCCGCAGGAGCCAGTTGAACGGGAACATCTCAGAAGTTGACGCTGGCTTCGAGCCCCCAGAAGGCCGTGTCGTCGAAGACCGTCGCATGACCGCCAAGGCCAAGGCCGTTCTCCCCGATATATTCGGCACCGACGCGCGCCAGCGTCTCTGACCCGCCGCCGAGGTCCAGCATGGTAATGTCGCCGCCCACGCTCAGGCCCGGGATCGCATCCAGCGCGTATTCGGCCCCAAGCTCGAAACTGGTGTTGTCGGCGTCGAAGCCGACGCCGTTCGACAAGATGCCGTGCACGGTGAACCAGCCATCGTCATAACGCCCGCCCATCCAGAGCCGGTGATCGAGGTCGGTGCCGGTGTCGACGGCGAACTCGGTTCCGGCAAACAGCTGGACGGTATCGGTGATGTGATAGAGGCCCGACAGCGCGTAGATCTGCCCGTCGCCATCGGTGTCGTAATGCGCGCTGAGACCGGCTTCGATGGTGCCGTAATCGCCGAAATAGGACAGGCCGAGGGCCGGGTCGCTGCCGTAGGAGATCTGGCGCAACCCGCTGGCTTGCCCTGCCACCTCGACCAGCAGCGAGGCCTGATCGGCGCCGCCGAAGCGCAGCGACCGCTCCGGCAGGAACAACTCGATGGCCGAGGGCGAGCGGCCTAACTGGATCTCGCCTGCGCCGAAATCGTAGAACAGGTAGATGTCGTAATAGTCGAGCGTGTCGGTGTCGAACTCGTTGATTGCGAACACGTCGAAGCCAAGGCCGACCCGGCGATCGGGATCGAAATGGAAGCGCCCCTCGGCATCAAGGCTGACATAGGCCATGCTGTCGAGCGCGCCGCGATCGTTGGCGGCATAGCCAAGCGCGATGCGACCGTCGAGGTCGAAAGGGTCGGAATAGCCTTGCGCATGCGCCAGATCGGCGGCGCTGGACAGGGCAAGTGCCGACAGTATGGCTGCGGAGAACGCGAAGGAAGCGCGCGAACGGGGCGCGAGTGCTCGGGTCACGGGGATACCTCAATAACTGCTCTGTTGGCCTGGTCGTTAGCCGCCAGGTTTGCGGCGATCTTAACACGAACCCGTAAAGGCGCGCCATGCACGTCGTCGCGGCAGCCGCGCGGCGACCGCTTGCGTGGCCCGGGTGCAACGCCCTTGGAGAGACGCTCAGGCGGTTTCGTTGGCGGGCGTTTCGGCCAGCATCCGCACCTTGCCGATGAAGGGCAGGTTCCGGTTGCGCTGTGCATAGTCGATGCCGTAGCCGACGACGAATTCGTCGGGAATTTCAAAGCCGATCCAGTCCGAGCGGATATCGACCTCGCGCCGGGTGGGCTTGTCGAGCAGGGCGATGGTCTTCAGCCGCCGTGGCTCGCGCGATTTGAGCAGGTTCACGACATGGTGCAGCGTGTGGCCGGTGTCGACGATATCCTCGACCACCAGAACGTCGCGCCCCGCGATCTCGCCGCGCAGGTCCTTGAGGATGCGCACCTCACGCGAGCTTTTCATCGCGTTGCCGTAGGAGGACGCTTCGAGGAAATCGACCTCGACCGGCAGGTCGATCTCGCGCACCAGGTCGGCGATGAAAACGAAGCTGCCGCGCAGCAGGCCAACCACGACCAGCTTCTCGGTGCCGGCGAAGGCTTTCTCGATTTCGCGCGCCAGATCCTCGATCCGGGCGGCGATGGTCTTGGCCGAGATCATCTGATCGACCGCGTAGTCGGGCTGCGCCATTTGGTCCCCCGCAGAAAAAGGTTTGAAACCTTGAATTTCCGGCCCGCTTTTAAGACATCCCTCTCACCGGTGAAAGACGAAAGGCCCGCGATGCCCGCGCATTCAGAGACTCGAACGCTGCCCTATACCGCCCGACAGATGTACGATCTGGTGGCCGACGTGGCGCGATACCCCGAGTTCATTCCCTGGATTGCTGCCAGCCGCGTGCGCTCGGTCACGCCCGAGGGCGAGTATGCGGTGATGCTGGCCGACCTGGTGGTCGGCTTCAAGATGTTCCGCGAGCGATTCCTCAGCCGCGTTACGCTGTGGGAAGAGAAGCAGAAGATCGACACCGAGTATATCGAGGGGCCGTTCCATCACCTGCTGTCGACCTGGCAGTTCCGCGATCTGCCCGAAGGCGGCTGCGAGGTGGCCTTCAGCGTCGATTTCGAGTTCAAGAACCGCATCCTGCAAGGGGCGGCGGGGCTGTTCTTCATGGAGGCGATGCAGCGGATCGTGCGTGCCTTCGAGACGCGGGCCCAAGCGCTCTACGGCACGGGCGTAGCATAATTTTCCTTAAAAATTATGCGGCCTCGGTGGCCAGTGTCGCGCCCAAAGGCCGAGCGCGCGATTGACGGCGTGCCGCAAGATTTTCAGGAAAATCCTGCCTCTTCCCCGGCCGCTCGCAGGAGGAGGGACAGGGCATGCTCCACGGTGCGGCGGCGCACCTCGGTCCGTCCAGGCGCGCCGAACTCGACTGTTTCCGTCATCACCGCGACACCCGTGGCGAGGCCGAAACACACGCGCCCCTCCGGCTTGTGGTCCGACCCGCCGGGGCCCGCGATGCCAGTGACAGAGATGGCGACCTGCGCCGCGGACCGGTCCAACGCGCCGCGCGCCATTTCGGCGGCGACCTCTTCGCTGACCGCGCCGTGGGCGTCGAGCGTGGCCGGCGACACGCCCAGCATGTCGATCTTGGCGGCGTTGGAATAGGTGACGAAGCCCCGGTCGAAGACGGCGGACGATCCCGGCACCTCGGTGATCGCGCCTGCGATCAGGCCGCCGGTGCAGCTTTCGGCGGTGGCCATCATCCAGCCGCGCGCCTTCAGCGCCGCGATGACCTCGGCCGCGCTCATCCCAAGATCATCGGGATATGCGCGATGGCGGCGGCTACCGCGACGACGAGCGCCGCCAGCCAGCCCGCGATCACGTCATCGGCCATGACGCCGAACGCCCCCGGCTTGCGGTCGGCCCAGCCCACGGGGCCGGGCTTCCAGATGTCGAAGGCGCGGAAGGCGACGAATGCGGTGATGACGCCCGGGTAAAGGTCCCAGAAGCCGACGCCCGCGAAGACCGCGCCGTAGGAGACCGGCCAGAGCGCGATCCACTGGCCCACGACCTCGTCGATCACGATCTCGGACGGGTCCTTGTTCTCGGCCCCGTCGGTTTCGCGCGCCACCGCCCACCACCCCAGCAGGGTGACGATCAGCGTGGCAGCAAAGAGGGCAACGAAGCCGCCAAGCGCGTGCAGCCCCCAGGCCAGCGGGATCGCGGCCAGGCTGCCCCAGGTGCCGGGGGCGGGTCTCAGGTAGCCGATATAGGCCAGCGTCGCGATGATGCGGGTCATGCTTTCACCAAGGTCACGGTGGCCAGCGCCGCGATCCCTTCCTCGCGGCCGGGAAAGCCGAGGCGTTCGGTGGTCGTTGCCTTGACCGAGACGCGCGCGGCCTCGATCCGCAACAGCTCGGACAGGCGCGCGCGCATCGGCGCGGCGTGCGGGCCGATCTTGGGCCGCTCGCAGATCAGGGTCAGGTCCGCGTTGGTGATCGTGAACCCCATCTCGGCGGCAAGATCGACGGCATGGGTCAGGAAGATATGGCTTTCCGCGCCCTTCCATTGCGGATCCGAGGGCGGGAAATGCGTGCCGATATCGCCCATGGCGAGTGCGCCATAGATCGCGTCCGTCACCGTGTGCAGGCCCACATCTGCGTCGGAATGGCCCTGTAGCCCGCGCTCATGCGGGATGGCCACGCCACAGAGCATGACATGGTCGCCCTCGCCGAACCGGTGCACATCGAACCCGTTGCCGGTGCGAATATCCATCTGTCCCTCCAGGTATCGGGCGGCGCGGGCGAAATCCCCCGCCGTGGTGATCTTGAGATTGGCCTCGTCGCCTTGGGTGATGGCGACGGTCAGGCCATGGGCGCGGGCGACCTCGACATCATCGGCGGCGCCGCCGGGATGCGCGTCATGCGCCGCGCGGATCTGCGCAAGGTGAAAGCCTTGCGGCGTCTGGGCGCGCCAGAGGCCCTCGCGCGACTGGGTGCCGGTGACGGTCTCCGCCCCGCGCCAGAGCGCATCGGTGACGGCAAGGGCAGGGGCCGCCCCGTCATGGCTGCGCAGCGCCTCCAGCACCCCGTCGATCACCGCGCGGCTGACGAGGGGGCGCGCGGCGTCGTGGATCAGCACCACGTCGCAGGCGTCATCCACCGCAGCCAGCCCCGCCCGGACCGAGGCGTCGCGCGTGGCCCCGCCGATGACGTCGAGAAGGGGCGCGCGGGTTCTTGGCCGCGCCGCGGCGAAACGCTCGGAATCATCGCTGTGGCGCACCACCACGATCTGCTGCACCGCCGGGTGCGCATCCAGCGCGGCCAGCGTGCGCGCCAGCACGGGCTGTCCGGCCAAATCCCTGTATTGCTTGGGCAATCCACCGCCCGCCCGCGTCCCGCGACCGGCCGCGACGACCAGGGCGGCGGCTTTGAGCGGGGCGGTGCTGCGATCTTGCGGGTCCATGGGCGGGGGTGTAGGCCCAAACCAGTTCGGGCACAATCACCTGCGCTGCGTGATGAATTTCCGGGCGCTGTGATTAATTTTTGGGCGACGCCCCGCGCATCCCACTTTGTCACAAGACTTTCCTTTGAACTCCCCGCGTAGCCGCACTATCCCGAACCCATCTGCACAAGGATTGAGCATTTGTCCGTTTCGCTGGCATGCCGCCACCTGACGCCGCCGGTATTCCTTGCCCCGATGGCCGGGATCACCGATCTGCCGTTCCGTCGCCTCGTGGCGCGGTTCGGGGCTGGGCTGGTCGTGTCGGAAATGGTCGCGAGCCAGGAGATGGTGGAAGCCAAGGCGTCGGTCCGGGCGCGCGCCGAGCTGGGCTTCGGCCTCGACAACACGGCGGTGCAGCTGGCCGGGCGCCAGGCGCATTGGATGGCCGAGGCCGCGCGGATCGCCGAAGGGCAGGGCGCACGGTTCATCGACATCAACATGGGCTGCCCCGCCAAGAAGGTGACAAGCGGCTATTCCGGCTCGGCCCTGATGCGCGACCTCGACCACGCGCTGTCGCTGATCGAGGCGGTGGTGGGCGCGGTGCGCGTGCCCGTCACGCTGAAGACGCGTCTTGGCTGGGATGACGAGGTGCGCAACGCGCCGGAACTGGCCCGGCGGGCCGAGGCGGCGGGCATCCAGATGGTCACGATCCATGGGCGCACCCGCTGCCAGTTCTACAAGGGGCGGGCCGATTGGGCCGCGATCCGCGCGGTGAAGGAGGCGGTGAGCATCCCGGTCATCGCCAATGGCGATATCGTGGACGCGCGCAGCGCGCGGGCGGCGCTGGCGGCTTCGGGCGCGGATGGCGTGATGGTGGGCCGCGGCGCGCAAGGCGCACCCTGGGTGCTGGCGGAAATCGCGGCGGAGCTGTTCGGCGCGGAACCGCCCGATATCCCCGAGGGCGGGGCGCTGACCGACATGGTGGCCGCCCATTACGAGGACATGCTGGCCTTCTACGGGCGAGACCTCGGCCTGCGCGTCGCGCGCAAGCACCTGGGCTGGTACATGGACAGGGCCGCCACACCGGCAACCCTGCGCCGCGACGTTCTGACGGCACGGAGGCCGGAGGCTGTTCTCGCGCGTCTGCCCGATGCCCTGACCAAGCCAGGCGAGGAGGCGCAGGCCGCATGAGCATCCCCTCGGACATGCTGTGGGCCTCGCTGCCGCTGCCCGCCCTGATCATCGACGGCGCGGATCGCATCTGCAACGTGAACCCCGCCGGCGAGACCTTTCTGAACGCGTCGCGAAAATCCCTCGACGGGCACCCGGTCTGGGACAAGGTCTTTGTCGATGCGCCGCTGGAAGAGGCGTTTTCCCGGGTCCGTACGAACCAGTCCGCGCTTTTTGTCAACGCCGTCGATGTGGGCACCGGCAGCCGCAAACCGGTCTCCTGCGATGTGCAGATCGCGCCGCTCTCCGAGCGGCCGGATCACGTGCTGGTCCTGTTCGAAAACCGCGAACTGGCCGGGCGGCTGGACCGCGCGATGTCCTCCAAGACCGCCGCGAAATCGGCCATCGGCATGGCCGAGATGCTGGCGCACGAGATCAAGAACCCGCTGGCCGGGATCACCGGGGCCGCGCAGCTGATTAGCATGAACGCCAGCGGCGAGGATCGGGAACTGACCGACCTGATCGTGGCCGAGACACGCCGCATCCTGAAACTGCTGGAGCAGGTCGAGGAATTCGGCAATGTCCGCCCGCCCGACCGGCGCGCGGTCAACATCCACGACGTGCTGGACCGCGCCCGCCGGTCCGCTGCCGTGGGCTTTGCCGCGCATATGGAGATCGAGGACGATTATGACCCGTCCTTGCCAGCCACCTGGGCCGATCCCGACCAGTTGCAGCAGGTCTTCCTGAACCTGTTGAAGAACGCGGCCGAGGCCGGCAAGGCGGGCGGCACGATTTGCATTCGCACCTTCTATGAACTCAGCCTCAAGGTCCGCCGCCGCGATGGCAGCGGCGGGGCCGTGCCGCTACAGATCGAGATCATCGACGACGGCCCCGGCATCCCGCCCGACATCGCCGCCGATATCTTCGAGCCTTTCGTCTCGGGGCGCGAGAACGGCACCGGGCTGGGCCTTGCCCTGGTCTCCAAGATCATCGCCGATCACGAGGGCTGGGTCGCGCTGGACAGCGTTCCGGGCCGCACCGTGTTCCGCATCTCGCTTCCTGTCGCGCCGCGTGATGAGGCCCCTGAATGACCCACTTCTCTTTCCTGACGATCGGAGCTTGACCCCATGGACGGCACTGTCCTCGTCGCCGATGACGACCGCACCATCCGCACCGTACTGACCCAGGCGCTGACCCGCGCCGGCTGCAAGGTGCACGCCACCTCCAGCCTGATGACGCTGATGCGCTGGGTCGAGGAGGGGAAGGGTGACCTGGTGATCTCGGACGTGATCATGCCCGACGGCAACGGGCTTGAAACCCTGCCCAAGATCAGCGAGCGGCGCCCGGGCCTGCCGGTCATCATCATCTCGGCGCAGAACACGATCATGACGGCCATCCAGGCGACCGAGGCCGACGCCTATGACTACCTGCCCAAGCCCTTCGATCTGCCCGACCTGATGAAGCGCGCCGCCCGCGCGCTGGACCAGAAGCGCCGCGCACCCGCGCCGAAACCCGCGCCCGAGCTGCCCTCCTCGGCGCAGGAGGATCTGCCGCTGGTGGGGCGCACGGCCTCGATGCAGGCGCTCTACCGTCTGGTGGCGCGGGTGATGAACACCGATCTGCCGGTTCTGATCACCGGCGAAAGCGGCACTGGCAAAAGCCTGATCGCGCGCGCCATTCACGATTTCTCGGACCGGCGCACGCTGCCCTTCGTCGTCGCTTCGGCCAGCGATCTCGACGGGATGGACGGCCCCTCGGTGGTGATCTCGCGCGCTAAGGGCGGGTCGATCCTGTTCGACGAGGTGGGCGATCTGAGTGAAGAGGCGCAGGCCAAGATCGTGCGCATGCTGGACGCCATGGGCGATGCGGCCCCGCGCGTGATGGCGACCAGCCAGAAGGACCTGATGGAAAAGATGGAGGCCGGGGAATTCCGGCAGGACCTTTTCTATCGGCTCGGCGGCGTCACGATCTCGGTGCCCAGCTTGCGCGAACGGGTCGATGACATCCCGCTTCTGGCCACGCATTTCCTAGCCCGCGCCGAACGCGATGGCGCGCCGCTGCGCCGCTTCTCGCCCGAGGCGATGGACATGATCCGCGCCTATTCCTGGCCCGGCAACGTGCGCCAGTTGGAGAACACGATTCGCCGCCTGACGGTCACCAGTCTCGCCGAGGAAATCTCGCGTGGCGAGGTCGAGGCGGTTCTGGGCAGCCAACCCGCGATCGAACCGCTCATGGGCGGCGGCGAGGGTGAGAAGCTTTCGGCCTCGGTCGGCAAGCATCTGCGCCGCTATTTCGACCTGCATGGCGGGGTCTTGCCGCCGCCGGGGCTCTATGCCCGCATCCTGCGCGAGGTCGAAACACCCCTGATCGAGATCGCGCTGGAGGCCACGGGCGGCAACCAGGCGAAATGTGCCGAACTTCTGGGCATCAACCGCAATACCCTCCGCAAGAAAATTACCGACCTCGATATTCGCGTGACTCGCCGCCGCAAGTTGATGTAAAACGGCAACAGTAACGTGGCAGTTGGGAAACAGCCCGCGACGCCCCATTAGGGCGCGCGCCTGACGCCGCGATTGGGGGAGCAGTCGGAGACAGGATTTGGAACGTCCGGCCGAGAGGACGACATCCTTGATCGAACGTCTTGCGGGGTTGCGCCGCAAGCGCGGTTTGCGCAGCGCGGGCACGCTTGGCCTTGTCGTGCTGGGGCCGATCCTGGCGGTCGCGACCTTCCTCGTGCTCGGCCCGCTCGCGGCCTTTGCCGACTCGCCTGTGCTGCGGCTCGTTCTGCTTGCCGACCTCGTCTACATCCTTGTCCTCGCGGCGCTGGTCCTGCGGGAGGTGGCGCGCATCGTCGCCTCGCGCCGCGCGCAATCAGCGGGGTCCCGCTTGCACCTGCGCCTGACCGGGGTCTTCGCCATTGTGGCGCTGGTGCCCACGATCCTTGTCGCCGTCTTTGCCACGATCACGGTGAACATGGGGCTCGAAGGCTGGTTCTCGGACCGGGTCTCAACCGCGCTCGGCAATTCGGTGGACGCCGCCGAGGCCTACCAGCAGGAACATTTCGACGATCTGGAGCAGGACACCCGCGCGCTGGCGGCCTTCCTGAACGTGAACCGCCGGGCCTCGCCGCTGATCACCGATGGCGAGTTGCGCCAGGTGCTCAGCCAGGGTCAGGGCCAGATCCAGCGCGGCTTGCGAGAAGCCTTTGTCATCGACGGCGGCGGCGAGATCCGCGCCCGGGGCGAGCGCAGCTATTTCTTCGATTACGAACGCCCCAGCGACGCCGATCTGGACCTTGCCGAAGGGGGGGAGCTTGTCTTGATCGAGGATCGCACCCAGAACGAGTTTCGCGCCCTTGTCCGGCTACAGGCCTTTCCCGACCGCTACCTCTATGTCAGCCGCGAGGTGGACGGAGAGATCATCGCGCTGCTCGATGAAACCCAGCAGACGGTGCAGCTCTACCGCCAGCTGGAGGCCGACCGGGGGCGCGTCCTGTTCGAATTCGGGCTGCTTTACCTGGGCTTCGCCATCATCATGATCCTCGCCGCCGTGTGGCTGGGCCTGTGGTTCGCCGAACGCCTGTCGCGCCCCGTGGGACGTCTGGCCAGCGCGGCGCAACAGGTCGGGCAGGGCGACCTCGATGTACGCGTGATCGAGGAAACCAGCGATGACGAGATCGCCATGCTGGGCCGTCTCTTCAACCAGATGACCCGGCAGTTGAAGGGCCAGCGCGACACGCTGATCGAACAGAACGCCGCGACCGAGGCGCGGCGCCGATTGTTCGACTCCGTCCTCGGCTCGGTCACCGCGGGCGTGATCGGCCTGAATGACGAGGGCCGCATCGATTTCATGAACCGCTCGGCCATTCGCCTTCTGGCCTTGGTGGAACAGCGCGACAATGGCCTGTCCCTGCAAGCCGCCGTGCCGGAATTCGCCGCTTTGTTCGAACGGCTGCAAACCCGGCTGGCCGAAACCGTGCAGGAGGAAATCAAGCTGACCCGACGCGGCAAGCAGGAAAGCCTGCTGGTGCGCATGGCCACCCGCCGCAATGCCGAGGGGCAGTTGGAGGGCTACGTGGTCGCCTTCGATGACGTCACGCAGCTCGTCTCGGCGCAGCGCATGGCCGCCTGGGGCGACGTGGCCCGCCGCATCGCGCATGAGATCAAGAACCCGCTGACCCCGATCCAGCTTTCGGCCGAACGCATAAACCGAAAGTTTTCCAAGGGCCTGGATGAAGATGATGCGGCAAAGCTTGAACAGATGACCGAGGTTATCGTGCGCCAGACCAACGACCTGCGCCGCATCGTTGACGAGTTCTCGAAATTCGCCCGCATGCCCGAGCCGGAAACCCGGGTCGAGGACGTGGCCGACCTGCTGCGCGAATCCGTCACCCTGCAACGGGCCGGTCAACCCGAGGTCCGGTTCGAGGTCGACATCCCAGACGCCCCCGTCATGGCCGAGCTTGACGCCACCATGATCGGCCAGGCCTTCACAAACCTGATGAAGAATGGCGGCGAAGCCATTGAAAGCCTGCAGGAAAAAGGCGCGCCCGAAGGTCATGTGCCCGAGTTACGGATCGCGCTTGCGACCACGGATGAAACCGTCGTCATCACCATCGCCGATAACGGGATCGGCCTGCCGCCGGACCGGGCGAAACTGTTCGAACCCTATGTCACGACGCGCGAGAAGGGCACCGGCCTCGGCCTGCCCATCGTCAAGAAGATCGTCGAGGAACATGGCGGCACATTGGAATTGGTCGATGCCGAGCCCTTCGCCGAGGGCGCGCATCAAGGGGCCATGGCGCGTATGACGTTGCCACGGCTTGCAGATAGTCAGGGAGATTGAAGCATGAGCGACATTCTGGTCGTCGATGACGAACGCGATATCCGCGAATTGATCTGCGATATTCTCGAAGACGAGGGCTATGTCACCCGCCGCGCCGGCACTTCAGACGAGGCGATGGCCGAATTGAACAAGGCCGCGCCGGGGCTGATGATCCTCGATATCTGGTTGAAAGACAGCAATATGGACGGGATCGACATCCTGAAACATGTGAAGCAGGACAACCCGGACGTGCCCGTGGTCATCATCTCGGGTCACGGCAATATCGAGATCGCCGTCGCCGCCATCAAGCAGGGCGCCTATGACTTCATCGAGAAGCCCTTCAACATCGACCAGCTGATGGTGGTGATCCGCCGCGCGATGGAAACCTCCCGCCTGCGGCGCGAAAACTCCTCGCTGCGCCGCCAGGACAGCAAGGCCGCCGAGATGATCGGCGCCTCACCCACCTTCAAGACGATGAAAGGGCAGTTGGAAAAAGTCACCAAGTCCAACGGTCGCGTGATGCTGACGGGCGGCCCCGGCACCGGCAAGGAGGTCGCCGCGCGCTGGATTCACGCCAATTCCAACCGCGCCGATGCGCCTTTCGTCACTGTCTCCTGCGCCTCGATCCAGCCCGATCACATGGAAGAGGTCCTCTTCGGCCGCGAAAGCCCCGAACGTGGGGTCGAGCAGGGGCTGCTCGAACAGGCCCATGGCGGCGTCGTCTTCTTCGACGAGGTGGCCGATATGCCGCTTGGCACCCAGTCCAAGATCCTGCGTGTTCTGGTCGACCAGAGCTTCACCCGCGTGGGCGGCACCACCAAGGTGCGCGTGGATCTGCGCGTGATTTCCTCCACCACCCGCAACCTGACCGACGAGATCGCGTCGGGCAATTTCCGCGAGGAACTCTACCACCGCCTCAACGTGGTGCCGATCGAGGTGCCCGCGCTGTCCGACCGGCGCGAGGATATCCCCGATCTCGCGCGCCATTTCATCGAGACCTTCAACCGCGAGCAGGGCCTACCGCTGCGCGAGATGGGCGAGGATGCCGTCGCCATGCTCCAGACCATGACCTGGCCCGGCAATGTCCGTCAGCTCAAGAACGTGATCGAGCGCGTGCTGATCCTGGGCGAGGGCAGCGGCCCGATCGAGGCGCGCGACCTGCCAAGCGGCAACGAGGGCGGTGAAAGCGCGAACGAGGATATCACCCTCTCGGCATCGCTGACCACGCTGCCGCTGCGCGAGGCACGCGAGCTGTTCGAACGCCAGTATCTCATGGCGCAGATCAACCGTTTCGGCGGCAATATCAGCCGCACGGCCAGTTTCGTCGGGATGGAGCGCTCGGCCCTGCACCGCAAGCTGAAATCGCTCGGCGTCGTGACCTCGAACAAGGCCGGCGCCCGCGTCGCGCAGGTGGGCGAGGACTAGGCCGGGTTCACCACCAGGTCCGGCCCGCTCTGGCGCAGGATGCAGGTCCCAGAGGTCAACGGCGCCATGACGGGCGAGCGGATCACGGCGGTGCCCTCCTCGCAATAGGGCAGGCTCATCCGGTCATACCCACGCCCGCCCATGCAGCCCCGCACCGCGTTGCGCCGGAAATCGGCATTCACGTCGACCGTGTAGACATCGCCCGGAATGACATAGCCCGCGACAAAGGTGCAATTGCCCTCCGCATCGCAGCGCCGTTGCGGCGGCACGACAGTGGGCGGCTCGCGCCGGATTTCGGTGCGCACCGGGTGGCGCTGTAGCGCCTCGGCCTCGCAAAGCGCGTAATCCCGCTCCCGCTCCCCGACCGATACACCCTCGGCGTAGTAGACCGTGCTCGTGGTGCACCCGGCCAAGACCAGCGCCCCCAGCAGCATGATGCGGCGCTGCATGCCATCCTCCGGGTCAGTTCCGATGCCCCATTCCTGCCGCCAGGCTCGGCCCATGGCAACTACCCCGCCCGCATCTTTATCCTACAAATATGCACCCGCGCGGGACGCGCGGCAGCGTTGGACGGGGCTCGATGCCCCGTCCGGCGCTTCGCCGGGCGACGGCGAAGCCGGCGCAAACCCTCGGCCCGAGGTCTCGCACGCAATTGACGCCTGCGCGTCTTCCTGCCATGCAGAACCCCTGTTGCGACACTTCAGGCGAAAAGGCACATGAAGGTCATCATCTGCGGCGCGGGCCAGGTCGGCTGGCAAATCGCGCGCCATCTTTCCGGTGAAAACAACGATGTGACGGTCGTGGACAACAATCCCGACCTGGTTCGGCGTGCGACCGACACGCTCGACGTGCAGGGCCTCGAAGGCTTTGCCAGCCATCCCGACGTGCTCGACCGGGCCGGGGCGCGGGATGCCGACATGATCATCGCCGCGACCTTCTCGGACGAGGTCAACATGGTCACCTGCCAGGTGGCCCATTCGGTCTTTTCGGTCCCGCGCAAGATCGCGCGCCTGCGCAGCCAGTCCTACCTGGATGCCATCTATTCCGACCTCTACCGCCGCGATCACCTGCCCATCGACGTGGTGATCTCGCCCGAGCGCGAGGTGGCCGAGGCCGCGCTGCGCCGCATCGCCAGCCCCGCCACCTTCGATGCCGAGACCTTCCTCGGCGGCGATGCGCAGATGATCGGGATATTTCTCGACGCGGAGTGCCCCGTGCTCAACACGCCGCTGCGCCAGCTGTCCGAGTTGTTCTCGACGCTGCGCGCCATCGTCGTGGGCATCCGGCGCGAGGGCACGCTGTTTTCCCCCGAGCCGGGCGACCAGTTGTTCGAGGGCGACCAGATCTACGCCTTCACCCACGCGCAGGACATGGCCCGCACGCTTGAGATCTTCGGCAAGACCCGCAAACCGCCTGAGCGCATCCTGATCGTGGGCGGCGGCAATGTCGGCCTCACGGTCGCCACCGCTTTGGAGAAATCCGAAACCCGTCTGCGCACCCGCGTGATCGAGGCCAACCGCAGCCGCGCCGAGGTGGCCGCGGACGCGCTGGAACGCACCATCGTCCTGCATGGCGACGGCCTTGATATCGAACTCCTGCGCGAGGCGGGCGTCGAACGCGCCGATGCGGTCGTCTGCGTCACCGATGACGACAAGACCAACCTTCTGGCCTCGGTGCGGGCGAAATCCGCGGGCGCCAAGATGGCCATTGCGCTGGTCAACGACCCCACGCTTGTGCCGCTGATGGACCCGCTCGACATCGACGCCTACGTCAACCCGCGCGCCACGACCGTGTCCTCGATCCTGCGCCATATCCGGCACGGCCGCGTGCGCGGCGTCTATTCCATCGGCGATGCCGAGGCCGAGGTGATCGAGGCGCAGGTGCTCAAAACCTCGCCCATCGCGGGCCGCCCGATCCGCGAGATCGACTTCCCCGAGGGCGCGCTGGTCGGCGCGGTGCAGAAGGGCGGCAAGGTGATGCGGCCCACCGGCTCCACCCGGATCGAGGAAGGCGACGTGGTGGTCATCTTCGCCCTGGCCTCGGACGTGCCGGCGGTCGAACGGCTGCTCCAGGTCTCGATCGACTTTTTCTGAGCCATGGCCGCCTGGTTCCGCAACCTGCCGCTCTTCGTCGTGCTGATCCTGCTATCGGCGGGGGCGATGCTGATCCCGGCGGCGGCGGGCATGATGCTGGGCGATTTCCGCACCGGGCGACTGTTTTTCTACTCCAGCCTTCTGGTCGGTGTCGGTGCCTGGCTGATCGGCATCGCGCTGCAGGCCCATCCCAGACCGCCGACCGAGCGCACGCATCTTGTCGCGATGTTCGCGGCCTATCTCGTGCTGCCGGTGATCCTGTCGATCCCGATGCAGCAGGCGGTCGGCAACACCCGGTTCATCAATGTCTATTTCGACATGGTCTCGGCCTTCACCACCACCGGCGCGGTGATCTTCGAGCCGGACCGTTTCGGCATGGCGGTGCATTTGTGGCGCGCCACGGTGGGCTGGCTGGGCGGGCTGCTGATCTGGATTTCGGCCATGGCGATCCTCGCACCGCTCAATCTCGGCGGCTACGAGGTGACCTCCGAGGCGCATGTGCAGGGCAGGGTGGTGTCCTCGACCCAGCAGATGCGCGCCGCGCGTCCCAGCGAGCGGCTGCGCCGCTCGACCGCGAAGCTGACCCCGGTCTATGTCACGCTGACGGCGATCCTTGCGCTTCTCCTGATGTCGGCGGGCGAGGACCCGATCATCGCGACGATCCACGCGATGTCCACGCTCTCCACCTCGGGGATTTCGCCCGTCGCGGGGCTTGAAGGGCGGCCGGGCGGGATCCTGGCCGAGCTTCTGATCTTCCTGTTCCTGTTCTTTGCCCTGTCACGGCGCACCTTCACCAGTGGCTTCGGGCGTCATTTCATCGAGCGCGTCTCGCGCGACCGGGAAATCCGCCTTGCGCTCTTTGCCACGATCCTGGTGCCGACGCTTCTGTTCGCCCGCCACTGGATGGGCGCGTGGGAGGTCGATGAGCTGACGGATCTCGGCGCGGCGCTCAGCGCGCTCTGGGGGAGCCTCTTTACCGTCCTGTCCTTCCTGACCACGACCGGCTTCGTCTCCGAACACTGGGACGCGGCGGCGTCCTGGTCGGGGCTGGGCACGCCGGGGATCGTCCTGATCGGCCTTGTCCTGATGGGCGGCGGCGTGGCGACCAGTGCGGGCGGGCTGAAACTCCTGCGCGTCTACGCGCTCTACAAGCACGGCGCGCGGGAACTGGGCAAACTGATCTACCCGCATTCGGTGGCGGGCGCGGGCCGCATGGGCCGCCGCATCCGGCGCGAGGGCGCCTATATCGCGTGGATCTTCTTCATGCTCTTCATCATCGCCATGGCGGCGACGATGACGGGGCTTGCCGCCACCGGGCTGCGCTTCGAGCCTGCGATGATCCTGTCCATCGCCGCGCTCTCGACGACCGGCTCGCTGGCGCAGGTCGCGGGCGAGGCCCCCATCGCCTATGTCGCCCTGAGCGACGCGGCCAAGCTGATCCTCGCCGCGGCGATGGTGATCGGCCGGATCGAGACGCTGGTGCTGATCGCACTTTTCAACCCGGCCTTCTGGCGATCATGATGCAATTGCGGCAAGTGCCCGTATCCGGGGTGGAAATCCGTCTCGATCATCGCCATAGTGTGATTTGGCGACCATTCCGCGGCATTTAACGCGGTGACCGAAGACAAGAAGGCGCGAACAAAAAATGGCCGAGAATAAACAGAACCTTCAGGACGCATTTCTCAACCACGTCCGCAAGACCAAGGTGCCGGTGACGATCTTTCTGATCAACGGCGTCAAGCTGCAGGGCGTGATCACCTGGTTTGACAATTTCTGCGTGCTTCTGCGCCGCGACGGGCAAAGCCAGTTGGTTTACAAGCATGCGATCTCCACCGTGATGCCGGCTCAGCCCATCAATCTTTACGACGGGGAAGAGTGACAGCCCCCGATCGTCACGCATCCGAAGGCGACCTGACCGCGCGTGGGCCCACGCGCGCAGTCGTGTTGCATCCCGACATCCATACCGACCGCGACCGCCGCGATCCCGGCCCCGCGCTGGAAGAGGCCGTGGCGCTTGCCGCCGCGCTGCCGGATCTGGAGGTCGTGGGCGCCGAGGTCGTGCGCCTGCCCAAGGCCCATCCCGGCCTTCTCTTCGGCACCGGCAAGATCGAGGAGCTGAAGGCGCGGATCGAGGCGCAGGAGGTCGAACTCGTCCTGATCGACGGGCCGGTGACGCCTGTGCAGCAACGCAACCTCGAAAAGGAATGGGGCGTCAAGCTGCTGGACCGGACCGGCCTGATCCTCGAGATCTTCGCCGACCGCGCCGCGACCCGCGAAGGCGTGTTGCAGGTGGAACTGGCAGCGCTCAGCTACCAGCGCACGCGCCTTGTCCGCGCCTGGACCCACCTTGAACGCCAGCGCGGTGGCCTCGGCTTTGTCGGCGGCCCCGGTGAGACGCAGATCGAGGCCGACCGCCGCGCCATCGATGAGGCGGTCACCCGCATCCGCCGGCAACTGGCCAAGGTGGTCAAGACCCGCACGCTTCACCGCGCCGCGCGCAAGAAGGTGCCTTACCCGATCGTCGCGCTGGTGGGCTACACCAACGCCGGCAAATCCACGCTGTTCAACCGCCTGACCGGGGCCGAGGTGATGGCCGAGGACATGCTCTTCGCCACGCTCGACCCGACCATGCGCGCGGTTGAACTGCCCGATGGCACCGAGGTGATCCTGTCCGACACGGTGGGCTTCATCTCGGACCTGCCGACGCAACTGGTCGCCGCCTTCCGCGCCACGCTGGAAGAGGTGCTGGACGCCGACCTGATCCTGCATGTGCGCGACATCAGCCATCCGGAAACCGCCGAACAGGCCGAGGATGTGATGCAGATCCTGACCGATCTGGGCGTGCGGGGCGAAACCCCGCTGATCGAGGTCTGGAACAAGATCGACCAGTTGCCGGGACCCGAGCGCGCCACCCGCCTGACCGAGGCCGCCCGGCGTGAGCATGTCTATGCCGCCTCGGCGCTGACGGGCGAGGGGATGGGGCCGCTGCTCAAGGCCGTGGCCGAGGCCGTCTCGCCGCCGCGCACGCGGACCGTGGTGACGCTCAAGCACGAGGACGGCCGCCGCCGCGCCTGGCTTTTCGATCAGGGCATCGTCGAGGGCGAAGAGACGGGCGACGAGGAAACCCGCCTGACCGTCAACTGGACCGACCGGCAGCGCGCGGCCTTCCAAGCGCTCTGACCAGCGCGGCGGGCGGGTTGAGCAGCAAAAGCCCCACCGCCAGCAGCCCGAACCCCACGAAGACCGAGGGCGCCAGCCGCTCGTCCAGCACCAGCCATCCGAAGGTGATCGCCACGGGCGGGATCATCAGCGTCACCAACATTGCGTTGCCCGATCCGGCCACGGCCAGCACGCGGTAATAAAGCAGGTAGGCCAGCGCCGTGCCGATCACGGCGAAATAGGCGACCGCGCCGATGCCCTGTGCCGTGTGGGGCAGGCTGATGCCCCCATCCACGACATAGGCCAGCGGCAGCAGGATCAGGCTCGATCCCGTCAGCATCCCCATCGCGGCGATCTGCGGCGGCAGGCCGGAAAGCTGCTTGCGCGCCCAGGCCGCCGCCACAGCGTAAGAGAGCGCCCCCGCCAACACCGCCAGTTGCGCCGCCGAGCGGATGTCGAACTGCGCCAGGGCCTCCAGCCCGATCGCCACCGCGACGCCCACAAAGGCAATCAGCACGCCCGCCAACCGCCGCGCCGTCAGCCGCTCATCCGCAAAGACGACGGCGGCGACCAGCACACCAAAAACGGCAGTGCCCGCGTTGAAGATCGAGGTCAGCCCGGTCTCGATATACTGCTGCCCCCAGGCCATCAGCGCGAAGGGAATGGCGTTGTTGAGCAGCCCCATGACGATCAACGCGCCCCAGACTCGCGGCGCGCGCGGCACGGGCAGGCCCCGGATCAGGACATAGGCCCAAAGGATCAGCGCCGCCCAGACCACGCGATGCGCCACCAGCGTCAGCACCGGCAATTCGTCCAGCGCCAGCTTTATCGACAGGAAAGACGCGCCCCATATCGCCGCCAGAAGCAGCATCTCGCTCAGGCTGCGAAAGGTGAGAGCAGGGGCCTGGATCATGCCCCTTCATGGCATGGGCAAACGCCCCCGCCGACCCGAAACCTGCTCATGCGACAAGAAAAACCCCCGCGGGCCATGTGGCGCGCAGGGGCTTGGTCTTGCGGTATTGGCTCGGATCAGAAGCGGAAGCCGACGCGCACACCAACGGCGGACACGAAGTTGTCGTCGAAGTCGATGTCGCCGACGATCCCGTTCTGAACCACCTGGTCACCGGGCACGCCGAGGGTCAGGCTACCCGAGATGGTGAAGGCATCACGCGTGTAGCGCAGGCCCAACGTCACCGAATCCAGGCCCGTGGTGGGTGCCAGCGCCGTATCGCTGGGAATCGTGCCGTCGGTACGGTGCAAGTAAGACACCGAACCGGCCCAGTTATCGTTGAACTGTCGGCCCACACCCAGCGTGTACGTCGTCGAATCCGAGGTGAAGTTCACGTAATCACCCACGGTTGTCGACAGCCGGAAACCATCCCAGAAGGCATGACGGATGGAGCCGAAGATCAGGGTGTTCTCGGCGATGCCGCTTTGGAACTCGAGATTGATGCTTTCAGGGAACTCGACATCGAAATTGGCTTGCGCTGTCGGCCCGACAGGGGTCCCCGTTGCCGGATTGAACGGGGTTTCATCGGCATCGAACGACACTTCGATCGCCGAATTGTAGGTCAGGGCGACGCGCAGCGCGATGTCAGGGATCTCGTAGGCCGCACCGACCACGTAACCATAGCCCCAATCGCTTTCACCTTCGAGAAGATGAAACACCTGACCTGCCACGTTGGTATAGATATCGCCTTCGACGGCCAGGGCGCGGACCCCGGCGTGCACGCTGAAGCGATCGTTGATCTCGTAGCGGCCCACAACGGTTATGGCGTCGCTTTCCACGGCAGCCTCGCCGTCAAAGAACGGGACGCCCGGGGTGTAATCCACGCCCGCACCGAACGGCTGATCGTAGAGCATCGCGACCGAAAACTGGTCATTGAACCGGTATAGGTAGCCAATGCTGGTGAGGTCGTAATCGGTCAGCGGGTTTGAATAGCCGTTCGCGCCCGCCTCGGGCATGATGCTGCCGTAGGACAGCTCGACATAGCTGCCGAGGTCGCCGGTGTCTTCATACAGAATGCGCAGCGACTGGTTCGTGCGCTCGATATCGGCCTGTGCGATGGCGGTTGTCGCCAGAAGTGCCGCACTTGCGGCTGCGAAACGGTACATGCGTTCCTCCCCAATAAACCCTTGGTTCCCTGCGGCACTATGTCTGTGGAAGGCCTGATCCGGTCAATTCTTCCCCAGCGTAATCTCGAATTTGAGGTCTTGGTAAACCCGCTGATGTGGCGGAAATGCTACAGGCTGATGCCGCTGTGCCGCAGATCGCCGGGGTTTTGGAAAAAGGACCCCGATCTGGAAGGCGGCCGAGCCTGCCGAACCCTTTGTTATCGGGCCCGGAAAAAGTCAGCAGGAGTTCGAGGGTGCTGCCTTCGTCGAAGTGAAAGCCCATGCCTGGCGGGTCCCGCTCCGCACCGTCGACCGTGGCTGCGTCAACCCCAACCTCTAACGAAACCTGTGGCGGGGGCGAAACAGCCCAGTCACCCGGCCCGCCGCCCGGCGCGGATGTTCAGGAAGTTGCCCGTCAGGATCAGGATCGCGCCAAGGATCACGCCAAGGCTCAAGGCCTCGTTGTAGAACAGGACGCCGATCACGGCGATCACCGGTAGGCGCGCGAAATCCATCGGCATCACGACCGAGGCCGGGGCCAGCGACAGGGCGGTTGTCAGGCAGAAATGCGCGGCCAGCCCTGCGACCCCGATGATGACGACCCAGGGCAGCATGGCCAGCGAGGGCAGGGTCATGTCCCCGTCATAAAGCGAGGTCACAAGGCCAAGGCCCAGCTGGATCAGCGTCAGCCAGAACAGGATGCAGGTGATGGTCTCGGTCGCCGTCAGCCGCTTGGTGAAGATCGCCGTTGTCGCGAACATGATGGCGGCAGAGGCCGCGGCGATCATCCCCGGCGAGATCGCGGCCGTGCCCGGCTGGACGATGGCAAGGATGCCCGCGAAGCCCATCGCCCCCGCCAGCAGCTTGATGCGCGTCAGCCGCTCGCCCAAAAACAGCGCGGCAAGCCCGATGGTCCAGAGCGGCGAGGTGAATTCCAACGCGAAGACCAGCGCCAGCGGGCTGACCGTGATGGCGTAGAACCACAGGTTCTGCCCGGTGAAATGCGCGATGTTGCGCAAGACGTGCCGTCCCATGTGCCGCGTCGTGACCTGCCGGATACGCCCGGTCAGCAGGCCGACCGTCACGACGATCACGAAGCCCACCGCCGAGCGATAGGTCATCAGCTCGAAGGTATCGAGTTCCAGGCTGGCCGCGCGCCCGGCAATCGCCATGGCGGAGAAGGAGGCGATGGCCCCCAGCATCCAGACTGCGGCCAACCCCACCTGCGCAGGCGCGGGCGCGGCGGCCAAAGGTGTCTGCGCCGTCCGGTCGGTCACGTTGAAAATCCTCCCGCAGCGGCCAAGGAAAGGAAGCCGATGCCCTCATGCCTTGCATGCCGTCTTCACACTCGGGGCGCAAGTGCACCTACCGGCCAACCCGGTCACAGACCTTGCGTTTTCGCCTCGGTCCAGAGCGCGTCCATCTCGTCGAGATCGCTTTGATCCGGCGTCTTGCCCCGCTCTGCCAGCGCGGCTTCGATGAAATGGAACCGGCGGACGAATTTCGCATTGGCCGCGCGCAAGGCGACCTCGGGGTCGACCTTGAGATGCCGGGCGAGGTTGGCCACGACGAAAAGCAGGTCGCCCAGTTCCTCCTCGATCTTGTCCTGCGGCAGGGTTGCGCGGGCTTCGGCCAGTTCGCGCGCCTCCTCGGCGATCTTGTCCACGACCATGCCGATCTCGGGCCAGTCGAACCCGACCCGGGCGGCCCGTTTCTGCAGCTTCTCGGCCCGCATCAGCGCCGGCAGGCCCAGCGCCACGTCATCCAGCACGCCGCCCCGCGCCTTGGCGGCGCGTTCGGCGGCCTTTACCGCTTCCCAGTCGCGGGTCTGCTGTTCGGCGGATTTCGCATTGCTTTCCTCCCCGAACACATGCGGATGGCGCGCTACCATCTTGTCGGCGATGGACCGCGCCACGTCGTCGAAATCGAACAGCCCCGCTTCTTCGGCCATGCGGGCGTGGAACACCGACTGGAACAGAAGATCGCCCAACTCGCCCTTCAACTCGTCCCAGGCCTCGCGCTCGATCGCGTCGGCGACCTCGTAGGCTTCCTCGATCGTGTAGGGCGCGATGGTGGCAAAGGTCTGCTCCACGTCCCAGGGGCAGCCGTGTTCCGGGTCGCGAAGGCGCGCCATGATAGCGCGCAGGCGGCTCATCTGGTTTTGCGAGGTATCCGGCATCAATGCGCCTCGGGCCGCAGGTATTTCCGCAAACCGTAAAGCAGCGGCTCGCCCTCATGCGCGGTGATCACCTCGGCCACCTCGCCGATGCAGATATGGTGCGTGCCGATCCGCTCAGCCGAGATCAGGCGGCAGTCGAAACTGACCAGCGCGTCCGACAGGCGCGGCGCGCCGGTGGCCATCACCTCATGCGCGACCGCGTTGAACTTGTCGCCCCCCGGCGCGGGCAGGCGCGAAGAGAACACGTCCGAGATCTCGGTCTGGCCGGTGCGCAGCACGTTGATGCAGAAGCACTTGTTCTCCAGCACCAGCGGCAGGGCCGAGGAGGACGCATTCAGGCAGGTCAGCATCGTGGGCGCGGCCCCGTCCGCCGAGATCGAGGTCATGGCCGACACGGTGACACCCGCACGGCCCGCCGCGCCATCGGTCGTGACCACCGAGACCGAGGCCGCCGCCCGGCTCATCCCTTCGAGGAAGGCCGCGCGCAGCGCCTCTCCTGCGGTTGCATCGGTGGTGTCGGCCATCGGAACTCTCCCGTCGCTTGCCTGTCGCCTCATTGCCCGATGGGGCAGATAGGGGCAAGGGCGGCAAAGTCAGGGGCCGCTTGCCAATCGCGCGCGAAACGGCAAAGGCTGGCGCAACGAAACGGAGACGCACATGGCCCTGGAAGACGCGAAACACCAGATCGACACCGCCATCACGCGCGACGAGTTCAAGGGGTTGGCCTTCGAGAACGCCTTTTCGGGCGTGACCAGCTTCCTGCGCCGTACCTACACCAAGGACCTCAGCGGCGTGGACGTAGCGATCACCGGCATTCCCTTCGACCAGTCGGTGACGAACCGGCCCGGCACCCGGTTCGGCCCGCGCGCGATCCGCGCGGCCTCCAGCCTGCAACCCTTCGATCCGCCCTATGGCTGGGATGGCTATTCGCCGCTCGAAGCACTGGCCATTGCCGATTACGGCGACATGGCGCTGGATTATGCCTATACCGCCGACGTGCCCGCCCGGATCGAGGCGCATATCAAGGGCATCCTCGACGCAGGCGCCGCCGCGATCACGCTTGGCGGCGATCACTCCATCACCCTGCCGATCCTGCGCGCCCATGCGGCCAAGCACGGGCCCGTCGCCCTGATCCAGGTCGATGCCCATACCGACACATGGCCCGATGACGACGCGTCCCGCATCGACCACGGCACCTTCTGCTACACGGCGGTGAAGGAGGGGCTGATCGACGTGGCCCATTCCGCCCATGTCGGCATCCGCACCGTGGTCGAAGACAATCTCGGCATTCACATCCACGACGCGGCCGAGGTGCATGCGCGCGGGGCAGGGGCCGTGGCCGAGGACCTGCGCGCACGGGTCGGGGAGCGGCCCGTTTACCTCAGCTTCGACATCGACGGTCTGGACCCGGCTTTTGCCCCCGGCACAGGCACGCCGGTCTGGGGCGGCCTGTCCAGCGCACAGGCCGCGCAACTGTTGCGCGGACTCGCGGGGATCACCCTTGTCGGCGGCGACGTGGTCGAGGTTTCGCCCCCCTTCGACCATGCCGAGATGACGGCGGTGGCCGGCGCCCATGTGGCGATGGAATTGCTCTGCCTTTGGGGCTGGACCCGCCGCTAGAGGCTGGACGCAGCCGCCCCCTTCGCGGTAAGCCAAACCAACGCTTTCAACCCGGACGCGAGCCATGCCCCTCAGGCGCTCCGAACCCACGCAACAGTCGCTCCAGCGCCAGGTCGCGCGCGAGATCTCCTATGCGTCTTCGGCCGCCTCCAAGGGCGGGCGCGCGATGATCCGGGTGATGGAGAACGCCACCGGTCGCATGGGCCTGATCCGCCGGGCCGAGGGCTATGACGACGAGGTGCGGCAGGGCCGCGATTTCTGGCAGGTGATGACCGATCGCTACGGGCTCAGCCTCGACGTGATCGGCGGCAGCCTGTCGAACATCCCCGCCGAGGGGCCAGTGGTGGTGATCGCCAACCATCCCTACGGCATCCTCGACGGGCTGATGATGGGCCATATCCTCAGCAAGGCGCGGGGCGATTTCCGCATCCTGGCCCACCGCGTGTTCCGCAAGGCCGAGGATATCGACCGGGTCATCCTGCCCATCAGCTTCGATGACACGAAAGAGGCGCTGGCGCTGAACATCGAAACCCGGCGCGAGGCGCTGCGCTACCTCTCCGACGGGGGCGCGATCGGGGTCTTTCCCGGCGGCACGGTCTCGACGGCGGCCAAGCCCTTTGGCCGCCCGATGGATCCCGGCTGGCGCGGTTTCACCGCCAAGATGATTGCGAAATCCGACGCCACCGTGGTGCCGATCTTCTTCGACGGCCACAATTCGCGCCTCTTCCAGCTGATGAGCCACCTGCACACGACCCTGCGTATGGGCCTTCTCATCAAGGAATTCCGCTCCCGCGTGAACAGCCCCGTGCGCGTCGTCATCGGCGATCCGATCCCGCGCGCCGAGTTGGAGCCCTTCGCCCGCGACACCAAGGCGATGATGGCCTTCCTGCGCGAAAGGACCTATGGGTTAAGCCCGAGGCCGCTGGACCCGCGGCTGAGAGGATTCGAATTCGAGGCACAGCACCGCGACAGGGATGACGAGGGCGCACGCCCGCGCGGCAAGCTGAAAGACAGGTATTGAGGCGATGGCAGTCGGGATTTTCGATAGCGGATTGGGTGGTCTGACGGTTCTTGAGGCGGTGACCAAGCGCCTGCCGGACCTGCCCGTGGTCTATTTCGGTGACAACGCCCACACCCCCTATGGCGTGCGCGATGCCGATGACATCTACGAGCTGACCACCGCCGGCGTGCAATGCCTGTTCGATCAGGGCTGCGACCTCGTGATCCTGGCCTGCAACACGGCCTCCGCCGCCGCGCTGCGCCGGATGCAGGAAGGCTGGGTGCCCCATGACAAGCGCGTACTCGGCGTGTTCGTGCCGCTGATCGAGGCGCTGACCGAACGCAAATGGGGCGACAACTCCCCCCCGCGCGAAGTCGCGGTAAAGCACGTCGCACTCTTTGCCACGCCCACCACCGTCTCCAGCCGCGCCTTCCAGCGCGAACTGGCCTTCCGCGCCATCGGCGTCGACGTGGAGGCGCAGCCTTGCGCCGGTGTCGTCGACGCGATCGAGATGGGCGACATGATCCTGGCCGATGCGCTGGTGCGGTCCCACGTGGAATCGCTGCAACGGCGGATGCCGAGGCCCGAGGCCGCGATCCTGGGCTGCACCCATTACCCGCTGGTCGAAGAGGTCTTCCGTGATGCGCTGGGGCCGGACGTGGCCGTCTATTCCCAGCCCAATCTCGTGGCCGAAAGCCTTGCCGATTACCTCGAGCGCCGCCCCGAAATGGTGGGGCCGGGTGCCGAGACCCGGTTCCTGACCACGGGTGACCCCAAGCGCGTCTCCTCCAAGGCCACGCAATTCCTGCGACGACAGATCGACTTCACCGCCGCCGATCTTTGACCTTTCGCCCTTTTCTGGGGGTTCGCAGACCATGACCTACAAAATCGCCATTCTCGGCGCGTCCGGCTATACCGGCGCCGAACTCACCCGGCTGATCCTCGGCCATCCCGACATGACCCTTGTCGCGCTCACCGGCGAGCGCAAGGCCGGCCGCGCCATGGCCGAGGTCTATCCGTTCCTGCGCGGCTTCGACCTGCCCGATCTCTGCCGGATCGAGGATGTGGATTTCTCTGGGGTGGATCTCGCCTTTTGCGCGCTGCCGCATGCGACATCACAACGCGTGATCAAGGGTTTGCCTCGCGATCTTAAAGTTGTGGACTTGTCCGCCGATTTCCGCCTGCGCGACCCCGCCGCCTATGCCAAGTGGTATGGCAAACCCCATGACGCGCCCGAGTTGCAGGCAGAGGCCGTCTATGGCCTGACCGAGTTCTACCGCGACCAGATCCGCACCGCACGGCTGGTGGCCGGCACCGGCTGCAACGCCGCGACCGGGCAATACGCCATCCGGCCGCTGCTTGCGGCGGGCGTGATCGACCCCGACGAGATCATCATCAACCTGATCACCGGCGTTTCGGGCGCGGGGCGCAGCCTGAAGGAAAACCTGCTGCACGCCGAGATGAGCGAGGGCGCGAACGCCTACGCCATCGGCAGCACGCACCGGCACCTCGGCGAATTCGACCAGGAATTCAGCGCCATTGCCGGCCGTCCCGTGTCGGTGCAGTTCACCCCGCATCTGGCGCCGATGAACCGTGGCATCCTCGCCACCGTCTACGTGCACGGCCATGCGCAGGCGATCTACGAGGCGCTGGAGCAGGCCTACCGGGACGAACCCTTCATCCAGATGCTTCCCTTTGGCGCATCCCCCTCGACTCACGACGTCAGAGGAAGCAATTATGTCCATGTCGGTGTGACGGCGGACCGGCGGGCGGGACGGGCCTCGGTGTTCGTTGCGCTCGACAATCTGTGCAAGGGCTCTTCGGGGCAAGCGCTTCAGAACGCGAACCTGATGCTGGGGGTGGAGGAAACCACCGGCTTGCTGGGCGCGGCGCTGTTCCCCTGACGCCCCATTGAGGAGACGAACGACCATGCGCGGTCTCAAGAAACAGCGGCGGATTCAGGTCATCATCGTGGCCACCCTCGCCCTGGCCGTATCCGCCGGCCTGATCGGATATGCCATGCGCGACGGAATCAACTTCTTCCGCGCGCCCATCGACGTGGTGGAAAGCCCGCCACCGCCCACCGAGGTGTTCCGCATCGGCGGCCTGGTCGAGGATGGCAGCCTGATCCGCGGGCAGGGCGAGACGATCCGCTTCACCGTGACCGATGGCGGGGCCTCCGTGCCGGTGACCTATACCGGCGTGCTGCCCGACCTCTTCGGCGAGGGGCAGGGGATGGTCGGCACCGGCCGCCTGATCGACGGCGTCTTCGAGGCGACCGAGATCCTGGCCCGCCATGACGAAACCTACATGCCCGCCGAGGTGATCGACGCCCTGGAAGAGCAGGGGGTCTACCGTCACATGGAAGACGAGGCGCAGCCCGAAAGCTGAGGGATTTCGCCGCGCTGACGCGCGTCGACCCGGGCGAGAGGGGCTGTCTGCCCCTCTCGCGCTCTCCCCGAGCATATTTTCAGGATAAAGAGGGGGCGCGGCCGGAGGGGGCGCATCTTTTGTCGTCTCCGTTAACCGAATCTTAGGAAAGCTGTGGTGTCCTGCTCGGGATTGAAACCTTGAGCATGGAGGGCGAGCCATGCTTTCGGTTCGTGCTATTGCCGATCAGATTGTCGCCCGCGAGGGCGGGTTCGTGGACGACCCGGACGATCCGGGCGGGGCGACGAAACACGGCGTGACCATTCACACGATGCGCAGCCTCGGGCTGGATCTCGACGCCGATGGCGACGTGGATTTGGACGACGTGCGCGCGGTCACCCCCGAGATCGCCGCCGATATCTTCCTGCGCCACTATTTCGAAGGGCCACGCATCGCCATGTTGCCCGAGGTGCTGCAGCCGTCGGTCTTCGACATGTATGTCAATACGGGCTCGAACGCGGTGCGCATCCTGCAACGGCTGTTGCGCGACATGGGGCTGGATATCGCCGTGGACGGGGTGATCGGGCCGCAGACCGCGCGCGCGGCCCATGCCGCCCTGCGCCAGGCGCCCGATCACCTGGCCGATGCCTACGGGATCGCGCGGCGCAACTATTACTACCGCATCGCCGATCGCCGCCCGGCCAGCCGCAAATACGCGCGCCGCCGCGATGGCGGCAAGGGCGGCTGGATCCTGCGGGCCGAGGAATTCATCTCGCCGCGCTTTCACCTGACGGAGGCCGAGCATCGCGCCCGGGTAGCGGCATGGGGCTGATCGACCGGGCCATCGGGGCAAGCCGCGCCTTGGACGCCATGGGCGACGCGGTAGAGGGCGTGTCGGAAGTGTTCGTCGAGAACGCGACGCGCCGCATGGAACTTGCCGCCGAGGCGCGCGCCGCCGCGCTGGAGGCGGCCTCGACCGAATTCCAACACGCGGGCAACAGCCTGTTCGACCGCTTCGTCAATGGGGTGAACCGGCTGCCGCGCCCCTTCCTCGCGCTCGGGACCCTGGGTCTGTTCGTCTACGCGATGGCCGATCCCGAGGGGTTCGCGGCGCGGATGCGCGGGCTGGCCGAGGTGCCCGATCCGCTGTGGTGGCTCTTGGGGGCGATCGTCAGCTTCTATTTCGGCGCGCGGGAGCTGCATTACTTCCGCAGCCCCGCCAACCCCGCAACGCCCCGCCGACCCGAGACGGGCGCGGCGGAGAACCCGGCGCTCTCCGCCTGGCGGTCCCAGGCGGGCGAGGGGGAGGACTAGGCTTGCCCCAGCAACGTCTCTCGCGTGACCTCGCCCAGATCCCAGTAGAGCCCCGCCATCAGACGCGTCGCATCGGCGAAGATCGCCGTGGGCAGATGCTCGTTCGGGGCATGCTGGGAACAGCCCGGGTAGGAATGGGGCACCCAGACCGTCGGCAGGCCCAGAATGTCGGTGAAAATGTCGTTAGGCAGCGACCCGCCGAGCGAGGGCAGCACCACGGGCCGCGCGCCGGTGGTCCGTTCCAGCGACTGCACGGCAAAGCGCGCGGCGGGGTGATCGGGCGGCGTGGCCGAGGCGGCGAAGGCGGGGCCGATCTCCTCGACCTCGATATCGCCGAAGCCTTCCCTGGCCAGATGCGCGCGCAGGTGTTCGGCCAGCCTGTCTTCCTCGAGGCCCACGACATAGCGCAATTGCACCCAGGCCGTGGCCTCGGGCGGGATGGCGTTGACCGGATGCTCGGGCGTGCCGCAGGTGAAGGCGAGGATCTCGGCCGAGTTCCAGCCATGGACCCGCTCGGCCGGTGCCATGTTCGGCGTGCCCCAGCCCTCGTCGACCTCGCCCCCGGCAGGGGTCAGGCCCAGCAGGGCGGCGCGGACGGGGCGCGGGATGCCGCCCTCAGGTGTCCAGCCGGGCACCTTGATCGCGCCACGCGCGTCCGAGATGCAGGCCAGCGCATGCGCCATCTCCAGCCCCGGATTGCGCAAGAGCCCGCCGAAATTGCCGGAATGCCGCCCACCCTCGCGCCGCTTGAGATGCAGCTTGAAGGTGCGCCCGCCGCGCGCGCCCAGGAAAATCGTGGGCCGGTCGGCGGCGATGCGCGGCCCGTCCGAGGCGACCAGAAGGTCGGCGGCGAGGTCGTTCTTGCGCGCTGTGCACAGCTCACGCAGGCCGGGCGAGCCGATCTCTTCGCCCATCTCCACGATCCAGATCAGGTTGAACCCAAGCTTGCCGCCGCGCGCCGCCATGGCTGCCTGAACCGCGGTGAGATTGACGAGGAACTGGCCCTTGTTGTCGGCGATCCCGCGCCCGTAAAGCCGGGCTTCCCCGGCCGCCTCGGTCAGGGTCCACGGGTCGCGCCCCTCGCGCCATTGGCCGTCCATACCGGGGACGGTGTCGCCATGGGCATAGCCCAGAACGGTGGGGCGGTCCGGGTCCTCGATGCGGCGGGCGATCAGAAAAGGGTGACCCTCGGCGGTCGTGCGCTCGGTCTCGAAGCCTATGGCGGTGAACCCGGCCTCGACATGATCGAGATAGGCAGCGATCTGCGGGCCAGCGTCGTCGGCGGAGGCATCGGTGCGAAACGCGATCAGGTCGGCCAGCGCGGCCCGAAACGCGGCGCTGCCCGCGATGTCTTCGCCATAGCGGGTGGCGGTTGTGCGGCTGTCGGTGGGATCGGGCGAGTCGGACACGGGGCACCTCCAGAAACGGGACGCCACAGGCTTGGCCGCGTTGGCCGCCGGGTGCAAGAGGGGCACCGGGGCAATCCGGCGGTCTGGTCGAAGGGGAAAGATGGCACGGTCGGCCTGCGCCCAAGGCGGGCAAGTGGCGGAGAGACAGGGATTCGAACCCTGGGTGGACTTGCGCCCACAACGGTTTTCGAGACCGCCCCGTTCGACCACTCCGGCACCTCTCCGCAAGGCACGTGGTCCGTGTGGAGGCGGCATTTAGCGAAAGGGCGCGGGGCGTGCAAGGGGGCGTCGGCGCTTTTCGTGATGCGCCGCGCCAAAGGCTCTCTGCTTACCGTGATTTCACGTCTGCGGCATTTGCCATGGGCCGGGGCGCTTGCGGCTGGTATGCTTGGGGCCGCGAGACCATGTTGAGACCGTTACGTTCTTTCAACACGGAGATGATCGGATGCTGAAAGCTGCCCTCGTTGCCCTGCCGTTGACGCTTGGCCTTCTCGCCGCGCCCATGGCCGTTGCGCAGACGCCGGCGCAGACCATGCCCGCCACCCCGCCACTATCCGAGCGCGCGCCCGAGCTTCACGCGATGCTCGATGCGCTTGGCATGTACGAGGTGCTGGAGATCATGGCGAGCGAGGCAATGGCCGGCTCGGTCCAACTGGAGGCGGACATGTTCCCCGGCGATGGCGGCGCGGCCTGGCAGGCGATGATCACGCGGCTGCATTCCGTGGACACGATGACCGAGGCCTTCGAAGAGGCCTTCCCGATGGAGCGGATGACGGCCGATCACATCGCGCAGGTCACCGCCTTCGCCACCGCCGAGCCGGGGCGCAGCATCATCGAAGGGGAAATCGCCACCCGCCGCGCGTTTCTCGACCCCGCGATCGAGGAAGAGGCGCAGATCCGCTTTCGCGAACGCGCCGAGGCCGGGGACCCGCGACTTGACCTGCTGACCCGGTTCATTTCGGCCAACGCGCTGGTGGAGCGCAACGTGATGGGCGCGCTCAATTCGAACTACGCCTTCTACCGGGGCCTTGTCGATGGCGGCGCCTTCGAGGTGGACCTGCCCGAAGACCTGATGCTGGCCGAGGTCTGGGGGCAGGAGCCCGAGATCCGCGCCGACACGATCGAATGGCTTTATTCCTATCAGTTGGCGGCCTATGACGGCCTGACCGATGGCGACCTTCAGGCCTATATCGCCATGTCCGAGACCGAGGCGGGGCAGGCGCTGAACGCCGCGCTCTTCACGGCCTTCGACGCGATGTTCGACGCCATGAGCTACGACCTTGGCCAGGCGGCGGCGGTCTTCATCGCGGGCGAGGATACCTGAGCGCGCGGCCCTTGACCTGAGGGGACGCTTGCGGCATATGGCGGCCTCTACCGCCGTCCGGGTTTCGGGCGGCGGGAATCGTTTTCGACATGACGCCCCGACCGGGGCGCGCTGTCCGAGGCGGGGCAGGGGCCACGGTCCGACCCCACGAACACCGGGAAACCGGGGCCACAGGGCGCGGTAGACAAAAGGACCACGCGCATGTTCGCGGTGATGAAAACCGGCGGCAAGCAGTACAAGGTGAAGGCGGGCGACCGTCTGCGCGTTGAAAAGCTGGCAGCCGATGCGGGCGAAACCGTCCAGTTCAACGATATTCTGATGCTTGGCGGCGACAGCGCCACCGTGGGCAGCCCCACGGTTGAAGGCGCCGCGGTGCAGGCCACCGTTGTCGACCAGATCAAGGGCGAAAAGCTGATCCACTTCGTGAAGCGCCGCCGCAAGCACTCGTCGAAGCGCACCAAGGGGCATCGCCAGCAGCTGACGCTGGTCGAGATCACCGAGATCCTCACCTCGGGTGCTGACAAATCAGGCGTGAAAGCCGCCGTCGGCGCAGGCTCGGTCGCAACGACCGCCGGGGCCGCAGCGGCACCCAAGAAGGCCGCCAAGCCCGCCAAGACAGAGGCCGCACCGGCCGCAGCCGCAGCCGCCGCCGAAGGCGCGGACGATCTCAAGAAACTGTCGGGCGTCGGTCCCGCGCTTGAGAAGAAGCTGCTCGAAGCGGGTGTGACCAGCTTCGCCCAGATCGCCGCATGGACGCCGGAAGACGTGGCCGCCATGGACGAGAAGCTGTCCTTCAAGGGCCGCATCGAGCGTGAGGGCTGGATCGAACAGGCCAAAGAACTGGCCGGCGAATAAGGAGAGAGACACATGGCACATAAAAAAGCAGGTGGCTCCAGCCGTAACGGCCGCGATTCTGCCGGCCGTCGCCTCGGCATCAAGAAATTCGGTGGCGAAGCTGTCGTCCCGGGCAACATCATCGCGCGCCAGCGTGGCACCAAGTGGCACCCCGGCCAGGGCGTCGGCATGGGCAAGGATCACACGATCTTCGCCACCGCCGAAGGCCACGTGACCTTTGCCAAGGGCTTCAAGGGCCGCACCTTCATTTCGGTACTGCCGTCGGCCGAGGCCGCGGAGTAACGCCGAATCCCGAAAGTGAAATTTTCGAGGGGCCGGCGGATCAGCCGGCCCTTTCGCATTTCTGTCATTCCCTTGTGTCACAGGGCCATCATGCCCACCTTTCCCCTGGGGGGAGTGGTTCGGAGGAGGACCGCAGCCCATGAAACAGGATACCATCGTCGTTCAGGCCGTCATCGAAGCCCCGCGCATGACATTGCGCCCGCTGCGCAGCTCGGATGCGGGCCTTCTGTCGATGTACACCGCCGACAAGCGCGTGGCCGAGATGACGACCTCGATCCCGCACCCGTTGCCGCCCGGCTCGACCGAGGCGTTCATCCAACGCGCGCTGGACGCGGAGCGGACGGAGTTCGTCTGGGCGATGGACGCGACCGAGTATGGCGGGTCCGAGGTGCTGGGGGTGATTTCGCTGAAGCAGATGGATCGCGGCCAGTCCGAGATCAGCTACTGGGTGGCCCCGGCGATGTGGAACACCGGCTTTGCGTCCGAGGCGGTCAACGCGCTGGTTTCGGCCAATCCGCTGGAGAACAAGACGATCTTCGGCTCGGTTTTCCAGGACAATCCCGGCTCGGCGCGGGTGTTGACCAATGCAGGCTTCGACTATCTCGGCGATGCCGAGGCCTATTCGGTCGCGCGCCAGGCCAAGGTGCCGACATGGACCTACCTCAAGCGTTTGGGGTAAGGGTCAACGGGCGGGATGCGAGGGGCCAGCCCCTCGCGCTCCCCGGAGTTTTTTTGCCAAGATGAAGGGGAGGCCTTGCGCCTCGACCCGGTGACCCGATGAAATTTCTCGATCTAGCCAAGGTTTACATCCGCTCGGGCAGCGGCGGCGGTGGGGCGGTCAGCTTTCACCGCGAAAAGTTCGTCGAATATGGCGGGCCCGATGGCGGCGATGGCGGGCGCGGCGGCGATGTCTGGGCCGAGGCGGTCGACGGGCTGAACACCCTGATCGATTTCCGCTACCAGCAGCATTTCTTCGCCAAGAACGGCACGCCCGGCATGGGCAAGCAGCGCACCGGTGCGGGCGGCGACGATATCGTGCTGCGCGTTCCGGCGGGCACCGAGATCCTCGAAGAAGACGAGGAAACGGTGATCGCCGACCTTGCCAAGGTGGGCGACCGGGTGTTGCTGGCCAAGGGCGGCAATGGCGGCTTTGGCAACCTGCATTTCAAGACCGCGACCAACCAGGCCCCGCGCCGCGCGAATCCCGGCCAGCCGGGGGTGGAGCGCACGATCTGGCTGCGGCTGAAGCTGATCGCGGATGTGGGCCTGTTGGGCCTGCCGAATGCGGGCAAATCGACCTTTCTGGCGGCGACCTCGAACGCGCGGCCCAAGATCGCCGACTATCCCTTTACCACGCTGCATCCGAACCTGGGCGTCGTGGGTGTCGATGGCGCGGAGTTCGTCGTGGCGGACATCCCCGGCCTGATCGAAGGCGCGCATGAGGGGCGGGGGCTGGGGGAC
Source organism: Maritalea mobilis (assembly GCF_019800885.1). Lineage (GTDB taxonomy): Bacteria > Pseudomonadota > Alphaproteobacteria > Rhodobacterales > Rhodobacteraceae > Roseibacterium > Roseibacterium beibuensis. The sequence continues at coordinate 561,193 of NZ_JAHVKE010000001.1, forward strand.
CTGTTCCTTGGGCATGTGGAGCGCTGCGCGGTCCTCTTGCACCTGATCGACGGCACGTCCGAGGACGTGGTGGCCGATTACCACACGATCATCGAAGAGCTTGAGGCCTATGGCGGCGGGCTGGCCGAGAAGCCGCGCGTGACGGTGCTCAACAAGATCGACGCGCTGATGGATGAGGAGATCGACGAAAAGCGCGCGGCGCTGCAGGCCGAAACGGGGGGCGAGGTGATGACCATGTCGGGGGTGGCGCGCACCGGGCTGGTCGAGGTTCTGCGCGTGCTGCGCTCCAAGATCGACGCGGACCGGCTGCGCATGCGCGCCGACCGCGAGGAGCCCGAGCCGTGGCGGCCCTGAGCGCCGAGGCGCGCCCCGTGGGCCTGGCGGAGGCGAAACGGCTGGTCGTCAAGATCGGCTCGGCCCTGTTGGTGGATCGCGAGACCGGCGCGCTCAAGGCCGATTGGCTGCGCGCGCTGGCGCTGGACGTGGCCATGCTCAAGGCGCGCGGGGTGGACGTTATCCTTGTCTCCTCCGGCTCCATCGCGTTGGGGCGGGGGGTGCTGGCGCTGGGGCAGGGCGCGCTGTCGCTGGACGAGGCGCAGGCGGCGGCCGCGGTGGGCCAGATCCGGCTGGCGCGCGCCTATGAAGAAGCGTTCGCGCCCCATGGCATCACCACCGCGCAGATCCTGCTGACGCTGGACGATAGCGGCGACCGGCGGCGGTACCTGAACACCCGCGCGACCATGGCGGCCCTTCTGGCGCGGAGCGTCGTCCCGATCGTCAACGAGAACGACACCATCGCCACCGACGAGATCCGCTACGGCGACAATGACCGCCTGGCGGCGAATGTGGCCGTGATGGCGGGGGCCGATACCTGCGTGCTGCTGTCCGATGTCGATGGCCTTTACACTGCCAATCCGAACGAGGACCCGAGCGCGCGGCACCTGCCCGTGGTCGAGGCGATCACCCCCGAGATCGAGGCGATGGCCGGCGATGCCGGGTCGGGCCTGTCGAAAGGCGGGATGAAGACCAAGCTGATGGCCGCGCGCACCGCGACCGGCGCGGGTTGCGCCATGGCGATTGCCGAAGGCCGGGGTTTGCGCCCGCTTTCCGCGCTGGACGAGGGCGCGCGGTCAACCTGGTTCATCGCGACGCTTGACCCGCAGGCGGCGCGCAAGCGCTGGATCTCGGCCATGAAACCCCGCGGGGTGCTGCGCCTCGATGCCGGGGCGGCGGCAGCGCTGGGGCGGGGCAAATCGCTGTTGCCCGCGGGCGTCACCGACGTGTCGGGCGATTTCCAGCGCGGCGACCCGGTGCGGATGGAGGGCCCCGACGGGGCGGCGCTTGGCCTTGGGCTCAGCCGCTACACCGCCAGGGAAGCGCGCGCCATCGCGGGGCGCCGCTCGGACGAGATCGAGGCGATCCTGGGCTATCCAGCCCGCGCCGCGCTGGTCCATCGCGACGACATGGTTCTCTGAAGCCTTCCTGATCCTGCGAAAACCCCGTATCTTCACCGCAACCCCGAGATGAGGTTCGCCATGAAAGACCTGCCTGACAGCCAAGAGATCGCCGCCCTGATGGACGAGATCGGCCGCCGCGCGCGTGCTGCGAGTGCCGAGCTGGCCTTTGCCGCGCCAGAGGCGAAGCGCAGGGCGCTCGAGGTGGCCGCGGCCGAGGTGCGCGCGCGCGAGGGCGAGATCATCGCGGCGAATGAAAAGGACATGGCCTTTGGCCGCGACAAGGGCCTCAGCGCGGCGATGATGGACCGGCTGATGCTGGATGCGGGCCGGATCGAGAGCATCGCCAAGGGGCTGGAGGCCGTGGCCGCGCAGGACGATCCCGTGGGCGCGGTGATGACCGAATGGGACATGGCGTCGGGCCTTCATATCCAGCGGGTGCGCACGCCCCTCGGCGTGATCGGCGTGATCTACGAGTCCCGCCCCAACGTAACGGCTGATGCAGGCGCGCTGTGCCTGAAATCCGGCAACGCAGTGATCCTGCGCGGCGGCTCGGAGAGCTTTCATTCCTCCGGCGTGCTGGCCGAGTGCCTGAAGGCGGGCCTGCGCGCCGCCGAGCTGCCCGAGGACGCGGTGCAACTGGTCCCGACCCGCGACCGCGAGGCGGTGCGCCAGCTTCTGACCATGACCGAGTATGTCGACGTGATCGTGCCGCGTGGCGGCAAGGGCCTTGTCGGCCTGGTGCAGCGCGAGGCACGGGTGCCGGTCTTTGCCCATCTCGAAGGGATCTGTCACGTCTATCTCGATGCGAGCGCCGACGCGGAGAAGGCGCTGAAGGTGACGCTGAACGCCAAGACGCGGCGCACGGGCATCTGCGGATCGGCGGAATGCTTGCTGATCCATCGCGACGTGTTGGACACGATCGGGCAGGGCGTGGTGCGCGCCCTGATCGACGCCGGGGTCGAGGTGCGCGGCGATGCCGAGTTGCAGAAGATCGAGGGCGTCGTTCCGGCCACCGAGGCGGATTACGGGCGAGAGTTCCTCGACATGATCATCGCGGCCAGGGTTGTGGACGATATCGACGCGGCCATTGCCCATATCCGGCGCTATGGCTCGAACCATACCGACAGCATCATCACCGAGGATGACGCGGCGGCGCAGCGCTTCTTCCAACGGCTCGATTCGGCGATCCTGATGCGCAACGCCTCGACCCAGTTCGCCGATGGCGGCGAGTTCGGCATGGGGGCCGAGATCGGGATTGCGACCGGCAAGATGCATGCGCGCGGGCCGGTGGGGGCCGAGCAGCTGACCTCGTTCAAGTATCTGGTAACGGGCGACGGCACCGTCCGGCCATGATCGCATTGGGCCGGCCGGGCAGGGGGGCTCTGCCCCCCGGCCTTGCGGCCTCCCCCCGGCATGTTCGGGGGATAAAGATGCATCGGGAAGGGGCCGCGACGTCGGCCCTTTTCTCTTGCCGGGGCGGGGTGTTAGATGCGCCGTCCGAGCAACCGAGAGAGGCCCCAGATGAGCGACGATCGCCGCAATACCCGCCCCGAAACCCTTGTGCGGCGGATGCCGCTGGCCGAGGGCGTCAGCCGCCCCGTGGTCACGCCGATCCAGCCCTCGGTCGTCTATGCCTCGCCCTCGATCGACACGCTGCATGCACAATACGAGGGGCGCGAGACGGGCTATACCTACGCCCGCGAAGGCCATCCGAACGCGACGCTTCTGGCGCGCAAGATCGACGCCATGGAGGGGGCCGAGGGCGGTATCGTCACCGGGTCGGGCATGGCGGCGGTGACAGCGGCGCTGATGGGGCTGATGGGCGCCGGGGATCACGTGGTGGGCGGCAACCAGCTTTATGGCCGGTCGCTGCGCCTGATGCACCAGGACCTGGGCCGCTTCGGGATCGCGACCAGCGTGGCCGACCCGACCGATGCCGAGGCCGTGCGCGCCGCGATCCGCCCCGAGACCAAGATGATCCTGGTCGAGGTCGTGTCGAACCCGACCCTGCGGGTGGCGGACATGGAGGGCATCGCCAAGGTCGCGCGCGAGGCGGGCGTGCTTCTGGCCGTGGACAACACCTTCACCACGCCGCGCGCCTGGCGGCCCTTCGAGCATGGCGCGGATATCGTGATCCACTCGGTGACGAAGCTGTTGGCTGGCCATTCCGACGTGACGCTGGGCTATGTCGTGGCCAAGGACGCGGCGCTGCAAAAGGCGATCTACGATTTTGCGGTGACCACCGGGCTGACGCCGTCGCCCTATGAATGCTGGCTGGCCGAACGGGGGCTATACACCTTCCCGCTGCGCTATGACCGGGCCGAGGCGAATGCCGCCGCGCTGGCCGATTTCCTGGCCGGGCACCCCAAGGTCAAACGCGTGCTTTACCCTGGCCGGGACGATCACCCGGATCGCGCACGCGCCAAGGCGCTGTTGGGCGAGCGGACCGGCAACATGGTCAGCTTCGAGATCGAGGGCGACGAGCGGGCCGCGAACCGCATGGTCGAGGCCGCGCCGCAACTGCCCTTCGCGCCGACGCTGGGGGATGTGGGCACGACGCTCAGCCACCCGGCAAGCTCCAGCCACCGCGCCCTGACCTCCGAGGCGCGGGCCGAACTGGGCATGAGCGACGGGTTCTTCCGCGTCTCGGTCGGGATCGAGGAAATCGATCTGCTGATCTCGGATTTCGAGCAGGGGCTGGCCGCCGTTTAATCCGGGCAGCGGGTCCATTCGACGACCGATCCATCGCTTATGATGGCGATCCCTGCGCGGGTCGCCATCAGCATCACCCGCCCGCCATCGTATTCGACGCCTTCACCGGCGCATTGCGTGTCGAAAAGCATCGCGTCCATGCCGCGCACCTCGACCGGGTCGGTGAGGGTGCAGGCGTTCTCCAATCCGATCAACTGGCCGTCGCGGATGCCGAGGCGCCCGCCGATCAGGCCCCATTGACCGTCACAGCTGAAATGTGCGGCCTCCGGGGCGGGGGGCAGGTAGGCCCCTTCGAGGCGCGCGAGGAAATCCTCCTGCGCGGAAAGCGGCGTGGCGCAGAGCGCCAGAGCGAGGGTCAATCGGTGCAGCGCGGCCAAAATTGCATCCTTCCATCCTGTATGAACCATAGCCCGTCCTCGGTGGGCATCAGCATCGTGCGCCCGGCATCATAGGGCGTGCCCGTCTCGCCGGTGCAACTGACATCGTAGAGGATCGCATCCATGCCGCGCACCGGGGTTGCGGTGTGGAAGCGGCAGGTGAAATTCGCACCGTAATAGGTCTCGCCCTCGAAGCCGACGGGACGACCGCCTTCGGGGGCGGCTGGCGGACAGGGGCTGCCTTGGGGCAGGCCGATGCCGCCGGCATAGCGCCCGGCAATGCGGTCGGTGAAATTTTCCTGTGCAGTCGCGGGCAGGGCCGCCAGCAGCAAGAGGACCGTCGCGCGGATCAAAGCGAGTGCAACGGGGTGGAGCCATCCAGCACCACCACGTCGAAATTCAGGTCGGGCGACTGCGCCTCGACCTCGCGCCGGATGAGGTTGGCCGAGGGGAGCTTGTCGACCAGCGCAAGGTAACGGCCCCGGTAGGCGCGCTGGCTGAGGTAACGTGCAAGGTCGATGGCGTCGAAAAGTGGCGTCAGAAGCGGCGATAGAACCAGCGCCGGCGCATCCGGGCCCGAGAAATGCATCGAGTCGAGCTCGTCATACGACGCGCGGGCGATGTAGGAATGGGGTTCGAGCACGTTGCGCGGCAGCAGGTCCAGCACGTCGGAGGAGAGCGCCACCGCCAACACGCGGCCACCTTGCACATCGCTGGCATGGGCGTCGCGTTGCGTGGATCTGGGACCGGGCTTCTGGCCTGTGTCTCTCATACTCGTTCAACCGGAAAACGGCTGTCCCTGCACGGTGTCTGGCACCGCGCGGCCCCGGTTCCGCGGCGGCGAGCGGGGCCGCGCGACACAGTTGAGTCTAACAATACTTTCGTTTGATAGGAAGTTTTCTTCGCACCCCGATGCGCGTCCGCCGCAGAAATCTGGTCGGTTACTCGCGCGTGCCGCGATCATGGGACAAAACCCCGCCACCCTGCGGCGAGCGTTCGCGCCGCGCGGTTGAACACGCGCCGGATTCGGTCCTACTGAAAGCAGGGGGGCCCCCGCCGTTTTCCAGCATCGGATTTTCCGCATGAGTGACACGCCGCTGAACGACCTGCTCGAATCGGTGCTTGGCGCCGTGCCCGAGCCGATGCTCTATCTCGACGCGACGGGGACGGTGGCGGTGACCAACCTCGCGGCCTGCCAGCTGTTCGGCGATTGGATCACGGGGCGCAACTACGCCACGGTGCTGCGGCAGCCGGGCCTTCTGGGCCGGATCGAGGCGGCTCAATCGGGCGAAAAGGGGGGCGAGTCGCGCTTCGAGTTGCCCGACACCGCCGGTGTGACGCAGTTCCGCGTGCGCATCACGCCCTTGCCCGTCGGACCGGATCGGTCGCTGCGCGCGAACCGGGTGCCCGTTCTACTGCATTTCACCGACATCACCCACCTGCGCGAGGCCGAGGAGATGCGCCGCGATTTCGTCGCGAATGTCAGCCACGAGTTGCGCACGCCGCTCACTGCCGTGATGGGGTTCATCGAAACGCTGCGCGGCCCGGCGCGGAGTGACCCGGCGGCGCAGGACCGGTTCCTGGGGATCATGGAGGCCGAGGCGCGGCGGATGAACAGGCTGGTCTCGGACCTGCTGTCGCTCAGCCGCGTGGAAAGCCAGGAACGCATGCGCCCGTCGGACGAGGTCGATCTTTCCGCCGTGCTGGACGGGGTGGTGGCCGCGCTGCGCCCCGCGGCGCAGGACTCCGGCAACACGCTGGAGATCGAGCGCCACGTTCCCGACGGGCAGCGCACGGTGATCCAGGGCGACCGGGACCAGTTGATGCAGGTGTTCCTGAACCTTGCGGAAAACGCGCTGAAATACGGGGGGCCGAACAAGCCGGTGACATTGCGCCTCGTGGCCGAGGCGGGCAGCGGCTCGATGAAGGGAACGGTCCTGCGCGTGGACGTGATCGACCGCGGCGAAGGGATCGAGGCGCGGCACATTCCGCGACTCACCGAGCGATTCTACCGCATCGACACCCACCGCTCGCGCGAGATGGGGGGAACGGGCCTCGGGCTGGCCATCGTGAAGCATATCGTGAACCGCCATCGCGGTCGGCTGCGGATCAGTTCGGTGGCGGGGCAGGGCAGCACCTTCAGCGCGATTTTTCCCGCTGTTTGAGGCCCCTGTCCCATGTGCTGTGGCAGCAGGTCGCGGGCGAAACCCAAGGCCCGGATGACAATTGACGCAGCGGCAAGGGGCGCTGTCATAAAACTGTTACGCAACTGTCACAGAAGCGTTGTGCCAGGCCGATAGGTCGCCGCTGAGCGCGCGCAAAAACAGACTGCGCGTTCGCGATGTCTGAAAACCTAGGAGAGTCATTCATGTCGCTCGTCAAACTTTCTGTCTCGGCTCTGGCCGTGGCCGCCGTGTCCGCCACCGCCGCCGTTGCACAGGGTCGTGACAACGTGCAGATCGCTGGTTCGTCCACCGTTCTGCCCTACGCCAACATCGTTGCCGAAGCCTTCGGTGCCGAGACCGATTTCGCCACTCCCGTCGTTGAAGGCGGCGGGTCGTCGACCGGCCGTCGCCTGCTCTGCGAAGGCGTTGGCGAAGGCACCATCGACATCGCCAACTCGTCGAGCCTGATGAAGGACTCCGAGGCCGAAGTCTGCGCCGCCAACGGCGTGACCCCGATCGAAGTGCGCTTTGGCTATGACGGCATCGTGTTCGCCTCGGACATCAACGGCCCGTCCTTCGCCTTCACCCCGGCCGACTGGTACATGGCGCTGGCCGCCGAGATCCCGATGGACGGCGAAATGGTCGCCAACCCCAACAGCTCGTGGGCCGATGTCAACGGCGACCTGCCGGATCAGGCCATCAACGCCTTCATCCCGGGCACCAACCACGGCACCCGCGAAGTCTTTGAAGAGAACGTGATCCTGGCCGGCTGTGAAGCCACCGGCGCGTTCGACGCGATGGTCGAAATGGGCATGGACGAAGATGCCGCCGAAGAGGCCTGCATCACGTTGCGCACCGATGGTGCCTCGGTCGACATCGAAGGCGACTACACCCAGACGCTGGCCAACCTCGACTCCACGCCCACCGGCATCGGCGTCTTCGGCCTGTCGTTCTACGAGAACAATACCGACCGTCTGCAGGTTGCCACCATGTCGGGCATCACGCCCTCGACCGAGACCATCGCTTCGGGCGAGTACCCGGTGTCGCGCCCGCTGCAGTTCTACGTCAAGCAGGAGCATATCGGCGTCATCCCCGGCCTGCTGGAATATGTCGAGTTCTTCATCTCCGACGAGATCGCCGGCCCCGGCGGCCCGCTCTCCGAATATGGCCTCGTGCCTGATCCGGAACTGGCCGCGACCCAGGAAATGATTGCCGCGCTCGGCCAGTAAGGCCAACGCCTGAACCCAACGGTGCGGGCGGCCCGGTGCGGCCGCCCGTTTCCGCCAAAACGACCCACGGCTCGCCCAGTCCAAAAGGCCCAGCATGTCTGCTCTTCTCACCCTGCCGACCGCTTTGCTGATCGTGTTCATCCTCGCGGCTGTGGGGTTCGTTCTTGGGCGAAAGCGCGCCATCAGCGCGGCGGGCGGGGACCAATCCTCGCTTCATTCCCTGCCCAAGCAGCATGGCTGGCACGTGGCGCTGGCGACAGCCGCGCCGGCTTTCGTGCTGATCATTTTCTGGAGCTTCTTCTCGGGGCTGGTGTCGAACATCTATGTCGAAGCGATCGTGCCCGACGATCAACCCGAGCTGCGCCTGCCGCTGGACCAGCGCGAGGGCCTCTCCGACCGTGAAATCGAGATCCGCATCGAGGGGCGTCGCGATCTGTTCATCGCGAATGTCAAAAGCCTTGCCGTCGCCATCGACGGCTACATCGCCAACGGCAACGCGACCGAGGCGGAGGTCGGAAACTGGCGTGCCGATCTGGCGCCGTTGCAGGAACGCCTGCGCGCCGATGGGCAGGTTGTCGGCGCTTCCGTGACGCAAGGCGCGCTGACCCATGCGCTGAGCCTGCGCAGCTTCAACCGGGGTCTGGCCGTGACCGGACCCGCCCTGGCGATTGCCCTCTCCGTGATCGGGTTCGCGCTGTCGCTGGCGCTGATCAAGCGCGACTTCCGCGCCCGCATCGCCGTTGAGGGCTGGGCGCGCGGGTTCCTGGTTTTCGCGTCGACCATGGCGATCCTGACCACCGTCGCGATCCTTTACGCACTGACCGCACCCTCGCTGACCTTCTTCCGCGAATACGGGGTCTTCAACTTCCTCTTCGGCCTCGAATGGGCTCCGGCGGGCGACGTGGCGGGCGTGCCCGAGGGGCATGATGGCGAATACGAATCCGCGCTCGGCTTCCTGCCGCTGATCTGGGGCACGCTTTACATCGCCCTTGTCGCGCTGCTGGTTTCCGTGCCCTTGGGCCTCTTCGCCGCGATCTACCTGTCGGAATTCGCCTCGAAACGGGTGCGTGCCTGGGTCAAACCGGCGCTCGAGATCCTCGCCGGTGTGCCGACCATCGTTTACGGCATCTTCGCGCTGGTCACGATCGGCCCCTTCCTGCAGGCGGTTGTCGGCTCCACCGTCATGCCGAACACGGTGTCGGTCGTCACCGCCGGGACGGTGATGGGCATGATGCTGGTGCCCTTTGTGTCGTCGCTGTCGGATGACGTTATCAACGCCGTGCCGCAGGCGATGCGCGATGGCTCGCTCGGGCTGGGCGCCACACCGTCCGAGACCGTTCTACAGGTGATCCTGCCCGCCGCCCTGCCGGGGATCGTGGGGGCCATCGTCCTCGCCGCCTCGCGCGCCATCGGCGAGACGATGATCGTGGTTCTGGCCGCGGGCGCGCTGTCGAACGTCACGGGGCTGGAGCCGAACCCGTTCGGCGCGGTGGTCACTGTGACGACGCGCATCGTCGCGGTTCTGACCGGCGAAGGGTCGGGCTTTGACTCCATCGACGTGCTGGCGGTTTTCGCGCTGGCCTTCACCCTCTTCTTCATCACGCTGGGTCTGAACCTTCTGGCACAGCGCATGGTCGCCAAATACCGGGAGCAGTACGACTAATGACCGACGCAACTGGTTTCGACGCGCCGATCCCCCCGGCCGCCCGCGTCTCGCTCTACGAGCGGTCGGCGCAGGTCAAGCAGCGCCATCGCAAGGGGGCCGCGCTGCGCTACCTCGGGGTGGCTGCCATCACGCTGGTGCTGTTCTTCCTCGCCGTTCTGCTGTGGTCGATCTTTTCGCGCGGCATCCCGGCGCTGTTCCAGTACCAGGCCGAGATCGAGATCTATTACGACCCCGAGATCCTGAACCCCGATGGCGGGCCCGTGACGCCGGAAGAGATCGGGGATGTCAGCCTGCGTTCCGGGTTTGAACGCGGCATTTTCCTCATTTCGCTAAAGCGCACGCTGGACAGCGCCGGGATCGACGTGGCGCAGGTCGTCGCGGATCGGTGGATCGAGGAAGCGGTCGAACGCCTGAGTGCCGCCGGCCTGTCGGGTGGCGCCGAGATCATCGCCGGGGCAGGGGCCCCGTCCGAGGGCGCGCGCCTGTTGGGTCAGACCGGCAACACCCTGCGGGCCGCGGCCAGCGCCCTTGGCGGCGACGATCAGGCCGGCGCGGTCGAGGCCCTGGAGACCGCAAGCACGGCGTTGGCCGAGGCCGGGTTCGCCGAGGCCGCCGCGACCCTCGCCGAGATTGCCGCAACCGCAGGGCAGGGCGCGCTCAGTGACGCCGCCGACGCCTTGACCGCGACCGGCTACCAGCAGGCGCTGTTCGACGCCGCCGGTTTCCTGCGCCAGCCCGACCAGTTCGATGATGGCGACCTGTCGGCCATCATCTATGCCGCGAACCGGCGCGACGTGCGCGACCGTCTTGTTGCCAACCCCGACCTCGTCGGCGAAACCGCGCAAGAGGGCGTTCCGATCGACATCTCGGTGACGCGCTACCTGTCGGGTGAATTGTCGGGCGAGGGGCAGGCGAACATGCCGCCCGGTTTCAACGAAGCGCAACTCGCCATCGTGGACGAGATGGTGGAGGCGGGCATCATCGACCGCAATTTCCGCTGGAGCTTCTTCACCAATGTCTATTCGCAGAATGGCGAGGTGGCGGGGATCGGCCCGGCGCTGATGGGCTCGGCCTACATGATGCTGGTGGTGCTGGTCTTCTCGCTGATCTTCGGGGTGGCCGCGTCGATCTACCTCGAAGAGTTCGCGCCCAAGAACAAGATCACCGATTTCATCGAGATCAATATCGCCAACCTCGCCGCCGTGCCGTCCATCGTGTTCGGCATCCTTGGCGCGGCGATCCTGTTCACGCTGACGGAACTGGGGTTCGGAAACTCTATCCGGGGCACGGCGTTGCTCGGGGGGCTGGTCCTGTCGCTGATGACGCTGCCCACCATCGTGATCGCCACCCGTGCCGCGCTCAAGGCCGTGCCGCCCTCGATCCGTGATGCCGCGCTCGGGATCGGGGCGTCCAAGGTTCAGACGGTGTTCCACCACGTGCTGCCGCTGGCCGCGCCCGGCATCCTGACCGGGACGATCATCGGCATCGCGCAGGCCCTTGGCGAAACCGCGCCGCTTCTGCTGATCGGCCTGTCGGTCTCGACCGGTGCCGACATCCTGTCCTCGCCCTTCTCGGGCGGTCTGCTGGAGCAGGCGCAGTCGATGCCGACGGTGGTCTACCTCTTTGCCCAGAACGAAGACGCCCCCGTGCGCGAAGGCCTGGCCCAAGCGGCTATCATCGTGATGCTGCTCCTGCTATTTGCGTTGAACTTCATCGCGATCATTCTACGGCGCCGGTTCGAGCGGAGGTGGTAATCCCATGGAGGATACGGACATGAACGACATGCTGATGACCCGCAACAGCGTCGGCAGCGAAGACATCAAGATCTCGGCGCGCCATGTGCAGGTCTTTTACGGCGACACGCACGCCATCAAGGACGTGGATGTCGATATCAACGACAAGACGGTGACCGCCTTCATCGGCCCGTCGGGCTGTGGCAAGTCGACCTTCCTGCGCTGCCTGAACCGGATGAACGACACGATCGACATCGCCCGCGTCGAGGGGGAAATCCTGCTCGATGGCGAGGATATCTACGACAAGCGCGTCGATCCGGTGCAGCTGCGCGCCAAGGTGGGCATGGTGTTCCAGAAGCCCAACCCGTTCCCCAAGTCGATCTATGACAATGTCGCCTATGGCCCCAAGATCCACGGGCTGGCGAAGTCGAAAGGCGAGTTGGACGAGATCGTCGAGAAGTCGCTCCGCCGAGCCGCCCTCTGGGACGAGGCGAAAGACCGTCTCGACCAGCCGGGCACGGGCCTGTCGGGCGGCCAGCAGCAGCGGCTGTGCATCGCGCGCGCCGTGGCCACGAACCCCGAGGTCCTGTTGATGGACGAGCCCTGTTCCGCGCTCGACCCGATCGCCACGGCCCAGGTCGAGGAATTGATCGACGAGTTGCGCGAGAACTTCTCGGTGGTCATCGTGACCCACTCCATGCAGCAGGCCGCGCGCGTCAGCCAGAAGACCGCGTTCTTCCACCTTGGCAACCTTGTCGAGTTCGACGACACGACCAAGATTTTCAGCAATCCCGAGGACCCGCGCACCGAAAGCTACATCACCGGGCGCATCGGGTAATTCACAAGGGCAGGGCGATCAGACATGCCGACTTCAGAACATATCGTCAGCTCCTTCGACCGTGATCTCGAAGGGATTCAAGGCCTCATCATGCGGATGGGCGGCTTGGTCGAAGAAGCGATCTCGGACGCGGCCAAGGCGCTCGATACGCGCGATGTCGAACTGGCGCAGAAGGTGCGGGCAGGAGATGCCGCCATTGACGCGCTGGACCAGACCATCAACGAAGAAGCGGCGAACATCATCGCCCGCCGCCAGCCCATCGCACGCGATCTGCGCACCGTGCTGACGGTCTTCCGCATCTCGAACAATCTCGAACGGATCGGTGATTACGCCAAGAACATCGCGAAACGCTCCGAGGCGATCATCGAGCATCCGCCGGTCGAAGGCACCGGCGCCTCTCTGCGGCGCATGGCGCGCCAGGTCGAGTTGATGCTCAAGGACGTGCTGGATGCCTATATCCAGCAGGACGCCGACAAGGCGCAGGACGTCCGCGAGCGCGATATCGAGGTCGACCAGATGTATTCCGCGCTGTTTCGCGAATACCTGACCTTCATGATGGAAGATCCGCGCAACATCACCACCTGCATGCACCTGCATTTCATGGCCAAGAACATCGAGCGCATGGGCGACCACGCGACCTCGATCGCCGAGCAGGTGATGTATCTGGTGACCGGCGAATTGCCCGACGATGAACGGCCCAAGGCCAACGCGGTGCCGATGGCGTAACAGGGCCTCGGGCCCAGGGTAGGAGAGACGACGATGGCTGGCGAACCCACCGTTCTGGTCGTTGAGGACGAACCCGCGCAGCGCGAGGTTCTGGCCTACAACATCCGCGCCGAAGGCTATGACGTGCTGACAGCCGAGGCCGGCGACGAAGCCCTGACCGTGGTGCGCGAGACGCCGCCCGATGTCATCATCCTCGACTGGATGCTGCCCAATGTCTCGGGGATCGAGGTGTGCCGCCAGCTCAAGATGGGGACCGACACGGCCGGTATCCCGATCATCATGCTCTCGGCACGCTCCGAGGAAACCGACCGCGTCCGCGGGCTCGAGATCGGGGCGGATGACTATGTGACCAAGCCGTATTCCGTCGCCGAATTGCTGGCGCGGCTGCGCACGCAGTTGCGCCGAATCCGTCCGGCCGCGGTCGGCGAACGGTTGGAATACGAGGATATCGTCCTCGATATGACCGAACACCGGGTCTACAGGGGAGGGGATGCGCTCAGCCTCGGGCCGACCGAGTTCCGGCTGCTGACCGCGTTCATGGAACGGCCCGGTCGCGTCTGGAGCCGCGAGCAACTCCTCGACCGCGTGTGGGGGCGCGACATCTATGTCGACAGCCGCACGGTGGACGTTCATGTCGGACGTCTGCGCAAGGCGCTGCGGGCAGATGCAGCCGGCGATCCGATCCGAACGGTGCGCGGCGCGGGATACGCGCTGGGGTAAGCCGAAGACCGGCCGTCGCGACGCGCCCATCCATTTGGCCGATAATCATGATTATGTAAATATTAGGCATGGGCCGAATTGGTGCGGCGGCGGATGCATTGCCTGAGCTGCACAGCCCAAGCTATTTACTTGAAACGATATTACGCCTGCGTCCTGCGGCCATGGCGAACCCTGTGCCGGTGCCCCGTTTCTGCTATCGACGCGGCGTCAGCGGTGATTATACTGCAAGATCAAAGGGACAGCGATTTATCTCATGCATTACCTCGTTCTGAACGGGCCAAACCTGAATCTACTTGGCACGCGAGAGCCCACGATCTACGGCTCGGACACGCTGGCCGATATCGAAGCCACCTGCCATGCCAAGGCCGAGACGCTCGGCGCGACCCTCGATTTCGCGCAGTCGAACCACGAAGGCAGCCTGGTCGATCATCTGCACGACGCGCGTGGCAAAGCCGATGGCGTGGTTCTGAACGCCGGCGCTTACACCCACACCTCGGTCGCGCTGCGCGATGCCATATCGGCGACGGAGCTTCCGGTGATCGAGTTGCACCTCTCCAACACGCATGCGCGCGAGGCGTTTCGGCACGTCTCGCTCATCGCGCCGGTCTGTATCGGCGTGATCCAGGGGTTCGGCGCCGCTGGCTATCCGATCGCCCTTGATGCGCTTCACCAGTATCTCGACAGGACTCGAAAATGAAACGGCTGCGCCCTTACCTCGAAATGACCACGGTCGACGACCTTTGGGCGCATCACAGCAAGGTCATGGCCGAGTTTGGGTTTGATCGTCTGTTCTACGCGTTCAACGCGTTTCGCGGCGCTGGCCTGTACGACAATCCTGAAGATGCCCTGCTACTGACCACCATGCCAACGGATTACGTCGAGGCGTATGTCGATGGCGGCATGTTCCGCGATGGTGTGATGATGCGGTGGGCCATCGAGAATGTCGGCGTCGCGTCATGGGCGCAGGTCTATGCGCAGATGCAGGATCTTCCCTTGACTGACGGCGAGAGAGCCATGCGCGCGCTGAACGAGCGTCACGGCATCGTTGCAGGCTACACGATCAGTTTTCCGATGGCGATCAAGAACGCGAATGCCGGGATCGGCATGGCGGTCGAGAAAGGCATGACGCAAGCGGATGCGGATGCGATCTGGGCCGAGCATGGCGACGAAATCGAGATCATCAACAACGTCGCGCACCTGTGTATCCTGCAACTTCCGGCGACGGGTCAGCAGCGTCTTTTGACACCGCGGCAGTCCGAGGTCCTGGAACTGGTCGCCGACGGTAAGACAATGCAGGACATCGCCCTTTTGCTGGAGCGCAACGTGGCGACCGTGGAAAAGCACCTGCGCGGCGCGCGTGATGCCCTTGGCGTCGAGACGACGGCGCAAGCGGTGCGCAAGGCCTCGATCCTCAACCAGATCTTCCGGCTGGACGGTGCAGGCGGCGATTCCAGCCCGCCGAAGATGCCGGGCACCATCGCCAGGCGGCGCTGATGACGTCCCTGCCCCATGACAAACTGATGTTTTCTTTCGCGAATTCAGTGAGTTGCGTTGCGTCTTTCGATCAGAATATCAAAAGGTAAGGATTCCCTGACTTTCGATATCTCCGGTTCTGACGCAAGGTCACCCCTGTTCCGCGAGTGAAGGCAATTTAGCCTGGAACATTGAGCTTGCGGGGGCGGCATAGTCCCGTCCCGAAGTTCAGTCCCGAGGCTGTCCCGCGTCGGGTTGCGAACGCGTTGCCGGTTGTATTGCCACCGGTAGCGCGCTCGTCATTCGGGCCCGGCGCGCTGTCCCCAAACCCTGCGCCGGGCCCACCCTTTCCCCACGCTGCCGCCCAAAGAAAAAGGGCAGGGTTTGACCCCTGCCCCGTTTCCAATTTCTTGCGTTCGGGCGATCAGCCCTGAGCGGCCTTGGCCACTTCTTCCGCGAAATTCTCTTCTTTCTTCTCGATGCCTTCACCGACTTCGAGACGGATGAAGCCCGACAGCGTAACACCGGCTTCTTTCGCGGCGGCGCCGACGGTCAGGTCGGGGTTCACCACGAAGGCCTGGTTCACGAGGGTGACCTCGGCGAGGAACTTCTTCATACGGCCTTCGATCATCTTCTCGATGACCTGCTCGGGCTTGCCCGATTCGCGCGCGATATCGATCTGAACCTGGCGCTCCTTGTCGACGATGGCCTGGTCCAGCTCATCCTCGTTCAGGGCGGCGGGGTTCACGGCGGCGACGTGCATCGCGACCTGGCGGGCGAAGGCTTCGTCGTCACCCGAGAAGGCGACCAGAACGCCGATCTTGCCCATGCCCTCGCCGGCGGCGTTGTGGATGTAGGACACCACCTTGTCGCCCGAGATCTTGGCCATGCGGCGCACGCTCATGTTCTCGCCGATCTTGGCGATCTTGTCGGTGAGGGTTTCCTCGACCGTCTTGCCGCCCAGGTCGGCCGCTTTCAGCGCGTCGATGTCATCGGCCTTGAGCGCGGCCTGCGCGATATCGGCCACCATCGACTGGAACTCGGCGTTCTTGGCGACGAAGTCGGTCTCGGCGTTCACTTCGACGGCCACGGCGGCGCCACCATCGGTCGCGACAGCCACCAGGCCCTCGGCCGCGGTGCGGCCAGACTTCTTGGCGGCCTTGGCGAGACCCTTGGTGCGCAGCCAGTCGGTTGCAGCTTCCATGTCGCCATCGTTTTCGGTCAGCGCCTTCTTGGCGTCCATCATGCCTGCGCCGGTTGCTTCGCGCAGTTCCTTCACCATTGCAGCGGTAATCGCCATGGTCTGATCTCCTGGATTGAAACGGTGGTCGGGCCGGGTTCTACCCCGGCCCGCGTGTCAGGGATGTGACGGCGGCTCAGGAGCCGGCGTTTTCCTCGGCCGGGGCCTCTGCGGCAGGGGCGTCGGCGGCGGCGTCTTCGGCCAACGCTTCTTCGACGCTGCCTTCTTCCAGCGCGCCGAGATCGACACCGGCGGTTTCCAGCTGGGCGCTCATGCCGTCCAGCGCCGCGCGGCTGATCAGGTCGCAGTAGAGCGCGATGGCGCGCGCCGCGTCGTCGTTGCCGGGGATGATGTAATCCACACCCTCGGGCGAGCAGTTGGTGTCGACGACCGCGACGACCGGGATACCCAGCTTCTTGGCTTCGGCGATGGCCAGGTCTTCCTTGTTGACGTCGATCACGAACAGCAGGTCGGGCAGACCGCCCATTTCGCGGATCCCGCCGAGCGAGGCCTGCAGCTTGACCTGGTCACGCTCCATGCCGAGGCGTTCCTTCTTGGTCAGGCCTTCGAGGCCCTGCTCCATCTGCTCGTCGATGTGCTTGAGACGCTGGATCGAGTTCGACACCGTCTTCCAGTTGGTAAGCGTGCCGCCCAGCCAACGGTGGTTCATGTAGTACTGCGCACAACGCTCGGCGGCTTCGGCGACGGGCTTCTGCGCCTGGCGCTTGGTGCCGACGAAGAGGATGCGGCCGCCCTTGGCGACGGTTTCGCGTACGACGTTGAGCGCCTGGTCCAGCAGCTCGACGGTCTGGGTGAGGTCCAGAATGTGGATGCCGTTGCGGTCACCGTAGATGTACGGTGCCATGCGCGGGTTCCAGCGTTGGGTCTGGTGGCCGAAGTGAACGCCAGCTTCAAGCAGCTGACGCAAAGAGAAATCAGGAAGCGCCATGTCCTTGGTCCTTTCCGGTTTGCGCCTGGGGCGAAGGATCAGGGGCGGATGCCCCAACCGGTGGACGCACGGGGATGTCTCCCCCGCAGGCCCGCCTTCGCCTGAGTGATGAGCGCGCCTTTAGGGGGTTTGGCGGGGAATGGCAACCCCCCTGCCCCTTTGCGCGGCTTGGCGGGCGGGTGTGGGGGCTCTGCCCCCCGCGCCTTCGGCGCGTCCCCCGGAGGTTTTTTGGCCAAGATGAAAAGGGACTCGTTTCGCGATGGACCTGTGCGGGGTGTGCGGTTACCACGGCGCGCATGAGTGCCCGTCCTGATATCCTGTGCATCGGCTCCGTCCTGTGGGACGTGATCGGCCGAAGCGACCTGCCGATGGTGGCGGGCAACGACAAGCCCGGCCGCATCACCCGCCTGCCGGGTGGCGTGGCGCTCAACATCGCGATGACGCTGCGCCGGTTCGACCTGACGCCCGCGCTGATCTCGGTCGTGGGCGACGACCCCGAGGGGCGGGACCTGATGTCGGCCTGCGGGCGCATGGGGCTGATGACCCAGCATATGCTGGTCGATCCGGACTTGCCGACGGATCGCTACATGGCGATCGAGGCGCAGGGCAACCTGATCGCGGCGATTGCCGATGCCCACTCGCTGGAAGCGGCGGGCGCGCGCATCCTCGTGCCGCTGTGGGATGGACGCCTTGGCGCCCCCGAGGCGCCCTGGTCCGGGCCGGTCGCGGTGGATGGGAACCTGACGGAGGACCTTCTGGCCGAGATCGCTAAAAGCCCGGTCTTCGCCGCCTCCGATCTGCGTCTTGCCCCGGCTTCGCCCGGCAAGGCGGAACGCTTGCGCCCTCTGATCGGCCATCCGCGCGCCACGCTTTACGTGAACCTCGAAGAGGCCGGGCTGCTGACCGGCACGGTCCATGCCGGGGCGCAAGCCGCGGCCGAGGCCCTGGTTACAGCCGGTGCGCACCGGGCCCTGGTGACCGAGGGCGGTGACGCCGCGGCCTGTGCAGATGACGCCGGCTGCCGCCTGTGCACGCCGCCCCGGATAAAGGCACGGCGGGTCACGGGCGCAGGCGACACCTTCATGGCCGCCCATATTGCAGCAGAACTGCGCGGTGCGGGCCGCGAGGACGCATTGAACCAGGCGGTGCTGGCCGCCGCCGCCTATGTCGCTGGAGAAGACCATGGATGACGTGATCGTACGATCGGATGAGGTGGCCGCCGCGCAGGCGGAGGGGCGAGCGGTCGTGGCGCTGGAATCCACGATCATCACCCATGGCATGCCTTATCCGCAGAACCTCGAAACCGCCCGGCGCGTCGAAGCCGAGGTGCGGGCCAGCGGCGCCGTGCCCGCCACCATCGCCGTGATGGGCGGGCGCATTCGGGTGGGCCTGTCGGACGCAGAGCTGGACGCGCTGGCCCAGGCCAAGGGCGTGGCCAAGCTGAGCCGGGCGGATCTTGCGGTCTGCCTGGCGCAAGGGGGCGTGGGTGCCACGACCGTGGCCGCGACGATGATCTGCGCCGCGCGCGCCGGGATCGCGGTTTTTGCCACGGGAGGGATCGGCGGGGTTCACAAGGGCGCAGAGGACAGTTTCGACATCTCCGCCGATTTGCAGGAACTGGCGCAGACGCCCGTGACGGTGGTTGCCGCCGGGGCGAAGGCGATCCTCGACCTGCCCAAGACGCTCGAAGTGCTGGAAACGCTCGGCGTTCCGGTCATCGCCCACGTGCAAGACGCCTTCCCCGCGTTCTGGAGCCGGCAGAGCGGCTTGGCCGCGCCGCTGCGCCTCGACACGCCCGAGGAAATCGCGGCAGCGCATCGTATGCGCGGGGCCCTCGGTTTGCCCGGCGGGCAACTGGTGGCGAACCCAATCCCGCTCGAGGCAGAGATCCCGGCCGACAGGCTGGCACCGCTGATCGCGCAGGCGCAGGCCGAAGCCGATGCGCAGGGCATTGCAGGCAAGGCTGTCACGCCCTTCCTGTTGCAGCGCCTGTTCGAATTGACCGAGGGACAGTCGCTGGAGGCCAATATCGCCCTCGTTCTGAACAATGCACGGCTTGCGGCGCGCATTGCGCGGGCTCTGTTGGGCTGAAAACGAACTGTTCCTGCCCTGCCCCGCATCCGCGCTTGTGCCGCCCTGCGCCTGTGCCTAGATAACCACTGACGGATTGGACACAGCCCAGACACGCATGCAGCTCCCGCCAACGCCACCACCGCCGAAACGCGGTTTTCTCGCCTCGCTCCGGTCGAGCTTTCTGACCGGGCTGATCGTGATCACGCCGATTGGCGTGACGATCTGGCTGATCTGGACATTGACGGGGTGGATCGACAGCTGGGTGCTGCCCTTCATCCCGCAGGCCTACAACCCGTCGACGCTGATCCGCGAATATACCGGGATCGAGGTGAACATCCGCGGCATCGGCGTGGTGACCTTCCTGCTGTTCACGATCCTCGTGGGCTGGATCGCCAAGGGTCTGATCGGGCGGTCGCTCATCCTGTGGGCCGAGAGCCTCGTGCTGTCGATCCCGCTGATCCGCTCGCTCTACTCGGGGCTGAAACAGATCGTGGAAACCGTGCTGGCGCAGGGACAGCAGAATTTCGACAAGGCCTGCCTCGTGGAATACCCGCGCAAGGGGATCTGGGCCATCGCCTTCATCTCGACCACGGCCAAGGGCGAGATCTCGAAACGCCATGGCCCCGAGGAAATGGTTTCGGTCTTTCTGCCGACGACGCCGAACCCGACCTCCGGCTTTCTGCTCTTCGTGCCGCGCAAGGATGTGACGATCCTCGACATGTCGGTGGAGGATGCCGCGAAACTCGTGATCTCGGCGGGGCTCGTCTATCCGAACGACGCCGACACGACCGCCGCGCGAGAGGGCCTGCCCGAGGCCGCGGAATAAGCGCCTTCCCAAGCTGCGCGGCCAACCCTATGGTTGTGTGCGGGAGGAAAACGCCATCTCCAGATCTTCAGACCGCCACGCAAGCCGCGTGATCGAAACTGCGTCCAATGCGCAGGCGGCGGCGCGCTCGCGTCTTGCTGCGTCGTGGCGGCGGTCTCTCGACCATCACGGATTGGACCCGGCGCAGCGGGACGGCGTGAACCGCGTCACCGAGGGCGCACTGGCCGAACGGCGTGACCGGTCCGAGGCGCTGATGCGCGTGGCGACGCCGCGGCTCGATGCGCTTTATCAACTTGTGGGCAGTTCCGGATGCGGTGTTCTTCTGACCGATGAAGAAGGGGTCGTGCTGGATATCCGGGCGTCGGATGCCGATGCCGGGGTGTTCGATGACTGGGGGCTTTGGCCCGGCGCGGATTGGTCGGAGCGTTCCGAAGGCACGAACGGGATCGGCACCTGCCTCGCCGAGAACCGCCGTGTCACCATTCATCGCGACGAGCATTTCCATGCCAGGAACACAGCGATGAGTTGCATGGACGCGCCGATTTACGGACCGGATGGCAGCATCCTTGGGGCGCTCGACGTGTCTTCGGCGCGGGCCGACCAGACCGAGGGCTTCAACCGGCTGATCGCGGCGATGGTGGCCCAGACGGCCCGCCAAATCGAAAGCGATGCGTTTCGGACCAGCTTTCGCGATGCGCGTATCCTCGTTGCCGAAGCGCTCGACACCGAGGCGGCGACGCTTCTTGCCATCGACAGCCACGATATCGTCATCGGGGCCACGCGCGGGGCGCGCCGCGCGTTCGGCCTGTCGCAGAGCGGGCCGATCTCTCCCGTGCCGGCGGGCGATCTGCTGGGACGCGGCGACGGACCGACCGGCTTCGAGAAAGCCGAACGCGCCGCCGTGATGCGCGCCCTGACCCGCGCAGGCGGAAACGTGTCCAAGGCCGCGCGCGCCCTCGGGATCGGGCGCGCGACGCTTTATCGGCGGATGAAACGCCTCGGGATCGACGAGACCCGCTAAGACTGTCTCAGTCCTGAGACAGGTGGCGCGATCCACCTGCCCTGCCCCGGCTGACTCCGATCAGACCCTGGCCGGATGCTCTTTCCATCGCCCGGAGGGAGCCGGGCGTCTGTTTAGGAGGAGGATCTCATGAACGAGATGACCCAGATCGCGGGCACGTACACGTCGCCCTTCAAGACCCGTTACGACAACTTCATCGGAGGCCGGTTCGTGGCCCCCGTGAATGGCCGGTATTTCGAGAACGTCACGCCGATCACCGGTGCGGTGGTCTGCGAAGTGGCCCGGTCCGATGCCGCGGACGTGGAGCTGGCGCTGGATGCGGCCCACGCCGCCAAGGACGGCTGGGGCAAAACCAGCCCCGCCGAGCGCGCCAACACGCTTCTGAAAATCGCCGACCGGCTGGAAGAGAACCTCGAGCTTCTGGCGCAGGCCGAGACATGGGACAACGGCAAGCCGATCCGCGAGACGACCGCCGCCGATATTCCCCTTTCGGTCGATCATTTCCGCTATTTCGCCGGTGTCCTGCGCGCGCAGGAAGGCACCATGTCGGAAATCGACGCCGATACCGTGGCCTACCATTTCCACGAACCGCTGGGTGTCGTGGGTCAGATCATTCCGTGGAATTTCTCGATCCTGATGGCGGCATGGAAACTAGCGCCCGCGCTGGCCGCCGGCAATTGCATCGTGCTGAAGCCCGCCGAACAGACCCCCGCCGCGATCATGGTGTTGGCCGAGCTGGTCGCCGACCTGCTGCCCGCGGGCGTTCTGAACGTGGTGAACGGCATGGGCCCCGAGGTGGGGGCACCGCTGGCCACCAGCCCGCGGATCGCCAAGATCGCCTTCACCGGATCGACCGAAACCGGCCGGATCATCATGAAGGCCGCGACGGAAAACCTGATCCCGGTGACGCTGGAACTTGGCGGCAAATCCCCCAATATCTTCTTCTCGGACGTGATGGCCGAGGATGACGCCTATCTCGACAAGGCGGTCGAGGGGTTTGTCCTGTTCGCCTTCAACCAGGGTGAGGTCTGCACCTGCCCCAGCCGCGCATTGATCCAGGAAGACATCTACGAGGAGTTCATTAAGCGCTGCATCGCGCGCGTCGAGGCGATCAAGCAAGGTGATCCGCGCGATATGGAAACCATGGTCGGGGCGCAGGCCAGCAAGGAACAGCAGGACAAGATCACCTCTTACCTGACCATCGGCGTCGAGGAAGGGGCCGAAGTTCTGACCGGCGGCGCGGCGGCCCGGTTCAACGGGGAGCTCGCCAACGGCTACTACATTCAGCCGACCATCCTGAAAGGCCACAACAAGATGCGCGTCTTCCAGGAAGAGATCTTTGGCCCCGTGGTCTCGGTCACGACCTTCAAGGACGAGGAAGAGGCGCTCGCCATCGCCAATGACACGATGTACGGCCTCGGCGCCGGCGTCTGGTCGCGCGATGCGAACCGTTGCTACCGCTTTGGCCGCGCCATCGAGGCGGGCCGCGTCTGGGTCAACAATTACCACGCCTATCCAGCCCATGCGGCCTTTGGCGGCTACAAGCAATCGGGCATCGGGCGCGAGACCCACAAGATGATGCTGGACCACTACCAGCAGACCAAGAACATCCTGATGAGCTACAATCCCAACAAGCTCGGCTTCTTCTGAGGTCTCCTCCCTCAGGATGTGGAAAGGGCGGCCTCCGGGCCGCCCTTTCCTTACTGCGTGGCTGAATCAGTCCTCGGCGTACCACCAGACATCGGGCTGCCAGTTGATCCAGTCGCCGTAGATCGGCAGCGTCTCGGGGTAATGCAGGTTCGCGTCATGGGCGATGCGCGCGATCGGGTTGTACCAGAAGGGCACGACATAGCGCTGCGAGGTCAGGACGCGGTCGAGGGCACGGGTAGCGGCCAGGAAATCCTCCTGGCTTTCCGAGGTCAGAAGCCGCTCGGTCATGGCGTCGATGGCCGGGTTGCACGCCCCCATCAGGTTGCGCGAGCCTTCGGTCCCGGCCATTTCGCAACCCCAGTAGAGGCGCTGCTCGTTGCCCGGGCTGAGTGACAGGCCGCGCGCGTAATAGGTCATGTCGAAATCGAAGGCGTCGGTGCGTTCGCGATACTGCGCCGGGTCGATGGACGAGATCGTGACCGCGATCCCCAACCGCTCCAGTGCCTCGGAATAGATATTGGCGATGGCCTCGTTCTCGGACGAGCCGTTTTGCAACAGGATCTCGAATGTGAAGGGCTGACCATCGGGGCCGGTCATTACGCCCTCCTGCACGGTATAGCCGGCCTCTTCCATCAGACGCAGCGCCTCGCGGATGCCGGCGCGGTTGCGCTCGGACCCGTCCGAAACGGGCAGGCTGTAGCCCTCGATCGCGCCGGGCAGCAGGTCGTCGGCGAAGGGGGCCAGGAATTCGGCCACCCGGCCCTCGGCAGGACCATGGGACATTCCAAGCGGCGAGTTCGAGAAATACGAGGTGATGCGCGGGGCGACCCCGCCGTTGAGCGTCTGGTTCACGAATTCGAAGTTGAAGGCCTGGATCATCGCCTCGCGCACGCGCCAGTCGGCGAAATGCGGGCGGCGGGTGTTCATGACAAACCCGATGATGCCAGATGGGCGTTCATGCGGGACCTCGGACAGCACCACCTCGCCCGATTGCACGCGCGGGAAATCGTAGCGCGTGGCCCAGTCGGCCGCGTTGGTTTCGCGGATGGTGGTGATGACCCCGCTGGTGAAGGCCTCGAACATGGCGGTGCCATCGGCAAAGAACTCCAGCCGGATCTCGTCGATCACGTTGGTGCCGCGCCGGAACGGCAGCTCGGCGCCCCAGTAGTCGGGGTTGCGGCGCAGCGAGACGAAGCGCCCGGCCTCGAAATCGTCGATCACGTAGGGCGCGCTGGCGATGGGGATCACGTCGAGACCGGATTCGGCGAAATCGGTCTCCTGCCATTGTGCGGCTTGCAGGATCGGGCGCAGCCCCATGATCAGGGCAAGCTCGCGGTCGGGTTCGGTGAAGGTCATCCGCACCGAGCGGTCGCCCGTTTGCTCGATCGAGGCGACGCGGCCCCAAGCGTTGAGGTAACGCGGGTGTCCCTCGGTCCCCAGTGTCTCGTAGGACCAGATCACGTCGGCGACGGTGACGGGGCTGCCATCGGAGAACCGCGCCTCGGGGCGCAGGGTGAACTCGACCCACATATGGTCGGGATCGACCTCGACCGATTCGGCGAGAAGGCCGTAGAGCGAGAACGGTTCATCGTAACTCCGGCCCATGAGCGATTCGTAGGCGAGAAACCGAAGCTGCCACGGCGTGGAGCCGCGGCGGATATGCGGGTTGAGACTGTCGAAACTGCCGACCTCGCCGGTGACGATCCGCCCGCCCGTGGGGGCGTCGGGGTTGGCATAGGGAAGATGGCGAAAATCGGGCGGCAGCGCGGGCTCGCCATACATCGCAACACCGTGCATTGGTTGGGCTTGCGCGCCTCCGGCAAGGCCAAGCGCCAGGGCCGCCGTGGCCAGGATTTTGGTGAAACAATGCAGCGCCATCCGCGAACAATCCTCCGCTTTCCAGTGTTTGCGGGAGTTTGCGGCGTCCCCCGCCCCGGGTCCAGCCAAACATTTGGGTTGGACTCCGGGCATGTCATTGCTTATAAAGGTGGCACTGCTCGATAGGTTTCTTGCCTGTATGAAACCTGCCTCAATAACTTAACGCCGGCTTCGTGCCGGCGTTTTTTTTGGCCACAGTTTCGCCACATCCCCTGTTTCTTTCGCAGCCGCAGCATTAGCTTGCCTGCAACGGACCATCAGCGGGAGAATTCACCATGGCCATCACCTTCGATCTTTCCGGCAAGACCGCCGTCATCACCGGGTCGAACTCCGGCATCGGGCTCGGGATCGCACGGGAGCTGGCCATGGCGGGGGCGGACGTGGTTCTGAACTCCTTCACCGACCGCGACGAGGATCACGCCCTGGCCGAAGAGATCGCGAACGTGGCGGGCGTCAAGGCGCGCTACATCAAGGCCGACATGTCCAAGGGGGCCGAGTGCCGCAAGCTGATCGAAGAGGCCGGCGCCTGCGATATCCTTGTCAATAACGCAGGCATCCAGCATGTCGCCCCCATCGACGAATTCCCCGAGGAGAAATGGGACGCGATCATCGCGATCAACCTATCCTCGGCCTTTCACACCACTGCGGCTGCGCTGCCCCTGATGCGCAAGGCGGGCTGGGGCCGCGTGGTCAACATCGCCTCGGCGCATGGCCTGACGGCGAGCCCCTACAAATCGGCCTATATCGCCGCCAAGCACGGGATCGTCGGCCTGACCAAGACCACGGCGCTGGAAACCGCGGAAGAGCCGATCACCGCCAACGCGATCTGCCCGGGCTACGTGCTGACCCCGCTGGTCGAGGCGCAGATCCCCGACCAGATGAAGGCCCATGACATGGACCGCGACACGGTCGTGCGCGAGGTGATGCTGGCCCGCCAACCTTCAAAGGAATTCGCCACCGTGGAGCAGATGGGCGGCACCTGCGCCTTCCTGTGCTCGGACGCGGCAGCGCAGATCACCGGCACCACGATCAGCGTGGATGGCGGCTGGACCGCGCTCTGAACGGGGTTAGAGGGGGCTCTGCCCCCGTCGCTGACGCGACTCCCCCGGAGTTTTCTTGCCAAGATGAAGGACGCGGCCATGGCGCAGGCGAAACCGATCAACCTGGCCTTGCAAGGCGGGGGCGCGCACGGGGCTTTCACATGGGGCGTGCTGGATCGGCTGCTGGAGGCGCCGGAGATCGAGATCGCGGCGATCACGGGCACGTCGGCCGGGGCGCTGAACGGGGCGGCGGTAAAGGCCGGGATGGTGCGTGGCGGGCGCGACGCGGCGCGGGAAAACCTTGAATGGCTGTGGGAACAGGTGGGCGCGATCACGACGCCCGCGCTGGCCCCGTGGCTCGATGCGATCGCGCCGGTGGCGGTCAGCCGGGCAATTGAAGCCTCGCTGCCCTTTGCCTTCGGCGACGGGATCGCGCGGCTCGTCAGCCCCTATGATAGCGGCCCCTTCTACATCAACCCGCTGCGGCGCATCGTGGAGCGCTTCCATTTCGACGAGGTCTGCGCCGAGGCGGGGCCCGCCTTTCACATCTGTGCGACCAATGTGCGCAGCGGCAAGATCCGGGTCTTCTCGGGCGAGGAGATCAGCGCGGACGCGATCCTCGCCTCGGCCTGCCTGCCGACGCTGTTCCGTGCAGTCGAGATCCCCCACCCCGAAACCGGCGAGATGGAGGCCTATTGGGATGGCGGCTATACCGGCAATCCGGCGCTTTTCCCGTTGTTCGAGGGCGATCTGCCGGGCGACATCCTTGTCGTGAACATCAACCCGCTGGAGCGCGCCGACCTGCCCGTCAGCGCGCGGGAAATCCAGAACCGCGTGAACGAGATCAGCTTCAATTCCTCGCTGTTGCGCGAGTTGCGCGCCATCGATTTCGTGCAGCGCCTTTTGGATGACGGCACCCTGCCCCATGGCGCGATGAAGCGGCTGCGCATTCACATGATCGCCGATGACGCACTGATGGGGCAGTTGTCGGTGGCGACCAAGCTGGTGGCGACACCGCAGATCCTGCATCAGTTGCGCGCCGCGGGGCGCGCGGCGGCGGACAGGTTCCTCGACGCGCATCTGGGCGCCATCGGCATCGAGAGCAGCGTCGATCTGCGCGCGATGTTCGGTTGACCGGCCGGAACCGCAGGCACGCCCGGTCGTTTCCTTTCCAACGCACCTGCGAACAGGAAAGGACAAGACAATGCAATGGAGCGATATCCAACAGAACTGGCGCGCGATGATCCCGGCGATCCAGGGCCGCTGGCCCGACGTGGCCGAGGAGGACCTGATCGCGCTGTCCGGGGACCGTGACGAGGTCATCGCCACCGTTGCGGGCGCAACCGGAGAGACGCCGGCCGAGATCGGGCGCCAGATGGAGGAATGGCGGCAAGGTCCGATGCCCGCCGATGCCTATGCGGACCCCACCCATGACGAGGCCGCGGCGCGCGACTCGGAGCGTTACCTGCCCGATGGAGAGGATGTCTATTCGGGCGATGACCGGTTCGGTGACGATGACGTGGCTGACCGGCCCATGGGGCGCCGGGACTGAGCGCCAACCTCTCGGGGCGATCTGTGCGGTGGCGCAGGTTGCCTTGACCGAGGCAGCGGCGTAGGCGGGGACCATGACCACGACCTGCCCTGCCCCCTTCAACCTGTCGCATTACGTCTTGAGCCAGGCCGAGCGCCTTCCCGACAAGGTTGCACTGGCCGTCCTTGGCCCCGCTCGTGCCGAACGCTGGAGCTATGCAAAGCTGGAGCGCGCCGTGCGCGGAACGGCGGGCGGGTTGCTGGCGCAGGGATTTCGGCCCGGCGACAAGCTGCTGCTCAGGTTGGGCAATACGCCCGAGTTTCCGGTGGCCTTCCTTGGCGCCATCGCCGTGGGAATCGTGCCGGTGCCCACGGCGGCGGGTCTGACGGCAAGCGAAATCACGAAGTTGGCCGAGGTGATCGCACCTGCAGGCATCCTTGCCGGGGAAGGTATCGCCCTGCCCGAGGGGTTCTCTGGCCCCGTGATCCGCAACCTCGCCCCATTGATGGCACATGAGCCAGCCGATTACGTGATGGGTGACCCTGACAGGCTCGCCTATCTGGTCTTCACCTCGGGGTCGGGCGGCACGCCCAAGGCGGTGGGCCATGCCCATCGCGCTATCTGGGCGCGGCGGATGATGCACGAGGGCTGGTACGGCCTGCACGAGGACGACCGCTTGCTGCATGCGGGCGCGTTCAACTGGACCTTCACGCTGGGAACCGGGCTGCTGGACCCCTGGTCGGTTGGCGCAACCGCCTTGATCCCCGCACCGGGGGTGGAGCCCGCCGCCCTGCCCCTGCTGCTCAAGCGGCATGACGCGACGATCCTTGCCGCCGCGCCGGGCATTTTCCGCAAGCTGTTGGCGGGCGACGCGCCGTTGCACCTGCCCAAGCTGCGGCACGGGCTGAGCGCGGGCGAAAAACTCCCCGAGGCGCTGCGCCAGCGCTGGACCGAGGCGACCGGCACCACGGTGCACGAGGCGCTTGGCATGTCGGAATGTTCCACCTTCATCTCGGGCTCACCGGCCCGCCCTGCCCCCGAAGGCTCGCTTGGTTATCCGCAGCCCGGGCGGCGCGTGGCGGTTCTGTCGGAGGACGGCGGCGAGCTGCCCGAGGGCGAGACCGGCATCCTGGCGATCCATCGCGACGATCCGGGGCTGATGTTGGGATACCAGCGCAGGGATGGGTCACTGGACCTGCCGCTTGTCGGCGACTGGTTCCTGACGGGCGATCTGGTGGATCGGCAGCCGGACGGATCCTTCCGTTACCACGGGCGGCGCGACGATTTGATCACGGCCGGCGGGTTCCGCGTCTCGCCGCTGGAGATCGAGGCGGTCTTTCAACACGCACCGGGCGTGCATGATTGTGCGGCACTGGTGCTTACGCCGAAGGCAGACACGACCATCGTGGGGCTGGCCTTCGCGGGCGACGCGACGGAAGACGCCCTGCGAGGCTTGGCCGAGGCGCGCCTTGCCCGCTACAAGCAACCGAGGGCCTTCCTCCGATTGGACGCCCTGCCCCGCAACCCTAACGGAAAACTCGACCGCCGCGCCTTGAAGGCGCTGGTGGGGGAAGAACGATGATCAAGCTCGATATCCTGTCCGACCCGATCTGCCCGTGGTGTTTCATCGGGTGGAGCAACCTTGCCCGAGCGTTGGAGGCGCGGGCCGATCACCCCTTTGCCATCGAGTGGCATCCCTTCCAACTGAACCCGGACATGCCCAAGGGCGGCATGGATCGGCGCAGCTACCTCGAGGCCAAGTTCGGCGGCAAGGAGGGTGCCGTGACAGCCTATCTGCCGGTGGCGGAGCATGCCGCGAAGGCCGGGCTGGACCTGAATCTCGACCAGATCAAGCGCACGCCCAACACGCTGGACGCGCATCGCCTGATCCATTGGGCCGGGATCGAGGGGCGGCAGACCGCAGTCGCAGTGGCGCTGTTCCGGGCCTATTTTCAGGACGGTCTCGATATCGAGGAACCGGGTGTTCTGCGCGCGATTGCCGAGAAAGCCGAGATGGACGGGGCGATGATGGCGCAGCTTCTGGCCGGAGACGCCGATGCCGACGAGATCCGCGCCCGTGACGCCCATGCGCGGCAAAGGGGCGTGCAGGCCGTGCCAACCTTCGTCGTGGCGAACACGCATGTCGTGCCGGGGGCGCAGCCCTCCGAGTTGTGGATGCAGGTGATCGACGAACTGGCCGCCGCACCCGAGGGCAAGTCATGAGCGCGACCACCGACCCGATGGTGCAGGACGAGCGCCGCCGCCTTGGCCGTGTCGAGTTCATCGCCATGATGGGGACGATCTTTGCGACGGTGGCCTTTTCCATCGACGCCATGCTGCCCGCCCTGCCCGAGATCGCGGAAGACCTGACGCCCGAGGCGGTGAACCGCGCGCAGTTGATCCTGACGAGTTTCGTTCTCGGCATGGGGCTGGGCACGCTGGTGGTGGGTCCGCTTTCGGACGCGTTGGGCCGCAAGACGGTGATCCTGTTGGGGGCGTTGCTGTACCTGGCGGGGGCCTTGCTGGCCCTTGTGGCACCAAGCCTCGAATTGATCCTGCTGGCCCGCGTGATCCAGGGGCTCGGCGCCTCCGGCCCCCGCGTCGTGTCGATCGCGATGATCCGCGATCTCTATTCGGGGCGCGCCATGGCGCAGATCGTGTCCTACGCGATGATGATCTTTACGCTTTTCCCGGCGGTCGCGCCGCTGATCGGGGCGGCGATCATCGCGGGCTTTGGATGGCGGTCGATCTTCGTGGCCTTCATGGTCTTCTCGGTGGTTTCGGTGTCCTGGGTGATGCTGCGCCAGCCCGAGACCCTGCCCCGCGAGGCGCGCCGCAAGCTCAGCCTTGGCCAGACATGGCGGGATATGCGCGAGGCGCTGGCGAACCGGCAGATGCAACTGTCGATCCTCGTGCAGACCTTCGTGTTCGGGGCGTTGTTCGGCACGCTCAGCTCGGTCCAACAGGTGTTTGACCTCACCTATGGTCGGGGGGAGAGTTTTCCCTTCTGGTTCGCGTTTATCGCGCTTTTGTCCGCCCCGGCCGCGCCGACCAATGCGCGGTTGGTGATTCGGCTTGGCATGCGCCCGATGATCCGCACCGCGCTGTGGGTTTCGGCGACGTGTTCCTTCGCCGCGGCCATCGTGATCGGCGTGCTGAACCTCGGAGCGGCGGAGTTCTGGATCTACTTCGTGTGGACCGTCAGCATTTTCGCGTCAGCGGCCTTCACCATCGGCAACCTGAATGCGCTGGCGTTGGAGCCGTTGGGCCATATCGCCGGCACCGCCTCGTCCCTGATGGGGGCGTTGGCCACCGTCGGCGGTGCATTGGCCGGGGCCGCGCTGGGACAGCTCTACAACGGCACGGCCGTGCCGTTGGCCATTGGCGCAGGCGTGATGCTGACCTTGGGGGCAGTCGTCATGCGCAACATGCCGCGGGAATTGCCGGGCGGCCTGTAACGGCGGCCCGACGCGTCTGGCTTACTCTGCCGGGGTCGCAATCGCGGCGCGCTTGGCGTCGCGCGTCTTTTCGTGGTGCCACCACCACAAGACCACCAGCACATTGGGCACCCAGCAGGACCAGCCGATATAGGGAAAGACCACGTCCTGGTCGAACCAGATCCGCAGGATCGGCAGTTGTAGGCGGAAGCTGACCGCGCCGAAGCTGAGCGCCGCCATCATGATCATCCAGCGCCGGTGCCGTTGCACGTCACCCGCCAGGATCGCTTGCATCCCGATGGCCAGCGCGGCGAACCAGTTGAACGCCCCAAGCGCAAAGCCCGCCTCGGACCAGAGCGGCCAGCGCATGTTGAAACTCACCGGAATGGTCGTCAGCGCCGAGATTGTCACGACCGGCACAAGGAACCAGCCCAGCCACTTGTGGCTCTTCCCGCGGCGACGCCACCAACGCGACACTTGCAACGGGATCAGGATGACGGCGAGACCGCCGAAGAACATGTGGACAGCCAGCGTCGTGCCCACGTTCTCGATATGGTAGGCGACGTGGCGTGCGCCCTCGCGGATGCCCTGCTCCACGAATTGCCATGCGGCGACGGAAACGCCGTCGTCCAGCGACGGGAAGAAGCCGTAGTAGAGGCCCGGCGGCACGAATTTGAAAGCCGAGAGAGCAGAGAGAAGCGAAAAGAACCAGAAGGCGAACCATCCCGCCTTGGTCCATGCGCTGTTTCGTTCCATGGAACACCCCTTTTCACCCTCGCGCGCGAGGGCTGCTTACCGCCGAATGGTTGGCGCTGACAATCCTCTGCTCAGCTTTTCTTGGGCGGCGTGGCATATTGGGCAAGATCGCGCGCAATGGCGAAGGCGCCCTTGATCTTGTCGGCCTCTTTCACCCAGTCGCGGCGCACGACGATCTTGTTATCCTTGACCTTGGCAAGCCCCTTTTGGTTCTGGATGAAATCCACCAGCCCCTGCGGGTTCGGAAACTTGTTGTCGTGGAATTGCAGGGTCGCGCCCTTCGGCCCGGCATCAAGCTTGGCGATATGAGCGCGCTTGCACATGGCCTTGATGCGCACCACCAGAAGCAGCGTGTTGACCTCGCGCGGGAGCTTGCCGAAGCGGTCGATCAACTCGGCTGCGAAGCCCTCCAGATCGACCTTGGTCTCCAACTGGCTGAGGCGACGATAGAGGCCAAGCCGCACATCGAGATCCGGCACGTAATCCTCGGGGATCAGGACCGGCACGCCAAGGTTGATCTGTGGCGACCATTGGCCATCGTCGCCCGGAAGCCCCTCGGCCTCGCCCGAGCGGATCTTGGAAATCGCCTCTTCCAGCATGGATTGATACAGCTCGAACCCGACCTCGCGGACGTGGCCGGATTGCTCCTCGCCCACGATATTGCCCGCACCGCGAATATCGAGATCCTGCGACGCGATGGTGAAACCCGCGCCAAGGCTGTCGAGGCTGCCCAGAACGCGCAGGCGTTTCTCGGCCGATTGGGTCAGCTTGGCGCGCGGCTTGGTGGTCAGGTAGGCATAGGCGCGGGTCTTGGCGCGGCCCACGCGGCCCCGGATCTGGTAGAGCTGCGCCAGCCCGAACATGTCGGCGCGGTGGATGACCATGGTGTTGGCGGTCGGAATGTCGATGCCGGATTCCACGATGGTGGTGGCCAGAAGCACGTCGTACTTGCCGTCGTAAAACGCGTTCATGCGGTCGTCGAGCTCGCCCGCCGCCATCTGGCCATGCGCGGTGACAAAGCTGACCTCGGGCACCTGGTCGGTCAGGAATTCCTCGATCTCGCGCAGGTCCTCGATGCGGGGCACCACGTAGAAGGATTGCCCGCCGCGATAATGCTCGCGCAACAGCGCCTCGCGGATCGTCACCGCGTCAAACTCGCTGACATAGGTGCGGATGGCGAGGCGGTCGACCGGCGGCGTGCCGATCAGGCTGAGGTCGCGCACGCCCGACAACGACATCTGTAGCGTGCGCGGAATCGGCGTGGCCGAGAGCGTCAGGACGTGCACGTCCGAGCGCATCTCCTTCAGCCGTTCCTTGTGGGTCACGCCAAAGCGCTGTTCCTCGTCGATCACCAGCAGGCCGAGGTTCTTGAACCGGATGTTCTTGGCCAGCAGCGCATGGGTGCCGATGACGATATCGACCGAGCCATCGGCCATGCCCTTCTTGGTCTCGCTGGCCTCTTTCTGGCTGACGAAACGCGAAAGTTGCCGCACGTTGATCGGGAAGCCCCGGAAACGGTCGCGGAAGGTCTTGGCGTGCTGGCGGGCGAGCAGCGTGGTCGGCGCGATCACCGCCACTTGCAGCCCCTGGGCCGCGGCGAGGAACGCCGCGCGCATCGCCACCTCGGTCTTGCCGAAGCCCACATCGCCCACCACCAGGCGGTCCATCGGACGCCCGCGTTCGAGATCCTCGATCACGTCCGCGATCGCGCTGAGCTGATCGTCGGTCTCCTCGTACGGAAAGCGGGCGCAAAACGCCTCCCACATGTCGCCGGGCGGTTGCAGCATGGGGGCCGAGCGCAATTCCCGCTCGGCGGCGATGCGGATGAGCTTGTCCGCGATCTGGCGGATGCGTTCCTTGAGCCGGGCCTTTTTCGCCTGCCATGCCCCACCGCCCAGCTTGTCGAGCAGCCCTTCTTCATGGCCGTAGCGCGAGAGAAGCTCGATATTCTCCACCGGCAGGAACAAGCGATCACCACCGGCATATTCCAGCGCAAGGCATTCATGCGGCGCGCCCATCGCGGTGATGGTTTCAAGTCCGTTATAGCGGCCAACCCCGTGATCGACATGAACGACCAGGTCGCCGGGCGACAGCGTTTGCGCCTCGGTCAGATAGTTCTCGGCCTTGCGCGTCTTGCGGCGTGGACGGATCAACCGGTCGCCCAACACGTCCTGTTCCGAGATGACGGTCAGGCCCGCCCCGGTGAAACCCTGTTCCAGCGGCCAGACGGCCAAATGCACACCGCCGGTGGAGGAGCCAGAAAAACTCGAGTTTTTCTGGCCGGAAAACTCGAGTTTTCCGCCCCCTATGTCACGGGCATCGTTGATCTCGACGGTATCGGTGATGTCTTGGTCTTCAAGCAGGCCTTTGAGGCGCTCGCGCGCGCCCTCGGACCAACTGGCGATGACTACGGCGCCATCTTCACGTTTTGAGCGAACATGATCTGCCAGCGCACCGAAAAGGCTGATATTTTCGTTCTGCCGCTCGGGCGCAAAATCGCGACCCGCCCGTCCGCCTGCGTCGATGACGCCGGGGCCCGGCGCTTGCGACAGCGGCGACAGCTGCACCACACGATGCCCGGCAATGGCCGCCCGCCACGCGTCATCCGAAAGGTAGAGCTGATCGGGCGGCACCGGTTTATAGACCGTGTCCAGCCGCCCCTTCTGGGTCAGCGCCGTTTTACGGGTGTCATACTGGTCGGCGATCGACTCCCACCGCGCCAGCCGTTGAGGGGTCGATTGATCGTCCAGCGTGACGGCGGCATCCGGCAGGTAGTCGAAAAGTGTTTCCAGCCGCTCGTGGAAGAACGGCAACCAATGCTCGACGCCCTGATGCTTGCGGCCCGCGCTGACCGCCTCGTACAGCGGATCGTCCGTGCCGGCGGCGCCGAACTCGATCCGGTAATTCTGCCGAAACCGCGTGATGGAGGCCTCGTCGAGGATCACCTCGGAGACCGGGGCAAGCTCGATCCGCTCTAGCTTTTCGGTGGTGCGCTGGCTGACCGGATCGAAGCGGCGGGCGCCGTCAAGCGTGTCCCCGAAGAGGTCGAGGCGCACCGGCGCGTCCTCTCCCGGGGGCCAGACGTCGATGATGCCGCCGCGCACGGCATAGTCGCCGGGCTCTGTCACCGTGGGGGCCTGGACGAAACCCATGCGCACGAAAAAGTCTTTCAGAGCCGCTTCGTCGATCCGTCCGCCGACGGTCGCTGCGAAGGCCGAGTTCCGCAAAAGGTCGCGCGGCGGGATATACTGCATCGCCGCGTTGAGCGTCGTGAGCAGGATGAAGTCGCCCAGGATCGCCCCCGCCGCCAGCGCCGCAAGCGTTGCCATGCGCTGCGCCGAGATGTCGGGATTGGGGGACACTCGGTCATATGGCAGGCAATCCCAGCCGGGAAAGCGCAGAACGGGGACCGTCGGGTCGAAAAAGGCGAGCGCGGTCGCCATCGCCTCGGCGCGCTTGTCATCGCGGGCGATGTGCAGCACGGGGCCGTCGCGCCGCGCCAATTCGCGCAGCAGAAGCGTGGCGTCGAAGCCCTCGGGCGCGCCGCCGGCAAGGATGTGATCAGGCTGACTCATGGCGCGCGAGACCTACGCCGCGAGCGTGGGAAGTCAAGCACCTGTCCCGACCCTCAGCCGAGCGGGCCGACGGTGACGTTGGTGTACATGCCCCAGAACGCGGTGAGAAAGATGAAGAGCACGCCCAGCATCTGCACCTTGATCCGATGGGAACGAAGCACGCCGGAGACGTCCTGGTAGCCGCTGGCCTGCAATCGACGTGCCGTCGCGACCAGGAGCGCCCCGACAAGAAACGCGGGGAAGATCAGCAGGAAGATGGCCTGGCAGAACTCCACCCGGTAGGCCCATCCCGTGATCGCCAGCCCGGTCGACAGGAAGGCGGCAAAACCCAGCATGACCGGCCCGGAGACCGCAGTCACGGCGAGCAGGCGTTCGCTGTTGATCTCGACCAGCGCCTGCATGTCCTGGGCCGCCCGCTCATCTCCGCGGCGGGCGCGATTGACGATGTGATAGGGCACCCCGAGGGTCCAATGCGACAGGGTCGACCACATGATCGCAAGCACGATCCAGTACCAAAGGTTCGAAAACGACCTGAGGTCGATCACTTCTGTCACAAGGTCGAGAAAATCCACGCGGATGCGTCCGTTCACTGCTGGCTGCCGATTTGGCGCGCACCATAGGCGCGGGGTTTGCGGGACGCCAGCGACGAAAATGCCGCTCCGCGCGCTTTGCCGCCTTGAAGCCACACCCCTTGGCATGGCACCGATTTGCGCAACGCCAAGACGAGAAAACAAGGACGCACGCCATGAGTGCCAACCAGGCCCCCTTCCCCGCCACCCGCTTCCGCCGCACCCGCGCCAGCGCGTCGCTGCGCAACCTCGTGCGCGAGACCGAGATCAGCGTGAATGACCTGATCTGGCCGATCTTCGTGCGCGATGGCGAGGGCGTGGAAGAACCGGTGGTCTCGATGCCCGGCGTGATCCGTCGCAGCGTCGACAAGATCGTCGAGGCCGCGCGCGAAGCCCACAGTCTCGGCATCCCGGCCATCTGCCTGTTTCCCTACACGGATCCGTCCTTGAAAACCGAGCTTTGCGAAGAGGCCTGGAACCCCGACAACCTGTCGAACCGCGCGATCCGCGCGATCAAGGACGCGGTGCCCGAGCTTGCGGTGATGACCGATATCGCGCTCGACCCCTACAATGCCAACGGCCATGACGGCATCGTGCGCGACGGGGTCATCGTGAATGACGAAACGGTCGAAGCACTGGTGAAGATGGCGCTGGCGCAGGCCGAGGCCGGGGCGGACATCCTTGGGCCGTCAGACATGATGGACGGGCGCATCGGGGCGATGCGCAGCGCGCTCGAGGCCGAGGGGCATGTGAACGTCACGATCATGTCCTATGCCGCGAAATTCGCCAGCGCCTATTACGGGCCGTTCCGCGACGCGGTGGGCGCTTCGGGCGCGTTGAAGGGCGACAAGAAGACCTACCAGATCGACCCCGCCAACCGGGCCGAGGCGCTGCGTTGCGTCGAGCGTGACCTCTCCGAGGGCGCGGACATGGTCATGGTCAAACCCGGTCAGCCCTATCTCGACATGGTGCGCGAGGTGAAGGACCGCTTCGGCGCCCCGACCTACGCCTACCAGGTGTCCGGCGAGTACGCGATGATCGAGGCCGCCGCGCAGAACGGCTGGATCGATGGTGAGAAGGTCATGCTGGAAAGCCTGATGTGTTTCCGTCGCGCGGGCTGCGACGGGGTGTTGACCTATTTCGCGCCGCGTGTGGCGAAACTGCTGAACGGCTAGGTCTGGTCGGATGCGCTAGCTGTAGCGGTCTGATCGGCGGAAACCCGCATGGCTTGTGGTATTGATGGATGACAGGCGTCGGAAACCCGCGTAGTCTATCGCTGGAACCTTGCGCAGATGACGCGAGGCTGAATTGAGGCATCCCGTCCGCCGACATCCGGCCGGACCACAGGACAAAGGGCAGATTGACCCATGAGCAGCACCACGCGCAGGAATTTCGTGATTGGCGGGGCCTCGATCCCGCTTCTGGCCGCATGCGGCAACGGGCTGAACAGCCAGGGCAGCCAGCGTATCGACGCCCGCGTCGATAGCGCCATCGAGTTCATGTATAGCGAGGTGCCCGGCACCCGCGAACTGGCCCGCGACGCCGCGGGCATGCTGGTCATGCCGCTGGTGACCGAGGCGGGCTTCGGCTTTGGCGGCAGCTACGGGCGCGGCGCGCTGCGGATCAACGGCGCGACCGTCGATTACTACTCGGCCACCTCGGGCAGCTTCGGGTTGCAGATCGGCGCGCAGCAATACGCGCACACCCTCTTTTTCATGACCGAGGACGCGTTGCGCGAGTTCCGCTACTCGACCGGTTGGTCGGCGGGCGCGGATGTGCGCTATGCTGTCAACAGCGAGGGCGCGACCCTTGGGGTGGACACCACCACCCTGCTCGATCCGGTGATCGCGGTGATCTACGGACAGGCCGGCCTGATCGTGGGCGCCACACTCGAAGGCACCCGCTACGCCCGCATCCTTCCGTAACGTCCGTTTGTCAGCACTGCGCTTTGCATTCGCGTCTCTGACCGGCTAGATGGCGCGGTAGGTTTCCGCCCCGAGGTTTCATGCCCGTCATCCTGCGCTGGCTAGTGCGACTGGTGTCGATCGCGATCGCGCTGAGCGTGGCCGCGATTGCAGTTGTCTGGTGGATTGCGGGGCGCTCGATCCCCGAGTACGACGCCGACTGGCAGGTCGACGGGCTGACCGGCCCGGTCGAGATCGTGCGCAACACCTCGGCCATCCCGCATATCTTCGGAGAAACCGACGAGGACGTGTTCTATGGCCTCGGTTTTGCCCATGCGCAGGACCGGTTGTGGCAGATGCTGATGGTCCGGCGCACCGTGCAGGGCCGCTTGTCCGAGCTGTTCGGGCGGCCCACGGTGCAGATCGATGACCTGATGCGGCGGCTGGATCTTTACGGTCACGCGCGCCGCTCGGTCGAGGCGCTGGAGCCGCAGACCATTTCCGAGTTACAGGCTTATTCCGACGGCGTGAACGCGTGGATCCGGCTGGTCGGGTCCGAAGCCCTTGGTCGCGGCGCGCCCGAACTGTTCCTGTTCGAACCGGAAATCGCACCGTGGCGTCCCGCCGACAGCGTCGCGGTCAGCTTTGCCATGGCCTTGCAACTGGCCACCCATCACGAGGAAGAAGTGCTGCGCGCCCGCGCGGCGCTGGCGCTGGACGACCCGGAACGTTTGGCCGACCTGCTGCCGGATGCCCCGGGCACGGGCGCGACCGAACTGGCCGATTACGCAAGTCTTTTCGATGCGCCGCTGCCGCGCTACGCGCAGAGCCTTTCTCCCCCGCGCCATCCGCTGCATCCCAACTATCTCGGCCGGGGGCGCGGCGGGGCGTCGAACATCTTTGCCGCCACGCCCGAACGATCGGCCGCGGGCGGTGCGCTTCTGGCCAATGATCCGCATCTGGAACTGACGGCCCCCTCGCCCTGGTATCTTGCCCGGCTGGAGCTTTCGACCGGCGGCGTGATCGGGGGGACCATCCCCGGCATGCCCATGGTGGTCGCCGGTCGCAGCGAGACCTTGGCCTGGGGCATCACCAACGCCTATCTCGACGACATGGACCTGCATGTCGAGGAACTGAACCCCGACAACCCGCAGGAGTACCGCACGCCGGAGGGTTGGGCACCCTTCGAGACGCGCCGCTCGATCATCGAGATCGCGGACGAGACACCGATCACCATCACCTTGCGCAATACCGAAAACGGGCCGGTCATCCCCGGCACCCATTTCGACATCGCGACCGTGACGCCGCCGGGCCATGTCATGAGCCTGAGCTGGACGGCCCTGACCGACGAGAACACCTCGATCCAGACGGGCCTGCGCCTGATGCGCGCCCAGACCATCGAAGAGGCCTTTGCCGCGGGCGAGGATTTCGTCGCGCCGGCGCAGAACCTGATGGTGGCCAGCGCCGACGGGCGCATCGGCATGCAGGTGATCGGCCACATCCCGTGGCGCATGACGGGCCACCAGACGCAGGCACGCATGCCCTCCCCGGGGTGGGAGCCCGACAACCGCTGGCAAGGCATCACGCAGTATTTCGCCAACCCCACCTTCATCGACCCCGAGGGCGGTGTCCTCGGCAACACCAACAACAAGTCGGTGGATCGCGATTTCCCGCTCCATATCAGCTTCGACTGGGGCGACACGCAGCGCATCACGCGGCTGACGCGGCTGATGCGGGATCGGCAGGTGCATACCCGCGACAGTTTCATCGAGGCGCAGCTTGACGCGGTCTCGGCGGCGGCGCGCAACATCCTGCCCCTCGTCGCACGGGACCTGTGGTTCACAGGCGAAACCGCCCCCGCCGGAACGCCAGAACGCCGACGCCAGCGCGCGCTGGAGCTTCTGGCCGATTGGGACGGCGAGATGAACGAACACCTGCCCGAGCCGCTGATCTACGCAAGCTGGATGCGACACCTGCAACAGCGCCTGATCCGCGACGAGATCGGCCCGCTGGCCGACGAATTCTGGCAGCTTGAGCCGGTCTTCATCGAACGCGTGTTCCGGGACGTGAACGGCGCAGCGGTCTGGTGCGACGTGGGCCCCTCGACCGCGACCGAGACCTGTACCGACATCGCGCGGCTGGCGCTGGACGACGCCTTGCAGGAACTGTCCGAGGCCTATGGCGAAGACCTCGAAAGCTGGCGCTGGGGCGCTGCGCACGAGGCGCATCACGATCACCCGGTCTTGGGCGACACGCGGCTGTTTTCGTGGATCGTGAACATTCGCCAGCCCACCTCGGGCGGGGATTTCACGCTGCAACGTGGGGCCACCCTTGGCGACGGGCCAACGCCCTACGCCAACATGCACGCGGCTGGCTATCGCGGCGTCTATGATTTCGCCGATCCCGAAAGCTCGGTCTTCATCATCTCCACGGGCCAGTCCGGCCACCCGTTGAGCCGTCACTACGACGATCTGGGCGAGTTGTGGCGGCGCGGCGAATACGTGCCCATGACGCTCGACCCCGACCTGGCGCGCGCGGGCAACCTCGGGATCACGACCCTGACCCCGCGCTGACACCCTATGCCGTGTCACTTGGACCGGCTGGGAAAACGCCCCTTCCCGGTCTCGCGTGGCTGCGCTAGGAAACGGGGCGCTTGTTCATCCCATCAAGGTGTCGTCCATGCCCCTTCTCTATGACAGCCCCGAGGCGTGGCTTGCGTCGCCCGAAAAACGTTTGTCGGTTTTTGGCATGTCGGGGCTTGGGAAAACGCGGCTGGCCAGCCTGCTGCGCGACCATGGCGACTGGTTCCACTACTCGATCGATTACCGCATCGGCACCGCCTATATGGGTGAGCACATCACAGACAACCTCAAGCGGCAGGCCATGCAGGTGCCGTTCCTGGCGGACCTGCTGCGCTCGGATTCGATCTATATCGGCTCCAACATCCGCTTCGATAACCTTGCGCCTCTCTCGACCTATCTCGGCAAGCCGGGTGATCCGGCCAAGGGCGGCTTGCCCTTCGATGAATACATGCGCCGGCAGGACCTGCACCGCCGGGCCGAGATCAACGCGCTGCTGGATACGCCCGCCTTCATCGCCCGCGCCCATGACCTCTATGGCTACCCGCATTTCGTGAACGATACCGGCGGGTCGATCTGCGAGGTGGTGGACCCGGCCAACCCGAAGGACGAGGTGCTCTGCGCGCTTTCGCAACATACGCTTCTGGTCTGGATCGAGGGCACCGAGGCCCATACCGAGGAACTGATCCGCCGCTTCGACCGTGCGCCGAAACCGATGTATTACCAACCCACCTTCCTGCGCGCGGAATGGGCCAGCTACCTTGACCAGAGCGGCCAGTCGCCCCAGACGGTCGACCCCGACGCCTTCGTGCGGTTCGCCTATGCCCGCGCCCTGGCCCACCGCGCGCCGCTCTATGCCGCGATGGCGCGCCACTGGGGCGTCAGCGTCACCGCGGCCGAGGTCGAAAGCGTGCGTGACGCCGCGGATGCCGAGGCGATGGTCGCCGCCGCCCTTGGACGCCGCGCCGCAAGCGCCTAGATCAAGCCCCCCGGACCTATCGGAGAGTTCAGCCCGTGCCCATTCGCCTGCCCACCAGCCTGCCCGCCTTCTCGATCCTGAAGGACGAGGGCGTGATGGTCATGGGCCGGCGCGCCGCCGACAAGCAGGACATTCGCCCGCTGCGCATCGCGCTTCTCAACCTGATGCCCAAGAAGATCCAGACCGAGACGCAATTCGCCCGGCTGATCGGCGCGACGCCTCTGCAGGTCGAGTTCTCGCTGATCCGCATGACCGATCACGAGACCCGCAACACCGCGCCGGAACACATGGAGGAGTTCTACCGCCCCTTCCGCGACGTCGAGGCCACGGGCGAGAAATTCGACGGGCTGATCATCACCGGCGCCCCGATCGAGCATCTGCCCTTCGAAGAGGTCACCTACTGGGACGAGCTGACCCGCGTCTTCGAGTGGACCCAGACCCATGTGCATTCCACCTTCGGCGTCTGCTGGGGCGGGATGGCGATGATCCACTACTTCCACGGCGTGAAGAAACATCTGCTGCCGCGAAAGCTCTTCGGGTGCTACCGGCACCAGAACCTTGCCCCAGACAGCCCCTATCTGCGCGGCTTCTCGGATGATTTCGTGATGCCCGTCAGCCGCTGGACCGAGATGCGCCGCGACGAGATCGAGGCCGCTGGCCTGCCCGTGCTGCTGCATTCGGACGCCGTGGGTACGGGCCTCGTGGAGGACCCCGACCGCCGCGCGCTATATGTCTTCAACCATCTCGAATACGATAGCGGCACGCTGAACGAGGAATACCAGCGCGACCTTGCCGGCGCGCAGGTCGATGGCGCCGAGATCCAGCTGCCGGTGAATTATTTCCCCGATGATGATCCCGCGCGCCGCCCGCCGAACCGCTGGCGCAGCCAGGCGCATCTGCTCTACGGCAACTGGATTTCCGAGGTGTACCTGACCACCCCCTTCGAGATCGAACGGATCGGCACGGCCAGCACGGACTGGCGCAAGGGCGAATGAAGCTCTTTCTCCTCCTGCTTGGCCTTATAGTGTTTTCTGTCGCGCTGACCCTCTGGAAAGCGGCGCGGCACGAACGCCTCTCCGAGGAACATTGGCCACCCGAGGGGGAATTCCTGACGATCGGCGGGCATCGCGTGCACTATGTCCTGCGCGGCAGCGGTCCCGACCTCGTCCTGATCCACGGAGCAAGCGGAAACACCCGTGATTTCACCTTCGCGATGGTGGACCGGCTGGCCGAGCGCTACCGCGTGATCGTCTTCGACCGGCCAGGGCTTGGCTACACGGACCGGATCAACCGCATCGGCGCGACGCTGCGCCAACAGGCGGACCTGCTGGTGCGCGCGGCGACCGAACTCGGCGCCGAGCGGCCTTTGGTCTTCGGCCATTCCTATGGTGGATCGGTCGCGCTGGCCTGGGCGGTGCATCATCCCGAGCGGCTTTCGGGGCTGACCCTGTCTGCGGCGGCCTCGAACCCCTGGAGCACCGGCCTCGGCACCTATTACACCGTGCTGTCGCACCCCATCGGGCAATCGCTGGTGATCCCTGCGCTCACGGCCTGGGTGCCCGACCGCGTGGTCGACGATACGATCGACAGCGTCTTCCTGCCCGACATGGCGCCTGAGGGATACCACACCCATATCGGTGCGGGACTGACGCTGCGCCGCGTGTCGATGCGGGCCAATGCCATGCAGCGCGCCAAGCTTCTGGAGGAAATCAAGGCGCAGGTCCCGCGCTATGGCGAGATCGCCGTTCCGGTCGAGATCATCCACGGCGACGCGGACGAGACCGTGCCGCTCAGGGTGCATTCGATCCCGCTGTCGCAGCAGATCGCCGGCGCCAACCTCACCGTGCTCGACGGGATCGGTCACATGCCCCACCATGCCGTGCCCGAAGCGACCGACGCCGCCATCGACCGCACCACGTCCCGCGCCGGATTGCGCTGAGCGGCCCCGCCGCCTAATGTGACGCCTCATAACATGACGGCAAAGGCAGGCCAGATGAGCAAACCCTTCGATGGCGCGATCACCCGGTTCTACAAGGAAGATGCGCCCGAAAGCGTGCGAAAGGCGATCAAATCCGCCAAGAAGGACACGATCCTCGACCCCGGCTACCCTTATCCCGAACGGATGGACAAGAAGGAGTACGAGGGTCAACTCGCCGCGCTTCAGATCGAGCTGGTGAAATTCCACGCCTGGGTGCGCGACACGGGCGAACGCATTGCCGTGGTCTTCGAAGGGCGCGACGCCGCCGGCAAGGGCGGGTCCATCAAGCGCGTGCGCGAAAACCTCAACCCGCGGGTGGCCGGCGTCGTGGCCTTGCAGAAACCGACCGAGCGCGAGGCCAGCCAATGGTACTTCCAGCGCTACGTGCACCACCTGCCCGCCGCCGGCGAGATCCGGCTCTTCGACCGCAGCTGGTACAATCGCGGCGTGGTCGAGCATGTCTTCGGCTTCTGCGCGCCCGAGCAGCGGCAGGCCTTTTTCCGCCAATTGCCCGATTTCGAGCATATGCTGGTGCGCGACGGCGTACGCCTGACGAAACTCTGGCTGAACGTGGGCCGCGCCGAGCAACTCCGCCGGTTCCTCGACCGCGAGAATGACCCGCTGAAACAGTGGAAACTCAGCTGGATCGATGTCGAAGGCCTCAAGAAATGGGATGCCTATTCGGACGCGATCGGCGAAACGCTGGCGCTTGGCCACACGGCCCATGCGCCCTGGACGGTGATCCGCGCCGATGACAAGCGCCGCGCGCGGCTGGCCGTGATCCGGGCGATCCTGTCGGGCATGGATTATCCGGGCAAGGATGACGCGCTGGTCGGCAAGCCCGACCCCATGATCTGCGGCGGCCCCGAGATGTGGGCCGATCACTCCGCGCCGAACGGCGACTGAGCGCATGTCAAAACGCGGCTATCACCACGGCAACCTCAAGCAGGCGCTGGTCGACGCGGCCCTGCGCCTGATCGAAGAAAAAGGCCCGACCGGCTTCACCCTGTCGGAGGCGGCGAAGAATGCCGGCGTGACGCCCGCCGCGGTCTACCGTCATTTCGAGGGGCGCGAGGACCTGATCGCGGAATGCGCGCGGCAGGGGCACGCGATCTTCTCGGACCTGATGGAACATGCGTTCAACGGCGGCCAACCCTCCGCGCTTGCGGCCTTCGAGGCGACGGGGCGCGCCTATCTCGCCTTCGCGCGGCGCTACCCGGGCCACTACATGGCCATGTTCGAAAGCGGCACCTCGGCCAACGCGACGCCCGAACTGGCGGCGGCCGCCAGCCGCTCGCGCGCAGTCCTCGAACGCGCGGCCGAGGCCTTGAGCGAGCAGCTGCCGGTTGAAAAACGCCCGCCGCCGACGATGTTCTCCTCCCATATCTGGGCGATGAGCCACGGCGTGGTGGAACTCTTCGCGCGCGGACGGCCCGGGGCAAACACCCCCTTCCCGCCCGAGGACCTGCTGGAAGCGGGGATCGGAATCTACCTGCGCGGTCTCGGCCTGATCCCGCCCGACCGCTGAATCCAATGGGATTCGTCGCGCTAACGCGCGCCGACCCGTGCGAGGGGGCTGTCTGCCCCCTCGCGCTCCCCCGAGCATATTTCCCCGGATAAAGAAACAAGCACGATCCCGCCCCGATCTTTATCCTTCAAATATGCACCGGCGCGAAGCGTCAAGGCGCGGGCGATCGCCTCCGCAGGAGGCGTGAGGCCGCTCCTCCACCGGGCGACGGCGAAGCCGGCGCAATCCCTGCGCAGGCCTACTCGGCGGCCTCTGCCAAGGGCGCCCCGCCCGCGCGAAGAAGCGCAAGCAGATCTTCCCGTTGCCGCGCCGCCTTCTCGGCATTGGCCTCTTTCACCGGGCCGAAGCCACGGATCTGCAAGGGCAGGTCGGCCAG
Source organism: Maritalea mobilis (assembly GCF_019800885.1). GTDB lineage: Bacteria > Pseudomonadota > Alphaproteobacteria > Rhodobacterales > Rhodobacteraceae > Roseibacterium > Roseibacterium beibuensis. The sequence goes on from NZ_JAHVKE010000001.1 coordinate 606,178, forward strand.
CGCCACGAGGGCATCCATCGTCTCGGACCGCGCCTCGGGGATGAAGGCCGCCATGTCGCGCTCGTATTGCTTGATCAGGCGGCGCTCCATCCGGCGCTCTGCGCTGTAGCCGAAGAGGTCCAGCGGCGTGCCGCGCAAGCGCTTCATTCTCGCAAGCAGCGGATAGGCCGACTCGATCCATGGGCCGAAGGCCCGTTTCTTCGGGCGGCCATTGGCGTCCGTCCCGGGGATCAGCGGCGGGGCAAGGTGGTATTTCAGCGTGAACTCGCCCTCGAATTCCTCCCGCGCCTTTTCCGCCGTCTGCAAATGCAGCCGCGCCACCTCGTATTCATCCTTGTAGGACAGGAGCTTGTGGTAGCCCTTCGCAACAGCCTCCTTGAGGCGCGGATCGTCGATCCCGTCGACCATCTTGCGGTAGCGTTTCGCAAGCCGCGGCCCCTGGTAGTCGGTCAGATGCGCCTCGCGGAATGCGATTTTCTCGTCGAGGGATTTCGGCAGCTCGATCACGTCCGACCGCGTCAGCCGCTCGGCGGCATCGGGGTTCACAACCGCCCACCGCCCCATCTCGAAGGCCTGGAGGTTCGTCTGAACGGCGGCGCCGTTCAGCTCGATGGCCGCGCGGATCGCGTCGTGGCTGAGCGGCACAAGGCCCATCTGCCACGCCGCGCCGAAGGTCATCATGTTGGAATAGATCGAGTCGCCCAAAAGCGCCTTGGCCAGGTCCGTCGCATCGAAAAGCGCGAGGCGATCCTGCAACCGTGCGCCGATCGCCGTTTTCAGGTCCTCTCCGGGGATGCGGAACTCGGGGTCTCGGGTGAAGGCGCCGGTGATGATCTCGTGGCTGTTCACGGCGGCGCCGGTCTGGCCCGTGCGCATGGCCGACAATGTCTTGGCGCCCCCGGTCACCACCAGGTCGCCGCCGATCACGGCATGGGCCTCGCCCGCGCCGATGCGGATGGCGCTGATATCCTCGCGGCGGTTCGCAAGCCGCAGGTGGATCCAGACGGCACCCCCCTTCTGCGCAAGGCCTGCCATCTCGATCATGCCGGCCCCCTTGCCGTCGATCTGGGCGGCCTGCGCCATGACGGCCCCGATGGTGACGACGCCCGTGCCGCCCACGCCGGTGACCAGCACGTTATGGGTGCCGTCAATGGCAGGCAGCGTCGGGTCCGGCAGGCCCGACAGATCGACCTCGGCCGTTGCCTGCTTGCGGATCTTGCCGCCCTCGACCGTGACGAAGCTGGGGCAGAAGCCCTTGAGGCAGGAAAAATCCTTGTTGCAACTCGACTGGTCGATGGCGCGCTTGCGGCCAAGCTCGGTCTCCACCGGCACGATCGAGACGCAGTTCGACTGCACCCCGCAATCGCCGCAGCCCTCGCAGACATCGGTGTTGATGAAGACGCGGCGATCCGGGTCGGGGAAGGTGCCGCGTTTGCGGCGGCGGCGCTTCTCGGCGGCGCAGGTCTGGACGTAGATGATGACCGAGACGCCCTTCAGCGTCTGGTATTTCTCCTGCACGGTCATCAGGTCGTCGCGTTCGTGCCGCTCGCACCCCTTGGGGAAGAGCGAGAAATCGATCTCTTCCTTCGGGTCATAGATCAGCGCGATGTGCTCGACACCCATCGCCTGCACTTCATGCGCGATGCGGGCCGGGTCGAGATCGCCCTCGTTATGCTGCCCGCCCGTCATGGCAACAGCATCGTTGAAGAGGACCTTGTAGGTGATGTTGGTCCCCGCCGCGACAGCCGCGCGAATGGCGAGGATGCCCGAGTGGTTGTAGGTGCCCTCGCCGAGGTTCTGGAACACGTGATCGCGGGTCGAGAACGGCGCCTCTCCCACCCAGTTCACGCCTTCGCCGCCCATATGGGTATAGGCCTCGGTGTTGCGGTCCATCCATTTGACCATGAAGTGACAGCCGATGCCGGCCCCGCCGCGCGCATCCTCGGGCACGCGGGTCGAGGTATTGTGCGGACAGCCCGAGCAGAACCACGGTGTGCGCTGCGCAAGGTCAGGCGTGTTGGAGGCGCGCATCGCCTCCTCGACCTTGGACATGCCGGCGCGGATGCGGTCGGTCTCGCGCCCCTCCTCGATCAGGATATGACCGAGTTTCAACGCGATATCGCCGGGGTCGAGCGCAAAGTGGGTGGGAAAGAGTACCTCTCCATCCCCGCCCTTCCGGTAGCCATAGACGCGGCGGCCGCGGCGGTCGTCGAAGATCGCCTCCTTGACCTGCACCTCGATCAACTTGCGCTTTTCCTCGACCACAACGATCAGGTCGAGGCCTTCGGCCCAATCGCGCAGCGATTTCATGTCCATCGGCCAGGTCTGCCCCACCTTGTAGGTCGTGATGCCAAGGCGTTTGGCCTCCTGCGCATCGATCCCCAGGGCGGACAGCGCCGACATCAGGTCGAGCCAGTTCTTGCCCGCCGCCACAAGGCCGATCTTTGCCCCCGGCTTGCCCCAGACCCGCTTGTCGATGCCATTTGCGCGGGCAAAGGCCTCGGCGGCATAGCGTTTGTGCGCGACGAGCCGTTCTTCCTGCGGAACCCAGTGGTCGCCGAGGCGGATGTTCACCCCGCCCTCTGGCATGTCGAACTCGGGCAGGACAAAGGACATCCGGTCGGGGCGGCCATCGATCACCGCCGTAGCCTCGACCGTGTCCTTCATGGTCTTGAGGCCAACCCAGACACCGGCAAACCGCGACAGCGCGTAGCCGTAATGCCCGAAATCGAGGATCTCCTGCACGCCCGCCGGCGACAGGACGGGCATATGCGCATCGACCAGCGCCCAGTCGGACTGGTGGCAGGTGGTCGAGGATTCGCCGGTGTGATCGTCCCCCATCGCCATCAGAACGCCACCATGCGGCGAGGTGCCTGCCATATTGACGTGGCGCATGACATCGCCCGACCGGTCCACGCCCGGCCCCTTGCCATACCAAAGGCCGAAGACGCCGTCGTATTTCCCCTCGCCGCGCAGCTCGGCGGTCTGGCTGCCCCACAAAGCGGTCGCGGCCAGATCCTCGTTCAGACCGGGCTGAAATACGATGTCGGCGTCCGTCAGCTGTTTGCCTGCGCGCATCATCTGCAAGTCGACCGCCCCGAGGGGCGATCCGCGATAGCCGGTGACAAGACCAGCCGTGTTCAGCCCCGCGGCACGGTCCCGCGCCTTTTGTGCCAGCATCAGGCGCACCAGCGCCTGCGTGCCGTTCAGAAGGACGGGTGATTTCGTTAGGTCGAACCGGTCCGAAAGGGAAACCTGTTGCAAACCCATGGGGCACCTCCCTTGCCAGCTGGGGCTTTCGCGATAAATGCATTATAGGTCAAAAATGCTGACCTGAAAACCATTTTCATGCGGTCTGCACTCAATGGTGTACAAAAGACGACTGAATTTTGGGCAAAGGCGCTTTTGCCTTTGAACGCGCTTTCAGTCCCGCATATCTGGTATGCGCAAATGTAATGCCGAGGATTTGAAACGTGGATTGGGACAAGCTGCGCATCTTTCACGCCGTTGCCGACGCGGGCAGCCTGACTCATGCGGGTGACACCCTGCACCTGAGCCAATCCGCAGTCAGCCGACAGATTCGCGCGCTGGAAGAAGGGCTGAACACGACGCTCTTTCACCGCCACGCACGGGGTCTGATCCTGACGGAACAGGGCGAACTCCTGTTCGACGCGACGCGCCACATGACGAAAAGGCTGGAGGCCGCCGCCGCCCGAATCCGCGACAGCGAGGAAGAGGTCTTCGGCGAATTGCGGGTGACCACCACGATCGGATTCGGGTCGCTCTGGCTCGCCCCGCGCCTGCCCGCGCTTTACGAGAAGTATCCGGACCTGAAAATCGACCTGATGCTGGAAGAGCGCGTGCTGGACCTGCCCATGCGCGAGGCCGATGTGGCGATCCGCATGAAAGAGCCGAGCCAGGCCGACCTGATCCGCCGCAAGCTGATGGCGATCAACATGCGCCTCTACGCGTCGCCGCGGTATCTGGAACAACACGGCACACCGCAATCGCTGGAAGATCTGAGCGAACACCGCCTGATCAGCCAGAACGCGAATTCCGCGCAGGTATCGTCGGGCGCGGTGCTGGTGCGTGAACTGATGAGCTACGACGTCGGTAGCCATCTGACCGTGAACAACTATTTCGGGGTGTTGCAGGGGGTAATCCACGACCTCGGCATCGGGGTTTTGCCCGACTACCTCACGCAGGATTTCCCCGAGATCGTGCGCGTCCTGCCGGACGTGGAGTCGAACGAAGTGCCCGTTTTCCTCGCCTATCCCGAGGAGTTGCGCCACTCCAAACGGATCGAGGCGTTCCGGGAATTCGTCACCGAAGAGGTGATCGCGCATCGCCGTCGGCTGAAGGAGGCCGCTGCCGGGGAACCCGCCTGAGTGCAACCCCGCACAGGCCGAGCCCTCTACCCTTGGCTGTGTGCTATGCGCCACATTCATACCCGGATTGCGGCGGCGCGGCACGAAACGGCTTGATCGATTCCAATGTGCTGACTATTTCAGCATCAATGGAGCGGCGCAGGCAACTGCCCCTTCATTACCTCCCTGTTGGACTTTGGCCGAGATTCGTCTCGGCCTTTTTTTTGGCGTCTGGTCAGATACGGGGATGCGCATGACCGCCCAGCACATCGTTTCGGTAGTGGAAACAAACCCGTCTGATTTCGAGGATTGGTTGGGTCTTCATGGGCTGTTGAGCGATAGCTTCGCCTATATGAACGGTCGAATCGACCCGCCCTCGTCCCTCCTGCGGCTGACGCCTGACGGGTTGGAACAGAAAAGCCGGACCGAAGACCTGTATTTGATCCGCGATGGCGGGGCGCCGGTGGCCTGCGCGTTCGGCACGATCGCAGGTGAATGCTACTACCTCGGGAAACTCGCCGTTGCCGCGTCGCAGCGAGGTCAGGGCCTCGCGCGCGAGATCATCGAGGCTGCGGCGCAGACAGCACGCAAACGCGGGCTGAGGCGACTCGAGCTGCAGACGCGGGTCGAGTTGCGCGAAAATCACCGGACATTCCGCCGCCTCGGCTTCACCTTGGTCGGCGCCAGCGCGCACACGGGGTATGACCATGCCACGTCCCTGACCTTTCGGCGCAGGGTTTAGGCAATGCAGACCCTTTCCCCTGCGCGCGCCCTGCCCTAAAGACAGGCCAACCGGAGGGGACAGATGACCGAGCCTGCCATCACGCAAGAATTGATCGAGGCCCATGGCCTCAAACCCGATGAATACGAGCGTCTGCTCGAGATCATGGGGCGCGAGCCGACATTCACCGAGTTGGGCATCTTCTCGGCCATGTGGAACGAACACTGTTCCTACAAAAGCTCGAAGAAATGGCTGCGCACCCTGCCCACGGACGGCCCGCAGGTGATCTGCGGCCCAGGTGAGAATGCGGGCATCGTGGATATCGGCGACGGTCAGGCCGTGGTCTTCAAGATGGAGAGCCACAACCACCCCTCCTATATCGAACCCTACCAGGGGGCTGCGACGGGCGTGGGTGGTATCCTGCGCGATGTCTTCACCATGGGCGCACGCCCCATCGCGGCGATGAACGCGCTGAGTTTCGGCGAAAAGGACCACCCCAAGACGCGCCAACTGGTGCATGGCGTGGTCGAAGGGATCGGCGGCTACGGCAACTGCTTCGGCGTGCCGACCATCGGCGGCGAGACCCGGTTTCACGCCGCCTATAACGGCAACTGCCTCGTGAACGCCTTTGCCGCCGGCTTGGTCGATGCCGACAAGATCTATTACTCCGAGGCCTCGGGCGTCGGCATGCCGGTGGTCTATCTTGGCGCCAAGACGGGTCGCGACGGCGTTGGCGGGGCCACCATGGCCTCGGCCGAGTTCGACGACACGATCGAGGAAAAGCGCCCCACGGTGCAGGTGGGCGACCCCTTCACCGAGAAGCGCCTGATGGAAGCCACGCTGGAGCTGATGGCGACCGGCGCCGTGATCTCGATCCAGGACATGGGGGCCGCGGGGCTGACCTGTTCGGCGGTCGAAATGGGCGACAAGGGCGGTCTTGGCGTGCAGCTGCGCCTTGATGACGTGCCGCAGCGCGAAGAGAACATGACCGCCTACGAGATGATGCTGTCGGAGTCCCAAGAACGGATGCTGATGGTGCTCCACCCCGAGAAGGAGGCCGCGGCGCGCGCGGTTTTCGAGAAATGGGACCTCGATTTCGCGATCGTGGGCGAAACCATTGCCGAAGACCGTTTCGTCATAATCCACGGTAACGAGGTCAAGGCCGACGTGCCTTTGTCGAAACTCTCGTCCGAAGCGCCGGAATATGACCGCCCCTGGGTGCCGACCGAGCCCGCGACAGAGCTGGAGCCTGTCCCCGAAGTCGATGCCATCGATGCGCTGAAGATTTTGCTTGGCAGCCCGAATTATTGCTCGCGGTCCTGGATCTACCAGCAATATGACCACATGGTCATGGCCGACACCGTCGTGGCGCCGGGCCTTGGCGCGGGGGTCGTGCGCGTGCATGGCACCGAAAAGGCGCTCGCCTTCACCTCGGACGTGACGCCGCGCTACGTCAGGGCCAACCCCGAAGAGGGCGGCAAGCAGGCCGTGGCCGAGGCCTACCGCAACCTCTGCGCCGTGGGGGCAAAGCCGCTGGCCACCACCGACAACCTGAATTTCGGCAACCCCGAAAAGCCCGAGATCATGGGCCAGTTCGTCGGCGCGATCAAAGGCATCGGCGCGGCCTGTTCGGCGCTCGACATGCCCATCGTGTCGGGCAATGTCAGCCTCTATAACGAAACGGACGGGCAAGGCATCCTGCCGACCCCGACCATCGGCGCCGTCGGTTTGCTGACGTCCCTCGACGAGTTGATCGCGGGCACCGCGCGGGACGGGCATCTGGCGCTTCTCGTGGGGGAGACCGAGGGCCATCTGGGTCAATCCGCCCTGCTCTACGAGGTGTTCAACCGCGAAGACGGCGACGCGCCCCATGTCGATCTAACCGCCGAGCGGCGCAACGGCGAATTCATCCGCGAAAACCGCGAGTGGATCAACGCATGCACCGACCTCAGCGACGGGGGCCTTGCGCTGGCCGCGGTGGAAATGGCCATTGCTGGCGAGGTGGGCGTGACGCTCGATGCGGCGGACACGGCCACGCTCTTTGGCGAGGACCAGGGGCGCTACCTGATCGCATGCAGCTTCGACAAGGCCGAAGCCTTGATGGTGGCCGCCGGACGGGCGGGCGTGACGATCCAGACGGTTGGCAAGTTCACCGGCGATACGGTCCGCATCGGCGGGTCCGATGCGCCGCTGGACGAGTTGCGCACGATCTGGGCCGAGGCCTTCGCCGGCCATTTCGCCTGACGCTTGGATCGGTGGAAAGGGGCGCGCGCACGGCTTGCGTGTGCCATTCCACGTGCTTACATTTTTCTCAACGACACGTCCGGGGGAACGACTGACATGGCGATCACCGCCCATGAAATCGAAACGATGATCCGTGAACAATTTCCGGATGCGAAAATCACCGTGCATGGCGACGATGGCCAGCATTTCGCGGCGCAGGTGATCGACGAAAGCTTCCGCGGCATGAACCGGGTGCAACAGCAACGCGCCGTCTATGCCGCGCTCAAGGGCAAGATGGACGGCAGCCAGGGGGAGTTGCACGCGCTGGCCCTGACCACGAAAGCCCCGGAATGAGGTCTCTATCGCATGGATGCGCGACTGCTCGCCGCGATAATCCTGTCCCCCTTCATCATCGTGTTTTTCTACGCGGTGTTTCACGAATTGAGGCGCTACAGGTCTGAGGGCCGATCGCAATATGGCCTGACCTTCAACGAGGAAACAGGAACGAGCCATGTGGGAACGCTCGCCGAAGACGAAAGCGGCTTCGATCCCGAAACCTTCGATCCCAACGACTACAACGACCCAGACATCGCCTCTAGCGACCCAAGCCCACCAACCGACGCAGAACAGGACCCAACCATGACAGACGATGCACAAACCCGGATCAAGGACACCGTGACCGCGAATGACGTTGTCCTGTTCATGAAGGGCAGCAAGGAAATGCCGCAATGCGGGTTCTCCAGCCGCGTGGCGGGCGTGCTGAACTACATGGGCGTGACCTACCAGGACGTGAACGTACTGGCCGACGAGGACATCCGCCAGGGCATCAAGGATTATTCCGACTGGCCCACCATTCCGCAGCTCTACGTGAAGGGCGAATTCGTCGGCGGCTGCGATATCGTGACCGAGATGACGCTGTCGGGCGAACTGGACCAGCTGTTCGACGACAAGGGCGTCAGCTACGACAAGGACGCCGCCGAGAAAATCCGCGAAGCCAACGCCTGATCGCGCGATGCTGCTCTGGGGTCTTCTCGCGCTTCTGGTGCCGGCCCTGGCCTACATGACTGTGACACGACCGGCCGCCCTCTACCTGGGGGCGGCTTCTTTCTGGCTGGTGTTCGGGTTGGGCGTGAAGGCCTTTGCCACGCAACTGTCGCATGGGGCGCTTGGCGAGGATGGCATGTTCCAGGACATCTACTACGTCGTGACCGACCGCCGCCCTCTGATCATCGCAGCTGTGATGGGCGGGTTCGGCGCCGCGATCTGGGCCGCGACGGCGATTTTTCAGGCCAACGCCCGCACCCTCGCGTGGCTGTTCGGCGCCAGCTACGCGGGCGTCCTCGTCTTTCTCTACGGTGCGCCGCTTCTGTTGACCGATCTCGGCCCACCGCGCCTTGACCTCGAGGCGACGGCGGCCTCGCGGATCTCAGTGCTGATGGGGTATGCCGGGGCGACGCTCTTTGCCTTGGGCGTCGGCGGGTCGATCCTGTCGCTCCGCCCCCGCAGCCGCTAACCCTTTTTCTTCGTCGCGCCCGACCGGACGTGTTTCGACAGCCGCGAGGGCGTCGATTTCTTGCGGTCCTTGTAGGGGTTCTGATCCGCCTGGCTCCGCATCCAGAGGCGAATGGGCGTGCCGGGCATGTCGAAATCCTCGCGGAGGCCGTTGATCAGGTAGCGCGAATAGCTTTCCGGCAGCTTGTCGGGATGCGAGCACATCACGACAAAGCCCGGGGGCCGCGTCTTGGCCTGGGTCATGTAGCGCAGCTTGATCCGCTTACCGCCGGGGGCGGGCGGCGGGTGCGCCTCGGTCATGGCGGTCAGCCAACGGTTCAGGCGCGCGGTCGAAACGCGGCGGTTCCACGTGTCATAGGCCTTGAGGATCGCGGCATTGAGCCGGTCCAGCCCCCGGCCCGTCTTGGCCGAGACGGTGACCAGCGGCGCACCCTTGAGCTGCGGCAGCAGACGCTCGAACCCCGCACGCAGGTCGCGCAGTTTTTCCTGCTTCTCCTCTTCGAGGTCCCACTTGTTCACTGCAACCACGACAGCGCGGCCTTCGCGCTCGGCCAGATCGGCGATGCGCAGGTCCTGCGTCTCGAAGGGGATCGCGGCATCGAGCAGCACGACGACCACCTCGGCGAATTTCACGGCGCGCAGCCCGTCCGCGACGGAAAGCTTTTCAAGCTTTTCCTGCACCTTGGCCTTCTTGCGCATGCCGGCGGTGTCGAAGATGCGCATATGCGTGCCGTCCCATTGGAAGGGAACGGCGATGGAGTCGCGGGTGATCCCGGCCTCGGGACCCGTCAGAAGGCGGTCCTCGCCGATGATGCGATTGATGAGGGTGGACTTGCCCGCGTTGGGGCGGCCCACGACGGCGATCTGAAGCGGGCGCTTGGCCGTGATCGGGCGCGGGCCGTCGCCCTCCCCGTCATCGTCCTCGACATCGATGTCGGTCTCGGCCTCTTCCGCGCGTTCCTCGGCCGCCTCGACCATCGGGGCAAGCCGGGTGGCCAATTCGGCCAGCCCCTCGCCATGCTCGGCCGACAGGGCCAGCGGCTCGCCCAGCCCCAGTTCCCAGGCCTCGATCAGGCCGGCTTCGGCGGCGCGGCCCTCGGCCTTGTTGGCGGCCAGGATCACCGGCTTGCCCGAGCGGCGCAGGATATCCGCAAAGAGCGTGTCGTTCGGCGTGATCCCGGCGCGGGCGTCGATCAGGAACAGGCAGGCATCGGCCATCTCGACCGCGCGCTCGGACAGGCGGCGCATCCGGCCCTGAAGGCTGTCGTCAGTCGCATCCTCGAGCCCTGCCGTGTCGATCACGGTAAAGCGCAGATCGCCAAGCCGCGCAGCACCTTCGCGCAGGTCACGGGTCACGCCGGGCTGGTCATCGACAAGCGCAAGGCGCTTGCCCACGAGGCGGTTGAACAGGGTCGACTTGCCCACATTGGGCCGACCGACGATGGCGAGGGTGAAGCTCATGACGCTCTCTCGAATATCCGAAGGGGCGCGTTTATCGGAAAGCGCGCGCCTTGGAAATCCCCTACCCGCGCAGCCTACCCTTTGCCAAGCCGCCTGAGCGTCGTTTCGATCGCATTGGCAAATGCGCTGCGGTCGGATTTTGAAAAAGGCTTGGGGCCGCCCATGGTCATCCCCTCCAGCCCGCCGCGCAGATCGGCCATCAGGTCGCGCGTGGCCAGTTTCGAGCCGATATTGCGGGCATCGAGCGCCTCGCCCCTTGGCGTCAGCACCAGCGCCCCCGCCTCGATCGCGCGCGCGGCCAGCGGGATATCGGCGGTGATGACCAGCGCACCGGGCGCGGCGGCCTCGGCGATCAGGTCGTCCGCCGCGTCGAAGGCCTCCCCCGCCATGGTCATGGAAATCAGCGGATGATCGGGGTGACGCAGGTATTGCGCCGCGAACAGACGCACCGGCAGCTTGTGGCGATAGGCGGCGGCATAGATCTCTTCCTTCACCGGGCAGGCATCGGCATCGACGAGGATCTGGGCAGTCATGACGGGAAGAACCCTTCCATGAAGGGGACGTCGACCCGCGCACCAGAGCGTTCGGTCAGGGTCAGTGTCCCGCCGGTGATCGAAAGCGCCGCGATCTCGACCCAGCCGGGCGGGCGCGGCAGCGACAGCATCGCGTGGCGGATGACATGGCGCGACCCGAGCGACAGGGTCGTGGGCACCCCAAGCGCGGTCAGCCGGTTCTCGGCCATCGCGGCCCGCAGGCCCATGGTGCCGTTTGCGATCCCGTCCTCGATCCCGATCACACCCGTATGGCGCCCGTTCCACGGCGCGAAATCGCGCCCGCCGTTGGAGATCCAGAGCATCGTGACGGGCAGAACCCGGGCCTCCTTGATGACGATGAGCATGTCGTCCTCGGCCTGCCGGATCAGAGCGGTCCATCCCAGTTTTGCCCCCCGCGCCTCGACGAGGATGGCGAAATCCTCGACCCGGTGACGCGCCGGGTAATGGTGCAGGTCCCACTGGCTGCCATCCTCGCAATCGAGGTGAAGATCGCCCCGCAACTGGTTCAGGGACCACAGGTTATGGCCGGGATATTGCGCGACTGGATCGGTGAGAGCGGCGCGTTTCGGAGAAAACGACAGTCGCCCGCCCTCTGCCATGCGGCTCATCGGGTGATGGGCCAGCGTCACCTCGCCCGCGCCGCCCTCGACCACGTGGGTTTGCAGTAAGGCCGACTCGACCAGTTGCACGCGCTTGGTGATCTCGGCGCTCCGCGGCCGGGCCTTGAGGCGCAGGGTCGCATGAGCCACGTCGTGGTCCAGCACATCCCATTCGGAATTGGCGGTCAGACCGTGGGGTGGATCGCCCGCGACATCATCCTTGCCAAAGGGCAGGCAGAAAAAGTCGCCAGCAAGACGACGGTTCACAAGGGGCAAGCTTTCATCGCCCTGAACCTCGGGGTCATCACGCCAGGACGCCGCATGGAGCGGACGGCGCGCGCCCACCTGCCACGACGGAATATTGCCGACCGACGGGTCGATCAGCGCCGTCGCATCGGCATGGGCCAGCCGGATCATGCGGGCGCGGCGGCCTTCTTCAGCGCGGCGGCCAGAATGGACGCGTCGGACCCGACCCCGAGGAAGGTCACGCCCCATTCCACCATCTGTGCCTCGGCGTCATCGCCGAACACGATGATACCGGGGGATTTTCCGGCGTCCCGGATCACGCCGATCCCGCGTTGGATCTCGGCCCAAAGCTCGGGCGCATCCAGCGCGTCGCGATAGCCCATGTCGGCGCCAAGGTCGGCAGGTCCGATGAACACGCCGTCGACACCATCGACGGCGGCTATCCCTTCCAGATCGGCCATGGCCGCACGGCTCTCCGCCTGCACAAGGATGCAGATTTCGTCATTCGCGCTGGCGGCATAATCGGGGATGTTGCCATAGGCGCCGGCGCGCGCCACGGCGGCGCCCATCCCGCGCACCCCATCGGGCGGGTAACGGCAGGCGCGCACAACCGCCTCGGCCTCGGCCACCGAGTTCACCATCGGCACCAGGACGGTCTGCACGCCCAGGTCAAGCGCCTGTTTCAGGATCCAATCCTCGGCCACCGGCACGCGAAGAACGGCGTTGGTGCCCGTGTTTTCCAGCGCGATCAACTGGTTGCGGATGCCTGCGGGGTCCCACGGCCCGTGCTCGCCATCGATCAGGCACCAGTCGAAGCCGGCGCGTCCGGCGATTTCGGCCGTCAGCGGGCTGTCGAGATTCAGCCATAGACCGCGTTGCAACTGGCCCGCCGCAAGCGCGCCTTTCAAGTCGTTTCTGGGTGCCGGCATATGTCCCTCCCTGCCCGTTTCCTACAATGCGCCGCCCGTGACGTCGCGATACCAGGCCCGGATCGCGGCGCGCTCCTCGTCCTCGATGAAGGACAGGTTGCCGGGCGGCATGGCGTGGGTCACGCCCGCCTGCAGGTAGATGTCGCGGGCATGGGACGCGATCCGGGCCTCGCTGTCCAGCATGACGCCGCGCGGGGCCACAGCGATGCCGGGCCAAAAGACCTCCTCGGCGTGGCACATCGAACAGCGGCTGAGCACGATATCGGCGACCTGGGTGAAGCCGTCATGCGCGGCGAAGCGTTCAAAGGCGGGGTTCAAGGCGGCCTCGTCCTCCGCCTGATCGGCCAAGGGCAGAACCGACAGCCACACGATCACGGCAAAGATCGCCGCCGTCGCCCCCCAGGTCCACCAGCGATAGCCGCCGCGGGCATGCATCGTGTTGAAGAAATGCCGGATCGTCACGCCCATCAGGAACACCAGCGACGCGATCAGCCAGTTGAACTCGGACGCGAAGGCCAGCGGATAGTGATTTGACAACATGAGGAAAATCACCGGCAGCGTCAGGTAGTTGTTATGCGTGCTGCGCAGCTTCGCGATCTTGCCGTATTTCGGGTCCGGCGTGCGCCCGGCCTTGAGGTCGGCGACGACGATCTTCTGGTTCGGGATGATGATCATGGCCACGTTGGCCGTCATGATGGTCGCCGTGAAGGCCCCCAGATGCAGCAAGGCCGCCCGTCCCGAGAAAACCTGCGTGTACCCCCAGGCCATCGCCACCAGCAGCGCGAACAGCAAGAGCATCAGGATTGTCGGGCTGTCCCCGAGCTTCGATTTGCACAGCAGGTCATAGATGATCCAGCCGATGGTCAGCGACAGGGCCGAGATCAGGATCGCCTGCCATGGTGCAAGCTCCCTCACCGTCCAGTCGATGAGGTAAAGCTCGGCCCCGACCCAGTAGAGCAACACCAGCAGCGCAAAACCGGACAGCCATGTCCAGTAGCTCTCCCATTTGAACCAGGTCAGGTGCTCGGGCATCTGCGACGGGGCGACCATGTATTTCTGGATGTGGTAAAACCCGCCACCATGGACCTGCCATTCCTCGCCATCGGCGCCGCTGGCCGGTTTCGGATCCCGTCTCAGCCCCAGGTCGAGCGCGATGAAATAGAAACTCGACCCGATCCACGCGATCGCAGTGATGACATGCAGCCAGCGGACCGCGAATTCGGCCCAGTGCAGCAGGATGGTGGTGTCCATGACTGTCCCTTCGCCCCGCGCCTCGGGCACGGGTTTGTTCGTTTTGCAGGCATTTCGGACAAAAGCCGGGCGCTCCGCAAGGCCATGCGCGATGGAAACCGACAGCGCCCCTTGCCCTTTCCATGAAAACGGGCTTATTCGGCGGGCATCTGCTTCAATCGCGGGCACTTGACGCATCGGCGCGCGCCCGGGGCTTTTTCGCTCCGACGACGCGCCTGCGCTTGCCCCTTGCGCCAACCGGACCCGACATGACCAGCATCGAGAGCTTGAACCCCGACATCCCGCTTTTCGCCCGCACCGGGATCAACCTGGCCTCGGCGGGCCTTGGCGCACGGGCGATCTGGGCCACGAACCAGTTCTTCGCCCCGCTGGAGCGCATGTTGCAGGACAGCGACCCGGTCTTCATCGACGGCAAGTTCGACGATCACGGCAAGTGGATGGATGGCTGGGAAACGCAGCGCCGCCGTGACGGGGGCCATGACATGGCCATCGTCAAGCTGGCCGGTGCGGGACGGATCATCGGCTTTGACGTGGACACGAGCCATTTCACCGGCAACTACGCGCCCGCCTGCAAGGTCGAGGCCTGTTCCTTCAAGGGCGAGAGGCCGCCGGAAGACCAGCGTTGGGTGACGATCCTGCCGCACAAGCCGCTCGGCGCGTCGGCGCATCACTATTTCAAATGCGACAGTTTCGAAAGCTGGACCCATCTGCGCGTGCATATCTATCCCGATGGCGGCATCGCGCGGCTGCGGGTCTACGGCGTGCCGGAACTGGATCATGCCAATGCAAAAGGCGAGATCGACCTCGCCGCGGCCCTGAATGGCGGCCGCATCCTCGGGTTTTCCGACGCGCATTACGGCGATTACAACCGCCTGCTGGCGCCGGGGCGTGGCATCAACATGGGCGATGGCTGGGAAACGCGCCGCCGGCGCGAACCGGGTTATGACTGGATGATCATCGCGCTTGGCGCACGGGGCGAGGTTGAGAAATGCGTCATCGATACCGCGCATTTCAAAGGCAACTACCCCGACAGCGCCTCGATCCAGGCCGCCGATCTGCGCAATTTCGGTGATGGGCTGACCGACGCGCTGATCACCGACTCGATGTTCTGGAAAGATCTCTTGCCCCAGCAAAAGCTGAGCGCGGATGCCGAGCATGCCTTCCGGGACGAGTTGATCAAACTGGGCCCCGTAACCCATGTGCGGTTCAACATCTTCCCCGATGGCGGCGTGTCTCGCTTGCGCCTCTTTGGCACCACCGCCCCCTGAACGGGCGCAGTTTTCTGCAACCCTAGGGCGACTTATGGCCTGTTCCGGTCAGTTTTTCTGACCGAACCGGCGAATTCACCCTTGGCATCGGCCAATCGGCTTGTCTAACCTTTCTCCCAAGCGGCCCGCGGGAGTGACGGAGCCGCGTCCTATGGGAGGATATAATGAAACATCTTGCGACAACCGCCATCGGGGCGGTTCTTTCCGTATCTTTCGTCGGCGAAGCGCTCGCCACTGAATGGAACGTGTCGGTTTGGGGCCAGCGCCGCGCCTTTACCGAGCATATCCATTACCTCGCCGATGCCGTGGCCGAGGCCACCGATGGCGAGTTCACCATGAACATCAGCTATGGTGGCCTGTCGAACAACCGCGAGAACCTCGACGGGATCTCGATCGGCGCGTTCGAGATGGCCCAGTTCTGCGCCGGTTACCACCCGGACAAGAACCGCGCGATCACCGTGCTTGAGCTGCCCTTCATGGACGTGCGCAACCTCGACGAAGAAGTCGCGGTCAGCCATGCCGTCTACGCCCACCCCGCCGTGGCCGAGGAAATGGCCCAGTGGAACGCGCGCATGCTGATGACCAGCCCGATGCCGCAATACAACCTCGTCGGCACTGGCGAGCCGCGCGACGAGATCGCCGAGATGGACGGCATGCGCGTGCGCGCCACCGGCGGCCTGGGCGAACTGTTCTCGGCCATGGGCGCGGTGCCGACCTCCGTGACCTCGTCCGAGGCGTACAGCGCGATGGAAGGCGGCACGGTCGACACCGTGGCGTTTGCGCAGCACGCACACCTGTCCTTCCGCACCATCGACATTGCCGATTGGTGGACGGAAAACCTCAACCCCGGCACGGTGAACTGCCCGGTGGTGGTGAACATCGACGCCTACGAGGCGCTGTCGGACGAGCATCGCGAGATCCTCGACGCCGCCGTGGATGACGCGATCGACTATTACCTCGAAAACTATGGCGAGTTGCTCGCCCGCTGGGACGCGGTTCTGGAGGAGCGTGGCGTCGAGCGCATCACCATCGCCGATGAGCAACTGGCACAGATGGCCGAGGCCGCCGCGCCCATCCACGCGGCATGGATCGAAGAGATGAACGCCGCCGGCCTGCCGGCGCAGGACCTCTACGACCTTGTCGGCGCGACCCTGCAAGAGGTGCGGTCGGGCAACTGAGCCCTGCCCTTCCCAGACCAAACCCACGGCCCGGAGCGTTGCCTCCGGGCCGTGGCCCAAATGAACCGGGCGGTCCCCTATGTCTTCTTCGAATGTCCTCAGCGATGACAGCCTGCTGTCACGGATCGACCGCGCCGTGCTGCGCGTCGAGGCCGCGCTGAACCTGATCGGCGGTGCCACGATCATCATGCTGGTGCTGCTGGCGGTCTGGAACGTGGTGGGGCGCAAGCTCTTCAACGCGCCGGTGCCGGGCTATGTCGACTGGATTTCGCAATTCATGATCCTGTTCGCCTTTCTCGGCTTGTCCTATTGCCAGCGCGAGGGCGGGCATATCCGCATGGATATCGTCGTAATGCGGCTCAAGGGGCGGCCACTGTGGTTCGCCGAATTCCTGTCGGTCCTGTTCATGCTGATCCTGACGACCGGCCTGATCTACGGCAGTTGGCACCATTTCCTGCGCAGCTTCGACTGGGACATGGCGCTGTATTCGCGCGACAGTTCGATCGACATCGGCCTGCCGCTCTGGCCCGCGAAACTGGTGGTTCCGGCGGCCTTTACCCTGCTCTGGGTGCGGCTTGTGCTGCAACTCTGGGGGTATGGACGCGGGCTGGTCCAGGGCGGCGATGCCCCGGTCGCGGTCCCGCTGCCCGAAGACCCGATGGAACAGGCCCTGCACGAGGCCGAAACCGTCAGCGGACACGACGAAAGGTAAGGCGTCATGGATGAGTATATCGACATGCGCGCCCTGCTCGAAGGCGTGGACATCTTCGACGTCTCGCTTTGGCTGTGCGGGCTGCTTCTGATCCTCGTGCTGATCGGGGTGCGCGTGGCCTTTGCCGCGGCCTTCGTCGGCATCGTCGGGCTTTGCGTCTTCTTCATGCAGCGGCAGGGCTTTGACCGGGGCCTTGTGACCGCGCTGAAGCTGGCGGGCCAGGTGCCGCACTCGAAATCCTCGGGCTACGCGCTCAGCCTGATCCCGACCTTCATCGTCATCGGCTATCTCGCCTATTACGCAGGCCTCACGCGGACGCTGTTCGAGGCTGCGAAACGCTGGGTCGGCTGGGTGCCGGGCGGCTTGGGCGTCTCGACGGTCTTTGCCACCGCGGGCTTCGCCGCGGTCTCGGGCGCGTCGGTCGCCACCTCGGCCGTTTTCGCGCGCATCGCCATCCCCGAGATGCTGCGTCTTAACTACGACAAGGCCTTTGCCGCGGGCGTGGTCGCGGCGGGCGGTACCCTGGCCAGCCTCATTCCGCCCTCGGCCATCCTCGTGATCTACGCGATCATCGTCGAGGAGTCGGTGGGCAAACTCCTGCTCGCGGGGTTCCTGCCAGGCTTCGTCTCGGCGCTGATCTACGCCGGATTGGTGATCGGCTTGGCCAAGTGGAAAAAGAACCTTGGTCCGCCCGTCACTGGCTACACCTGGGGCGAGCGTTTTGCCTCGCTGCCCGGGGCGATGCCGATCATGTTCGTGATCTTCATCATCATCTTCTCGATCTACTATCGCGGCGAGGACGGGGCATGGGCCACGCCGACCGAGGCGGGCGCGCTTGGGGCCTTCGTGGTGCTGGTCATGGCGCTGTGGAAGGGCATGAAATGGCGCGAGTTGAAAGGTGCGCTGATGGAGGCCGCCAAGCTGACGGCCATGATCTTCGCGATGATCTGGGGCGTGCTGATCTTCGTGCGCTTCCTTGGCTTTGCACAACTGCCGGATGTCTTTGCCAACTTCATCGGCGGGCTGGAGTATTCGCCCTACCTGATCCTGCTGGCCATCCTGCTGGTCTACGTGGTGCTGGGGATGTTCATGGACGCGATCGGGATGCTGATCCTGACGCTGCCCGTGACCTTCCCCGCGATCATTGCCCTTAACGGCGGGCCTGACGTCACGCGGGAGGCCTCCGCCTTCGGCATGACCGCCGAGGAATGCGCGATCTGGTTCGGGATTATCGTGGTGAAAATGGCCGAGCTCTGCCTGATCACGCCGCCCATTGGCCTGAACTGCTTCGTCGTCGCGGGCGTCGCCAAGGACAGCAAACTGCCCATCTCGGTGCAGGATGTTTTCAGGGGCGCATCGCCGTTTTTCGTCGCCGACGTGGTGACCGTTGCGGTCCTGATCGCCTTCCCCGGCATCGTGCTGTGGCTGCCCTCGCTGATCTAGGCGAATGCCTCTTTTCACCGAAATTGCGCGTGGTAGTGTCCGCGCGCAACGATCCGAATGTCCATTAGGGAGACATCAGATGAAAAAGATCCTTCTTGCCTCGGCCGCGACCGTGGCCATGACCGGCGGCGCGTTTGCCGAGGCCCATGGCGGCGGCGAAGTGCCGCTCGGCATCCTGCTCAGCTTCACCGGCCCGATCGAAAGCCTCGTGCCGCCGATCGCAGGCGGCGCCGAACTGGCCATCGCCGAAGTCAACGAGTCGGGCGCCTTCATGGACGGGATGACCGTGACCGCCGTGCGCGCCGACACGTTCTGCTCGGATGCCGCAGGCGCCACCGCCAACGCCGAGCGCGTGATTACGACCGAGGGCGTCGTCGGCATCATGGGCTCGGACTGCTCGGGCATGTCCTCCGCGATCCTCGCCAACGTGGCCGTGCCGAACGGCGTTCCGATGATCTCGCCCGCCTCGACCAGCCCCGCGCTGTCGAGCGCCGAGGATAACGGCCTGTTCTTCCGCACCGCCCCGTCCGACGCACGTCAGGGCGAGGTGCTGGCCGGCCTGCTGATGGAGCGTGGCATCGAATCGATCGCCATCACCTACACCAACAACGACTACGGCCAGGGTTTTGCCGACGCGTTGCAGGCAGCCTACGAAGAGGCGGGCGGCGAAGTGACGCTGGTGGCCGCTCACGAAGATGGCCGCGCCGACTATTCGGCAGAAGTGGGCGCCCTTGCCTCGGCCGGCGGCGACGTGCTGGTGGTGCTGGGTTACGTCGACCAGGGCGGCTCGGGTGTCGTGCAGGCGGCGCTTGATACCGGCGCGTTCGACACCTTCGCCTTCGGCGACGGCATGGTCGGCGACACGCTGGCCGAGATTTTCGGCGGCGACATCGACGGCAGCTTTGGCACCGCGCCCGGCGCACAGGGCGATGGCGTCGCAATGTACCAAGCCGCGGCAGAAGGCGGGGATTTCGACAGCACCTCGGTGTTTTCGGCCGAAGCCTATGACGCCGCCGCGCTGCTGATGCTGGCCATGCAGGCCGCAGGCTCGACCGTGGGCACCGAATACGCCGCGTCGATCATGGACGTGGCCAACGCCCCCGGTGAGCCGATCATGCCCGGCGAACTGGGCCGTGCGCTGGAGATCCTCGCCGAGGGCGGCGAGATCGACTACCAGGGGGCAACCGGTGTCGAGATGATCGGCGCAGGTGAAGCCGCCGGCTCCTACCGCGTCGTCGAGATGCAGGACGGCGTGCTGGAAACAGTCGAATATCGCTAAGATCCCGGCCCATTGGGCTTGAGGTCAGGTCGCAGCCCGGTTAATCGCCGGGCTGCTTCGTTTATGGGGGTGAGCCGCACATGATCTCGGTCGAAAACCTGCACAAGCACTTCAGCGGCTTCCATGCCGTGGACGGCGCCAGCCTGACCATCGAAACCGGCTCGATCACCGGGTTGATCGGGCCGAATGGCGCGGGCAAGTCGACCTTGTTCAATGTCATCGCCGGTGTCCTGCCGCCCACCTCGGGGCGCGTCGTGATGGATGGCGAGGATATCACCGGCCTTCCGCCCCATATGCTGTTTCACAAGGGCCTTTTGCGGACCTTCCAGATCGCGCACGAGTTTTCCTCGATGAGTTGCCGCGAGAACCTGATGATGGTGCCCGCCGGCCAGTCGGGCGAAAGCCTGTGGAACACGTGGTTCGGCCGCAAACGCATCGCCGACGAGGAACGCGCGCTCAAGGCCAAGGCCGACGAGGTGCTGGAGTTCCTGACCATCGAACATCTCGCCGATCACCCCGCAGGCATGGTCTCGGGCGGGCAGAAGAAGCTGTTGGAACTGGGCCGCACGATGATGGTGGACGCCAAGATCGTCTTCCTGGACGAGGTCGGCGCGGGCGTGAACCGGACCCTTCTGAACACCATCGGCGACGCGATCCTGCGCCTGAATCAGGAACGCGGCTACACCTTCTGTGTGATCGAGCACGACATGGATTTCATCGGCCGCCTTTGCGACCCGGTCATCTGCATGGCCGAGGGCCGCGTGCTGGCCGAGGGGTCAATCGCCGAGATCAAGGCCAACGAACAGGTGATCGAGGCCTACCTGGGCACGGGCCTCAAGAACAAGGACAAGCTGGAGGCGGGGGCATGAGCGGCGGAAGCGGCTACGAGGATCGCGGCAACAACGACCGTTCCGTCACCGGAACGCCGGTCGATCACATGGGTGACCCGGTCCCTGCGGGCGGCCATGCCGAACGGGTCGAGGGCGCGGACGCCTTCCTGATCGGCGAGGCGATGACCGGCGGCTATGGCGGCGGCGCCGACATCCTGCATGACTGCACCATCGCGGTGAACCCCGGCGAGATCGCCGTGATCGTGGGCCCGAACGGTGCCGGCAAATCCACCGCGATGAAGGCGGTCTTCGGCATGCTGAACCTGCGCAAGGGGCGCGTGGTTCTCGATGGCGAGGATATCACCCACCTCACCCCGCAGGCGCGCGTGCAGAAAGGCATGGGCTTCGTGCCGCAGACGTCGAACATCTTCACCTCGATGACGGTGCAGGAAAACCTGGAGATGGGGGCCTTCACGCGCCGCGACGATTTCCGCGAGACGATGGAGCAGGTCTATGACCTGTTTCCCATCCTGCGCGAGAAACGCGACCAGGCGGCGGGCGAATTGTCGGGCGGTCAGCGCCAGCAGGTCGCCGTGGGGCGCGCGCTGATGACAAAGCCCAAGGTGCTGATGCTGGACGAACCCACCGCGGGCGTCTCGCCCATCGTGATGGACGAGCTCTTCGACCGGATCATCGAAGTCAGCCGCACCGGCATTCCCATCCTGATGGTGGAGCAGAACGCCCGCCAGGCGCTTGAGATCGCCGACCGGGGCTATGTGCTGGTGCAGGGCGCGAACGCCCATACCGGCACCGGCAAGGACCTGCTGGCCGATCCCGACGTGCGCCAGAGCTTCCTCGGGGGCTGACCGGAATGCACGCCCCTGCCCTCGCCCTGTCGATCCTGCTCGCCGCGCCGCCTGCGCTGGCCCAGCCCGTGGCCTGCGCCTTCACGCTGGTCTGCGCGCCCGAGATCGACTGCGAGGCGCATGAGGGCATTCCGTTCGACCTGTCCCATACCGATGGCACCTACAGTTTCGAAGCCGACGGCACCGTCCTGACGGGGCAACCGTTGGACGGGTTCGATGCGCGCGGCCTCGCCCTTGCGTTCCAAACCGACGCTGAAACGATGCTCTTCACCCTGACACCGGGCGATGAAGGCGTTCTGACCCGCCACAGGATCGGGCCGGGCGGTCGCCTCAGCGTTGCCAGTTTCATCGGCCCCTGCGTGAGAGGATACTCATGACCCGCCTGTTTCTTGCCGCCGCCCTCTCCGCCCTGTCGGTCGCGTCCGTTTCCGCGCAGGCGCCGGGCCAGGAGATCACCTGCGATCTGTCCGTGATCTGCCTTGGCGTCGCGCCATGCCAGGATTGGGAACAAACCATCACCGTCGTCGCGCCCGAGGACGAGGCGGGCGATTGGACCGTCGACTGGGCCGGCGAGCGCCGCGCCGGCTATACGCTGGTGGCGGATATCCCCGCCCCCGAAGGCTCGCTGCGCCCGGCGCGTATCCGAACGCTGGTCCATGCCGCCGACGATACGCAAGCGGTGCAGATCGTGACCCTCTCCGATATCGGCCATATCGCTGTGACGCTGCACCAGCCGCATCTGACACCGCCCTCCGTCACCGCCGGGGGCGTGTGCCCCGCGCTGATCCCCGAGGGGGCCGATCAATGAAACCCGTCGCCCTGCCCTTCGCCCTTGCGCTTTGCGCGGCAACGGCGCAGGCCGAGCCGTGGGACTGCGAGTTGACGGTGTCCTGCGGCATCGGCGCGGCCTGTGAAGCGGCGGCGCTGCGCCTTTCGCTTCTGCCCGCCGATCACGCGGGCGATTTGTTCGTCACGGGCCTTGGCGCGGATATCCCGGTCGCCCGCCTGTCGGCTGGCCCCTCTGCGCCACGCCACTATGCCGGGCATGGCGGGGATATCGCCCTGCTTTTGACAATCGAGGCTGACACGCGCACGCGCCTCACCCTGCATGGCGGGGACGAGCGCGGCGCGGCGACCAGCTACTTCGGAACATGCGAGGAGTTGACCTGAATGGATTTCCTCAACGCCCTGGTGGCGCTTGCCAATTTCGTCCTCATCCCCGCCACCGCCTATGGCGCGCAACTGGCGCTTGGGGCGCTTGGGGTGACGCTGATCTACGGCATCCTGCGATTTTCCAACTTTGCCCATGGCGACACCATGGCCTTCGGCACGATGGTGGTGATCCTCGTGACCTGGTGGTTGCAATCGCTGGGGATCTCGTTGGGGCCGCTTCCTACCGCGCTGCTGGCCCTGCCTGTCGGGATCGCGGTGACGGGCCTTCTGCTGATCGGCACGGACAAGGTGGTCTACCGCTTCTACCGCCAGCAAAAGGCCAAGCCGATCATCTACGTCATCGCGTCGCTCGGCGTGATGTTCGTGATGAACGGGATCGTGCGCTTCATCATCGGCGTGGATGACCAACGCTTTGCCGATGGCGAGCGCTTCATCATCTCGGCCCGCGATTTCCGCGAGATGACTGGCCTGGACGAAGGGCTGGCCTTTCGCACCAGCCAGGGCCTGACCATTGTCGTGGCGATCATCGCCGTGGCGCTGCTGTTCTGGTTCCTCAACCGTACGCGGACGGGCAAGTCCATGCGGGCCTTCTCGGACAACGAGGACCTGGCGCTGCTGTCGGGGATCAACCCCGAACGCGTCGTGCTGATCACCTGGCTGATCGTGGCGGCGCTGGCGACGACGGCGGGGGTTCTCTACGGCCTCGACAAGAGCTTCAAGCCCTTCACCTATTTCCAGCTGCTGCTGCCGATCTTCGCCTCGGCGATCGTGGGCGGCCTGGGCAACCCGCTTGGCGCGATCCTCGGCGGGTTCGTCATCGCCTATTCCGAGGTCGCCGTCACCTACGCCTTCCGCAAGGTGGTGGGCTATCTCCTGCCCGAAAGCCTAGAGCCCGAGGGGCTGCTGCAACTCCTGTCCACCGACTACAAGTTCGCGGTCAGCTTCGGCATCCTGCTGATCGTCCTCTTGTTCAGACCAACCGGCATCATGAAGGGGAAATCGGTATGAGCGGAGCCGTGAACATCCGGGCCGTCGCCCTCTTTGCCCTTGTCGCCATCCTGTTCATCGGGACGGGGATCGTGCAGTCGTGGAATACCTCGCTCACGATCCTGAACATGGGCCTGATCAGCGCGATCATGGCGCTCGGCGTGAATATCCAGTGGGGATATGCGGGCCTGTTCAACGTGGGCGTCATGGGCTTTCTGGCGCTTGGGGGGCTGGCCACGGTGCTGGTGTCGATGGACCCGGTGGGCGAGGCCTGGTCCGCAGGTGGCCTGGGTGTGATCCTCGGGCTGACCCTGGGGGCCGCGACGATCATCGCGGCGATCCTGACGTATCAGAAGATGCCCGCAGGCCGGATGCGCGGCATCGCCTTGCTGGTGATCCTTGTCGGCGGGTTCTTCCTTTTCCGGGGTGTTTTCGATGCGGGCGTCGAGGCGGTTGAATCCGTCGATCCCTCGGTCAGCGGCTACCTGGGCGGGCTTGGCCTGCCGGTGCTGGTCGCCTGGCCTGTCGGCGGCCTGCTGGCGGCTGGGGCGGCCTGGATCATCGGCAAGACGGCGCTTGGCCTGCGGTCCGATTACCTGGCCATCGCGACCCTCGGCATCGCCGAGATCATCATCGCCGTTCTCAAGAACGAGGACTGGCTGGCGCGGGGCGTGAAGAACGTGATCGGCATTCCGCGTCCTGTTCCTTACGAGGTCGATCTGCAAGCCTCCGAAAGCTTCCAGAATTTCGCCGCTTCCATGGGCTCGGACCCGGTGGGCGCCTCGACCATCACGGTGAAACTGCTTTATGCCGCGCTGTTCGTGACGGTGCTCCTGGTCCTGATCTGGCTGAGCCAGAAGGCGCTGAACTCGCCCTGGGGTCGCATGATGCGCGCCATCCGCGACAACGAGGTCGCCGCCGAGGCGATGGGCAAGGACGTCACGCGGCGCCACTTGCAGGTCTTCATCCTGGGCTCGGCCGTGATCGGGATCGCGGGCGCCATGATGACCACGCTGGACAGCCAGCTTGTCCCCTCGTCCTACCAGCCGCTGCGCTTCACCTTCCTGATCTGGGTGATGGTGATAGTGGGCGGGTCCGGCAACAACTGGGGAGCCGTGCTGGGCGGGTTCCTGATCTGGTGGCTGTGGGTGATGGTCGAACCCATCGGCCTGTGGCTGATGCAGGGGATTACCGCGGGAATGGATGAGGGCTCGGCCCTGCGCGAGCATCTCCTCGGATCGGCGGCGCATATGCGCCTGATGACGATGGGCATCATCCTGCTGCTGGTTCTGCGGTTCAGCCCCAAGGGCCTGATCCCCGAGCGCTGAGCACGCCACAAAGCCAAACGCAAAGGGCCGCCCCGAAAGGCGGCCCTTTTTCTATCCGGGGCGTTGCTGTTTCAGCGCCCCTCGAATTTCGCCTCGCGCTTGTCGAGGAAGGCCAAGACCCCTTCCTTGAAGTCGCGGGTCTTGCCGCATTGGCCCTGCAATTGCCCTTCCAGCAACAGCTGTTCCTCCAGCGTGTTTCCGAAACTGGCCTTCATCGCCGCTTTCACGCGCTTGTGCGCCTCGGTCGGGCCATTGGCCAGATGCGCCGCGCGGGCCCGCCAATGCGCTTCGAACGTCTCGTCCGGCACCGCCTCCCAGATCATGCCCCAGTCGCTGGCCTGCTGCGCGCTGATCTTGTCGGCAAAAAGCGCCGCCCCCATCGCCTTGGCCAAACCCACCTGCCGTGGCAAGGCCCAGGTGCCGCCCGCATCGGGGATCAGGCCGATCCGCGTGAAGGCCTGGATGAAGCTGGCGGACTCGGTGGCGATAACCACGTCGCACACCAGCGCAAGGTTCGCCCCCGCCCCCGCCGCCGTGCCATTGACCGCCGCGATCACAGGCACCGGGCACTCCACGATCGCCATCAGCATGGGGATATATTCGTCGCGCAGGGTCCGCTCGATATTGAGGTTCGCGATATTGGCCCGGTCGCCCAGATCCTGCCCCGAGCAAAAGGCCCGCCCTTCGCCGGTCAGAACCACCACCCGCGCCTCCTGCGCGGCATGGCTGACGGCGTGGGTCAGTTCAGCCCGCATCTGCGTGTTGAGCGCGTTCATCACCTCCGGACGGCGGAAGGTGATGGTCGCGATCCCATCCGCATCCTCGCGCGTGATCGTTTCGTATTGCATGGGCCGGTGCCTCCCCTGATCCTGTCGGGGCGGAGACTAGACAGGCCGGGGCGGCTGCGAAAGCTGAAACGCCACGTCACGCATGACGCAGTACAGGTGTCAGTCGCCCATGATTTCCTTCAGACGGGCCTCTTCCTCAGCACTGAGCGCGCTCTCGGTCGGGGCCTCGGCGCGCGACCGGCGGCGTAGATAGCCAATGGCCAAGCCAAGCCCGATCAGCAGGAGGAGCGGCCCGGCCCACCACAGCAGGATATTCGCCCCGCCAAACGTGGGCCGCAGAAGGACGTATTCGCCGTAGCGATCCACGACATAGGCCATGACCTCTTCGTCCGAGTCGCCCTCGACCAGGCGTTCGCGCACCAGAAGGCGCAGGTCGCGAGCCACGGTGGCGTTCGACTCGTCGATGGATTCGCCACGGCAGACCACGCAGCGCAGGTTCGCGCTGATGTCGCGGGCCCGCTCTTCCAGCACCGGGTCATCGAGAACCTCGTCGGCCTGCACGGCCAGCACAGGCGTGGCCGCGACCATCATCAGGACGATCAGGTGCGGCAAGCCCCGCCGCAAAAACGCGCGGGCGCCATGGACAAGGCGGGCGAGGAAACGCGATAGGCAGATCATTCTGCAGGCACCCCCTCGCTCGGCGTGCGGCGCTGCTTGGCCGCGCCGGCGGCCACGCGATAGCGACGGTCGCTCAGGCTGAACAGCCCGCCAAGCGCCATGATGATCGTGCCACCCCAAATCCAGTTCGCGAAGGGTTTGATCCATGTCCGCACGGCCCACCCGCCATTGTCCTGCGGATCGCCGAGCGTGACGTAGACATCGCGGGTGAACCCGTTGTTGATCCCCGCCTCGGTGGTGGGCATGCCCGCCACGGGGTAGACGCGCCGCTCGGGGTTCAGGACCGAGATCAGCCGCCCGCTATCGGCCTCGCGCACGGCGATGGTGGCCATGGTGGATAGGTAGTTCGGGCCGCGCACGTCCTCGTCCACGCCCTGCAACTCGATCTCGTAAGCGCCGACCGTGTAGGGCTCGCCGATCTGCGCGACGCGGATATCCTCGCGCTCGTAGCCGGTCAGGGTCGCGATCCCGAACAGCGTGATGCCGACACCGGCATGGGCCAGCGTCTTGCCCCAGTCGGCCCGCGGCAACCGCGTCAGGCGCGACAGGCGGCTGCCGATCGGGCCACGCCCCGTGCGCGACCACAGGTCCACGAAGGCGCCCGCCACCAGCCAGACGGCCAGCGCCACGCCGATGGGCGCAAGGATGGAGTGGCCGGTGTAGATCGTGAAGGCCAGCAGGCCCACGGCAATCGCCAGGATCATTGCGGGGAGCAGGGTTTTCACCACGCGCCCGATCCGCGCCCGTTTCCACGGTAGCATCGCCCCGATGGGCAGCACCGCCGCCAGACCGAAGGCGAAGGGCGTCACCGCTGCATTGAAGAAGGGCGCGCCCACCGACAGGGTCCGCTCGAAGAACATCTCGGCCAGAAGTGGCCAGATCGTCCCGATGAACACGACGAAGGTCGACACCGCCAACAGCAGGTTGTTCACGACAAGCCCGGACTCGCGGCTGACCAGCCCGAAGACCCCCTTGGCCTCCATCGCGCTGGCGCGCAGCGCGAACAACAGTAGCGACCCACCCATGAAGAAGGCGAGGATCAGCAGGATGAACACCCCGCGTTCCGGGTCATTGGCGAAGGCATGGACCGAGGTGATGATGCCCGAGCGCACGATGAAGGTGCCGATCAGCGAGAAGCCGAAGGCAAGGATCGCAAGCAGGATCGTCCAACTTTTGAGCGCCTCGCGCTTCTCGACCACGATGGCCGAGTGCAGCAGCGCCGCCGAGATCAGCCACGGCATGAGAGAGGCGTTCTCGACCGGGTCCCAGAACCAGAAACCGCCCCAGCCCAGTTCGTAATAGGCCCACCAGCTGCCCAGGCCGATGCCGATGGTCAGGAAGACCCAGGCCGCCAGCGTCCAAGGGCGCACCCAGCGGCCCCATGCGGCGTCGACGCGCCCCTCGATCAGGGCGGCCACCGCGAAGGAGAACGCCATGCTCAGGCCGACATAGCCGAGGTAGAGGAACGGCGGGTGGAACGCCAGGCCCGGATCCTGCAAGAGCGGGTTCAGGTCCTGCCCGTTGAAGGGCGGCACGGCGAGCCGGATGAACGGGTTCGACGTGAAAAGGATAAAGGCGAAAAAGGCCGCCGAGACCGAGCTTTGCACCGCCAGAACCCGCGCCTTGAGGGTCGGCGGCAAGTTGGCCCCGAACCATGCCGCGCAGGCTCCGAACAGGGTCAGGATCAGCACCCACAGCAACAGCGAGCCTTCGTGGTTCCCCCAAACGCCACTGATCTTGTAGAGAAGCGGCTTCAGTGTGTGCGAGTTCGATACCACAAGGCTGAGCGAGAAATCAGAGGTGACGAAGGCGTATGTCAGCGCCCCGAAAGAAAAGGCCGTCAGCAGGAATTGCGTCGTGGCTGCCGGTTCGGCGACGGCCATCCAGCCGGGAAGCCCGCGGGCTGCGCCGATCATCGGCACGATCATCTGGAAGATCGACACCATGAAGGCGAGGATCAGGGCGAAATGTCCGAGTTCTACGATCATGGGGATGCCTTTTGGTCTGTAGACCAGACCATAAGCCGACCCGCTCCGCAGGCCAAGTGGATGCGTCAGTGCGGCGCATCGGATTTGCCTAAGGAAGCCCCCGCAATCGCGGGTTCGTGATCACACTGCCAGCCTAGCGCCCCCGGAACAGCCCGCCCAGGATCCCGCGGACAACCGCCCGACCGCTTTGGGTGCCCAACTGGCGCGCGAAGCTTTTGGCGAAGGCGGTGCCGACCGAATCCGACCGGGACGACGGGCTGCGGCTGGAGCTGCTGCGCGAGCTCGACCGCGAGACGCGCGTCCCCGAATAGCGCCGCGCCGACCGATACTCGCGTTCAGCCACCTCTGCCTCTTCCTCGGCGCGTTCGGCCTCCTCCGCCTCGGCGGCGGCCTGGGCCGCCCGCGCTTGAAGGATCTCGAAGGCGCTTTCCCGGTCCACGACTTGGTCATACTTGCCCGCCACGGGGGAGCCCGCGATCAGCGCCGCGCGCGTGCCTTCGTCGATCGGCCCCAACTGGCTGGAGGGGGGGCGGATCAGGGTGCGTTCGGCCATGCCGGGGATGCCCTTGCGCTCCAGCATCGAGGTCACGGCCTCGCCCACGCCGACCTCGCGGATCGCATCCTCGATGACGAAGCGCGGATTGTCGCGGTAGTTCTCGGCCGCGTGGCGCAGGTCGCGCCTGTCCTTGGCGGTAAAGGCCCGGAGCGCATGCTGCACCCGGTTGCCCAACTGGCCGAGAATGTCATCCGGCACATCCGCCGGGTTCTGGGTGATGAAATAGACCCCCACCCCCTTGGAGCGGATCAGGCGCGCCACCTGTTCGACCTTGTCGACCAGTGCTTTGGGGGCGTCCTCGAACAGCAGATGGGCCTCGTCGAAGAAGAAGACCAGCTTTGGCTTGTCGGGGTCCCCCACCTCGGGCAGTTCCTCGAACAGTTCCGACAGCAGCCATAGCAGGAAGGTCGCGTAAAGGCGTGGGCTCTGCATCAGGGTGTCGGCGGCAAGGATGTTGATCCGTCCCAGCCCTGCGTCATCGGTCAGGAACAGGTCGTCCAGTTCAAGGGCGGGTTCCCCAAACAGCTTGTCGCCGCCCTGCCCCTCCAGCACCAGGAGCCGCCGCTGGATCGCGCCGATCGACGCGGTCGACACGTTGCCATAGCGCAGCGACAGATCCTTGCGGTTCTCACCCACCCAGACCAGCAGCGCCTGCAAGTCCTTCAGATCCAGAAGCGCCATGCCCTGTTCGTCGGCCACGCGGAAGGCGATGTTCAGGATCCCTTCCTGCGCCTCGGTCAGTTCCAGAAGCCGCGCCAGCAGCAGTGGCCCCATCTCAGCCACGGTCGTGCGCACCGGGTGGCCCTTTTGTCCAAAGAGGTCCCAGAAGGTCACCGGAAAGGACCGGTAGGCATAGTCGGATAAGCCGATCCTGCCCGCCCGCTCCATGAACGCCTCATGGAGCTTGAACCCCTCGCTCCCGGATTGGCCAAGGCCCGCCAGATCGCCCTTCACATCGGCAAGGATGACGGGGACGCCCCTTGCCGAGAAGCTTTCGGCCAGGATCTGGAGGGTGACGGTCTTGCCCGTGCCGGTCGCCCCGGCGATCAACCCGTGACGGTTGGCGTAATTCAGCAGCAGATGCTGCGGCTCGGCATAGTCCGCGCCGCCGCCGCCAATGAAAATACCGTTCTCCATCAGGCCCCTGCCCCCGTGTCGATCATTCTTCGCCGATCACAATACAATCTTAACCAGTCCACGCCAGCATGAACCCAGTCCCACGCGCCTTTCGGTCATTGGGCACGTTCCTCCCTGTCCACTGGCCGCGCCTTCGGGCGCGGTTTTCTCGGCCTCGCGCCCGGTGAATCCGACGAATCCCAAAGCGTTTAGAAAAGGGCTTGCAAACCTTTGCAACAAAAGCCCGCATTGCCCTGTTGACGGCTGGGAAACTCTGGCATAGCGTCCTGCCCAGAAAGTCGGCCAGTCCGACAGGGAGAGAAAAAATGCAAAGGGTCCGTTCGTCGGACCCTTTCGCTATTGGGGCCCGTCGACGGGCCCATTCAGCCCCATCTGGATCGCGCCCAAACTCGCTTCACAATCACGATGGCGTCACTCTGCCCGGCCGATCAAAAACGCCCTGACAGTTGGCGAACTTCGTGTTAGCGAACAGGCGAAGTTGCCGGACGGCAACGGGCAAACGCCAACAGGAAGGGACATCGCATGATCCAGATCCGCACCATTTCCCGCTTGATCGCCGCAGCCGGGCTGCTTGCGGTCACCAGCCCCGCCGCGATCGCGCAAGAGCGATCCGAAGTCGAACCCGGAGAAGCCTATATCGCGGCCGAGCACAGCGATTGGGATGTCCGCTGCATCCGCTCTGGCGAGGATGCCATCCCGGAACGTTGCGAAATGTTCCAGTTGCTGCGCGATCCCGACGGCAATGCGGTGGCCGTGTTCCGGGTCAACGCCCCGTTGAACCCGACAGAGGGCCATGTTGCCAGCGCCATGTTCATGACGCCCATCGAAACCTTCCTGCCCCCCGGGCTGCGTCTGCGGGTGGATGACGGTGAGCCGGGCGCGGTTCCCTTTGCCATGTGTGATGCGTCCGGCTGTATGGCGCGTGTCCAGATGGACCAGGAAACGGTCGACATGTTCCAGGCCGGTGGCGATGCGACGATCCAGCTGTTCGCACTGGTGCGGGACGGTTCGGGTGATATCGGCGGGGCCCCGGTCGAGCTGACCGCATCGCTCCGCGGCTTCACGGCCGCCTATGACGACATGCAAGCCAGCCACGAAATCCTGTTGTCCTTCATCCGGGAGCGGCAGGCAGAAGCGGCCGGTGAAGGCGAAAGCGACCAGTAACGCCGGTCCCTGGAATTCGAGGAAGTGGCCCGCCGGTTCGGCGGGCCTTTTCTTTGCTCAAGGCGCCTTGCGCAGCGCCAAAACCGCGTTCAGACCGCCGAAAGCAAAGGCGTTTGACAGCACGGCGGACACCTCTGCCTCGCGTGCCTCGTTCGGCACCACGTCGAGGGCGCATTCCGGGTCGGGTTCCTCGTAGCCAATGGTGGGCGCGATCACCCCGTCCTTCAGGGCCATGATACAGGCCAGAAGCTCCACCGCGCCGGTGCCGCCGATCAGGTGGCCGTGCATCGACTTGGTCGAGGAAATCATCAACTCGTCGGCATGGTGGCCGAACGCATCGGCAACAGCGGCGCATTCGACCTTGTCATTGGCCGCCGTGCCGGTGCCATGCGCGTTGATGTAACCGACTTCTTCGGGGTTCAGCTTTCCGTCGGCCAAGGCCCCGGCAATGGCCCGCGCCGCCCCCTGTTTCGAGGGCATGACGATATCGGCCGCATCCGAGGTCATGTTGAAGCCGACCACCTCGGCCAGGATCTCGGCGCCGCGTTTCTTCGCGTGCTCGTATTCCTCGAAGATGAAAACCGCCGCGCCTTCGCCCTGCACCATGCCGTTGCGGTTGGCGCTGAACGGGCGGCAGGCATCCTTGGACATGACGCGCAACCCTTCCCAGGCCTTCACGCCGCCGAAACTCAGCATCGCCTCGGAGCCGCCCGTCACCATCACGTCGCAAGCCCCCGAGCGCAGGCATTGAAACGCCAGCCCCATCGCGTGGTTGGACGAGGCACAGGCCGTCGCCACCGAGAAACTCGGCCCCTTGAGGTTCCACTCCATCGAGACATGGCTGGCGGCGGCATTGTTCATCAGCTTGGGAACGACAAAGGGAT
Source organism: Maritalea mobilis (assembly GCF_019800885.1). Classification (GTDB taxonomy): domain Bacteria; phylum Pseudomonadota; class Alphaproteobacteria; order Rhodobacterales; family Rhodobacteraceae; genus Roseibacterium; species Roseibacterium beibuensis. The sequence goes on from NZ_JAHVKE010000001.1 coordinate 638,300, forward strand.
GAACGCGGTTCTTTCCTTCCTCGTAGACCGAACGGTAATTCTCGTCCCAGGTGTTCACGCCACCCCCGGCGGTTCCGAACACCACGCCAGACCGTGTTGCAAGATCACCTGTGAAGGTCAGGCCCGAGGAGTCCAAGGCCTGGTGCGCGGCGATCAGCGTGAATTGCGTGAAACGGTCATATAGGGCGATCTGCTGACGGTTGAACAAGGCCTCGGGGTCGTATCCCTTGACCTGCCCGCCGATCTTGACCGACAGGCGCTCGACATCGCGCAACTCCAGCGGGCCGATCCCGCAGCGACCTTCGCGCATCGCCTCCAGCGTCGAGGGCACGTCATGCCCAAGTGCGTTGATCGTGCCCTGCCCGGTAATGACGACGCGGCGCATGATGGCTCAGCCGCCCTTCTGCTCGGCGACCAACCCTTCGACCGCACCGACGATGGCGGCGACCGAGGAAATATCGAAATCGCTCTGCTCGGGCTCGTTGGCGTTGAACGGCACCTGGATGTCGAACGCCTCCTCGATAGCGAAGATCGACTCGACCAGCCCGAGGCTGTCGATTCCCAGATCTTCCAGCGAGGCGTCCATCTTGACGTCCTCCACCTCCAGAACCGCCTGTTCCGCGATGATTTCGACCACCTTGTCGCGCACGTTTTCGGTCATTGGCCCTTCCTCGATGCCACCCTCGCGCGTCGTTTACGGCGTCCCGCCGGACTTGAAAACGGCTTTCTGCAACTCTGCGACGGTCTTGGCCAGGCGCGGCAATCGGCGCAGGGCTTTGTACATCTCGACATGGGTGTCCATCTTGACCGCCGGGCTACCCATCAGCATCCGGCCCGCGGGCACGTTGGAATAGATCTTGGTGGCGCCTGCCGCGACCACGTCCGATCCGATCTCGATATTGTCGGACACGCCGCATTGCCCGCCCAGGACCACGCGATCCCCCAGCGTTGCAGACCCGGCAAACCCCACTTGCCCGCACAGCAGACAATCGCGCCCGATGCGGCAGTTATGGCCGATATGGACAAGATTATCGACCTTGGTGCCATCCCCGATCACCGTGTCGGCCACCGTGCCCCGGTCGATGGCGGCATTCGCGCCGATCTCGACATCGTCGCCGATCCAAAGGCCGCCGAGCGAATGAATACGGGTCCAGCTCTGCGCCTCGATCTCCTCGGCACTGGCCTTACCGAGGCTTTCGCGCGTCGCCTCGACCCGGCTTTTCTCGGGCGTGACGAAGGAAAACCCGTCGCCGCCCAGAACCGCGCCCGGCTGCACGATCACCCGATGGCCGATATGCACCCGCGCCGCGATCCGCACCCCGGCATGGAGCAGCACATCATCGCCGATCACAGTGCCCTCTGCGATGCTGACATGGGAAGCGATGCGCGCGTTGCGCCCGATCACCACGCCTGCGCCGATCACCACGAAAGGTCCGATCGCCGCGCCGAGGTCAATGCTGGCCGAGGGATCAACCACAGCGGTCGAATGAATGCCCGGCGCGATCTGCGGTCCGGGGTCGAGGGCCGAGGTCAGATGCGCCATCGCGTAGCGCGGGCGCGGCGCGACGATGGCGGCCTCAAGTCCGAGCGCCTGCCAATCCATGCCCGGTCCGATCACAGCGGCCCGCGCCGCCCCTTCCGCCAAGCCCGCGGCGTATCTCTCGCTCATCGCCAGGGCCAGGTCGCCTGGGCCGGCCTTGGCCGGTTCCGCCACGCCGGTGATGGAAATGTCAGCGGCGCCCAAGGCCTCCGCCCCGAGCGCCGCCGCGATGTCCTTGATCCTATGGGCCATGCCGGCCGCTCCCCGCGCCTCGAATTGCGGGGACAGCCTTAGCTTGCCGCGTCGGGCATGACCACCCCCAGGCTCCGGATCGCCTGGCTCAGCCGCGCGTTGCGCCCATAGACGTCGTCACGGAAGTTGAGCGTGCCGTCATCATCCACCCAGGACGTCCAGTAGACCAGGTGGACGGGGATATGCTCCTCCAGATCGACCTGCGTTTCCTGGCCCGTGTTCAGGATGCGGTTGAACAGGCCCTCGGGATCGTCCGTCTGGCGCGCCAAAAGGTGATAGGCGAACTCGAACGGATCATCGAGGCGGATACAGCCCGACGAGAAGGTGCGCACTTCGCGCTCCATCAGGTATTGCTCGGGCGTGTCATGCAGGTAGATCGCGTGACGGTTCGGGAACATGAACTTCACCCGGCCAAGCGCGTTGCGCGGCCCCGGCGGCTGGCGCAGGTCGAACGGGAAGCTCGACACCGAGTAGCGGCTCATGTCCACGGCGGCGGGGTTGATGACCCGACCATTCGACAGAACCTGCATGTAGGTCGACCCGCCCGCCAGGATGTTCGGGATGTAGCTGCGCATCGCGATCGAGCGCGGCACGTACCAGCTGGGGTTGATGACCATATGCTCCATCTCGTCCGAGAACTCGGGCGTCTGGCGGTCACGGGCCCCCACGACCGAGCGCGTGATGAAGGTCGTCTCGCCATCGTCGATCACGCGGACGTGGAAATCGGTCAGGTTCACGAAGATCATGCGCTCGGGCACGTCGCCGCCGGTGTTCAGCCAGCGATGGCGTTCCATCCCCAGAACAACCTCGTTCCAGTGATCCTCGACCGAGCGGTTGACCGCGCGGATCGTGTCGCCCCCGGCCACACCATCGGGGGTGATGCCGTTATCCATCTGGAATTCGACCACCGCGCTTTGCAACAGCGCGTCGTAGGTCGCTGTGACCGAGCGGTCGAGATAGCCCATGGCCATCAGGCGGTCGCGCAGCGCGATCACGGCTGCGCCCGTATCGCCCGGACGCAGTGAACCGGCCTGCACGGTCGGCCCATAGCCACCTTCCCGCGCCAGTTGCTCAAGGCGCAGCTTCACGCGCATCAGGCGGGTATAGCCCGGATCCTGCGGCGCCAGGTGGGCGATGAACGAATAGGGGTTCGACTCGACCAGTTCGGTCATCAGCTCGTTCGGGTCGGGACGCGGCAGTTCCTGAAAGATGTCCGAGATGATGTCGCCGGGTTCGAGGAACCCGGAATGCACGTCGCTGGCGTATTGCAGGAACATGCGCGACGCCATCACGTCGGCCTGCCCGCGCGCATAAGGATTGTCGGCCGCGCGGAAGGTCTCGATCAGGGCGTCGATGTCATAGCGATCCGTGGGCAGGCCGTGATTGCCGGCCTCTTGCAAGGCCGCGATCAGGGCGTTGCGGCGATCTATGGCCTCGGAGCTGGTCCAGACCGGCTGAAAATCGCGTTCCCGGTAAAAGGCTGCCAGCCCCTCGATCTCCGAGGACGCCTCGGCGATGGCCTGACGCTGCGCCGAAAAGGCCTGCGCCTGGGCAGGTGTGGCCCCGAACGTGACGGCCAGCCCGCCTGCAACAGGCGCGGCCAACGGCAGGGCCGCTAACGCCAAGGCGAAGAGCGGTCGTGTCGCGAATGTCATTGCCATAGTGTCAAACCTCAGTCCTGTAAGAATGCGCGCCGTCAATTCTGCATGGTTCCCCAACACACTACAGAATCATTTTCTTCGCGAGTCGATTCACAATTTAGCAAGTTTTGTCCTGTAGACCGAAGGACACAATGGGGGTTTCCCGCCAGACCTTGACCAGACCGCCGCACGCGCGACCCTGCCGGACAGCGACAAGATCGACAGGTCGTGAGCGGGCGATCCGCGTCAAACAGCCGGCGATTCCCTGCCAAATGGGCGAAATCCCGCCTAAATTCGGAATGATCAACAGGAGGCGCCGTTCGGTACTTTAAGAAAGATTTCGATTGTGTCATTCATCCCACACAGCCTGCGGGGAAGGCACTGACAAGTGACAAGGTCGCGACAACAGCGGCCAGTGCTGATGGAACGGGCAAACAAGGGGCAAACGAACTCATGACGGACATGACTTTTTCGCGACGCGCGATTCTGCGCGCCTTCGCCGCGAGCACTGTTGCCGCGGCACCTGTGATGGCAAACGCGACGGGGTTCTTGCGCGGGGCGGGTGATATCCGTCGACTGCGCATGTATAACGGCCGTGCGGGCGAAAGCCTGAACATGATCTACTGGATCGAGGGCGAATACGTCGCCCCGGCCCTGGAAGAGATCAACTACTTCATGCGCGACTGGCGCAACGATCAGGTGCACACCATCGACGCGCGCACCATCGACATCCTGGCAGCAGCGCACAACCTGATGGACACGTCCGAGCCTTACACGCTCCTGTCGGGCTATCGCAGCCCGGAAACCAACGCGATGCTGCGCCGCCGGTCCTCTGGTGTCGCGCGCAACTCGCTCCACATCCAGGGCCAGGCCGCCGACATCCAGCTGCAATCGCGCTCGGTCGGGCAGATCTACCAGGCCGGTCGTGCCTGCAACGCCGGTGGCGTCGGGCGGTATTCGGGCTCCAACTTCGTGCACATGGATTGCGGTCCGGTGCGCAGCTGGGGCTCCTGAACCTGGCGGACGGGCACTAGTCGGCTGAGGCACCCGTCAGGCCCGCCCATCAAGACCCAAGACGTTCCTTTCGAGCCTCGGCACCCTGCCGGGGCTTTTTTCATACCAGTGCGCCGAGACGTGATCGCCGCGCGCTTGGACAATCACCCGCCGTCCCCCATATTTCGGGGGAACGGAGGAAAGGACGACACGCGCATGTCACGCTACACGAAAGACCCCGACGCCATTGCCGCGCTGGACCCGGAGGAATACCGCGTCACCCAGCAAAACGGCACCGAACGCCCTGGAACGGGCAAGTATCTCGACAACAAGGAACCCGGCATCTACGTCGACATTGTCTCGGGCGAGCCGCTCTTCGCGTCGTCGGACAAGTACGAGTCCGGCTGCGGCTGGCCCAGCTTCACCAAGCCCATCGAACCGGCCCATGTCACCGAGTTGCGCGACCTCAGCCACGGCATGATCCGCACCGAGGTCCGTTCAACCCATGGCGACAGCCACCTGGGCCATGTCTTTCCCGACGGGCCGCGGGATCGGGGCGGGCTGCGGTACTGCATCAACTCGGCCTCCTTGCGCTTCGTCCATCGCGACGACATGGAGGCGGAAGGATATGGCGACTATCTCGACCAGGTGGAGGACATCGCATGAGCACCCAACTTGAACGCGCCGTTCTGGCGGGCGGCTGTTTCTGGGGTATGCAGGATCTGATCCGGCGCATGCCCGGCGTTGAAAAGACCCGCGTGGGCTATACCGGCGGCGATGTGCCCAACGCCACCTACGGCAACCACGGCACCCACGCCGAAGCCATCGAGATCTGGTTCGATCCCGCCAAGACCAGCTACCGCCGTCTCCTGGAGTTCTTCTTCCAGATCCATGACCCGACCACCAGGAACCGGCAAGGCAACGATGTGGGCATGAGCTATCGCTCGGCGATCTATTACGTCGACGAGGATCAGCGCCAATGCGCCCTCGACACGATTGCCGATGTCAACGCGTCCGGCCTCTGGCCCGGCAAGGTCGTGACCGAGGTCGAACCGGTAGGCGATTTCTGGGAGGCCGAGGATTACCACCAGGATTACCTGGAGCGGGTCCCGAACGGCTATACCTGCCACTTCCCCCGGCCCGACTGGGTTCTGCCCAAGCGCGACGCGGCGGAATAGGCCGCGTCACACAGGCCGCGCGGCGCAGAGCGGCAGAAGCCGTTCGTAAACCGCGCGGTCGCAAAGCTCTGTCGCCTCGGTGGTCACGGCAGAACTTGCTGCCGCGACACCGCATTGCAACACCTCCGGCAAGGGCCGCCCCCGCGACAGCGCCAGCACGGCCCCCGCCACGAAACTGTCCCCTGCCCCGGTCAACGAGGCGACGGGCACATCGGCGGCCGGGGCGAACCAGCGCCCTTCTTTCGAGACCAGGACCGAGCCTTCGGCCCCGCGTGCGAGAATGACGATCTCCGCCGCGCCGTCCTGCACGAGGCCTTCGGCCATCTTCGCGCTGTCCAGAGGATCCGGCAGGTCCCGCGACAGCAACTCCTCGGCCTCGGCGCTGTCCATGCGCAGCATGGCGAGGTTCAACCGTGCCGAGGCCAAGGCGGTCAGCGCCGGACCGGACGTGTCCGCGATCACGCGCACGCCACGCGCGGTCAAGACGCGCGCCAGTTCGACCAGCACGCCCGCATCGACCCCCGGCGGCAACGATCCCGACAGCACCACGTAATCGCCCGCAAGGGCCAGGCCCGGCAGGGCGACCATCAGCCGATCCACGTCGCTTGCCGACCACTCGGGACCGGGGAAGATAAAGCGGAATTGCTGCCCTGTTTCGGTTTCGATCACCGACAGGTTCTGCCGGGTTTCGCCCGGGGCGGGCAGATGGTGCACCCGGATCCCCTGCGTCTCCAATCGCAGGACCAGCCCCTGGCCGATCGGGCCAGCCACGGCGATTGCCGCATCCGCTTGCCCACCAAGGATCGCGATCCCGCGCGCCACGTTGATCCCGCCGCCCCCCGGATCACGACGCGGCGCGGCGCAACGCAACTTGCGCCCCGGCACGAGACGCGGGGTTTCGGTTTCAAGATCCAGCGCGGGGTTGAGCGTGACGGTCAGGATAGTCATGCAGCCCTTCTAGGGGGAAATCCGCCCGCGCAAAACCGCCTTTCTTTTCTGGCTTCAAAGCGATTGCAACGATCGACAGCAGGGTCGCCGGATCAGCCGAGAGTCTTGCGCAGCAAATAGGTATCCATGATCCAGCCATGCCGCGCGCGCGCCTCGGCCCGTGTGGCGATGATGCGCGGGGCGGCCTCGGCCAGTGGCCCGGAGTCGAGCACCTGTTCGGCCATGCCAAGGAACCCGCCCCACCAGATATGCAGCCCCTCGGGCGGCAGGTGCTGGAAACTGCATTCCCCGTCCAGCATCACCACGACCGTCTCGGCCCCTGCGGGCCAGCCATGGTCACGCAGCCGCCGCCCGGTGGTGACCGTCACCGCCCCGTTGACCGTGTTGAACGGGATCGCATGCGCCGCTGTCAGCGCTTGCAAGGCGGTGATCCCCGGCACGACGCGGAGAGTGGGACGGGGCGTCAGCCGGTCCGCGATCCGCAGGGTCGAGTCGTACAGCCCCGGATCGCCCCATACCAGCAGCGCGACCGGGCCCTCCGGCCGGTTGGCGGCGATGGTGTCGGCCCAGATGCGCGCGATCTCTTCGTGCCAGCGCGCGACGCGGTCGGCATAGGGCAGGCTTTCGTCGCGCACCGGCATGTCGAACTCGGCCACCGGTGCGGTACTGCCGCTCTGGGACAGGATCCGGTGCCGGAGATCCGCGAGATCGGCCTTGCCCGGCCCCTTGCGCGGCACCAGCACCAAGCCCGCATCCCGCAACGCGGCCCGCCCCTCCAGCGTCACGTGCGCCGGGTTGCCGGTGCCGATCCCGATCAGCCAGAGGTCAATCACGGTCATAGCTCTCGGCCAGCGCACCGTAGAAGATCAGCGCGGGCTTGTCGCTGCGGCCGGAGGCAAGTTGCTTTGCCAGGGCCGCCAGCGTGCTGCGGCTATAGGCGGCGTCGGGCGTGCCCACGGCCTCGGCCAGCATGGCGGGCGTGTCGGGGGACATGCCATGCGCCATCAGCATGTCGGCCAGCAACGGAAAGGTGCGTTTACCCATGAAGACCACGGTGCAGGCCATGGGGTCGGCCAGCGCCGCGAGGTTCAGATCCTTGGGCAAGCCGCCGGAGACATCGTGCCCGGTGATGAACTGCACCCGCCGCGCGCTCATCCGCCGGGTCAACGGGATCGCGGCGGCGGCGGCGGCCGCGAAGGGAGAGGCCACGCCGGGCACGATCTCGAAGGGGATGTCCGCGGCGCGCAGCGCGATCAGCTCTTCTTCCAGCCGCCCGAACAGGGCGCTGTCACCGGATTTCAGGCGCACGACCCGCCCCCCGGCAAGCGCATGATCCACCAGCAACTGGCTGACATGCTCCTGCTTGGGCGATGGCCGCCCGGCCCGCTTGCCGACAGGCACAAGCTCCGCATCCGGCCTTGCATGCGACAGGATCGGACCGGCCGACAGGTCGTCATACAGGATCGCGTCCGCGCGCTTCAGCCGGTCCAGTGCCTTCAGCGTCAGAAGCTCCGGATCGCCCGGACCGGATCCAACGAAACTGACGAACCCGGTCATGCGGTCCCTCCTGCGGTCAGGTGACGTCTGAGCGCCGTGGCCATGGTGCCGGAGCGCAACATACCGGGGGCCAAATCCACCCGGCCTGGACGAAAGCGACTGTCAGTCATCGCCATCGCTCCATCCTGCCCATGGGCTGTCGGCCGATTGCGGACGGTAGCGGCGGTCGTAATCCGGCGCGTAGAGACGGCTTTCGGCAAATCCCGTTGCCCCGATCGCCCGCCCTACGAGGATCAGTGCGGTGCGCTCGATCCCGTCGGGCATCGCGTCTTCGATGGTCGAGAGCGTCCCGCGCACGATCCGCTCGTCCGGCCAGCTTGCGCGCCAGATGACGGCGATGGGACACTCCGCGCCGTAATGCGGGGTCAACTCGGCCACCACGCGGCCCAGGTTCTGGATCGACAGATGGATGGCCAGCGTCGCACCCGTGGCGCCGAAAGCGGCCAGCGTTTCACCCTCGGGCATCGAGGAGGCGCGGCCTTGCGTGCGGGTCAGAACCACCGATTGCGCGATCCCCGGCAGCGTCAGTTCCGCGCCAAGGGCGGCTGCGGCGGCCGAGAAGGACGGCACGCCGGGCGTGACGGTATAGGGGATCTGCATCGCGTCTAGGCGGCGCAACTGTTCCCCCATCGCGGACCAGACCGACAGGTCGCCGGAATGCAGCCGCGCGATATCCTGCCCCGCGTCATGGGCGGCCGCGATCTCGGCCATGATCGCGTCGAGGTCCATCGCCGCCGTGTTCACGATCCGCGCCCCCTCGGGGCAATGGGACAGCACGGCCTCGGGCACCAGCGACCCGGCATAGAGGCAGACCGGGCATTGCGCGATCAGGTCACGACCCCGGAGTGTCAGAAGATCGGCAGCGCCCGGCCCGGCGCCGATGAAATGCACGGTCATGTCTCGTCCCTTTTCGCCAGAGCGCAGGTCGCAAGGCCATCCTGCGACACCACGCGCGGGGCCAGCAGGCGCGCGCCCGGCCCAGCTGCAGCCAGCGCCGCCGCTTCGGCCACGCTGCCGGTTCCGCGCGCCGCGCGCGACGGCTTGGATTGCGTGCGCGTCTCCTGCCGCGAGAGGGTGGCCGCGTCAACCGCATGAACCGGCAGGCCAAGCCCCGCCGCGAAACTGGTGAAGGCCGCCATTTGCGCCTTGTCCTCGGCGGTTGCGAGGACAGACACACGCGTTGAGCCACCCGCCCGGCTCAGCGCATCCGCGAGACTGTCGCGAGTGGCAGACGCCCGAAATCCGAACCCCGCGACAATCACAGCACGACCTGCCATTGCACCACCGGATAGGCGGATTTCCAGCCGCGCTTCGACCCAAGGGGCGCGGCCTCGGACAGCGCGATGCGCAGGAGCGTTCCGCCCAAACGGCCTGACCACTCCGTCAGCAGCGCCTCGGACTCCAGCGTGACCGCATGGGCCACAAGGCGCGTGCCCGGCGCTAGCCGGGTGGTCAGGACGGTGAGGAGATCGTTGGACAAACCGCCCCCGATGAACACCGCATGCGGCAAGGGAAGGCCGTCCAGCGCCATCGGGGCCTCCCCTTCGACGATCTGCAGACGGTCCACGCCCAATCGGTCGGCATTGTTGCGGATGCGCGCGGCACGGTCGGAGCGTGCCTCGATGCTGATGGCCTCGGTCGTCGGATGCGACAGCAGCCATTCAATGGCGATGGAGCCCGACCCGCCGCCGATATCCCAAAGCGTTTCGAACGGACGCGGGGCCAGCGCGGACAGGGCCAGCGCGCGGACCGGGCGCTTGGTGATCTGGCCATCGCTGTCGAAGACATCGTCCGCGAGTCCGGAGGCGCAGGGCAGCGGTGCGCCCTCGCCGGCCACCTCGACCGCAACGGCAACCGGGTGGACGAACCCGGCATCCGTCAAGGTCTCGGCCGTGGCCTCGGTCAGGCGTTCGCGCGGGCCGCCCAAGGCCTCCATGACCGTCAGGCCGCTTGCCCCGAACCCTTCTTCCGCCAGGTAGCGGGCAAGGTCCATTACGCTCTCGCCATCCCGCAGCAGGACAATCGCGCGCACACCCGGCGCGAGATGCGGCTTCAACCGGGACAGGGGCGCAGCATGCAGGCCAAGGCAAAACGTGCGCTCCAACGGCCAGCCGAGGCGCGCGGCGGCCAGCGAAAAACTCGAAGCCCCCGGCACGGCGCGCCACTCGTCGCGATCCAGCTTGCGCGCGATGACGGCGCCTGCGCCGAACCAGAACGGATCACCCGAGGCCAAAACGACCACGCGCCGCCCTCGCAAGCGCATCAGGATGGGCAGGCCATCGGCAAAGGGCACCGGCCACTCGATCGTCTCGGCGGCCAGATCGCCCAGCAGTGCAAGATGCCGCCTTGCGCCCATGACCACCTCTGCCGCATCCAGCGCGCGACGGCTTGCGGGCGGCAACCCGTCCGGGCCATCTTCGCCCAGACCCACGATGGTAAGCCACGGAGCCTCAGCCATGACGCAGACCCTCCTGATCCTTGCCGGCACGAGCGAGGCCACCGCGCTCGCCCGCGCCGTGGCGGAGCGTGGCATGGTCGGCACGGTCTCCTTCGCGGGCCGGGTGGAGCGCCCCTTGCGCCAGCCCCTGCCGCAGCGCGTCGGCGGGTTCGGCGAGGCCGAGGGACTGGCGCGTTACCTTGCCGAGGCGGGGATCACCCATGTCATCGACGCGACCCACCCGTTCGCGGTGCAGATGAGCCGCAATGCCGTAGAGGCCTGCGCGATGGCCGATGTTCCGCTTCTGGCGCTGACACGGCCCGAATGGCAGCCCGTGCCCGGCGACCGCTGGCAGCGCGTACCTGATATCGCGGGCGCGGTGGCGGCGCTCGACCGGCCCCGGATGACCGTCATGCTGGCCGTGGGACGGATGCACCTGGCCGAGTTCGCGCCCAACCCGCAGCATCGCTACCTGCTGCGGCTGGTCGATCCGCCCAGCCACCCCCTGCCCTTTCCCGAGGCCGAGGTTATCGTCGATCGCGGCCCGTTCGACGAGGCAGCGGATCGCGCCCTGATGGAACGCTACGGCGTTGACCTTGTCGTGTCGAAAAACGCGGGGGGAACGGGCGCCTATGCCAAGATCGCCGCAGCCCGTGCGCTGGACCTGCCCGTCCTGATGATCGACCGGCCGCCCCAGCCGGAGCGGCGCGAGGCCCATGACGTGGCCGAGGTCTTGGGCTGGCTGGCTCATTCCGGCACCGACCTCGGGGTATAGACGAAGGGCGTGCCGTCGCGATCGATGATCCGCGTCGCGGAGGAGCCGATCAGGACCACGGTGCGCATGTCCGCCATCTCCGGCGCGGCGTCTTTCAGGCGGACGACGCGCAGATGTTCCTCCGGGGTGGAGACGGCCCGGGCGAAAACCAGAACGCGCGACGGCTCGCAAACCTCTCGCAACAGGTCGAGCGCGCGGCCCATGCCCTCGGGCCGGGCCTTGGAGCGCGGATTGTAAAGCGCGATGGCGAAATCCGCCTCGACGGCGAGCCGAAGGCGCTTTTCGATCAGCGCCTGCGGTTTGAGGTTGTCGCTGAGGTTGATGGCGCAGAAATCATGGCCCATCGGCGCCCCGATCCGCGCCGACGCGGCCAGCATCGCGGTGATGCCGGGCAAGACCCGGATGTCGAGGGCGCGCCAGCGGTCTGGCCCGGTCTCGACCGCCTCGAACACGGCGGAGGCCATTGCGAAAACACCCGGATCGCCCGAACTGACGACGACGACGCGCCGGCCGTCCTCGGCCATCTGCAGCGCGTGGCGCGCCCGGTCCAACTCCTCGCGATTGTCGGTCTCGTGACGCGTCAGGCCGGGGCGGGCCGGCACACGCCGCACGTAGGGAATGTAGCCCACGACATCCGTCGCCTCGGACAGGGCTTGCCTCACCTCCGGGGTCACCAGGTCTTCGTCGCCCGGCCCCAGACCCGCGATGACGACCCAGCCGCTCATGGCCGCCGCCCCTGGCCATGGACAATGACGATGGAGAAATAGGGCGCCGCGCGGTTGCCCGCCTCGATCAGCGGAACCGCGGTTTCGTGATCCATGCTGGCGCATTCCACCAGCCAGGCGCGGTCTAGCTTCCCGGCGGTTTCCAGCGCGGCGCGCACCTTGGGCAGGTTGCGCCCGACCTTCATGACCACGATGGCGTCGGAATCGGCCATGCGCCGCGCAAGCTCTGCCTCGGGCATGGTGCCGAGCAGCACCGTCAGCACGTCGTCGCCCCAGGTCACGGGAATGCCCGTCGCCGTCCAGGCCGCGGACATGCCGGTGATCGCGGGCACGACCGTGACCGGAACGTCATCCTTCAGCCGCGTGTAGAGGTGCATGAACGAGCCGTAGAAAAACGGATCGCCTTCGCACAGAACCACCACATCCTCGCCCGCCAGTGCGATGTCGCGCAGCTTGGCAGAGACCTGTTCGTAGAACTCGGACAGGCAGGCGGCATAGGCCGGATCGTCCAGGGGGATTTCCGTCGTGACCGGGTATTCCATCGCGAATTCGCAGGCATCGGCGCGCAGCATCCCCTCGACGATGGCGCGGGCGCGCCCCGCCCGTCCCGCCTTGCGGAAGAACGCCACATGGGCGGCCCCGCGCACAAGGCGGTCGGCGCGGACGCTCATCAACTCCGGATCGCCGGGTCCAAGCCCGACGCCATGGATCGTTCCGATTTTCCGTCCCACGCTCATTCCGCGCGGCTCGCGATGGCGTTGATGGCGGCGACGGTGATCGCGCTGCCCCCGAGACGCCCCTCGATGATCAGACAGGGCGCGGGCTGAGCGGCCCAAAGGGCATCCTTCGACTCCGCCGCCCCGACGAACCCCACCGGGCAGCCGATGATCGCGGCGGGGCGCGGGCACTCGGGGTCCTCCAGCATTTCGAGCAGGTGGAACAGCGCCGTGGGGGCGTTGCCGATGGCCACGACGCTGCCCGCCAGATGCGGCCGCCACAGCTCCAGCGCCGCCGCAGAGCGGGTGGTGCCAAGGCGCGCGGCCAGATCTGGCACCTGCGGGTCGTGCAGGGTGCAGATCACCTCGTTCGCGGCTGGCAGGCGTTTGCGCGTGACGCCCTCGCTGACCATGCGCGCATCGCACAGGATCGGTGCGCCTGCCTCCAGCGCATCTCGGGCCGCTGCGACCATGCCCGGCGAAAACCGGGCGTGCTTTTCCAGCCCCACCATCCCGGCGGCGTGGATCATCCGGACGGCGACCTGCTCTTCGTCACTGTCGAAGCGCGCCAGATCGGCCTCGGCACGGATGGTCGCGAAGCTTTCGGCATAGATCGCCGCGCCGTCTGTTTCGTAGCTGTAGGGCATGGGTCCGCCGCCGATGAGGTCTGTCACGCGCCGCGGGGCGATGCCACGGCGCATGGGGTCATCCCATGGCACGCCGGTCGTGACAAGATCAAAGCGCCCATCCGGGCCCAACTCTGTCAGGTAAAATGGACAGCCATGCGCAGAACGCGCGGCGCTAGCGCAGAAAACGCAACGCCCATTGTGGAGTCCTGTCGCATTCTCCTATGTCCTGCGTCATGACAGCGACCAGGGCGCCCCGCATCGGGCGCTTGTGAGATATCGGAACTCCAGAGGAACCAAGGTGGGCAGCGAACCGAGAGCATTCGACAGAACCTGGCCGCAGCGCGGGTTTCTTGCGGCGGCGGCCCGGCCAATGTTCCTGCTCGCCGCGCTCTGGGCGGCGGGCGCGGTGGCGCTTTGGCAATGGGCGCCGTCGGTCATCGCCCGCCTGCCCGATCCACTTTCGTGGCACATTCACGAGATGACTTTCGGGTTCGGCGGCGCGGCGCTTGCGGGCTACCTGTGCAGCGCCATCAGCAGCTGGACCGCCCGCGCCCCGATCCAGGGCCTGCCCGTGGCCCTGCTCGCCCTGCTCTGGGTCGGCGCGCGCGTCGCGCTATTGGTCCCGGCCCTGCCCGCATGGGTCGCCGCGCTGTGTTCGGTCGCGTTCTTCTGGAGCGTTGCGGCCCTTCTTGTCATCGAGGCCAGGCGGGCCGGCAAGGGCTGGCAGCCCATCTTCATCACTGTTGCCATGATTGGCGGCGCGATTTCCGGCACCTGGACCCTGTTCATGGCGACCGGCGCGTTTCATCCCGCCTTTCCCGCCATCGCCGTCCTCGGCTTTGCCGCCATGCTGATCCATATCGGCGGGCGCATGGTGCCGGCCTTTCTCGACTACGCCGCGAAATGGGAGGGACGCACGGTGCGCGCCGTTCCCGCCCTGCCGCGCCGCCTTACCCTTGTCGCGGTCGTGGCGGCAGCGGCCTCGCTTTCCTATGGCGCGATTGACGTTGCCTCCTTCGCCCTCATTGCCGCGGGGCTTTTGATGCTGCTCTACATCGCCACGTGGCCCTTGGCCCCGGCAGGCCGGGACGTGCTCCTCGCGATCCTGACGATTGCCTGCGTCTGGGTGCCGGTGGGCCTTGTCCTCTGGGGCCTCTCGCTGCTTGGCATCGGCCTTGCGCCCGCCGAGGCGCAGCATGCCCTCGTCCTCGGGGCGATGGGGGGGCATTTCATGGGGCTGGGCGCGCGGGTCTTCGCCCACCGCACCGCAGAGGGGCTGAAGGCGCGCGCAGGCGTTGGCATGGCCTATCTGCTGATCCTTTGCGCCGTTCCGGCCCGCATGGCTGGTCTGCTTGACCTGTCCGCGGCGCTCTGGTGCCTCGGCTGGCTGGGCTTTGCACTGGCCATGGCCCCGCATCTGACCAGCCCGTTGCCGCGGCCCGTCTTCAGCGGATCGCGCCTCTGAGGGTGATTGCGCGAAGCAAGGGCCGCGCTATGTTCCGCCCGACACGACCAGCCATGCCGAAGGAGCCGGGAATGACCGACCGCAGCCGCCACATCGCCACGACGCAGATCCGCGCCCGCGACGGGGCTGCGCAATGACGCCCGAGGTCCGGCGCCCACCAACCACCCCCTGTCTCGGGGTATGTGTCTTCGACGCGGCGGTCGGGCGTTGCATCGGCTGCGCCCGCACGCTGGACGAAATCGCGGAATGGGGCCGCGCCAGTGACGCCTATCGCGAAAGCGTTTGGGCCGAATTGCCCGGGCGTGCGGCCGAAATGGGGCTGACCGTTCGACGCCTCGACTGGCAGGGCGAGCGCCTTCTGGACGAGGTGGAGGCCCGGTTTGCTGCCGCCGAGGGCCGCTTCGTGGTCGGCGTCCATGGCGCGGTGGCCGAGGTGCTGCGCGCCCCGGACGAACCGTTCGAGACGGATCGCGCCGCCTCTGTCCTGACGGTGAAAACGCCGCGCGCGGCCCTGCGCGTGAAGGCCGCGACTTACCTGACCGCGTTCGAGATCCAGCGCCCCGAGGACGCGCCGGTGATTGCCCTGGCCGTGCCGAAAGGGCGCGCCGGACAGCGCGGCCCGGCGGAACTGACCGACCTGGGGCCGGACACGGAGAGCCTTCTGTCCCGTGACGCAGGCGGGCGGCGCTTCGATCTGGGCCTCGGGCGGCGTGTCGCCCGGTTCACCCTGCGCTGCTCGGCAGAGCTGTCCGACGCCATCGCGCCCCAGTGCGGAACGCCCTTGCCGGATTGCCTTGAGCGCATCGCGCCAGCGGTGCTGTCGGCCAGCCCTGTGCGGGTTGTCGAGGCCCCTTGCCTGCGCGCCGAGGTCGACACGCCCATGTCGCCGCCCGGCACCACCCCGCCCGAAGGGCCGCACACGGGGCTTCTCCCTGCGCAGATCGCGCAGGGCCGTAGCATGCCGCCAAACCTGTCCTTGCCCGACGACTACGTTCTGTCTGCCCTGTTCTACCCGTCCTGACCCGTCCGACCCTTCGCCATGTCGTCGGCTTGCCCGACCGCGTGATCAGTACCTCTGGTGAGGTCACAAGCAGCGCCCTCCGAGCGTTGTGTGAGGCCGAACAGTAGGCCGGACCGGAGAGCCTTGGATCTCAGAAAAACATGGCTTGGCGTCGGACGGCAGGAATGGCATCCCCGACACGAACATTACGCAGGGGTCCACCCCGCGGGGAGAGAGCGATTTGAGCCAGATCATCCTTGTCACCGGCGGCGCGCGCTCGGGCAAAAGCAGCCATGCCGAGGCCCGCACACGGTCGTTTCCGGGCGAGCGCATCTATGTCGCCACTTCCCGCGTCTATGACGACGAGATGCGCGACCGGATCGATCGCCATATCGCCGATCGCGGCGACGGCTGGACCACGATCGAGGAGCCGGTGAACCTTGCCGAGGTGCTGGATCAGACCGACGGGCGCGGGCCGAGGCTTGTCGATTGCCTGACGCTCTGGCTGTCGAACCTGATGCTGGACGGGCGGGAGTGGGAACCGGCAGCCAAGACCCTGATCGAGACCCTGTCGCGCCAGACCAGCCCGGTGATCCTTGTCAGCAACGAGGTGGGCATGGGCATCGTGCCGGAAAACGCGCTGGCCCGCGCGTTCCGCGATGCGCAGGGCTGGTTGAACCAGCGCGTGGCGGTCGTGGCGGATGAGGTGCAGTTCGTCGTCGCGGGGTTGCCCTTGCAGATCAAAGGCCCCGCGTCCGAGTGACGTCGCCTTGCCAAGGCCTGCCGCGCTAGCGCGCAAGGGCCAGCAAGGCGTCGAGGTCCAGATCGGCGGCGATCTCGTCCGCGAAATCGTCCAGCGCCTGATCGAGCCGCGCGCGATGCCCCGCGCCCGAGGCCTGCCCGCCCATTCGCGTCAGCCAATGCTGTCGGAAGGGGTCCGACGCGAACAACCCGTGCAGGTAGCACCCGGACACGAGGCCATCGCCCGACACAGCGCCTTCATCCCGGCCCTCCAGCCTGAGCCATGGCTTGGTCAGGCCCGGCCCCTCGGTCCGGCCCATATGCATCTCGTAGCCGGTGACGCGCGTGCCGCTGATGCTGTCCTGCGCTTCGACCTCAACCAACCGTTTCTCGGCAGCGATCGTGGTCTCGATCTCCAGCAGGCCCAGGCCCGTGGTATCGCCCGGCGCGCCCTCGATCCCGTCCGGGTCGCGCACCACCTGGCCCAGCATCTGGTACCCGGCGCAAAGCCCCGCCACCCGGCCACCACGCCGCAGATGCGCGCGCAGGTCGATGTCCCACCCCTCGGCCCGGAAGGCCTCGAGCGCGGGGCGCGTGGTCTTGGACCCCAAGAGCAGGACCACGTCGGCATCGCCGGGGATCGCCTGCCCGGGCTTGACCCAACGCAGATCGACACCCGGCTCGGCGATCAGCGGGTCCAGATCGTCGAAATTCGCCATCCGCGACAGTTCGGGCACGGCGATGACAAGGCCGCCCCCTGCCCCCGTCTTGCGCCCGTAGCCAAGCGAGTCCTCCTCGGGCAGCGCGCGGGCGGCTTGCGACCAGCGCAGCAGGCCAAGGACGGGCCAGCCGGTCTCGGCCAGGATGTCCGCCGCCGCCGGAGCAAAGATCGACGGATCGCCGCGAAACTTGTTCACGATCACACCACAGACGCGCGCGCGGTCCTCGGCGCTCCACAGGCGGTGATGCCCGATGGCCGCTGCCGTGACCCCGCCGCGCGACTCGTCGCCCAGCAGAACGGCGGGCAGATCGGCGGCTTCGGCCAGCCCCATGTTCGAGATATCCTGCGGGCGCAGGTAGCGTTCGGCGGCGCAGCCCGCCCCCTCGACCAGCACGAGGTCATGCTGCGCCGACAGCCGGTCGAGGCTGTCGCGGACGGTCGCGCGCAACTCGGGCTTCAACCGCTGGTAGGCGCTGGCGGAGTAGCGGCCAAGGACGCGGCCCTGCACCACCACCTGCGCATCGACATCCGTCTCGGGTTTCAGAAGGACGGGGTTCATATGCACAGTCAGCGGCACCCCGGCGGCATGGGCCTGCAAGGCCTGGGCGCGCCCGATCTCTCCACCGTCCGAGGTGACGGCGGCATTGTTCGACATGTTCTGCGCCTTGAACGGGGCCACGCTCAGCCCTTTGCGAGCATAGGCGCGACAGAGGCCCGCGACCAGTAGGCTCTTGCCCACGTCCGACCCGGTGCCAAGCACCATCAGCCGCCGACCGGTCATCGCGCGAGCGCCAGCAACGCGTCGAGATCCATGTCTTCTTCGAGTTGATCGGCCAGCGCATCAAGCGTCGCTTCGATCTGCGCCTCGTGATCGAGCCCCGAGGCTCGCCCACCCATCGCCTCCAGCCAATGGCCGCGATACTCGACCGTCCCGAAGATCCCGTGGATGTAGGCCCCCATGACCCGGCCGTCAGGTGACACCGCACCTTCGTCCTGCCCATCAAGGCGCAGCCACGGACGCGACAGGCCCGGCCCGTCCGTCCGGCCCATATGCATCTCGTAGCCCGTGACGCGCGCCCCGCTTTCGGTGTCGACGGCATCCACTTCGACCAGGCGCTTGTCGTCGGTGATCGTGGTCTCGACATCGAGCAGGCCGAGGCCCGGCGTCTCACCCGGCGCGCCTTCGATCCCGGCGGGATCGCGCACCACGCGGCCCAGCATCTGGAACCCGGCGCAGATGCCGACCACCCGACCGCCGCGCCGCACGTGGGACAGGATGTCGATATCCCAACCCTGTTTGCGCAACGCCTCGAGCGCCGGGCGCGTCGTCTTGGACCCCGGCAGAAGCACGACATCGGCATCCACGGGGATCGTCTGGCCGGGCTTCACCCAGACAAGGTCCACGCCTGGCTCGGACGAAAGCGGGTCGAGATCGTCGAAATTCGCCACCCGGTCGATCTGCGGCACCGCGATTTTCAGGGCACCCCCGGCAGAACGTGACGGCCGTTCGAGCGCCAGCGCGTCCTCGGCGGGCAAAAGCGCCGCCCCCTCGAACCAGCGCGCCACGCCAAGGAAGGGCCAGCCAGTCATCTCGGTGATGGTTTGGCAGGCCGGTTCGTAAAGCGAGAAATAGCCCCGGAACTTGTTCACGAGGTAGCCCACGATCCGCGCACGCTCCTCCTCGGTGTGGAGCATCCAGCTCCCGACCATCGCGGCGAGCGCCCCGCCCCGGTCATTGTCGGTCAGCAGGACGACGGGCAGATCGACGGCCTCGGCAAAGCGCATGTTCGCGATGTCGGAGCGTCGCAGGTGCGTTTCCGTGGCCGCCCCGGCGCCTTCGACCAGGACAAGATCAGCCTCGGCCGCGGTGCGGTTGTAGCTGTCGACCACGGCGGGCATCAGCATTGGCTTGAGATTATGGTAATGCCGCGCGGGCCAGTTGCCGAGGGCGCGGCCCCGCAGCACCACCTGCGAGCCCACCATGGCCTGCGGCTTCAACAGGATCGGGTTCATGTGGATGGAGGCGGGCCGTCCCGCCGCGCGCGCCTGCAACGCCTGCGCGCGCCCGATCTCGCCGCGCGGCACGGTGCCGTCCGGTCCGGGCGGCAGATCGCCGTCGGCCGCGACGGCGGCGTTGTTCGACATGTTCTGTGCCTTGAACGGGGCGACCGTCAGGCCCCGGCGCGCATAGGCCCGGCAGAGGCCCGCGACCAGCATGCTCTTGCCCACGTCCGAACTGGTGCCCTGGATCATCAGCGCCCGACCCCGTCGCGGCGGCGCGGGGTCGAGAATGGGCACGTTGATGTCGGGCATCGGCGGCGGTGCGTCGTCGGGCGGCAGGTCGTAAGTCATGGCACCTCGCGGAACGGTTGGGCACAGGGTGATGTGCCTGTGGCGTAGAGCTTGTCAAGCGGCGGCACGGGTGGTCGGCCCGCGCGGCGATGCGGAGCGCCGGGGTTTCCAACGCCGGCCTGTGGTTCTATCTGTTTCACAACACATTGCCGCGCTTTGACCTCGAAAAGGAAAAACCGAGATGACCACCGAGACCCCATCGACCGCTCCAACCCTCGTGGTCACCCGCACGGGCGACTCCGGCGAAACGGATATCGGCACGGGCCGCGTGCTGAAATCCGCGCCGCGGATCGAAGCCTACGGCACGGTCGACGAGGCCAATGCCGTGATCGGCGTTCTGCGCACCGCCGCACGCGATGACAGCGACCTCGACGGGTGGCTGCGCGAAATCCAGACCGATCTGCTGAATATCGGAACCGACCTTCACATGGCGGGAGAGGCCAACGACGCGCAGCGGTTCAAATCCGCGCCCACCGAGCGGATCGAGGGGTTGCTTGAATCTCTGAACGCGAGCCAGCCGCCGCTGACGAGTTTCGTTCTGCCGACCGGGGTGAATGCCGCCGGGGCCTACGCGCATCTCGCGCGGACCGTCGTGCGCCGGGCCGAGCGCCGTGTCGTCGCACTCTCGCAGGTGGAGGCGGTGAACCCGGAGGTTCAGACATACCTCAACCGCCTTGCGGATTTCCTGTTCGTGGTCAGTCGCGCGCTGAACGAGCATGGCACCAAGGACGACGTCTGGGCGTCGTAAGAGACTTCTGAAAAGGCAGGGCGCCCGACACTTGCCGGGCGCCCCCCTTTTTTTCAACGGGTCAGGCGTGCCGCGTCTCAGCGCAGCGCCGCTTCCTGTTCTTCTTCGTCCATTTGCGGGTTGCCGGCCACCTGGCTCGGGTTCGTCGTGGCGGCATGGACCCGCGACAGTGCCGCGTCCATTTCCGCTTCGGACATCTGCTGATCCCCGCCGCCGCCGCAGGCCGCCGCGGCCAAGGCTTTCTCGCGGGCCCGCAGATCGGCCACCACCTCGGCGCGCTCATCCTCGGACAGGGGCCGCTTGACCGCGCCATTTGCCGTGGCCTTGGCCGCGCCATTGCTCAGGCCCAGACCTTCCTCGGCGGCCTTCATGCGCGCCTCGGCTTCTTCTTCCTTCCGCTTGGTGCGCGCCTTCCAGGCGTTCACGTCGCCGAAATCGACCTTTTCATCCAGCTTCTTGGTGCTGTCGAAGTTCCACTTGAGCTTCTTGATGGTCTGCGGTCCCCAATAGCCGAACTTCCCGAGGTCGTAGAACTTGCGTTCCAGCGCACTCTTGATGAAGGCCTTGAGACAGCCCATCAGGTAGCGGCGCTTCAGCGGGTCCTTCTGCCACGGGTAGTGGAACAGCGACCGGCGCATGTAGAACCGGCGATAGTTGTTCATCACCGCGTCCAGCAACTCGCCCCGATCCATGTTCTTGGGCTTCATGATCGGCGTCACGAAGTTGTACTTCTCGAAGTCGAAGACCTCGACCTGGTCCTCCATCTCGCGGTAGAGGTCGGAATAGGGCCAGGGCGTGAACATCGACCAGTTGGCCATGTCGGCGCCCCAATCCATCACCATCTCGTAGGTCTCGTTGATGGTTTCCGGCGTCTCGCTGTCGATGCCCATGATGAACTGGGCCTCGGTGACGATACCGTTTTCCCGCAGAAGCCGGATCGCCTTCTTGTTCTCGGCGACCGAGGTTTCCTTGTTGAACAGGTCTAGGTTGAGCTGTGCCGCCGCCTCGGTCCCCAGAGAGATGTGGATCAGGCCGGCCTTGCGATAGAAGGGCAGATCCTCTTCATCGCGCAGGATGTCGGACACGCGGGTGTTGATGCCCCAGTGGATGCCCAGGTCGCGGTCGATCAATTCCTGGCAGAAGGCGACGAAGGCCTTCTTGTTGATGGTCGGCTCCTCGTCGGCGAGGATGAAGAAGCCCACCTCGTGCTCTTTCATCAGGTGCTCGATCTCGTCGACCACCAGCTTGGGATCGCGCACGCGGTAGTCGCGCCAGAATTTCCACTGCGAGCAGAAGGAACAGGTGAACGGGCAGCCGCGCGACATGGTCGGCGTGGCCACGCGCACGTTCAGCGGGATGTAGATGTATTTAGGCCAGTCCAGCACCGACCAGTCGGCCACGATCGAGTCGACATTCTTGATCGGCGGCTCGGGCTTGGTCGCGATCACCTTCTCGCCTTCGCGATAGGCGATGCCGTTGATCTGGCCGCGATCGTTGGGCCAGCGGCCGGCATGCACGGATTCGACAAGGTTCAGCATGACCGCTTCGCCCTCGCCGCGCACCACGGCGTCGATCCAGGGGGCTTCCTTCAGCACCTGGTTGTACATGAAGGTGCCGTGGATGCCGCCCAGGACGCAGACGGCCTCGGGGTGCATTTCCTTGGCGATCTCAAGCGCGCGTTCGGCCTTGTAGATCGAGGGCGTCATGGCGGTGCAGCCGATGACGTCGATGTGGTCTTCCTTGGCCAGTTCGGCGCGGAGCTGATCTTCGGTCAGGTCATCGGTCATCGCGTCGATGAACCGGATATCGGTATATCCACCCGACTTCAGGAAGCCGGCGAGATAGGCGACCCAAGCGGGCGACCACTTGCCCGCGATCTCGGCCCCGCCGGAGTGATAGTTCGGATGAATCAAGACAATGCGCATCGGCGGTTCCTCCACGGCGCGGTCCAGAGGCGCCGGTCAATGTTCACGCAGATAGTTGTCAGGCAAACTTGACAGATCGATGCGTCGGAGGAATTGACATGAATCAAGCGCGAACGCGCTGTCGCCTCAATTCATCGCCATTCCGCCATCGATATTGAGGGTTTGGCCGGTGATGTAGCCGGCTTCCCATCCCAGCAGGAACCGAATCGCGGGGGCGACCTCTTCCGGGGCGCCGAACCGACCGAGGGGGATATCGGCGAGCAGGCGATCCTTGGACTCCGTTACCAGCGGCACCGACATATCCGTCATGATGACGCCCGGCGCGATGGCGTTGACGGTCGCGCGGCGGCGCAGACGGCGGGCCAGCGCGCGCGTCATCCCGACAAGCCCGGCCTTGGCCGCCGAATAGGCCACATAGTCCTTCGCCCCGCGCCGGTACGCGACAGAGGAGGCGAAGACCATCCGCCCCATGCGACCGGGCGGCAGGCGGTCCTCCATCGCGGTGGCGAAGTCATAGGCATTCGCGAGATTGTCGGCCATCGTCCGCTCCCACACGCCGGGCGTGTCGGCAAGTTCGCGGTCCGGGGTGAATGTGCCCGCAAGGTGCACCAGCCCGTAGATCGGCCCCTCGACGGCGGCGAGGGCGGCGCGGGCGGCCTCCACCCCGTCCGCCTCGAGCGGAAAGATGGGCGAGTCGAGCGGGCTGGCCATATCCTCAAGCGCCGATCCGGGGCGGTCAATCAACAGCAGGTCATACCCGGCAGAGCGCAAGGTTTTCGCCGTGACGCGCCCGATCCCGCCAGCCGCCCCCGTGATTGCGATCCGATCCGCCATGCCCGATCTCCTTCTTGCTTGCGTGACCGCGCCTTTCTGCACCGCATCCAACCGGGAAGGAACCCCTCTGGCCCCGGCGATGCCCTTGACACCCTTGGCCCGGCCAAACCAAGTGGGCCGGATGCCAGGCAAGAGGGGCGCAATGACCGAGTCACACAGATCCGGCGAAGGACCAGCGGCGCTGTCGGGACATGACCCGTCCCGGCCCACCCCGCCGCCGGGCCTCGTGATCGCGGCCCCGGCCTCGGGCATCGGCAAGACCACCGTGACCCTGGGCCTTCTGCGGGCGCTCCGCGACAGCGGGCTGACGGTGCAGGCCTTCAAGAACGGGCCCGACTATATCGACCCCGGCTTTCACGCGGCGGCCGGGGGGCGACCCTCGTTCAACCTCGACCTCTGGGCGATGGACACGCCCCTGCTGGACGCAATCCTGGGCATGTCGCAGGGGGCCGACCTGGTCATTTCCGAGGGCGCCATGGGCCTTTATGACGGCAGCGCCGCGCCGGGCGTCAGTGGCCGCGGCTCCAGCGCCGAGGTGTCGCAGCGGTTCGGCTGGCCCGTCGTCCTTGTCCTCAACGTCGCGGCCCAGGCGCAGACGGCGGCGGCGATTGCCTATGGTCTTTCCAAGCATCCCAACGCACCGCCGCTGGCGGGCGTGATCCTCAACCACGTCGCGGGCGCCCGCCACGAAATGATGATCCGCGAAGAGATGGCGACGCTCGGCATCACGGTCTTCGGCGCCCTGCCCCGCCGCAGCGACCTGGAGCTGCCCTCTCGGCACCTGGGCCTCGTGCAGGCCGAAGAACAGCCCGATATCGAACGCGTCATCGGGCGGCTCGGGGCCTTCCTGCGCGACCATGTCGATATCGCGAGCCTGACCGCCGCCGCGCGCCCTGGCGCGTCAAAGGACAAGGGCACGTGGCCCAAGCCGCCCGCGCAACGGATCGCCTTCGCCCGCGATGCGGCCTTCTCCTTCGCCTACCCGCACCTCCTCGAGGCGTGGCGGAATGCTGGCGCCGAGATCCTGCCCTTCTCGCCCCTGGCCGACGAACCGCCCGATGCCACGGCTGACCTCGCATGGCTCCCCGGAGGATACCCCGAACTGCATGCCGGCCACCTTGCCACCTGCGCGGCCTTCCGCGATGGCTTGATCCGCTTTGCCGAAACCAGGCCGGTTCACGGAGAATGCGGCGGCTACATGGTTCTGGGCGAAACGCTGATCGATGCGGATGGCGTGGGTCACCCGATGGTCGGCCTGCTGCGCCACACCACGAGCTTCCGCCAGCCCCGCCTGCACCTCGGCTACCGTCGGGCCGAGTTGCACGCCCCCTTGATGGGCCAAGCCCCCGGGACCGCCCTGGTCGGGCACGAATTTCACTACGCCACCCTGTCCGACCAGCGCGATGCGCCGCTGGCCAAGATCCATGACGCCCAGGGCAACCCGATGCCCGAGACGGGCTCTGTCCGCGGCACGGTCACCGGAAGCTTCTTTCACATGATTGCCACCACGGATTGATCTGGCCGCCGGACCCGTCCGATGCGCGCCGAAGTCATGTCTCGGGGGACAATCCACTCGACGCGGGCGATCGGCAGTTTATCTTTCCGGTAGCCATTCAGGGACGCCACTCAGAAGAGCAGAGGGACACGAGCATGCAACCGAAGGACACCACCAACAACGAAGCCTTCAAGGGCTTTACCAATACGTCCTGCCCCTTCCTGCCCTGCCACAAGGGTGTGCAGCGCGAATTCAACTGCCTGTTCTGCTATTGCCCGCTGATCGCCTATGAATGCCCCGGCCCGTACGAGGTGTTCACCGACAAGAACGGCGTGAAGCGCAAGGATTGTTCGGCCTGCACCCTGCCCCATGACGGCTATCACCAGTCGTGGAATTTCGTTCAGCGCTGGCTGGAATACCCTGTTCCATGGTCCGGCAACGAGCAGACCGACCCGCCCACCCGCCGCCCGAAGCCGCCGGGGTCCGACGAGTTCGAGGACTGACCTTCGGCTTACAGGTCCGCTTGCCCGGGAATCTTCAATCCGGGGCAAGCGGGTTTCGCGCAAGCTCATCTGCAATCGCCTCGTCCAGGGGCGTCTCGAAGCTGTTCAGGATGAACCCGAGGGTCGTGTAGAAACCGACTGTGGCGATCAGGTCCATCATGCCGTCCGTGCCGACAAGATCGACAAGGTCGCGCTGCATCTCCGCGTCAAGGGCCTTGGCATCGAAGAGTTGATCAACGGCCCGCGCCAGGATGGCATCCTCCGGCGCCATCCCTTCGGTTGGCCCCTGCATCGCGCGAATGCGCGCATCGGTCAGGCCGCAGTTGCGCCCGCGCACGACATGCTGCGCCCATTCATAGCGACTGCCCAGCCGATAGCCCGCCCGAAGGATGACGATCTCGCTCCGCTGTGGCCCCAGCGCGGTGTCGAGGACCACGTGCTGACGCAACCCGGCCCATGCCTCCAGAAGCGCGGGGTGATGCGCCATCACGCGGTAGACATTCAACGAGCCGGCAAAACCGGGCCGCAGTGACGCGATGCGGTCGGGCCAGTCGGCATCCGGGATCGGCGGGAGGTGTACAGTCTGGGTCAAACGTGGCGGCCTTTGCTTGTTTCCCGCAAACTCAGCGATCAGCGTACCAAAGACAATGCACGACGTCGGTGTGTCCGTTGTTTGACCGATCAGCCGAGCCTGGACCAGCAATTCAGAGGGGATGCATCGACAAACGAACTGCGGAGCGCTTCGGAAAAACCGAGCGGCGACAGCGCGAAACCGACAGAAGTGAAGTGGCGCACCCGATAGGATTCGAACCTATGGCCTCTGCCTTCGGAGGGCAGCGCTCTATCCAGCTGAGCTACGGGTGCCACGCCAAGGCCGTATAGGCGATTGGAGAAATCGCTGCAATGGGCCTTGAGGCGAAAACCGGCGGCTTCAAGCCCTCTTGCGCTGGCCCGCGTGGTGGTCTTGGATGCCGCCGCGAACGGGGAGGATCAAACACCATGACACGTGCGACACCGCTTTGGTTGCTGGTACTGCTTCAGGGCGGCATCTCGGCGGCTTCCCTCGTGGTCGAGATCGTGGCCGGGCGGATGCTGGCGCCGCATGTGGGCATGTCTCTTTACACCTGGACGTCGGTCATCGCGGTGGTGCTGGCGGGCTTCTCGGCGGGCCATTGGTGGGGCGGGCGCCTGGCCGAAAGGCCCGCGGCCTCGGCGCTGGCCTGGACCGGCGGGGCGCTGTTGGCCGGGGCGGTGACGACGGCGGGCGCCGTCCTGATCCTGCCGGCGGTGGCGGGGCCGGTCCTGGCGGCGCTGCAAGACCCGGTCAGCGGGATCACGGCGCTGACCATGGCCGCGTTCTTCCTGCCGTCGTTCTTCGCCGGGGTCCCTGCCCCGGTTCTGGCCCAGATCGCGGTAACGACGGCCAGCCGCTCGGGCCCGGCACTTGGCGCGATGTTCGCCTCAGGCGCGGTGGGGGCGATCGCGGGCACTCTGCTGGCCGGCTTCTTCTTCATCTCGTGGCTTGGATCCGCGGCGACGCTGCTCGTGGTCACGATTGTCTACGTCCTGTCCGGCCTGTTGTTCTTCTGGCTCGCGCGCTCTCGCGGCCTGCCCATCGCGTTGATCGCCGGGGCCGCCGCCGCCGGGCTTGGCGGCCTCGCGCTGGCCGCACCCGATCCCTGTGACGTGGAAAGCCGCTATTTCTGCATCCGGGTCGATGACCTCTCGGCCAACCCCGAGCGCCCTGTCCACCTGATGGTGATCGACCATCTCGCCCACGGCATCAGCGCGCGCGACCTGCCAGAGGTGCAATTCACCGAACACGCCGCCATGCTGGCAGAGCTTTCCGAGCGGCGCGCGCCGCGACCGAATTTCACCAGCTACCATATCGGCGGTGGCACCTATTCCGTCCCCCGCGCCTTCGCCGCGGGCGAGGCCGGAGAGATCACGGTCGCCGAAATCGATCCCGCCGTGACCGAGTTCGCCGAGCGGGAATTCTGGTTCGACCCAGGCAGCGCCACGATCCTGCACGAAGATGCCCGCCGCGCGCTGCTGACCCGCCCCGAACGGCATTATGACGTCATCATTGGCGACGCTTTCACCGACGTGGTCGTGCCCGTGCACCTCGTCACGCAGGAGTTCTTTCAACTCGCCGCCGACCGGCTGAATCCCGGCGGCAGCTACCTGATGAACGTGATCGATTACGAGGATCGCCTTTATGCGCTCTCCTCGATCGTGGCGACGATGCAGACCGTCTTTCCGGTGGTCGAGGTCTGGACGCATCTGACCCAGCCCGCACCGGGCGCCCGTATGGTCTTTGTCGTTGTGGGCGGCGACAGCCCGACCGCCGTGGGGGATTTCTCGGTGCCCGCCCCCGACCTGATGCGCTTCGGGGCGCTGGCCGATGGCATGGTCGCCCAACTGGCCGAGGCGCGCGGGCAGGTCCTGACCGACGATTACGCCCCCATCGACCGCCTGATCGGGCGGCCTGACTAGGCAAGTGCCCAGTCAGGCGGGCTTGCGCGCCTCGGCCAGCATGGTCATTTCGGGGATCATCTCGGAGACGCCGACCGCCTCGAAGCCGGCGCGTTCCAGTGACGACAGCAACCAGCCTTCGTCAAGCGACCGCGCCCTCGGGGTAAAGGCGGTGTGCTGCAACTGCCAGAGCGCAGCCAGTTTCGGCCCCGTCCGGTCGGAATGCACCACGAAGTCATGGACCAGGAACAGACCACCGGGGTTCAGGCGCTCCATCGCCGCGCGGATCAGCCCGTGATGCGTGACGCCCGGCACGCCCGAAAACAGGTAGGACATCAGGATCACGTCCTGCTCGCCGGGCCAGTCGGTTTCCAGCGCGTTGCCCTCGATATAGGTGATGCGGTCCGACAGGCCGGCCTTTTCGACATAGGACCGGCCAAGCGCCGCGACATTGGGGAAATCGACGATGGTCGCGGATAGCTCGGGGTTGGCCTTGCACATCGTGATGGCGAACGCCCCCGTGCCGCCGCCCACGTCGAGCAGGTGTTTCGCGCCCGACAGGTCCAGCCGTTTCACCAGTTGCCGCGCGGGGCCGAGCGACCCCGCATGCTGGCTTTCGGAATAAAGCCGCGCCTCGTCCGCGTCCGCGAACCACTCGGCATAGGACGCCGTCGCCTCCTCGGGCAATTTGCCGGTCAGCGCCTCGTCGATCTGGTCCAGAAGGCCGTACATCTGGCGCCCGACCTGAAGGCGCAGGTAATCGCCGAAATCATATTTCGCGCCTTTCACCAGAAAGGCCTCGGCGGCCGGGGAATTGGCGTAAAGCCCCTGCCCCTGCGGTTCGACCAGCCCCAACCCCGCCAGCGCCGTCAGCAGGGTTTCCGCCCGGTCCGTGTCAAGCGCGCTGGCCTTTGCCACCGCCCCGGCATCCGCCGACCCGCCCGCAAGCGTCGTGAAAACCCCATGCTCCAGCGCGGCGAACAGCGCCTTCGATCCCATGAATCCAAAGGCAATCTCGGAAATCTCGTCGGCACTGGTCAAAACGGTCATACCTATCCCTCGCTCCTGCTGATGCAGCGGGGATAGCAGCCGGCGGAGGGATGTTCCACCAGCGACATGGGTCATGTCGTTTTCAGACCGCGCGAATGCTTAAAACTCAGGCGAAAAGCTCGTGACAGAGCTCCAGCGCATCAACCAACGCATCGACTTCGGCCTCGGTGTTGTACATCCCGAAACTGGCGCGGCAGGTCGCGTTGACCCCCATATGCTCCATCAAGGGCCCGGCGCAGTGCTGGCCCGCGCGCACCGCGATGCCGCGCTTGTCGAGCACGGTCGAGATGTCATGCGGGTGCCCGGCCCCGTCTATGGTGAAGGAAAAGATCCCGCCTTTCGACGCCGATTTCCCTTGCACCTGAAGCCAGTTCAACCCATCGAGGCGCTGCCGCGCATATTGCGTCAGGTGGCGTTCATGGGCGGCGATGTTCTCCATCCCGACGCCCATCATGTAGTCCAGCGCGACGCCAAGGCCGATCTGCTGGACGATACCGGGCGTCCCCGCCTCGAACTTCATCGGCGGGTCGTTGTAGATCACGGTGTCTTTCGTGACCTCGCGGATCATGTCGCCCCCGCCGAGGAAGGGGCGCATCTCGTCCATCACCTCGCGGCGGATGTGGATCGCGCCGGACCCGGACGGCCCGTAAAGCTTGTGGCCCGTGATGGCGTAGAAATCCGCGCCGAGCGCGTCGAGGTTCACCGGCATGTGCACTGCGGCCTGCGAGCCGTCGATCAGCACGCGGATACCCCGCGCATGGGCGGCGTCGATCACCGGTTTGACGTCGAACACGGTGCCCAGAACGTTCGACATATGCGACAGAGCGACCAGCTTGGTGCGCGGCCCCATCGCATCGATCACCGCCTGCGGGTCGAGATCGCCATTGGCGTCCACATCCACCCATTTCAGCACCACGCCCTGCCGTTCGCGCAGGAAATGCCAGGGCACGATATTGGCATGATGCTCGGCCACGCTCAGGATGATCTCGTCCCCGGCCTGCAGATGCGGCATGGCCCAGCCATAGGCGACAAGGTTGATCCCCTCGGTCGTGCCCGAGGTGAAGACGATCTGTTCCTCGTCCTTGACCCCGAGGAACCGCGCGATCGTGCCGCGCACCGCCTCGTATTTCTCGGTCGCGAGGTTCGACAGGTGATGCAGCCCGCGATGAACGTTCGCATATTCCATCGAATAGGCCTGCGTGATCGCGTCGATCACCACCTGCGGCTTCTGCGCCGAGGCCCCGTTGTCGAGGTAGACCAGCGGCTTGCCGTTCACCTCGCGGGAAAGGATCGGGAAATCGGCCCGGATGGCGTCGATATCATAGGTCATGTCGGACCTCCTGTCGGCACGGTCGCAAGGCCCAGCATGGTCAGGATCAGGCTGAGCGCGAAAAGAATGGCAAAGCCCGAAACGACGGTCATCGCAAAGACCAGCCCGAGCGAGGTGAAGCCGTGCAGCACGCTGACGAAATTCACAAGCAGCCAGAAGAACAGCGCAATGGCGAGGATGGTGATCAGGCCCGCGACGGGCGGAATGATCAACAGCGCGCCGATCTGGACCAATTGCAGCAGGTTGAAGATGAACTGCAGCCAGATGACCAGCAAAAGCGCCTCTTCGAAACGGCCATTGCCGCCAAAGACGCGCCCGATCCGGTGCATCGCGTGGGCCATGATGAACAGGAACGCCGCCTGGACCAGACCCAGCGAGATGACCGAGTTCTGCAACGGCCCGGTCAGGGGACCGTTCCCCGGCAGTTCCGCCAGCAGCGCCACCACCTCGCCCAGCAAGAGCGAGATCACGACGACAATGGCAAACATCAGCCACAGCACCTGCGTCGTCGGTGCAAAGGACAACACGGTCACGGCCCCCTCGCGCGGGTTCGAGATCGTGTCGCGCGCAAGGCGCAACAAGCGGCCGAGATTGGCCAGATCGCTCATTGCGGTTGCTCCACCCCGGTGTAGGTTTCGGCCTCGCGCAGGGCGATCGTCCAGAACCCCAGGAACACCACGGCCAGGATCGCGCCCGTTGCCGTCTGCGCCGGACCCGGCCCGATGAAGCCCGAGACAAGCCCGTAAAGCAGCCAGGCGGGCGTCGCGCAAAGCATGCTCCAGAACAGCGCCAGCCGTGCAGAATACCACGAGCCCTTGCCACCGAACGGCATGGCCAGAAGATGGCTGATGGCCGCAAGGATATAGGCGAAGATCGGCATCCACAGGATCCACGCGAACAGCGCCCCCCCGATCCGCGCGTCTAGCGGCACGGACGGATCAAGATAGGCCTGCCGTGACAACAGCGGCCATTGCGACACGAAGATCAATCCGCACGCCAGCATGAGAAAGAACAGCGCGCGGTCTTCGCGCTGTCCCATGTCCAGCAGCTTGCGCATCACCCGCCGTGGACTGCGCCACGTTGCGGCGATATCGCCTGTCAGGCTCATCGCATCACCCCTGCCGCCGCCGCTCCAGCCAGTTTTCCAACCGGGTGCGGATGTCGTCCTGAAGGCGTTCGTCCTCGATTTCCTCGATGGCCTCGGCGAGGAAGGCCAGGACCAGCAGGTCGGTCGCCCGGCTTTCCGGCACCCCGCGCGAGCGCAGGTAGAACAGCGCCGTGTCGTCGATCGCCCCGGTCGTGGACCCGTGCGAGCACTGCACGTCGTCGGCATAGATCTCCAGCTCGGGCTTGCCCTGGAACGAGCTGTCCTCGTCCAGCAGCAGCGCCTGGCTGATCTGGTAGCCATCGGTTTTCTGGGCGTCCGGCTTCACCAGGATCTTGCCCTGGAACACCCCCTCGGCCCCGTTGCGCAGCACCTTCTTGAACACCTGACGGCTTTCGCAGCGCTGCGCATCATGGGTGATGAACACCGTGTCGTCGTGGTGAAAATCACCCGAGGCGCCATCGCCCATCGCAGCGCCCGCGACATGGGCCACGGCATCGTCGCCGGTCATCTCGATGACATGCTCGTTGCGCGTCATGACGCCATTGGCGGTCAGGGTGAAGGACTTGTAGGTCGACTCCTGCCCGAGGCGCGAGAACACATGCGTCGCGGCCCGGCGTTCATGGTCGCGGCCCTGCGTGCGGACATGGTGGAAACGGCCCGTATCGGCCACTTCGACCTCCATGCACTTGTTGAACCGCGCGGCGGCGGGGCCGCTTTCCAGCACGGTAACCTCGGCCCCCTCTTCGACCTTCACCAGGTGGTGCAGGATCGCGTCCGAGGTCTCATCCTCGTGCAGGTAGATCAGGTGAATGGGCTTGGCGGCCTTGCCGGTTGCCCGGATCGCAATGCCATCGGTCGCGAAAGCCGTGTTCAGCGCGGCCAGCGGGCGGGCCACGGGCGTCTGCCCCCGGGTCTCGAGCACGCCATAGAGGTCGCGCACCCAGTGGATGTCCTTGGCCATCGCGTCGGACAGGCGCGTGATCTCGACACCATCCATCGCCAGATCATCCGACTGCGCGGGATCGAACACCCCATCGACGAACACGATCCTGAGCCGCTCGATCTGGTCGAAGGCCGGGGCTTCATCCTCGTATTTGAAAATCGCCGCACGCGGCGCGACCGGCTGGGTCAGGCTTTCGGGGTTGGTGAATTTCCAATACTCGTCACGCCGCCCCGGCAGCCCCATGCCGCGTACGCGCGTCAGGGCGTCGGCGCGCGCCTCGGCGGCCCATCCGGCCTCACCCTCGGGCAAGGTCAGGGCGTCGAGCCGTGCATCGGTCGTGTTCTGCTTGACTTGCGCCAGCGCCATCAGGCCACCTCCCCGAGGATATCGGCATAGCCGTTGTTCTCGACTTCGAGAGCCAACTCCGGGCCGCCCGTCTTTACAATGCGACCATCGGCCATGATGTGCACCACGTCGGGTTTGATGTGATCCAGCAGGCGCTGGTAGTGGGTGATGACAAGGAAAGCGCGGCCTTCGTCGCGCAGCGCGTTCACACCCTCGGAGACAAGCTTCATCGCGTCCACGTCGAGCCCCGAGTCGGTCTCGTCGAGAATGCACATGGACGGCTCCAGCATCGCCATCTGCAGGATTTCGTTGCGCTTTTTCTCACCACCCGAGAAGCCGACATTTACCGGGCGCTTCAGCATGTCCGCGTCGATCTTCAGCGTCTTGGCCTTTTCCCGCACCAGCTTGAGGAAATCGCCGGCGCTGATCTCGTCTTCGCCGCGCGCCTTGCGCTGCGCGTTCAACGCGGTGCGCAGGAAGGTCATGTTGCCCACGCCAGGGATCTCGACCGGATATTGGAACGCCAGGAACAGGCCCGCTGCCGCGCGCTCTTCCGGCTCCATCTCCAGGATGTCCTCGCCGTCGAGCGTCGCTTCGCCCTCGGTGACCTCGTAGCCGTCGCGGCCCGACAGGACGTAGCTGAGGGTCGACTTGCCCGACCCGTTCGGCCCCATGATGGCGTGCACCTTGCCCGCCTCGACGGTCAGGTCCACACCCTTGAGGATCTGCTTGTCCTCGTCTTCCAGTTTCACGTGCAGGTTCTTGATCTCGAGCATCTTTTTCTCCTCGTCTGCCGCGCCACCCGGCGCGGACTGGACATGATCTTTGACGTTTGACGCGGTCTCAGCCGCGCCGGTCGGATGTGTTTGCCGCGCGATTGCGCGTTGGGGTGGCGGGATCGCCGCCGCGGGTCATCGGGCTGTTGGCGCGTCGGCCCAGAACCGCGCGCACGCGGCCCGAGTCAAAGCTCAGGTCCATGCGCCGGACCAGTTCGCGCACATGATCGGCAATCTGGGGGTCGGACACCCGCGTCTTGCGCAGCGTTTCATTCCTCATGGCAGGATCCTCGGGTTTGTCAGGCCAGAACGACGGCCGTGCCGCTGGCGGACACCATCAGCATGTTGTTGATCACCTCGTAATCGAGGTCGACGCCCACCACGGCGGTGCCGCCGATATCGCGGGCGCGATCTTCCATCTCGCGCAGGGCGGTTTCACGCGCGCGACCCAGTTCCTGTTCATACGCGCCGGAACGACCGCCGATGATATCGGTGATCCCGGCAAAGAGGTCGCGGAACACGTTTGCGCCCAAGATGGCCTCGCCCACGACGATGCCCTTGTATTCGGCGATCTGGTGCCCTTCGACACTATGCGTTGTGGTGGTGATCATATCGGCAACTCCTCAAACTCAATCGGCCCGCACGTCATCCGGCAGGCGGTCGGCATAGGCCTCGGGGGTGCTTTCGGGCACGCAGCCCCGTTCGACGAGCCGGTCCAGCAGCGCCAAGGCAAGGCTGTGGCTGTGATAGACCGCGCCGGCTAGCACGCATTGATGCATCAGCGCCTCGTCCGAATACGTGTCGAGCCGCGTGATATCACGCAGGTAGACGCCATCCCCGTCGATCAGCTGGTCATTCGCCCGCCGCTTGCGCAAGCGGTGCGCCTGCGAGTTGGGGACCGGGCGGGCCTTGTTGAACAGGAACTTGTGCAGGCCAAACCCCATTTCCATCAGGGCACTGTCCACCCCGCCCAGCATCGGCTCGCCCTCGTAAAGCCGCAGGTAGCGCAGCTCGGTGATCACCGCGAGCGCCGCGCCCAGAACCTTTTGCGCGCCTTGAAAAACCGCGACCTCGCCGCCCTGAATGTCGATCTTGAGCAGATCGACCGGGCCGAGATCCTCGAAATCATCAAGGCGCATGGTCTGCATCGGGATCTCTCGGGCGACCGCGCCCCAGCGTTCCCGCTGCATAAGCTTGCCGGTCGGCGTGTAGGGCGGATGCACCGAGGAAAACCCGCTGGAGCGATAGAGGCGGAAGGTGCAGTTCTCTCCGTCACCCACGGCATTGGGGTAGTAGATCTCATGCGCGCTGGCATTGGCCTTCAACTGGGCGAGCGCCTCTTCATTCGGCTCGAACCCGATCACCTCGCAGCCGCCCATGGACAACAGCGCGGCATAGGGCGCCTCGTTGATGCCATTCGCCCCGACATCGGCGATGCGGGTCAGGCGCGACAACGGCAGCACGTCGAGAAGGAAGGCGGTCAGCGCCGCCTCCCCTGTCTGCGTTTCACCCGACGGTGCAGATGCCGCCAGCTGGGCCATCAGCCAACGCTGCCTTCCAGCGAGATGGCGACCAGTTGCTGCGCTTCCATCGCGAATTCCATCGGCAGCGCCTGCAACACTTCGCGGGCGAAGCCGTTGACGATCAGGGCGACGGCCTCTTCCTCGTCCATGCCGCGCTGGCGGCAATAGAACATCTGGTCGTCATCCACCTTGGAGGTGGTCGCCTCATGCTCCACCCGGCTGGAGTTGTTCTTGACCTCGATATAGGGGACCGTGTGCGCCCCGCATTTATCGCCGATCAGAAGACTGTCGCACTGGGTATAGTTGCGGCTGTTCGTGGCCTTGGGGTGCATCGAGACAAGGCCGCGATAGGTGTTCTGCGCCTTGCCCGCGCTAATCCCCTTGGAGACGATGCGCGACTTGGTGTTCTTGCCCAGGTGCACCATCTTGGTGCCGGTGTCGGCCTGCTGCATGTTGTTGGCGATGGCGATCGAGTAGAACTCGCCCTGGCTGTCATCGCCGCGCAGGATGCAGGACGGGTATTTCCACGTCACGGCCGAGCCGGTTTCGACCTGCGTCCACATCACCTTGGAGCGATCACCCCGGCAATCGGCACGCTTGGTGACGAAGTTGTAGATGCCGCCCTTGCCGTTCTCGTCGCCCGGATACCAGTTCTGGACGGTCGAATACTTGATCTCGGCATCTTCCAGCGCGACCAGTTCCACGACCGCCGCGTGCAGCTGGTGGGTGTCGCGCATCGGTGCGGTGCAGCCTTCGAGGTAGCTGACATAGCTGCCCTTGTCGGCAATGATCAGCGTGCGCTCGAACTGGCCGGTGTTTTCCGCGTTGATGCGGAAATAGGTGCTCAGCTCCATCGGGCAGCGGACGCCCGGCGGCACGTAGACGAACGATCCGTCGGAAAACACGGCGCTGTTGAGCGTGGCAAAGAAGTTGTCCGAGATCGGAACAACCGAGCCGAGGTATTTCTTCACAAGCTCGGGATGGTTCTTGATCGCCTCGGAGATCGAGCAGAAGATCACGCCGGCCTGTTCCAGTTCCTTCTGGAAGGTCGTGCCGACCGACACGCTGTCGAACACCGCGTCCACGGCGACCTTGCGGCCCTCGGCGGGCGCATCCTCGGCGCCCTCCACCCCGGCCAGGATCATCTGTTCCTTCAGCGGAATGCCCAGCTTTTCATAGGTCCGCAGCAGCTCGGGATCGACTTCATCCAGCGATTTCGGCTTTTCCGCGAAGGACTTGGGCGAGGCGTAGTAATACTGGTCCTGGTAGTCGATGGGCGGGTAGTTGACCATCGCCCAGTCGGGCTCGTCCATCTTCTTCCAGCGCTTGAACGCCTGAAGCCGCCAATCGGTCATCCATTCCGGCTCGCCGTTCTTTTCCGAGATGAGGCGGACGATGTCCTCGTTCACGCCCTTGGGCGCATAATCCATCTCGATGTCGGTTTCCCAGCCGTACTTGTACTTGCCACCAAGGGCCTGCACGGCCTCGACGGTTTCGCGCTCGACGCCTTCTTTGACTTCGGTTTCAAGTGCGGTCATCGCCACCTCCGATGGGCCGGCGGATTGCCGGCCAGACTGTTCATTCATGCCGGCCCCGGACCGCCTCGTTTCCTCAGGGTGCGCATGATGCGCCCCTGCCCTGATCGGCGGCCCTCGGGCCATTTGCAACGCGGCAAACTACCTGCCCCGCGCACGGAAACGGTCATACGCCGCCCCCCAGGCCTCGGCGAAGGCCAGGACCTCCGCCTCGGTCGTGTCGGGCCCGAGAGAGACGCGGATCGCGCAATCCGCCTCGCCATCGGTCAGTCCCATCGCGCGCAACACGTTGCTCGACCGGACCTTGCCCGAGGAACAGGCCGATCCCGCCGAAATGGCGAAGCCGGCCAAGTCCATCTGCATAACCTGCGTCTCGCCTTTCCACCCCGGCGTCACGATGCACGAAGTGTTGGGCAGGCGCTGGCTGCCTTTCCCGACAAAAATAGTATCTTTTGTCCGAAGGTCCAGAGTACTTTCTAGAATATTTCTAAGTTTGTCCAGCCGCTCGGCAAGCCCGGCTTCCAGATCTTGTTGTGTGGCTTGGGCCGCCGCCCCAAATCCGGCAATGCCGATCAGGTTTTCGGTGCCGCTTCGGCGGCCCATTTCCTGCCCGCCCCCCCGAATCCGCGCCTCCACATCCAGCCCGCGCTTGAGGATCAGCGCGCCGATTCCCTTCGGCCCGCCGATCTTGTGGGCCGAGATAAGCGCCATCTCGACACCCGACCAATCGAAGGCCAGGGGGATCTTGCCAAAGGCCTGTGTCCAGTCGCTGACGGCCAGCCCCTCGGGCAGTTCCTGCAAGATCCCCGTTTCGGAATTCGCCACCTGAAGCGTACTGCGCGCCGGGTCCGTGACCGCAACCCGGCCATTGGCATCGACCGGCAGATCCTCCGTGATCCACGACCGCACCGCGTCATGCTCGATCGCCGCGCCGTGCAGGCCCCGCCCCGCCAGGGCCAGCGCGGCGGCCTCGGTCGCGCCGGAGACGAAAACGATATCGGCGGCCTGCGCGCCTATCGCCTCGGCGATCTGGCCGCGCGCGCGTTCCATCAGCCCCTTGGCGGCCCGCCCCTCGGCATGGACCGAGCTTGGATTACCGACGAGATCCATCGCCCCGATCATCGCCGCGCGCGCCTCGGGACGCAGCGGCATGGTCGCATTATGATCAAGATAGACGCGGGCCATCGGCGCTCCTTTGCAACGGGCGCCACGGCGCCCCCGACACATCTAGGAAATGTCCCCGCGCCCTTCCAGCGTGGCCGCGCGGCTTGACCCGCTCAATCCTCGTCGACGACCTGGAACAGGTTCGGCACCGCCGGGCAAGGCGTCAGATCGTTGCGCACGACGTCGGACAGGCGCGTCTGGTGGAGAAACACGTACACATGCGCGCTCAACCCCTCCCACAGGCGGTTCGTCATGCTTTGCGCCCGCGACCCCGACACGCCCCCCGAGGCCCCGGCCCCGGTATGCAGCGCGCTGACCGTTTCATCGACGGCGGCAAAGATATCGACTGCGCGGATTTCGGACGGCGGATGCGCCAGGCGATACCCCCCGCCCGGGCCGCGCACCGATTGCACGAGCCCCGCCCGGCGCAGCTTGACGAAAAGCTGTTCGAGATAGGGCAGCGAGATATCCTGCCGCTTAGAGATGTCGGACAGCGGACTGAGTTTCCCTTCCGGCTGAAGCGCAAGGTCGACCATCGCGACCATCGCGTAGCGGCCCTTGGTGGATAGTTTCATGTCCTGCCCCCCGCATGACTGGGGCGCGACAAACGCCCCTGAACTGCCCGCGATGATTGACCTTTCGGCCCGTCACGCTTAACTGCCATGACACCGGATCGCGGCGAGGAGTGCCGTATGCCGGAATTGCTGTGGTTTAAGGGAGCGGCAGCGACCCCGTCAAGACGACGGCAGGCCGCGCGCCCCGCACGAGGGAGAACTTGATGCCCGAGGTGATTTTCCCCGGCCCCGAAGGCCGGCTTGAAGGCCGTTATCATCCTCAGAAGGTCAAGGACGCCCCGATCGCCATCATCCTGCACCCGCACCCCCAGTTCGGCGGCACGATGAACAACCGGGTCGTCTACAACCTGCATTACGCGTTCCACGAGATCGGCTTCACCGTCCTGCGCTTCAACTTCCGCGGCGTGGGCCGCAGCCAGGGCGAATACGACCAGGGCGTGGGCGAATTGTCCGATGCCGCCTCGGCGCTGGATTACCTGCAATCGATGAACCCCAATGCCAAGCATTGCTGGGTCGCGGGCTTCTCGTTCGGCGCGTGGATCGGGATGCAGCTTCTGATGCGGCGCCCCGAGATCACCGGCTTCATCAGCGTGTCGCCCCCGGCGAACATGTACGATTTCTCGTTCCTCGCGCCGTGCCCCTCCTCGGGCCTGATCATCAACGGCTCGGCCGACCGTTTCGCCAAGCCGCAGGATACCCGCATCCTCGTGGACAAGCTGCACGAGCAGAAGGGCATCACCATCACCCATGAAGAGATGGAAGGCGCCGGTCACTTCTTCGAGGATCCCTACATGGACCCGATGATCGAGACCGTGCAGACCTACGTGAAGCGCCGCCTGACCGAGACGACGCGCTGAAGGACCCAAGCCGATGAGTGTCATCACCGAGAACCTTGCCGACAAGCTGGCGCAGGACGTCATCAAGGCGAGCGAGGAAACCGGGGATGAGCAGCTGATCGACGAGATTGCGCGCGCGCTCGGCACCTCCTCCCCCACGACCGAGGAGATGTTCCGCACCTTCGTCCGGGTGCGGCTGGCTGAGCAGCGCGCGCGCCGCCTTCTGGCGCAGAAACTGGCCAGGCATCAGGCCAGCACGGCCCCCGAACCGCAAAGCTGACGCCCGTTTTTTCGGCGGAGTCCCTCAGACGCGCTTCGCTCAGGGCATAATTGGTATGCAACGGCATACATAGCTTTCCTCCCTCGCGATCATCGGCTACAGACGGCGCGACTCCCTAGCACCGGACGAGGCACAAGATGACCAAGATCAAGGTCGAAAACCCCATCGTCGAAATGGATGGCGACGAGATGACCCGCATCATGTGGGCCTTCATCAAGGACAAGCTGATCCTGCCCTACCTGGACGTGGATCTGCTCTACTACGATCTGGGCATGGAATCGCGCGATGCGACCGATGACCAGATCACCATCGACGCCGCCGAGAAAACCAAAGAGGTCGGCGTTGCCGTCAAATGCGCGACCATCACCCCCGACGAGGCCCGCGTCGAGGAATTCGGCCTCAAGAAGATGTGGCGCAGCCCCAACGGCACGATCCGCAACATCCTGGGCGGCGTGGTTTTCCGCGCCCCGATCATCTGCCGCAACGTGCCCCGTCTCGTGCCCGGCTGGACCAGGCCCATCGTGATCGGCCGCCACGCCTTCGGTGACCAGTACCGCGCGACCGACATGAAATTCCCCGGCCCCGGCAAGCTGTCGATGAAGTTCGTCGGCGAAGACGGCACCGTGATCGAGGAAGAGGTCTATGACGCCCCATCCTCGGGCGTGTTCATGGGGATGTACAACCTCGACGACTCGATCCGCGATTTCGCCCGCGCCTCGATGAATTACGCGCTGAACATGGGCTGGCCGCTCTATCTGTCGACCAAGAACACGATCCTCAAGCAATATGACGGGCAGTTCCTGCAACT
This sequence comes from Maritalea mobilis, assembly GCF_019800885.1. Lineage (GTDB taxonomy): Bacteria > Pseudomonadota > Alphaproteobacteria > Rhodobacterales > Rhodobacteraceae > Roseibacterium > Roseibacterium beibuensis. Next base: position 678,222 of record NZ_JAHVKE010000001.1, read on the forward strand.
CTTCCAACAGGTCTTCGAAGAGGAGTTCGAGGACAAGTTCAAGGAAGCGGGCATCTGGTACGAACACCGCCTGATCGATGACATGGTCGCCTGCGCGATGAAATGGAACGGCGGCTTCGTCTGGGCCTGCAAGAACTACGATGGCGACGTGCAGTCCGACACCGTGGCCCAGGGCTTCGGCTCGCTCGGGCTGATGACCAGCCAGCTGATGACCCCCGATGGCAAGATCGTCGAGGCCGAGGCGGCGCATGGCACCGTCACCCGCCACTACCGCCAGCACCAGGAGGGCAAGGCGACCTCGACCAATTCCATCGCGTCGATCTACGCCTGGACCGGCGGGCTGAAGCACCGCGCGAAACTGGACGGCAATGCCCAGCTCAAGACCTTCGCCGAGACGCTGGAACGCGTCGTGGTCGAAACGGTCGAGGCCGGGGACATGACCAAGGACCTCGCCCTTCTGGTCGGCCCCGACCAGAAATGGCTGACGACCACCGGTTTCCTCGAAAAGGTCGACGAGAACCTGAACACGGCGCTCGCTGGCTGATCGACCGAGGGGGCGGGGTTTTCGCCCTGCCCCTTTGGCGCGGCGCTGACCAGCTGCCGTCCTGGCCCCACACCCCGCCGAATAACCCGTCCCCGGGTTCTTCATGCCCGGCGCGGTCGGCCGTGTATTCACCTCTTCCTCGGGCGGTCCGGGATAAGCCAGCCCAGCATTTGCCCCTTGCGCTTTCGCTGCATCGCGGAAAAAAGCACCCCATGGCCGAACCGCAGGATTCCCTGACCCACACGCTGCTGGAGGATGCGCAAGCCTTCCTCCTCGGCACCGCCATGTGCGCGCTCGGGCTGCAGTTTCTTACCCATCTGGGCCTCGTCACCGGCCAGACCGCGGGCCTTGCCGTGCTGGTCAGCTACCTGACCGACTGGTCCTTCGGCGCGGTTTTCTTCGTGGTGAACCTGCCCTTCTACCTTCTGGCGATCCTGCGCATGGGCTGGCGCTTCACGCTCAAGACGGTGATCGCCGTGGCCCTCGTCTCCACCCTGTCCGAGATCTTCCCGGCGCTCATCTCCTTCGACCGGCTCGACCCGGCCCTCGGCGCGATGCTTGCCGGCGGCACGATCGGGCTCGGCCTCATCGTCCTCTTCCGCCACGGGGCGTCCTTGGGCGGGATCGGCATCCTCGCTCTCTTCCTGCAGGATCGCGTGGGCATCCAGGCCGGATGGGTACAGCTGGGCTTCGACGCGGCCCTGTTCGCGACCGCGGCCTTCGCGATCGACCCCGTGCTGGTGGGCTGGTCGCTTCTCGGCGCCGTGGTGACGAACCTGATCGTCGCCACCAACCACCGCAAGGACCGCTATATCGGGCGCTGACCCGCCCCTTCATCTTGGCCGAAAAACTCCCGCCGGAGGCATCAGCGCCGAGGGGGGCTCAAGGCCCCCCGAGGCGCTCGCCCGGGCGACGTCGCAGACGGCGCAATGCCTCAGTCAGCGCCTTCCACCAACACCAGGTCCCGCTCGGACGCGCCCTTGGCATGGCTCAGCGCCTCCTGGTAGGTCGCGCTCTCGTAGCAGGCATTGGCCGCTTCCAGGCTCGGGAACCGCGCGACCACGTTGCGCGGATGGGCGCGGCCTTCCTTCTGGATGGCCTCGCCGCCCCGGGCGAGGAATTCTCCGCCATGCGCGGCAATCGCTTTCGTCGCCAGCGCAGCGTAGCGGCCATAGGCCTCCTCGTCGGTGACGGTCACATGGGCAATCCAATAGGCACAGGGCATCTCAGGCCTCCTTCAAAACGGTTTCCGCGGCCGCGATGGCCTCGTCCGAGGCGCCGGCATCCTTGCCGCCGCCCTGCGCGAAATCGGGCCGGCCGCCACCGCCCTTGCCGCCCAGCTTCTCGACGGCCGCGCGCACCAGGTCCACGGCCGAGACGCGCTCGACCAGATCACCCGTCACGCCCGCGGCCACGGCGGCCTTGCCACCGGTATCGGCGATCAGCAGGACCGCGCCGGACCCCATCCGGCTCTTGTGCTCGTCGATGATCCCGGCAAGGTCCTTGCCCGTCACCCCCGACAAGACCTGCGCGTGGAAGGCGATGCCGTTCACCTCGCGGGCCTGCGGCGCTTCGGAGGCGCCGCCACCGGCCATGGCCAGCTGTCGCCGCAGCTGCGCCACCTCGTTTTCCAGCTTGCGCCGCTCGTCCTTCAGGCTCTGGACCCGGTCCAGCACGTCGCCGGGCTGCACGTTCAACTCGGCGGCCAGCGCGCCCATGCGGCGGTCCTGTTCGCTCAGGTAGTCAAACGCCGCCTCGCCGGTCAGCGCCTCGATCCGGCGCACCCCGGCGCTGGAGGCCGAGTCGCCAAGCGCCACGAAAACGCCGATATCGCCGGTCTGGCGCACATGCGTGCCGCCACACAGTTCGATCGAATAGGTCTTGCCATCCGCGCCCTTTCCCGAGCCGTCCAGCGTGCCCATCGACACGACGCGCACCTCGTCGCCGTATTTCTCGCCAAAGAGCGCCTGAGCCCCGATCCCGCGGGCATCGTCGGGGGTCATGATGCGCGTCTCGACCGGCGCATTCTGGCGGATGAAGGCGTTCACCTCCTCCTCGACCTGTTCGATCTCTTCGGCGCTCAGCGCCTTGCCGTGGCTGAAATCGAAACGCAGCCGGTCCGGCGCGTTGAGCGATCCGCGCTGCGCAACGTGATCGCCAAGCGCGCGGCGCAGCGCCTCGTGCAACAGGTGCGTGGCCGAGTGGTTGGCCCGGATCGTCGAGCGGCGGGCGTGTTCCACCTCCAGCTCGGCGCCCTGCCCCGGCGCGATCTCGCCCTCCGCGACCTCGGCCATGTGCAGGAAGACGCCGGCCACCTTCTTGGTGTCGGTGATCTTTGCGCGGCCCGTCTCGGTCTTGAGCGTGCCGGTATCGCCGACCTGGCCCCCGGACTCGGCATAGAACGGCGTCTGGTTCACCACGATGGCGATCGTGTCGCCCTTCGCGGCCCGCTCGGTCTTTTCGCCATCCTTGACAAGCGCCAGAACCACGCCCTCGGCCTTCTCGGTGTCGTAGCCGAGGAATTCCGTCGCGCCGTGCTCTTCGGCGAGGTCGTACCAGATCGCAGCATCGGCCTGCTCGCCCGAGCCCGACCAGGCCGCGCGGGCCTTGGCCTTCTGCTCGGCCATGGCGGCGTCGAAGCCCTCGGTGTCGACCGTGCGGCCCTGTTCGCGCAGCGCGTCCTGCGTCAGGTCCAGCGGGAAGCCATAGGTGTCGTACAGCTTGAACGCCGCCTCGCCCGGCAGGGCCGCGCCCTCGGGCAGGTTTTCCAACTCTTCATCCAGCAGGCGCAAGCCGCGGTCGAGGGTCTGGCGGAAGCGTTCTTCCTCCAGCTTGAGCGTCTCGGTGATCAGCGCCTGCGCGCGGCCAAGCTCGGGATAGGCCTGCCCCATCTGGCTGACCAGCGCGGGCACAAGGCGATACATCAGCGGGTCCTGCGCGCCCAGCAGGTGCGCATGGCGCATCGCGCGGCGCATGATCCGGCGCAGCACGTAGCCGCGCCCGTCATTGGAGGGCATCACCCCGTCCGCGATCAGGAACGAGGTCGAGCGCAAATGGTCCGCGATCACGCGGTGATGCACGTTCTTCGGCCCGTCGGGATCGACGCTGGTGGCGTTTGCGCTCGCCTCGATCAGGCTGCGCATCAGGTCGGTGTCGTAATTGTCGTGCTTGCCCTGCAAGAGCGCGCCGATCCGTTCCAGCCCCATGCCGGTGTCGATCGACTGCATGTCGAGCGCGCGCATCGAGCCGTCCTCGAACTGCTCGTTCTGCATGAAAACGATGTTCCAGATCTCGATGAAGCGGTCGCCATCCTCTTCCGGGCTGCCCGGCGGGCCGCCCCAGATCTTGTCGCCATGGTCGAAGAAAATCTCGGTGCAGGGACCGCAGGGGCCGGTCGGCCCCATCTGCCAGAAATTGTCCGAGGTCGGGATGCGGATGATCCGTTCGTCCGGCAGGCCGGCGACCTTTTTCCAGATCTCGGCGGCCTCGTCATCGGTGTGGTAGACCGTGACCAGGAGCTTGTCGGCCGGAATGTCGAAATCCTTGGTCAGCAATTCCCACGCATAGGGGATCGCCTGCTCCTTGAAGTAATCCCCGAACGAGAAATTCCCTAGCATTTCGAAGAACGTGTGGTGCCGCGCCGTGTAGCCCACATTGTCGAGGTCATTGTGCTTGCCCCCGGCGCGCACGCATTTCTGGCTGGTGGCCGCGCGCTGGTAGTCGCGGTGTTCGACCCCGGTAAAGAGGTTCTTGAACTGCACCATCCCCGAGTTGGTGAACATCAAGGTCGGGTCGTTGCGCGGCACAAGCGGAGAGCTGTCGACGATCTCGTGGCCGTTGCGGCGGAAATAGTCGAGGAATGTGGAGCGGATATCGTTCAGGCTGGCCATGTCGGGCGGTCACTTCCGGGCAGGTTTCGGCACGTCCGGGCTGATGTAACCCCGCCCATGCGTGCTGTCCATGGGGCGGGTGGAGTGAAGCGAAAAGGGCGGCCCACCGGACCGCCCCTCGTTTAGTCGGATCGCGCGGCGGTCAGCCGTCGTCGACCATGTCCGGATCATCCTCGGCCATGTGAAAGTCGAGGCCATGGGCGGCGCGGATCTTGTCTTCGATCGCCAGCGCGACGTCCTTGTTTTCCTTGAGGAAGGTCTTGGCGTTCTCGCGGCCCTGGCCGATGCGCTCGTCGCCGTAAGAGAACCAGCTGCCCGATTTCTCGACCACGCCGGCCTTGACGCCAAGGTCCAGCAATTCGCCCATTTTCGAGATGCCTTCGCCATACATGATGTCGAATTCCACCTGCTTGAAGGGCGGTGCGACCTTGTTCTTGACGACCTTGACGCGGGTGGCGTTGCCCACGACCTCGTCACGGTCCTTGATCGAGCCGATGCGGCGGATGTCGAGGCGCACGGACGAGTAGAACTTGAGCGCGTTGCCGCCCGTCGTCGTTTCGGGGCTGCCGAACATGACGCCGATCTTCATCCGGATCTGGTTGATGAAGATCACCATGCAGTTCGAGCGCGCGATGGAGCCGGTCAGTTTGCGCATGGCCTGGCTCATCAGGCGGGCGTGCACGCCGACGCTGCTGTCGCCCATGTCGCCCTCGAGCTCGGATTTCGGGGTCAGGGCCGCGACCGAATCGACCACCACGAGGCTGACCGCGCCCGAGCGGACCAGCGTATCGGTAATCTCGAGCGCCTGTTCGCCGGTGTCGGGCTGCGAGATCAGCAACTCGTCCAGATCGACGCCCAGCTTCTTGGCGTATTGCGGGTCGAGCGCGTGTTCGGCGTCGACAAAGGCGCAAACGCCGCCCTTTTTCTGTTCCTCGGCCACGACATGCAGCGTCAGCGTCGTCTTGCCCGAGCTTTCGGGGCCGTAGATCTCGATGATCCGCCCCTTGGGCAGCCCGCCGATGCCGAGCGCGATGTCGAGCCCCAGCGAGCCGGTCGAGGTCGCCTCGATATCCGGCAAGGCGTTGTCGCCGCCCAGCTTCATGATCGAGCCCTTGCCGAACTGGCGTTCGATCTGGGCCAGCGCACTGTCGAGCGCCTTTTGCTTGTCGGCAGATTTGCGGTCGGTCATGTCGAGAAGGTTCGCCGTTGCCATTGGAGTTGACCCCTTATGTCATGCAGCCGCCGGGGCGGCAATGCGGTGCTCGTGTTCACCTCTTGTTCCGCAATGCAGTATCAAACAAAACGCGAACATTTCAAGTTGATTTTTCCTTGTGCCCAAGATGGCATGGAGGCGTTAAGAAAGGGTTAGCAGTGTGAAATTTTTCCCAAGGGGCTGGAAATGCTGATCTTCTGGAAGGCGCGGCTGGTTCTGATGGCGGTTCCCAAGACCGGGACGACGGCGCTGGAAGAGGCACTGTTGCCATTCGCCGACAGCGCCATCCTGAACCCGCCCGCGATGAAGCATTGCACGGTGCGGCGCTATCGCAACCAGCTGGCCCCGTTTTTCGAGCAGCGCCGGTCGCGCCCGATGGAGCTTGTGGCGGTGATGCGTGAGCCGATCGGCTGGCTGTCGAGCTGGTACCGGTACCGCGCGCGCGCGGCGATCGCGGGTCAGCCGGCCTCGACCGCCGGGATGAGCTTCGACGCGTTCGTGGAGGAGTGGCTAAGCGACGACCCGGGTGAACCCGCGCAGGTGGGGCGGCAGTCCCGCTTCCTCGACTATGAGCGCGGCGCGGTCGGGGTGCATCACCTGTTCCGCCATGACCGGATGGAGGATCTCGTGCGCTTCCTCGAAACCCGCCTGTCCGTCGATCTGGACCTGCCCGCGCGCAACGTCTCGCCCGAGGGCGACACCGGGCTAAGCCCCGAGATGGAGGCGCAACTGCGCCGTGACGCCCCGCAGGAATTCGCCCTCTGGGACGCGCTTTGCGACGGGAGCTTGCGCCTCGGCGGCTAGTGCAACTGCCGCCGGACGGTCTCGGTCAGTTCAGACAGGGTGAAGGGCTTGGGCAGGAAAACCGAGTTCGGAATGCCCCTCGACATCTCGTCGATCGCGTCCTCGGAATAGCCAGAGACGAAGACCACTTTCACGTCCGGGTGGGTGCCGAGCGCCTCGCGCACCCAGGACGGGCCGTCCTTGCCCGGCATCACGACATCGGTGACGAAAAGATCGATGGCCTGCTCCGTGCGGTCCAGCACCGACAGGGCATCCTCGGCGCTTGCGGCCTCGAGCACGGTGTAGCCGCGCAGCCGCAGCGCGCGGGAGGCGAAGGCACGCACCGGGGCCTCGTCCTCGACCAAAAGCACAACGCGCGCCCGGTCGTCTTCCCCGGACCCGTCGATGGGCGCGGCTGGTTGCAGGCTTTGGTCCTTGTCGGATTCATCGACCTTTGGCCTTGCCAGGTCGGGTGCGGCAGCGGGCGGCGCGGCCTCCGGCCTTGCCGCTTGCGGCTTTGCGGCAGCGGCCTGTTCCGCGATCAGCCGATCATTGATCTGCTGTCCGGACGACACGCCCCCTGCGCCCGTTGCGGCAGGGAGGACCCCATCGGTTTCGGGCAGGTCATGGGTCGGAATGTAGATCGTGAAGGTCGTGCCGGCATCGACCACGCTATCGACAAAGATATAGCCGCCGGTCTGCTTGATGATGCCATAGGCCATCGACAGGCCCAGGCCGGTCCCCTCTCCCACACCCTTGGTGGTGAAGAAGGGCTCGAAAATCCGGTTCAGCTTGTCGGGCGGGATGCCATGACCATGGTCGCGGACGCGGATGGTGACGTATTGGCCGACGGGCACCACGGCCTGGTCACGGTGCAGCGGTTCGGACAGGCGCACGACGCGGGTTTCGACACGCACCTCGCCGCCATCGGGCATGGCGTCGCGGGCATTGACGACGAGGTTCATGATGACCTGGTCCAGTTGCCGGCGATCGACCCGGATCGGCAGAAGGCCCGGATCGTGGCTGAGCGTCAGGGTGATCTTTTCGCCCACCAGGCGGTTCAGCAGATGGGTCAACTCCCCCATCGTATCGCGCAGGTCCAGCACCTCGGGTTCCAGCGTCTGCTTGCGCGAAAAGGCCAGCAACTGCCCCACGAGGCTGGCGGCGCGATTGGCGTTCTGGTTGATCTGCACCAGATCGCCATAGTCGGGATCGCCATGGTCATGGCGCAGCAGAAGCAGGTCGCAATAGCCTGTGATCGCGGTCAGCAGGTTGTTGAAATCATGGGCGATTCCACCCGCGAGCTCGCCGATGGCCTGCATCTTCTGGCTCTGGACGAATTGCTGTTCCAGCGTCTTGAGCTCGGTCGCGTCGTGCAGCACGGCCAGGAGCGACGGCCCGGTCGCATCCGTGATCCGCGACAGCGAGATCTGCAAGAAACATTCATCCTTGCGCTTGCGGGCGCGCACCACCTCGGGATGAGAGGCCACGCGTTGCGTCAGGTTGTCGGCCACCCAGTCGTTCACCGGGCGGCCCAGCCCTTCGACGAATTGCGACAGCATCCCTGTTTCCTCGGGCGCGACACCCAAAAGCTTCTGCGCCGGACGGTTCGAGGCCAGCACCTGCCCGTCCGCCCCGATATGGAGGAGCGCCACCGGAAGCGCCTCGAACGCGCGGGCCGCGACCGAGGCGGCCGGCGGTTCGGCCAGCCCGGGCACGGCATAGACCTCGCGCCGGCCATCGGGCGAGGTGACGATGATCGGGATGACCTCGATCATGCCATCGGCGGTCTTCATCTTGGTGCGCCGCCCCGCCACCAGCGGCAGGTCGGGGAACATGTCGCCCATCGCGGTGACGCGCCGGCCAAGCACATCGCGCATCGCGTCGTTCATGGACAGGATCGTGTCGTTCTGGCTGACGATCATCATCGGCAGGCTGATCGCCCCGCCCGGCCGCTGCCCGTGATCGGCAAGGTCGTCGATGCGCCACAACACACCGCCGCTCAGGCGCTGGGCCGTCAGCCGCACCGAACCGCGCGGTGTGACGATCGTTTCCGAGGTGGCGGGTCTGCGGGCCAGTGCCGATTCCTGCCGGAAAACCACGGTACCGGCACTGGGCAACAGGCCTGCAATCGCGCGCGACACGGGCTGGCCCGTCCGATCACCGAAGCGCCGGGTCGCGGCCTTGTTGCCTGCGAAAATCGCGCCGGTCGCATCGGTCACGAAGCTGGCCGCCGGGTCGTGGTCGCAAAACCGTAGCGCGGACAGCAGATCCCGCCGGCGCCGCGCGAAGCCGCGCAGATCGCGCAAGGCCAGCAACAGCGCGGCCGAGAACAGCCCCCCGGTCGCGGCAAGAAGACCGAACTGCGCAGGGTCCGACGGGGCCATCCATGCCGCGGCACCGCATAGAAGGCCAAGCACGAGGATCAGGACGGGGCGAAGCGGCCACCCCTGCCCCACCTCGGCGAACCGGTGGCCAAGCAGGTCGCGATCAACCTCAGCGGTCGCGTGATCTTCGCACAGCCCGTCGCTCAAGCTTTTCGTCCTCTCGTTTTCGCGGTCGACCATGCGCCAGTCCGCGCCGATGCGCCATTCGAGCGCGAAATCGTTAAACGAAACTTAAAATGCCGTAAATTTTCGGCGCGGGCGGAGGATTTTTTGCCGGATCGGGGCGGAAGTGTCGCCGGCTCACCCGTCGCGCGACAGGCTTGCGCAGAAAAAACCGTCCGAGGCGGTCAACGGCGTGTCGCGCCCCTGATGCTCCAGCCGCCAGCCGGGATGGCGGGCGAGGAACGCGTCGATCCTGTCCTCGTTCTCGACCCGCAACAGCGAACAGGTCATGTAGACGAGGCGCCCCTGCGCCCCCACCAGCCGCGCGGCGGCCTCGAGGATCGCGTCCTGCGTGGCACACAGCTTGTCGAGGCGCGCGGGCGTCAACCGCCATTTCGCCTCGGGGTCGCGCCGCCACGTGCCCGAGCCCGAACAGGGCACATCGCAGAGCACCGCATCGAACGGCGCGTGGTCCTCCAGCCCTGCCGTCGCAACCTGCCGGATCGACACGCCGGCGCGCGCGGCGCGCGGCCCCAGATCGGCCATGCGACCGGGGTTGGCGTCATGGGCGAATATTGCCGCGTCGGAGCGGTCTGCAAGGGCCAGCGCCTTGCCCCCGCCCCCGGCACAATAGTCGAGGATCCGGCCCTGCCCGGGCCAGTCCACGCGGTCGAGGGCGCGCTGAACGGAAAGGTCCTGCGGCTCGACCACCCCGTCGAGATAGGCGGCGGCGCGGCGCAGGGCGCGTTCGCCCTCGGTCGCCTCGAGCGCCGTGGCGCAGAGGGGCGTGGTGCGGGCCGTCACGCCATCGGCGGCCAGGGACGCGACGACCGCCTCGGGCGTGGCGCGCCGCAGGTTCACCCGCAGCCAAAGCGGGGCGCGATGTGCGAAACTGGCAAAAAGCGACTCGGGATCATCCACCTGGTCCGAGACCGGCGCGCGGAGCCAGTCGGGGATATCGCATTCGGGCGATGGAGCCTTCGACGGGGCCTCCGCCTCGGCTGCGGTCAGCGGGGCGGGGGCATGGCCGTCGCCGGTGAAAAGCTCGGCCGGATCGCGCCCTTGCAGGCGCAGCAGACCCAGCATCATGGCCCGACCATCCCGGCCACCGCCCATCTGCGCGCAGCTTTCGGCCCGGCGCAGCGCGTCATAGACATGGTCGCGCACCGCTGCGCGATCCTTGGACCCGGCATAGCGCGCGCCGCGTGCCCAACGGGTCAGCGCCTGCTCGACGGGGGTGCCGCCGCGCCAGTCATCCAGCACGGCGATCGCCGCGGAGATCCGCGCGCCTGGCGTCAATGCATCACCTTAAGGTCGAACCGCAAGACCTTCAGCTTCCACGGTAATTCGGGCTTTCCCGCGTGATCTGAACATCATGGACATGCGATTCCTTGAGGCCCGCGCCAGTGATCCGCACGAACCGGCAATTGCCGCGCATCTCGTCCACGGTAGCACAGCCGGTGTAGCCCATGGCCGCCCGCAAACCGCCGATCATCTGGTGGATGACGGCGCCCGCCGCGCCCTTGTAGGGCACCTGCCCCTCGATCCCTTCCGGCACCAGCTTGTCGCTGGCCGCATCCTTCTGGAAATAGCGATCGGCCGAGCCGCGCGCCATCGCCCCGAGGCTGCCCATGCCGCGATAGGATTTGAAGGAACGGCCCTGGTAAAGGATGACCTCGCCGGGCGATTCATCCGTGCCGGCGATCATGCTGCCCACCATGGCGCAATGGGCCCCCGCCGCGATGGCCTTGGCGAAATCGCCCGAGAACTTGATGCCGCCATCGGCGATGATCGGCGTATCGCTTTCGGCGGCGGCCCTGGCGCAATCCATGATCGCGGTGAGCTGCGGCACGCCCACGCCCGCCACGACCCGCGTGGTGCAGATGGAGCCGGGGCCGATCCCGACCTTCACCGCGTCCGCGCCCGCGTCGATCAGTGCACGCGTGGCGTCATAGGTGGCGACGTTCCCCGCGACGACCTGCACGGCGTTCGACAGGCTCTTGACCCGCTCGACCGCCTTGCCGACGCCCTCGGAATGGCCGTGCGCCGTGTCGATCACGATCAGGTCGCAGCCCGCGTCGATCAGGGCCTCGGACCGCGCGAAGCCCGCATCGCCCACGGTGGTGGCGGCAGCGACGCGCAGGCGGCCCAGCTCGTCCTTGCAGGCCTGCGGGTTCAGCACCGCCTGCTCGGTATCCTTGAGCGTCAGCAGGCCGGTCAGCTTGCCCGCCCCGTCCACGACCAGCAGCTTCTCGATCCGGCGCGCCTTCATCAGGCTTTTCGCCTCTTCCAGGTCCGCCGGTTCGCGCAGCATGGCAAGGTCGTTGGAGGTCATCATCACCTTGACCGGCGTGTCGTCCGAGGTGGCGAAGCGCATGTCGCGGTTGGTGACGATCCCGACCACGTGGCCCTTCTCGTCCACCACCGGGAACCCGGTGAAGTTGTAGCGTTCGATCAGCGCCTTGGCATCGGCCAGCGTCTGGTCGGGGCGCAGGGTGACGGGGTTGTAGACGACACCGGATTCGAAGCGTTTGACGCGGCGCACCTCGCGGGCCTGCGTCTCGACATCGAGGTTGCGGTGGATCACCCCCATGCCGCCCGCTTGCGCCATGGCGATCGCCATGCGGCTTTCGGTAACCGTGTCCATCGCCGAGGACAGGAGCGGGATGTTGAGCTTGATCGCCTTGGTCACGCGGGTGCGCGTATCGGCATCGGAAGGCAGGACAGAGCTTGCCCCCGGAACCAGCAGAACGTCATCGAAGGTCAGGGCCTCGCGAATCTCCATCGGGCGTCTCCTTGGAGGGTTCGTGTTGGCACGTCCCTATCTCATGTGGCGGACCCGAGGGAAAGGGCGAAATCTTGGTTGCGACGCTTGGGGGGCGAGGTCAGCGGTTACGCCATGCTGCGCATGTCGCCCGGTCGAAGCGCCACAAGGGGCATCGAGCCCCTTGCGGCGCTTGTGCCTCCGGCGGGCATTTTCAGGGGATAAAGATGGAAAGGGGCACCAAACGGACTAGCCCCGGAACCCAGTGGCAACGACGAATTTCTCGGAACTGTCCGACCGGCTGGCGGCGGGTTTGACATTGGCGACCTTGTCGAAGCGCTGCTTGAGCAGGGTTTGCAGCCCCCCTTCCGCGCCCCCGGCCAGGACCTTGGCAACGAAGGTGCCGCCCTCTTCCAGCACGTCGAAGGCCAGCTCGGCCGCCGCCTCGCAGAGCGCCACGATCCGCAGGTGGTCGGTCTGCTTGTGACCCGAGGCCGAGGCCGCCATGTCGCTCATCACGACATCGGCCTTGCCGCCAAGCCAGTCCTTGACCTTGTCATCCGCGCCCTCCTCCATGAAGTCGAGCACGTGCAGTTCCGCGCCGGGGATCGGTTCCACCTCCTTCAGGTCGAGGCCGATGATCCGGCCCACCGCCTTGCCCGGCTTCTCCCCAAGCGCGTTGATCCGCGGCACGGCCACCTGGCACCAGCCGCCCGGCGCACAGCCCAGGTCGACCACCCGCGCGCCGGGCACAAGGAAACGATACCTGTCGTCCAGTTCCTGGATCTTGAAGGCCGCCCGCCCGCGATAGCCCTCGCGCTTGGCACGCGCGACGTAAGGGTCGTTCAACTGCCGCTCCAGCCAGCGGGTCGAGGACAGCTTGCGCCCGCGCGCCGTCTTCACCTTCACCCGCAAATCGCGCTGCCCGCGCCCGCTCGTATTCTTCTTCGGCATACCGTTGCCCTTTCCCGCGACGCGCCCCGCCGGGCGCATCCCCAGTTCCAATCTTTATCCAATAAATATGCCCGCGCGGAGCGCGCAAGCGCCGGAAGGGGCTCGATGCCCCTTTCGGCGCTTCCCCGGGCGACGCCAAAGGCGGCGCAACCCCTCCGATGTCAGAACGGACCGTCCTCCAACACCCCATCGGCCGACATCTGCGCATAAAGCAGCCCCTCGCGCAGGCCACGGTCAGCCACGCTCAGCCGGTCAGTGGGCCAGGCCCGAAGCAGCGCCTGCAAGATCGCGGCGCCCGACATGATGAGCGTCTGCCGGTCGCGCCCGATGCGCGGGTCGCGGCGGCGGCCTTCGGGGCCAAGGGCGAGATACTGGTTGATCACCATGTCGATCTGGTCGGAGGTCATGCGCAGCCCGTCCACCTTGTTGCGGTCGTAGCGGCGCAGCCCGAGGTGGCTGGCGGCAACGGTCGTGACGGTCCCCGAGGTACCGATGATCTGGAACCCCTCGCGCGCCTGGTCGGCGGCATCGTCATAGGGCGAGAACTCGGCCAACTGCTCCTCGAAGAACCAGCTCATCAACGCAAACCGCGCGCCGTCATCGGCGACGTCGGAATACATGTCCTTCAGCGTCGCCACGCCAAGCGGGATCGAGATCCAGTCCACCACCTTGGCGCGGGGAAAGATCGTATCCTCATGATCGAACCCCTGGTGCAGGCGCATGATGGCGCGCGGGCGTTCCAGCTTGGGCACGCGGCTGAGGTCGATCCAGACCAGTTCGGTCGAACCACCGCCGATATCCACGACCAGCAGCTGCTCGGTCTTGGTCGAGACCAGCGGCGCGCAGGAAACCACGGCCAGCCGCGCCTCTTCCTCGGGTTCGATGATCTCCAGCGACAGGCCGGTGTCACGGCGCACGAGCTCGATGAACTCCCCCGCGTTGGTGGCGCGGCGGCAGGCCTCGGTCGCGACCAGCCGCATGCGCTCCACGCGATGTTTCGACAGTTTCTTCTGGCAGATCTTCAGCGCGCCCACGGCCCGCGCCATCGAGGCGCGGCCAAGCCGGCCCGAGGCTTCCAGCCCCTGCCCCAGTTGCACGCTCTTGGAAAAGCTGTCGACCACATGCAACTGGTTGCCCTTGGGCTGGGCGATCAGCATGCGGCAGGAATTGGTGCCGAGATCGAGCGCGGCATAAAGATCCGCCGGGTCCGGGCGGGGTGCGGGTGCAGGTCGACGTTCGACAGGCGGGGTCGCGGGCGGCACGACCGTCGCGACAGGTCTGGGGAACGGGCCGGCACCTCGGGATCGCTTGCGCGACATGGGGCGCCTCCGAAATTCAATGGTTGGGATGAATGTATCCACAAGACTGCCACGACACAACATGTCGCAGCCCCGAACGCGCAGCCAAAGTACCGAATCCCTTGAAATCATGCCGATTTGCGAGGCGTGCCGATATTTTCGGCAGTATCGAGAGACCTTGACGCCCGCACACCGCCAGCCGGGCGCAGGCCATCGACCCGCAGAAAAGCGTCAGCGTGGTCGTTCTCGCGCGGCGTCATGTCGAAATTGACACGGGGACGGCCTCGCATCGATCCTATGGTGGCGCGGAACAGCAGGACCGCCGCGCGCGAACAGGAGATCTGAATGCCGACCGTCACCCTTGTCTATTGGCGCGACATCCCCGCCCAGGTGATCGTGGGCAAGGGCCGCCGCGGGGCCAAAGCCCCCCTGCCCGAGCGGTTCGAGCAGGCCATCGACCGGGTTGCCATGAAGATCGGCGCGCGGGACGAAGACGCCTATCTGCGCGAATGGCACAAGGTCGAGATCGGCGAGGTCGAGGGCGACCCATCCGAGATCGCCACCCAGACCGCCGCGCGGCTGGACACAGAGTATGACGACGCGCGGCTCAAGCGCCTGATCGATGCCGAAGGGGTGGATGACACCACCCCGGCCACCTGACCGACCTTGCCTTCATTCCGGGAGACACTCATGGCCCTTCTGTCCTTCCGCAGCCCCGCTGCACGCGCCCGCCCGGTCGAGCCCGGAGCTGTCTCGCTCGAAGCATTGCTTGAGGGCTACTCCATCGAGGTGATGCCGCGCACCGCCGACAAGGTGGAGGATTTTCGCGCCCTTCTGCCGGTCGGCACGCGCGTCTACATCGCCCATATCGACGGCACCCCGATCGAGGACATGGTGCACACGGCGCGTCGCCTCGCCCGTGACGGGTTCGAGGTGATGCCGCATTTCCCCGCCCGCTCGATCCCCGATGCGCAGACGCTCGCGGACTGGATCGCGCGTTACCAGGACGAGGCCAACGTGACCGAGGGGCTGATCCTGGCCGGGGGCATCCCCGAGCCGCGCGGGGCCTTCCATTGCTCGATGCAACTGCTTGAGACGGGGCTTTTCGACAAGGCCGGGTTCAAGCGGCTGCACGTGGCCGGCCACCCGGAGGGCAACCGCGACATCGACCCCAAAGGCGGTGACGCATCCGTCATGGAGGCGCTGCGCTGGAAACAGTCCTTCGCCGAGCGGACGGATGCCAAGATGGCGCTGGCCACGCAGTTTGCCTTTGACGCGGGCCCCGTCATCGCCTGGGCCGACCGCCTGAAGGCCGAGGGCATCGACCTGCCGATCCATCTGGGCGTCGCGGGGCCGGCGAAATTGCAGACGCTGATCAAGTTTGCCATCGCCTGCGGGGTCGGCCCCTCGCTGGGCGTGTTGCAGCGCCGCGCGCGAGACGTATCGAAACTGGTCAAGCCGATGGAGCCGACGGAGATCCTGCGCGCGCTGGCGCGGCACAAGGTCGAAAACCCCGACAGCCTGATCGAGCGCATCCATTTCTTCCCGCTCGGCGGGATCAAGACCAATGCCGAATGGGCCATCGCCAATGGCGGCGCCTCGGCCAAACCCGCAAACGCCCACTGAGAAAGCACCGCCTGACATGACCCGCACCGTTCTGGAATCCGCGACCAAGACCGTCGTCATCGGCTTTGACGAGCCGTTCTGCGTCATCGGCGAGCGCATCAACCCCACCGGCCGCAAGAAACTGGCCGCCGAACTGGAGATGGACGATTTCTCGACCGTCGAGAAAGACGCGCTGGAGCAGGTCGCCTGCGGGGCGATGGTTCTCGACGTGAACTCGGGCGCGGTCTTCACCAACAAGATGGCCGAGGACCCGCGTTACGCCGACAACAATTTCGTCGAACCGATGCTGATGAAGGCGTTGATCGAAAAGGTGCAGGCGCTGGTCGACGTGCCGCTTTGCATCGACAGCTCGGTGCCGGGCGCGCTGGAAAACGGGTTGGAGACGGCCAATGGCCGCCCGCTCCTGAACTCGGTCACCGGCGAGGAAGAACGGCTGGAGACGATCCTGCCTTTGGTCAAGAAATACAACGTGCCGGTCGTAGCGATCTCGAACGACGACACCGGCATTTCCGAGGACCCGGACGTGCGGTTTGCCGTGGCGAAGAAGATCGTCGAACGCGCCGCCGATTTCGGCATCCCGGCCCATGACATCGTGGTCGACCCGCTGGTCATGCCCATCGGCGCGATGGCGACGGCGGGCCAGCAGGTTTTCGCGCTGGTGCGCCGGTTGCGCGACGAGTTGGGCGTCAACACCACCTGCGGCGCCTCGAATATCAGTTTCGGCCTGCCCAACCGCCACGGGATCAATGCGGCCTTCCTGCCCATGGCCATCGGCGCGGGCATGACCAGCGCGATCATGAACCCCGTCCGCTCGGTCGAGATGGAGGCGGTGAACGCCGCGAATTTCCTGATGAACCACGATCCCAATGGCGGAAAGTGGATCAATTTCGCCCGTGTTCTCGACGCGGTCAAAGAGGGCGCCACCTTCCCCGAGGCGGCCAAGGCCGCACAGGCCAGCGGTGGCGGACGCGGCGGACGTCGCGGCGGGCGGCGGCGCGCGGGCTAAGCTTTTGTTAACCGGGATGGGGCAAGCTCGGGTCCATGACCTGCCTGCGCCCCCTCTCTGCCAATGACCAGTGGATGAGCCAGATCTTCTCGGCCCGATCCGCACAAACGGGGGGCGTCGTCCGGCGCAGCGTTGCACATGTGGAGCGGAAGATCGGACGCGAGGCGCTGGAGCTGGAGGTGCGCCGCCGCGGCTTTCACCTGCTGGAGGCGGGCGGGCAGTTCATCATCATCTGCACCCGGTCGGATCTGCGCGTCATCGTCTGACGCGAATAATCTTCACGAAGATTATTCGGGCCGAAGAATTTTCGGGAAAATTCTTCTCCTCCGACGGTGCGCGTTCTATCTGCGCGACAACGCGAAAAGGTTGGCATGACACAAGATCCCCTCGTCATCTTCACCCCGTCCGGCAAGCGGGGGCGCTTTCCGGTCGGCACGCCGGTTCTGACCGCGGCCCGGCAGTTGGGCGTCGACCTGGATTCGGTCTGTGGCGGGCGCGGGATCTGCTCGAAATGCCAGGTCGCGCCGTCCTACGGCGACTTCCCGAAGCATGGCGTCACCGTGCACGAAGGCGCGCTGAGCGACTGGAACGCGGTCGAGGACCGCTATGACCGTGTGCGCGGCCTGAAGCCCGGTCGGCGGCTTGGCTGCCAGGCGACGGTGCAGGGCGATATCGTCATCGATGTGCCCCCCGAAAGCCAGGTGCATCGGCAGGTCGTGCGCAAGGCGGCCTCGACCAGGCCGATCACCATGGACCCCGCCACGCGGCTGGTCATGGTCGAGGTGCAAGAGCCTGACATGCATGAGCCCTCGGGCGATTTCGAGCGTCTGGCTGCGGCCCTGAAAGAGCAATGGCAGATCGAGGGCGTCACGGCGCCGCTGTCGGTCCTGCAAAAGCTGCAACCGGCGCTGCGCAAGGGCAATTGGCAGGTCAGCGTCGCGCTGCATCAGCCCGCCGGGCAGGATGGGATGCGGGTGCTCGACATCTGGCCGGGGCTGCACGAGGGCGGACTTTACGGGCTGGCCATCGACCTGGGCTCGACCACCATCGCGGCGCATCTGTGCGACCTGGGCGATGGGCGGGTTCTGGCCTCCTCCGGGCTGATGAACCCGCAGATCCGCTTTGGCGAAGACCTGATGAGCCGGGTGTCCTACGCGATGATGAACCCCGGCGGCGATGCCGAGATGACCCGCGCGGTGCGCGAGGCCATGGCAACGCTCGCCGCCGAGATCGCGGCCGAGGGCGGGGTGGACCCCGCGCTGATCTTCGAGGTGGTCGTCGTCTGCAACCCGGTGATGCATCACCTGCTGCTCGGGATCGACCCCGTGGAACTGGGCCAGGCGCCCTTCGCGCTGGCGACCTCGGGCAGTGTCACCCTGCCCGCCGCCGAGTTGGACCTGACGAGCATCGCGCCCACGGCGCAGGCCTACCTGCTGCCCTGCATCGCGGGCCATGTGGGCGCCGATGCCGCCGCCGTTGCATTGGCGGAGGAGCCGGACCGCGCCGAGGACCTGACCCTGATCGTGGACGTGGGCACCAATGCCGAGATCCTTCTGGGCGACACGAACGGCGTTCTGGCCTGTTCCTCGCCCACAGGTCCCGCCTTCGAGGGCGCGCAGATCAGCGCCGGGCAGCGCGCCGCGCCGGGCGCGATCGAACGGGTGGAGATCGACCCAGAAACGAAAGAGCCGCGTTTCAAGGTCATCGGCTGCGATCTGTGGTCGACCGACCCCGGCTTTGCCGAGGCCACCGGGGATACGGGCGTCACCGGCATTTGCGGCTCGGGCATCATCGAGGCGGTGGCCGAGATGCGCATGGCAGGGCTTCTCGATCCCTCGGGCCTGATCGGCAGGCCGGAAGCGACCGGAAGCCCGCGCTGCGAGGCGCAGGGGCGGACCTATGCCTATCTGCTCCACGATGCGACGTCGGCAGGCGGGCCGCGCATCCTTGTCACGCAGGGCGATATCCGCGCGATCCAACTGGCGAAATCGGCGCTTTACGCGGGCGCGCGCCTGCTGATGGACCAGCGCGGCGTCGACAAGGTGGACCGGGTCATCCTTGCCGGGGCCTTCGGGGCGCATATCAGCCCGAAACATGCGATGGTTCTGGGCATGATCCCCGACGCGCCGCTGGACAAGGTGACGAGCGCCGGGAACGCCGCCGGCCATGGCGCGCGCATCGCGCTGTGCAACCGCGCAGCACGGAGCCGGATCGAGCAGACCGTGCGCAAGATCCACAAGGTCGAAACGGCGGTCGAGCCGCGCTTCCAGGAGCACTTCGTGAACGCGAACGCCATTCCGCACGCGACCGACCCCTTCCCGGAACTGGCCAAGGTCGCCGCCCTGCCCCAGGTGCATTTCGGCGCAAGCTCGGGCGGTGGGGATGGCAGCGGGCGCAGGCGACGCCGCCGGGGGTAACAGGGCCTCAACGGCCCTTGACGACGCCCTCGGATCAGCAGTATCCCAGCCGTCCAGAGCGCGGGTATGGTGAAAAGGTATCACGCGAGCTTCCCAAGCTTAAGTTACGGGTTCGATTCCCGTTACCCGCTCCAAATCCTCCGAAAAGACAATGTTCGCGGCCTATTCAGCCGGTTCGCCGACAGGATGCATATCCCGCAGGCGCAGGCCCTCCGGGTCGAAGGGCGGCTTGGACAGCACCTTGGCTTCGTGCGGCTGACCGAGGATCGCCACCTCGACCGCCGTGCCGGGTACGGCGTGATCGGCCTTGAGATAGGCGATAGCCAGCGAGGCTCCGACCGAATAGCCGTAAGCGCCGGAACTGACCTGACCGACCGGCGTGCCGTCCGGCAAAAAGATCGGCTCACCCCCGGTCGCATCGGCGGTGGTCGCGTCGATCTCCAGCATCACCATGCGCTCACGCGCCGGCTTGTCCTTGATCGCCAGCCACGCGTCCTTGTTCAGAAAGTCCTTGTCGCCGCGGATCAGCCCGTCGAGCCCGCTTTCCTGCGGCCAGTATTCGGGGGAGTAGTCGCGCCCCCAGCTGCCATAGCCCTTTTCGACGCGCAGGCTCATCAAGGCGCGGCTGCCAACGGGGCCGATCCCCATGCCCTGCCCCGCCTCGATCAGCGCGGTGTAGAGGGCAAGCTGATCGGCCTCGGCGCAATGCAATTCCCACCCCAGATCGCCGGTGAAACTGACGCGGATGCCGACGCAGTCGATGCCTGCGACGGTGATACGGCGGGAGCGGAAGAAGGGAAACGCCTCGTTGGAGAGGTCGGCATCCGTCAGCGTTTCGAGCAGCGCGCGCGATTGCGGCCCGGCCAGGTTGAAGCCGCAGACGGCCTCGGTCAGGCTGTCAAATGTGGTGCCCTCCGGCAGCGGCACGGCACGAAAGAACCGCTGGTGAAAGCGTTCCGCCATGCCCGAGCCGAGGACCCAGAACTCCTCTTCCCCCAACCGGGTGACGGTGAAATCCCCGGCGATGCCGCCACGTTTGCCGATCAGCGGCGTCAGGCAGGATCGGCCCACGGCGCGCGGCATGCGGTTGGCGAAAAGCGCGTTCAGCCAATCCTCGGCCCCCGGCCCGGCCACGCGGTATTTCGCGAAGTTCGAGATGTCGATGATGCCGCCCGTCTCGCGCAAGGCGCGCGCCTCGCGGCGCACGCTTTCCCACCACGGCTGTCGGGTGAAGCCTGCGCTGTCGGGCGTGTCGGCATCGAAATAAAGCGGGTGTTCCCACCCGTAGTTGAGGCCAAAAACGGCCCCCATCCCGCTTTGCATGGCATGGATGGGACGGGTGCGGACGGGGCGACCGGCCTCCCGCTCCTCGCCGGGGAAATGGATCTTGAACCGGTGGGCATATTGGTCGCCCACCCGCGCCTTGGTGAAATCCTTGCCCGCCCAGGCCCCGAAGCGCGCAAGGTCCCAGCCGAACATGTCGAGTGACGGCTCGCCCTCGACCATCCATTCGGCGGCAAGGCGGCCCAGCCCGCCCGATTGCGAGAATCCCGGGATGATCCCGTTGCAGCAGAAATAACCGGTCAATTCCGGCACCGGCCCCATCAGGGCGGCGCTGTCGGGCGACCAGATCATGGGGCCGTTGATGACGCGCTTGATGCCCGCCGTGCCGATCACCGGCACCCGGTCGATGGCGCGCATGACATTGTCCTCGATCCGGTCGAGATCGTCGGGGAAGAGCTCGTGCCCGAACCCCTGCGGCGTGCCGTCCTCGGCCCAGAAGCGCACGTCGCGTTCATAGGCGCCGACGAGCAAGCCCTGCCCCTCCTGCCGCAGGTAATACTCGCCGTCCCGGTCCGCGACCGAGGGCAAACGGCGGTCCATCCCGGCGATCTCGGCGATGGTCTCGGTGACGAAATACTGGTGTTCGGTCGGGATCAGCGGCAATTCCAATCCGGCCAGCGCCGCCACCTCGCGCCCCCAAAGCCCGGCCGCGTTCACCACCCAGGGCGCGCGGATATCGCCCTTGGGCGTGCGCACGATCCACGTGCCGTCGGGCTGCGCCTCGGTCGCGGTGACGGGGGTGAAGCGGTGGATTTCGGCCCCGCGCTGGCGCGCGCCGACCGCGTAGGCATTGGTCACGCCCGAGGGGTCGACGTTGCCCCCGTCGGGCTCGTACATGATGCAGCGGATGCCGGAGAAATCGACCAGCGGGTGCAGGCGCTCGGCCTCGTCGCGGCTGACCTCGTGGAAATTCATGCCGTAGCGCCGCGCCTTGGCCTCTTGCAGGCGCAGCTGGTGTTCGCGCGCATCGGTCTGCGCGAGGTAGAGCGAGCCGGGTTGGAACACGCCGCAGGACTGGCCGGTTTCGGCCTCCAACTCCTTGTAAAGGGTCATCGTGTAATGCTGGAGGCGGCTGATATTCGTGCTGTCATGCAGCCCGTGGATATTGGCCGCCGCGTGCCAGGTGGAGCCGCTGGTCAACTCATCGCGTTCCAGAAGCACGACCTCGGACCAACCCAGCTTGGCCAGGTGGTACAGGATCGAGCAGCCGATGACGCCGCCCCCGATGACGACGGCCTGGGCATGGGTGCGCATGAAACATCTCCGGTTCGCGTTTCCGCCCATGCTGGCGGGCGCGCGCGGCGTGCTCTGGTCAATCCGCGACACCACGGGGATGAAAAGCGCAAATCGGCTTGCCAGTCGCACCCGCGCGCGGCAGATCAGGGCCATGTTGCACTATCACACACCGCTTGACGCCCCGACGCTGCGCGCGCTTGGCATCCCCGCGCCTTGGAGTTTCGGCATGGCCGACCGCGTCCGCTTCGGCGAGATCGACGCGTTGGGGCACGTGAACAACACCGCCTATCTGCGCTGGTTCGAAAGCTTTCGCCTGCCCTATCTGGAGGCGCGGAAGGTCACCGATTATGGCCCGGACAGCCCACGCCTGGTCTTGAAACGCGCAAGCTGCGAGTACATGGCCGAGATGTTCTCGGGCATGGATTACGTCGTGACCGGACGCACGCGGGCGTTCCGCAGGACGTCCTTCACCATGGAGTTCGGTGTCTGGCTGCCGTCCGAGGATGGCGAGGCGACATGCACCGCGACTGGCGAGGCGATCATCGTCCTGCTCAATCGCGATGCGCCCGGGCGGCACCCGATCCCGGAGGCAGGCAAGCAGGCCTTCATCTCAGAAGATGGCGCCGTTTCCGAAGCTTAGGCCCCATTCCTGACGCTTTGCGCGAAGGCCACAAGCGCACGGGTCGAACCATCCTTGTCCGCTCCGTCCGCGTCGCCGGACAGAACCGGCTCCAACGCCTTGGCCAGTTCCTTGCCCAACTCCACGCCCCATTGGTCGAAGGAGTTGATGCCGAGGATCACGCCCTCGACAAACACCCGGTGTTCGTAGAGCGCGATGATCTGGCCCAGAACGAAGGGCGTCAGCTTGCGATACATCAGCGTGGTCGAGGGGCGATTGCCCGGGAAAACACGGTGGCGCGCCTGCCGGTCCAGCTCTGCGCCGTCCAGCCCCTTGGCCGCCATGATCTCGCGCGCCTCCTCAAGGCTGCGGCCGCGCATCAGCGCCTCGGACTGGGCAAGGCAATTGGCCAGAAGCAGGCGGTGATGATGGGCAAGGCCCGGCTCGTGCCCCTCGGCCGCGACGAGGAATTCGCAGGGCACCACGCGCGTGCCCTGGTGGATCAGCTGGTAGAAGGCGTGCTGGCCGTTGGTTCCCGGCTCCCCCCAGACGATGGGGCCGCTATCGGTGGCCAGATCGCTGCCATCCATCGCGACGCGCTTGCCATTGCTCTCCATTTCAAGCTGCTGGAGATAGGCCGGCAGGCGTGACAGGCGCTGGTCATAGGGCAGAACGGCGCGGGTGGCGTGGCCTTCCACCTGGTTGTGCCATATACCGACAAGGGCCAGAAGAACCGGCAGATTATCGGCCAGATCGGCCTCGCGGAAATGCGTGTCCATCGCGTGGCCGCCCGACAGGAACTCGGCGAAATCCTCGGGCCCGACCGCGATCATCAGGCCCAGACCGATGGGACCCCAGAGAGAATAGCGCCCGCCGACCCAATCCTCGAAACCGAAAACGCGCGACGGGTCGATCCCGAAAGCGGCGGTCTTGTCGGTCGCGCTGGACAGCGCCGCGAACTGGCTGGCCGGGTCGGCGACCTCGGCCGCCATCCATGCGCGCGCCGTTTCGGCATTGGTCATGGTCTCGATCGTGGTGAAGGTCTTGGAGGCGACGATCACCAATGTCGTTTTCGGGTCAATCCCTTGCAACGTGTCGTTGATGTGCGCGCCGTCAACGTTCGAGACATAATGCAGGCGCGGCCCGTCGTGATACGGCGCCAGCGCCAGCGTCGCCATCGCCGGCCCAAGATCAGAGCCGCCGATACCGATATTGACCACGTCCGTGTAGCGCCCGCCGCTGCCGGCAATCTCGCCCGACCGGACGGCCTGGGCGAATTGCGCCATGCGGGCGCGCGTCTCCAGCACGCCAGGGATCACGTTTTGCCCATCGACGCGCACATCGCCGCCGGGTGCCCGCAATGCCGTGTGAAGGACGGCACGGCCTTCGGTTTCATTGATCTTTTCGCCCGTGAACATGGCCTCGCGCCGCGCCTCGACCCCGCTCACACGCGCCAGTTCCAGCAGAAGCGACAACGCGCCCTCGTCGATCCGTGTTTTCGAGAAATCGAAGAGCAGCCCGTCCGACTGCCGCGAGAACGCCTCGACCCGCCCCGGGGCATCGAAGAGCGACAGGATCGAGCGCCCTGATTTCGCCGCGTGATGCGCCTTGAGATCTGACCAGATATCCATGTCGTCCTTCCCGGATGAGTGATGTCAGTCGGCCCAGTGGACGACAGCGCGCCCCAGAACCGCGCGGATCGGTGCCTCCCGCACGGGCAGATGCGATGCGTTTTCCAGCGCCTCGCGCTTTTCAGGGCCGGTGATGAGGATATGCGTGCGCATCGCGCCCTTAAGAACCGGCGCGGTCAGGGTGATCCGCGGCTCGCCCGCGCCCTCAGCGCGCATCGCCATCAAGGGCGGCGCGCGGTCATCCAGCGCGGCAGCGAGGTTGTCGGCGCCGGGAAACAGGCTTGCCGTGTGCATGTCCGTGCCCATGCCCAAAAGCAGGACCGAGATCGGCAAATGCGGCTTCAGCCCCTCTGCCAACGCGTCGAGCGCGTCCTCCGGACGCTCGGCGAGCGCGTAGAGGGGGATCCACGTCGCCTCGGAGGCCTTTGATGTCAGGAGCCTTTTCTTCAGCAGCGCCGTGTTCGAGCGGGGGCTGTCCTCGGCCACCCAGCGCTCATCGTTCAAGACCACCGAGATGCGCGACCAATCCAGCGCAAGTTCCGACAGCACGTCGAAAACTGGCCCCGGCGTGGTGCCGCCCGGCACGGAGAGGGTCGCGCGATCCTCGTGCAGCAGCGTTTCGGACAGTTCGCTGGCGATGCGGTCGGCAAGGTCCAGCATCATCGCCTCGCGATCGGGATAGGAGATGAACTCGTACATCAGCCCACCTCCCGCCAGCGGCGACTGTCGCGATGCATCAGGATGGCGCTGTCCTCGGGCCCGGCGCTGCCCGGCTCGTAGGGGACAGGGCGGTCACCCCGCTCGGTCCAGGCCTCGATCAACGGATCGGTCCAGGCCCAGGCGGCCTCGACCTCGTCACCGCGCATGAAGAGGGTCTGGTTGCCCCGGATCACGTCCATGATGAGCCGTTCATAGGCATCGGGCACATCCGCCGCCTCGGGCCCCAGCGCATCGGCAAAGCTCATGTCCAGCGGCACGTCGATCAGGCGCATGCCCCCCGGCCCCGGTTCCTTGATGGTGACGCTCAGGTCGATCCCTTCATCGGGCTGCAAGCGGATCGACAGGATATTGGGCCGGCTGCCCGCATCCTCGTCGAAGATGGAATGGGGCGGTTCCTTGAAATGGACGACGATCTCGGATTTGCGGGTCTTCAGCCGTTTGCCGGTGCGCAGGTAGAAGGGCGTGCCGTTCCAGCGCCAGTTCGCGATATGCAGCTTCATGGCGATGAAACTTTCGGTGCGGCTGTCGGGTTCCTCGACATCGTCGAGATAGGACGGGTTATCCCCCGCCTTGTATTGCCCGCGCACGATATCCTTCAGCGGGGGCGATTGCAGGGCGCGGATCACCTTGAGTTTCTCGTCCCGCACCGCGTCGGGTTCGAACCGGCTGGGCGGCTCCATCGCGGTCAGGCACAACAGCTGCATCAGGTGGTTCTGCACCATGTCCCGCATCGCGCCCGACTTGTCGTAATAGGAGCCGCGACCGCCCACGCCCACGGATTCGGCCACGGTGATCTGGACGTGATCGACGTATTGCGCGTTCCACAGCGGTTCGAACAGAACATTGCCGAAGCGCACCGCCATCAGGTTCTGGACCGTCTCTTTCCCAAGGTAATGGTCGATCCGGTAGATCTGGCTTTCGTCGAAATGTTCCGCCAGCGTCGCGTTGAGCGATCTCGCGGTGCCCAGATCACGCCCGAAGGGTTTTTCGACGACGATCCGCGCCCCCTCATGCGCGATCCCGTGATGGTGCAATCGCTCGGCCAGATCCCCGAACAGCGCCGGGGCGACCGAGAAATAGAAGGCCTGCACGACATCGTCGCGCATCTTCGATTTCAGGTCAGACCAGCCGCCTTCGCCCTTGGCGTCGACGGGAAGGTAATCCACCCGGTCGAGAAATCCGGCCATGCCGTCAGGGTCGGCCGCCGATCTCGGGGCGAATTCCTTGAGCGCCTCGGCCACCCAGTCGCGATACTCTTGCGGAGATTGCTCGGTCCGGGCCGCGCCGATGATGCGCGCTTCCCTGGGCATCTGCTCATCACAGAACCGCCGATAGAGCGCGGGCAGGATCTTGCGCCGGGCCAGGTCGCCCGTGCCGCCGAAAATCACGAGGTCGAACGGATCGACCGGGATGACGCGCGAAACCATGGGTGTCTCCAACTTCGCCGTGTTAGCGCTAACGGGCGCAATTTCCCCCGAGATACACCGCGTTTCGGATAAAGTCTACCAGATGCGCAAACGGCCTCAACCGGGCAAGCGGGCGCGTCACGGCTGCATCGCGCAGATCAGTTCAAACAGTACCGACACCCCAAGCCACGACGTATTCCCCGACGGATCGAAGGGCGGCGACACTTCGACCAGGTCGGTGCCGATGATATCCAGCCCCCGCAGCGCGCGCACGCATTGGATCGCCTCGAAACTGGTGGGGCCGCCGACCTCGGGCGTGCCGGTCCCCGGCGCATAGGCGGGGTCGATGAAATCGATGTCGAAGCTGACATAGACCGGTCCGCCGCCCACGACCGCGCGCGCCTCATCCATCACCGAGGACCAGCCGCGCTCCATGCAGGTTTCTATCGGCAGGATATGCACGCCCTTATCGCGCCCGTAATCGAAATCCGAGGTGTTGTAGGAGGTGCCGCGCATCCCCGCCATAAAGGTGCGGTGCGGGTCGATGCAGCCTTCTTCGATCGCCTGCCGGAACGGATTGCCATGGGTCAGGGTCTTGCCGCCGAAATAGGGCGGATAGAGGTCGGTATGGCTATCCAGCAAGATCAGGCCGAACGCCTCGCCGCGATGTTTGCGCAGCGCCCGCAGCACCGTCAGCGTGCACAGGTGGTCGCCCCCCACCATGACGGGCCGGATATCGTTGGACAGCATCGAGGCGATGGCGGCCTCGGCGGCCTCCAGCGCCTCGTCCTGGTCGACCGGGCTCATCGCGACATCGCCCATGTCGGCGCATCGCGCGGCCGAAAACGGAAGCTGGCCGGTCGAGCGGTTCATCTCGCGGATCATGGTCGAGGCATCGCGCAGGCCCCGCGGCCCGTGGCGCGCGCCGGGGCGGTTCGACGTGGCCCCGTCCCACGGCATCCCGATCAGGCCGATCTCGACCTCGGGCGCGCGCGGATCGTCCGGCGCGATCTGCGGCAGGCGCATGAAGCTGGGAACGCCGGCATAACGCGGCAACACGGCGCCAGAGATCGGGGTCCAGTCGATATCACTCATGTCAGGGCCTTTCGCGGTGGGGTCAGCGGCACGCTAGCCCCCGTTTGGCCCCGTGTCACGCCTCCAGCTCGGCGTCCCAGTAGAGGAAATCGAGCCAGCTTTCATGCAGGTGGTTTGGCGGGAACTTGCGCCCCATGTTGCGCAATTCCTCGGCACCCGGCTGACGCGGCGCCTTGCGCAGCGCCATGCTCGACTCGCGCAAGCTCTTGGAGCCCTTGCGCAGGTTGCACCTGGAACACGCCGCGACGACGTTTTCCCAGCTGGTGATGCCGCCCCGCGCCCGTGGCACGACATGGTCAAAGGTCAGGTCCCCTTTCGCGCCGCAATACTGGCAGGAGAATTCGTCCCTCAGAAAAAGATTGAAGCGCGTGAAGGCCACGCGCTTCTGCGGTTTGATGAAATCCTTGAGAACGACGACCGAAGGTATTCGGATCTGCGTCGAGGGCGAGCGCACCACCGTGTCGTATTCGGCCACGATCTGCACCCGGTCGAGCCAGACCGCCTTGACGGCCTCCTGCCAAGGCCAGAGCGACAGGGGATAGTAGCTCAGGGGCCGGTAATCGGCATTCAGCACCAAGGCCGGATGATCCTTGAGCGCGCCCGGCTCCCGCACGAAATGGGTTCTGAACTCGGTATCGGCCGCAACTTGCATGGGTGACTCCGCCTCCGCCCTGACTGCCCGTCTTTTTGGCACCAGAGCGGGAGCACCCGCCCCAGCTATGCCTCCACTATATCTAGGCTTAACCATCGGGCAAGCAAAACTAGATGCTGTGTGTGGCGCGGACTGCTTAACGCACAAGCCTGACAGTTTCGTGACGGTTTTTCAGGCAGAGACGGAACGCTGCGCGTCTAGTCGATGCCCAGCTTTTCGCGCAGGAAGGCCAGGGCAACCGACAACCCGTCGGGCGCGATACCATGGGCCGTGCCCTTCATGATATGGGCATAAACCTCGTCCCAACCCGCTTTCTGTAGCGCCTCGGCGGCTTCGGGCAGCGATTGCGGCGGCACGACATCGTCCTGGTCGCCGTGGATCAACAGGACAGGCGGGCGCGCGACCGTTTCCTTGGCCAACGCCTCCGGCTCCAGCAAGCGGCCCGAAAAGCCGACGACGCCGGCGAACCGCGCGGGCCGGCGCGGGGCGACATGCAGGCTCATCATCGTGCCCTGGGAAAAGCCCACCAGCGCGACCTGCTCGGGCGCGATGCCTTCCTCGGCCATGAGCGTGTCGAGAAACGCGTTCAAATCCTCCACCGCCCGCGCCATGCCTTCGGCGGCCTGCTCCTCGGAGGAGCCGTCGATCCAGGGGATCGGGAACCACTGGAACCCCATCGGGTTCATCACCGAGCGTTCCGGCGCATCGGGCGCGACGAAGACCGTGTCGGGCATATGCGGCGCCAGCGGATCGGCAAGCCCCAGCAGGTCCTTTCCGTCCGCGCCATAGCCATGCAGGAAGATCACGAGGCTTTTCGCCTGCCCCGAGGCAGCGGGCTTGCGGCCATATTCCAATACGCGTGTCACAGGGCACCCTCCCGATCGGTTTCCCAGCGGTAGTAGACCCAGAGCGCGCGGGCGGCAACCGCGCGCACGGGCGACCAGGCCTCGGCCATGTCGCGCAGGTCGCGTTCCGAGGGGCGATCGGACAGATCGAAGAGCCGTTTCGCCGCCTCCTGCAAGGCCAGGTCGCCCGCCGCGAAGACATCCATGTGGCCGAGCGCAAACTTCGCGTAAATCTCCGCCGTCCAGCGCCCGATCCCGGGCAAGGCCACCAGCGTTTCGATCACGTCCTCGGTCTCTGCCGCACGCAAGCCGTCCCAATCGACGCCCGCCGCGGCCAATGCCCGGATGTAGCGCAGTTTTGGCCGGCTCAGGCCGCAGCCGCGCAACGCGTCGTCCGACGCGCCGCGCACCGCCCCCTCTTGCGTCAGGCCCGCCGCCTCCAGCCGCCCCCAGATGGCCGCCGCGCTGGCGGTCGAAACCTGTTGCCCCACGATGGCCTGCGCCAACGCGGCGAACCCGTCCACCCGCCGCCGCAAGGGCAAGGGTCCGTTCGCCACAACCGGGCCGAAGCGCGGCTCCAGCGCCACCAGCAGGGCGGCCCCGTCAGCAAGGTCGGCCTCCGTTTCGATCCTGTCGGGAAGTCGCACCACCCCTCCCCCTTCATCTTGGCCAAAAACCTCTCCGGGGAGCGCGAGGGGTGGAAAACCCCTCGCTGGCCGGGCCTCAAACCCGTTGACCACGTCACGTTCCTCTGGACCGTTCCCGCGCCATCCTATACCCGTCGCCCCATGACCGACGCCACCCTGACCCCGGAAGAGATCGAAGGCGACCGCCGCGCAAAGCGTAACGTCGCCGTCCTCGTCATGGCACAAGCCATCCTCGGCAGCCAGATGCCCATGATTTTCACCGTGGGCGGACTTGCGGGGCTGATGATCGCGCCCAACCCGGCCTTGGCCACGATCCCGATCTCGCTGATCGTCTTTGGCTCGATGACCACCGCGCTCTGGCTCTCGCCGCTGATGCAGCATTTCGGGCGGCGCGCGGGCTTTTTCATCGGGGCCGCGGGCGGTGCAACCGGGGCCGCCGTCTCGGCCTGGGGGCTGTGGACCGACAGTTTCGCGCTGTTCCTGGTCGGTGCCTATATCACCGGCATCTACATGTCGGCGCAGGGGTTCTACCGCTTCGCCGCGGCCGACACCGCGTCGGAGAAGTTCCGCCCCAAGGCAATTTCCTACGTCATGGCAGGCGGCCTGATCTCGGCCCTGATCGGGCCGCAGATGGTCAAGTTCACCACCGACGCGACGGTGATCCCCTTCGTGGGCACCTATGCCTTCGTCGTCTTGATCAACCTCGTCGGGATGGCGCTGTTCCTGTTTCTCGACCTGCCCAAACCCACAGCACACACGCGCGCCGCAGCCAAGGCCAATCGCGGCCGCACCCATGCGGAGCTTTTGAAGGATCCGCGCATTTCCGTCGCGATCATCTGCGGCATGGTCTCCTACGCGCTGATGAACCTGATGATGACCTCGACGCCGCTAGCCGTGGTGGGCTGCGGCTTCACGACCGGATCGGCGGCGGATGTCGTCTCGGCCCATGTCGTGGCCATGTTCGCCCCGTCCTTCGTGACCGGCCACCTGATCGCGCGGTTCGGCGCGATGCGGATCGTCGCGCTGGGGTTGTTCCTGCTGGCGCTTGCCGGGGGCGTCGCCCTGACGGGGGTGGAGCTTTACCAGTTCTTCGGCGCGCTGGTGCTGCTCGGCGTGGGGTGGAATTTCGGCTTCATCGGCGCGACGGCCATGCTGACCCAGGCGCATGAGCCGCATGAGCGCGGGCGCGTGCAGGGCATGAACGATTTCCTCGTCTTCGGCTGCGTCACCATCGCCTCGCTGGCCTCGGGCTTCTTGATGAGTTCGGGCGCGGACACGCAAGCCGGCTGGACGGCGGTCAATATCGCCATGGTCCCCTTCCTCGCGCTGGCGGGTGGGGCGCTGATCTGGCTCGCGATGCGTCCCAAGGACCTCTACGCGTAAGCGGTCGCTACCAGCGCCCGGTCAAGGCGACGCGGGCCAGCCGAAAGCGCGAGGCCGCCTCGCCCATGCCCAAACGGCCCTCCGCCACGCGGGTCGGCTCGGCCACCGCCTGCCGCAGGATCGAATCGGCCTGCCACCCGGCATAAAGCGCGGGCGCAGCCGCCTTGGGCACCTCACGCCGCCGCGCGCGGGCTGCGGCCAGCCGCTCCACCCCACGCTGCGCCAGGTCCCGCACCGCCTCGGGCCGCCCATCGACCAGCGGCACCCGGCCCCGCCGTTCCAGTTCCGGCACAGCGCGCAGGAAATTCGCCAGCGCGGCGGCCCAGGCATGGTCGCGCACGGCCTGTTCCGCCCTGGGACCGGCCCCGAGGGCGCGGGCGGCCACCCAGGCGAGGTTTGCGCCGGTCGCGTCGAGATAGTCCTCGAAATGCGCCGCATCCTCGAAGGCGTCGCGGTAGATGTCCCAGCGGCGCGCCGCGACCAGACGGTCGAGCAGCGGCGCATCCTCGGGGCGCACGGCCTCTGACAACGGGGCGGCGACCTCATGCGCGCGCGGTGCTGCGCCCTGCCCGATCTCCTCGGCCACGTCGCGCCAGAATTGCAGGCGCATCTCGGCGATCATCGTCTCTTCCGTCACCCAGGGGGCGCGGCTGACCTCAATGTTGAACGCATAGAGCGGGAACAGGATCGCGCGCGCCGGAACAGGCGCGGCCATGGCGGCGCGGAACCGGTCGGGGTCGCCCCGTTCCACCAGTGCGGCACAGGCCGCAACCCCGTCCGGCCTCATGAGGCCGGCGCCCCGTCGCGCACGAGCTTCCACAGGATTGCATCCAGCAGCGCCTCGAAAGAGGCGTCGACGATATTGGCGCTGACGCCCACGGTGGACCAGCGCCGCCCGGTCCCGTCCTCGCTGTCGATGACGACGCGGGTGACGGCCTCGGTCCCGCCCTGGGTGATGCGCACCTTGAAGTCAACCAGCCGGATATCGTCGATATAGCCTTGATACGGCCCAAGGTCCTTGCCGAGCGCCTTGGCCAGCGCGTTCACCGGGCCACGGTCGCTGCCGCTTTCATCCATGGATTCCGAGACTGACAGCATCTTCTGATCGCTGATCTTCACCACGACCACCGCCTCGGACAGGCTGACCATCTGGTCATACTTGTTCTTCCGGCGTTCAACCGTCACGCGGTAGCGCTTCACCTCGAAGAAGCGCGGCATGATCCCGAGCGCGCGGCGCGCCAGCAGCTCGAAACTCGCCTGCGCGGTGTCGTAGGAATAGCCCTGGTCCTCGCGCGCCTTGATCTCGGTCAGGATCTTGGCCAGCGCGGGGTGGCCCTTGTCCACCTCGATCCCGGCTTCGGACAGGCGGCGGCGCAGGTTCGACTGGCCGGCCTGGTTCGACATCGGGATGATGCGCGCGTTCCCGACCAGCGCGGGGTCGATATGCTCGTAGGTCGAGGGGTTCTTGACGATGGCGCTCGCATGCAGCCCCGCCTTATGCGCAAAGGCCGACGACCCGACATAGGGCGCCTGCCGTGTCGGCACCCGGTTCAGGATGTCGTCGAGCATGCGGCTGAGGCGGGTCAGATCCTTCAGCGCATCTTGCGTGATCCCGGTTTCGAACCGGCTGGCCCACGGCTCTTTCAGCAGCAGCGTCGGGATCAGCGTCGTCAGGTTGGCGTTGCCGCAGCGCTCACCCAGACCGTTCAGCGTGCCCTGGATCTGCCGTGCCCCGGCCTCGACCGCTGCAAGGCTGCCCGCCACGGCGGTTTCCGTGTCGTTATGGGTGTGGATGCCCAGCCGATCGCCCGGAATGCCCGCATCGATCACCTCGGCTACGATGCGCCCGATCTCGCCCGGCAGCGTGCCGCCATTGGTGTCGCACAGCACGATCCAGCGCGCGCCCGCCTCCAGCGCGGCGCGGCAACAGGACAGCGCGTAACCGGGGTTCGCCTTGTAGCCGTCGAAGAAATGCTCGGCATCGAACAGCGCCTCGCGCCCTTGGGCCACCAGATGAGCGACCGAGGCGCGGATATTTTCGAGGTTTTCGTCCAGCGTGATCCCAAGCGCCTCGGTGACGTGGAAATCATGCGTCTTGCCCACAAGGCAGACCGAGCCCGTACCCGCGTTTATCACCGCCGCCAGCACCTCGTCATTCTCGGCCGAGCGCCCGGCGCGCTTGGTCATGCCGAAAGCGGTGAGCGTGGCGCGGGTTTTCGGCGCGGCCTCGAAAAAGGCGCTGTCGGTGGGGTTGGCCCCGGGCCATCCGCCCTCGATATAGTCGATCCCGAGTGCGTCGAGCGCCTCGGCAATGCGCTGTTTCTCGGGGGTGGAGAACTGAACGCCCTGGGTCTGCTGCCCATCGCGCAGCGTCGTGTCATAGAGGTAGAGGCGATCCATCAGCGCGACCCTCCGCAGGGCGGGACGTGTCCCGCGATCCCCCGGCGCAGCGGGACACGTCCCGCCCTACGGCATGTCCTTCCGCTCACAGCACGCCCTCCAGCTTGGCCGCGTCGAAGCCCGGTCCGGGGACCAGCTCGACCCCGTCCTTGGACATGCGCACCTCGACCCCCGCAGCGATCAGCGCCGCCTTGAGACGGTCCACTTCGGAGAAATCCTTGGTTTCCATCGCGGTGGTGCGGGCAGATGCCAAGCGTGTGGCGTGATTGGACAGGTCGACACCGCCACCAACCCATTGGCCCTGCTCATCGCCCAAAAGGCCCAGCAGACCGGCAGAGGCCTTGAGCGTTGCGGCATCCCCCTCGCCGGCAAGTCGGTGCAGGACCGTGATGGCGCCAGCCGTGTTGAGATCATCGGCCAGTGCGGCCAGCACCTCGGGGTGCACCTCTCCGCCCTCTGCGCCGTCGACAAGACCGTGCCACTTGCGAAGGGTCTTCTCCGCCTCCTCCGCCTTCTTCGCCGTCCAGTCCATCGGCTTGGAGTAATGCGTCGACAGGAACACGAAGCGGATCACCTCGCCCGGCACGCCCTGTTCCAGCAATTCGTGGACGGTGAAGAAATTGCCCAGGGACTTGGACATCTTCTTCCCTTCGACCTGCAGCATCTCGTTATGCATCCAGACATTGGCGAAACCGCCCTCGGGATGGGCGCAGCAGCTTTGCGCGATCTCGTTCTCGTGGTGCGGGAACATCAGGTCGTTGCCGCCGCCATGGATGTCGAAGCTTTCCCCCAAGAGTTCGTAGCTCATGGCCGAGCATTCGATATGCCAGCCGGGTCGTCCACGACCCCAGGGGCTGTCCCAGCCGGGCAGATCGTCGGTGGAGGGTTTCCACAGCACGAAATCCATCGGGTCGCGCTTGTACGGGGCAACCTCGACCCGGGCACCGGCGATCATGTCCTCGACCGACCGGCCCGAGAGTTTGCCGTAATCCGGGTAACTCGCCACCGAGAAGAGGACATGCCCATCGGCGGCGTAAGCGTGGCCGCTGTCGATCAGGCCCTCGATCATCTCGATCATCTGGGCGATGTACTGGGTCGCGCGCGGCATCTTTGTCGGCTCCAACACACCAAGTGCGCCCATGTCCGACAGGTACCAGCCGATGGTTTCCTCGGTGATCTCGGAGATCGGGCGCCCGGTCTCTGCGGCGCGCGCGTTGATCTTGTCATCCACGTCGGTGAAGTTGCGCACATAGGTGACGTGATCCGGGCCGTAGACATGGCGCATCAGACGAAACAGCACGTCGAAGACCACGGCGGGGCGCGCGTTGCCCAGATGCGCGCGCTCGTAAACGGTCGGGCCGCAGACATAGATCCGCACGTTCTCGGGGTCGATCGGGGTGAATGTCTCGACCTTGCGGGTCCTGGAATTTCGCAGCCGGATCTCGACCATGTCTGGGGCCTTTCTTGTCATGCGCGCGAAAGCATCAGCGTCATGCGCCGGCGGGC
Organism: Maritalea mobilis; assembly: GCF_019800885.1. Classification (GTDB taxonomy): domain Bacteria; phylum Pseudomonadota; class Alphaproteobacteria; order Rhodobacterales; family Rhodobacteraceae; genus Roseibacterium; species Roseibacterium beibuensis. The sequence goes on from NZ_JAHVKE010000001.1 coordinate 712,750, forward strand.
GTAGCAGGTTCAAGATGGCATTGGAACCATGATGTGACCGACCCGCCGACGACGTCAGCGGGGAATACAGATCTCGCGAATTGCGGCGGTCAGGTTCATGATCGGCATGCATACCGGGTTTTTCGAAATCCGCAAGGAATGGGTGTAAATCCGTTTCGATCCCCGTTATTTTCCCTTCATGCGCGAACGTTTCGTCGACAACCATTGTCAGCGCCTGCCTGGCGCGGAGCGGACCGAACCCTTTGGCCCGGGCACCGTTGTCTGGAAGGTCGAAGGCCACATGTTCGCGGCCTATTCGATCGGCGGGCATGGCCTGTCCCTGCGGATGATGGACGCCAAGGCCACGACGCGCATGGTCGAGCAAGGACGCGCCGCGCCGCATTTCCTGGAAGACGAAGGCGGCTGGGTCCTTTTGCCGTGGGAGACTCATCCCGACGAATTGCGCGCGCATCTGGAACTCAGTTACCGACTGGTCCTTTTCGACGGCAACCGCGCCTGAGCGGGGTTGCCCCCGTCCTGTCTCCGTGGCTAGGTCCGCGCGCCTGTCCTTGTATGCGGAGATCGCCATGCCCCGTCCGTCCCTACAGATTTCCGGGCTGACCGGCTCAGGTGACGATGGCTGGTCGCTGTTCTACCGCGCCCGCGCGATGAAGGCCGCGGGCCAGCCGGTTCTGGAACTCACCATCGGTGAACATGACATCGGCACCGATCAGGCGATCCTCGATGAAATGCACCGCGCCGCGACGGCGGGCCATACCGGCTATGCCATGGTGCCGGGGATCCCGTCCCTGCGCCGTGCCGTGGCCGAGCGGATGAGTGCCGCCACCGGCCATCCTTATGACATCGAGAACATCCTGATCACACCGGGCGGTCAGGCGGGCCTTTTCGCGGCGCATCACGCGGCCTGCGATCCCGGCGACCGGGCTTTATTGATCGATCCCTACTACGCCACCTATCCCGGAACGATCCGTGCCGTCGGGGCGATCCCGGTGCCGGTCGCCACCCTCCCCGAAGCCGGGTTCCAACCCGAGGAAGCCGCCCTCGCCGCCGCCGCGCCCGGCGCGAAAAGCCTGCTCATCAACTCGCCGAACAATCCCACGGGCGCGGTCTATGCGATGGAGACTATGCGCGGGATCGCACGGATGGCCGAGGCCCACGACCTCTGGGTGATCTCGGATGAGGTCTATGACAGCCAGGTCTGGGAGGGGCGCCATGTTCCCTTCGCCGCCCTGCCCGGGATGGCGGACCGCACGCTGACCGTCGGATCGCTGTCGAAGAGCCACGCCATGACCGGCTCGCGCCTTGGCTGGATTGCCGCCCCGGCCGAGGTGATCGAGCGGCTGATCACGCTGGCGACCCACACCACCTATGGCGTGCCCGGATACATCCAGGAGGCGGGCCTGTTCGCCCTGACGCGCGGGCCCGAGGCAGAGGCCGCCGTCGCCGCGCCCTTCCTGCGGCGGCGCCAGATGGTGCTGGATCGATTGGACCGGCAGCAGGTGCTCTCCGCCGTGCCACCAAGCGGGGCGATGTATGTCATGCTGGACGTGCGCCGCACGGGCCTGAGCGGCGCGGCCTTCGCGGAGGCGCTGCTGGATGAATGCCTTGTCGCCGTGATGCCCGGCGAAAGCTTCGGAAACGCGGCGGCGGGCCATGTGCGCGTGGCCCTGACCCTGCCCGATGACCGCTTTGCCGAGGCGCTGGACCGGCTGTTTCAATTCGCAACGGCGCGGGCCTGCGCGGCGTGATCGCATGCCGGCTGTAGCCGGTGGGACGATCTGCAAAGCCCCGAAGGAGGTCGTAGCCGCAGAGGCCTTGGACCTGGGACTGAGCCCTCACAAAAAAAGGCCCGCCCCCGCTATGCGAGGGCGGACCTGCTTCAAAACGGCTTGCGTGAGATCAGAAGCGCAGGGCCGCGTTGATGCCGAAGGTCGTGGCACCGGCATCGATGCCCGTCCCGTCGAAATCTTCGAACTCGTGGCGCAGCAGCTCGGCACCGACGGTGACGGTGTCGGTGACGGCGTAGTCCATGCCGACGCCGTAGTAGTAGCCGTCATCCTCGAACGTGCCGCCGCCGAGCGCGTCGATGGAGGCATAGGCCGCACCGGCGGTCGCGTAGATCAGCGCAGGGCCTGCATCGTAGCCAGCCTCGACACCGAGGCGATAGACGGACTCGAGCGTACCGACATTGTCGATGTCGATATCGGCGGCGTTCACGTCTAGCTCGGCGCCGAGAACGTAGCTGCCGAAGTCATAACGGTAGCCCGCGAAGACACCGCCAAGCATGCCGTTCTCTTCCTCGTCGAGGCCGGCGCCCTCGGCGTCGGCCATGCCGTATTCCAGCTGACCACCGGCGTAGAAGCCAGTCCAATCGGCGCTGACCTGCGCAGGGGCCGGAGTTGGCACATAGGCGGGTTCCGGGGCGGGTTCGGCCATGCCACCCGCCAGCGCCGGGAGGGCGACGAGGCTCAGCGCGGCGATGCCTGCGGGAAGTGCGAATTTCATTGTTTCGTCCTTTCATTTGCTCGAACGGTCCGTGCGCTGCCGGGGTGGCGGCGCAGGATGCATCACGCGATATGGGCATGGCATCAGAAGATGCCAATCACGGCTGCGTGTTCGGCAAGTCTTTGCTGAATAGGCAAAATTTCCCCGGCGTCATCCCGCTACATGACGCAAGGTCAGTAAGATTTTTCCGCTTGGGCAGGGAACAAAACCCGGTTCAGGCCAGCGCGGCGGCCTCTTGCGCCAGCCGCGTGATGCGGTCCCAGTCGCCCTGCGCCACGGCATCCTTGGGCGCCACCCAGGACCCGCCGGCGCACAGGACGTTGGGCAGGGACAGGTAGTCGCCCGCATTGGCGATGGAAACACCACCGGTCGGACAGAAGGCGACTTGCGGGATCGGGCCGCCGATGGACTTGAGCGCGGGCGCACCGCCCGCCGCTTCCGCCGGGAAAAACTTGAGCATGTCATAGCCGCGCTCGAACAGCGCCATGACCTCGCTTGCCGTCGCAGCACCGGGCAACAGCGGCAGGTCCTCGGCGATGCACGCCTCGATCAGTCGGTCGGTCGCACCGGGCGAGACGCCGAATTTCGCCCCCGCCGCCTTGGCGTTGCGCACGTCCTCGGGCGTCAGCAAGGTGCCCGCGCCGACCACGCCGCCCGGCACATCCGCCATCGCGCGGATCGCATCGAGCGCGGCGGGCGTGCGCAAGGTCACCTCCAGCGCGGGCAGACCGCCCGCCACGAGGGCCTCCGCCAGGGGGCGGGCATGGCTTGCGTCCTCGATCACCAGGACCGGGATGATCGGGGCAAGATGGGCAATGTCGCGCGCGATGCGGGACTGGTCGGCGGGGGTCATCTCGTATCTCCTGATGCGGTCATCGGGTTGGCAAGGCGGGCTATGGGTGGCTCATACCACGACGCCCGCGCCTTCGGTTGCGGGGCCAGCGGTTTTGCGGAACACCTCGAACAACTCGCGACCGACGCCATGGGCATTGGCCGACAGGTCGGGCTGGGCCGAGGGGCGATCTGCAACGCCCTCGGTCAGCACTTCGAGCGTGCCCTTGGTCGCATCGACCCGGATCAGGTCGCCATCGGCCAGCTTGCCGATCATCCCGCCATCCAGCGCTTCGGGCGCGACATGGATCGCGGCGGGCACCTTGCCCGAGGCCCCCGACATGCGCCCGTCCGTGACCAGTGCCACCTTGTGGCCCCTGTCCTGCAACACGGCCAGCACCGGCGTCAGCGCGTGAAGCTCTGGCATGCCGTTCGATTTCGGCCCCTGGAAACGGACGACAACGACCACATCGCGGTTCAATTCCCCGGCGCGGAAGGCGGCCTTCACATCCTCCTGGTCATGGAAGATGGCCGCAGGCGCCTCGATCACGTGACGCTCAGGCGCAACGGCGGAGGCCTTCATCACCCCGCGCCCGAGATTGCCCGAGAGTTCGACCAACCCACCCGTCGCCTGGAACGGGTCGCGTGCGGGACGCAGGATCTTGTCGTTCAGGCTTTCGCGCGCGCCATCCTCCCAGAACAAGGCGCCGTCCTTCAGCTTCGGCTCTTGCGTATAAAGGCCCAGACCCTTCCCCGCGACGGTCAGCGTGTCGTCATGCAGAAGGCCCGCCTCCAGCAGTTCGGCGATCATGTATTGCAACCCGCCCGCCGCGTGGAAATGGTTCACGTCGGCCAGGCCATTGGGATAGACCCGCGCCATCAGCGGCGTGGCCGAGGAGATGTCCGAGAAATCGGCCGGATCGAGGATCACGCCCGCCGCCCGCGCCATGGCGACAAGGTGCAGGACGAGGTTCGTCGACCCGCCCGTGGCCATCAGCCCCACGATCCCGTTCACGAAGGCCTTTTCATCTAGGATATCGCAAACCGGCGTATAGGCATTGCCCAGCCCGGTGATCGAGGCGGCCCGCTCGGCGGCGGCCTCGGTCAGCTTGTCGCGCAGATCGGTGTTCGGGTTCACGAAGCTGGCCCCGGGCAGGTGCAGACCCATGAACTCCATCAGCATCTGGTTCGAGTTCGCCGTGCCGTAGAAGGTGCAGGTGCCCGGCCCGTGATACGAGGCCATCTCGGCCTCCATCAGCTTGTCGCGCCCCACCTCTCCGGTGGCGAATTGCTGGCGGATGCGGGATTTCTCGTCATTCGGCAGGCCGCTGGTCATGGGACCGGCGGGCACGAAGATGCCCGGAAGATAGCCGAAGGTCGCCGCCGCGATGATCAGCCCCGGCACGATCTTGTCACAAACCCCGAGGTAGAGGACCGAGTCGAAGGTGTTGTGGGACAATGCCACGCCGGTTGCCAGCGCGATCACGTCGCGCGAGAACAGGCTCAACTCCATCCCCACCTGCCCTTGCGTGACGCCGTCGCACATGGCGGGCACACCGCCCGCGACCTGCGCCGTGGCACCGGCGCGGCGCGCGGCCTCCTTGATCCGGGCGGGAAAAGTCTCGAACGGCTGATGCGCCGAGAGCATGTCGTTATAGGCGGTGACGATCCCGATATTCGGCGCGCGGCCTTCGACCAGCGCGTCCTTGTCGCCGCCCATCGCGGCATAGGCGTGGGCCTGGTTGCCGCACGTCAGGTGCGCACGGCGCGGCCCGTCCTCGGCCAGTTTGCGCATCCGGTCGAGATAGGTGCCGCGCGGCCCGCGCGAGCGGTCGATGATACGCTCGGTGACGGCTGCGATCCGGTCGTCGAGTGGCATGACGCTTCCCTCCAGTCGGTGTCACCGGGAGAGATAATCCGTTAGCGCTAACAATTCCACCCCCGAATCGCGGGGCGCGTTCAGGCCGGCAGGCGAAGCCCCCCGTCAATGCGGATGGTCTCGCCATTCAAATAGGGCGACGCGATCAGGAAGGCGGCAAGCCGCGCGAATTCCTCGGGCTTGCCAAGGCGCTTGGGAAAGACCACGTCGCGCGCCAGTTCGGCCATCATCTCCTCGCCCAGGCTTTCGAGCATCGGCGTCAGGAACAGGCCCGGCGCAATGGCGTTGCAGCGGATGCCAAGGCTGGCAAGGTCGCGCGCGATGGGCAGGGTCATACCGGCGATCCCGGCCTTCGAGGCGGTATAGGCCGCCTGCCCTTTCTGCCCCTCGAAGGCCGCGATGGAGGCCGTGTTGACGATCACACCGCGTTCGCCGTCTTCGTTCGGCGCGTTCCCGGCCATCTCGGCGGCAGCCAGCCGCGCGACGTTGAAGGAGCCGACAAGGTTGATGTCGATGGTCCGCTGGAACGCCGAGAGGTCGAACGGGCCGGATTTTCCGACGGTCTTGGCCCCGGTCACGATGCCCGCGCAGTTCACAACGGCATTGAGACCGCCCATGGCCTCTTTCGCGGCGGCAATCCCCTTGGTCACGGCCTCTTCCGAAGTCACGTCGACCTCGTGAAAAGAGACGCCCGGCATCTCCTCGGCCAGTGCAGCCCCCGCATCGCCCCCGATATCGAAAATCGCCACCTTGGCGCCCTGTTCGGCCAGATGCCGCACCGTTGCACCGCCCAAGCCGCGCGCCCCGCCTGTCACGATGGCCTTGACCGTTGAGAGTTCCATGTCGCGCTCCTCCGCCGATTAATGAACACTTGTTCAATTAACAGCGTCGGGGCGGCGGCGTCAATTTCCCACGCCCGCCCAGGCCTGCCGGATACGCCACGCAAGATCGCGCGCCGACAGGGCCCGCGACCCGCCACCCGGCGTTGCCTCGACATAGCCGACCAGGCCAAAGGGAATATCCCCGGTCAGGGCGTTGGCAACGATCGCGTCGATCAGGATGGTTTCGCGCCCATAGGCGGTGCTGCGCGGCAGGTCGGCCGCCGGGTACATCAGCGAGATCAACTCGGCGCAGAACAGTTGCGACGGGTCTGCCGAGTCGAAGCGCATATCGAAGGGCACGCCCATGCGGGCCAGGCCCCGGCGCAGGATCGCGGCGCGGTTCTGACCCTCGGGCCGCAGCAGCACGACCGCGTCGGTGTCCAGCACGATCTCGGGCGGGGCAAGCCGCACGCCGCCATCGACCGCTTCGAGAAAGATGCGACCCTCACGGATCTGATCGTGATACGGCGCAAGCTCCGGCATGTGCCACAGACCCGCCGCGCGCAATTGCGCCTCGGTGCCGATATGGATGGCGCCATGGGTGAATTGCCCCGGGATCAGGTGCCCCGACATGCGGTTTTCGGAATGCACGAAGATCACGTCCAAGGGCTGCAACGCCTCGAGGATAATCCCCGTCGCCTCGACCTGGCGCGTCATCCGGCCCGGTCGCAACTGGATCTGCCCGAAATCGCGGAGCGTTTCGACATTGGCATCCGCGATCCGGATCACCCAGTCGGGATAGGTCTCGTCCGCCCGGCAACATCCCTCGACCAGGGCCGCCACCGGCTCGGGGCCGCGTGCGGGCAGATCGGGAATAGGCGGCGCACCGCAGGCCGTCAGGCCAGCGACCACGACCGCACCGATCAGGCTTCGCAGGGCGAGAAGAAGCGTGCGCATGGCGCCGCATAACATGGGAACGGCCAACCCGCCTAGTGCGGCTGAACGCCCGGCAGGAAGACGTCTTCGTCGCGATGCAGGAGCGAGATACCATCCTTGAAGACATGCACCTTTTCCGGTTTGGCGGTCAGGTGCACCTCTTGCCCGCGCTTGTCCTTGTGGATGCCCGTCAGCTTGGCGATCACCGGGTCATGATCGGGCGCGGACTTCTCGAAATAAAGCAGCGTGACCTCGCCAAGCGCCTCGGTGATGTCGACCTTGCCGGAATAGGCGAATTCCGGACCATCGGTCGCGATCATGTCCTCGGGGCGGATGCCGACCTTGACCTCGGCGCCCTCGTCCTCGGGACGCGAGGGGTAATGCGAGATGATCGTGCCCGCGCCCTCGTCCAGTTGCAGGGTGGTCTGATCCCCCGTCCCCACGATCCGCCCGCCCAGAAGGTTCATTGCCGGGCTGCCGATGAATTGCGCAACGAAGGTGGAATTGGGTTTCTCGTACAGATCCAGCGGGCTGCCCACCTGCGCGATCCCGCCGCCTGCCAGCACGACGATGCGGCTGGCCAGCGTCATCGCCTCGACCTGGTCATGGGTGACGTAGATCATCGTCGAGTCGGGCATCTGTTCCTTCAGTTGCGCGATCTCGATCCGCGTTGCGACGCGCAGCGCCGCGTCGAGGTTCGACAGCGGCTCGTCGAACAGGTAAACCTTGGGGTCGCGCACGATCGAGCGCCCGATAGCGACCCGCTGGCGCTGACCGCCCGACAGCGCCTTGGGCAGGCGATCGAGGAAATTGGTCAGTTGCAGCTTGTCGGCGGCGGCGCGCACGGCCGCGTCGATCTCGGACTTGGATTTGCCCGCGATCTTCAGGGCGAAGGCCATGTTGTCGTAGACCGTCATGTGCGGATAAAGCGCGTAGGATTGGAACACCATGGCGATGCCGCGCTCGGAGGGAGGCACGTCGTTGACCACCATGCCGTCGATCTCCAGCGTCCCGCCGGTGATCTTTTCCAACCCCGCGATCATGCGCAGAAGCGTGGATTTCCCGCAGCCCGAGGGGCCAACGAAAACGATCAACTCGCCCGTCTCGATCTCGAGGTCGATATCACGCAGCACCTGAACGGTGCCGCCATAGGTCTTTTCGACATCCTTGAGCTTTAGGTCTGCCATTCTCCCCGTCTCCCTCCGGAACTGTCATGCGCGCGCCGGCCCGCTCCCCCGGGCGACGCGCGGCCAAATCGTCAGGCCTCGATCCCAGCCTCGTCATCCTTCACGCCGAAAAACGCCTGGTAGGGCGGCAAGGTCACCTCCTCCTCGCGCATCACGGCGGTGAACGGCGCGCCCAGATCCTGCCGCCAGCTGCCCTCGGGCAAGGCGACCGGCTGGCCCGCATTGGTGAGGTTGAAGGCGCAGAACAGGCGCTGCCCGTCATATTCGCGGATGAAGGCCACGACCCCGTCCGCGGCGCGGATCAACTCCATGCTGCCCTTGGCCAGCGCCGGGTAGCCGTGCCGGAACGCGACCATCGCCTGGTAGAAAGCCAGCGTGCTGTCCGTCTTGGACTGCTGGTCGCTGACCGAGCGTTGAAGGTGCTCGACCGCGACCGGCAACCACGGCTTTGCATCCGAAAACCCGCCATTCTGGTTGTCCGAAATCCACGGGATCGGGGTGCGGCATCCATCGCGCCCCTTGAACTTGGGCCAGAAGCGGATGCCATACGGATCCTGCAAATCCTCGTAAGAGACATAGGCCTCGGTCAGGCCCAGTTCCTCGCCCTGGTAGAGGCAGACCGACCCGCGCAGGCTGAGCAGAAGTGCTGCGTACAGGCGACGCGCCTCTTCGCCGAGGTTCCAGCGGCTGGCGTGGCGCACCACGTCATGGTTCGAGAACGCCCAGCACGCCCAGCCATCCCCGATCGTCTTCTCGTACTCGGTGATGACCTCGCCCACGCGCTCGGCCGTCGGCGGGATCGCGGCCAGAAAGTCGAACGAGTAGGCCATGTGCACCTTGTCGCCGCCGCCGGTATATTCCGCCTGGATCTGCATGCCGTATTGCGCGTCGCCCACTTCCCCCACGCTGGTCGCGGCCGGGTATTCATCGAGCAACGCGCGGAAGCGGCGCAGGAAGTCGAGGTTTTCGGGCTGGTTCTTGTCGTAAAGGTGCTCCTGCCAGTTATAGGGGTTCACCTCGGGCGCGATGGTGGCGTTGCGCCGCGCCGGGTCGAGCGCGGGATTGTCGCGCAATTTCTGGTCGTGGAAGTAGAAATTGATCGTGTCGAGGCGGAAGCCATCCACCCCGCGATCCAGCCAGAAGCGCACGATGCTCAGCAATTCCTCCTGCACCTGCGGGTTGTGCAGATTCAGGTCAGGCTGCTCTTTCAGGAAATTATGCAGGTAGTACTGCATCCGGTCGCCCGACCATTCCCAGGCAGAACCGCCGAAGATCGACAGCCAGTTGTTGGGCGGGCTGCCATCGGGCTTGGCATCGGCCCAGACATACCAGTCGGCCTTCGGATTGTCGCGGCTGGACTGGCTTTCGTGGAACCACGGGTGCTGGTTTGAGCTGTGCGACAGCACGAGGTCGATCAGCACCTTCAGGCCCAATTCATGGGCGCGGGTCACCAGCGCGTCGAAATCGCCAAGCGTGCCGAACATCGGGTCGACATCGCGGTAGTCGCTAACATCATAGCCGAAATCGAGCATGGGCGAGCGGAAGAACGGGCTGATCCAGATCGCATCGACGCCCAGTTCGGCCACGTGTTGAAGCCGGTGAATGATCCCCGCGAGGTCCCCGATCCCGTCATGGTTCGAGTCCTGGAAGCTGCGGGGATAGATTTGATAGATCACGGCACCGCGCCACCAGTCCTTGTCGGTGGCGACGATCTGCTCTTGCGGGAGGTCCTGCATCAGGTTCATGAGCCCGGTCGTCCTTTATTCTCTTACTTCACCGACCCTGCGAGCAGGCCGCGCACGAGGTAACGCTGCATGGTGAAAAACACCAGGAGCGGCACCGCGATGGACACGAAGGCAGCCGTGGCAAGAATGCCCCAGTCCCCCCCTCGACTGCCCAACAGATCATCGGCGATTTTAACAGTCATGACCTGAGCCTCCCCGGCCGAAGGCAAAAACACCTTGGCCACCAACAGGTCATTCCACGTCCACAGGAACTGGAAAATGGCGAAAGACGCAAGCGCCGGAAAGCTGAGCGGCAGGATGATCCGCACGAAAATCTGGAAATCCGTCGCGCCGTCCACCTTGGCACTTTCGATGATGTCGCGCGGCAGGCCGGCCATGTAGTTCCTCAGCAGGTAAACGGCGAGCGGCAGGCCGAACCCGGTATGCGCCAGCCAGATCCCGAGAAAGCTCTGCCCGATGCCGATCGTGTTGTGCAGGTTCAACAGCGGCACCAGCGCCAGTTGCAGGGGAACCACCAACAGCCCCACCACCGCAGCGATCAACAGCGCCCGGCCCGGAAACTCCATCCAGGCCAGCGCGTAAGCGGCAAAGGCCGCGATCAGGATCGGGATGATCGTCGCCGGGATCGTCACCGTCAGCGTGTTGATGAAGGCGCGGTCCATGTTGTCGGCGGTCAGCACCGTTCGGTAATTGTCGAGCGTGAAATCGGGCGGCGTGTCGGCCACGAAATAGACGCGCGGGCCGCGGTCATCCGGTTCGGTCGCGGTGTAGACGTAGGAACCGTCGGCATTCACCGTGATCGTGCCACCATCGCGGTTCTCGACCTCCTGGCCGGCCTCGAACGCGCCCGGCTCGCGCCCGCGCAGACCGAAGGCCGCGATGCTGCTTTCGCCGCTTTCGAAGCTCTCGCGCACCTCCGCCGTTTCGAAGATGTTGCCTTCGTATATCCACAGATCGCCCTCCTGGCGCGGCTCGGCATCGGAGCGGGTGCGGTAGGTCAACTCCACCGAGAAGGGCGCCACCCACCATCCCGAGGCCGAGATCTGGTCGCGGTCGCGGAAGGACGACACGAACAGGCCCACGGTCGGGATCAGCCACAGCAGCACCAGCAGCAGGACCGAAAGGTTGGTGGCCCAGACGAGCGCGGGTTTCTTGCCAGCGATATTGTCCATGTCTCTCCCCTCCCTGGCTCAGCGCATCTCGGCGCGCGACTGGCGGATGTTCCAGATCATCACCGGCAGAACGGTGACCATGATGACGAAGGCCACCGCCGTCGCCAGCCCGTCATCGCGGAACATGAAATCCATCATGTAGCTGGGCAGGATCTCGGTATCGAAATTGCCGCCGGTCATCGTGTAGACGATGTCGAACACCTTGAGCACAAGCACCGTGATCGTGGTCCAGACCACCATGATGGTCGACTTGATCTGCGGCACCTTGATCTTGAAGAAGATCTGGAACGGGTTGGCCCCGTCGATGATCGCGGCCTCGACCGTTTCCTCGGGGATGCCGCGCAGCGCGGCCGACAGGATCACCATGGCAAAGCCGGTCTGGATCCAGATCAGGATCACCATCAGGAAGAAGTTGTTCCAGAACGGGATCTGCAGCGGGTCCAGCGGATCGGCGCCAAGGGCCGCCCGGATCGCGTTGATGATCCCGATATCTGGGTCTTGCGCGTAGACGAATTTCCAGATCAGCGACGCGCCCACGAAGCTGATCGCCATCGGCATGAAGATCAGCGATTTCGCGATGTTGCCCCATTTCAGACGGTCGGTCAGCTGCGCCGACAACAGCCCGAGGAAGGTCGCGGCGGCGGGCACGAAGATGACCCACAGGATGTTGTTGAAAAAGGCGACCCGGAAATCCTCGGACGCGAGCAGTTGGGCGTAATTGCCAAAGCCGATGAACTCGTCTCCCGCCCGGTTGTAGAGCGAGCGCATGAAGCTGCCGACCACCGGATAGACGAGGTAGAGCCCAAGCGCGAACATCGCCGGAAACAGGAAAATCCACGGCCGCACGGCATTGGCGCGGTTGATGTTGCGCCCCGCCTTCTCGCCGCGCGCAGGGAAGATGACCTTATCGAGGACGAGATTGGCGAAGTAGAAATAGGCCACGCATCCGCCCACCCCGATGATGATGGTGATGATGCCCTGGATGATCGGCGACAATGGCGTGCCCTCCCTTCGCAAAACGACCCGAGGCTCCGGGCCGGACGCTGGCCGATTTGGCTCGGCTCTGGCTGCGTGCCCGGCCCGCCGAGGGGCGGACCGGGCGGTTGTCAGGTCTTACCGAGGCATGTGCCTCAGTTGAGCGTTTCCCACCGCTCCTGAATGGCGGCGGCGACGTCGGCGGCGTCTTCGCCGGTGACGTAATCGACCATGCCGGTCCAGAACGCGCCCGCGCCGATCTCACCCGGCATCAGGTCTGAGGCGTCGAAGCGGAAGGTGGTGGCGTTCAGCAGGATCTCGTTCATGTTGCGCAGGTCGTCGCTGGCGAACACGTCGGGGTTCACCCCGCCATAGGGGGTCAGGAAGCCAGACTGCGCCATCCACACCTCGTGCGCGATGGGCGTTTGCAGGAACTCGATCAGGCCATGGGCCACCGGCGCATCATCGGTGATCGCAAAGAGCGTCCCCGCACCGAGCACCGGGCTGCCGAGATCCCCTTCGGCATAGGCCGGGAAGTAGAAGAAATCGCTATCCGCATCCTCCGGGAAGAAGGTCGGGATGAACGACGCCTGGCGGTGCATGTAGCATTCCGGCGGGAAGGTGAAGAGGCCCGCCGGGCTGTCGCGGAAGTCGGTCGAGGCCACGGCCTCGGCCCCGCCGTTGACGAAATCGTCGTTGCGGGCGAACCAGCCGAATTCCTCGATCGCGCCGACCACGGCCGGGTCGTTGAACGGGATTTCGTTGGCGACCCACTGGTCATAGACCTCGGGCGGCTGGGTGCGCAGCATCATGTCCTCGACCCAGTCCGTCGCCGGCCACCCGGTGGCCGCGCCCGAGCCCAGGCCGATGCACCAGGGCGTCTCGCCATCCTCGACGATCTGCTCGGTCAGCGCGCGCAGGTCTTCCATCGTTTCGGGCACGTCATAGCCTGCCTCGTCGAACTGCTCGGGGCTGTACCAGACCAGCGATTTCAGATCGACCTTGTAGAAGAAGCCGTAAAGCGCCTCCTCCCCATCGGGCCCGGCATAGGAGCCGAGATCGACCCAGGACTGACCGGCGGCGTAGTTTTCCGTCACCCAATCCGCGGTGCCATCCGCCAGCGGGGTCAGGAAGCCGCGCGCGGCCATGTCCGAGGCGAGGCCCGGCTGCGGGAACACGGCGATGTTGGGGGCCGAGTCAGCCTGGGCCGCGATGACGATATCCTGTTCGAAGCTGTCCGAACCGGAATACTGCACCTCGGCGCCGGTGGCCGCGGAGAAGTAGGCGAGAACCGAGTTGACCAGTTCCGCGTCCGCGCCGGTCCACGGCCCGGTGATGGTCAGTGTTTCCCCGGAATAGTCATGCCCTTCGGCAAAGGCCTCGTAGCTGTCCCAGTTGAAGGCGCCCTCGCCTACCGGGAACATCAGGCCGCCATGCGCCTCGGCGAATGCACCGCCGGCGCTGAGCGCCAGGATCGCGGCGCTGGTGAAAAGACGGGTCTTCATCATGGAATACCTCCCAGGAATTGCACCGGGCCAAGGCCCGGATGTCACTTTTTCCCAAGCGATCTGGATAGGTGCATGGAGCAGTAACCCGCTCGCCCCTCCAAAGCGCTTTGGGTTGCGGCCACCCTTTCGGAACACTCCGAGTCTGTCAATGTGCGAATGGCAACACACGGAATTTAGAGGGTTCTTTCGCAGGTGCAGCATGGCGTGACCCGGTGGAATGCTTTGACATCGCCCATACCAGCCCGATAGCGTGCCGTGAAAATCCGAAGCGCTTTGGAAACGCATTCGCCATGAATCTCAGGCAGTTGGCCGACTCGCTCGGCCTGTCCATGACAACGGTCAGCCGGGCGCTGAACGGCTACCCCGAGGTTCGGGAAGAAACCCGTGCGCGCGTTCTTGCCGCGGCCAAGGCCGCCAATTACACGCCCAATGCCCGCGCCCGGCGCCTTGCCACGGGACGCGCCATGACCATCGGGCATGTCGTGCCGCTGACCGGGCGGGAAGAAACAGTAAACCCGATCTTCGCGGATTTCCTGGCCGGCGCGGGCGAGATCTATGCCCGGGAGGGCTATGACCTGCTCTTGTCGATGGTGGGCGCAGAGGAAACGGCCACCACCTATCGCAACCTCGCGGCCACCGGATCGGTGGATGGGGTGATGGTGCAATCCCCACGCATCGTGGACGATCGCATCCCGCTGTTGCAGGAGTTGAAGATACCCTTCCTCGTCCATGGCCGCACGGGCGAGTACACGACCTATAGCTGGTTCGACGTGGCCAATATCCGGGCCTTCCGCCGCGCCACCGACTTCTTGCTGGATCTCGGCCACCGCCGGATCGCCCTGATCAATGGGCAGGAAACCCTCGATTTCGCCGCGCGGCGCCGCAAGGGGGTGGAAGACGCGCTGCAGGAGCGCGGCCTGCCCTCGCGGCCCGAGTGGATGCACCAGGGCGTGATGACCGAGCAATATGGCTACACGACCACCCATGCGATGCTGGCGATGGACCCGGCCCCGACCGCCATCCTGTGTTCGTCGATCATCCCCGCCATGGGCGCGCGGCGCGCCATCGCCGAGGCCGGTCTGACGCTGGGACGGGACGTTTCGGTGATCTGCCACGACGATGCGCTCTCCTACCTCGGCAACGACGCGCTGACCTCGCCGCAGGGGCCGCCGTTCACCGCGACACGCTCGCCCATCCGGGCGGCGGGGCGGCGCTGTGCCGAGATGCTGATCGCCCTGATCCGCGAGCCCGACCAGCCCCCCCTGCAAGAGCTGTGGGAAACCGAACTGACGGTTGGCCGCTCGACCGGGCCCGCCCCCGCAACCTGAAGGACCAAAGATGGATCACACCCGTACCGATTTCCCCGACGGTTTCCTCTTCGGGGTGGCCACCTCGGCCTACCAGATCGAAGGAAGCCAATTCGGCGGCGCCGGTCCCTGCCACTGGGACAGTTTCGCCGCGACGCCCGGCAATGTCGTCCGGGCAGAGGACGGCGCGCTGGCCTGCGATCATTATCACCGTTGGGAAGAGGACCTCGACCTGATCGCGGGGCTTGGGGCCGAGGTGTATCGCTTCTCGACCTCCTGGGCGCGGGTGCTGCCCGACGGGGTCGGTCAGCCCAATGTCGAGGGGCTGGATTTCTATGACCGGCTTGTGGACGGGATGCTGGCGCGCGGGATCAAGCCCGCCGCGACGCTCTACCATTGGGAGTTGCCGCAGCCGCTGGCCGACAGGGGCGGCTGGCGCAATGCGGACATGCCCGAATGGTTCGCCGAGTTCACCGAAACCGTCATGCGCCGCATCGGCGATCGCGTGTGGTCCGCCGCCCCCATCAACGAGCCGTGGTGCGTCGGCTGGCTGTCGCATTTCGATGGCGCCCACGCGCCGGGCCTGCGCGATATCCGGGCGACGGCGCGCGCCATGCATCACATCCTGAAAAGCCACGGCCGGTCCATCGAGGTGATGCGGGGGCTGGGCATGAAAAATCTTGGCGCGGTCTGCAATTTCGAATGGGCCGAACCTGCCAGCGACGCGCCCGAGGATCAGGCCGCCGCCCGCCGCTACGACGCGATCTACAACCGGTTCTTCCTTGGCGGGCTGTTCAAGGGGCAATACCCGGCGGAGGTGCTGGAAGGGCTGGAGCCGCATCTGCCCGACAGCTGGCAGGACGATTTCGCCTTGATCGGTCAGCCGCTCGACTGGTTGGGCGTGAACTATTACACACGCCAGCGCATTCGCCACAAGGACGGGGCTTGGCCGAATTACGAACCGGCCGGGCCGCTTCTGCCTCTGACCCAGATGGGGTGGGAGATCTATCCCGACGGCCTGCGCGATTTCCTGATCCGCAATGCCCGCGACTACTCCGGCGATCTGCCGATCTACGTCACCGAAAACGGCATGGCCAATGCGGACACGCCGGAGACACCCGACACCGCGCGCATCGACTACCTCAACGCCCATCTTCACGCGGTCCGACAGGCCATGGACGCGAGGGCGCCCGTGGCGGGCTATTTCGTGTGGTCGCTGATGGACAATTACGAATGGTCGCTCGGCTACGAGAAACGCTTCGGCCTGATCCATGTCGACTTCGACAGCTTGGCAAGAACCCCGAAAGCGTCTTATGACGCGCTGGCCCGCTGGTGGCGCGACACCCCGGCCTGACACGCGAAACGGATGCGACCCTCATGACGCAAGAAAGCGGCCTGTCCCTCGTTGCCGATATCGGTGGCACCAACACGCGTGTGGCTCTGGCCCATGGGCCACAAGTCGATGCTGACAGCATCCGCCGCTTCCGCAATGCCGAGCATGCGGGCATCGACGCCGTCATCCAGGCTTATCTTGAGCAATGCGCCATCACCCCGACCCAGATCACCGGCGTTTGCGTCGCCGCGGCCGGGCCGGTGCGCGACGGGGTGGCGCAACTGACCAACCTCGACTGGCGGATCGACCGCGAGGTTCTGGGCCGCGCCCTGACCGCCGACAAGGTGGCCGTCCTGAATGACCTTCAGGCGCAAGGTCATGCGATCGGCCACATCAGCGCGGACAACCTGAACGAGGTCCTGCCGCAGCCGCCGCACACGGCCCATGCCGCGAAGCTGGTCGTGGGCATCGGCACCGGGTTCAACGCCTGCCCGGTCTTCGACACCGCCGCCGGGCGCTTCGTGCCGCCTTCCGAGGCCGGCCATGTCTCCCTGCCCGCGTCGGAGCCGACGCTGCTGCCGCTGTTGGACAAGCTCGACGATGGGCACGGCCACCCCTCGGTCGAAGAGGTCCTGTCGGGGCGCGGGGTCAGCCGCCTGCACAAGGCGCTGCACGGGCGCGATGCCGCGCCGAACGAAATCCTCGACGCCATGTCCGCCCGCGACGACCGCGCGCTGGAGACAGGGCGCCTTTACGTCCGGATGATGGGGGTCGTGATCGGCGACCTGGCCCTGTCCCACCTGCCCTTCGGCGGCATCTACCTTGTCGGCGGCGTGACCCGGCACTTCCTGCCCTGGCTGGGAGAGTTGGGCCTTGTCGAAGCGTTTCGCGACAAGGGCCGTTTCTCGGGCTTCATGGAACAGTTCGGCATCGCCGTCGTCACCGACGATTACGCCGCGCTGACCGGGTGCGCCTCGCACCTGTCGAAGCTCTGAGCCAAAGCGCGGCAGCAAAACCCGGGTTTTCCTGCCGGAAATCTCGAGATTTCCTGCGCCTCCTTCAAAGCGCGGCGTCCTTCACGGCCTGCATCGACACGTGGGTCGAGGTCGATGACAGGTACGGCAGGTTCGACACGACCTCGGCCAGGACATCGCGATAGGCGCGCATGTCCCGGCAGCGGATCTTCAACAGGTAGTCGAACTGTCCCGCGATCAGGTGGCATTGCTCGATCTCGGGCGCGGCGCGCACCGCCGCGTTGAAGGCGGACAAGGCCGCCTCGCGCGTGTCGGTCAGGCGCACCTCGACAAAGGCGACATGCTCGCGGTCGAGCTTGGCCGGGTCCAGAAGCGCGCGGTAGCCGAGGATATAGCCCTCGCGCTCCAGCCGCCGCACACGGGCCTGCGTGGGGCTTTTCGACAGCCCGACCTCGCGCGCGATCTCGGTGATCGGCAGGCGCCCATCCCGGCTGAGCACGGCAAGGATCTTGCGGTCGAAAAGATCGAGAGCGGCACCATCTGGCATCTGACTTCCTTTCATTTGGCTTTGTAAAAGGAAAAACGTCCTCGAATTTCACAAGTCAAGGAAAACCGCCTGCATGCATGGGTGTACGATGGTGCATCACACCGGACCTGCCTTTGCAAAGGTGACGCCATGCCCCTCGACCAGCCCAGAACACCCCAAGCCATCGCCGAAATCTGGGCCCGCATCCGGGCCGCGCAATACGGCGACGAGGATGCGATCCTGCGCGATCTCATGGCGGCGCATGCCCCCGATGCCGCCACGCGCGCGGCCACCACCAAGCGGGCCACAAGGCTGATCGAGGCACTGCGCGCGGACAAGACGCCGGGCATGATGGAGCTGTTCCTGGCCGAGTATGGCCTCAGCACGCGTGAGGGCGTTGCCCTGATGTGCCTGGCAGAGGCGTTGTTGCGCGTGCCGGATGCCGCCACCATCGACGCCCTGATCGAGGACAAGATCGCGCCCTCGGAATGGGGCGCGCATCTGGGCAAATCCTCCTCTTCGCTGGTCAATGCCTCGACCTGGGCGCTGATGCTGACAGGGCGCGTGTTGCAGGATGGCGAGGGCATGGCCAATGTCCTGCGCGGTGCCGTGCGCCGCTTGGGCGAGCCGGTGATCCGCGCCGCCGTGGGCCGCGCCATGCGCGAGATGGGGCGGCAGTTCGTGCTGGGCGAGACGGTGAACGCGGCCATGTCCCGCGCCGCCGGGATGGAGGCCAAGGGCTACAGCTATTCCTACGACATGCTGGGCGAGGCCGCGATGACGGCGGACGATGCGCAGACCTATTTCGAGGCCTACGCCCACGCCATCGACACCCTGGCCGCCGCTTGCCGGTCGGACGATATCCGCGACAATCCCGGCATCTCGATCAAGCTGTCGGCCCTGCATCCCCGCTATGAAGAAGCACAGCGCGACCGCGTGATGGAGGAATTGGTGCCGCGTGTGCGCACCCTCGCCCGCGCCGCCCGCGCGGCGCATATCGGCCTCAACATCGACGCGGAAGAGGCCGACCGGCTGGACCTGTCGCTGGACGTGATCGAAGCCGTGCTTTCCGATGACGCCTTGGCCGGGTGGGATGGGTTCGGGGTCGTGGTGCAGGCCTACGGGCTGCGCGCCGCCCCGATGCTCGACTGGCTGCACGCGCTGGCCGACCGGCTGGACCGGCGCCTTATGGTGCGGCTGGTCAAGGGTGCCTATTGGGATACCGAGATCAAGCGCGCGCAGGTCGAGGGCTTGCCCGGGTTCCCGGTCTTCACGCGCAAGGTGGCGACCGACGTCTCCTACCTTTGCAATGCGCGCAAATTGCTGGGCATGACGGACCGCATCTACCCGCAATTCGCCACCCACAACGCGCAAACGGTCGCCGCGATCCTGGAAATGGCCGATGACCCGACCGCCTTCGAGTTCCAGCGCCTGCACGGCATGGGTGAGACGCTGCACGAAGAGGTCCGGCGCGGCAACGCCACGCGCTGCCGGATCTACGCGCCCGTCGGGGCGCATCGCGACCTGCTGGCCTATCTCGTGCGGCGGCTGCTGGAAAACGGGGCGAATTCCAGCTTCGTCCACCAGGTTCTGGATGCGGATGTGCCGGTCGCGGCTGTGGCCGCCGACCCGTTCGAGCAGATCGCCACGACTGGTGCGAATAGCGCGGTCACCCGGCCGAATGCCCTGTTCGGCACGGGGCGGGTGAACTCAAAAGGCTTCGACCTCGCCGACCCAGCGACGCTGGCCGAGATCGAGGCGGCCCGAGCGCCCTTTGCCGGGCATTGCTGGACGGCAGCGCCGCTCATTGCCGGCAACCTTGCCCCCGGCACGAGCCGCGAAGTTTCCGCGCCCGCCGATCCCGAGGACAGGGTCGGCACCGTGCAGGAGGCCAGCCCACAGGACGTCGCCACAGCCCTTGACCATGCACGCCCATGGGATGCCTCCGCCGCGACACGCGCCGAGGTCTTGCGGCGCGCCGCCGCCCTCTACGAGGCGCATTTCGGAGAACTGTTCGCCCTGCTCGCCCGCGAAGCCGGCAAGACGCTGCCCGACGCGGTTGGCGAGCTCCGCGAAGCGGTGGATTTCCTGCGCTACTACGCCAATGAGGCGGACGCCCTCACCACGCCAGCCCGCGGGCTCTTCACCTGCATCTCGCCGTGGAACTTCCCGCTTGCGATCTTCACCGGCCAGATTTCGGCTGCGCTGGCCGCGGGCAACGGTGTGCTCGCGAAACCCGCTGAAACCACCAGCCTGATCGCGCACCGCGCCGTGCAGTTGATGCACGAGGCGGGCGTCCCGCGCGAGGTGCTGCAACTCCTGCCCGGCGAGGGGGGCGTGGTGGGCGCGGCCCTCACCTCCGACCCGCGTATTGCTGGGGTCTGCTTCACCGGCTCGACCGCCACCGCGCAGGCGATCAACCGTGCCATGGCCGACCACCTGCCGCCCACCGCGCCGCTGATCGCGGAAACCGGCGGGCTGAACGCGATGGTGGTCGACTCCACCGCCCTGCCGGAACAGGCCATCCGCGACATCCTTGCCTCGGCCTTCCAATCCGCGGGGCAGCGCTGCTCGGCGCTGCGCATGCTTTATGTGCAGGAGGATGTGGCCGACGGCGTGATCGACATGCTGAAGGGCGCGATGGCGGAATTGCGCCTTGGCGATCCGTGGCACCTCTTCACTGATATCGGCCCCGTCATCGACGCCAGGGCGCAGACGGATATCGAGGCCCATATCGATACGGCCCGGCGCGAAGGGCGCTTGATCGCCCAGCTCGACCGCCCCGCGCAGGGCCATGTCGTGCCGCCCACCCTTCTGTCACTGCCGGGCGGCATCGCGAAGCTGACGCGCGAAGTCTTTGGCCCCGTCCTTCATGTCGCAACCTACAAGGCGCGCGATCTGGACAAGGTGATCAAGGCCGTGAATGCCAAGGGCTATGGCCTGACCTTCGGCATGCACAGCCGCATCGACGACCGGGTGCAGCAGGTCTGCGCCGCCATCCGGGTCGGCAACACCTATATCAACCGCAACCAGATCGGGGCCGTGGTCGGCAGCCAGCCCTTCGGCGGAGAGGGCCTGTCGGGCACCGGACCGAAGGCGGGCGGCCCGCATTATGTCAGCCGGTTCACGCAAGCCCCGCTGCGACGGGAACCGGCGACGAATGCCCCCGCCGTGGATCGCGCCATGCTGGAAAAGGCGCTCGCCGCCCTGCCTGATCCACGGGATGCAACCCTCTCCGCACGCTCACTGCCCGGACCGACGGGGGAGTCGAACCGCCTGAGCACGCATCCGCGAGGGCGCGTCCTTTGCCTCGGCCCCGGCAAGGAGGCGGCGGAAGACCAGGCGCGGCTGGCCCGGCAGGCGGGCTGCACCGCGCTGGCGGTGGCGCCGGGGGTGGATGACGGACTGTCCGGGCATGTGCCGTCCGACTGGCTGGAAACGCTCGCCCCCCTCGACGCGGTGATCTGCTGGGCCGAGGACGCCACCCTGCGCGCGATCGTGCAGGCGCTGGCCAAGCGCGACGGGCCGATCCTGCCCCTGATCGCCGAGGCCGACCCGACCCCGCGCCTGACCCTCGAACGGCATCTGTGCATCGACACGACGGCGGCGGGCGGAAACGCACAGCTTCTTGCGGCGGCGGGCTGAGCGCACGCCGCGAACGGGCGACGTGATGACAGCCGTCACACAGACGGTTGCTTGGTGTGAATTTTCCCGCCATGGTGGCGCAGCCGGCCACCGGTATACCGGTGATTGGCCAAGAAAAGTGTCACAAACACAGATTACGCCGAACCGGCACACAGACAGTAAATGGTCCTTCAGGGAGGATAGACCGTGACCCGATCGAAATTCGCCGCGTCCACCGCGCTCGCAACTGGCCTGATCGTGCTGGCCGGCGCGGCCAGCGCCCAGGAAATCCGCTTCATGTGCTACTCGGATGGCAATGAATGCGAAGTCTATGATGACGTTCTGACCCGGTTCGAGGCCGAGAACGACGGCGTCGACGTGATCGTCGACGTGGTGCCTTACCAGGCGATTCTCGAAAACCTGCCCGTGCAGCTGGCCGCTGGCACCGGCCCGGACCTGGCCAAGGTCACCGACCTCGGCGGGTTGAACGAATATTACCTCGACCTGACACCCTACGTTGATGCCACCGCCTGGGAAGAGGCCTTCGGCGGCACGCTCGACTGGTATCGCGGCGGCCCCGATGACGCGGGTATCTACGGCATGCACAGCCAGCTGACCATCACCGGCGCCTTCGTCAACGCCACGCTCTTCGAGCAGGCGGGCGTCGAGATGCCGGGCGAAGACGCCACCTGGGAGGACTGGGCCGAGGCCAGCCGTGCCGTGGCCGAAGCCACCGACACCCCCTTCCCCATGGCGATCGACCGGTCGGGCCACCGTGTCGCCGGTCCCGCGATCAGCTATGGCGCGGCGCTTTTCGGCGAGGACGGCACCCCCACGCTGTCCGATGACGGCTTCGCCGCCTTCGTCGCGCAATTCGTCGCCTGGAACGAGGACGGCACCATGGCGCGCGATGTCTGGGCCGGCCAGGGCGGCGCGACCTACCAGGACGCGGCGCAGGAATTCATCAACGGCGAATTGGTGTTCTACTATTCCGGCAGCTGGCAGGTCGGGCGCATGGACGAACAGGTCGGCGATTTCTTCGACTGGCAGGTCGTGGGCTCCCCCTGCGGGCCGGCTGGCGCCTGTTCCGGCATGCCGGGTGGCGCGGGCATCGTCGGCTTCGAGCAGACCGACCACCCCGAGATCGTCGCCGCCGTGATCGACTTCCTCGCCCAGCCCGAGATCTATGCCGAGGTCACCTCGCGCACGCGCAACCTGCCTGCGCATCTCGGGGTCGGCGACATGGTCGAATACCAGGACGTGTCCGACCCTGCCGCCGCGGCCCTGACGGCCTTTGCCGCCGATCTGCCCGACGTGGCCCCGGCGGCCTTCGCCTACCAGGGCTATGCCGGCAACCGCGCGATGTTCGGCATCACCGTCGAACGGGTCAGCCAGGCCATCGTGGGTGAGTTGAGCGTCGAAGACGCCGTGGGCCGCATGGCCGATGACCTCGCCGCCGCGATGGCGGAAACCCAGTAACACAGGTTCGGTCCCCGCCCTCTCGGGGTGCGGGGACCTGCCCTAACGGTCACGACCCGATGCTCAGCCTCATCTCTCCGCTGATGCGGATCGTCGAGATCCCCATGCTGGCGCTTCAGCGCCTTCTGGGCATGAACAAACTGGCCTGGGTGTTCCTTGCGCCGAACCTGGTGCTGTTCGGCCTTTTCGCCTTCCTGCCCGTCATCCTGAATTTCAGTTATGCCACCACGGGCGGCGACAACGTGCTTCTGGCCGACCGCCCCGATGTCGGCCTGCGCAATTTCGTGCAACTGACCGATTGCACCAACCATTTCGACCCCAACTCCTGCCGCGAGGACAAGTTCTGGCGCGCGGTGTGGAACACCACCTGGTTCGTGACGCTTCAGGTCGGCTTCATGGTCGGCTTCTCGCTGCTGACCGCGCTGATCCTGAACCGCGACATCCGCGCGCGCGGCTTCTTCCGGGCCGTTTTCTTCTTTCCCGTCCTTCTGTCACCCGTCGTCGTCGCCTTGATCTGGAAGTGGATCCTGCAACGCGAGGGCGTGCTGAATGCCTTTCTCGACTGGACCGGCGCGGGTGGCATCAACTGGCTGGTGGACGCCGGGTGGGCCTTCGCATGGTCGGTCTTCATCTCGGTCTGGGCGCATATGGGGTTCTACACGCTGATCCTGCTGGCCGGGCTGCAAGCGATCCCCCGCGACGTCTACGAGGCCGCGATCATGGATCGCGCCAGCCCCTGGCGCAGCCTGACGCGGATCACCCTGCCGCTGCTGGCGCCCACCATGCTGGTTGTACTCGTGCTGGCCCTCATCAAGGGCGTGCAAACCTTCGACGAGGTCTATGCGTTTACCGGCGGCGGCCCGGGCACGGCGACGACCTTCATCATCCAGTATATCTACGAACGCGGCTTTGCCGGGGCGCCGCGCCTCTTCGGCCTTGCCGCCGCGGCCTCGCTGCTCGTGGCGCTGGTGCTGATCCTGCTGACGCTCGTGCAACTGTGGCTCAACCGGAGGAATGTCGATGGCTAGGGTCTGGGCCTTCCTGACGAACACGCGCGGCGGCGCACGGCTGCACTGGACCGACTGGGCCAGCTACGCCTACCTGACGCTGGGCATCTTCCTGATGTTCGGCCCCGTCGTCTGGCTGGTCATGTCGTCCTTCAAGACCGAGGCCGACCTGCAACGCTATCCCCCCACCTTCCTGCCCTACCAGCAGGAAACCGTGATGGTGGACGGCTATGACGACCCCCTGCCCCTGTTCCTGATGACCGGCGGGGAATACGAGGGGCAGGTCCTGGCACAGTTGCGCCGCGTGGGCCTGCAAGCGCAGATGATCGACCCGGAAAACCCCACCGAACGCCTGCGCGTCACCATCGACCAGCGCGAGCCGGTGGACCGCATCGCGCTGGCGACCGAGAACTACACCGACCTCTTCGAGCGCTTCTCCTTCCTGCGCTATTTCTGGAACTCGACCTTCATCACCATCATGGCCACCGCGCTGATGCTGCTGGTCAACTCCATGGCCGCCTTCGCGCTGTCGAAATACGAGTTTCGGGGCCGCACCACCGTGCTCCTCCTCGTCATCTCGACCCTGATGATCCCGCAGACGGTCGTGCTGGTCCCGCTGTTCCTGATCGTCACCGAACTGGGCCTGTTCAACTCCCTCTGGGGCGTGATCATCCCCGGCGCGGCCACGCCCACGGGCGTCTTTCTGCTGCGTCAGTACATGCTGACCATCCCCGACGAGATCCTCGATGCCGCGCGCATGGACAAGGCCTCGGAATGGAAGATCTACTGGCGCATCATCCTTCCGCTTTCGGCGCCCGCCATCGCGGTGCTGGCCATCCTCGCCATCATGTGGCGTTGGAACGATTTCCTCTGGCCGCTGATCGTGCTCACCCAATCGGAGAATTTCACCCTGCAACTCGCGCTCAACTCCTTCCAGGGAGAGCTTCAGACAGATTGGTCCTCGCTTCTGGCGATGACGGTGCTGACGCTTCTGCCCATCGCCTGCGTCTTCATGTTCCTGCAGAAATACATCGCAACCGGGATCGCATCGACGGGGGGCAAGTAAGTGGCAAAGCTGGACCTGCGCGGGGTGCGCAAATCCTACGGCTCGGTCGAGGTCATCAAGGGCATCGACCTGACCGTCGACCATGGCGAGTTCTGCGTCTTCGTCGGCCCCTCGGGCTGCGGGAAATCCACCCTGCTTCGGATGATCGCGGGGTTGGAAAGCATCACCGCTGGCGAGGTCGCCATCGGGGAGGAGGTCGTCAACGCCATCCCCGCCGCCGACCGGGGGCTGGCCATGGTGTTCCAGTCCTACGCGCTCTATCCGCACATGACCGTGCGCCAGAACCTCTCGTTCGGGCTGGAAAACATCCAGACGCCCAAACCCCAGATCCGCGAGAAGGTCGAGGCGGTCGCCAAGATGCTCCAGATCGACATGCTGCTCGACCGCCGCCCCAAGGACCTGTCCGGCGGGCAGCGCCAGCGCGTCGCCATCGGCCGCGCCGTGGTGCGCGAACCCAACATCTTCCTCTTCGACGAGCCGCTCTCGAACCTCGATGCCGAGTTGCGCGTCGACATGCGCGGCGAGATCGCGGCGCTGCACAAGCGGCTTGGCAACACGATGGTCTACGTCACCCATGACCAGGTCGAGGCGATGACCATGGCCGACAAGATCGCCGTCCTGCGCCTGGGCGAGTTGGAACAGTTCGGCCGCCCGCTCGACCTGTTCAACACCCCCGCGAACCTGTTCGTGGCCGGGTTCATCGGCAGCCCCAAGATGAACTTCCTGCAGGGCCGCACGGACGCGGACAACCGCAGCCGGCTGATCCTCGACACCGGCGACACGATCGACCTGCCCGAGGGGCGGTTCACCCAAGCCCCCGGCCAGGCGGTCACCCTCGGCCTGCGCCCGACCGAGCTTCAGCCCGACCCCGACGGCGCGTTGCATGCCCATGTCGGCGCGGTGGAACAGCTCGGCTCGGAAAGCTACCTCTACGGCACGTTCCAGAACGGAACCCCGGTCACCGTGCACAATCCCGGCCAAACGACCATCCGCCCCGGCGACAAGGTCACCCTCACCGCGAAGTCCACCGCGATGCACCTGTTCGATACGGAAACCGGCCTCACCCTGCGCGCCTGAGGCCCCCTTCATCTTGGCCGAAAAACTCCGGGGGTCCGGGGGCAGCGCCCCCGATGCGCGGACAAGGCCCCCGGACGGGGGCACGCAGGCCGCGCAGCCCCCCTACGGCACCTCGTGCCCAAGCGCGGCGGTGTAGATCTCGAACCAGTCCTGCCGGTCCAGCGTGACCTTCAAGGCGTCCGACAGCCCCGCGATCCGGTCCAGGCTGTTGGTGCCCATCACCGGCAGGATCTTGGCCGGATGTCGCAAGAGCCATGCCACCGCAACAGCCGCCGCGTCGACACCCTGCTCCGCGCCGATCCGCTCCAGCACCGCGCGAACGACAGCGCCCTCCCCCGCGAACAGCCGCCCCCCGGCCAGCGGCGACCACGCCATCAGCGGCACCCCCGCCTGCTGATGGAAGGCCAGGTCCCCATTGGTAAACGGATCAATGTGCAGCACGCTCATCTCGATCTGGTTCGTGACCAGCGGCTCGCGCATCGCCGATTGCAGCAGCTTCCAATCCCAGGGGCGGAAATTCGACACGCCCACCGCGCGCACCTTGCCCGAGGCGACGAGGCCATCCAAAGCGCGGCCCGTTTCCTCGTGGTCCATCAGCGGGTCGGGCCGGTGGATCAGCAAAAGGTCCACCCGGTCCGTCGCCATCTCTCTCAGCGACCGCTCGACCGATGCGGTGATATACCCCGCCGAGGTGTCGTAATACTTCACCCGCTTGTCCGCATGATACCCGGCAGGCGCCACGATATCGCATTTCGTCACCAGTTCGACGCGGTCGCGCAGGTCAGGTGCCGCGCGGAAGGCCGCCCCAAGCAGCTGCTCGGCGCCGTAATCGCCGTAGATGTCGGCCTGGTCCATCGTGGTGATGCCTTGTGCAAGGCAGGCTTCGACCTTGGCCTGCACATGCGCGGGCGAGGTGTCCGCGTCATCCCCAAGCCGCCACATGCCATAGACGATGCTCGACATCTCCAGCGGTCCAACTGCGATCCGGTCCATCAGCGTCTCTCCCCTGCGCCAAGCGGTGTGTTCGGTAGGCCCTCTGGCATCCGGCCATATACTTCGGGCAGCGAACAGGTTTTCAATTCCGGCAAGACCAATCGCCCGAACTGGCGGCATTCGTCCAGGTGCGGGTAGCCCGAGAAGATGAAGGCGCGAATGCCCATCTTCCTGTAGGCCTCGATCTCCGACAGCACCTGGTCGGCGGAGCCCACAAGCGCCGCACCACAGCCCGAGCGCGCGCGCCCGATCCCGGTCCAAAGATGCGGCTCGACATAGCCGAACTGGTCGGCCAGTTCCCGCGCGCGGGCCTGGTGACTGACGCCAAGCGATCCGGAATCATGGGCGCGTTCCCGGATCAACTGCCCCAACTCGTCGTCCAGCTTCGAGGTCAGGTGGTCCGCATACTCGCGCGCCTCGGCCTCGGTGTCGCGCACGATCACATGCACGCGCAGCCCGTAATCCAGCGTTCGCCCGTAGCGTTCGGCCACGGCGTTCACCGCTTTCATGCGCGCGGCGATCTGCTCCTTGGGCTCGGGCCACATCAGGTAGACATCGCAATGCTCGCCGCACAGTTCCAGCGCGTCGGGCGAATATCCCCCGAAATACAACAAGGGGCCGCCGGTCTGATACGGCTTGGCCGGATCGGTCGTCAGGCCTTTGAAATCATAGACTTGACCTGCGAAGTTGATCTCGTCCCGCGTCCAGGCCTGTTTCAGGATTTCCACAACCTCGCGCGAGCGCTGGTAGCGGAACGCGCTGTCGGCCTTCTCGCCCGGAAAGTCGGACGAAATGATGTTCACCGTCAGCCGCCCTTCCAGCATGTGGTCGAGCGTCGCGATGGTGCGCGCCAGCATGATCGGCTGCATCTCTCCGCAGCGCACGGCGGCCAGCATGTTGATTGTCTCGGTCACCTGACTGCCCGCGGCCACGAAGCTGAGCGTGTCCTGGCCCACCTGGTAGCTGGAGGGGCACAGGATGTTGCGAAACCCCTGCGCCTCGGCCTCCTTCAGGATGGACGAGCAATGCGCCCAGCTGGATCTGAGCCGCCCGTCGGGCACGCCGAGATATTCGTAATCATCGGAACAGAGTGCGGCGAACCACGACACCTCGGCGGCGTCGAGATCGGCGGATGTGACGGGGACAACGGTCATTCTGGGCTCCTCCCTGCCTCGAATTCACCCTTTGCGTAGCAGGCCCGCCACGTGTAGATCAATGGTATAACAATTTGACTCGCGCCACCGCTTCGGGGAGGAGGAGCATGGCCATGCCGCCGCACGCAGAGCCGGGCGCCCTGCCCGCCTATCTGCGCATCGCAGAACACCTGACCATCGAGATCGGCACCGGGCGCATGGCCCCGGGCGACCGCCTGCCGCCCGAGCGGCAGATGGCGGACGGCTATGGCGTGTCCCCGGTCACGCTGCGCAAGGCGCTGGCCGTCGTGACCGAACGCGGGCTGATCGAGCGGCGGCACGGGTCGGGCAATTACGTTCTCGGCGGCCCACGCGACCGGGGCATCTACGCCTTCTTTCGATTGGAAAGGATCGAGGGCGGCGGCCTGCCCACGGCGCGTGTCATCTCGCTCGACGGGATGTCGAAACCCGGCGACCTGCCCGATATCGGCGCGGCCAACTGGGCCTGGCGCATTCGGCGCATCCGCGCGCTCGACGGCACGCCCGCCTCGGCCGAGGAGATCTGGCTCGACCCGCGCCATGCGCCACGGCTTGCCCCGTCGATACTGTCGGAGTCGCTGTACAAGACCTATGCCGAGAAGCTGGGCTTCACCGTCATCCGGGCCGAGGACCGCGTGGGCGTCGAGCCGCTGCCGGACTGGGCCGCGCCCGAAATCGGCCTGCCCGCGGGCCAGCCCATGGGCCTTGTCGCCCGTCTCAGCTTCGACCAGGACGGCCAGCCCATCGAGTATTCGCAAAGCTGGTTCGATCCGGCCCGCGCGCGCTACGTCGCGCGCATTCCATGACACCGCGCTGCAGGGGAGGACACGGCGCATGACACGATATGGCATCCTGGGATGCGGGATGATGGGACGGGAGCATATCCGCAACATCGCCCTTCTGGCGGAGGCCGAGGTCAGCGCCTTCGTCGAACCCGACGAGGAGCAGGCGCTGTTCACCCGCGCGCTGGTGCCGGGGGCCACGCGGGCCAGCGACCTGCCCGCGCTTCTGAACCGCAACGACGTGGATGCGCTGGTTATCGCCTCGCCCAACCACCGCCATATCGGACAGTTGCAGGAGGTCGCGGCGACACGCCCCCTGCCCGTGCTGGTCGAGAAACCCGTTTTCACCCGGGCCGAGGACGCGCCGCACCTTGCGAAACTGGCGCGCAACTTCCCCGCGCCGATCTGGGTGGCGATGGAATATCGCTACATGCCCCCCGTCGCCCGGTTCCGCGAGATGGCGGATGCGGCCACGGGCGGCATCCGCATGCTGACGATCCGCGAACACCGCTTTCCCTTCCTGAAGAAGGTGGGGGACTGGAACCGGTTCAACCACAACACCGGCGGCACGCTGGTCGAGAAATGCTGCCATTTCTTCGACCTGATGCGCGTCATCCTGAATGATGACCCGGTGCGCGTCATGTCCAGCGCCGGTCAGGCCGTGAACCACCTCGACGAGAGTTATGACGGCGCGGTGCCCGACATCTGGGACCACGGCTATGTCATCGTGGACTTCGCGCGCGGCGCGCGGGCCATGCTGGAACTGTCCATGTTTGCCGAGGGCTCGGAATACCAGGAAGACATTTCCGCCATCGGCCCCGAGGGCAAGATCGAGGCCAAGGTGCCCGGTCCCACCCGCTTCTGGAACCACGATATCGGCCCTGCCCCCATCCCGCGCGTCATCGTCAGCCCGCGCAATCCCACAGGCCCGCGCGAGATCGAGATCCCGGTTGACCGCCAACTGCTCGATGCGGGGGACCATAACGGCGCGACCTACTACCAGCACCAGCGCTTTCTGGAGGCGATCCGTCACGGCCGCCGCCCCGAGGTGACGCTGGACGACGGCGCGTGGGCGGTCAAAATGGGCCTTGCCGCGCAGGAATCGGCCCGGACCGGGCAGGCCGTGGCGCTGGACTGAAAGGATGGCATGGACGAGCGGATCGATATCGGCATCGACGGTGGGGGCACGGGCTGCCGCGTCGCCCTGTCGATTGCGGGCGGCGCACCGATCGAGACACGGGGCGGCCCGGCCAATATCGTGACCGATCCCGCCGGGGCCGAGGCCGCGATCCGCGAGGCATTGGTCGAGGCGCTTGGCGCGGTCGGCCTGGGGTGGTCCGACCTTCCCCGGGCGCGGATTTGTGCGGGCCTTGCCGGGGGGCGCTTGCCCGGTGCGGCCGACAGGTTCGCGACCCGCCTGCCCTTCCTTGCCTATGTCGTGGACGACTCGGTGACCGCCATGGAAGGCGCGCTGGACGGGGCCGACGGCACCCTGGCCAGCCTTGGCACCGGCTCCTTCTTCATCCGCAAGGCGCAGGGTGAAACCCGCCATATCGGCGGCTGGGGCTTTCGCCTCGGTGACGAGGGGTCGGCCGCGTGGCTGGGGCGCCGCGCGCTGTCGCGTGCCCTGCACGTAAAGGACGGTCGCCTGCCCGAAGACCCCCTCGCCGACGCGTTGATCGAGGCGACGCCGCCCCACCCGGTTCTCTTCGCCCGCGACGCCGGTCCCGGCGATTTCGCGCAACTGGCCCGGCTGGTGCTGCGCCACAAGGAAACCCCGATGGCGCAGGGCCTCATCGCCGACACGCTGGCCGCGCTGAGGGAAGGCCTTGAGGATGTGGGTCATCACCCGGGGGAGCCTCTGGTTCTGGTGGGGGGCTTGGGCGAGTTGCTCGCGCCGCTTCTCCCCGACGAGCTGACCAAGGCCTGCCGCCCCGCTGCCGGGCGCCCGCTGGACGGCGCGCTCCGCCTCGCCCGGGCGCTGCCATGAAACTCGTCTCGGTCGACATCCTCGATGGCACCGGCCTGCACCGGGGCATGGAGATCGAGATCAAGGGCGGGCGCATCGCGGCGCTGCGCAAGGGCAAGGCGCGCGAGGACGCGCCGCTTCTCTGCCCCGCCCCGCTCGATCTGCAGGTCAATGGCGGCGCGGGGCGGATGCTGGGCGAGTGCGAAGCGCCCGGCGACGTGCTGGAGATCCTCGCCGCCCATCGCCACCTCGGCACCGGGGCGATCCTGCCCACGCTCATCTCCGACACGCCGCAGGCGATCTCCCGGGCGATCTCGCTGATCTCGGCAGCGAAAGCGGCTGATCCCGGCATCCTGGGCCTGCACCTGGAAGGGCCGCATCTCGCCATTGCCGGGGCGCATGACCCGGGGCAGCTGCGCGACCTGACCGACGCGGATGTCGACCGCTATCTTGCCGCGAAGGCGCGCGTCGGCGTTCTGATGATCACGCTCGCCCCCGAACGCGCCAACCCGCAACAGATTGCGCGGCTGTCCGAGGGCGGCGTCATCGTGGCGCTTGGCCATTCCGATTGCGACTACGACACGGCCTGCGCCGCGCTGGAGGCCGGGGCGCGCATGGTCACGCATCTGTTCAACGCGATGTCGGGGCTGAATCACCGCCAGCCGGGTCTTGTCGGCGCGGCGCTGGACCGGGCCGCGTGGTTCGGCCTGATCGCTGACGGCCACCATGTGCATGAGGCGGCCCTGCGCCTCGCCCTGCGCGCCCGGCCCGAGGCCGCGATCCCGGTCTCGGACGCGATGGCCGTGGCGGGCACCGACCGGACAGGCTTCGCCCTCAACGGCCGCGCGATCACGCGCAAGGCCGGTCGCCTGACGCTGGAGGACGGCACATTGGCGGGCGCCGACCTCAGCCTGGTCGAGGGGCTGCGCCATATCCGGCAGGTGATGGATCTGCCATGGCAGGAGGTGTTGCCCATGGGCTTCGACCGGCCCCATCGGCTGCTGTTCGGCACCCCGAACCGGATCACCGAAGGCGCACCGGCCCATCTGCTGAAACTGGAAAAAGGCAATCTGTCGGTTCTGGACGCCAAGGACTGGCGCGCCCTGCCGGCACAGTCCTAAAGCGCCTGCCCAACCAGGGCCCCGATCCCGCCGGTCACCAGCATCGCCGCGACGCCCCAGAAGACCACGCGCATCGCCGCCGGAAGGCGCGGTGCGCCCCCCGCCTGCGCCCCGAGCGCACCCAGCAACGCCAGCGCCAGCAGCGTCGCGGTGGCCACGGTGTATTTCACCGCCTCGAGCGGCGCGAGAATGGCGACGGCCAAGGGAATCGCGGCCCCCGCGGCAAAGGTCAGGGCCGAGACGACGGCGGCCTGCACCGGCTGCGGCGGGGACAGGTCGGTCAACCCGATCTCGTCGCGCAGATGCGCGCCAAGCGCGTCCTTTTCGGTCAGTTCCTGCGCCACCTGTCGGGCAAGATCCGGCGACAGCCCGCGCTGTTCGTAGATCGCGGTCAACTCGTCCAACTCACCCTGCGGATTGGCCTCCAGCTCGGCCAGTTCCCGAGCGACATCGGCACGTTCCACATCCGCCTGGCTGGAGACCGAGACATATTCACCCGCCGCCATGCTGAGCGCGCCCGCGCTCATCCCGGCAATCCCGGCCAGAAGCACCGTCACCTTGTCACCCGACCCGGCCGCGACCCCGACCAGCAGCGAGGCCGTCGACAGGATGCCGTCATTGGCCCCCATGACAGCCGCGCGCAGCCAGCCGGAACGCCCCGAAAGATGCGGCTCGTCATGGGCCGAGGGAATGCCGTGTCCGTTCGGGCGCATCAGTTTGGCAACCGCATCTTGCCGGGGTTGAAAATATTGAGCGGGTCGACCGCCCGCTTGATCGCCGCCATCATCTCCATCGCGCCCGCGCCCAACTCCGCTTCGAGATACCCCGCCTTGCCCTGGCCGATGCCGTGTTCGCCGGTGCAGGTGCCATCCATCGAGATCGCCAACTCGTTGAGCCAGCCGATGTAGTTCTCGGCGGCGGCGATCTCCTGGCTATTATCGACATCGATCAAGAGCAGGACATGGAAATTCCCGTCGCCCACATGGCCCACGACCGGCGCGACGAAGCCCATCTCGGCGGCCTTGTCCTGCGCCGCTGCAACGCAATCGGCCAACCGACTGACCGGCACGCAAACATCGGTCGAGATCCCCTTGGCCCCGGGCCGCAGCCCGAGCGAGGCCCAATAGGCGTCATGACGGGCCTGCCACAGGCGGTTGCGCTCTTCCTCGCGCGTAGTGAAGGAGAAGCCTGTCCCCCCGGCCTCGCCCGCGATCTCGCCAAAGACCTCGGCCTGTTCCGCGACGCCGCCTTCAGTGCCATGGAATTCCAGCAGCAGAAGCGGCGTTTCCGGCAGACTGAGCTTGGAATAGGCGTTCACGCCCTTGACCGTCAGCGCGTCCAGCAACTCGATACGGGCGACGGGCAGGCCGTATTGGATGGTGGCGATCACCGCGTCGCAGGCGTCCTTCACGCTTGGGAAGGAGCAGGTCGCGGCCGAGACCGCTTCGGGGATGCCCTGCAAACGGAGGGTCATCTCGGTGATGATCCCCAAGGTTCCTTCGGAGCCGACGATCAGCCGCGTCAGGTCATAGCCCGCGCTGGTCTTGCGGGCGCGCGAAGCCGTCTTGACCACCTCGCCCGAGGGCAGCACGGCGGTCAGCGCCAGCACGTTGTCCTTCATCGTGCCGTAGCGCACGGCGTTGGTGCCGCTGGCGCTGGTGGCCGCCATCCCGCCAAGCGAGGCATCCGCGCCGGGATCGACCGGAAAGAACAGCCCCGTGTCGCGCAGATGGGTGTTCAGCGCCTTTCGGGTCACGCCGGGCTGAATGACCACGTCCATATCCTCGGGATGCACCGCCACGATGCGATCCATGCGCGACATGTCCAGCGTCACGCCCCCCGCAGGGGCGTTCACATGCCCTTCAAGCGAGGTGCCGGTGCCGAAGGGGATGATCGGAACGTGGTATTCGGCGCAGACCCGGACGATCTCCTGCACTTCCTCGGTGCTTTGCGGAAAGATCACGGCGTCGGGGGGCTGATTGCGCAGCCACGTGGTCGTGTGGCCATGCTGTTCGCGCAACGCCTGCCCGGTCTCGACCCGGGCCTCGCCCAGTTTCTGGCGCAGGACATCCAGCGCGGTGGCGATACCGCTTTCGTTCCGTGGCAGATCGACGATCAGGGCCATGGCCAATCCTTCTTTCGTGGTCTCGTGGAGGGCTGACGCGCCGTTACTCGGCGGCCTGCGTCTCGGCCGCGCGGGCCGCTTCCAGTTCCTCGGCCTTCTTCTCGACCTGCTCGACGATGTGGTCGATCATCTGGTCGTTCGACATCTTGTGGCTCTGCTTGCCGGCCAGATAGACCATGCCGGATCCGGCCCCGCCGCCGGTGAAGCCCACATCCGTCATCAGCGCCTCGCCCGGCCCGTTCACCACGCAGCCGATGATCGAAAGGCTCATCGGCGTCTTGATGTGTTCCAGCCGCTTTTCCAGCGTCTCGACCGTCTTGATGACGTCGAACCCCTGCCGCGCGCAGGATGGGCAGGAGATGATGTTGACGCCGCGATGGCGCAGCCCCAGCGATTTCAGGATCTCGAAGCCGATCCGCACCTCTTCCACCGGATCCGCGGACAGGCTGACGCGCATCGTGTCGCCGATCCCCATCCAAAGCAGGCTGCCCAGCCCGATGGCCGATTTCACCGTGCCGCCGACAAAGCCGCCCGCCTCGGTGATGCCCATGTGAAAGGGCGCATCCGTCTGTTCGCTCAATTGCTGGTAGGCCGCGGCGGTCATGAAGATGTCCGAGGCCTTCATCGAGATCTTGAAGTTCAGGAACTCGTTGTCTTCAAGGATCTTGATGTGATCCATGCCGCTTTCGACCATCGCGTCGGGGCACGGCTCACCGTATTTTTCCAGCAGGTGCTTTTCGAGGCTGCCGGCATTCACGCCGATGCGGATCGAACAGCCATGATCGCGGGCGGCCTTGATGACCTCCTTCACGCGCTTCTCGTCGCCGATATTGCCCGGGTTGATGCGCAGGCACCCCGCGCCGGCCTCGGCGGCCTCGATCGCGCGCTTGTAGTGAAAATGGATATCGGCCACGAGCGGCACGGGGCTTTCGCGCACGATTTCCTTCATCGCCTTGCCGCTTTCGGCATCCGGCACCGAGACGCGCACGATGTCGGCCCCGGCCTCGGCGCAGCGCTGGATCTGTTCGACCGTGGCCTTCACGTCCGTGGTCAGTGTGTTGGTCATGGTCTGCACGCTGATCGGCGCGTCGCCGCCGACGGGCACGTTGCCGACATAGATCTTGCGGCTTTTGCGGCGCTCGATATCGCGCCAGGGGCGGACGGGATTGTGCGACATGTCAGGGCCTTTGCGCTCGGATCCGTTTGGCGCGCAGGATAGACCTGTCGGCGCGGGGCGACAACGCCAGAGCGGCGTCAAACGAGGGGATGCGGCGGAATGATCCGGTCAGGCGCGCCCGATCACTGCCCGCCAAGGACAAGTTCGGCGACCTCGGGCAGGTCCGGGTCGGCATTGGCATCGGCCATCGCATAATTGCTGCTGATCGCATCCGCCGACAATTCCACATCGCGCACGATGGACGCGCCGACCCCGGCCGGGCCGAGCGTCACGCCATTCACCGCGAAATAGAGCGAGCCCGCATTGCCCGACCGCAACAGCGGCGCGCCATCGGTTTCGGGCAACGCATAACTGTCGCCCGCGTTCAGCGTGCCTTCGAACAGCGTCGTGCCAGAGGGCGAGGTCACGCGAATCCAAGTCGGGCGCACGGCGAACAGCAACACCTCGTCCGATCCGGTCTCAGTCACCTGAACCGTCCCGGTTGCGGCCTGCTCGCGATCCGGCGCGGCAACGGCGAACTCCGTGCCCTCAAGCTCGGGATTGGCGCGCAGCCCGGTCAGGGTGCCCACCTCGTCGGGGTCGAGCGTGGCCAAAGCCTCGTTGCGCGGCGCGATGACGGGCGCTTCCAGCGGTTGCGGACGATACAGCCGGCCAATGCTCTCGGGCTCGGGCACGGCAATGTCGAAACCCTGCTCGACATCGAACGCGCCTTCGGTCGCCCCGGCAAGCGGGTCGAGCTGCGCCAGGGGCGCGGGGGCATCGTCCACCGGCGCGATCTGCAGGCGCTGGATATCGTTCAACACGGCCCACGCGCCGTAGCCGATGCCAAGCGCCAGGACGATCAGCACAGCGAAAGAGCCAAGCGCCCCCGGTTCGACCCGGCTGAGGACCGAGTCGCGCATCGGCGCGAAGCCGATCGGCGCACGCGCCATGACCTCGTTCGGGTCCACCCGGCGCGGCACGTCCGGCGTACTGCGGCGCGCTTCGGCTGCTTGCTTGGCTGAGAAGCCGTGAACCCCGCGGAAGCCGGTCTCGTCGCAGAAGCGGCGGAAGGTCCATTCCGGGTCCATCTGCAGGTAGCGCGCGTAGGAGCGGACATAGCCGGCGATGAAGCCCGGCGATTGGAACGCGCCCACGTCCCCGTTCTCGATGGCCGCGATATAGGTCGCGCGGATGCGCAATTCGCGCTCCACGTCCAGAAGCGACTTGCCCAGCGTGGCCCGTTCGCCCCGCATCAGGTCGCCCAGAGAGACATCGCTCAGATCGTAATTCTCGAAATCGGGGCTTGCAGGCTCGGCCGTTGACGGATCGTCACCGTAGGGCATGTTCGTGCCCTCGGTATCCTCGTCCCAATACTGACCGTTATCCTGGCCCATGCGGCCTGCCCCGTTTACGCCCTGACATACCACATATCGCGGTATGCCCTGTAGCTTTATCCAGATGTTACCCCAAAGCGCGGCGATTCCCTAGACTCGCCGCGCGACAGGTTGGGTTTAGCATGGGTCCAAGGGGTGTTGCACCAGCAGAAAGCGCTACCCGGCCAGTTCGGCGCGATTCAGCGCACAATGGCTCCAGAGCGCATCCATCGCGTGCACAAGTGCATCCATCATCTTCGGATCATGCACCGGCGACGGCGTGAAACGCAGGCGCTCCGTCCCGCGCGGGACGGTGGGGAAGTTGATCGGCTGGACGTAGATCCCGAACTCGCTCAGCAGCATGTCGGAGATCTTTTTCGTGTGCACCGGGTCGCCCACGATCACGGGCACGATGTGCGAGCCGTGGTCGATGATCGGCAGGCCAAGGCCTTTCAGGCGCAGTTTCAGCACCGCGGCGCGCTCCTGTTGCAGATCGCGCAGCGCCTGGTCGGTCTTGAGATGACGAACCGAGGCCGCCGCCCCCGCGGCGACCGCCGGCGGGATCGAGGTGGTGAAGATGAACCCCGGCGCGTAGGAGCGCACGGCGTCGCACATGCGGGCCGAGGCCGCGATATAGCCCCCCATCACGCCAAAGGCCTTACCCAGCGTGCCGTTGATGATGTCCACGCGATGCGCGATGCCCAGCTGTTCGCTGACGCCACCGCCGCGCGGGCCGTACATGCCGACCGCGTGCACTTCGTCGAGATAGGTCAGCGCGCCGAATTCCTCGGCCAATTCCACCAGCGCTTCGATCGGGCCGAAATCGCCATCCATGGAATAGACCGATTCGAACGCGATCAGCTTCGGCGCGGCCGGGTCGTCGGCCTCCAGCAACTCGCGCAGATGGGCGAGGTCGTTATGACGGAAGATCCGCTTCGCGCCCCCATTGCGGCGGATGCCCTCGATCATCGAGGCATGGTTCAACTCGTCGGAATAGATGATCAGGCCGGGGAACAGGCGCGGCAGCGTCGAGAGCGTCGCGTCATTTGCGATATAGGCCGAGGTGAAGACCAGAGCGGCCTCCTTGCCGTGCAGGTCGGCCAGTTCCTCTTCCAGTGCCTTGTGATAGACCGTGGTGCCCGAGATGTTCCGCGTCCCGCCCGAGCCTGCGCCCGTTGCATCCAGCGCATCGTGCATGGCGCCCAGAACAACCGGGTGCTGCCCCATGCCGAGATAGTCGTTGCCGCACCAGACGGTGATGTCCTGCTCGGTGCCATCGGGCTTTTTCCAGACAGCGTTGGGAAACTGCCCCTTGCGGCGCTCGATATCGATGAAGGTGCGATAACGGCCTTCTTCGTGAAGGCGGTCGATGGCTGCGGCAAGCGCGCGGTCGTAATCCACTGGCGGTCTCCCTTCCGGATGAGCCACCCAGTTCGCGCGGGCGGCCCCAAAAAGACGCTGGCTCTTGATATATCGGACAGCGTTTCGTCCTGTTCGCCGTCCCACATAGGACGGCACGGCCAGCAGGGCCAAGTTACAAATCGACGCGCTGTGAACATTGACCTGAGTCAACCAACGGATGAGCATCCGGGTTGCTGAGACCGCATGTCGCGTTTGGCACCCACGCCGCCCACCGCCCCGGTCGCCTTTGGCTGGACAGTGCCGTCAGGCGGCGTAGTCTCGCGCCGATCATCGGGCAGTCCGGCTGCCCACATCCCTTCACGAGCACGAGGCCCTATCATGTCCATGGACGCCGTTCTTTCCCGCATCGATTCCGATCTCGACGCCGCCACCGGGCGGCTGTTCGACCTGTTGCGCATCCCCTCGATCTCGACCGATCCGGCCTATTCCGCCGATGTCGCCCGCGCCGCCGACTGGCTGGCCAGGGAACTGTCGGATCTCGGCTTCGACGCTTCGGTCCGCCCGACCGACGGGCACCCGATGGTCGTGGCCCATGGCGGCCCCGAGGACGGGCGTCACATCCTGTTCTACGGCCATTATGACGTGCAGCCCGTCGACCCGCTGGAGCTTTGGTCGCGCGACCCGTTCGATCCGGCGATCGAGGACAAGGACGGCCGCAAGGTCATCCGCGCGCGCGGCGCCTCGGATGATAAGGGCCAACTCATGACCTTCATCGAGGCCTGCCGCGCCTGGAAGGCCGAGACTGGCACCCTGCCCGCCCGCATCACCATCTTCCTCGAAGGCGAGGAAGAATCCGGCTCGCCCTCGCTCGTGCCCTTCCTCAAGGCCAATGCCGAGGAACTGAAGGCCGAGATCGCGCTGATCTGCGACACCGGCCTGTATGCCGAGGGCGTGCCCGGCATCGTGACCCAGTTGCGCGGCCTTCTGGGCGAGGAGATCACCGTCACCGGCCCGGACAAGGATCTGCATTCGGGCCTCTTCGGCGGGATCGCGATGAACCCGATCCGGGTGCTGACCCGCGTGCTCGCCAACCTCCACGACGCCCATGGCCATGTGCAGGTGCCGGGGTTCTACGACGGCGTGGCCGAGCTGTCGCCCGAGTTGAAGGAACAATGGAACAATCTCGGGTTTGACGCCGAACGCTTCCTCGGTTCGGTGGGGCTGACCCATCCGGCGGGCGAGGACGACCGCACCGGGCTGGAAATGATCTGGTCGCGTCCGACCGCCGAGATCAACGGCATCTGGGGCGGCTATACCGGCGCGGGCTTCAAGACGGTCCTGCCTTCGCAGGCCCATGCCAAGGTCAGCTTCCGCCTCGTCGCGGGCCAGGACCCCCATGTCCTGCGCGAAAGCTTCCGCGACTGGGTGATCCAGCAAATGCCGCTGGATTGCCACGTGTCCTTCGAAGGCCACGGCGCCTCGCCCGCCTCGCGGATGGATATCTCGCACCCGGCCTTCGAAATGGCGCGCCAGGCGCTCAGCGCCGAATGGCCGGGCGAAGCGGCCTTCATCGGCGGCGGCGGCTCGATCCCGGTCGCGGGCTATTTCAAGTCGGTGCTTGAGATGGATGCGCTCTTGGCCGGGTTCGGCAAGGGTGACGACCAGATCCATTCCCCGAACGAGAAATACGACCTCGACAGTTTCCACCGCGGCACGCGGAGCTGGGCACGCATCCTTGGCGGTTTCGCGTCCTGATCCCTTCTTTATCCCCGAAATATGCTCGGGGAGAGCGCGAGAGGGGCAGACAGCCCCTCTCGCCCCGGTCGCCCGGCGCGCAGCGCAGGGCGAAACACCTCAGACGCGGGGCGCGGGCGTGATCGGTTGCGCCGCCACGACACGCCCAGCCCCGCGCCAGAACCGCGTCATCATCAGAACGCCCGCCACGATCAGCCCGATGGTCAGGCCCAGCCAGATCCCGACACCGCCCAGACCTGCCGGAAACCCCAGCGCCCAGGCGCAGGGGATGCCGATCACCCAGTAGCTGATCACCGCGTAGATCATCGGCACCCGCGTATCCTGAACCCCGCGCAACAGCCCCAAGGCCATCACCTGCGCCGCGTCCACAAGCTGAAAGAGCGCCGCCACCAACAGCAGTTGCGCCCCCAGCGCGATGATCGCGGGCCGCAGCGGATCGTCGGGATCGATGAACAGCGCCATCATCTCTTCCGGCACGCTGACGAACAGCAGCACCGTCGCGGCCACCATCAGGCCCGACAAGGCCAGGGCCGCCCAGGCCGCCATCCGCAAGGCCTCGGCATCGCGGGTGCCCCAGGCCCGCCCGGCGCGCACCGTCGCAGCCGAGCTCAACCCGATATGCACCATGAAAGTGACCGAGGTGATCTGGAGCGCGATGCCATGCGCGGCCAGATGCTCGGTGTCGATCCAGCCCATCATGACCATGGTCGCGATGAACAGGCCCGACTCGCTCAGAAGCGTCAGGGCGATGGGCCAGCCCAGCTTGAAGACCGAAGCGAAGGCCTCCCAATCGGGACGCCAGAACCGCGCGAAGAGCGTGTATTCCGCCAGCCCCCGTGCGCGGGCCGCGTAAACTGCCAGAACCAGCAGGATCAGCAGATGCGTCCCGAGTGAGGCGATGGCCGCCCCCAGCACGCCCAGCTCCGGTGCGCCGAGGTTGCCGAAGATCAGCACCCAGTTCATCGCGATGTTCAGAACCACCCCGGCAAGCCAGGCCCACAGCACCACGCGCGGCCGCTCCAGCGCCGACAGGTGGCTGCGCAGCACCGTGATCAGCACCGCCGGCCCGATCGCAAGCCCGGCGACCCGCAGATAGGTCTGGGCCAGGGCCGACAGGTCGGCTTCCTGCCCAAGCCCCAGCAGGATCGGACCCGAGAACCAGAAAACCGGCAGCGCCAGGATCGAGAACAGGATCGCGATCCAAAGCCCCATGCGCGTGACCCGCCGTACCTGCCGCGCATCCTCGTTCGATGCGGCCGAGGCCACCATCGGCATCACGGCCAATCCGAATCCCATGCCAAGGATCAGCAGCATGTGAAAGAAGGACGACCCCAGCGCCACGGCGGCCAGTTCCTCGACCCCGTACCAGCCCATCATGACCGTATCGGTCAGCCCGATGGCCACCTGCGCCAATTGCCCGCCGATCAGGGGCAGGCCAAGGACGAGGGTCCGCTTGATATGCTCGGCGAAGGTCATGGATCGGCTTTATGCCCGCCCCTTCGCCGGGGCAAGGCTCAGAGAGCCGCAAGCGCGAGGCTGCCCGCGATCCATGCGATGATCAGGCCCACTGCGATCTCGATCCCCGGCTGGATCTGCGCCAAGCGCCCCGCGCCGCCGCTCAGCCCGCCGACCACGCCGCGCCGCGCCCAGACCGCCGCGACGGCCACCGCGATGGTCACCGAGGCCGTTCCGAGCGCCATGGCCACCACGCCGGCCACGCCAAGCGCAAAAATGCCCATCTGCGCGGTCAGGATCAGCAGGAACAACGCCCCCGTGCAGGGCCGCAGCGCCACCGCCCCGATCAGGGCGGCCACCTCGCGCCAGGAGGTGGCGGCGGCCACGGCGGCCGGGTCCGGCGCATGGGCATGGCCGCAGGTCGCGCAGACGGCACCCTCGCCTGAATGTGCGTGGTCTTGGTGATGCGTCGGCGCCACGCCGCGCCGCAATGCGCGCAGCCCCCGCGCGGCCAGCCACAGCCCGACCAAGGCAATCGCGGCGAAACTCAGCGGATCGAACAGGCGCTCGGCCAACTCCGTCATCCGGTCCCGCGTCCAGCCCACCAGCCAGAGCCCGGTGCCGACCAGGAGGATGGCCGTCCCCCCCTGCGCAAGGCTTGCGGCCAAGGCGACGCCCGACAGGCGCAAGGCCCCGACCGTCCGCGCCGCGCCGTAGCCCCCGATCAACAGCTTGCCATGCCCCGGCCCCACAGCGTGAAAGAAGCCATAGCCGAAGGAGACGCCCAGAAGCGCGGCCAAGGCCCCCGGCTCTCCGGCCCGCAGGGCGCGCAAGGCGCGCGCCATCGCGTTCTGCGCCGCGCGTTGCCCCTCCGTCGCCCAGGCGACAATCACCCTGTCCCCGCCGGTCAGGTAGAGCAGTGCCAGCACAGCAAGCACAGCCAGCAGGGCGACTGCGATCACCCTTCGCATGTGACCACCAGCCGATCCGCGAAGAGCTCCCCCACGGCCGGGAAGTTGTCCTCGGCGGCCACTGCGCCACCAATATCGGCGATCGCGGCCTCCAGGCCCGCATAGGCCGCGTCCAGATCAGCGCGGACAAGCACAACGTCGCAGGGCGCCTCTTCGCCCGTTTCGTCCATGACCGCACTCGGCAGGGTGGCCTCGAACGCGACGAAGAAGGCCGGGTCGAACACCCCGGCAACCAGGTCCGCCGCGCCCCCGGGATCGCCGGTCACCGGCCTGCGATGTACGGTTTCGATCTGGCCCTCGGGCAACAGGGTCAGCGACACTGCTTCGGGCGCGCCCAGCGTCAACTCCAAGCCGCCGCGCGACAGCTCCAGCCCGCCCTCGAACCCGCTGTTCCAGTTCAGGTCGAAGCCCAGGGTTTCCGCGATCTCGCTTTCGGTCAGAACGCCGTCGAAATCCGGGTCCAGCCCGAAATCCTGCAAAAGGATCAGGGTATAGAGTTCATCATAGCGCCACGTCACCTCGACCG
Source organism: Maritalea mobilis (assembly GCF_019800885.1). Lineage (GTDB taxonomy): Bacteria > Pseudomonadota > Alphaproteobacteria > Rhodobacterales > Rhodobacteraceae > Roseibacterium > Roseibacterium beibuensis. The sequence goes on from NZ_JAHVKE010000001.1 coordinate 755,465, forward strand.
CTGTGACCTGTCCATCCGCGTTGCGGTTGAATACCAGCCCCGCGTCAATAAAGACATGCGGGTGCGCCAGCGCCATGCCGGACACCAGCAGGCTGAGGGCCAGGGAGGAGAAGCCAGCGAGGGTCCGCGAGAACATCATGGATCGCATGTGCCGTGTTGCCGGTCCGGGTTCAAGGCCGACGCGGGGCGTGCACCCCGGTTCGGCAACCGGACGCCGATGCGGACCCGTTAACGATCTATTAATTTTTCCAAGTGCTTTTACTGTTCACGCCCGAGCAGGGGATTGTTGACTGAAATCAATACAGTTTGCCACATTTTTGCCTCTTTCAGAGCCGATTTTGGTCGCAAGATTTTGTAAGGGATAATTGCGTGATAAAAATGTTTTCAAATTTCCTCTACGACGAAGGCGGCGCGATCACCGTCGACTATACCGTGCTGAGCGCGGCTGTGGTCGGCATGACGATTGCCGCGACCGCCGTCGTGACGGGTGGCATTGAAAACCTGACGCAGCGGATCGACACCGAACTGCGGACGCGCCAACTCAACGACAGCTTCATCGGCTTCGACTCGTCCCATTTCGAAGCGCTTTACGAGGCCGGGCTTGTCACCGAGGAACAGGCCGCCGACCTGTTCGCGGCCGCGAACGGGATGATGAACCAGGACATCATCAATGCGCTCGAGGCCGGGCTGGAAAGCATCCAGAACGGCACGATCACCATCGAGGAAGCGGCCGAACTCTACGCGATCGCTTCCGTGGCCTACCAACGGAACATCGTGCCCGACGAGATCATCGACTATTACTTCAACCTGTCGGGCGACAGCGATTACGGCATGGTCCAAACGAACTGATCCGAAGCCCTCGCACGTTCCATGACAAAACGCGCCGCCCGATCCGGGCGGCGCGCTTCGTTTCAAGGGGTGGGTTCGGTCAGGTCCGCTTCTTACGCGTATCGGGATGCAGCGACGCACCAAGGATGTGGTCGGCCTTGTGGATCACATGCCCCGCCTGCCCCACGATCAGCGGATCGGGCGCGTGGGCGATGTGAAGATCCTTGTCCGGGTAATCGAGACTATCCAGGAAATGCAGCATGCAGTTCAGCCGCGCGCGTTTCTTGTCGTCGGACTTGATCACCGTCCAGGGCGCATCCGCCGTGTCGGTGTAGAAGAACATCGCTTCCTTCGCCTCGGTATAATCGTCCCACTTGTCGAGGCTGGCGCGGTCGATCGGGGACAGCTTCCACTGCTTGAGCGGGTCGGTCTCGCGGCTGGCGAAACGGCGGCGCTGCTCTTCCTGGGTGACTGAGAACCAGTATTTGTAAAGGCGAATGCCCGAGCGCACGAGCATCCGTTCGAGGTCCGGCGTCTGGCGCATGAATTCGAGGTATTCGTTGGGCTCGCAAAAGCCCATCACCCGCTCGACGCCCGCGCGGTTGTACCAGGAGCGGTCGTAGAAGACCATTTCACCCGATGTCGGCAAATGCTGGATGTAGCGCTGGAAATACCACTGGCCGCGTTCCTCGTCCGTGGGTTTGTTCAGGGCCACCACGCGCGCCTCGCGCGGGTTCAAATGCTCGTTGAAGCGCTTGATCGTGCCGCCCTTGCCGGCGGCGTCCCGGCCTTCGAACAGGATGACGATCTTCTGACCGGTTTCGGCCACCCATTTCTGCACCTTCAGCAACTCGGCCTGAAGCTTGGCCTTCTGCGCCTCGTAACTGCGGCGGCTGAGCTTGGTCTGGTACGGATACTCGCCCGTCTCGAAGGCCTGCCGGATCTCGGCCGGGGACGGCTCGTGCCGGCGCGGGCGGCCAGCGGGCTTGGGGGCAGGTTTGGCCGCAGGCTTTTCGACCGGCTTTTCGATCTCTGCTGCGCCCGCAGCTTGGGCCTCGGCCCCGGCGGTTTCGGTGACGGGGCTGGTGGTCTCGGCGGCAATATCTTTCACGGGTATTGTCCCTTCGCTACGGGCTGTTCGCGGTTTTGGTATGTGGGGAGGTTACGACTCCCGCGCAGGTTGCGCCTTGAGGCATGTCAAGAAAGCGTCACAAACGGGCGACCAAGCAGTCCGAAATTTGGTGATTACGCCCGCACCATGTATTCTTTCGGCATTTGAACGGGGCGCGATTGACCAGCCCCAAGCAAGGGAGGGAACGCCATGCGCCTGCATGCACCCCATCGTGCCCTTTACTCGGTTCTGCTGTGCACCGTTTTCGCAATCATCGCGGCCATCAGTATCCCTCAGCCGCTTCACGCCCAGACATCTTTCGAAACCGTCATCGACCAAGCGCTTGAAAGCCTTGGCGAAACCTTCGAGCCGGGCGAGGTCGAGGCGTTCGCGGCCTTCCTTGCCAGCGACGCGCCCGATGCGATGACCGGGGACACGATCGGTCACCTGTTGTTCATGCGCCGTCATTTCGATCGCGCCGCGTGGTTTTTCGGAACCGACGCCCGGGCGGCGCCGGACGCCGCCAGCCTGTCGAATTTCGCGGCCACGCTGGCTGTCACGGCAGACGATCTCGGCGAGAGCGCTCCGGCGGAATGGATGCGCGCGGCCGAACTCGCGGCCAAGGCGGCAGCCGCGCTCGCACCCGACGACGCAGCGGTCCAGAACAACCTGGGCACCGTCGCCCGCCTTGCGGGCGATCCGGAAACCGCGGCGGCGGCGGCGCGGTTGGCGACGGAACTCGACCCGAACATGCCGCTGTTCTGGTCGAACCTCGCACGCGCCCTCACCGCGCTCGGTGATTTCGAGGGGGCGGCACAGGCCCTTGACCGCGCCCGCCAGTTGGAGCCCAACGGACCGGCGCACCTGTTGACCGCCCGCGCCTTGCCGCAGGTCGCGCCCAGCTATTCCGATATTCTGCAAAACAGCTGCGACGTGAATTTCCGATGCCAGGAGATCTGCCCCCGGTCGATCATCGGCGGCATCAACTCGGTCACGTGCGAGATGGAACAGATGTCGGCCACCATGGCCTGCCGCGAAGGTCAGCCCTACCCGACTTCGTTCGATTGTTCCGAGGATCTGCCCGAGTACGGCATCCTGATCCCGGGACTGAATTCCGGCTTTTCCATCCTCTTTCCCGGCGTCACCATCCATGTCCTTGTCCAGGGCGATGGATCGGTGGATGTCCGCGTCGAGGGAGGAGTCAATATCGGCCCCCTGAACCTCTACCTGCGCGGAGACGGGCATTATTCGCCCCCCGGCGGCGTTGCGGTCGACAATGTTGGCGGCGGCGCCTCGATCAATCTCTTGCCTGCATCCGAGGCGAACAGGCTGGTCAGTGAGCGGGCGAACATGCCACCCTTCGCGCTTGAACTCGAGGGCATCATTGGACAATCCGTCGACCTCGACGGGGAACTCTACGGCATGCCGGTCATCATGTTCTGAGCGCGCACCTGCCGCACAGGGGCAAAAGACCTTGGCGGGGGCGGCGCTCTCTTTTCCCCGCCCCCCAAACCTGCCATGATGTGCGCCAACACATACAAGATAGAGCAGCGCCCCATGCCCAACGACCTGTTGTCCGGCACGCCCGAGCCACAAGACTACGACGCCTCCTCGATCGAGGTGCTGGAGGGTCTGGAACCCGTCCGCAAGCGCCCCGGCATGTATATCGGCGGCACGGATGAGCGCGCGCTGCATCATCTCGTGGCCGAGGTGCTGGACAACTCGATGGACGAGGCCGTTGCGGGCCATGCCAACCGCATCGAGGTGGAGTTGCACGAGGATTACTCGGTCACGATCCGCGACAACGGGCGCGGCATCCCGGTTGATCCGCACCCCAAGTTCCCCGACAAATCCGCGCTCGAGGTGATCCTGTGCACCCTGCACGCGGGCGGCAAGTTCTCGGGCAAGGCGTACCAGACCTCGGGCGGTCTGCATGGTGTGGGCGTCTCGGTGGTGAACGCGCTGTCGGACCGTCTGACGGTCGAAGTGGCGCGCAACCGCGAGCTGTTTTCGCAAAGCTTCTCGCGCGGCATCCCGCAAGGCCCGGTCGAGAAGCTGGGCGCGACGGCCAACCGGCGCGGCACCTCCGTCACCTTCCATGCCGATGACCAGATCTTCGGCAGCCACCGCTTCAAGCCCGCGCGCCTGTTCAAGATGGTCCGCTCCAAGGCCTATCTGTTCTCGGGCGTCGAGATCCGCTGGAAATCGGCCATCGACGATGGCGAAACCCCGACCGAGGCCACGTTCCACTTTCCCGGCGGCCTTGCCGATTACCTGACCGAGACACTGGGCAATTCCGCCACCTATACCGACGCCCCCTTCGCCGGGAAGGTCGAGTTCCAGCCGCGGTTCGGCGTGCCGGGATCGGTCGAATGGGCGATCAGCTGGACGCCCGCGCGCGACGGCTTCATCCAGTCCTACTGTAACACCGTGCCCACCCCCGAGGGCGGCACGCATGAGGCCGGGTTCTGGGCCGCGATCCTGAAGGGCATCCGCGCTTATGGCGAGCTGGTTGGCAACAAGAAGGCCGGAAACATCAACCGCGATGACCTGACGAGCGGCGGCTGCGCGCTGGTGTCGTGCTTCATCGCCGAGCCGGAATTCGTCGGCCAGACCAAGGACCGCCTCGCCACGACCGAGGCGCAGCGGCTGGTCGAGGCCAGCGTGCGCGACCATTTCGACAATTGGCTGGCGGCCAACACCAAGGCTGCCGGGTCGATCCTCGATTTCCTCGTGCTGCGCGCCGAGGAGCGTTTGCGCCGCCGGGCCGAGAAGGAAACCGCGCGAAAATCGGCCACCAAGCGCCTGCGCCTGCCCGGCAAGCTGGTCGATTGCTCGACCTCAGCCCGCGAGGGCACCGAGCTGTTCATCGTCGAGGGCGACAGCGCGGGCGGCTCGGCCAAGATGGGCCGGGACCGCAAGACGCAGGCCCTGCTGCCGCTGAGGGGCAAGATCCTGAACGTGCTGGGCGCGGCCAGTTCGAAACTGGGCCAGAACGCCGAGATTTCCGACCTGTGCCAGGCGCTTGGCGTGGGCATGGGCACGAAATTCAACATCGAGGACCTGCGCTACGAGAAGGTCATCATCATGACCGACGCCGACGTGGACGGGGCGCATATCGCCTCGCTCCTGATGACGTTCTTCTTCAGCCAGATGCGCCCGCTGATCGACAAGGGGCATCTCTACCTCGCCTGCCCGCCGCTGTTCCGCCTGACGCAAGGGGCGCGGCGTGTCTACTGCCTCGACGAGGCCGAGCGCGACGCGTGGCTGGCCAAGGGCCTGGGCGGCAAGGGCAAGATCGACGTCTCGCGCTTCAAGGGCCTGGGCGAGATGGACGCGAAGGACCTGAAGGAAACCACGATGGACCCCGCCAGCCGCAAGCTGATCCGGGTGTCGATCGACGACGAGGTGCCGGGCGAGACCGGCGACCTGGTGGAGCGCCTGATGGGCAAGAAGCCGGAACTGCGCTTCCAGTATATCCAGGAGAACGCGCGGTTCGTGGAGGAGCTGGATGTATAGACGCGCCGATACTGGCGCCAGGACATGACACGGCATGGGGCAAACCCCTTGGGAAACGGATGAAATGAGGGGAAGAAGACTCGAATGCTGGAGGGTGTAGCAGGGAAAGGTTAAGGAAGGGTTGAGAGGCCCGTTTTTCTAGCGCCTGCCAATCGCGACACGAGAGGCCAGCGGCGGCCCGTGGGGTGGCGCCGCAACATCCGGTCTGCTCGATTTATCCCAGCCAAGTCATTGCTCTGAATGAGCGGAGCGCCCAGCCCAGCCAAAGCGCCAGCCCGCCGGGGCGCCTCTCGCGCATTGCTTTGCAACGCGCTGCCGGTTCGCGCGCGCAAGCGCACGCTCAGGCCGGCGCTGGCCCGCTGCCCGACAGCACATCGCGAAAGCGATGTGTGAAAGGGGGGCAGCTTCGCTGCTGTTCCGGCTGGGGATTCTGAACGCCTCTCCCGCATTGCCCCCCACCCAACACCGCGCTTGACCCACCCTGCCCCAAGGTCAACACTCTCCCTGGCAGGGAGGGACAGACCGATGTGCTGGAGCGAAGGGGCGAGCCTCGCCATGGTGGGCGTGGGTGCGGTTGCAACCGTGGTCACGATCAAGCGCGGCGACCCGATCGCCATCCCGGTCACCCTGGCCTTTTTCGCCGCGATGGAGGCGTTGCAGGTTTGGGGCTACCAGGTGATCGACCAATGCGGCACGCCCTCGAACCGCTGGGCGACGATCCTGTCCTGGGTCCATATCTCGCTGCAACCGATCTTCATCAACGCCTTTGCCATGGCCATCGCCGCTCCGATGCTGTCGCAGCGCGCGCGGCTTGCCGTTCTTGCGGCGGCGGGGGTGGCCTCGGTCTTGCTGCTGGCGCGGATGGTGCCCCTGGAATGGGCCGGAATGTGCCGCCCCGGCACCGTGCTGTGCGGGGCCGAGTGGTGCACGATCACCGGCACCTGGCACCTCGCCTGGGACATGCCGCTGAACGACCTGGCGTCGCGGGTGCTGGGGGTCGAGATCCCGGGCGGCTGGACCTATCCCGATTACATGCTGGCCGTGTTCGTGCTGCCGCTGGTCTACGGGGCGTGGCGGCTGGTGATCGTGCACCTCGTCCTCGGGCCGGCGCTGGCCATCATGCTGACGGACATGCCCAACGAGATGCCCGCGGTCTGGTGCCTGTTCTCGATCGGCTTGGTGCTGATCGCGCTGAGCCCGCTGGTGCGCCGGAAGATCGCCCCGGGGCGGCGCGCGGCACCTTAGCGCGCGGCGCGGTGGGGCGGACCGTTCGGGGTTTCACCGGCTATCGGCCCGGATCACCTGGGCTCCGCCCGTTCGCATCTTGAAGGCTCCACCCGAGCCTTCACCGGCCTTCGGCCGGACCGATTGGGCTCCGCCCGTTCGCGGTTCAAACGGTCCACTGGACCGTTTTCCGGGCCTGCGGCCCGGATCACCGCTCACTCCTGGCGGCTCTCCAAGAAGGCGACGAGGTCGACGACTTCGGATGAGGTCAGCACGGTCTGGCCGCCTTCGGTGCGCAGGACCTCGGACATGTCGGAAAACACGAAGCCGAAAAGCGGCATGTCCCCCCCGTGGCTGAGGATCGGGTCGCGCCCGTCGATGCGCCAGGCGATGCCCGCGCGGGGGAAATTGCCCTCATAGCGGTAAGCGATGCGGGTCAGGTCGGGCGGCGGCACCAACAGCACCTCGGCCATGGGACCGTCACCGCGCAGGCCGGCCCCGTGGCAGACGGCGCAATTCTCGGCGTAAAGCCGCGCGCCCCGCGCGGCATCCTGCGCGGCGACGGGAGTTGCGGCAAGCAGCGCGGCGAGGATCAGGGAAAGGCGCGTCATTCCTGGATCTCCTCGAGGAAGGCGACCAGATCGGCGATCGGGCGCGGTGCAAGGATGGGTTGGCCCGCCCCGGTGGCAAGCGCCACGTCAGGCCCCTGCCCCTCGAACCAGCGCCCGAATAGCGGCATGTCGCCCCCGTGGGCGAGGATCGGGTCGCGCCCGTCGATCTGGCGGATGACCTGAAGCGTCGGGAATTCGCCACCATTGCGGGCGCTCAGCTGCGTCAGGTTGGTGGGCTCGATGGTCAGAAGCTCGGCCATCCGCCCGTCGCCCTGCGCCTCGACCCCGTGACAGGCGGCGCAATAGGCCTCGTAGAGCAGCGCACCCTCCGCGGTGTCCTGCGCCAGGGCGGGCGCGGCCGCCATGGCGATCAAGGCCGCCCAAATCACCGGTTTCATGGCTTGTCCTCCTTCTGTACGCGCGATGTCCTTGCGTCAATGGTGGCGCGTGGCGCGTCGCGTGGCCTTGATCGGTGTCAAAGCCGGACCGCCCCTCTCGACATGGGCGGACAAGCGCCTAAGCTGCCGGCATGACCCGTGCGCTGATCGTTATGCTCTGTGTCCTTCTGGCCGCCTGCGGACGCCCGCTGACCGAGGCGGAGCGCGCCTACATGTTCGATCTGCAAGGCGACAGCTTCGATGCCGACTCGGTGCGGATCGTGGAAAACCCGCTGGTGGGCCTTGGCGTGCAAAGCTACCCCGCGCGCCCACAGGTCACCTGCCGCGAGAGGATCTATCCGCCGCCGGACACGCCGATCATCGAGGGGCGGACGGGCGGCATCACGCTGTTCAACACGCTGCATGTGCGCGAGGACATCTTCCTCGACGATTACGTGGGCGGGCGCGATGGACGCCGGAGTCTTGCCGCCGCGATGTTCTTTGCCCACGAGATGACCCATGTCTGGCAATGGCAGAACCGCGCGGTCACGGGCTACCACCCGTTCCGAGCCTTTGCCGAACATGCCCGCATCGAGGACCCCTACCTGTTCGACCCCGATGACGCGCGGCGCTTCCTCGATTACGGGTACGAGCAGCAGGCCTCTCTTGTAGAAGAATACGTGTGCTGCCGCGCGGTCGAGCCAAATGGCGCGCGGACTGGCCGACTTGAGCAGTTGCTGCGCCAGGTGATGCCGGTCACGCCGCTGCAATCGCGGGCCGATCAGATAGAAGAAGTCGTGCCGTGGGACGGCGCGGATTTGCGCGGCATCTGTTCGTGAGAAGGATATGAAATCAATGCCCTACCAGGCGTTCATCATGTTGCTGGCGGGTGTCGGCATTCCCCTTCTGGCAGCGTTGAACGCAAGGCTTGGGGCGAATATCGGATCGCCCGCCGCGGCGGCGGTGGTGCTGTTCGTCGTCGCCTTCTCGGCGGCGGTCGTGGTGACGTTGATCACGGGGCCGAGCGCGTTGCGGGCGCTTTCGGGACAGCCCTGGCACCTGTTCACGGCGGGGCTGTTCGTGGCCTTCTACGTGCTGACGATCACCTGGATCGCACCGAGTTTCGGTGTCGGCAACGCGGTCTTTTTCGTGCTGATCGGGCAGTTGATCTCGGCCGCGGCCATCGACCATTTCGGCCTTTTCGGGGCGCAGGTCACACCGGTTTCGGCGATGCGATTGCTGGGTATCCTCGTGATGGCGGCAGGCGTTGCGATCACCCAACTCGCGCCAAGGGCTTAGCCGCCCGCCTTTTCCTCCAGCGTCAGCCATTCCTCTTCGAGGTCCGAGAGCTTGGATTGCCGTTCCGACAGCGCCTCGGTCGCCTTTTGCGCCTTGACCGGTTCGCGGGTGTAGATCTCGGCATCGGAGAGCAGGTCGGAGAGCTTGGCGATCTCGGCCTCCAGCCGTTCGATCAGCGCGGGAAGCTCTTTCAAACGGTGTTGTTCGGTAAAGCTGAGCCCGGATTTCGCGGCCGGGACCGGGACGGCGGCGGGTTTGGCCGCTTTCGCGGGCTTGTCCGATTCCGCCATCGGCTCGGGCTGCGTATCGGCCCCCGAAACGGCGCGTTGCGCCAGCATGTCGGACCATCCGCCCGCATAGGCGACGGCGCGGCCCTGCCCCTCCAGCGCGACGGTCAAGGTCGCGACCCGGTCGAGGAAATCGCGGTCGTGGCTGACCAACAGGACGGTGCCGGGATAATCGCCCAAAAGATCCTGTAGAAGATCGAGCGTTTCGACATCCAGATCGTTCGTCGGTTCGTCCAGCACCAGCAGGTTCGACTCGCGCGCCATGATCCGGGCCAGCAGCAGCCGCGCCTTTTCGCCCCCCGACAGGGATTTGACCGGCGCACGGGCCTGCGCCTCGTCGAAGAGGAAATCCTTGAGATAACCCACGACATGGCGCGGCGTGCCCCGCACCAGCACCTGGTCGGAGCGGCCGGACACGCCGATGGTCGGGTCATTCGTCAGGCTTTCCCACAGCGTCGCCTCCGGATCCAGCGCCGCGCGGGCCTGGTCGAAAACGGCCATCTCGATCCCGGTCCCGAGGGTGACAGTGCCCTCATCAGGCTCCAACTCGCCGGTCAGCATTTTCAGAAGCGTGGTTTTGCCCGCGCCGTTCGGGCCGACAAAGGCCACGCGGTCGCCGCGCAAGACGCGCAGATCGAAAGGTTTCAGGATCACCTGATCGCCGTAAGCCTTTGAAATCCCTTTCGCCTCGATGACACGCTTGCCCGATTGCGGCCCGGCCTCCAGCGCCATGGCGGCGGTGCCCTGGCGGCGGATCATGTTGGCGCGCGTTTCGCGCAGGTCCTGCAGGGCGCGAACACGGCCCATGTTGCGCTTGCGCCGCGCGCTGATGCCTTCGACGGCCCATCGCGCCTCGGCCTTGATCTTGCGGTCCAGCTTGTGACGCGCGAGGTCTTCCTCTTCCCAGATCTTGTCGCGCCAATCCTCGAACCGATCGAAGGCTCGGTCCATGCGCCGCACCTCGCCCCGGTCGAGCCAGAGCGTCGCGCGCGCCAGCGCCTGCAGGAAGGCCCGGTCATGCGAGATCAGGACGAAGCCTGCCTTGGTGCGGGTCAGCTCGCCTTCCAGCCACTGGATCGCGTCGATATCGAGGTGGTTGGTCGGCTCGTCCAGCAGCATCAGGTCCGGCGCTTCGGCCAGCAGGCGCGCGAGCGCGGCGCGGCGGCGCTCCCCACCCGAGGCGCGCGAGGTTTCGGCGTCGAGGTTGAGCTTCAGACCCTCGGCGGCGGCCTCGACCCGCCAGGCCTCGGACGGGCCGAGCGTGGCGGTGGCGAAATCGCCCAGGGTCGCGAAGCCGCTGAAATCGGGGTCCTGTTCGAGGTAGCCGGTCGTCGTGCCCTCGGGCAGGACACGCGCGCCACGGTCGGGTTCGACAAGCCCAGCCATCACCTTCATCAGGGTCGATTTGCCCGAGCCGTTGCGGCCCACCAGCGCCAGCCGGTCGCCTTCGTGGATCACGAGGTCGAGACCGTCGAAAACGGGATCGCCCCCGAAGGTCAGGGCGATATCGGAAAGTTGCAAGAGAGGTGCGCGCGCCATGGGCGCGGAGCTATGGGGATTGCCGAGCGGCGTCAATGGGCCGGTGTCATTTGGGGCGCGCGATCACTCTGCGCCGAGCATCCATTCCCCGTCCGGCCAGAACGCATGGAAGGCGAAGGCGAACATGACGTCATGGACCACATCCATGCCCGAGGCATCCCGCGCGCGGATCTGGCCGATATCGCGCCCCTCGGAGATGCGGGCCGTGTCGAGGGCCGAGGCGGTGCCGGCCTGCCAGGTGATGGTCACGCCCGCCTCGGTCAGGACGCCCGCGTCGGACAGGCGCTGGAGCGGCCAGGCGCGGTCGCCCACCCGCAGGACACGCGCCAAAGGGTCGATTCCGTGGGGCGGATCCTCGCCATCATAGAGGAAGGGGCGCGCGCTGGTGTCATAGCCGACATAGGGGTTGCGGCCATAGGGGCGGCGGGCGTCGGGTTCGTCCATCACCAGGCCATTGGGATGGGCTGCGCGGAAACTGTCCCAGCTTTCGACCCATGCAGGCAGCGCGGTCAGCTCCGTTCCCGCCATCTCGCCCACGATGGCGCGGCCAACCGCTTGTTGCCACCAGCTTTCGGTTTCGCGGTCATACATCACCATGTCGGAAAACCGCAGGTTGCCCGAAACGCCGAAGCTGAGCGTGCGGCCCCCGACCCGCCGGTCAAAGACAAGGGCGGTGTTGCACAGTGGGCAGAAGGTGACGGCCACGGGCTGGCCCGCGACCTCGTCATTCACGATCTCGTGCCATGTCAGGTAACGCAGCGGGTAGGCGCGGGGCGTTGCATTCCCGAGGGCCAGGGTCAGGACCGGCTCCGCGTCGCCGAGGCGATCCTCGGCCTGTGCGGGGATCATCGCGGGGTCGTCCAGCGCCGGGATCCCGTCGCGCGGCACGCCGCCCGAGCGGATTTCGGACAGGTCGACAATGGCGTTGTCGAAATCGGTATTGGGCCATTGGCCCCGGTCGAGCGCCGCGGACTGGCCGAGGGCCATGCCGGTCAGCGCAAGGCCGACCCCTGCGATGGCGATGATCGAACGTAGAAACACGGCCAGCCCTCCTGCGCTGTAACGCAATGTCAGGCTGACAAGAAAAAGGGGGCCACAACAGCCCCCTTCACGCGCTTGTGGTTGCGCGTCAGATCAGCCTTCGTCGGCTTCGGCCTCGTCATCCTCGGGCGGCGGAGCGACAGGATCTTCCTCCAGCACGCGCAAGGCGACCATGCGGTCGGGCTGGCCGATCACCGCACCGTTGCGGCCCCGGCCGCGCTTGATCGCGTCGACCACGTCCATGCCGTCCACGACCTGGCCGACGACGGTGTAGTTCCCGTCCAGCGGCGGGGCCGGTTCGAACATGATGAAGAATTGCGAATTGGCGCTGTTGGGGCTTTGGGCGCGGGCCATGCCGACGATGCCGCGCTCGTAGGGGATGTCCGAGAACTCGGCATTCAGGTCGGGATAGTCCGACCCGCCCCGACCGGCATAGCGCATGTCCATGCCCATACGGCCAAACTCCACGTCGCCGGTCTGGGCCATGAACCCGTCGATCACGCGGTGGAACACCACGTCGTCATAGGCGCCTTCCTCGGCCAGCGTCACGATGCGCGCGACATGCTCGGGCGCGACCTCTTCAAACAGGTCGATGACGATGGTGCCGCTGGCGTCGCCCTCGACGTCGATCTCCAACCCCGTGGCCAGCGCCGGCGTGGCTGCAAGGCAGCAAAGCGCGGCGAAAAGCTTACGCATCGGCCGCCACCTTGACGCTGATCATCTTGTCGGGGTTCGCGGGCGGCTCGCCGCGCGTGATGGCGTCGACATGCTCCATCCCCGCGATGACACGGCCATAAACAGTGTATTGGCCGTTCAGGAAATGGTTGTCCTTGAAGTTGATGAAGAACTGGCTGTTGGCCGAGTTCGGGCTCTGCGAGCGCGCGGCCCCGAGCGTGCCGCGATCATGCGGGATGCGCGAGAACTCTGCCGGAAGGTCGGGCTTGTCCGAGCCGCCGGTGCCCGCGCGGCGGATGTTGCCGCCCTCGGCCTGCCCATGCTCCACGTCGCCGGTCTGGGCCATGAAGCCCTCGATCACGCGGTGGAAGATCACGCCATCATAGGCGCCTTCGCGGGCCAATTCCTTCATCCGCGCGACATGCTGGGGCGCGATGTCGGGCAGAAGCTCGATGGTGACGGTGCCGTCCTTCAGCTCCATCAGGATGGTGTTCTCGGGATCCTTGATCTCGGCCATGTGGTGTCCTCTGGCATGTAAAAGCCCGGGCGCGCGGCCTCAGGCGAATTTCTCTTTCAGCGCGGCCTCGACCGCGGGTGGAACGAAGTGGCTCACGTCGCCGCCGAGGCGCGCGATTTCCTTGACCAGCTTCGAGGCGATCGGCTGGCGATCGGCCTCGGCCATCAGGAAGACGGTGACGATATCGGAGTCGAGAAAGCGGTTCATCCCCACCATCTGGAACTCGTACTCGAAATCCGCAACCGCGCGCAGACCCCGAATGATGATCTCGGCCCCCACGTCGCGGGCGCAGTCGATCAACAGGTTCTCGAACGGGTGGGCGACGATCTCGGTCCCGGTCTTCTCCGACAGCTTGGCGCATTCCGCCTCGACCATGGCGACGCGTTCTTCGAGGTCGAACAGCGGGCCCTTGTCGCGATTGATGGCGACACCGATCACCAGCTTGTCCACCAGCTTGCAGGCGCGCTTGATGATATCGACATGGCCCAGCGTGATCGGGTCGAATGTCCCCGGATATAAACCTGTGCGCATCGGCTGGCTTCCCCGTCTCCCTTTTCCGGGGCAGACGCAACATTATTGCGCCGCGGGATGCAACCCGAAAAGGCGCGGCATCGACGACCGAACACCGCCCGAGCCGCGCGCATGGCCGACCTCCAGCCGCAGAATTTTGGCGAAAATTCTGCTTGCCTCAGAAGCCCTTGATCATGCCTTCCAGCGCGTCCTTCTCCATTTCCAGCTTCTGGAGCTGCGCCTTGACCACGTCGCCGATCGAGATCAGGCCCACCATCTCGCCCGCCTCGATCACCGGCATGTGGCGGAACCGCCCCTGGGTCATGCGCGCCAGCACCGCGTCCGAGGCATCGGCCAGGGCGCAATGCACGATCTCGCGGGTCATCATGGCATCGACGGTTTCCGCCATGCATTTCGCGCCCTTCTGGCTGAGCTCGCGGACGATGTCGCGTTCCGACACGATGCCCTTGACCTGCTTGCCGTCGGGCGAGACGACGACCGCCCCGATCCGCCGGGTCGCCAGCAGTTTGGCGGCGGCAGCAACCGAGGAGCCGGGCGGCAGCGTCACCACCCCGTCATCGGATTTCGCCTTGAGTATCTGTTGCACGAGCATGCGCGTCTCCTCCCTTGAATGGCGCCGGCGGCCCTCTCCCTAAGGTTGAGCCTCGCGCGGAGCGCGACATTCTGTCAAGAAATAAGGACGCTTGCCCGACACTCAGGCAACGGCGGCCTCCAGGCGGGCCAGTTCGGCGCGCATCCCGTCGCGCAACAGCCGCGCCACCCGGTCGAGCCGCGCGTCCCGCGGCCCGGCATGGCTGACCAGCCAGAAGGTGCGGGTCAGCGCCACCTCGCCAGGCAGGACGCGGCGCAGTTCCGGCGCGAAGGGCAGCGCGAAATCATGCACCACGGCCAAGCCCGCCCCGGCGCGGGCAAGGTTCAGTTGCACCGAGATGGAATTCGAGGCCAGCGGCACATGCGCGACCCCGAGCGCCGACAGGTAATCGAGTTCGGCGTCGAAGATCATGTCGGGGATATAGCCGATCATGCGCGCGCCCTTGAGGTCTGCGGGGCTGGTTGGGGCGCCGTGCCGCGCGATCCAATCGTCCGAGGCGGCGAGCGACAGGCGATACTCCGACAAGGCCTCGGCCCGGAGCCGGTCGGTCTTGGGGCGCGAGACGGCGATGGCGAGATCGGCCTCGCGCCGGGACAGGTTCACGACGCGCGGCAGGGCGAGGATCTGGATATCGAGCGCGGGATGCGCCTCGGCGATCCGGGCGCAGACCTGGGGCAGCAGGTAATTGGCGCACCCGTCCGGGGCGCCGATACGGATGGTGCCCGACAGCCCCGCCCCCGCGCCGCTGGCCTCGCCCGTTCCTGCGCGCAGCGCCGCCTCGGCCGCCTCGGCATGGGTCATCAGCTTCTGCCCGGCCTCGGTCAACGCGTAGCCCTGGGGCGACTTGGCGAAGAGCGTGGCGCCAAGCCCCTCCTCCAGCCGCGCGATGCGGCGGCCGACCGTGGCCGGGTCCATCCGCAAGTCACGCCCGGCCCCGGTCAGGCTTTCGGCGCGCGCCGTGGCGAGGAAAACGCGCAGATCATCCCAGTTTCGCACGGCCCATCCTTGCATTTTCGCAAAACGACTTTGGCAACCTTTCTGTTTTACGCGCGTCTTTGCAAGACTAGACTGCGCACCGAGAGACGCGAGCCACAGTCCCAGGGAGGATGAGATGCAAGAGATCGGACATTGGATCAACGGCCAGCACGTTGCCGGCACGTCGGGCCGCACGGCGGACGTGATGAACCCCGCCACCGGCGAGGTGCAGGGCAAGGTCGCTCTGGCCACGACCGCGGAACTGGACGCCGCCGTCGCCGCCGCCGCCGAGGCGCAGAAGGGCTGGGCCGCGACCAACCCGCAGCGCCGCGCGCGGGTGATGATGAAATTCGGCGCGCTGATCAACGAACACATGGACGAGCTGGCCGAGCTGGTCAGCCGCGAACACGGCAAGACCCTGCCCGACGGGCGCGGCGACGTGCAGCGCGGGCTTGAAGTGGTCGAGGTCTGCATGGGCGGCCCCGCCCTTCTGAAAGGCGAATTCACCGACGATGGCGGGCCCGGCATCGACCTTTACTCGATGCGCCAGCCCCTTGGCGTCGTGGCAGGCATCACGCCCTTCAACTTCCCCGCGATGATCCCGCTGTGGAAGATGGCCCCGGCGCTGACCTGCGGCAACGCGATGATCCTGAAACCGTCCGAGCGCTGCCCCTCGACCTCGCTGCGGCTGGCCGAGCTTCTGAAAGAGGCCGGTCTGCCCGATGGCGTGTTGCAGGTCGTCAACGGCGACAAGGAAAGCGTCGACGCGATCCTCGACAACGAGACCGTGCAGGCCGTGGGCTTCGTCGGCTCGACCCCGATTGCGCAGTACATCTACGGCCGTGCCGCCAATAACGGCAAGCGGGCGCAGTGCTTCGGCGGCGCCAAGAACCACATGATCATCATGCCCGACGCGGACATGGACAAGGCCGCCGACGCGCTGGTGGGCGCAGGCTTTGGCGCGGCGGGCGAACGCTGCATGGCGATCTCGGTCGCGGTCCCGGTGGGCAAGGAAACCGCCGACACGCTGCGTGAAAAGCTGATCCCGCGCATCGAGAAGCTGAAGGTCGGCCCCTACACCGCCGGCGACGACGTGGATTACGGCCCCGTCATCACCGCGCAGGCCAAGGATCGCATCCTCGGGCTGATCGACAGCGGCGTGGACCAGGGCGCAGAGCTGGTCGTGGACGGGCGCGGGTTCGAATTGCAGGGCTACGAGAACGGCTATTTCGTTGGCCCCAGCTTCTTCGACAACGTCACTCCCGACATGGAGATCTACAAGGAAGAGATTTTCGGCCCGGTCCTGAGCCAGGTGCGCACCGACAGCTATGAAGAGGCGCTGAAGCTGACCATGGACAACCCCTATGGCAACGGCACGGCGATCTTCACCGCCGATGGCGACACGGCACGCGATTTCGCCCACCGGGTCAACGTGGGCATGGTCGGCATCAACTTCCCGATCCCGGTGCCGCTCAGCTACCACACCTTCGGCGGCTGGAAGAAATCGGCCTTCGGCGACCTGAACCAGTACGGTCCCGATGCCTTCCGCTTCTACACCAAGACCAAGACCGTCACGGCGCGCTGGTTCTCGGGGATCAAGGACGGGGCCGCGTTCAACTTCAAGGCCATGGACTGAGGCCTGACCGCTCACCCGCGGACGACGCCCCCGTACCACAGCTGCGGGGGCGTTTTTCATTTCCCCTTCCGATATTTGGCAGCACCCAATAAAACCCGGTGAACGAATGGGGGGAGTTCGTCGATGCCGGTCGATTACAGGGTGCTGCCCGACAAGAACTTGGTCTACGTCCGCTACTGGGGGGTGGTGGGCATCGAGGAAAGCTTTTCCTCGTTCCGCAGCTATGTCGCCGAACCTCTCGCCCGCGCCGGGCAACGGTTTCTGATCGATCTGTCCGAGGTCACAGGGATGGAAGATGACATTCCGGGCCTGATCGCGTTCCAAGCAGAAATGGCCGGAACGTTCCTGTCGGGCATCGCGCCCTCCTTCATTCTTTATCTGGCCCCGACCCCAACCGCTTACTCGATTGCCCGCATGGCGCAGCGCAGTTGGGAGGGGCTGGATAAACCTGTCGTCGTCATCCTGCAGGACGAAGCGCAGACGTTTGACCTGCTCGGTCTGCCGGACATGAGCCTCAGCGACCTCACCCGCCGCATGGCGTGAAAATAGCCGCCCCGGATAAGGGGGCGGCCAGTGGGAGAGCAAAACGGGGGAGGAAAGAAACGGCCCGACCCGTGTGGTGATGGAAAAAAGATACGCACCGCCGCCCTGCGCCGCCATTGCGGGAAACCCGCCCCCCGCGTCGCCTTTTCCCTTGGCAAGCCCACGCGCAGCCTGTTTCCTGATCCCTGCGCCGTGCTTGGGAGACGAGAGGGGCCGCGATGACCGAGGACGCCTACACGCTGGGCATCGAGGAGGAATACCTTCTCGTGGACAAGGAGACGGGCAACCTCGCCGAGGCGCCCGAGGCCCTGATGGAGGCCTGCTCCAGCAAGCTGGAGGGTCAGGTCAGCCCGGAATTCCTGCAATGCCAGATCGAGATCGGCACGACCGTCTGCGCCGATATCGACGCGGCGCGCTCGGACCTGAAACATCTGCGCAGCACCGTGGCCGCCTGCGCGGGAGAGTTCGGCCTCGCGCCCATTGCGGTGTCCTGCCATCCCTTCGCCGACTGGAAGGTGCAGCACCACACCGACAAGGACCGCTACAACCAGTTGGCGCAGGATCTGGGCGGGGTCGTGCGGCGCATGCTGATCTGCGGGATGCATGTGCATGTGGGCATCCCAGATGACGAGATGCGCCTCGACCTGATGCGGCAGCTGACCTACTTCCTGCCGCATCTGCTGGCGCTGTCGGCATCGTCACCGTATTGGCAGGGGGTGGATACGGGGCTCGCCTCCTACCGGCTGACGGTGTTCGACAACCTGCCCCGGACGGGCCTGCCGCCCGTCTTCCACTCCTGGGCCGAGTATGAACGCGCCACGGGTACGCTGATCGAGCTGGGCCTGATCGAGGACACGACCAAGATCTGGTGGGATCTGCGCCCCTCGCACCGTTTCCCGACACTGGAGACCCGCATCTGCGATGTCGGTCCGCGGCTGGAACACACGCTGGCGCTGGCCGCCCTGATCCAGTGCCTGACGCGGATGCTGGTGCGGCTGCGCCAGCAGAACCTGCGCTGGCGGGTCTATGACCGGTTCCTTGTGAACGAGAACCGCTGGCGCGCACAACGCTACGGCGTGACCGAGGGGTTAATCGACTTCGGCCGTGGAAAGATCACGCCCGTGGGCGAGCTGATCGACGAGTTGATCGAGATCCTGACCGAGGATGCCGAGGCCTTGGGCTGCCTGCCCGACCTGTTGCGCCTGCGCGAGATCATCGAAGGCGGCACCTCGTCCGAGCGGCAGAGGGGGATCTATGCCGGGGCGCGCACCGCCGGAAAGGGCCATGACGCGGCCATGCGCGATGTGGTGGCCCACCTGATCGAGGAATTCCACGCCGATCTGTGACGCGCACGGGGCGCTTGCAATACTCCTGCAACAGTCGGTAATTAAACAAGCGTTCAATTCCAGCATGGACGGCAAGGGAGGGTCTGCCATGGATTTCGCACTCAGCGAGGAACAGGAAGCCATTTTCGACATGGCCACGGCCTTTGGCGAGGCCGAGATCGCGCCCCATGCGCAGGTGTGGGAACGCGAGGGGACGATCCCGAAAGACCTGTGGCCGAAGCTGGCCGAGCTTGGCTTCGGTGGCCTCTACGTCTCGGAAGAGAATGGCGGTTCGGGTCTCAGCCGGCTGGACGCCACGCTGGTGTTCGAGGCGCTCAGCCAGTCCTGCGCCTCGGTCGCGGCGTTTTTGTCGATCCACAACATGTGCGCCAAGATGCTGGACAATTACGCCAGCGCAGAGTTGCGCGACCGCTACCTGCCCCGCGCGCTGACGATGGAGACGTTCTTTTCCTACTGCCTGACCGAACCGGGCTCGGGCTCGGACGCGGCGGCGCTGAAGACGCGCGCCGAGCGCACGAACGAGGGCTACGTGATGAACGGCACCAAGGCCTTCATCTCGGGCGGCGGCTATTCGGATGCCTATATCGTCATGGCCCGCACCGGCGAGGACGGGCCGCGCGGCATCTCCTCGATCATCGTTGATGACGGGGCCGAGGGGCTGTCCTTCGGCGGGCTGGAAGACAAGATGGGCTGGCGCAGCCAACCCACGCGGCAGGTGCAGTTCGACGATTGCAAGGTGCCCGCCGGGAACCTTCTGGGAGAGGAAGGCAAGGGCTTTCGCTATGCCATGGCGGGGCTGGATGGCGGGCGGCTGAACATCGCGGCCTGTTCGCTTGGGGCCGCGCAGGCGGCGCTGGACGCGACGCTGACCTATATGGGCGAGCGCAAAGCCTTCGGCCAACCCATCGACCAGTTCCAGGCCCTGCAGTTCCGTCTGGCCGAGATGGAGATCGAGTTGCAGGCCGCGCGCACCTTCCTGCGGCAGGCGGCATGGAAGCTGGACGAAAACCACCCCGACGCCACCAAGTTCTGCGCCATGGCTAAGAAACACGTGACCGAGGTGGGCAGCCGCGTCGCCGATCAATGCCTGCAATTGCATGGCGGCTACGGCTATCTTGCCGATTACGGGATCGAGAAGATCGTCCGCGATTTGCGCGTGCACCAGATCCTGGAAGGCACCAACGAGATCATGCGCCTGATCGTGGCACGCCAGATGCTGGCCGAGCGCGGCTGAGTATCGGGCGCGCCTCGGCGGACCGTCGCAGGGCGTCTGTGAAGAAAGAGGAAAGGGGTGGTCGTGACGATGAGTGACGACATCGACATCCGGATCGTGGGCCGCGCGGGGCGCATCACCCTCAATCGGCCCGACGCGCTGAACGCGCTGAGCTGGGACATGTGCCTGCGGATCGAGGCCGCGCTGGATGAATGGACCGGCGATGACGCGGTTGCGTTGCTGGTGATCGACGCCGTGGGCGACAAGGCGTTTTGCGCAGGTGGCGATATCGCCGAGCTTTTTGCCACCGGCACGGCGGGCGATTTCGCCTATGGACGGCGCTTCTGGGCCGACGAGTACCGGATGAACGCCAAGCTGTTCAATTTCCCCAAGCCCGTGATCAGCCTGATGCAGGGCTTCACGATGGGCGGCGGGGTCGGCGTCGGCTGCCACGGGTCGCACCGGGTGGTTTGCGAGACCAGCCAGATCGCTATGCCCGAGGCCGGGATCGGCCTGATCCCCGATGTGGGGGGCTCGCTTTTGCTGGCCCGCGCGCCGGGACGGCTGGGCGAATACCTCGGCGTGACCTGCGACCGGATGGGACCGGGCGACGCGATCCACGCGGAGTTTGCCGACTACTACATCCCGCGCGACCGCTGGCCCGACCTGATCGCGGAACTCAGCGAGACCGGCGATTGGGAGGCGGTGGACCGCGCCGCCGAGACCGCCCCGGACAGCCCGCTGAAAGAGGCACAGGCTCAGATCGACCGGCTGTTTTCGGGCGAGACCCTGCGCGATATCCTCGTGGATCTGAACCACCATGACGGGGCCGTGCGCGACAAGGCGATGAAGGCCATCGGGCGAAATTCGCCGCTGGCCATGGCCTGCGCGGTCGAAATTATCCACCGCGTGCGGCTGCGCGACTCGATCGAGGCCGCGCTGGAACAGGAATACCGCTATACCTACCGCGCGATGGAGGACGGCGATTTCCTCGAAGGCATCCGCGCCGCGATCATCGACAAGGACCGCACCCCGACATGGAAGCACGATGCACCAGAGGCGCCCGGCCCGGCCGAAGTCTCGCGCATGCTGCTGCCGCTGGGGGGCGAGGGCTTGAGGCTCTGACACGATCGGCGAACACGCCGAAATGGGAGGGAGAGGCATGAAGATCGGATTCATCGGACTGGGCAACATGGGCGCCCCCATGGCGGCGAACCTCGTCGCGGCGGGGCATGAGGTGACGGGGTTCGACCTTGCGGCCCCTGCCCCCGAGGGCGTGAGCATGGCCGCCAGCGCCGCCGAGGCGGCGACTGGGGCCGAGGTGGTCATCACCATGCTGCCCAACGGAAACATCCTGCGCGCCGTCGCCGAGGAGGTTCTGCCCGCGATGGAGCCGGGCGCGATCCTGCTGGATTGCTCAACGGTCGACGTGGCCTCGGCCCGCGACGTGGCGGCGATGGCTGCGGAAAAGGGGCTCGGGTTCCTCGACGCGCCGGTCTCGGGCGGGGTTGGCGGGGCTGCCGCGGGCACGCTGACCTTCATGGTGGGGGGCGAGGATGCCGCCTTTGCCACCGCCAAGCCGCTTTTCGACGTAATGGGGCAGAAAGCCGTCCATTGCGGGCCGGCGGGCAACGGACAGGCCGCCAAGATCTGCAACAACATGATCCTGGGCGTCACGATGATCGCCACCTGCGAGGCCTTTGCGCTGGCCGACAAGCTGGGGCTCGACCGGCAGGCGATGTTCGACGTGGTCTCGACCTCCTCGGGTCAAAGCTGGTCGATGAACACCTACTGCCCTGCCCCCGGCGTCGGCCCCACCAGCCCGGCGGACAACGACTACAAACCCGGCTTTGCCGCCGACCTGATGCTGAAGGACCTGCGCCTGAGCCAGTCGGCTGCCGAGGCCGCCGATGCCGACACGCCCATGGGGGCGCTGGCCTCGGCGCTCTACGCGCAATTCGTCGAGTCGGAGGATGGCGCGGGCCGCGACTTCTCCGCGATGCTGCCGCGCTTCGAGAAACGGAGGCGAAGCACCTGAAAAGCCACAAATAAAGGTTTTTCTTGACCTGTTGCGAAAATGTGGCACACTTAACTTTGACATCCCAAGACTTGTCCGCAAGTTAAGCCCGGTGTCGACAACAGGAATATTGGTGCACCTCACGTCATAGGCACCGGGCTGCGGACACCCTCGTAAGACACGACGACTTTGAACCCTGCTTCGGCAGGGTTTTCTTTTGGCCGGACGACCGCCGGGATTTCACAAAATTCCGCAAAGTTTCAAAGCGATACGCGGCATGTGAAAAAGATTAACTTTCTCCCCTTGCGAGGAAAGCCGGCATCCCCCACATTTGTGAATGTGATTAACATTAATATTTGCCATCGAAACGGGAGACTTCACATGACCGCACCTGCACCCCACGCCCCTGCCCCGGCCGCCAGCCCCATGGCGCAAGAGGCGAAGGGCTGGTTTTCCCGCGCCGAAGAGTGGCTGGACGCCCGCGGAAAGGGCGCCTGGATCGCCGCCATGGTGCTTGGGTTCATCCTCTTCTGGCCCATCGGCCTCGCCCTTCTTGCCTACATGATCTGGAGCAAACGCATGTTCAACGCATCCTGCAAATCCCGCCGCCACGCCATGACGCGCCACGCGTTCAAAAGCTCGGGCAACAGCGCCTTCGACGCCTACAAGGCCGACACGCTGCGCCGCCTCGAGGAAGAGCAGGAGGCCTTCGAATCCTTCCTGCAGCGCCTGCGCGACGCCAAGGACAAGGCCGAGTTCGACCAGTTCATGGACGAGCGCGCCAAGACGGCCAAGACCGACGACAGCGTCGAGGCCTGATCAGCCATCCCCCCGGTCGGGCCCTTCCCCTGCCCGGCCCCGCCGCGCCCCCTCTGTCCCGGATGTTCCCGAGGGGGCGCGGCATATTCGGTTTTCCCCCTCTTTTCGAATCTGCCTGGACCCGCCATGTCCCATGCCATGACCTACAACTCCGCCCTGCCCGACCCCGACTATGACCATGCCTATTATGACGGCGTCCCGGCGAAACGCCTGTTCGCCTGGGTCATCGACGTGCTGGCCGTGACGCTGATCACGCTGGTTCTGGGCATCATCACCCTGACCGCGCTGCTCTGGATCTGGCCGGTCGTCTACTTGACCGTCGCGTTCCTCTATCGCTGGGGATCGGTGGCGACATGGTCCGCGACCCCCGGCATGCGATTGATGAACCTGCAACTGCGCGGACGGACGGGCCATGTGCTCAGCACCGGGGAGGCCGCGGCCCATACGGGCATCTACCTGTTCCTCTCGGCCTCGATGATCCTGCAGCTTGTCTCGGTCGGCTCAATCGCGCTGTCGCAACGCCACCAGGGCCTGCACGACATGATCCTCGGATCGACCGCGCTCAATCGGCCGCAATGACCTGCAAAACCATTTGCCAGAAAAAATGTTGCCCCGCGCCACGCCCCTGTTGCAGGTTGGCGTGAGGATGATTTTCTAGGACTGTATGCGCCACACACTGCCGATAGCGCCGCAATTCTATGTGACGGCTCCGCAAGGCTGCCCGTATCTCGACGGGCGGCGCGAGCGGAAGCTGTTTACCGCGCTGCAGGGCGACCAGGCCGAAACGCTGAACAACGCGCTGTCCAAGCAGGGCTTTCGCCGGTCGCAGAACGTCCTCTACCGCCCGTCCTGCACTGACTGCGCGGCCTGCCTCTCGGCCCGGATCAAGGTGTCGGAGTTCGAGCCATCGCGCGGCCAGCGCCGCGTTGTCAAGCGCAACGCCGGTATCGAACGCACCGCGCGCTCGGCCTGGGCGACCGAGGAGCAATACGCCCTCTTCCGGCGCTACCTGGATGCGCGCCATGCCGATGGCGGCATGGCCGACATGGACGTGTTCGAATTCGCCGCCATGATCGAGGAAACGCCGGTCAAGACGCGGGTCGTGGAATACCGCGACAGTGCGGACGATGCCCTGATTGCGGTATGCCTTACCGATATCCTCGATGACGGGTTGAGCCTGGTCTATTCCTTCTTCGATCCCGACCGGATGAGGGACTCGCTCGGCACTTACGTGATCCTCGACCACGTGACGCTGGCCCGCGAGGTCGGCCTGCCCTTTGTCTATCTCGGCTACTGGGTGCCCGGTTCGGCCAAGATGGGCTACAAGGCCCTGTTCTCGGGGCTGGAGGTCTATGTCGACGGCGGCTGGCAACCGCTTGGCGACCCGGAAGACTATTCCAACCAGACGCATCCCCTGTCGATCGACCCGATCGCGCAGCAGGTGGCGCAGATCAACCTGCCCGACCTGCGCGGCGACGACTGACACGCCAAGCGCGACGGACCCGCGACACGCATAACGCTTTGCGCGACACGAAAAAGGGGGCCCCGCGGCCCCCTTCCTGATTTCACGTAGCCCAATGCCGGTTACGGCAGAAGGTCCGGGATGATCGTCACGATGCCGGGGAACAACCACAGCAACGCAAGGCCGATCACCTGGATGCCCACGAAGGGGATCACGCCGCGGTAGATATGCCCGGTGGTGACCGATTTCGGCGCGACACCCCGCAGGTAGAACAACGCGAAGCCGAACGGCGGCGTCAGGAACGACGTTTGCAGGTTCACCGCGATCATGATCGTCACCCATTTCGGATCGAGCGTGCCGCCGTAGATGACGGGACCGACGATCGGGATCACGATGTAGATGATCTCGAGGAAGTCGAGCACGAAGCCGAGGATGAACAGGATCAGCATCACCAGCAGGAACACCGCCCATTCATTGTCGAAGGCGCGCAGGAACTGCTGGATGTAGTGCTCGCCCCCGAAGGAGATCAGCACGAGGTTCAGCAGCTGCGAGCCGATCAGGATGGTGAAGACCATCGACGTCACCTTCGCCGTCTCGCGCACCACCGGGCCCAGGATGTTCATCCGCAACAGCACCCAGCAGGCATAGAGCAGGCCGAAGAAGGCGAAGTGATAGGCGCCCTGCGCGATGATATAGGCCACCCAGTCCTGGAAGGGCACGGTCTCGCGCGTGATGCGCAAGTCGAAATTGACCCCGATCAGGATCATGATGACCAGCGCGAAGGACGCCCAGATGATCAGCTTGGACCACCCGTCCTCTTCCTTCAGCTTGCGGTAGGCCGCCAGCATGATGGCGCCAGCCGCCCCAAGCGCCGCAGCCGGCGTCGGGTTGGTGATGCCGCCCAGGATGGAGCCAAGCACCGCCACGATCAGCACCAGCGGCGGGAAGACCACGCGCAGAAGCTCGTTCTGCCCCAGCCGCCCCATCGCGATCCGGCAGCCATAGAGCGTCAGGATCGTCGGGATGGCGAGGATCAGGAAGGTCGCCCCCGACCCCGTCAACGGCCCGATGAAAGCGATATCGGCCATGAGCGCAAGGACCACCCCTGCACCACCCACCAGAAGCGGCGTCGGGCTGGACGAGGGCGAAACACCGCGGGCGATGATCAGCACAAGCGCCAGCAAGGTGAAGATCGTGGCCACGCCCGACCCGATCGGCGGCGCATTCTCCAGCGCCGCGGCGCGGGCTTCGACCAGTTCTTCCTCGGTCAGTTCGACCGGGCCATCGCTCGTCCCGGCGGCGGCGTTGGCTTCGCGCGCGGCAACGGCCTCGTCCCACGCCTCTTGGCCGTGCAGCTCGATCATCGCCATCTGGCACTGTTCCGAAACGTTGGTGCGCAGCGTGTTGTTGCGCTCCTGCTCGGCATAATCCGAGACGATCACGCTCTGGCTGCCGATGATCCCGGCAGAGACCGCGAGGACGACGGCAAGGATCAGACCCACAGGCGCGTAGAGATACCAGGTCAACGCTTCGTTGCGCGTCACCGGCTCACCCGAGCTGGCCGCGAACTGGACCGGCGGCGCGCTGGACGGGCGGAACAGGGCGAAGCCAAACGCATAGGCGCCGTAGAGGAAGGCAAGGAACAGGCCAGGCAAAAGCGCGGCCTGGAACAGCGTGCCGACCGACAGAACCGCCGGCTCGCCGAGGTAGGTCAGCGCGTCGGAACAGCCCGCAAGCTGGGCGCGGGTTTCCTGACCGGTGGCGTAGAGGTCACCGACCAGCGTGCCCAGAAGAACGATCACGATCGAGGGCGGGATGATCTGGCCCAGCGTCCCCGAGGCCGCGATCACACCCGTGGCAAGCTCGGGCGAGTAGTTGTTACGCAACATGGTCGGCAGGGCCAGCAGGCCCATGGTCACCACGGTTGCGCCGACGATCCCGGTCGAAGCGGCGAGGAACGCGCCCACCAGCACGATGGACACGGCCAGACCACCCGGCAGCGGGCCGAAAACGCGCGCCATGGTGGTCAGCAGATCCTCGGCGATCTTCGAGCGTTCCAGCGTGATGCCCATCATCACGAACATCAGAACCGCCAGCAGCGTCTCGATGGACTGGCCCGCGATCACGCGCTCGTTCATGCGGTTCACGATGAACGAGATGTTGCGGTCCATCGCCTGTTCCCAGCCGCCGGGGAACAAGGCTTCCTCGACCCTTGGCAAGTCCGGGTATCGGAAGACGGATATGGCATCTCGGGCCACTCCTTCGGCCACGAGGGCCGAATATTCCGCCGACCCGGTGTCGATGGCCTGGTGGATCAGCAGCCCTGCGGAGTCGAGGGCTGCGATGATGCCGAAGGAAATGACGCCGGCGCCGCCGATGGCGAAGGCCACCGGGAAGCCCGTCATGATCCCCGCGAAGAGAGTCAGGAAGACGATGATCAGACCGATCTCGACCCCATCCAAACCGAAAAGCATCTCTCTGATGTCCCCTTAGCTGCGCGGGCTTGGCGCCCGCGTCTTATGATGTCGGATCAGGTCGAACCCGAGTGAATGGCGTGTTCAAGGTCCTCGGCCTCGTCCCCCATGACGTCACGGTCGAGGTATTTGCCCTCGCTCTCCTCACCTTCGAGCCATTCGAGGTAGGAGCGCCAGAAGAAGGACATGGCATGCAGGAAGACCAGTACGCAGTAGGCCACGAGCAGGATCTTGAACAGGAAGTAGGCGTTGAAACCGTTCGGGCTGAAGCCGATGGTTTCGACGTTCCAGCGCAGGACGCGCGCCTGCATCAGCATCCGGTCCAGTTCGGCCGAGGCCGACGGGTTCGGCACGACAAGGTGCCGCCACATGAAGAACCAGGCATACAGGTAGGTCAGAACGATGGCGGGCATCATGAAGATGATGCTGCCGACCATGTCGATCATGCGCTTGGTGCGGAACTTGACCGCCGAGTAGACGAGGTCGACCCGAACATGGCCGCCCTGCACGAAGGTGTAGCTGACGCAAAGCGTCACGACCATCGCATTGTAAAGCTTCAGCTCTTCGCCCCACCAGCTGAGGTCCTGCACGAAAGCGGTGCCGAGCGGCCCGAGCTGGATCTCGGCCACCCGGAAGATCCGTTGCAGGAACACGATCATGACCTGCTGCAAGACCATCAGAAGGCCGGCCCAGGACACGATGCGCCCGATGCCGTTGGCGAACCATTCGAGCCCGCGCACGCTGGTCCAGAGGATCTCGCGCTTCCAGGCC
This sequence comes from Maritalea mobilis, assembly GCF_019800885.1. Classification (GTDB taxonomy): domain Bacteria; phylum Pseudomonadota; class Alphaproteobacteria; order Rhodobacterales; family Rhodobacteraceae; genus Roseibacterium; species Roseibacterium beibuensis. Next base: position 782,872 of record NZ_JAHVKE010000001.1, read on the forward strand.
ATGCCAAGCGCGGTGATCACGAGGAAGGTGGTGAAAACGACAAAGAAGAACTCGACCGAGCCACCGTAATAGATGAACCGCACCAGCGATTCAGGGTTGCTCCAGTCCAGCCACGCACCGGGATTGGTGATGGCGAGAAACAGGTGATACGGCGCCAGAGCGATATTCTGTAGCACCCACAGGATGAAGTCGATCATGCGGTGGTCCCCCGGACGCGCCCTGCCCCGGGCAGCGTCGACACTCGGATTGGTCGCAAGCAAATATCCCGCCCGGTGCCAGAGCGGCCCGGGCGGGACGAAGCGTCAGGTTCGGATCAGGCCGCGTTCACGCGGTTACGCTGGCGCATGTACTCGCCATCGCCGATCTCGTACCAATTCGCCGACTCTTCGAGCGAGGCGAAGTAGCTGTTGGCGATTTCCGCGTAGATCGGATCGCCCATGTTCTCTTCGCGGACCTCGGCCGAGGCACGACCGAACGCATCCCAGACGTCTTCGGGGAATTCGCGCACCTGCACGCCAGCGGCCTGCAGACGGGCCAGAGCAGCACCGTTTTCGGCCAGCGACAGCGCGGTGTTCTGCGCGTGAGTGGCCTGAGTGGCGACTTCGACGATCTTCTGCTGCTGCGGCGTCAGCGATTCCCAGACCTCGAGGTTGAACACCAGGGAGAGCGCCGAGCCCGGCTCGTGGAAGCCCGAGGTGTAGTAGTTCGACGTGACCTCCTGGAAGCCCATGCGCTCGTCCGCGTAGGGGCCGATCCATTCCGCACCGTCGATCTGACCCGAGGACAGCGCCTGGTAGATCTCGCCGCCGGGGATGTTCTGCACCGATGCGCCGAGGCGGCCGAGCACCTGGCCACCCTGACCCGGCATGCGGAAACGCAGGCCCTGCAGGTCGTCGGCCGAGTTGATCTCGATGTTGAACCAGCCACCGGGCTGCATTGCGGTCATGCCGCACATGAACGGCTTGAGGTTGAACAGCGACGACAGGTTGTCGTGCAGGTCCTGACCGCCGCGGCGGTAATACCAGTTGGCCATCTCCTGCGAGGTCATGCCGAAGGGCACGGCGGTGAAGAACGCGAAGGCCGGGTGCTGGTTCAGGAAGTAGTATTCAGCCGAGTGGTAGAGATCGGCCTGGCCAGAAGACACGGCGTCGAACACTTCGAACGCGCCCACGAGCGTGCCGGCCGGGTTCTTGTTGATGGTCAGCTGGCCGTCCGTCATCTCGGCGATGTAGTCAACGGCCATCTGGGCCGCGTCGTCGAAGATGGCGAACCCGTCCGGCACGGACGTCACGAGCGTCAGCTCGCGGCGGCCTTGTGCGTAGACCGGTGCTGCAAGCGTTGCGGATGCTGCCGCCGCGCCGCCGAGTGCCGACGTGCGCAGGAATGAACGACGATCCATTCAGGTATCCTCCCCATTAGGATGTCCCGCGGCCCCCCTCGGACCTCGGGTTATTGCTTCGAATGGCGGCACGTTAGCGAAGGCATTGGGCGCAGAAAACACCTTTCCGCATCCGAACGGCACATTTTTGTAAAATTTCCTTACCAAAATCGCCTGTTTTGCGGGCAGTCAACCTGTGGTTGCGCCGCGAGGCTGCATGCCCGCGCGACTCTGCCGTTGGCCGCACCTGCGCGGCGACGCCAGAGTCGCAAAATCACCTGAGAGCGCGGACCGCAGACCGAAAGTTTCGCGAGAGGGTTCCCGTGCGACATATTGTTCAGAAAAATGGCCGGATCGGGCGTTTTCTCGGTTGACGGCCCCATAACGCCTTCCTAGTGTCCCGCGCAGTTTCGGACAGGAGCCTGAAGGTGCTTCACCTTATTCTTGTAATGGTAGATCGGATGCGCATGGGTCGGTGACGACAGCCATATCGGAACCCCATGCGCCCTCGGACACCCGCCGGGGGCTTTTTTATGCCGGAACGCAAGGCCAAGGGGCCAATGGAAGAGAGCGGTAAGTTAGCAATGGAAGGACATCCGCGATGACACGCCAGATGACAGGCGCGAAGATGGTGATCGAAGCCCTCAAGGAGCAGGGTGTCGATACGGTATTCGGCTACCCGGGCGGCGCGGTGCTCCCCATCTACGACGAGATCTTCCAGCAGAACGAGATCCGCCACATCCTCGTGCGTCACGAACAGGGCGCGGTGCATGCCGCTGAGGGCTATGCCCGCTCGACCGGCAAGCCCGGCGTCGTTCTGGTGACCTCCGGCCCCGGCGCGACGAACGCGGTCACGGGCCTGGTCGATGCGCTGATGGATTCGATCCCGCTGGTCGTGCTGACCGGGCAGGTGCCGACCTTCATGATCGGCTCGGACGCCTTCCAGGAGGCCGACACCGTCGGCATCACCCGCCCCTGCACCAAGATGAACTGGCTGGTGAAAGACACCGACAAGCTGTCGGGCACGATCCACGAGGCCTTCCACATCGCCACCGAAGGCCGCCCCGGCCCGGTTCTGGTCGACCTGCCCAAGGACGTGCAATTCGCCACGGGCACCTACACCTCGAAGCCGCAGGTCAAAAGCCACTACCAGCCGCGCGTGAAGGGCGACACCGCCATGATCGAAGCGCTGGTCGAGGCGATGGAACAGGCCGAGCGCCCGATCTTCTACACCGGCGGCGGCGTCATCAACTCGGGCCCCAAGGCCAGCCAGCTGTTGCGCGAACTGGTCGAGGCGACGGGGTTCCCGATCACCTCGACGCTGATGGGCCTGGGTTCCTACCCGGCCTCGGGTGACAAATGGCTGGGGATGCTGGGCATGCACGGTCTCTACGAGGCCAACCTCGCGATGCATGACTGCGACCTGATGATCAATATCGGCGCCCGGTTCGATGACCGCATCACCGGCCGCATCGCCGATTTCAGCCCCGGCTCGCGCAAGGCGCATATCGATATCGACCCGTCCTCGATCAACAAGGTGATCCACGCCGATTTCCCGATCATCGGCGACGTGGCGCATGTGCTGGAAGACATGCTGCGCATCTGGAAGGCGCGCGGGCGCAAGACCCAGTCCGAGGCGCTGACCAAGTGGTGGGAGCAGATCGACCAGTGGCGCGCGGTGAAATGCCTGCGCTACACCAACTCGGAGACGGTCATCAAACCGCAATACGCGCTTGAACGCCTCGAGGCGCTGACCAAGGGCCGCGACCGCTACATCGCGACCGAGGTGGGCCAGCACCAGATGTGGGCGGCGCAGTTCCTGGGCTTCGAGGACCCGAACCGCTGGATGACATCCGGGGGCCTGGGGACCATGGGCTATGGCGTCCCGGCCTCGATCGGCGTTCAGATTGCCCATCCCGAAGCGCTGGTCATCAACGTGGCCGGCGAAGGCTCGTGGCTGATGAACATGCAGGAGATGGGCACCGCGGTGCAGTATCGCGCCCCGGTCAAGCAGTTCATCCTCAACAACGAACGCCTGGGCATGGTGCGCCAATGGCAAGAACTTCTGCATGGCGAGCGATACTCGCACAGCTGGTCCGAGGCGCTGCCCGATTTCGTGAAACTGGCCGAGGCCTTCGGCTGCAAGGGCATCCTTTGCACCGATCCGGCCGATCTGGACGATGCGATCATGGAAATGCTCGAGTATGACGGTCCGGTCATCTTCGACTGCGTGGTCGAAAAGCACGAGAACTGCTTCCCGATGATCCCCTCGGGCAAGGCCCATAACGAGATGCTCCTGGGCGAGGCCGAGACGCAGGGCGTCATCCAGGAAGGCGGCGCCGTTCTCGTCTGACGGCGCATGAAAGCATGTTTGGAAGGCGGGCCCGGTTCGGCCCGCCTTTTTCTTTGCCGCCCGACCCTTAGCGGCCTTGCCGTCCAAGTGCGCCGGTTCATGGCCCGAAAGCGACATGAAAAATGTCGCTTTTCACCCTTTCAAGTCGCCCCTCGACATGTTGTGTTGGAACCTTTCCCGGCCCCATGGGTTGGCGAACAGCAGAAAAAACGAAAACCGGAGGGACACGTGTTCAGACACATCATGGTTCCGGTCGATCTCGGCCATGTCGAGAAACTCGATCGTGCACTCAGCGTCGCTGCGGACCTCGCGCGCCACTACAAGGCGCGCGTGACCTATGTCGGCGTCACGTCACCGCAACCGGGCTCGGTTGCCCACACGCCCCGCGAATTTGCCGAGAAACTGGCGCGTTTTGCCGCCGCGCAGGCCGAGGTGCGCCGCATCGAGGATGTCGCCTCGGACCCGATCACGGTGCATGACCCGTCGATCGACCTCGACAAGACGCTGGCGAAAACGGGCGAAGACCTTGGCGCCGACCTGATCGTCATGGGCTCGCACATCCCGCGTCGCTTCGACATGCGCAGCCATGGCGGGCATCTCGCGGCGCTGAGCCATCACTCGGTGATGATCGTGCGCGACGACGCGTAGGCCATCGCGACGCCAACACCAAGACCCCACGAAAGACCGCCCCTCACACGCCGGATCCCGGCGGCGGGCGGCCCACATCAAAGGGAACACGCATGACAGAAGAAAATACGGACATGCAGGGGATCCCCGCGCCCGAGGGCGACGCGGACCTGATCTCCACCGATTACAATATCGGACAGGACAATATCGAAGGCACCGTCGGTCCCTTCGGCTTTGACATTCATAACCCGGTCTTCCTGATCTCCGGCCTCTCGGTCGTGGCCTTTGTGTTCTACACGCTTGCGCTGCCGGAACAGTCGGGCGAGCTTTTCTCATGGCTCTTCGCGCAGGTGACGCAGGGCTTTGACTGGTTCTTCCTCGGGGCGGCGAACATCTTCGTCATCTTCTGCCTCGTGCTGATCTTCACGCCGCTGGGATCGGTCCGCCTGGGCGGCGTCGATGCCCGGCCCGACTATACCTATGCGGGCTGGTTCGCGATGCTGTTCGCCGCTGGCATGGGCATCGGCCTGATGTTCTACGGCGTGTCCGAACCGATGAGCCACTTCTCCTCCTCGATGGGCGGCACGGCCGCCGAGGGGGGCGCCCGCACCGACTGGGCGCCGCTTGGCGCGGCCGCGGGCGACGAACAGGCCGCCATTCGCCTTGGCATGGCCGCGACCATCTTCCACTGGGCGCTGCACCCTTGGGCTATCTACGCCGTGGTGGCGCTGGCGCTGGCGCTGTTCAGCTACAACAAGGGCCTGCCGCTGACGATCCGCTCGGCCTTCTACCCGATCCTCGGTGAACGCGTCTGGGGCTGGTGGGGCCATGTCATCGACACGCTGGCGGTCTTTGCCACGCTCTTCGGTCTTGCCACCTCGCTCGGCTTCGGCGCGACGCAGGCCAATGCCGGTCTCAACCACCTGTTCGGAGTGCCGATCAGCAACACCACCGAGGTGATCCTGATCTCGGCGATCACCGCCGTGGCGCTGATCTCGGTGCTGCGCGGCCTCGACGGCGGGGTGAAGGTCCTCTCCGAGATCAACATGGGCCTGGCCTTCGTGCTGCTGCTCTTCGTGCTGCTGGCCGGACCGACCATCGCGATCCTGACCGGCTTTGCCGATTACCTCTGGGCCTATGTCGTCAACCTGCCCGCGCTGTCGAACCCGGTCGGGCGCGAAGACACCAACTTCATGCAGGGCTGGACGTCCTTCTACTGGGCGTGGTGGATCTCCTGGTCGCCCTTCGTCGGCATGTTCATCGCCCGCGTCAGCCGGGGCCGCAGCGTGCGCGAGTTCATCATCTGCGTCCTGCTGATCCCCTCGCTGGTCTGCGTGCTGTGGATGTCGGTCTTCGGTGGCGTCGCGATCCAGCAGGTCGTGCAGGATGGCTACACCGCCGCGCAGGAGGCCGATCTGCCGCTGCAACTCTTCTACATGCTGGAAGAGCTGCCGCTGTCGGCGATCACCTCCTTCGTCGGGATCATCCTCGTGATCGTGTTCTTCGTCACCTCGTCGGATTCCGGCTCGCTGGTCATCGACACGATCACCGCCGGCGGCAAGATCGACGCGCCGGTGCCGCAGCGCGTGTTCTGGTGCACCTTCGAGGGCGCGGTCGCCATCGTGTTGCTGCTCTCGGCGGGGGGGCTTGCCTCGCTGCAATCCATGGTGATCTCGACCGGCCTGCCCTTCACGGTCGTCCTTCTGCTGATGTGCTGGGCGATCTTCCGCGGGCTTCAGTCGGAACGCGCCAACACCTGATCCACACCTGGGATCACGGACCAATCACCGCCCCCGCCGGGATCGCGCTTGATCCCGGCGGGGGCATGTGTATTCAGGGCGGACCGCAAAGGGAGACCCGGGTTCATGTCGCCGCTCAATATCGAAAAAGGCTCCACCAGCCATTCCGCCTACGACCTCCGCAGCCACATGTCGGACGAGGTTGAAACCCATACCCTCGCCGTCCTGGTGCAGAACGAGGCAGGCGTGCTGGCACGGGTCATCGGCCTGTTCTCGGGGCGCGGCTACAACATCGAGAGCCTGACCGTCGCCGAAGTCGACCGCGAGGGGCACCGTTCGCGCATCACCATCGTGACCAGCGGCACGCCGCAGGTGATCCAGCAGATCCGCATGCAGCTCGAACGCATGGTGCCGGTCCACGAGGTTTCCGACCTGACCGTCGAAGGCCCCTTCGTCAGCCGCGAACTGGCGCTGATCAAGGTCGTCTCCAAGGGCGAGCACCGGGTCGAGGCGCTGCGCATCGCCGAGATCTTCCGCGCCAACGTGGTCGACTCGACGCTGGAGTCCTTCGTGTTCGAGATCACCGGCACGCCCGAAAAAGTCGATGCCTTTTGCGAGTTGATGCGCCCGCTTGGCGATGTCCGCCTGGCCCGCACCGGCGTCGCGGCCATCGCGCGCGGGCTGTGATCCGGGCCGCATCCCTCGCCGCCGGGCTGGCCTTCGGGCTGGCCCTGCCGCTGGTCGCGCAAGAGATGGGCGGCGTCACCCTGAACGCGCCGCTTCCCGGCACCCTGCCCGATCCCGTGGGCAGCGAGGTGCAGGGCCCCTTCGCCTACACGCTCTGGCAGTTTGAGGACGGCACGGCCATGTCGGCCACCGCCGACGCGCAAACGGGCGCGGTCTATTACGCCGAGATCTGGAATGACGCGGGCGGCGCAAGGCCCGCCCCCGTTCCCGGCATGGTGTTCGGCGAAACCACGCAGGCGGAGTTGGTCGCGCGGTTCGGGTCCGAAGGCATCGTCTTCGAGGATCGGGGCCGCGCCGCGGCGGCCGGCGACATGGCCGCCTTCTTCCACAGCTACGAGATCGAGGGCGGCACTGCCGTCGTCTCCTTCGTCACCATCATGCCGTTGGCCGAGGCCAGCCCCGAAACCGCCGGGGCGGCCCTGCTCGATTCCGTGATCCTTGGGCACGGCCCCTATCTCGACCTGATCTGGGGCGCCAACCGGGGCCGGATCGAGGGCTATGCGCCCATCGCCGACCCGTTCACCGGCGACTGACGAAAACGCATCCGGGAAACGACGCCGGGACGAGCAGGGCCCGCCGTCCCGACGCGGGGTAACTGGGGACGTTCCCCGGATGCCGGCCCGGGCACGAGGTGTCTGCGTGGCCCCGCGCCCGAACCGATCCCCCGGGCGATCAGCCCGCCGGGATCAGGCCAGCCTCTTCGGCCGTCGCGATTTCCTCGGCGCTCAGCATGCCGTCACCATCGGCGTCGAGGGCCGCGAATTCCTCTTCGGTCATCTCCGGCATCGCGGTGAGAACCTCTTCGTAGCTGACCATCCCGTCACCGTCGGCGTCGAGGCTTTCGGCCTGCCCCATGGCAAGGCCCGCCCCCACGATCAGCGCGGTGAAAGCCCCGGTCAGAACGGCGAGCGTGGATCCGCGGCGCGGGGTCAGAAGCATCTCGGTCATGTGTCATCTCTCCTCATTACAGGGTCGCTTGGGCTCACGGCCTCTGCCGCACCCGTAAAGGAAGACAGCCGAACGCCGCGTTTCTTCCCTGTCCCGGCCCACCGGCCTTGGCATCGGCATGGCCCCGCGCGCCGGGGCGGTTTCGCTCGGCGTCCCTCCGCGCATCCAAATCGCGCGTGGCAAGGCCTCGCCCATCGCCGTCCGCCATCGGCGGGGCGCCGCGCGCGCGGCACGGCGGGTCTGGACGGGATGCGGGGCGCAGGCTCAGCCTTGCGCGAGTGCCACCAGTTTCGGGACCGCCTCAGATGATGACCAGCGACGACGACGAAACCGCCCTCCCCGTCCCTGTCGATCTCGTCCCGGTCGATCTGGCCCCGCCCCCGGTGGCCGACCCGCGCGCCTTCGCGGCCCTTCTTCCCGACCTCAGGCGGCACGCGCAGCGGCTGGCCCGCAGTGCCGAGGATGCCGACGACCTCGTTCAGGACACGCTCTTGCGGGTCTGGGCTCGGCTGGAAGAAGCGCGGCGCGGCACTCCCGACGCCAAGCCGGTCGAAGACCTGCGCGCCTACGCTTTCGCCACGCTGCGCGGCCGCGCCACGGCGCGCCACGGCCAGGGCCTGCGCCCCGTGCCGGACAGCCACCGCCTTGCCCCGCCGCCGCCCGCGCTGGTGAACCACGCCGAGGGGGAAGCGCCCAAGGGCACCGACCGCCTGGCCGTGTCCGAGGCGCTGGCCGCCCTCGACCGCTTGCCGCCCCGACAGGCCCGCCTGCTTCGCATGCGTGCCGTCGACGGGCTGAGCTATGCGCAGATCGCCAAGGTCACCGGCCTGCCCATGGGCACCGTCACCTCGCGCATGGCCCGGGGCCGCGCCGCGCTGCGCGATGCGCTCGACCTGCCCGAAGGCGCGTCGGTCACCGATTTGCTCGGCCCGCGCTGACGCCACCACCAAGGCCCAATCCCGACATGCCCCATGTCGCCCGCGGGCAAGACGCCCCCGCCCCCTCCGTCCACCGTTTCGGCCACCCGCCCGACTGACAACGGAGGCCGACATGCCCGAGGATATCCACCCCGCCCCGCTCGACCGCGTCCGCGCCCCGATCGACCGCGCCAACGGCCTTCCCAACGCGCATTACATCGACCCCGCGACCATCGCCGAGGAAAACCGCGCCGTCCTGGAAACCACATGGGCCGCACTGGCGGTGGGGGCCGACGTGCCGGAGCCAGGCGATGCGAAACCGATGGAGTTCCTTGGCCAGCCGCTTCTGCTCTTGCGCGACGACGCCGGCGCGGTTCGCGTGTTCTACAACATCTGCCGCCATCGCGGCATGATCCTGGTCGAGGAGCCGCGCAAGATCGAAGGCGCGATCCGCTGCCCCTATCATTCCTGGTGCTACGCCAAGGATGGCCGCCTGGTCGCCACGCCGCATGTCGGCGGGCCGGGCCAGAACGCCCACCCGGGCATCGAGCGCGCGACCCTCGGCCTGGTCGAGGTCCGCAGCCATGTCTGGATGGATGTCGTCTTCATCAACCTCTCTGGCGACGCGCCCGAGTTCGCCGAGGTGCACGCCGACCTGATCGCCCGCTGGGCCGAGTTCGACCGCCCGCTCTATCACGGCGGCGCGGACAGCACCTTCATTCTGGAGGTGCACACCAACTGGAAACTCGCCGTCGAGAATTACTGCGAAAGCTACCACCTGCCCTGGGTCCATCCCGGCCTGAACAGCTATTCCCGGCTGGAGGATCACTACCATATCGAGCAACCGGGCCAGTATTCAGGCCAGGGCACCCTCGTCTACCGCCAGTTGCGCGGCACCATGGAAGAGGTCTTTCCCGATTTCGACGGGCTGTCGGACAAGTGGGACACGGGCGCGGAATACGTGGCCGTCTATCCCAACCTGTTGTTGGGCGTGCATCGCGACCACACCTTCGCCATCGTGCTGGAACCCGTCGCCCATGACCGCACGCGCGAGCATGTGCATATCTACTACGCGCAGCCGCAGACCGACGAGGTGATGCGCGCCAAGAACGCGACGCAATGGAAAGGCGTTTTCGTCGAGGACATCTTCGTGGTCGAGGGGATGCAGCGTGGCCGCTTTGCCAGCGGCTTCGACGGCGGGCGGTTTTCGCCCGCGATGGACGGGCCGACGCATTGCTTCCACGCCTGGGTCGCTGGCCGGTTGGAGGCCTTGCGCGAGGGCACGGCATGAGCGCCGCGCCGGAGGCCTGGCTGCCCGATTGCGGGCCGGTCCCGCCCGATCCGGCGCGCGCGGCGCTCGATGCGGCGCTCCTGACCGCGCACGCGATGAAGGACCGCGACGCGCTGATCCGCCTCTATGCCGAGGCGGCCGAGATCAGCGACGGCACCGCCGCCGCCTTCTACCTGACCCACGCCTTCGTCTTCGCCTTGGAGGCCGGTGACCCGCGCGCGCCTGTCCTGCGCGCGAAACTGGTCGAGATCGGGGCGGATATCCCCTAGGCGCGCTCAGCCGGTGCCAAGAATGATGCGCACGTAATCCTGCGTTTCCGCATAAGGCGGAATGCCGTCATGCGCCCGCACGGCCTCGGGGCCCGCATTATAGGCCGCAAGCGCGTGATCCCAGCGACCGAAATCGCGATATTGCTGCGCCAGATAGCGCGCGCCCGCATCCAGATTGGCGCTCGGGTCGGTCGGATCGACACCCAGAAGGCTGGCCGTGTCCGGCATCAGTTGCGCAAGACCGATCGCGCCTGCATGGCTGACCGCCTCGGGGTTCCAGCCGCTTTCCTGGTGCACGAGGCGCAGGAACAGGTCCTCGGGGATGCCATGGCGGCGCGCGGCGCTGCGGGCCACGTCCAGCCACGGGCCGGAATACCCGCCGGCATAGGCCGGAATCCCATCGCGACGCTCGGCATCGGGGCGCAGGCGCGCGGAAAACTGGTATTGCGTGGAGGCGCGGTTATCAAGCAGCGTAAACGCGCTGCCGAACCGGTCGGGCAGGCCTTGCGCCGACGCCACGGCAGGCACCGCCGCGACGACCGCGGCCACGATCACCCGAAAGCTTCCCCGAAAGCGCATCCGATCTCTCCATCCCCGTCAAAACCGGGCGGAATATACGGATTTTGCGCGGAATTTCCAGCCTGCGCCGCGTCAGGCCACCGCGTCGGCCATTCGCCGCGCAGGGACGCGGCGAAAAATACCGCGCCGATAAGCCTTTTATTAAAGTTTTTGTGGTGATCTAAACGCTGAAACCGAGCCGCGGCGGGAATCGTCCCGTGCCCGCGGCATGACTGATGCAAAGGCGTGGAGGACGAAGATGGCCGGTTCCGTCAACAAGGTGATCCTGATCGGCAACCTGGGCCGCGACCCCGAGGTGCGCAGCTTTCAGAACGGCGGCAAGGTGTGCAATCTGCGCATCGCCACCTCCGAGACCTGGAAGGACCGCAACACGGGCGAACGGCGCGAGCGGACCGAGTGGCACTCGGTCGCGATCTTCAACGAGAACCTCGCACGACTGGCCGAGCAGTACCTGCGCAAAGGCTCCAAGGTCTATATCGAGGGCAAACTGGAGACCCGCAAATGGCAGGACCAAAGCGGTCAGGACCGGTATTCGACCGAGGTCGTGCTGCGCCCCTACGCGGGCGAGTTGACCTTCCTCGACGGGCGTGACGGCGGCCAGGGTGGCGGCGGCGGTGGGTATGGCGGCGGCGCCTCGGGCGGCGGCTACGGCGGCGGCTCCAGCTTCCCCGATGATCGCGGCGGCCCTCCGGGCGGCGGCTATGGCGGCCCGTCGGGTGGCAACGACATGGATGACGAGATCCCGTTCTGAGGCGGGATGCGTCCAGGTACCACGACTATTTGACATGAGGGCTCCGCGCGCTTTGCGCCGGGCCGGGGATGGGGCGATGCAGCCGATCAATCCGAACGTGAGGGGCACCTTTCCGCCACCGGTGATGGAGGCGCGCCGCTGGATCGCGGGCAAAAGCTTTCCGCCCGACCGCCCGCTGATCAACCTCAGCCAGGCCGCGCCCGTGGACCCGCCCCCCGAGGCGCTGAAACAGGCGATGGCCCGCGCCGTGATGGAGTATGACGCCACCCATCTCTACGGGCCGGTCCTGGGCAACCAGGACCTGCGCGACGAACTCGCCAGCCAATGGTCCAAGGCCTATGGCGGCACGATCCGCCCCGCGCAGGTCGCCGTCACCGCAGGCTGCAACCAGGCCTTCTGCGCCGCGATGGCGACGATCGCAGGCCCCGGTGACGAAGTCATCCTGCCGCTGCCCTATTACTTCAACCACAAGATGTGGCTGGACATGCAGGGCGTGGCCACCGTCGGCCTGCCCACCGATGACGACCTTCTGCCCGACCCCGAGCGCGCCGCGCACCTCATCACCGAGCGCACCCGCGCCATCGTTCTGGTCACGCCCAACAATCCAGCTGGCGTCGAATACCCGCCCGCACTGATCGCCGCTTTCCGCGACCTCGCCCGCGCCCATGGCCTCGCGCTGCTGGTCGATGAAACCTACCGCGATTTCCACTCCTCGACCGACGCGCCGCATGACCTTTTCACCGATCCCGATTGGGACGAGACGCTGGTCCATCTCTACTCCTTCTCCAAGGCCTACCGCCTGACCGGCCACCGCGTCGGCGCCCTGATGGCCTCCGAGGCGCGGCTGGCCGAGGTCGAGAAATTCCTCGACACGGTCGCGATTTGCCCGCCGCAGGTGGGCCAGGTCGGCGCGCTTTGGGGGATGCGGAACCTGTCCGAGTGGCTGGCCGGCGAACGGCTGGAGATCCTCGCGCGGCGCGATGCCCTGATCGCGGGGTTCCAGCGCCTGCCCGACTGGCAGCTTCTGGGCTGCGGCGCCTATTTCGCCTATGTCCGCCACCCGTTCGACGCGCCCTCGGACACGGTCGCCAAGCAGCTGGTGGATGACGCGGGCCTTCTGACCCTGCCGGGCACCATGTTCGGCCCGCTGAAACCCGAGGGTGGCAGCGGACAGGCCGAGGCGACGCTCCGGATCGCCTTCGCCAATGCCGATGCCGAGGGCCTTGCCGAAGTGGCGCAGAGACTGGCCGCGATCACCCCCTGAGCAACCCTTGCCCCGCCCCGGCCTTCCGCGTAAGTCGGACAGGCGGAATTGCGACGATGAAAGGACGAAAAACCCCATGGCGAAATCGGCTGTGAAGAAAGCCTCCAACGTCTTCGTCTGGATCATCCTCGGCCTTCTGATGATCGGCCTTGCCGGCTTTGGCATCGGGTCCTTCGGCGGCTCGGCCACGCGCGTGGGCCAGGTGGGCGATGTCGAGATCACGGCAAATGACTATGCCCGCGCGCTGCAAAACGAGATCCGCGCCCGCATCGCCGAGACGGGCGAGCCGGTGAACCTCGCCGATCTGCGGGCGCAGGGCATCGACACCGCCGTGCTGCAGGCCATGGTCGCCCGCGCCGCGCTGTCGAACGCCGCGATGGAGATGGGCCTGTCGGTCGGCGATGAAGAGGTCGCGCGCCAGATCACCGAGATCGACGCCTTCGCGGGCGTGGACGGGGAATTCGACCGTGAAAGCTATGAATTCGTGCTGTCGCAGCAGGGCCTCGACCCGGCCGAGTTCGAAGAGGACGTGCGCGAGGACACCGCCCGCTCGATCCTGCAAATGGCGGTTGTGGGCGGCCTTTCGGCCCCTGCCGTCTATGCCGAGACGCTTGTTGCCTTTCAGGGCGAGACGCGCGATTTCTCGATCGTCAGCGTGACCGAAAGCGATCTGGCCGATGGCCTGCCCGAGCCGACGGACGCGGACCTGACCGCCTATTACGACGAAAACCCCGAACGGTTCACCCGCCCGCAGGCCAAGGCGATTACCTATGCCTGGATCACGCCCGAGCAGATCATGGACGATGTCGAGGTCGACGAAGACACCCTGCGCGGCCTCTATGACGAGCGGATCGAGCTTTACGTCCAGCCCGAACGCCGCCTTCTGGAGCGGCTGGTCTTCGGCACCGAAGAGGCCGCGCAAGAGGCCGTCGACGCGATCGCGGCCGGGGAGACGGATTTCGACGCGCTGGTCGCCGAGCGGGAACTGACGCTGGAAGACGTCGATATCGGCGAGGTGGCCGAGGGCGATCTGCCCACCGCCGCCGCCGAGGTGATCTTCAACGACACCGAGAGCGAGATCCTCGGGCCCCTGCCCTCGACGCTCGGCCCCGCGATCTATCGCGTGAACGCCGTGTTGCAGGCGACCGAGGTGCCGTTCGAAGAGGCCCGCGACGACCTGCGCCAGGAACTGGCCGAAGACGCCGCCCGCCGTCAGATCGACGACATGCGCGAGATGATCGACGACGAACTGGCCTCTGGCGCGACGCTGGAAGAACTGGCGAACCTGACCGCGATGACCCTTGGGCAGATCGAATACGTCGCCACGTCCGAGGACGAGATCGCGGCCTATGACGCCTTCCGGGACGCCGCCGATGCCGTGCGCGAAGGCGATTTCCCCGAATTGCTGGACCTCTCCGATGGCGGGCTTTTCGCGCTGCGCCTTGACGAGGTGATCCCGCCGAGCCTGCCGCCGCTCGACGAGATCGAGGACGAGGTTTCCGCAGCCTGGCGCGCCACCGCGCTGCGCGCCGCCGTGGCCGAGCGCGCCTCGGACATGGTGACCGAACTGGCCGAGGGCGCCGCGCTGGAAGATCTGGGCGCCGTGGCCGAGGAACGCCTCATCCGCCGTCAGGATTTCGTGCCCGACATGCCCCCCACGATGGTGGCGCAGGCGTTCCAGCTGGACGAGCCGGGCGATATCGTCATGGTTCCGGCCGCCGAGGCCGCGCATATCGTGCGCCTCGACGCGATCAACCCCGCCGCGCGCGACGCGCCCGACACCTCGATCCTGTTGCAGATCCTGTCCCAGACCGTGACGCAATCGCTGGCGCAGGACATTTTCGAAAGCTACGGGCAGGCGCTTGAGGTGCAGGCCGGCATCGAGCTTGACCAAGGCGTGATCAACGCCGTGCACGCGACGTTCCCGTAATGGCCCTGACCCCGGATTTCGAGAGTTTCGAGGCCGGCTGGACCGCCGGAAAGAACCAGCTGGTCTATGCAAGGCTGGCGGCCGATCTCGACACGCCCGTCTCGCTCATGCTGAAGCTGACCGAGGCCGGGCGCGATGCCTTCATCCTGGAATCCGTCACCGGTGGAGAGGTGCGCGGGCGCTACTCGATCATCGGGATGAAACCCGACCTGATCTGGGAATGCCGGGGCGAGGAAAGCCGGTTGAACCGCGCCGCGCGCTACGATCGCGAGGCGTTCGAACCCTGCGACGCGCCACCGCTGGAAGCCGTACGCGCCCTGCTGGCCGAATCCGCCATCGACATGCCTGCCGACCTGCCCGCCGCTGCCGCAGGGCTGTTCGGCTATCTCGGCTATGACATGATCCGGCTGGTCGAGCATCTGCCGAACGTGAACCCCGACCCGCTCGGCCTGCCCGACGCGGTGCTGATGCGCCCCTCGGTCGTGGCGGTTCTGGACGGGGTGAAGGGCGAGGTGACGGTCGTGGCGCCCGCCTGGGCCTCGTCCGGCCTGTCGGCACGCGCCGCCTATGCGCAGGCCGCCGAGCGTGTCTCGGACGCGCTGCGCGACCTGGAACGCGCGCCGCCCGCCGCCGCGCGCGAGATGGGCGCGGCGCTGGAGGTGGGCGAGCCCGTCTCGAATTTCGCCAAGGCCGACTATCTCGCCGCCGTGGAAACCGCCAAGGACTATATCCGCGCGGGCGACATCTTCCAGGTGGTGCCCTCGCAGCGCTGGACGCTCGACTTCCCGCAGCCGCCCTTCGCGCTCTACCGCGCGCTGCGGCGCACGAACCCGTCGCCCTTCATGTTCTATTTCAATTTCGGCGGCTTCCAGGTGATCGGCGCCAGCCCCGAGATCCTCGTGCGGGTCTTCGGCGGAGAGGTCACGATCCGCCCCATCGCGGGCACCCGCCCCCGCGGCGCGACCCCCGAAGAGGATCGCGCGCTGGAGGCCGACCTGATGGCCGACGAAAAGGAATTGGCCGAGCACCTGATGCTGCTGGACCTGGGCCGCAACGACGTGGGCCGCGTCGCCAAGATCGGCACGGTGCATCCGACCGAGGAATTCATCGTCGAGCGCTATAGCCACGTCATGCATATCGTCTCCAACGTCGTGGGCGAGTTGAGCGAGGAGCATGACGCGCTGTCGGCGCTTCTGGCCGGTCTGCCCGCAGGCACGGTGTCGGGTGCGCCCAAGGTGCGCGCGATGGAGATCATCGACGAGTTGGAGCCGGAAAAGCGCGGCGTCTATGGTGGCGGCGTGGGCTATTTCAGCGCCGGGGGCGACATGGACATGTGCATCGCGCTGCGCACCGCCGTGGTGCAGGATGGCAAGCTATACATCCAGGCGGGCGGCGGCGTCGTCTATGACAGCGACCCCGAGGCCGAGTTCATGGAAACCGTGAACAAGTCCCGCGCCATCCGCAAGGCGGCCGAGGATGCGGGCCATTTCACAGGGCGCGGCAACAGCTGAGCATCCGGGGCTTTTCCTGGGTTATGCGTCAGTCCTGCACGGAACGGCGCAGCACCTCGGAAACGGGCGCAACGGCGACCCCTTCGTCACGACCTGACAACGCCCAGGAAAACA
The DNA here is from genome assembly GCF_019800885.1 of Maritalea mobilis. Taxonomy (GTDB): domain Bacteria; phylum Pseudomonadota; class Alphaproteobacteria; order Rhodobacterales; family Rhodobacteraceae; genus Roseibacterium; species Roseibacterium beibuensis. The sequence continues at coordinate 799,290 of NZ_JAHVKE010000001.1, forward strand.
GTGCTGTAACCGTATCGGGCCGGGTGCGACCGGCGACGACAACCGCACCTTCCTGCTGCGCGGCGAACTCGGCGCGCCCGAGGTAGCGGGTGATGACGGTCGCGCGCTGATCCTCGTCATCGAGCAGTCGGAACAGCGTCGCGGCGGGCACATCGGCCCTGAGCGCGCTTTGCTCGGCGGCGTTCAACCCGCGCGGAAAGGCCAGCAATCCCTGCCCCGCCGCGCCAGCCCGCCCCACCACGGCATCGAGCGCCGGACGGTTCGACTGGATGCGGCTGTCAGGCGTGTCGAGGATGGCGATGGCCTCGGGCACAGCCTCGGAGGCGACGGACAGCGCGACCTCGGCATCCTGCGCCGTCGCGTCGGCGGGCACCGCCGTGCCCAGCATCAGCACCTCGAACCCGGCTTCGCGGAAAGCGGCGGCGCGCATGGCGGCATCGGGGCGCAGCGGGTCGATGGCGAACGCGACAGGGAAGGAAAACCGTGTCAGCGTGGGGATGTCGAGGCCCGCCTCGGGATCGTCGATCAGGATGACGGCGATCAACGGGCGGGTCTCGCTGCTGTCGTAGGGCACGGAATAGGCGGCAAGCGCGCCGGTCGCTGCCTCGGCTTCCGGCTCGGGCGTGGATGTCTCCTCGTCTGCCATAGGCTCGGACGCCTCGGGGGCGGGCGCCGTGATCTGAGGCAAGGTCCCACTCTCACCGGGGCGCAACCGCCTCGGTTGAACCGGGGCGTCGGACGCGACGTCGTCCTCTCGTGGCGCGTCGACCTGCGGCGCCGGATCGGCGGTCGCGACGGGCGGCTGCGGCACGGCAGGTGGCGGCGCGGTCGGGATCACCGAGGGCGTGCTCAGGTCGTCCTCGGTCACGAGGCCGACCGGCGCGCTGCCCTCTGGCTGCACGAGGCGGCGAACAGGCGGCAGAGGCGCGTCGGGGTCGATCACCGGTTCTGGCGAGGCGGGGGCTTCCTCATCGGCAACCGGCCCCTCGGGCGTCGTCGGAGCCGGGTCGACAGCGGCGGCCTCCTCAGTCACCGGGGCGGGGTCTGTTGCCGTTTCGGGGGCCACGTCAGCCACGTCAGCCTCGACCGCCGCGTCCGGCTCGGGCGGGGCAACCTGCGGCAAAGGCGCGGTGCGCGTGGACGGGATCGGCGCGGCCTCGGTGCCCTGGCTGGGCAGAACGGTGGGCTGCGGTCGCGCCGGGCTGGCCGCATCGCCCGCCCCCATGGACGGCGGGGCAAGGTCGAGTGTGGCGAACGCACCCGGCGCGGGCGCGGTGGGCACGGTCGCGATATCGGGTTGCGGTGCCGGCGCGGTGTCGAGGGCTTGCGGGCTGGTGCCATCGGGCGCAGGCAAGGCGCGCGGCGCGGCGGCGGCGGGGGCTTCGTCGGTCGTGGGCAGCGCGGCTTCTTCCTCGGGCGGCGGGCGATTGAACTCGCTGCCGGAGGGCAGAGGGATCTCGGTGGCGGGACCGCTGGCGTCGGGCTGGTCGCTGTCGGGTTCGGGCGTGGGGGCCGGTTCGGGCGCTGGAGCCTCGGCGGACTCGGGCGCCGTTTCAGGCGCGGCGGCGTCCGCCTCGGCCTCGTCGGGCGTAGCCTCGTCCTCTGCGGGGGTGTCGCCCTGCCCCGCGCCCGTGCCGACCGCGGTTGAAGACTCGCTTTCACCCTCCGGGGCCGGGGCCGCGGCCATGCGTGGCCCCCGTTCGGGCAGCGGCGTCGACAGCGACACGGCCACCGATACGATCAGCGCCACCAGCGCCCCCCAGATCACGCCCAGAAAGATGCCGCGCCCCATTCGAAGTCCTTCCTGCTCATGCCGTTTGCCGGGCTGCGTTTCATCCCGGCGCCATCTGCCCCGTCCGCGCCGTCTTGTCCGGTCGTCATTGCCTTGACCCCGAAGCGCGGCTTTGGGAGATGTATACAACGGGCGCGGCGCGCCTTCACCCCTTTTCGCGAAAGGCTGGCGCGATGTTGCTGCTGATCGATAATTACGACAGCTTCACCTACAATCTGGTCCATTACCTGGGCGAGTTGGGTGCCGAAATGAAGGTCGTGCGCAACGACGCGCTGAGCGTGCAGGATGCACTGGCCCTGCAGCCAGAGGCGATCGTGCTGTCGCCCGGCCCCTGTGACCCCGCGCAGGCCGGCATCTGCGTGCCGCTGACGCGCGCCGCCGCCGGGGCGGGTGTGCCGCTCTTTGGCGTCTGCCTTGGCCATCAGACGATCGGCGAGGCCTTTGGCGGCAAGGTGGTCCGCCACTCCGAGATCGTGCATGGCAAGATGGGTGAGATCCGCCACGAGGGCAAAGGCGTGTTCGCGGGCCTCCCCTCGCCGCTTCTGGCGACGCGGTATCACTCGCTGGTGGTCGAGCGCGCCAGTCTGCCCGATGAGCTTGAGATCACGGCAGAACTCGACGATGGCACGATCATGGGTCTGCGCCACAAGACGCTGCCCATCGAAGGCGTGCAGTTCCACCCCGAAAGCATCCGGTCCGAGCACGGCCACGCGATGCTGAAGACTTTCCTCGACATGGCCAAGGAGGCCGTTCCGGCATGAGCGATGCGATGAAACCCCTGATCTACGCGGCCTCCGAGGGGCCGCTGTCGCGCGCGCAGGCCGAGCATGCCTTCGAAGAACTGTTCGAAGGCCGCGCGACCCCCGCACAGATCGCTGGCCTTTTGATGTCAATGCGCGCACGGGGCGAGTCGGTCGCCGAATATGCCGCTGCTGCCGCCGTCATGCGCGCCAAATGCACCCCGGTCAAAGCGCCCGAGGGCGCGATGGACATCGTCGGCACGGGTGGCGACGGGCGCGGCACGCTGAACATCTCGACGGCGACGGCCTTTGTCGTGGCGGGGGCGGGCGTGCCCGTGGCCAAACACGGCAACCGAAATCTTAGCTCCAAATCCGGCGCGGCGGATGCCCTGACCGAGATGGGCGTAAACGTCATGGTTGGCGCAGAGGTTGTCGAACGCGCCCTTGCCGAGGCCGGGATCGGCTTCATGATGGCGCCCATGCATCACCCGGCCATGAAACACGTCATGCCCGTCCGGCAGGAGCTTGGCTGCAAGACGATCTTCAACATCCTCGGGCCGCTGACCAACCCGGCGGGCGTCAAGCGGCAGTTGACCGGGGCCTTCACCATCGACCTGATCTTTCCCATGGCCGAGACGTTGCAGGCGCTTGGGTCCGAGGCCGCTTGGCTTGTCCATGGTTCGGACGGAACGGACGAGATCTCTATCTCGGGTGCGACCTCGGTCGCCGAGTTGAAGGACGGCAAAATCACCGGCCGCGAGGTGCATCCCGAAGAGGCCGGACTGCCCGAACACCCGTTCCGCGATATCCTTGGCGGCACGCCCGCTGAGAATGCCGCCGCCTTCCGCGCCCTGCTGGATGGCGCGCCGGGGGCTTACCGCGATGCCGTTCTGTTGAATGCCGCCGCTGCGCTTTTGGTGGCAGGCAAGGCAACCGGCCTGCGCGAGGGGGCCGAGATGGCCGCTGACAGCATCGATTCCGGACGTGCCAAATCCGCGGTCGAGGCGCTGGCGCGCGTGACATCGGCCGCCTGAAATCACCTGAGACGGTGCGCCACGGCGCACCCCCCGCCCGGGCATCCGGGCCATCGTCAACGAGGGGCCGCATGAGCACCATTCTCGACAAGATCAAGGCCTACAAGCTGGAAGAGATCGCCGCCGCAAAGGCGGCGCGCCCGCGCAGCACGGTGGAAGAGGCCGCGCGCGCAGCCCCGCGCATCCGCCCCTTCGGCGACGCGCTCCGCGCGGCCTCGGCCACCGGCTATGGCCTGATCGCGGAGATCAAGAAAGCCAGCCCGTCCAAGGGTCTGATCCGCGAAGATTTCGACCCGCCCGTGCTGGCCCGGGCCTACGAGGCCGGCGGCGCGACCTGCCTGTCGGTGCTGACCGACACGCCGTCCTTCCAGGGTGCGCCGGAATACCTGAGCCGCGCGCGCGCGGCCTCCAACCTGCCCTGCCTGCGCAAGGATTTCCTTTATGACACCTACCAGGTGGCCGAGGCACGGGCCTGGGGCGCGGATTGCATCCTGATCATCATGGCGTCTGTCGAGGATGGGCAAGCCGCCGAGCTTGAAGACGCCGCGCGGCACTGGGGCATGGATGCCCTGATCGAGGTGCATGACGGGACCGAGCTGGACCGCGCGATGAAGCTGAAAAGCCCGCTTCTTGGGATCAACAACCGCAATCTCAATACGTTCGAGACGACGCTCGAAACCACGCGGACTCTGGCTGCGCGGGTGCCCGAGGATCGGATGGTGATCTCGGAATCGGGCCTGTTCACGCCCGACGATCTGGCCGAGATGGCCCGCTGCGGGGCGCGCACCTTCCTGATCGGCGAAAGCCTGATGCGGCAGGCGGATGTGACCGAGGCCACCCGCGCCCTGCTCGCCGATCCCCTGCCGGTGGAGGCGTGATGTCAGGCAAGCTCACCCATTTCGATGCCGGCGGGCAGGCGCATATGGTCGACGTGTCCGACAAGGCCGTCACGTCGCGGATCGCCGTGGCCGAATGCCATGTGCGGATGCAGCCCGAGACGCTGGCCCTCGTCACCACGGGCGATGCCAAGAAGGGCGACGTGCTGGGCGTGGCCCGTCTGGCCGGGATCATGGGGGCGAAGAAAACCGCCGAGCTGATCCCGCTCTGTCACCCCCTGCCCGTCACCAAGGTGACGGTCGACCTGACCCCGGACGCGGACCTGCCCGGCGTGCGGATCGAGGCGACCGTCAAGACCACCGGGCAAACGGGCGTCGAGATGGAGGCGCTGACCGCCGCCTCGACCGCCGCGCTGACCGTCTATGACATGCTGAAGGCTGCCGAGAAATCCATGGAAATCGGCGGCTTGCGCGTCGTGTTGAAGGATGGCGGCAAATCGGGGCGGTACGAGGCCGGGGCGCGCGCATGATCACCGTCGAGGAAGCCCTCTCTGCCTGCCTTGCGCTGACCCGCCCGTTGGAGGCCGAGACCGTGCCGCTGGCCGAAGGCGCGGGGCGCGTTCTGGCCGACCCGGTCTTCGCCAAGCGTGACCAGCCGCCCTTCGCCGCCTCGGCCATGGATGGCTACGCCGTGCGCGATATCGAGGCGATCCCCGGTCGCCGCCTGCGGGTCGTGGGCGAGGCCCCGGCTGGCCGGGCTTGGGCCGGAAGGATCGGACCGGGCGAGGCCCTACGGATCTTCACCGGCGCGCCCGTGCCCGAGGGCGCGGACCGCATCGTTATCCAGGAAGACGTGACCGTGGATGGCGATACGATCACCCTGGGAAAAACGCTGGATCACGGCCCACACTTGCGTCCCTCGGGCGCAGATTTCCGCGAAGGCGCCCGGATCGAGGCGCCGCGCCGCCTGTCACCGGCCGATATCGCCCTGGCCGCCGCGATGAACGCGCCGACCCTTTCGGTCACGCGCCGCCCCGAGGTTGCCCTGATCGCGACCGGCGACGAGCTGGTCAGCCCCGGCGAAGACCCCGGCCCCGACCAGATCATCGCCTCGAACACCTATGGCCTGAAGGCGCTGATCGAGGCCGAGGGCGGCCATGCGCGCCTCTTGCCGATCGCGCGGGACAATCGCGAGAGCCTTGAGACGGTCTTTGCACTGGCCAGCGATGCGGACCTGATCGTGACGGTGGGCGGGGCATCGGTGGGCGACCATGACCTGGTGGCCGAGGTCGCGACCGGGCTGGGCCTTGAACGCGCGTTCTACAAGATCGCGATGCGCCCCGGCAAACCGCTGATGGCGGGCCGCCTTGGCGAGGCCGCCCTGCTGGGCCTGCCCGGAAACCCGGTTTCGGCCATGGTGTGCGGGCACCTGTTCCTCGTGCCGATGCTGCGGGCCTTCCTTGGGCTGCCCGCGGGCGCGCGCCGCCGCCGTCGCGCCCGCCTGATGGCCGATCTCGACCCGAACGGGCCGCGCGAACACTACATGCGCGCCGAGGTCGTTCCCGGCGCCGACCTGCCCGAGATCACGCCCTTCGACAGGCAGGACAGTTCGCTCCTGTCGATCTTCAGCCGGGCCAACGCGCTCCTCGTCCGCCCCGTCGACGACGGGCGCAGACGCGCGGGCGAGATCGTCGAATACCTCCCCCTCGGGCCGCTCATCACCTGATCTGTTCCGATTCGTTGACACACAGCGGGAACACGTGTAGAACGCAAGGTGAACGAATGTGAGCAGGCGGGCGGTGCAACCCCGCGAGGCAAGGAGGCTGGATCATGCTGACACGCAAACAGCGCGACCTTCTGGAATTCATCCACAAGCGGGTGCAGCGCGACGGGGTGCCCCCGTCCTTCGACGAGATGAAAGAGGCGCTGGATCTGCGCTCGAAATCGGGCATTCACCGGCTGATCACCGCTTTGGAAGAACGCGGTTTCATCCGCCGCCTCGCCCACCGGGCGCGCGCGATCGAGATCGTGAAAATGCCAGAGGCGATGGAAAGCGGCGGGTTTACCCCGCGCGTGATCGATGGCGACCGCCCCGATGCGCCGCCGCCCTCAGGCGCGATGCCCGTCGCGGCCACGGCGACCGATCTGCCCGTGATGGGCCGGATCGCCGCTGGCACCCCGATCGAGGCGATCAGCGAGGTCGCGGCGCATGTCGCTGTCCCGCAACAGATGCTGAGTTCGGGCCGCAGCCACTATGCCCTCGAAGTGCGGGGCGACTCGATGATCGAAGCGGGGATCAACGACGGCGACATCGTCGTGATCGAGGAAAGCTCTGCCGTGGACAATGGCGATATCGTCGTCGCCCTCGTCGAAGGGCACGAAGCGACGCTCAAACGGTTCCGGCGCAGCGGCGGCATGATCGCCCTTGAGGCGGCCAACCCCGCCTATGAAACCCGCGTGCTGCGAGAGGACCAGGTGGCCGTTCAGGGCAAACTGGTGGGCCTGATCCGCACCTACTGATCGACCGGCCCTTACGGCCTGGATGACCACAGCCTCTGCCCCTGCCGGGCGGAGGTTGTTTCAATTGAGACATCGCCCGCCGCGATGGACAGGGTGATGGCCCCGGTTCGGCGCAGGAGTGGTGCGTCGATCACCTGGCACTGCGGCGGCAGGCCCGAGGCACGTGCCATGCCGGGCGGGTGGTTTTGCCAAACGGGCAGGATCGCGGAGGTCAGCGGCGGGTCCGCCTCTTCCGCGGGTTCGGACAGGACGATCACGTCATGGGTCGCGCAGGCCGCTACCGCATCCGGCAAGGCCCGGCGCCCCGATCCATGCCAGAGGCGCACGCCCTCCACCACCATCGACATGCCGGCCCCCTCAGGCCGCCATCCGTCGCGCGCATGGGCCGCCTCCTGATCGGCGAGATCGCCGTCATTCTCCAGCCAGATCCCCGCAACGAACCCGTCGCCCCGGGATCGGGACAGGGCCCGGCCCGCCTCTGTCATCACGCCGACCAACCGCCCGGTGTCAGAGATCAGCACCTGCGGGCGGGACGCGCCCGTCCACAGCGCAAAGGCCAGCAGCGCCGGGAAAAGGCCCAGCCAGCGCGCCCGCCCCTGCCACAGGATCACCCAAAGCGCGCCCAGGCTGATCAGGCCAAGGACGCCTGCGGGCGGCGTGACCACGGCGCGCGTCGCACCCTGCATGGCCGCGATGCGCGCGGCCACCGACAGGATCCATGTCAGCCCTGGCTCCATCACGGCAAAGGCAAGCGGCGCCCCCCCGGCTGGCCAGAGAAGCGCGGCGACGACCGCCGCCGGGATGATCAGGCTGCCCATCACCGGCACCGTCAACAGGTTCGCCGCCAGCCCGTAGACCGCGATCCGGTTGAAATGCGCGGCCGCGAAGGGCGCGGTCGCCAGCCCCGCCACGGCGGAGGAGAGCACCAGCGCCGCCACCCACCGCGCCCATTTCGGCCACGCGGTCATCCCCTCCACCCCGCGCAGCGCGTTGAATACGGCCACCAGCGCCGTCGTCGCGGCGAAGGACATCTGGAACCCCGGCGACATCAGCGTCTCGGGCCGGTGCGCCAGAACGATCAGCGCCGCGATGGCCACGGACCGGAGCGTCACCGCGCGCCGATCCAGCAGAACCGCCACGAACATCACGCCCACCTGGATGAAGGCGCGTTCGGTCGCGACGTTTCCCCCGGAAAGCGCAAGGTAAAAAGCGCCGGAAGCAAGCGCCGCGACCGCCGCCCATTTTCGGATCGGGTAGCGCAAGGCCAGTGCCGGGATCAGGGCGAGAACGGCGCGCAAGGCCGCGTAGACGAACCCGGTCAAAAGCCCCATGTGCAGACCCGAAATGGCCAGAAGATGCGCGATATTGGCGGCGCGCATGTCCTCGACCGGACTTGCTTCGAGGCCCGAACGATCGCCGGTCAGAACGGCGGCGGCGAAGGCGCCCGGCTGACCGTCGATCTGCGCACGGATGGCTGCGCTGAGCTGCATGCGGAGATGGAACAGCGGCGCCTCTCCAGGCGGGCGCGGCGCCGCCAGAAGGACCGGCGTGCGCGTGTAGCCGACCGCCCCGAGCGACAGGAACCACGCGTGACGCTGGAAATCGAAGCCACCGGGTTCGGCCGGGCCGGAGGGCGGCGAGAGATGCCCGGTCATCATGACCCGCATCCCCGGCGCCGGGTCCAGCCAGCGTTGATCGCCATGGAGCGCGACGCGGACGCGGCGCGGAACCCGCTCGGGCCGCATGTCCTCGAGGCAGACATCGGCAAGTGTCAGGCGCAACGCGTCCGAGGCGGAGCGGTCTATGCCGACGACGCGGCCTTCGATCGGCCCGTAATAGCGGAAATCGAGGACCGGACCGGCGACGGAATGGGCCCGCGCCCCGGCCAGCAACAGGCCCGCCGCAACCAGCATCAGGGCGAAGCCGAAAGGCCCGAACGCCTCGCGCCGAACGACGACGAGCGCCATGCCAAGGACGGCCACAAGGGCAGCAGCCAGGTAGGCATTGGCCGTCGGTTCGACAGGCAGGGCAAAATAGATCGCGACGCCGAGCGCCAGCGCGACGGGTGACCAGGGCATCAGCGCCCCGCGCTGGCCCTGCTGCACCGCGTTCACGGCGGCGAGGATCGGCCACGCGCGCACCCTTGCACCCCTCCATCGCAGTCGAGTAAGTCCCCCCTGTCTAGCCAAGACAAGGTTTCCAACTGGTTAACGCGGGCGCCTGGATGCGCGCCCGGAAGGGATCACATGGCCGATCACGACACCGTCGTTACCCGTTTCGCCCCCTCGCCCACCGGCTTCCTGCATATCGGCGGCGCGCGCACCGCGCTGTTCAACTGGCTCTATGCGCGCGGACGCGGCGGCAAGTTCCTGCTGCGGATCGAAGACACGGACCGCGCCCGGTCGACGCCCGAGGCGACGCAGGCCATCCTTGACGGGTTGGAATGGCTTGGGCTCGACCATGACGGGCCGGTGATCAGCCAGTTCGCGCGCCATGAGCGTCACGCGGAGGTCGCGCAGGAGATGCTGGCTGCGGGTCACGCCTACAAGTGTTTTGCGACGCAGGAGGAAATCCAGGCCTTTCGCGATGCGGCCAAGGCCGAGGGGCGCTCGACCCTGTTCCTCAGCCCGTGGCGCGACGCAGCGGAGGCGGACCATCCGGCCGGCCAGCCTTACGTGGTGCGCCTGAAGGCCCCGCGCGACGGCGAGACGGTGATCGAGGACGCGGTGCAGGGCAGCGTAACTGTGAAGAACGCACAGCTGGACGACATGGTGCTGCTGCGCTCGGACGGGACGCCGACCTACATGCTGGCCGTGGTTGTGGACGATCACGACATGGGCGTGACCCATGCCATTCGCGGCGACGACCACCTGAACAACGCGGCCCGGCAGGCGCAGATCTACCACGCAATGGGCTGGGCCGAGCCGGTCTGGGCGCATATCCCGCTGATTCACGGCCCCGACGGCAAGAAATTGTCCAAGCGTCACGGGGCCCTCGGCGTGATGGAATACGCGCAGATGGGCTACCCGCCCGCCGCGATGCGCAATTACCTCGCCCGCCTCGGCTGGTCGCATGGCGATGACGAATTGTTCACCGACGCGCAAGCGACCGAATGGTTCGACCTGTCGGGAATCGGCAAGTCTCCGGCCCGGCTCGACATGAAAAAACTTGAGAATGTCGCCGGGTGGCACATCGCGCGGATGGCGGATGATGAAATTGTAAGCGAAGTGGAGCGGTTCCTTGCGCTGACGCAGAACGAGCCGCTTTCGCAATCGCAGAAAGACGGATTGTCCGACGCGATGTTCTGCCTGAAAGAACGCGCGAAGTCCTTGCCCGATCTCATTGAAAAGGCAGAGTTTGTCCTCGCGTCACGCCCCATCGAGCCCGATGAGAAGGCCACCAAGGCGCTTGACCCTGTATCCCGTGGTATACTGCGAGAATTGACTGCGCAGTTGCAGAATGTTAGCTGGACGCGAGAGACGTTGGAGACCACGCTTAACGCCGCCGCGGACACCCACGGGGTGAAGTTCGGCAAGCTCGCAGGCCCCCTTCGGGCGGCCCTTGCGGGGCGGAGTGTCACCCCCAGCGTGTTCGACATGATGCTCGTCATCGGTCGGGACGAAACCATCGCCCGCCTGACGGACGCCGCCTCCCGCCCCGAGTGACGCGGGGGGTCGCACACTCAGCGTGGGGTCCGTGACCGGAGCGTCCGACCCCGACCCCCCTGCTTGCGGCGCAGCCCGCGGCAGTTCAGTTGGAGAAGGGACGACAATGTCAGAAAACAGAACCGCGACACTGACCATCGACGGCAACACCTACGAGATGCAGGTGCGCTCGCCCAGTGCAGGGCCGGACGTGGTCGATATCGGCAAGCTGTACGCGCAGGCGGGCGTCTTCACGCATGACCCCGGCTTTACCTCGACCTCGTCCTGCGAAAGCAAGATCACCTTCATCGACGGCGACAAGGGCGAGCTGCTGCACCGGGGCTACCCGATCGACCAGCTGGCCGAGAAATCGCATTTCCTGGAGGTCTGCTACCTGCTGCTTTACGGCGATCTGCCGAGCGCGGCCGAACTGGAAAAGTTCGAGACCACGATCACGCATCACACGATGATCCACGAGCAAATGGGCAACTTCTTCCGCGGGTTCCGCCGCGATGCCCACCCGATGGCGGTCATGGTGGGCGTGGTTGGCGCGATGTCGGCCTTCTACCACGACTCGACCGATATCAACGATCCGCGCCAGCGCGAGATCGCCTCGCATCGCCTGATCGCCAAGATGCCGACCATCGCGGCCTGGGCCTATAAATACACGATCGGCCAGCCCTTCGTTTATCCGCGCAACGATCTGGACTACGCGTCGAACTTCCTGCGCATGTGCTTTGCGGTGCCTGCCGAGGAATACAAGGTCGACCCGATCCTCAGCCGCGCGATGGACCGCATCTTCACGCTGCATGCCGACCACGAGCAGAACGCCTCGACCTCGACGGTACGTCTGGCCTCGTCTTCGGGCGCGAACCCGTTCGCTTGCATCGCGGCCGGTATCGCCTGCCTCTGGGGCCCGGCGCATGGCGGGGCGAACCAGGCCTGCCTCGAAATGCTGAAGGAAATCGGCAGCCCCGACCGCATCCCCGAGTTCATCGCACGCGCCAAGGACAAGAACGATCCGTTCCGCCTGATGGGCTTTGGGCACCGGGTCTACAAGAACCACGACCCGCGCGCGAAAGTGATGAAGGAATCGGCCGACGAGGTGCTGGACCTTCTGGGCATCGAGAACAACCCGATCCTCCAGGTCGCCAAGGAACTGGAAAAGCAGGCGCTGGAAGATCCGTATTTCGCCGAGAAGAAGCTGTTCCCCAACGTCGATTTCTACTCGGGCATCATCCTCGAGGCGATGGGCTTCCCGACCTCGATGTTCACGCCGATTTTCGCGGTCAGCCGCACCGTGGGCTGGGTCAGCCAGTGGAAGGAACAGCTGACCGATCCGGCGATGAAAATCGGTCGTCCGCGCCAGCTTTATACCGGCGAAACCTATCGCGACTATGTCGAGATCGAGAACCGCTGACAGCGCGACAGATGCAATCGAAAAGGCCGCCCCGTTTCGGGCGGCCTTTTTGTTTCAAAAGCTTATGGCGCGATCTTCAAGCGGCGGCACGCTCTGCTGCCAGGTCGCGAATCCGTCCGATCATCGCCCGCACCCCGTTCGAGCGTTGTGACGAGAGGTGCTCATCCAGACCCAGCCGCCCCAGCTCGGCCTGCGCGTCGACCTTCAGCACCTCGGCAGCCGTGAGGCCTGCGTAAAGGGCGTGCAGAATGGCGATCAGGCCGCGCACGATGATGGCGTCGCTGTCACCTTCGAAATCGAAGGTCGCATCAGCCCCCTCGCCCTCGATCCGGGGCAAGATCCAGACCTGGCTGGCGCAGCCCTCGACCTTGGTCGCGGGCACCTTCACCGCGTCATCCAGCGCGGGCATTGCCTTGCCCATCTCGATGACATGGCGGTAGCGCTCTTCCCAATCTTCGAGGAAGTCGAACGTCTCCGCGATCTCTTCGAAGGCTTCGGTCGCCATGATCTGCCCCTTTCGCTGCTACGCCCCTGAGGTAGGCGGGCTGGCCGCGACAGTCCAGTGGCGCTTTTCATCGCAGGGCCAATCGGATAGACATCGCCGCAATCGAAGCCCGGAGATTGCCCCATGCTGCGCGCCCTTGTCGTCCTGTCGCTGATCGTTTCGCTGTCGGCCTGTGGAAGCCGCCTCAACCCGATGAACTGGTTCGGGGGCGACGAGGAGGAACGCGTGCGTGTCGTCGAAGGCGAAGAGGTCACCTCCTCCGATCCGCGCCCGCTGGTGACCGAGGTCATCGCCCTCAGCGTCGAGGCTACGACATCGGGGGCCATCGCGCGCGCCACCGGGGTGGTGCCCACCCAAGGCTACTGGCAGGCTGAACTGGTGCCTGCCGGCCGCGAAGACGGCACCCTGATCTTTGAATTCCGCGCCGCCCCGCCCGACACGCCGCAACCCACCGGGAGCCCGGCCACCCGCGAAATCATCGCCGCCACCGCACTCGGGCGCGGCGACCTCGAAGGCGTGCGGTCCATCCTGGTGATCGGGCAGGCCAACCGTCGGTCGGTCACCCGCCGCTAAACCCGCCTAGACCGGAACGATCTTGACCTTCTGACCGACGGCGGACAGCGCGACCTCGCCCCGCAACAGGCGCAGGGCGTCTTCGCCGAACACCTCGCGGCGCCAGCCGGTGGCCCAGATCCCGTCATGCTCGCCATTGGCGATGTCGTCGAGATCCGAGGAGGAGGCGATCAGCTTGGCCGCCACGCCGGCCTCTTCCGCCTTGGCTTTCAGAAGGACGCGCAACAGGTCGGCAAGGGCCGGGTTGAGGCCCGATCGGTCACGCGCCTTGGGCAGTTTCGGCATGTCCTCAGGCTTCATCTCCAGCCCGCGCTTGACGGCGGCGACCAGCCCCTCGGCAATCGCCCCCTTGCGCGCATCGCGCAGCAGCAGGCGGGATTTCGACAGGTCCTGCACCGATCTCGGCTTGGTCGAGGCCAGTTCCATCAGCGCATCATCCTTGAGGATGCGGTTGCGCGGAATGTTCTTTTCCTGCGCGGTCCGCTCCCGATAGGCGGCCAGTTCCTTGGCGACGGCCAAGAGTTTCGGAGAGGAGGAGCGTAGTCTCAGACGCTTCCACGCGTTCTCCGGCTCCACCACGTAATTCTCGGCATCGGTCAGGCTGGCCAGTTCCTCTTCCAGCCAATGGGTACGGCCGGATGTCTTGAGGCGGTCGGACAGGTATTCATAGATCTGGCGCAGGTGGGTCACATCGGCCAGCGCATAGGTTTTCTGCGCATCGCTGAGCGGGCGGCGCGACCAGTCGGTAAAGCGGGACGACTTGTCGAGGCTCGCCTTGGCGATCTTGCGCACCAGTGTCTCGTAGCCGACCTGGTCACCGAAACCGCAGACCATCGCCGCGACCTGCGTATCGAAAAGCGGCGCGGGCACCACATCGCCCTCGACATGGAAAATCTCGAGGTCCTGCCGCGCGGCGTGAAACACCTTTACGACGCTGGGGTTGCGAAACAGCTCGTAAAGCGGGGCAAGATCCATGCCGTCGGCCAGCGGGTCCACCAGAACCGCATCGCTGTCATCCTCGCCCGGCAGGGCCAGTTGCACGAGGCACAGCTGCGCGAAATAGGTGCGTTCGCGCAGGAACTCGGTATCGACGGTGACGTAGGGGGCGTGGGCGGCGCGGGCGCAAAAGGCGGCCAGCGCGTCGGTGGTGGTCAGGGTCTCAGGCACGGGTCATCCGTTCATGGCACATCTTGGCATCTCGCGGTGATAGGCGAGCGGTCGAGGAAAGAAAAGAGAGGGTGCGCCCTAGCCCGCCGGTTCCGGCAGGAAGATCGGGCGGCGATCCCCGGCAGCGAAGCGGCGCAGCACGGCGGGATAGAGCAGATGTTCCTGTTCCAGCACTCGGGCGGCGAGGTCGTCGGGCGTGTCACCGGGCAGGATCGGCACCCGCGCCTGCCCGAGGATGGGGCCATCATCGAGCGCCGGCGTCACCTCGTGCACCGTGCATCCCGCCTCGGCATCGCCCGCCTCGATCGCGCGGGCATGGGTATGCAGCCCGCGATATTTCGGCAGGAGCGAGGGGTGAATGTTCAGCATCCTTCCCTGCCACTGGCTGACGAAACCTTCGGTCAGAACCCGCATGAACCCGGCAAGGCAAAGGATGTCAGGGGCGTGCGGGGTAATGGCCTCGGACAGCGCTGCCTCGAAGGCCGCGCGATCCTTGCCGAAGGGGCGATGATCGACGGCCGCTGTCGGGATACCCATTTCGGCGGCTTTCGTCAGGCCACCGGCCTCCGGGTCATTGGCAAGGACAAGGCAGGGACGCGCCGGGTGATCCCCGGTCATGGAGCGCGCAAGGGCCACCATGTTGGACCCGCCGCCGGAAATCAGGATCGCGACGCGTTTCGTCACGAAAGCGCCCCGGAGTAGCGCACGCCCTGCCCGGCAACCACCTGCCCGATCCGGCAGACCGTTTCGCCCTCGGAGGACAGGAGGTCTGCGACCGCATCGGCGCGGTCGGCGGCAACGCTCAGAACCATGCCGATCCCGGCATTGAAGGTCTTGAGCAGTTCCGGCGTTTCCAGCGCGCCTTCGGCGGCCAGCCATGCGAAAACCGGCGGCAAGGTCCAGGAGGACAGGTCGATCTCGGCCCCCAGCCCCTCGGGCAGAACACGGGGCAGGTTCTCGGTCAGGCCGCCGCCGGTGATGTGAGCCAGCGCATGCACACCGCCCGCGCGAACGGCTGCAAGGACCGGCTTCACGTAAAGCCGCGTGGGCGTCAGAAGGGCTGTGCCGAGGCTTTGCTCCGAAGCGAAAGGGGCCGGCGCCTGCCAATCGAGGCCGGAGCGGTCCACCACCTTGCGCACCAGCGAATAGCCGTTCGAATGCACCCCGTCCGAGGCCAGCCCCAGAAGCACGTCGCCCTCGGCCACACCAGCCGGCAGGCCCTGTCCGCGCTCCATCGCGCCCACGGCAAAGCCCGCAAGGTCGAAATCCCCCGGCGCATACATGCCCGGCATCTCGGCCGTCTCCCCACCGATCAGGGCGCAGCCAGACAGGCGACACCCCTCGGCGATGCCGGTCACGATCCGGGCCGCGGCCCCAACCTCCAGCTTGCCGGTCGCGAAATAGTCGAGGAAGAACAGCGGTTCCGCCCCCTGGCAGACGAGGTCGTTGACGCACATCGCGACAAGGTCGATCCCGATCGTGTCGAAGGCCTCGGTCTCGATTGCGATCTTGAGCTTGGTGCCCACGCCGTCGGTCGCGGCGACCAGCACCGGATCGCCGTAGCCTGCGGCCTTGAGGTCGAAGAGCGCCCCGAACCCGCCAAGCCCATCGACCACGCCGGGCCGCCGTGTCGCCGCTGCGGCGGGCTTGATGGCATCGACCAACGCGTTGCCTGCATCGATATCGACCCCTGCCTCGGCATAGGTCAGGCCCGGTTTGCGATCGCCCATGTCAGCGCCTCCATATTTCCTGGCAGGCCCCTAGCAGGGCCTTGCGCGTTCGTCCATGCGGCGTGGGACCCTGCCCCAATTTCGACACAATTCTCGTCGATTCTTTCACGAAAAGAAAACAATCGAGGCAGGCAGCATGGCGAACTCCGCGGGAGTCGAAGTATTTTTCGTGGTCGATGGTCCGCGTCTGGAGGCTCAGGCCTGCCTGTTGGCCCCGACGCTCAAGGCGCATCTCGATGCGCGCAGCCAGCGCGCGGTGTCCTATGTCCGCAGCGACTATATCGACAAGATCAATCCCCTGACCGCCGAGGTTCTGGAGCGCTCGGGCATTTCCCTGCGCGAGATCCCGCACACCCATCTCGGGCACCTGCCGTGGTCAGCGCCCTACCCGCAAGGAAACAAGCTATTGGCGGCTGCGGATGAGCGGGACTGCGAGATCTCGGTCTTCATGGATACCGACATGGTTCTGGCGCGGCCCGTGGATTTCGCAAGGGAGCTTGGGCGGGCTCAGATCGCGGCCAGCGTCTCGGACTATGCAAGCCCCGGCACCGACGCGGACAGCTGGCGGGCGCATTACGCCCTTTTCGGCCTTGACCTGCCCGAGCAGCGTGTCCGGTTGCGCGGCGGCCGCCGCCTGACCACCCTGCCCTATTTCAACGCGGGACTGGTCATCTTCCGCGAGGCCGATGCGAATGGCGATCCGACGGGGATCGGGCGCAGCTGGCTTGATGCGTCCCTGTTGCTGGAGAAGGCCGGAGACGCCGTGGCGGACCGCACCTTTATCGATCAACTGGCCCTACCGATCCTGGGCTACAAGATCGAAGCTCCGGTCAAGAAGCTGGCGCAACGGATGAACTTCAACATCCAGGCCTTCGGCGCCGCACCTGCGAGCGCCGCCGACATCGTACACTACCACAATATCGGGGTTCTCTGGCAGCACGCCGACCACGCCCGCAATGCGCTTGCGGAGTTGCATGCCCTGATCGGGCCCGATGGCATCGAGCAGTTCGCGCAGACCTTTTTCCCGCACATCAAGCGCAAGCGGATGAAGCAGTATCTGCCGGAATTCGCCAACCCGCTCCCGCGTCGCGAGGCCGCCTGACCTCTGGCACGGTCACGGCGTCCGGTTGCCCCCGTTTCCCGGCGCGGAGGCACCGGCCGCCCGCTTGCCGATGGACAGGAACAGCGCCAGCATCAGCCCGGTCGATGCGGCCAGGAAGAAGGTATTCCCAAGCCCCTGCGGCTCGGACAGCATCTGCCGCACCTCTGGGATGAGCACGGCGGGCACCACGACGTTCAGCACAAGGTACGGCCCGATCATCACGCCCCAGACAGCCGCCCAGTCTTTCAACGACAGAAGCCGGTCGGCCGTCCGTGCTGCGCGCATGCCGATATCCACGGCCGGAACCGAGGCAAGGATCACGCCCGCGGCCAGCGAGTTCGGCAGCCCCGCGAAAGCCACCAGTGCCGCGAAGACCAGCCGCAAACCGACGAGCCAAACGAGGTAGCGAAGACCAAGAGATGTCAGAGACGGCATGCAGTCACCGGGGGTTCGGAACAGTCCTGACACCGGGAATAGGCCACGGGCCGCATGCGGGCAAGCGCGCGATCCAGCACATGGCTTGACGGGCGTGGGCGGTCTGCTAAGCGTCTGGCTGGCGGGCCTGTAGCTCAATTGGTTAGAGCAGGGCGCTCATAACGCCTTGGTTGGGGGTTCAAGTCCCTCCGGGCCTACCATGGGCGCACGGCGCCCCTGCCCGCCCCGTCGCCCCGCTACCGCGGCAGCACCAGATCGACCCGCAAGCCCCCCAGACGCGCGCTTTCGCCCAGTCGCAAGGTTCCACCGTGACGCCGGGCGATGTCGGTCGCGATGGCAAGACCGAGGCCCACGCCCGTACCGCGGTCCTGGTTGCGGGCTGAATCGAGCCGTGTGAAGGGCCGGACGGCCGCCGCGCGATCCTCGGGCGGGATGCCGGGCCCGTCATCTTCTATGGTAAAGCGCAGGGCTCCCTCCAGCAGTGTCAGGGAGAGTACCGCCCTGTCCCCGTATCTCAGTGCGTTTCCGATCAGGTTGGTCAGGGCGCGATGCACCGCATCCGGGCGCATCAAGACCTGATCGCCGCGTTCGGGTCCATCGTAGGTGACCTGCCCCCCTGCCCGCTTTGCATTGTCCACCACCCGGTTGGCCAGCGCGACGACATCCGTCTCGACCGGATCATCCAGGGCCTCGCCTCGCGCGAAATCGAGGAAAGTGTTGAGAAGGACCTCCATCTCCTCGACATCGCGAATGAGATCGGCTGCGCCCTGCTCGTCCTCCATCATGCTCAGCCCGAGACGCATCCGGGTCAGCGGCGTGCGCAGATCGTGGCTGACCCCTGACAGCATCAGCGTGCGCTGTTCGATCTGGTTCTCGATCCGGTTGCGCATGTCGAGAAAGGCGCGCCCCGCGCTGCGCACCTCGGTCGCGCCCGCCGGTCGGTACTCGACCCGCCGCCCCTTGCCGAAGGCCTCGGCCGCCTTGGCCAGACGCCGGATCGGGCGCAGCTGGTTGCGCAGGAAGAGATAGGCCAGGGCCGTCATGAAAATGCCGGTGAACCCCATGATCACGAGAAGCTGGTGCGGGTTGGACGCCGAGACACGCCGGCGGCTGACGGTCATGTCCATGGCCGGGTGCCCTGCCCCCGCAGCGACCGAGATCGTCGCGTCATCGTCGATATTGACGAGATCGACAGCCGTGACGCCCGGCACGTTCGACCGCATCACGTCGATCATCACCACACCAGAGAGGTCGTAGAACAGCCGACGGTCCCCTGGCTCTGACTGCGGCGGGATGGTCAATTCGATCTCAAGCGCCTCGGCCGTCGCACGCCCGGCGGCGTCGCCGCCCGAGGCAAAACGCTCCAGCACCAGGTTCATGTCCAAAGCCAATGCCCGGGCCATCTGTTCGGTGACATTCTCGTAATGGCGTTGAATGAAGACCGACGACACGACAAGCTGCACCCCGAGAACGGGGACGACCAGGATCAGCGCCGCCCGGCCATAAAGACCGCGGGGCAGGAAACGCTTGATCCAGGAGAAGGGCGACATGACGGCATCTAAACGCGCGACCGATGCGATGGAAAGGGGCAGACCGATGCGGCTGGAGGACGATTTGCGACTGATCCTCGCCCCCAACCCCTCGCCGATGACCTTCAAGGGCACGAACACCTACCTCCTCGGGACCGGAGAGGTGGCGGTGATCGACCCAGGCCCTGCCCTGCCCGAGCATCTGGAGGCCATCCTCGGCGCCCTTGACGAGGGAGAGCGCATTTCCACCATCCTCGTCACCCATTCGCACAAGGATCATTCCGGCCTTGCCCGCGATCTTGCTCGCGCCACGGGCGCCCCGATTCTTGCAGCCGGTCCCTCGGATTGGGGGCGGCGAGCGATCATGAAGGAACTCGCCAGGACCGGAGAGATCGGCGGTGGCGAAGGTGTCGATCCCGATTTTACACCGGACGATTTTATCCGCGAGGGCGCGACTGTCGTTGGGCGTTG
The DNA here is from genome assembly GCF_019800885.1 of Maritalea mobilis. Taxonomy (GTDB): domain Bacteria; phylum Pseudomonadota; class Alphaproteobacteria; order Rhodobacterales; family Rhodobacteraceae; genus Roseibacterium; species Roseibacterium beibuensis. The sequence continues at coordinate 818,788 of NZ_JAHVKE010000001.1, forward strand.
GGGCAAGATCGACGTGCTGGAAACGCCGGGCCACATGGCGAACCACCTTAGTTTCGCGTGGAACGGCGCCCTGTTCTCGGGGGACCTGATCATGGGGTGGTCCACCTCGCTCGTGTCGCCGCCCGATGGCGACATGACGGCCTTCATGGACTCGGTCTCTCGGCTGGCCGCGCGCGATGACCGCATCTACTACCCCGGCCATGGCGATCCGGTGCCCCGGCCCCAGGACCGCGCACAAGAGTTGCTGGCCCACCGGCGCAACCGCGAAACCCAGATCCACGCGGCGCTGTCGGAGCTTGAAACGGCCGATGCCACCACGCTCGCGCGCCGCATCTACGACGATATCGCCCCCGAGCTGATCCCGGCCGCCGCCCGCAATGTCCTGGCTCATCTCATTGATATGCTTGAACAAACGGAGGTCGAGGCGCTCGACCCTCCGCACCCGGGCATGCGCTTTCGCATTGCCCGGGCGTAACAGTCATTTTTTCTCGCCAACCCCTCTGGACGGGCAAAAACTGTCTTGCTATACGCACCGCCAGTTCCGGCGTAGCTCAGCGGTAGAGCAGTTGACTGTTAATCAATTGGTCGTAGGTTCGATCCCTACCGCCGGAGCCAAAAATCAAGCAAGCGACTGAAATCTAAGGATTTCCGAGATCCGGAATCGGAGCTCGTTCGATGAGGTGCACATTGTGTGCACCCGGCAGTGCACAACCTGTGCACAGGAGGGCATGTCCATGCCCCGGAATCGGCGCCTGCCGCCCCATCTCGAAACCCGCCGGACCGGCTATTACTGGCGCAGACGCCTTCCCCGCTCCCTGAGAGGCTGCGGCGAGACCGTCGACGACAGCTCTGGGAAAAAACCCTGCCCCGCATCGAAAAAGATGTTCCTGTGTTTTTCCCTTCGCACCCATGTCCCGGCCGACGCGAAGACCCTGGCCCGCCGCCTCACCGAGATGAGCGACCTCGTCTTCGCCGCAGGTGCGGAGACCACGATGGCGATTGCGGCCGACATTCAAGCGACGTTGCTCGAAACCCTCGCCCGCTTCGAGATCGAGGCCTTCGAGCGTGCGCGGGCGGCCGCCGGATGGCGCAGCCCCGAGGTGGCCGCGATGGACCTTCAGCGGGAAGAGGCCCTCCAGGCGACCTTGCGCCAGGCGCTCTATCTTGGCGACCGGGAAGTGGCGCAGCGCCCGCTGCGGCATGTGGCGGAGCGTCTTGGGGTCAAGCTGGACGAGGCGGACGAGGACTGGCCTGCCCTCGCCTACGAGGCGACGAAGGTTCTGCTCGACGTAAGCCAGGAGCGGACCCGCCGCCAGCAAGGCCACTATGACCAGCCAACCGTGTTTTTCCGCCGTGCAATCCACACGGCGGACCCGGCCTCCGTGCCGCACCGCGTGATGGCTGCACCGCCCATGTATACGCCCGCCGCATTCGCGACCGAGCAAGCCCCGGCGGCGCAAGCGGCGCCGGCTCCGACCATGTTTGAGACGGAAACCTGCGGGGCGCCGCCGGTCGCGCACCCAGCGGCTCCGCAGCCGCGTGTGTCTCCATCGCAACACGCCACGCCATCGCGGCCCGCACCATCCGTTGGCGCGCCGGTTCCGCGCCCCACCACATCCGCGGCCAGGGTGGTTGTGCCGGCTGGGCTCGACCGCCCCGAAGGATACGATGACGCGCGCTGGCAGGAGGCGCGCGTCGCAGCCCGCCCGCCGCGGATCCTGGTCGATCGGACGCTGCTGTCGGAGGCGTCGCGGGCGGCTTTGGACAAGCCTCGCGGCATCACCACGTCGGAGGCGATCGAGCTTTATTTCGAGCTGCTCAGCTGGGGCTACCGCCCGCCGTTCGACAATCACCAAAAGCGACGGAAAGTGTCAGACGACCTGAAGAACGCGATGCTCGAAGATCGACTTGGTCAGAACTACCTCGGCAAGTACCGCCTCGCCAAAGACTTCTGGCCAGCCATTTTTGGCGATGATCCTGTCGATGAAATCGCGGTTGATGATGTCAACGATGGCCTCGAGCGCTTTTGGGGCGTGCCGGCCCACCATGGTCGATCCGAAAAGGATCGCGGCAAATACAGCCTGATCGAGTTGATCGAAAAAGCTGATGCAAAGGATGCCCAACTCGAGCGAGACATCGAGACTGCGGTCGCCCGCGGTGCCAGTGCGGAGGAGATCGACAAATTGCGCCTTGCAAGACACACGCCGCGCATCTCGATTACGACCTACATCAACCATGGTCGCGTCTTGGGCAACGTCGGTCGGATGCTCATGGACATGCAGCTTGTCGATCAAAACCCCTTCGCTGTCTGCAATTGGACGAACCAGGACGTGAGGGAGTTGAAAAGCACCGAGGGCGGACGCAAACGCCAGGCGTGGGACGATCGGATCAACGCGCTATGGAACTCCCGCATTTACCAGGAGCCCCTCAAGGATATCGGCGAACCGCTGTTCTGGGCACCGCTCATCGCGCGGCACCAGGGGATGAGGATGGAAGAAATCCTGCAGCTTGGACCGGATGATTTCGGAACCGACAATGGAATTCCCTATTTGAGCATTCGCCATACCATCATCAATGGCGTCAAGACCCTCAGCAGCGCGCGGACCCTGCCGATCCATCCGCATCTGATTGACCTTGGACTTCTGAAACTGGTCGCTTTGCGCAGGGAAAAAGGCCATATCCGGCTGTTCCCATCCATCACTCGGGGGAAGCAGAAAGGCACGTTCTCCGCGAATTTTACAAAGAAGTTCCAATACTATCGCAAGACCAATGATTGCTACTGGCCGGGCCTCGATTTCCACGCCTTGCGTACGACTTTTCACCATGACCTTCTGGGGGATGATAAATCGGACGCCATTCGGTGTCGCCTCATGGGGCACACCTACACCGACGAAGGCGACCGCTCCTACGGGCAAAATCTTGGGATCAAGACGCTCGCGGAGCGGATGAAATCCGTTGATGTTGACATTTCGATGATCAGGCGGCCCTTCGACACCCCAGGCGCGGTCGTCAATGCCCGCGCGAAGGAGCACGGGCTCCGGGTCGTCGGATAGGCACAAGGTCATCTGCGGTCAGAAGGATGGTCACCGGGTCCCTCCAGTCCGGTGCAATGCCGAGACATCGCGCTGCCCCCAGGACAGCATCCTGATGACAGTGTCGGACAGGAGGAAAACGTACTCCTGTGTGATCATCGCGGTGCTGCCGGCGGTCAAGACGACTGCCTTGCCGTGTCGGAGTCCAACAGATCTGCGGGGTGAAGTCCAGAATTGGAGAAGATCGCGGCGGCTTTATCACCCATCCGCCGGCACAGGGTCACCGAGACAATTCGCCTGAACATGCCTGTGTTGTCGACACGGACAGCGTCGCACAGGCGCCCAAGCCGACATGACGGATTGAAAGCGGGTTGCCGACCGAGGCGTCCATCCGCCATGTGTCGGAAAAAGTTCGAAGACCGTCATCGTACTGATTGTCGGAAGCATTTGCGGTGTTCCGGGGCCGTCAGCAGGAGGCGCCGGCTGTTTATTGACACGGGCGCTGATAGCGCCCGTGCCGAAAGCCTATATTATTTCTGCGCTCAGAGGTGTCGCCGGATCGATTGTTCAGCGCGCAGGCGGTCCAGGGCATAGTTTCGGGCATTTTCGAAATCCCGCAGCAAGCCCATCAATCGATCAAGCTCTTCCCCTCTTTCCGTGAGGATCGGCAGATCAATCACATCGCCGACCGCACCGAGTTCCGGATCGTAGTGGCCATCGAACACCCGTCTGTGGCCGTGACGCTCTGTTGCCAATTCGGCTGAGATGATGTCACTGAGGGCCGCGATCGCGCCGCTGACGCTCTCCCGGAGAAGATCGCCATTTTCGAGGTCGGTGAGGCATCGCATTGTTGTCGATTGCTCTGCGGCCGAGCCAGGTGCGATCAGGCGCACCGCATCCACGAACATTCTTTTTCGGTGATGCGCGGCGGCGACGATTGTCTCGAGGTTTTGGTCATCGATATGGTGCACGGAATAACCCTTTCTGTGCTGAGCTGACACTTCGCCAACTCGTCAGAAGCGGCCCCTGTCGTGGCAGGGGCCGAGAAATCACGCCGCCATGGATGCTTGCACGATTTCGTCCGATGCCTCCAACGACTGGACGAAGTCTTCCAATCGATCTGACATAAGGCACAGATCATGGACACGCGGGTCGTCCGGCTCGACAAGCCCGAAGTAACCGCATTCGTCCGGCTCAAGCTGCCCCACCCGCTCGAGGCTGAGAAGTGCGAGCAAAGCATTGAGTTCCTTGAGGCAGGATTTGCTTGAGAGGGATCCGCCTTTGACCGCTTCACACAGCGCCAATGCGCGGCGTTGCCACCGGTCTCCTCCAAGGGCGGCGGCACAAGTCTGAAGTGCAGACCCGTATTCGTTGAGAAACCGGCGGGTTCGCGCAACAACATCCCTGTTCAGTGCTGTGCCATGTCCATTGGTTTTCGGAAATTTCTGCATCTTGATCTCCAAGGAATGCTGCCCCATCGGCAGCGTCAGAAACAGGTCTCCTCCTTTCCGCGTTAAAGGGCTTCACAGGCGAAGACCCTTTCGTTGAGCCCGCTTCCCTGCTGCGCGCTCTCATCAAGAGGAGCGCGCAGCAGGAAGCGGCCAAAGGGCACGAGGCACAGACCGTGGCCGAGATGCACTTGCATCCGGGAACGACGGTTACAGGCAAGCGGCGCCAAGAGCTGGTCGAACGGCGCCCCGACCTTTCTTCTGCGCGCATAGCAACCTGGGCTGATGAGGGGGCGGTGGATCTCCGAGACGAAGTTGCCAAATGGCTGGAGATCATGAATGTTTGCGATGCTCCCATCCAGGGGGCTGGCGACGTTATCCGGAGGGCGGGACATCAATGTTATCCGCCGCGGGCCATTTTTTCACTTTTTTCGGCTTTTCGATTTTGTGAATGGCCGAAGAGAACCATTTCTCCTGTAGCGGGGCCAACGAGCCGAGGTGTTTCGCAGATCTGCATCGCATCATATCGCTCGTGCTTCGCTTACCCCCCATGAGGGGTCAGGACAGTCGCCGCTTTGGCCCGACTGAAAATGCAAAATCCCCCATGAGGGGTCATGACAGATGCGGCTTCGGCCGTGCTGAACATGCTACATCCCCCCATGAGGGGTCACGACAGTCGCGGCTTCGGCCGTGCTGAACTTGCAACATCCCCCATGAGGGGTCACGACAGTCGCGGCTTCGGCCGTTCTGAACATGCAACATCCCCCCATGAGGGGGCATGACAGATGCGGCTTCGGTCGTGCTGAACATGCAACATCCCCCCATGAGGGGTCAGGACAGATGCGGCTTCGGCCGTGCTGAACATGCAACATCCCCCCATGAGGGGTCACGACAGATGCGGCTTCGGCCGTGCTGAACATGCAACATCCCCCCATGAGGGGTCACGACAGATGCGGCTTCGGCCGTTCTGAACATGCTACTTCCCCCATGAGGGGGCACGACAGTCGCGGCTTCGGCCGTGCTGAACATGCTACATTCCCCCATGAGGGGTCAGGACAGATGCGGCTTCGGCCGTGCTGAACATGCAACATCCCCCATGAGGGGTCACGACAGATGCGGCTTCGGCCGTTCTGAACATGCTACTTCCCCCATGAGGGGGCACGACAGTCGCGGCTTCGGCCGTGCTGAACATGCAACATCCCCCCATGAGGGGTCAGGACAGATGCGGCTTCGGCCGTGCTGAACATGCAACATCCCCCCATGAGGGGGCATGACAGATGCGGCTTCGGTCGTGCTGAACACTCGACATCAATCACCGTTTCAGCGCTGGGCAATGACCGCGCGTACTTCTTGCCAGATTGCCTGCGAGGCCGCCGCGCCACACTCGGCGCGGTAGGCCTCGGTCGACTTGCGGTCGCCATGCCCGAGGTGCGTGGCGATGACATCCGCGGCATGTGCTGGATCATGAAGCCGCAGGTAATCTGCGGCGAGTGTCCTCAGATCGTGGGACGGAACCCCAATTGCGGCCTTCGTCAGCTCGGTCGGGAGGTTGCGATAGGGCTCGGTGTCATCGAAAGACAGCCAATTCCGCCCAACAAGCTCGTTGTAGCGCAGGTGAACGAGGCGTTCGGGGCGGCCGCCGAGAATCCACTCATCCAGGATGTCGCAAATCTCCGGCCACATCGCCCCGGTTTCCGTCTCGCGTCCTGATTTCTCCTGTTCCCAGCCCGCACGCCAGGTCACGTCGTTTTCACGGCTGAGCTATTCGCCGAACCGCCATGAAACGAAGTCGCCCTTGCGTGGCGGATTGTTGAGAATGACGCCGCATACGTAGAAAAACACCGCCGCAAGATTCCACTTTCTGCCGTTTCCGCCGAAAAATCGATCGACCGATTTCCTGATCACACCGAGCAGCAACGGAGATCAGGAATGTTTGCCCGCATCAAATCCCTTGTCGGCAGGAATGACGCGACCATGTCAAAGCCGAACTTTTCAGTCCCGTCCGGGGGGACGACACCTCCGCCCACGGAACCCACGCCGCTGCCCCATGCGGAACCGTCAACCGCCGGCTTTCCGCTGGAATGCTTGACGCCGAAGCTGCGCAGCGCCGCAGACGCGATCGTTCGGAAAACCCAGGGTCCAGCCGCCCTTGCGGCGCAATCTGTCCTGTCGGTGGCCTCGCTTGTCGCAGGGAGCCGGGCGAAAGTCCAAACCCTTGGATCGCCTGCGAATGCGACCGCAGCCTTTGTCACGATCGCTCTGTCGGGCGAACGGAAGAGTGCCGCGGACAAGATCGCAAAGACCGGCATCGACCGGGTGATCATGCGTCTCCGGAAGGAACACGAAATCGCCATGGCGCGCCATAAAGCGGACCTCGCAAGCATCGGGCGCGGAGATGAGAAACCCACAGCCCCTGTTTGCCCGAGCTTCCTCGTGACAGAACCCACGATCGAAGGCGCCTTCAAAGCAATCGCGTCCGGATGCGGGTTTCTGGGCTGGTTCACCGACGAAGCGGCCAGCTTCTGGGGAGGCCATTCGATGTCGAAAGACCAGCGCTTGAAGACAAGCGGCATCGTGTCGAAATTCTGGGACGGCGATTACTTTTTCCGGCCCCGTGTCGGCCAGGATGGCGATGGCTACGTGCCGCCCACAGCTACCACAATTAACCTCATGTTCCAGCCGACGCTCATCCGTGACACATACGGCGACGAATTCCTGATTGGTCAGGGCCTTCTCGCCCGGATGCTGCCCTGCTGGCCGGAGAGCGCCATGGGGAACCGCAAATATCGGCGGCCGACCGAAGAGGACGAGGCCGCCGCAGATCGCTTCCATGACGAAGTCGAGTCTGCCCTGACAAACACGCTGGCCGACTCAACAGAGCGGTTTCTCGCGCTCTCGGAGGACGCCTTGGCTATCTGCGTCGAGTTCCACGACAACGTAGAAGCCGAGCTCGGCCGCGGCGGCTGGGCCGCGGACATTTCGGGGTTCGCCTCGAAGGCGCCGGAGCACGCATGCCGACTCGCCGCGATCATGACGCTGTTTGAGGAGAGGGACGCCGACATGGTGTCGGCCGATATCATGGAGGCAGCCTGCCAGATGGTTAAATACTACCTCGGCCAGTACAAATACCTTTGCATCGCGGCGACAAACGAGACCGAGATCTCGCACGCCCAGACGCTTCTGGACTGGCTTCGTAAGAACCTGCAACCCGGCGAAAGCTTCGCAACCGACCGGATCCTGCAATTCGGACCGGTCCATTCCCGCCGCGCGAAGGCCCTGAACAGGATGCTTGAGATCCTGAAGCAACATGGCTGGGTCAACGAGCTTCCCACCGGCACAAAGATCGACGGCAAGAAACGGCGTAAGGCTTACAGGCTCAGCCCGAAGGCGTGATTGCGAACCCCGCCTGGAGTCGAATGCGGTAGAACGACCCATACAAGCCCGTCCCAAACCTCGCCACGGGCAACGGTTGTAGAATCGCCGAGCGATTGAGACTGACAGAAGCACAGAGGTTATACTGCAGCATTCTCAGACATGATGGCCGACAAGAATTGATAGGGGGCCGACCGAATGGCGGACCCCCTATGCATGAATTACAGATGGAGAACCCGCTAAAGGCTGTGATCAGACCACAGGCCCGCAGTCTCTCGTTATGAATGAGGGATCGGCAGGGGGCAGATCATCAGCAGTCGACCATCGGATCAAAATTGTAAATTTCTCAAACTTGATCTGGATGTTGCGACATGCTGCGGCAGAAAGCGGAGAAAATTGAGAATGGATTCATTCCACCCCATGGGGATGAAAAGGACCCGTTTTCAATTGCACAGGAAAAATGCAGATATTACGGTATTTTGCGGTGGTGAGCGGCGGCCCTCCTACAACCGCCGGTCAGGGACCGGCATCATCATGTCCGCATGTCGATGGCCACTCCGTAGCCCCTATCAAGGCTGCATTCATGGCGTCTTCGACCCTCAAAATTGCCGCGAGGCGTTGATGGGCGGAGGGCACGCGCCCTGCGCCACGAACGTATATCGAACGGACATCCCGCCCTTCCGGCTTCAGAGTCCATCCCAATGCCAGCAGGGCTTTTTCGGCCGTCGCCCGCAGTTTTTGACGTGTCTCCCGTTCCGTCACGCGGCGCACGACATGCGCGATCTCGTGGTCTTCGCAGCTATGATGCCGCTGGATCTCGAGGCGGACAAGAAATCCCGGCGCCCCCGGGCCTCGAGCCAGATCGCCACGGCGAGAGCGTCAGTCTCGAGTTGCAACACCGCCGCCTGGGTTCTTTCCATGGGAGCAAGAGTTTCGGGAGACCTTTGAGGGCAATCGTGCATCAATTCCTTCCTGATCGTTCATGCCCGGCTCCCGGTAGCAGGTTCACCGGGAAGGAGCCGGCAACGTACGCCCTCCCTTTCGGCATCCATGTCGGCCTTTTCCTTCAGGGTGGGACTTTCGACGTCTCGTTGGTCAGAGTGCCCCGACGCTAGGGAAGCCGGCCCACGGGTTACACGCGCAAGGTCGTGGGGGACGACCTCAAGCCGGCAATGCGTGCGCCATGCTCTCGTGCGGCTCTCATCCCTTGCGCGTGATCGTAGCTATCCATGGTCGTGGCGGCGCTCTTGTTGCCGATGAGGGCTGGCGCCAGGTATCCGCCGCTCTGAATTTCCTCTGAGGCCTCGGTCGCGGCATTGTCTCTGACCCGATGTATGCTCACGCGCACGCCGAGGTGTTTGAAGGTCAGATTGCCAACCAGACGGCCGAGTTGCGCCGACGTGATCGCCGCGCCCATGTCGACCATGCTCGGAAAGAGCGCCGGCCCGTCATCGAAGAGCGGCCGGAAACTCCGCTGGTAGTCGTCGAGAGCTGACCACAGAACGGGGTTGATCAAGACCTTGTCGTAGCCCGCGAACCGCTTCTTCGCCTCACGCATTTTCAGCACACGCCCTGGCAGCACGACATGAACGTGGGGTTTCTCAAGGAGAAATACGGTCGTCCCCATAGCCAGGTGTGAAAGTGCCCGTGCTCGCTGCGGCAGGACCGCGGCAAAGGACAACAACAGGCCGTTGCGGAAGTCCCGCGCGACGTGGAGGCCGCGTGGGCCCTTCACCCGCGCCGTGTCCATGAGATCGATGCCGAGATCGAAGATCCTCGATGCCCCGACGATCTGCTCACCGGTCTTTGTCGACCGGCCGGCGACCTTGCCGAGGGCGTGATGCCGCGCGATGACATACTCGCACCCTGTGCTGTGGAAGTCGGGATCGGCTGCGACGCGGAAGCCGGAGACGATGCGCGACAGATAGTCGGCAACGCTGCGGTCAGCTACGCCATCGTCTTTCAGATCCATCGCATAGGCGTGGAACGCGGTGCCGGTGGGTCGGATATCGCGTCCGGAAATGACCGAAGCGCGATGCCATCGTGCCAAGGAAAAGGCCACCGACTGGACATGGTTGGCGCTCCATTTCTCCGAGAGGCGTCCGGGTTCGCTACTCAATTTCACGATGAGATTCCGCTGCCACTCCTCCGGAAGCGATGCGATTGCCGATCGTGCCTGGGCGTCCATCGACTTCGCCGCGACCTTCGGGCCGCACCGGCTGTGTCGCAGGACCTTGCCGATCATGCCGGCGATTGGAGCGCCCCAAAGGAGAGGGGCGCCGATCTGGATATAGGCGAGCTCAGCCGTTGCGTATTGCTCGTCGAGACGCGCGCAGAGCGCCTCAAGATAGCAGGATATCTCCGTTTGGTCGGGCATAGGCATTGGCCAGCCCATGTCGCCGCGCCATTCCGAAAAACCGCGCACCGAGCGGAGTACGGGCGCAGGATCGACGCCTGGCCGATCCCGGCCGAAGGCAATGCGGAATTCTTCCGGCGAACGCGGCGCGGCCCACCCCGACCGAGATTTCGTGGCCTGCATCAGAAGGTCTCCCTGCTTTCTGCATCTGCTGGCCGTTCCGATCCTGCGGGTTGAAGGGCGAGACAGGTGGGCCCGGAGCCCGATTCACGATCGTCTACGAGACAAGCATACTGGTCGAGGGTTGCGTCCTTTCGGTTGCGGAATCGCTGTCCGAGATCGCAGCGCTTCTGGTTTGGGGTTTTCATCCTATTCACCTTTTCTTTCTGGTATCTTCGGGCTGTCGGGATTTCCGGTCGGCCAAGTATTTGCTCCACCGGTCGAGAGCGAGGTCCTCGTCTATCTCGGCATAGTGAGCGAGCGTCGTCTCCAACCGCTTGTGACCGAGGAGACGCTGGACATCAGGCAGCCGGCCCGGATCTTCCTTGAGCCAGAGCCAGCCCAGAAAGTGCCGATAAAGATGTGGATTCATCTTGAAGCCCACAATTCGTTTCGTGTGCCGGACGAGACGCTCCAGAAGCCCGGCATAGGGCTGTCCAGGTTGCGCGGTCTCTCCCTGCGCCGGAAAGAGGAAGGGGTTGTCGTCGTCGCCTGATCGCAGAGCCTTCGACCGGACCTTCTCGACAAACAGTTTCAACCGGGCCGAAGCATGCTCATCGAGCGGTATATGAAGATCCGGATCATCGCTGTCGCGCCCCTTCACCTGCACATTCGGAACAATGATGCGCGCCGTTCCACCCGCCCAGGAAATCCACGACAGACGGATACCGGTGATGTTCGCCCGCCGCGGTGCTCGCGCCAAGAGAATGTCGCTGGCGATGGCGGCCATGATGTCCCGGGCCTCTTCAGGACCGAGCAGGTCCATCCTGATCTTCCCGCGGCACTTCCGTTTCCGTTTGTCGATGATCGAGTTGACTTCGTCGGTCAGGATGTCGCTCAGATCGATCAACCGCTGCTGGCGGTCACCGATGATCTGCCGGAGCCGGGCCTTGTTACGACGCGAGATGCCCATCTCGCCGATCGCGTGTTCCTTGATATGCCCGGCGATGGCATTCACGTCGTCGGCGCTTCGACCGATGTAGTCCCGCGCCAGCTTCTTCAGCGTCTTCCCGACGGACTCGGCATAGCTGCTGGGAAACTCGTCGTCGGAATTCCCCGAGCTCAACGCATCGAGGACGCTCTCGACGACATCCGGATCCGTATACTCGGTGAGATCCTCGATCCGATACCCTGTCGCCGCGTAGAGCGCCTTCGCCCCCGCGATCAGCTGGTAGCGCCGGTTCTCGAGCGTCCTCTCGCTCCATGTCTGTCCGGGCAGGAGGAAACCAGCCGACTGCCGCTCTTCCTCAGTGCGCTTGCGTCCCCTGTTCTTCTTTTTCAGAAGGGCCTTCTTCGGGTCCACCGGACGCGTGGTCTCGGCGGCGTCCAACTGTGCGAGGAACTCTTCTTCCGACAACCCATCACGAGATGCCTCGCCCCTCAGCCAGCTGCTGACGGGCCCGTCGAAATCGGACAGCAGCACGGAAAAGACCGAGGCCTCGACACCATACTTGTTTCTCCCGTCCGGGAACGGGTGCTCCACCACGCTGAACCCATAGGAGTCGAAATCTGCATCGGCGGCGAGGCGCCTGCAAAGCGCCGAGATACGTTGCACGTGCTTCTTGCAAGTCGCCTCGCTCTTCGGGCTGACCGCGAGCCGGTGCAGATAGTATTCGTGGAGAACCTCTGTTGAGATTTCTTCAGGTGAAATTTCCCGTTTGTGGAGGAAATGGAAGAACGTCCCCGAGATCAGCTTGAGGTCATCTGGACAATCGGACTCCGACAGCAAATCGTGGATGTCTCGATAAATGCCCGTGACGTCTCGAATTCCAAATGGCCGGTTTCGACCACCGTGGCAGGAAATGGCCGCCAGGATGTCGGACTTGTAAGTACTGAAACTCTTTTCCGTCACGTCCAGGGTTGCGGCCGACCAGCTGGATAATTTCTTGATCGCGCGCCGACGGTCCACGATCTCGGTCTCGGCAACCCAGCCTGAAGCCTTCACGAACTTCTTCAGGCGTGAGATCAGCACACGGTTCCGGCGATCGCTGTTCTCATCTCCGGTCGGGAGTGAAAGGTCCTTCATCAACCGAGAATACGTCATCTGACCCGTGGGCGTTGACAGATGAATGCCCATCACTTCACCGAGCGCATCGAGGGTTTTCCTGTCCGGTCGGATTCCCGGGATCTCGAGAATGTTCTTCACGGCCTTCGGATTCAGACCGGCCTGCAAGGCCAGCGCGTGCCTGGTGACTCCGGTTTCGTCGAGATAGTCCCGGATTTGATCTTGAACCGTCATGGCATCACTCCCGTGCGTGGCTTAGGGCTCACTCGAGATCGAGATCCGCCCTCCGCACGGGGCGGATCCGATGCTCGAAGAGTGCCAGCCAATCGGGGTGCACGAGCCAGCTCTTGCCAGCCTTGGTGCCGTCCAGAAAAACTCTGCCGCGTTCAGTCACGGTCCCTTTCACGATCCAGTCGCGGATCGTCCGCGGATGGCGTCGCAGTTTTTTGGCGACCTCCGCAATTGTCAGATATTCCTCGTTACTTTCATCTTCGGACATCAAGGTCTCCTCATGGCTACGAGAAGGACCTACGCCCCGGGCAGACAGTGCCCAAACGCGGATGCGTTGTTTTTGGTGGCCCAGCGAAAATGCAGCCGAGATCGGCGAGAGTAGGGCTGCTAATTTTGCGATTCGCGCCTGCTATTCGCTCAATTAGCAAGCCATAGATGCGGTCTCCCAGATGCCTCGCCTGGATGATCCCGCACCAAAGCCGCTGGCCGAAGAAGATCAGACGAGATCTTCAAGGAACTCCGAAATGCGGTATGCACCCGAGACCCATAACCGCTCACGGGCGCGCGTTGCGGCAACGTAAAGAAGGTGGCGTTCTGTCGCCATCATTTCCTCGATCATCGCCTCGTCGCGAGCCTCAAGAAGGCGTTCTTCTTTGGGAATTACGTCCTCATCACATGCTATGACCGCGACCGCCCGATACTCGGAGCCTTTCGCATCGTGCATGACCCTGATTTCTGGGTCAGCATTATTGCCTACCAGAGATCGGAACTCTTTTCGGACCGCGTTGGCGCGTGGCAGTTCATCCTCGCTACGAACCAACAGCGCCAGCTCGGAGCCACGGAACCCCTCGCCAATCAGCCCGGCAAGCCAGGTGGCAACGGCCTTTGCTTCATCCTCCGCATCCTTGAATTCGCTGATCTCCGGGGGCGGACCATCGAACAACGACACAACCCCAGTGCGCCGATCTTCGTTTCCATCTGCCTCCGTCAGGTTGGGTGGCAGCAGACGATCTGACTGGATGCGGATCTGTTGGGACGTCCGGTAATTCACCCTCAGGCTCCGAGAGCGGCCGCGTACCTCTACCCCCGCAGCCTTCCATGGAAATGGAGCGCGGAAGATGCGCTGGCCGATATCACCGGCAAAGAACAACCCGTTCGGCCGGTCGCCAGCGAGTGACGCAAGAAAATGCAGTTCGGGCACGGATATGTCCTGGGCCTCGTCCACAACCGCGTGGGTGAATGGTCGCGGCGCTCCCCCATGGTAGTGAGCCGCGAGCGCGTGGAACATCTGCGCCCGAGTGCGCTTGCCTTGGGCCTGCAGTTCGGATCGCGTTCTCGCGAAAACGTCCCAGATCATATCGCGGCGTGACGCTGCCATCCGTGTGAGCCGCCCCAAGCGCGGCAGATCCCTGTAGGCATCACGATCGGCGACCGCCCATGCATCCACAACGAGTCGCCATTCATCCTCGAGAAAACTTGGCGCCACGGTTACTTCTGCTGCGGCGGCAGCTTCTGCAATGATCTCAGAAACATGCGCGGGCGTGGCTTCCTCGACCGGGCCAAAGGTGTCTACGTAAAGTTCGCGCGCAAGAGGCCCCAGTGCCCTTGTTGTTATGCGGTCTCGAACCGCCTTGTCGGGCAACAGCATGGGTAGCTTTGATGCAAGCCCTTCAGCGAGACGCGCGTTGAAGGTAGTGAGCAGGACACGCGCCTCAGCATCCTCGCGGGCCAACCGGGCCGCACGGTGCAAGGCGACAACCGTCTTGCCTGTTCCGGCCGAGCCGATCACGCGCGCAGGGCCATTGAAGTCCCGGTCCACGAATTCTTTCTGCGCGGGATGCAGCCAGACCGTCCATTTCTCCCACGGTGCCTCCAGAGCGGCAGCAAGATCTGCCTCTGTCGTCGTGAGGCGGAAGCGGCGCGCGGCGTCGGGGTGGTCGTAGGGATCATCGGCTTGCGGTGCGGGTGCGGGTCGTTCACCCGTGGCTGCCTGCAACAGGGCCTCGCCAGCCTCCACCGGTAGATGGCCGGCAATGTCCAGCACCGTGTCCTCGGTGGCGTCACGCACGGTGCCCAGCCAATCCTCGGGCACACCCCAGGACAGCAGCGTATCGTCATCCTCTTCAGCGAAAAGCCGCGGCTTTTTCACCGCCTCCTCGACATACCGCTGAATGATCACGTCCTCGACCGTTTCACGGATCTCGACGATCTGCGCCGCACCTGTTCGGGGGTGAACGTCGATCCGGCGCCGCTCGGCCCAAGCGTAGGCGTCATCATGGTGACCGACCCAGGCAAGGAGTGTGGTACCGTCCCTTTTATGCAGGACAAGCCGAATGTCGCGGTTCACCCGGGCCGTCCAGAAATGAGGGTCCTTGGCCCGGGCGACCCGGTGCATCTGGAGGCCCGGGTTTTCGGGGTTCATCTGGACGTCGAAAGCTGCAGTTTTGGCGGCCTTTTGTTCTTGCCCCGAAAGCTTGATCAGCGCGTCAGAGAAGGTGTCGGCGATGCGGAAGGTCATTTCGCGTACTTTTCGCGAAGCGCTTGCACAAGATCCGCATACTCTGGCAGGGGCTCGTTCGGTCTTCGTTTAGCTGACTTCTTGGCTTTCGATTTCAGCTTTTTGTTCTTCTGTTTGACAAATTTCTTCTTCGAGGCCCCTTCGCCAGACTTGACTGGACCGATTGGCTGCAGGCGGATCCCCTCGGGCATCGAGACCCCGGAGTTGCGCGCGTCCTCAACCCAAGATTCGAGAGCCCCCTTCCTCGGGCCCTTACGTCCAGACAGTTTCGGATACGCGCGAATGACGGTTGATCCGCCGAGATAGCCACCCTTTCCCATCCGTCAAACCCCAATCACCTTCATCACTTCATCCCCCAGATGATTGATCACCTTCACGGCCACCCGGCCCGATTTCGGCCTCGGAAACGGCCGCGACACCGTGCGCTTCAACGACTCCCACGCCTCTTCATCGACCTCCCCTTTCAGCGTCGTCTTCAACTGCTTGTAGGGGATCTCCGCCCCCGGGAAATACGCGTGGCGGACGAAGAAGGACGCCTCGTTGTAATCGGTGTCGATGAACCAGCAGGCGATGTCGTCGGGCTCGGATGACACGACCTCGCCGGTCGCGGGCTTGAAGATGTCGACCCCCAGCAACGCGATGCGCAGGCTGTCGCCCTCCTGCTTCACCTCGATATCCGGCTCGCCGAAGACGACGAACAGGTTCCCACCCCCCGATTTCAGATCGCCCGCCATGTGCAGATCGGGGTTCATCCGCGCCTGCAGGATCGGCAGGCGGCCCAGTTTGCGGAACTCGGCGGTGTGGGCGTCGTAGTTGAAGGCGCAGGTGATCAGGATGTCGAACCCCGCATCCACCGCCTCGCGCGCGGCGGCGGTCAGGTCGGCGCGCTGCAAGGTGCCGTATTCCGGGCCGATCAGGATGCCGGCGCGGCGCTCGGTCTCGCCCTCCATGTAGCGGCCTTCGGCGGCCAGCCATTCGCCGGGCCAGGCGGTCAGCGAGGTGAAGGTGATCTTGTCGGCCTTGTCGGCCTGCTGAACCCCCGCCTTGCCCAGGTTGTCGAGGATCGCTGTGCGGTAATTCTCGGCCTCTTGCGCATTGGCCGCACGCTTGCCCTGGCTTGCGTCATGTTCTTCGATCAGCTCGCCATGTTCGTTCACCGCCTGCGTGCGGTGGGGCGACAGGCTTTCAACGGTAAAGGGCCCGGCGACGCGGACGCGCTTGCGGTCCTCGTAGGGCTTGTCATAGAGGAATTCATAATCGGCCTTGGCCGCGATCGAGGCGTCGATTTCTTTCTGGCGGGCGATGCGGGCCTGCCAGAACGCCTCCAACGCGGATTTGGCGGCGTCGGGCCAATCCTCGGGGGCGTCGCGTGGCACCTCCCATTCCATGAAGCCGTCGGCGGGGGCCATCTCTCCGCTGGGCAATTCGACCTCTTCGCCGGTGCGTGTGAAGTCGATCTGGTCGCCCTTGCGGCCGCCGGTTTCGACGGTGAAGGGCGTCGGGTGACGGCTGAGGGCCGCGCGCAGCAGGGTCAGCGCGTCTTCGACGGCGGGCTGCATCGCCTCCCAGATCGTGTCGATCTCGGTGTTGTTGGCGATGGATTTCAGCGTGATGTGGGGCACGCGCTGATAGACAAAGCCGTGGCGGATGTCGTTATAGGTGAGCGCGGTCGAGGGGGCGGAGCGGGTGACCTCGGCCTCCTTGCGCTGCCCGGCCTCGGAATCCTTCAGCAGATACCAAGGGTATTTCGCGCCCATAATCCGGGCGCGGGCGAGGGCCAGGGCCACACGAGACGTGTCGATGGTGATCCAGCGCCGCCCCCATTGCTCGGCGACGTAGGCGGTGGTGCCGGAGCCGCAGGTGGGATCGAGCACGAGGTCGCCAGGGTCGGTGGTCATGAGGAGGCACTTCTCAATGATCTTCGAGTTGGTTTGAACGACGTACATCTTCGATGCAGCGTCGAAGCCCCACTTCGTATCTCCCCAATTGTTCGTAATAGGCTTCACGGGGTAGTTCTCCGCAAAGAGATAGTAAGCGATACTGTTCCGCCTCGCGATCAGCAGCCCAGATTTTTTCACGGTATCGAGGCCGCGTGTGGTCACTTTCCAGTGGTTGCCTTTCCCAGGGTGAAATATGCGGCCTTCGTAAAAATAGTCGACGGTTCCCGCTTCCGACGCACCTGAAGAAGTCAGAGGGCCGTATCGCCAACGCTTTCCGCCCTCCGGAATGGGTTTCTGGCCGCTGTATTCCTCAGGTTTGAGGTTTCGCGTTGTTCCGTCCGGCATGAAAAGCCATTTGTATTCCTTAGCACTATCATCTCCGGCCCCTTTCATTTCGTAGAGTTGCCGGTATTTGAGCTTGTCAGAATTTTTCGCATACCAAACGATGTGGTCACCGACCCGCGTCAAAGCTTTGCTCGGGAAGCCACTTGTGGTCACATAGTTGATCATGACCACAAAATTCTCCTCCCCAAACACCTCATCCATCAGCGCCCGCACCCGGTGGACGTTTTCGTCCCCGATCTGGACAAAACAAGACCCGCTCTCGGTCAGCAATTCCCGGGCCACCACAAGCCGATCCCGCAGGTATTGCAGGTAGGAATGGATGCCGTCGCGCCAGGTGTCGCGAAAGGCCTTCACCTGCTCGGGCTCGCGGGTCAGATGCTCCAGCTTGCCGTCCTTCACATCGCGCGAGGTGGTGGACCACTGGAAGTTTGAGTTGAACTTGATGCCATAGGGCGGGTCGATATAGATCGCCTGCACTTGGCCCTTCAGCCCCTCGCGCTCGGCCAGGGACGCCATCACCTGCAACCCGTCGCCCAGGATCATCCGGTTCGACCAGCGCTGCTGGTGTTTGTAGAACTCGATCTCGGCCTCGCGGTCTTCTTCGGTGAGGCCGAAATGGTCGAACAGGTCGACGCCGCCCCCCTGCCCGTTGCGTTGGCGCCCTGCCCTCAAATCCTCGATGATCGCCTTGGGGTGGACCTGTTCCTGCAGGTAGATCGGCGGCGCATCGATGGTGATCGCGGTCTGGTCGATATCCTTGCCGCGCCAGATCAGTTGCGGGTCGAGGTCGGGGTTGCGCGCCTCGTAGGCGACCTTGATCGGCCTGGCATCGTCGGGGTCCATCAAGGGCGCAAGTTCCGGCGTGGGGATGTTCACGCGGCTCTCGTCATGGGTGATCGGGGCGATGGGGGTTTTCTTGTCGGTCATTGGTCTTGATCCAGCACGTCAGAAATGGCGGCGACATAGGCCGCCCTGCGGCTTTCCAGCCAGTCGATGATCTCCGGCCAGTTGTCCGGGTCGGTGTAGGGTTTCGACAACCGCTCCCCGAAGAGATGGCCGTTGGGTTGCGGGGTGATGCCTTCGATACCCAGCTCTTGTTCGAGTTGATCGGCATACGGCATCAGGAGGCGTTCCGCCGACAGCTTGTTGTCGCCCCAGCCCCCGCGCACGTAGATCCCAGAGGTTTTTTCGCCGATCCAGATCGCGACGCGCACGTCCCCACCGGCCAGCACGGTATAGGCATTCCAGCCCTTCTGGGCCTTGACCCCATGTGTTGCAGCCTCGGGGTGGCGTTCAAGATACCGGGTCCAGAAGGCCGTGCGCGTTTCGGTGTGCTGATCGCCCGCTGTCGTCGCCTGACGTCGGGTTGCCGTCAGCGCGCGCGACCAACCGTCGGGCTTTTCGACGACCTCGAAAATCGGGGCAAAGGGGCTATCCCCGATGCGCACCACACGCGCCTTCACCGCGAAAAAGGAAAACCCGTCTGCGGTGTGTTCGTTGAGCCAGCGGATCGCCGACAGGTGCGGCTCGCGGAAGGCGGGGGCGATCCAGACCACCGTCTGCGCCTCGAGCCCGGCGAGGTAGGTCATGATCTGGCCAAGGTGGGTGTGATCCGTCGTTTCCAGCTGGTTCTCGATCAGCACGACGCTGTCATCCATCGGATTGCGGGCAAGGATGTCGGCCGAGAAGCTTTCCACCGCAACCTCGGTGCCGGTCAGTTCCAGCGGGATGCCGATCGCCTCGGACAGATGGTCGATATTCTCGGCGAGCCAGGGGGTGAAGTCATGCGCTTCGTGTTTCCATGCCTCTCGCAGGGGCAAATCGCTCAGGCGCCCAAATTCGATATCGGTCATGCGCGTTCTCCGAGAGTTTCGCCGATCAGCCTGTCGAGATCCTCGGCGTATCTGTAGGGGTCGAGCAGCTCCGCATAGGCCCATCGGCCGTAGCGCCCCAGGGTGTTGACGCCCGGCACCCATTGATGGCGCGTCGTCTCGGCCTTCAGCCGGTCCTTGGCATCGCGAAAGCCCTTGGCCTCGACGATCAGGGTGGTCGGCTCGGGCGCATCAAGCGCGATCAGGAAGTCGGGACGGTAACGTTTCGGTTCACCCTCGACCAGATAGGGGATCTCGAAGCCGAGGTTGTGGTTCTTGGCATAGGCGCGGGTCATCGGGTGATCCTCGATCACCTGGGCAAGCTTTGCCTCCCAATCGCTGTCGGTGATGATCCAGTTGATGTGCGACCGGTCCGGACGCGGCCAGAAGCGGCTGGTCTTGGACGTGTTGAACGACACGTCCATGGTCGAGCCGGTGGGCGTGTAGGGCTCCAGCACGGCGCGGATGACGGCACTGCCATCGCGGTCCACGGTCAGAGCATGCAGGATCGTGTCGCAGACCTCGTCTGCGATCTGCTTGTATGTCAGTTGCGCCTTTTGCGTGCCACCGGTCAGGATCAGGCGGTCACTGTCGAGCCATTGCCGCACAATGCGCTTGGCGCGCGGGAAAAGGTGGGTCTTCGGCGCCTCGCCGGCATCGCGCAGTTTGTGCATGACAAGGTGGGAGGCGATCTTGGTCGCGATCTCTGACGGCCGCATCTGGCCGAGATGCTCCAGCGTGATGTGCGCGGGTTCGCCAACGATACCCTGCATTGTGACCTCGGTCGCGCCAGCCTTGGCCGGGGTCAACTCGTAGGGTTCGACCTTGGAAAAATCGACGGCGAGCGTGTCGTTGGGCAGATCTGTGCGGTAGCCCTCGACCCTTGGGAAAACGATCTCAAGATGGTCGCGCTCGGGCGAGATGGCGCGGACCTGCACGACCTCGCGTGGCGGCGTGGGCGGGGCGACGCGCGGGCCATCCGAGAAATTCAGCCCGTCGATGCCCATGATGTCGGCGTATTCCGTGGTGAAGAGCCCTTGTTCGTTCACGTCATAGGACAGGCGGCGCAGGGCACGGCCGACGACCTGTTCGCAGATCAGCCGCGTGCCAAAGGCGCGCAGACCGAGAATGTGGGTGACGTTGTTGGCGTCCCAACCTTCGGTCAGCATGGAAACGGATACCACGCAGCGCACCTGTTCGCCGAGCTTTCCTTTCTTGCCGACAGTGTTCATCACCTCGCGCAGAATTTCGGACTCGTCGATCTGGTCGGCCCCTTCGCCGCGCGCGGCCTTATCGCGGCGGAACGCTTCGATCTCGGCGGCGTGAGCCTCGCGAAAGGCCTTGTCGACCTCACCTCCGGACTCGATGGCGGCACTGTCGATCAGGATGGTGCGGGGCCGATCAAGGCGTTCCCCGTCATCGGCGTAATTTCGAAACAGGGCGCAGCGGCCCCGAACGGTGTCGATAACGCCGTTCTCATCCTCCCGCTCAAATCCGGCGATGTAGTCTCGGACGAGTTCGGAGTTCGTGGTGTTGTTGCAGACCACGATAAACACCGGAGGAATGCCGACCTGCGCTTTCTCCCATTCGCGATAGGTTTTCTCGTAGTGCCCGTAGAGCGCGTCAATGGCGGTCTGTAGCTCCAGCGGCAGCTTCAGAGGGTCAGGCTTCTTTTCGCCGCGCGCCTTTTTCGGCATCTTCTTCCCGATGGCCTTCCACAGGTTGCGGTAGAGCGGTTCGGGCTGGCCTGCCACGTTGTCGGCGACGGGGACACGGGGCAGCTTCACGATCCCGCATTCAATGGCATCCATAAGAGAGAAGTCGCTGGCCACCCAAGGAAAGAGCGTACCCTCGACCCAACCAGACCCGGAAAGAAAAAAGGGTGTCGCCGATAGGTCATAGACCGTGCGGATACCCAGATGGCGCTTGGCCGCCTCAAGGCCGGATATCCAGAGCCTTGCCGCTTCGCTGTTCTCTTCGGCCTCTTTCCTCGCATCGCCGGTCAACTTTTCCTGCTCGGCGTCAGGACGTTCACGGTAGCAGTGATGCGCCTCGTCATTGATCACCGTGATCGGGCCGCAAGACATCAGTTCAGGCATCACGCGGGCCAGCATCTGGCCTTCGGTCTCCAGCGTCTGGAGGCCGTCTCCATGGCCGGACAGCGCCGCCCGCGTGCCCTTGGCCAAGGCCACCTTCTCCCGCAGCTTGAACGCATGATAGTTGGTGATGACGATTTTGGCGGTCTGCATGTCCGTCATCAGATCGGATGGAACAAGGTTCAGGCGATCATAGTAATTGTCAGGCTCCGAGGGTTTGAGAACACGCAGGCGATCGCGGATCGTGATGCCAGGCGCGACGATCAGAAAGCCTTTTCCGAAATTCTTGGATGACGGTGCACGCGCGGCGTTCAGGACCTGCCACGCCACCAGCATGGCCATGACCGTGGTCTTGCCCGCCCCGGTCGCAAGCTTGAGAGCGATACGGAATAGATCAGGGTTGGCTGCAGCATTCGAAGCCTTCAGCCATTCGAGGAATCGCTTTCCGCGCTTGCCATCTTTCGGCGCCACTTCTGCCAGCCATATCGCAACCTCAACGGCCTCGAGCTGGCAAAAGAACGGCCGGATCGGAACCGTCTCGTCCGCCTGTATCGCCCGCCAATGCTGTAAAAGCCGTTGCGTTATGGGCGAAACCCGCCATTGCGACGGATTGGGAAGCTTGCGCCACGTATCGACGGCATCCCGCAACTCGTTGATGTAGGGGGTTGGGTTGTAGTCCACCTCCCCTGTCGACAAGTCATCGAATGTCAGACTCGCCTGAGAGCCGCCCTTGGCCTTCGCCCCCGGCATGGCGGAAATCAGATCCGATTTCCTGCGCCGCTCGATGATGCGATCGGTCGGGCGCCCATCCTTGTCCAATTCCCAATTCCGCTCGGGAACACGGTAGGGGGAATTCAAAATGGGAGCGTCGAAAAAACTCTGTGACATCAAGTGACTCCTGATCCGGATCGGACACTACCAGCGCAGCCAAACAGGGGAAGGGAAGCGCCCGCCATCCTGCATCCCCACGTCGAAACGCAGGTCCCGAAGCGCGCGGGCCTGTGCCTCGGGGTAGGCGTTGTGATCAAAACGGGCGGTTCGCCGAGATGCTTCGCGCCATGCGCCGAAGCCTTGGTCGAGAAAGAACGAAACCTCGGATCCATCCTCGAACGTAAAGCGAAAGAAACGTGCATGGGCACAATCCGATTTTGTACCGAGGACCACCGAGGAGCCAGGGAACAGCGCCGACAACACATCACGACGTAGCGCGTCTGTTTCCCAATTGTGCCACAGCAGATAACCTGGACGTTCGGCGGCCCCAATCGCTTCCGAGACGATCTCCAGACGCGTGGCGTCGTCGCGCAATGGCAGCGTGCGCCAAGCCTCAAATAGAAGCCGCGCCGTGAAAGGACTGCGGAGATACCGGTCATTATAAGTAACCTTCTCCAAACGCGCGGACCCGGCAAAGAGCTGTGGACGCAGGCTCTTCGCGATGCCCCAGAGACGGCGACCGAACTGTTCGACCGGCCCGTCCAGCTCTGTAGAGACGTCTTTTTGAGCAGAGTTGCCCTCGCCATAGGCCGTGACCTTTTCCAAAGACAGCGCTGCGCTGACCGCCAACGGTGTGCAAGCCCCGTACAGCGCCGGGGCACGGGTTACGTCACCCCAATGGCGGTCGATATGGCCCGCGCGATCGTCGGGTGAGGCGATCGCCACATCCTGTCCGTCGAGGCACACCTCAGCGAGGATCGCCGCATCGCGGACCGAAGGCAGCACATCGGCCAGGTGCAAAGTCGCGTTGGCCCGGGTCACGAGGCGAACCAAGTCCAGCTTTTGCGACATTTCAAGACTATGCACGTCGGCGGATCGCATCACTACGGCGACCGGCAAGCCGACGCGGCCTGCCTCCTCGGCGACCCGAGCGCCGGGCCATTCCGCGACATCCCAGCCAGAAGGCGAGTCCGTCAGGAACAGGGTCAATCGTCCGATCGCACCGACTGCCAACTGGCGTCCAATCCAATCGTCAAGCGGACGTGTCACCACCTGTGTTTCAGGACCGAAAAGCTGAAGTTCTTCCGGCAGATGGAGGTGTGGCAGGATCTCATTGACCAAGATATCCCAGGCACCGGACCGATCCATGGCAGTCCCGAACTGCAAATCACGCCGTAATACGCATTCCGGGCATCCCGAGGCGCAGTTGGCTGAACAGTCGAGCCGTTCCGCCGCATTGCGCAAAAGGCCGGGCAGATCGCGATCCGCCGCAGAGGCAAATCCAGATCCGCCAGAGGCCTTGTCATATAGAAACACAGAGCTTCGGCGTGCCTCGTCGGGCCTGAGGCTGGGTGCAACCGCAAGCCCCATCGTCTCGGCATCGACACCAAGCCGTGCGCCAAGGGCCTCGCGTAGCGCGGCGCCTATTGCCGCGGCCTGTGCCTTGCCCGTGTCGGTGATTGGCACGGCATCAAGCTGCAGCTCGAACACGTCGGTGACCATCTCGGTCCCGAGCTTTACATGCCGCCGGATCTTGCGAGAGGCGTCATCATTCGCCGGGCAAAGCCCGTCGTGGCGCGGGTTGTCACGCAGCTTCTGCAATGGCCGGTGCCCAACCATGCCCGCAGGTAAGGGGGATCCATGATCTCCCACCTCGGCCTCGGCGCGCCCGCAGGCGATGCAAACCGCGTAGCCGTCACCGTGGTCCCCCGACGCCGTAACCAGCACGCGCCCCTGCCGCGCCGTCCGGTGGCGGCCCACCTCTGGATCGGGCAGCGAGACCCACGCCTCGGGCTCGGCCGAGACACGCGGCGGATCAGGCGGCACGTAGGCCAGTTGCTCATAGGCGCTGTGCGGCCGCCGGGTTCCAAGGAAACCCGCCGGTCGCAGCAGTTCCGTCCGCTCAAGCGGTTTACCACAGCGCGGACAATCCGCCGCCTCATGCCGCGTGGTGCCAAACAAATTGCATGACTTGCAGGTGAACAGCGTCCGGAGATCCTCCACCGAGCCGGGATCGTTGCGGTTTCCCCACGTGGGCAGAACGCCCTCCGATCGGTGCACCAGCCCGTCGATCACCACCTCGCATCCCGGCGAGTATTCCCGGATCGCCATGTCCAACGGGCGTGATGGCCCCGGCTCGCCGCCGCCTTTCCCGGCATGATCGAAGGAGACCACATCCACCGGGAAACCGTACGACGGGGTGAAGCCCCGGCGGGCAAGCTCGGTCATCATGAACTCCTCCCGCATGCGCTTGGCACGTTTACGGTAGAGCCAATGGGCCGGATCCGTGTCGCCATAGGCAGCTTGTGCCTCGACAAGCTGTTCATATTCGCTGCGCCAGCGATTGCGCATCGTGGCGAAGTCGTCTTCCGCACGCGAAACCAACCCGTTGTGATCCTCCAGGCATGTTGCCTTGACCAATGTGTCCAAAGCTTGCGTGACGCTGTCCTGCGCACCCCAATCGCCCTTAAGCGCGGCAAGGAAGTTATCGGCTACGCTGTCAGGCAGAAACGGGGCGTCTGTCACCTCGGTCGCGCCCATGAACGATGCCATGTTGGTTCTCACGCTTGTCCCGCCCCCTTCACGAAGAAATTGGGCCAGCAAGGCCGCGTTGACGTGGCGCTGCACGAGGATCGCGGAGTCGAGTCGAACCTGCGGCGCGGCCACTTGCGCGCCGAGCAACCGCGTGGGCTCGCGGAAGATCATATTGTCGAGCGGCAGATCCTTGCAGAAGGTAAACGCCATCGCCCATGGCTCTCCCCGCCGACCGGCGCGACCGATGCGTTGACGGTAGTTGGCCGGAGATGGCGGAACATTGGTGTTCACCACGAGCCCCACATCGGGGATGTCGACGCCCATTTCCATCGTGGTTGAACAGTTCAGCACATTGATTTTACCGTCCCGAAAGTCGTTTTCGTAGGTTTGCAGGCTGGGCCGATCGATTTGCGCGGAATGTTCCTGCGCGCGCAGGAAAGGCGTGAACTCGACCGTTCGATCATGCAAGTTTGTCCAATGCCCGTCGAGGCGGAGGGACGCGATATTCGGGTCGTTTTGCACCCATATGCGCAAGTTCTTGCGCTGCACCGGCGATGTGCCCATCGGCGCCGCGTCGGGCAACGCAGGCATCGCGATCGGCCGGGCGGTCATCGGATCGGCTATCGCGTTCAGCGATACGCCAGCCGGGCCGTAGGGCAAGAGGCGGCGGGTCACCGGGCATTCGAACGCTGTTTCAATCGGTGCAATCGACGCTTTCTTCAGCTCAAGACGCCACGCGCCGGGAGCAACCTGAACGATTACGCCTGCCTTTCGCAACGTGTTCCAGATCGCCGCAAGGACGGATGCGGCCCGTTCGACATCCACTGCATGATCCGGGCTGCCGTCGATCAGGCGATAGACGAGCCGAACAAGGTTTGAACGCTCCGAATGCGCCGTAGGGAAGAAGCGCGGATTGTCGACGCCAGAAACATCTTCCTTGGACAGGCCCGGCTCAACGACAACGGCCACTGCGCTTCGGGGTGAAATCCAGTGCCGGACGTCGGCAGGCTCTTGCGGAAGGCGGATGGCGAGGTTCGTTCTGAACGTGAGATCCACAGCCGCATGCAACAAATC
Organism: Maritalea mobilis; assembly: GCF_019800885.1. Taxonomy (GTDB): domain Bacteria; phylum Pseudomonadota; class Alphaproteobacteria; order Rhodobacterales; family Rhodobacteraceae; genus Roseibacterium; species Roseibacterium beibuensis. The sequence continues at coordinate 844,760 of NZ_JAHVKE010000001.1, forward strand.
TGCCCAAACCGTTTCGTCATGCGTCGCCTCCCGCAAAGGTCCGGGTACGGATAGCCGCGCTTGGGCGACAAGCTCCGGAAACAGGAGGCGGGCAAGACCCATGGTTTCCACGTTGTTCTGCAGGCGCGGACGCCGGAACAATTCGCGGTATAGAAAAAGTTCGGCCAGTGCCGTGGGGTGGCTGGTCAGAGCGTCATCCCCCTTCGACGGTCGGTTTCGCCAGACAGGTCGGGCAAAATTGCGGAACTCTTCATTTTGCGCAATGCGCTGCACAAGCTCGGACCATGGCACCGGTTTCGGCGATCCTTCGGCTTCATTGAGCGCCTGGCGCTTTTCTTCAAGCGTTCCGCCGAGGGCTGGACTGGTCGAAACGACCTGTTCGAGCGCCGAAATTTCCTTGCGCAACGCCTCGGCTTTCTCCGGATCGCCCTCTCGGGTCTGGACCGCATGGTACACGATCGCACGCGTCAGGGTGCGCTCCGCATCCTGTTGGAGCTTGGCAGAGAACCGCGCGGTCCCTTGGCGGGAGTCGGTGAAGGACAAAAGGCGCCGCCCCCCGAACGGCACCGGATGGTCATGAGAACTGGGCTTTGCCGCCTCGATCAAAAGCGGCATGGCGTTGCCCATTAAGAAAGGCGCGCCGAACCGTTGCGGGCGCACGGAAACGCCCTTGTGCCCAGCCCGTTCGCAACACCCACGATCTTCTTCTGTAACAATGGTAAGTGCGAGCACACGATCGCCATCCTGAGGGATCTCGAAGAGATGCGCATCGGAGAGCCGAAGAAACTCGTCGCCCGCGCCCTTGCCGGGGCCGACGACCACGCTTTCGGACAGGAGCGATGTGGACTGCTCGGCCCCATCATTGTCGGGCTCGACATCAAGGATGTAGTCGTCATCCACACCATCCGCTCTTGCCAATCGCAACGAACGGTGCGGCCCGTCGTTGGCGACCTCGGCACGCAACCATGGAGTGCCGCATTCGTCGCAGGCCGCGATCTCGAGCACAGGTGCGTCGCAGTCGCATTTCTCTCGCTCGTGGAAGTGGATCTTTCCAAAGGGCCAATCCCTACCCTCCTGCATCAGGGTTTCGCCGCGTTTGGGACAATCCGGATCGACGCAGGTCCACAACCCGCCTTGTGCGCGGTGAAATACGTGAAGACGCCAAGGGGCGAGCGCGACACCGGTCTCTGGATCAACCGCCTGCGCCGCAGCTTCAAGAAGGCGCAATGTGCCTTTGGTATCCCCATCGCGCCCCAGCATGGTGGCCGCAGTCGTCAAGCCAATCCCACTATCGCGCATCGCCGCGCGCACCTTTCGCAACCGCGGGTTGGCGGCGAGCTTGTGCCACAACGCATCCGGCGCAGAAGGCATCTCCTCGGGATCGAGCGGTTCGTCCACGCCTTGAGGTGGTAACTGGGGTTCGCGCTCCTGCCCTTCGACCACCTCGACCTGTGCCGGGCTTAACCCAGCCAGATCGGCGACGAATTTTCGCAAGGTCTCGCGGTTTTCGGAACCTTCGCCGATGGTTGCCGACGTCGCGGCAAGGCGGACATCTTCCGGGCGCACCCCGAAAGCAGTGCGCACCCGTCGCAGAAGAAGGGCCATTTCTGCCGCCTGTGCGCCTACATAGCTGTGCGCCTCGTCCAACACGATCCAGCGCAGCGTACCTTGAGACTTCTCAAGGATTGGCCGGTCCTGTGCACGCATCAACATGTATTCAAGCATGGTGACGTTCGTCACCATAAGAGAGGGTGGCGCCTGGCGCATGAAACGGCGCTCCAGAACTTGGGCACCACGCGTTTTCTGGCCCGGCACGGTATCGGGCATGTGACGGTTGTAGAGTGCATAGGACAGACGGTTCGACAGCGGGTCCATCCACGCGCCCAAGCGTTCTTTCTGACTGTCGATCAGGGCATTCAGCGGATAGAGCACGATGGCCCGAACACCAGCGTCACCCGGTTTGTGGGCGCGCAACAGGTCGTTCAACATCGGGATCATGAAGCATTCGGTCTTGCCCGACCCTGTTCCGCTTGTGACCATGAAGCTGCGCCCGGCCGCGGCCGCTTCCCAGGCCCGCATCTGATGCAGATACGGCGCGACATCATCGCCGCGACGCGGCCAGCGGCGGTCATTTTTCGTGCCGTCTTTTCGCGTTTCGCAGTCCAGAGCGGCGACAAGGTCCTCCTCCAACATACCGCCAGCCAAATCGTCGAGGCTTTTATCCGCCCGCTGCCACACGCGCGCCGCTTCAAAGATCGGATCAGCGACAAAGGAGTCAGGCCCGCCCGCCTGTCCGTGCAACCGCGCCGAGAGATCGGCGCGTAGGCTGCGTGACTGCACGCGCCCCTTGCCCAAAACTGCATCGGCTGCGCGATCATTTACACGAGCAAGGATTTCGTCATACCCGGATCGCGGCAAAGGGCTTTCATCGGTCATGGTCCGTCCTTTCAGAGTCCGTCTTGTGCCAGCCAAGCGATTGCAGCCGGCAACGCGGCTTCGTATCCGGCCTGATCCGCGTGTACCGCGAGCAGAAGCTCAACCCTCTCTCTGGTCGTCGGTGGCGGACGCAAGCCGAAGGCAATCTCGGCCACAACGAGAGGTGCATTGATGAGGCCGTGCATATCCGGGTGGAACTGGTCATATTTGGCGGGACGACGCCGCGCTGCCAGTTCATGCAACTTCGGCGGCTCCGAGGCTTGCCGACTGACGATCGCCCGCGCGGTTTCCAGCAGCGTTGCCTCGGGCCTCTGAAGCCCTCGAGACAATCCTCCAAGGTGTTGCGCAAGAGTTCCGACGGCCATCGGATCGACCCTTTGCAGCGCAAGGGCAACATGCCCCTCGAGGGCCGGACGCAACCGCAAAATGTCTGCGGCACGGGCAGTCACCGCCTCGCGGGCCTGTTGATCAGCTTGGTCAGCGAGAGCGGGCAGTGCCGCCAAAGTGACACGCAAGGCCTCCGCCTCTTCGGCAAAGGCTTTTGCCCAGTCATCGGGGTGGATGAAGGACCATCGCGGCCCACCATGCAACTCCAAGGAAAGCGCATCCTCAAGATCGGACGGCGCAACCCGAAAAAGCAGTCGAATTGCAGCTGAGGGCACCTGTCCTAAGGCCTGCACCTCGTCCAGCGCGGAGGGCGAAACGCCATTTGCCAGCAGCGTTTCCATTAATTTAGCTAAACGAGAGAGATCCTTTGCAACGTCGTTATCCTGTAATCTTTGTGCAAAGTAGGCGATGCGGTCAGCTTGGCGTGGCGCATTCTTGCCAGTCAATTCATCGGGCTCAGGCAATACAAAAGGGCGCGGTGGCCGCATCGGCACGCCGCATCGGCGGGGCAACAAGAACCAACGCCCATTGCCCAGATGCGAAAGACCGCTGGCACCGGTCTCGACCACCCGAGCGGGATCATCGAGATCGACCGCGATGATTTCGAGCTCGGGATCGTACACGGGCGTTCGGTCATGCAAGACAAAGACGTCTTCGCCGGAGAGCTGGGTTTCCCCAGATCCATGCCGAAGGCGTAACCGCGGTGACTGGTCGCCCTGCGTGATTACCCTGAGACGCAGCTCGGCATCCGCACCGCCGGTCACCAGCATTTCCTCAAGGAGTGGCCGAAAAGCGGAAAGCGGCTGATCAACCGTGACCCGTTTGCCGACGATGGGCGCCCCTTTGGCAGACCGACTGTGGAGGCGGATTTGCAGATCCGTCGCCCTTCCGTCCGCCGGAACGATCCGCCAATCCTTCAAAGCCTGCATGGAGATGTCTCTGTCCGCCGCCAAGACCTCACCCACGACGGTCTGAAACTCGCCACGTGGACGTGGCAGGTTCAGCACCCAACTCAAAGGCGGTGCGCCATCCGGCGACGCCAAGGTCAGGGGCAATCGAGCCTTTTCGGCGGTTGAGGCGTCCAGCTGTACGTCTACGATGCCATCCGCATCGGGTCGCTGGGGCTTGCCTGTTGCAACCCGAAACACCCACCCCTCCGGCACGCCCTCAAAGCGGATCTGCCGATGCGAATCATCCCCGCGCGTCACCTCCCGCACAGAGAAGCTTGCAGGCACCATGTTCACGGTGATCCGTGCACCAACCGTGGCACCCTCACGAATGGCGAAGGTGAAGCGGCCCATCGCCAGGTCAGGGGGCGCACCGTTCTGCCAAAGTAGGCTCCCTGCCCGCCGATGCCGAAGATGTGCTCCTATCAATTGTCGAAAACCACGACCGGGATGTCGATGAAGGATCTCGGGAACCCCACGATGGACTGGCGAGCCACGGCCATCGAGCAGGCGATACTCCAACGACCCATTAGCTTGGATCTCTTCGCGAGCATCATCCTCTGCCCCGGTTTCAATACGCGCATTACCACCTGCAACCAGGACACGCCCCTTGCCCGACAGCCGCCAGATCGCCCCACCGGGCACCGATCCATCCGGTTCAGCGACAAGAGTGTCAGTGCATTCAGGCGTCTTGCCTTCCTCCGCCAGCAGCCAGACATGCGGATCACGGGTCCGCAAGGCGGCGTTACCCGCATAGGCAAGCGCATCGGCCCCAGTCTCACCCATTTCCGCCAGCCGCCAAAATGTCGGCCCAGCACCGATCTCGATCCCCTCACCTCCGGCGAGCCGCACCCGACCGAAAAACGCACCATCAGCCATGGCCATCAATTCCGCTCCGACATCCAACGGAAAGCGAAAACGTGCCGTGCGCCGACCGCTGATCCGGCGACTCTCCCACGGCCTGTCAGGTGCTTCTCGATCAAGGGCAAACAACAAATCCGGCGCGGCGGTGGCAAGCGGACCCACCGGCGCGAGGCGCAATCGGCGTCGATCCGGGTCCACGCCTTGAACCAGCTGAGGTGCGATTTCCGCTGCCTCCTCGACTTCGATCCATGGCACCCAGGCTTCTCCGTCCTGCCGGCGCAGCACCCGCGTCATGGGATCTGTCACCAACCCATGTCGTGCTGACACAAGCACCGCATCCGAGAGCAGGCTGCGCGCGGCGTCCCCATCGAGGCGTAGCGACAGACGATCGCGCCAACCCGGTTTTACCCTGTCAAGAAAAGATTCGACATCCTGCCGCGACATGTTCTCGGGCGCCAATTCGCGCAGCTCGAGCACCTCAAAAGCGAAGTCGACGAACAGCGCGAAATATTCTTGTGTGCGATACCCGACCGGAAGGCGGCGGGTGCGCTGTGCGGCAAACCCCAAGGCCACATCACGTGGGCAGCCCAACCCAATACGTGACAGATCTGCGACCAAACCCACAAGTGCGCTACGATAGCCACCTTTTTCATCGCTCAGCAGCCGGATCGGAATCCCGCCTTCGGCCGCGATGGTGCGCAGATATTGCACGCCACTGTCCAGCCGCCGAACAGAGCGCCCCATTCCCACCAGACCCTCGCGCGTGATTTCACGCAGCTGCTGCTGAGAAAGCGAAACGCCCAGTGGTTGTGTGAGGAAATCCCACGACAATACCCCGCCATCGTAATCCTTGCGATATCTTTCCGCAGCCCAAAGGACAAAGGGCGCAGCCGTTGATCGAAAGCGATTATGCTTTAGTCCTTGTCCGATTGTCATTTCAAGCTGCGCATAGTCCTCTTCATCCAAGCGATATGCATGCAAAGGACGGCCATCGGGCTGAATTCCGCAAAGGGAGTTTAAATCTTTAATACTACTCATTATACTTTCCTGCCTCATCAGCCGATCGTGTCAACAGATCTGCGGAAACACAAGATCGGTTTTGTAAATACATTCATGCCAAACACTCAGTCCTTGGTCGAAAAGCAAACGACGATAGCGAAACAAGGCGCATACTCTTTTTTCACTCCAAGGATGGCAAAAGTGAAACCGACATTGACCCTGAAACAATTCATGCATGGCTCAGTATTGCCGTGTTATGTATTACGACGCATCGCCTCCCCCACAGGCCAACTCGCCGGCAACATCGGATGAGTGCCTGCATCGCCGACATCAATCCAATGCCACCACATGCAGGTCCGGGATCACCTCACGCCCCAGATCGACGAGATGGCGGTGGTGAGTGAACATGATCGCCTGCCCGGTCCGTCCCATCTCGGCGGTCAGCGACAAAGCCGCAGCCGCGCGGGTGTCGTCAAAGGTTTCGAGGATGTCATCGGTCAGGAACGGAAGCGCCCCGTAGCGGGTGATAAAATCCGCGTGGCCAGCCACCCGAAGCGCCAAATAGAGTTGGCCGCGCGTCCCGGTCGACATGGCGTCGGCGGCAACAGGGTGTCCATTCTTTAGGCCAACGAGGCGTTCGCCGGCACCCGCAGGCTGCGCCTCAAGACGGGGCCATTCACCGTCAGTCATGCGCGCAAAGGCCCTTTCGGCAGCGGCGATCATGGGGCCACGGCGGTCTTCGCGCAGGCGGCTCAGTGCACCGGACGCAGCCAACAGGCCGATCCGGGTCTCCACAGCATGGCGTGCGGCCTCGCGCAACTCCTCCAGAAGGGCGGCGCGCGCCTGCCCCTGATCGACCCCACCATCGGTTGCAAGAGCGGCATTGAAAGCCTGTCGCGCCTCGCCCCGATGGCCGATGGCCTTCTCCCGGTCCGCCTCGGCCTCCTTTACGGCCTCGCGCAGGGTTTCGGTGCGGATCGGGTCCGTGTCGGCCTCTTCTTGGGCAAGCGCCTTTGCGTCCAATCCCTCGGCGACCTTGGCGCGCTCGGCCTCCAGCGCCGCGCGCTCGGCCCGCAGCCGGTCCCGTTCCAGAAGCACTTGCAAGGCGCTTAGCGGGTCGTCGCCGGGATCGACCCCCTGACCACGAAAGACCGTGCCGATCTCTTCGGCGGACTTCTGCACCGCGCGGGCCTGGCGGTTGCGCATCCGCTTCGCCTCCTCCTGCGCGTTGTGAGCCTTCTCGATCCGGCCGGCTACTTCCGCCGCCGTCCGGGCGCGGCCCCGGGCAAGGCGCAGCGTGTCGTCCACTGCGATCTCCTCGCCCAGCCCGAGTGTGTCGCGCAGCTTTGCCGCCCGTTGGTCAAATGCGCGTCGGGCGGCTTCCAGTCGGCTCACCCGGCGGTCGAGATCTCGCGCCTTGCCGTGCATTTCGGACAGGTCGGCAAGGTCGTCGGAAAACCCGAGGACCGTTTCGACGGGCAGCTCGGCGCACCACAGACCGGACACAAGCCTCCGGTAGGCGGCTAAAGCATCTGTTTTGGCTTTTTCCTTCGCCTTTTTCTGTGTCTCAAGGCCACGGACCAGTTTCTCGGACTCGTGCCGACTTGCGATCCGGGCCCGTCGCGCCTCCAGCTCCTTGTGCAGGCGCCGGGCAGCGGCAACAGCATCCTGTCCGGCAGGCGGGTCGCCGTTGATCTCCGTTGCCGCGCGGCGGACACGGCCCTCGGCTTTCGCCCGCCTCTCTTGCGCGGCGCGTAGATCCCCCATCACGCGTTCGGCCGAAAGCGTCGCCTCCAGCGCGGCCTGCATCGCGTCGAGCCGTTCACCGAAGACAGCAGGCGGGGTCGTGGCCTCCAACCCAAGCCGCGCGGCGAGCCGCGAGGCCGCTTCTGCCGGGGATTTGCGCGCGTCGTGCGCAGATTTTGCAGCGGCCCGGCGCCGGTCGAGCTCAGCCGCGATCACCATGCGTTCCGCCCCCATGCGCGCAAGACGAACGCGGCTCTCTGCACTTGCCACATGGCGATTGCGGGCATCGTCGTCATGGCGCATCGCGGCCTCGAACGCCTCGGCCGAATGTCCGTCAAGCGTGGCACGGTGCGAGGACCACAGCCGCTCACGCGCATCGCGTGTGTCGGCAATCTCGTCGTCGGTCACCACCGCGGCAGCCGACCTTTCGCCGTCCAGGACGGCCTCTGAGGCCGCCAGTTTCTCCTCCGCCTCATGCAGCCTGTCCTGCGCCTCGGCGATCTTATCATCCACCGCTTTCAGCGCCCGTTCGGCCTCCCGCAATTCAGCTGCGGTCGGAAGCCCCGCATCCGCCAATTCGCGCCATGCCGGCGGCAACCCGGCAGCTCTACGGCTCGCCTCGGCCTCGCGGTCCTTTAGATCGCGGGCCATTTCCTCAGGATCATCCCGGAGGTCATCCAACGCGTCGAGCGCATCGGCCAGAGCCTCTGCTCCCTCCGGCATGTCTTCAGGCTCGCCCAGACCGCCGCGTGCATCCTCAAGGGCGGTTTGCGCCTGATCCAGATCTCGGGCGGTCTGGCGGACGTCTTGCGCCGCCTGCCGGATGCCGGTGCGCAGGTCGCGTGGCAGGACCACCTCGGCGGGATCGGCGCCTGCACCAGCGAGGGTGGCGGCAAGTTGCCGGGCCTCTGTTCGGGTCTTGTCGCGCTCGTCACGGCGCCGGCCAAGATCGGCATCTGCCAGACTGGCGCGGGCGACCAGCGACTCGCCATCGTCGAACTCGGCCGCTTCAAGCTCGGCCAGCATGTGGCCGATCGCGATCCCTTCAGGGTCTGGCGACATCTCGGAGAGCAGACCCTCGGCCCTTTCGATATCGGTCCCGGCCTCTGCTTTCGCCTCTTCGGCGCGTGCGGCCGCGTCCACCCCCACGCTCACCCGCGTGAGGGCATCATGTGGCAACGTCGGGCCGTCAGGACAACGCGGGAGCGCCGTCTCCGCCTCATCAATGCGACGCGCCAGGTCTCGGCGACGATCGGCCGCCTCTCGCACCGCGAGATGGCGCTTTGCGTCGTCGCGGACCCGTGTCACGTCTCGACAGGCCCGCTCTGCGCGTTCCAAGGCTTGGCGCAAGGCGTCGAATTTGCGGGGATCCAGCCGCGCCTTTGACAGGGCCTCATCCATCTCGCGCAGGCGGTTACGCCCCTCGGCAAGGGTCGTGGTCCGACCGCGCGGCTTGTGGAAGGCCTCCACCTCGCCCTCGGCCTGTTTCAGCAGATCGGCGAACCCGGACAGGCCCGAGGTTCCGGCATGGAGAAGCTGGCCAAGATCGCCCTTGGCACGTGCGATCTCTTCGCCCCCTTGGCGGAGCACCTCGTCATCGAGGGAAAAGCGGGTGCGATAGCCGTCCCGGTCGAGACCGTGGAGCAGCAGGGAAAGGCGCCGCTCGTCCACCGCGCGCCCGTTCTCATCGGTCAGCGAGCCCTGCCGCTGACCCGTTCGGCACAGCGTCAGCGGGCCATCATCCGTGTCGAGCGTCGCACCTACCATCAGGTCCTTGCGGGCATGGATGAAATCGTAGGGGTGCTGAAGCGGCAGGCCAAACAGCAGATCAAGCCAGGCCGAAAACGCGGTGCTCTTGCCTGCCTCATTCGCGCCGTAGACGATGGTCACGTCGGTCTCGCCGCCGCCGGGCCCGAAATCCAGCCGGCGATCGGTGAAACGGCCATAGCGGATCAGATCGAGCTGGCGCAGCCTCATGGCTCGGACCTCCCCATGCCGAGGCGCAACGCCATCGTCTCCACCCCGGCCTCGATCAGATCGTCGAGGCGTTCGTCGGCAAGAACGTCGCGGATCTCGACCGGCAGTGCCGCGCGAAGTTCTGCAATCTGCGCCAGCACCTCGTCGCGGAACCCTGGCGTGGCGGCATCGTCACGCATCAATGTGGCCAGATCCTCGGCGGCATCGGCATCCAGCGGCCGGGTCGTCGGACGCAGTCTGACGCGGTCCACGAAGAGCCGCGAAACGGCCTCTGCCGCTTCGCGTGCCTGCGCTTCCAGCATCTGGGGATCGCCCAGTTCGACGGGGGTACCGGCCGCCTCCAGCCGGGCTGCGATCATCACGTCGCCACCAGCCACAGCCTCCAAGGCGGCCCGCAGCCGCGCATCGCGGCCCGCCTGATCCACGACCCCTGAGAAATCGACCGGCACCCGCGCGAAACGCAACAGTTCAAGTGGGATCTCCCGGGCGCGCACGCCCTGCAGGTCGATCTCTACCAAGGTGGCCGACCCGCCCTCGGTCTCGCGAATGCTACGGCCCTGGGGGATGCCCGGCATGACAACCAGTGTCCCGTCGGCCTCGTGAACACTGCGTTTGTGGATGTGCCCAAGCGCCCAGTAGTCATAGCCGTGCCCGACCAGATCGGCCAAGGCACAAGGCGCGTAGAGGTCGTGCCCGGCCGCCCCGTCCAGCGAGGTGTGCATCAGCCCAATGTTCCAGCGCCCCGGCTCGGGCCGTGAATAGCGGGGCAGCAAGCTCTCGGCGATATGTGGCGTGGTGAACCCGATGCCGTGGAACGACGCCTCTCCAAGGCGGAAGGTGGGCGCGTCCGGCGTCAGAACCGTAAGCGCCTCTGACACCGGGCCGTAACGGTCGAGATCAAGCAGCGCGTCGTGGTTGCCCTGGATCAGGACCGCCGGAATACCGGCGCGGGCCAAGCGCGACAGCTCGGTGGCCAGCGCGGCCCGGCTTGCGACATCGGCCACGTCCCTATCGAACGTATCTCCGGCGAAAAGCACGGCATCCACGTCTTCGGCCACAGCCGCATCTACAAGACGTGTCAAAACCTGTCGCGAGGCCCCGCGCAGGCTGTCGCCCATGGCGCTGTCGCGGGCAGCCTGGGTTCTGAGCGGAGAGTCGAGGTGGAGATCGGCCACATGCAGAAACTTCATGCCGTTGGGCCTTTGGTCCGAGACACCGACAGGCCACCAAGCCCGTACCGCATGCGTGTCATATACAAAATCACCTACAAAACCTCCCGGCATCGCGCCGATTCGTTGACAGCTTCAATCAAACACACAAGGATGTCAAAATCCGTCACCCACGTTGGGGATCCGCATGTCCTTCACGAAAGCCGCTGACCTGCTTCGCCTCGCCGATATGGCCACTGCGCGTTTCGAGGGGGTATCCTTGCAAGAGATCGCCGAGGAGTTCGGTTGCGACCATCGCACGGCCCAGCGCATGACACGGGCGTTCGAAGCCACCTTTCCGCAAGCCGAGGTGATGGACGATGCCGATCGTCGTAGGCGGTGGCGCCTACCGCGATGCGATCCGCGCTGGCTGCAAGCGCAGGGCATCCGCGACAGCGAGCTGGCTGCCTTGGACATGGCCGTGAAGCGGGCCGAGCGTGACGGGGCGCCCGATGATGCAAAGCGGTTGCGGGGGCTTCGCGACCGATTGCTTGCCGCGATGCCGTCATCGCAGGCACGCCGAACAGAGGCGGACGCCGAGGCGCTGCTGGAGGCGCAAGGGTTCGCCTCTCGTCCGGGGCCGCGTGTGGAAACAAACGCGCGGCTTCTCGGTGTGCTGACCGAGGCGCTGCGCGCACCTTTCACAGTCAAGGTCAGCTATACCTCGGCCGATGGCCGCACGTCCGAACGTTTGCTCGAACCCTACGGGCTTTTGCTGGGCATCCGTCGCTATCTCGTGGCCCGGCCCGTCGGGGGCGACGACAAGATGCGGCGTTTTCGGCTCGACCGCATCGGCGAAGCGCAGATCACCGGCAACAGCTTTGCCCGCGACCCAACATTTGACCTTACCCGGTTCTCGGCGCAGGCCTTTGGGTCGTTCCATTCCCCCGCCGAGTATGGCCCTGTCGTATGGCGCTTTTCACCAAAGGCCGCGCCTGTCGCCCGCGCGTTCGTCTTTCACCCGTCACAGGAGATGGCCGACGAACCCGACGGGTCGCTGATCGTACGGTTCGATGCTTCGGGATATCTGGAGATGGCCTGGCACCTTTACCAGTGGGGCGATGATGTCGAGGTGCTTGCCCCAAAGGCGCTGCGCGACATGGTGGCCGCCCATCGCCGCGCCGATTTTCCGGCTCTGCCCTGACCCTGTCAGTTTTTGCCACCCCGCGGCTTTACGGTGGTTAAGACGATTTTGTAACGATTCGAGAAGGTTCTCCATGCGCATTGATCCCCTGATGACCCGCTCTCCGGTAACTGGGGCGCAGCGCCATATTACCGAAGATTTGCTGGCAGAGGTTTATCTGGCACCGCGCAGGCAAGCCTTTTCCCTCACCGATCACCTCGGCTCGGGTGCTCCCTGGTCCGAAAGTCTGAATGCAGCCCCGGAGGAGACCGCGCGGGCGGTCGAAGCGGGTCTGCTGACCCTTGCGCATGCCACGCCGCGTCTCGACCCCGCCGATGTGGTGCCCGAAAACCTGCCTGAGGGACGGGCCCGGACCCATCTGACTGCGCTTCGCGATTTGTGGCGCGACCTGGACATGCTGCCTGGCCCGTTGAACACTTGGCGGCACGTCTTGCAAAGCAGGGCCGGCGACGCGCTGGAACCACTGCCCCCGATCGGCGATGACTGCCCGTTTGCCTCGCCGGCGGAAGCAGCGTTGGCGCAAGCCCTGCGCGCCCATCATGGCCAGGCAGAGGCTTCCGCAGCAGCAACAAAAGCGACCGAGGGCAGCGCCTTACGGCACCTTCAGGATCATCTCGGTCGACGGTCGGACAAGAGCGCGCCGGATGCCTCCATCGCCTGCTATGGGTTGCGTGACCCGCGCGAGGAAGCCGAGTTCGCTGCCGCTTTGGCACAGGCCATGCTTGATGAGGGCCGCACGGACAACCCGGCTCAGATCGGCCTTCTGGTGCCTGATGACCCAGGATATACGCGGGCATTGCGAGACGCCTTCGACAGGGTTGGGTTGCCGCTCTCCGGCCTGCCGGACCAAGATGTGCGTCGCGACGCGCCCGGCGAGCTTCTCTCGCTGCTGCTGGTGCTTCTGCAAGGTCCGGCGCCGCGTACGGCGCTGGCGTCGCTCTATATCACGCCGGGGATGCCCTGGCCGCCCGAGATCGGTCGGAGGATGGCGCGTGAGGTGATTGACCGGGGCTGGTCGCGCACGGCGTCTGGTCTGGAGGGTCCAGCCAAGGACCTCCTGGACGCACTTCGCCCCTGTGACACGCCGGAGCAGCTGTTGGCACGGCTCGGAGCCATCGCACGGGCCGCACCTGAAGCAGATCTGCACCCTCGTATAGCAGCGCTGAAAGCCATCACGAGTAAGAGTATCGACTGGCCCTTGCTGCGCCGCCTCGCCGCGCCGGGGTTGCTCTTCGCCGAGGGGCACGACCGTTTCGTCGAAGGGGTCTCGCTCTTCACGGAGACCGCCCTGCCCTGGCGGCCAGCCCGCCAGTTGATCGTTCTGGGCATGGCCGGACAGCACTGGCCCCGCCTGCCTGGATCGACCCCTTTCTTCACCGAGGGCGAGATCACCCAGATTCGCGACAGCGGCCTGTTGCTGGAAGGACGCCAGCAGAAGCTGGCACGCGGGCTTGAGCTGTTCCGCCGACAGCTTGGCGCGGCGACCGAGGGGCTGACCCTGCTGGTGCCCGCGATGGACCTGCACGGGGACCGGCTGACACCCTCGACCGGGCTGGCCCTGATCGCCAACATGATGGGGGCCGAAGAGCCGACCAACCTTGTGCACGACCTGCGCGCCATGCCGCCCGAGGACTGGCCCGTGCCCGCCACCCATCCGGATCCTGTGCCGCGTGGCGGCGCGCCGGCCCTACCCGAGACCGGCCTCCTCCACATTCAGCGCGGCCTCGCCACGCCGGACAAACCTGGCTTAGACCTCCTGCGCCTGCGCGAGACCGAGGACGGCCCCTTACCGCATTCACCATCGCGGCTGGAAACCCTGCTCGTCAGCCCGCTGGGTTGGCTTCTGGACGAGTTGGGCGCGAAAGACCGCGTCTGGGCGCCCGAAACGCTCGACGTCATGACCCTCGGCACCTTGATGCATCAGGTGCTGGAAGAGGTCTTTACCGAAGGTGCTCTGACACCGGACGCGGCTGCGCTTGCCGATACCGTACCCGACGCCCTTGACCGGGCCATCCGCCGCCATGCCGCCTGGCTGACTGACGCCGTCTGGGCCACCGAACGCGCCAGCCTGCTGCGTGAGGCAAAGGATATCTGCACCGCATGGGCCGGGTTCCTGCGCGACACCGGCGCCTTGGTCCTGCACAACGAGATCGCACTGAAGGGCGATCATGGTGGGCTGCTTCTGCATGGCAAGGCCGACTGCCTGCTACAGCTGCCGGACGGGCGCATCCTTGTGGTCGACCACAAGCGCTCCAGCGCGGGCGGGCGGCGTGACCGCATGGCAAAGGGTTGGGACCTGCAGGTCGCGCTTTATCGGGCCATGCTGGAACGCCCATCGGAGGAGACTGCATTGACCCGGCTGGTGTCCGAGGGCGCGCAGGTCGTCACCGCCTACCACATGCTGCGCGACGGCACTGTCCTGTCAGACGCCCATGGTGGCGATGTGCCGAGGGTCGAGACGGCAGGCGAGGATGCCGCCGTGAAGGCCATGGAGCACTTGGCGATGGTTCTGGCCGAAGTCGGCGCAGGCACAATCCGCCTGAACCGCGAAGGGGATGCCAAGACCTTCGACAAGGAACGCGGCATCAAGGCCTACGCCTTGGAAAACCCACTTGTGGCGGCTTTCAGCCTGCCGGAGGCGCAAGCACAGGAGGACGCACAATGACCGATCTGTCCCTCGTGCCCGCCGGCGCCGGTGCGGGCAAGACCTACCACATCCAGAAAACCCTTGGGGAATGGGTCGAGGCTGGCGACGTGGCCCCGGGCCGCATCCTCGCCGTGACCTTTACAGAGGCGGCGGCAGCCGAGATGCGTGACCGCGTGCGCGGCGAGCTGATGGCGCGCGGGCGCCTCGGCGATGCATTGGAGATCGACCGCGCCTACATGGGCACGATTCACGCACTGGGGCAGCGCCTGCTGACGGAACATGCCTTCGCTGCCGGGCACTCGCCCGACAGCCGCCTGTTGACCGAGCCGGAACGTGACCTGCTGATCCGGCTCGAGATGACGCGCTGCGATGCTTTGCATCCCTTGATGGAGGACCTCGGCCGGTTCGGCTACGCATGGAATTTCACAACCCAGTCCAGCGCCGAGGATGAATTCCGCGCGGACCTGCTGCGGACGGTGGACCTGATCCGAGGTCTCGGCGCGCGCGGGCATTTGCCGGACATCCTGACACCTGCACAACAGGCGCTGATTGAGGGGTATGGCGAGGTCGAGCCGGATGGCGGCGCCCTGACGGCAGCCCTGCAACATGCAGTGCATGACCTTCTGGCGGCTTTTCCCGACAACCTTGCCCCACTGTTTGAGAACAACGCCTCGGCGGTCAGGGATTTCTCCACCAACCATCGCGATCTGCAGCGCGCTGCACGCGACGGGGTGTTGGAGCGTGATTGGAAGCTCTGGCAAAAATTGCGCGTTCTGCGGCAGTCCAAGCGCGGTGCACCCACACCCGAAGGCTACGATGCCCTCGCCGCGGCCGTCATGGAGGCGGCAAATGCCCTGCCCCGCCATCCCGGTCCGCTCGCCGATGCGCAGGCCCATCTGACCGCGCTCGTCACCGGCGCGCAGCAGGTGCTGTCCGCATATGATGAGGCCAAGCGCAAGGCCGGGCTTATCGATTATGCCGACATGATCGCCGAGGCCGAGAGCCTTCTTCGCACCCGCCCCGAAATCCTTCGGTCCGTATTGGGCGAGATCGATTGCGTCGTGATCGACGAGTTCCAGGACACAAACCCCGTGCAATTCGCCCTGCTCTGGCGGTTGGCGCGCGGCGCGAAAAGGGCGCTGATCGTTGGAGATACCAAGCAATCCATCATGGGCTTTCAGGGCGCCGACCCGCGTCTGACGGAGGCGCTGCAATCTGCGCATCCCGAAACCGTCACCCCTCTCTATCGCAACTGGCGGTCCGACCCTCGGATCATGCAGATGGTCAACGCGCTCGGTCCCACGTTCTTCGATGCCTACAATCCGCTGACTCCACAACGCGAGGTCACCGGTGAAACCGCGCTCGAAGTGCTGCACCTGCCCAAGGGGCGCAAGGACACCACGGCCGAGTGTATCGCGAACCGCGTGGCCGACATCCTTGAGGCGGGGACGCCTGTCTACGACAAGGCGCTGAGGCAGATGCGCCCAGCCCGGCCCGCCGACATAGCCGTGCTGACCTATACCCACAAAAAGGCCAGCGCCGCAGCTGCCGCGCTGGAGGCGCACGGTCTGCCGGTGCGCATCCAGCAGGACGGCTGGCTGACCTCGCCCGTGATGCGCGCCGCCCGTGCCGCCCTGGCCTTTGCCGCTGACCCCGCAGACACCCACGCGGCACTGACATGGCTCACGCTTGGCCCACCGCGCATGTCCTTGGAGGACGCCTTGCGCAATGCCGTCGATGGCGTGCTGGAAACCCATGTCTCGCTGGGGCCTCTCCGGGCCGTCAACGACGGCATCGCAGCGCACCCGGTGGCCGAAACACTCGCCTCGGTGTTGCGCGCGGCGGGTCTACCCGACTGGGCCGCCGGGCTGACGCAGCCCGCGCAGGCGCTGGCCGATCTCGCACGCCTCGAGGCAGAGGCGCAGGAGTTCGATAGCATGGCGCAGGACCTGCGTGCCGCCGCCGGCTTTCATGGGGCCGGGGTGCAGGTTTTTCTCGGATGGATCGCGGGTCAGACGGCCAAGGATTGGGACCGTCATCCAGACCCTGACGGCTGGTCGTCCTCGGGCATCGAAATCTGCACCTGGCACGCCGCCAAGGGCCGTGAATGGCCGATCACCGTGGTCGCTGGACTTGACCAGAAGATCGCTGAACGCCCGGGCACCATGCGGGCCGAGTTCGACGGCTTCGACGATCTGGACAATGTGCTGGATCACGCCGGGCTGGGCTACCTGCCCGATTTCGCCGCCCCCGAGAATCAGGAAACCTTCACCGAGGCCCGGCGCCCCGAGGACGAACGCGACGCGGCGCGCAAGCTCTACGTCGCGCTGACGCGGGCGCGCGACCGACTGATCCTCGTGTTGCCGCTCGAAAAGACCAAACCTCGTGAACACGCCGAACGCATGGTCGACCTGCTGCGCGACCGGGCCGGGTTCGAGACCGACATGGAAACGCTGACCGTCGCAGGTCAGACCTTTGCCGCAAAGGTCGATGAGGGATTGGCGGATGAACCGAATAGCCCTGAACGCGCGGCAGCCGCAACCTACCCGCGCTTCGGACTCCCGCGCGCCCTGCCGGACAACACACGCACATTCTGGCGACGCAGCCCTTCAAGCCTCGACGCGCAGGAGCCGACATTCGTCGCCCCGCTGGAGACTGTTCAGCTGGCAGAGGGCGTTGCCGAAACCAGCACCGGCAACGCGGCTGAACGCGGTACCGCCTGGCACCTCGCCTTCCGCGTCACGGCAGAGCGTCCAGATCTCGCGGAGGACCTCAAGGCCGCCACCGGCTTGCCTGACAACACGATCACCCAGATCGCTGCGCAGGCGCAGGCCTTGACCCGCTGGCTGGCAGATCGGGGATTTGACAGGCTGCACTTCGAACTGCCCTTGCAGGAAACTGCCGACGACGGATCGGAAACCAACGCCATTCTCGACTGCCTCGCCGAGGGACCGCATGGCCTGATGATCATCGACCACAAATCCGGCCCCTGCCCCGATCCCACTGCGCGTTTTGCCACCTATCTACCGCAACTGGCCGCCTATGCCGCGATGGCCCGAAGGCATTGGCCGGGCAAACCGTTGCAAGCTGTGGCCATTCACTGGATGAGCGAAGGCACACTGAGTGTTGCCGACGCCTCGGTCACGGAGCCCGCCTGATGTCCTTTCTCGCATGGATCGACTTCGACCAGGCCGACCGGGATCGCACCCGCCGGATCATGGACCTTTTTGGACAGGAAGACACCCGGGATGAACTTGGCCTCGGCTCGGTGCGCGACGCACTGGCGGACCTGATGTTTCCCGGCACCTCGACGATTCAGACAAGGCTGCGCTACATGCTTTTCGTGCCATGGACCTACAGGATGGCCGGCGCGCACAAAGGCACGGCAACCGCGCGACGCGAGCTTGCGCGGGCCCTTGAGATCCGGCTCATCGAGGCCCTCGTTCGAGGCGGAGAGACACAGAACGTTATCGGAAGTGCGGCACGGGACAAGCTGAAACGCCTGCCCAGTGACGTATACTGGGCAGGGTTGTTAACCCTCGGCGTCCGGCGCTTTCAGGGCAGTCGCAATGCCTGTCTCGAGGCGGCCCCAGGTGAAGCCGCCGCGCTCTGGGCCGCCGGCCTGCCACATGCGCCGGAGGATTTCCTGTCATCCTCGGACAGCACGGCGACCTTTTCGCTGAGGACAGAAGAGGCCGGTTTCCTTCGGGACAGGCTGGCTCAGGAAGCGCCGCGAAGTCTGTTCACTCTCTTGTCCCGCCACGCGACTGCGGCAGACTGCGACATGATCTGGCAGCACCCCGCGCGGGCGGAATGGCCCGAACACATCAAGAGGATCGTCGGTCACGCCGAACGGTTTTCCCGCCTTATGCATGGCGCTTCCCTACTCTACAATCTGATGCTGTCAGAGAAGGCGGCGCACATGCAGGGGGCCGATGGCAGCAGTTGGCATGAGCGTATCGAAACCTATTCAACCATGCTCGATACTTGGGCCACCGAGACCCCGAGGGATCTGTTCGACGATTGGGACCTTCATGACCTGTGGCTTCTGGCGCATGGCACCATCCACGATGTCAAAGCACACAGCCGCAGGTTCATCGAGACATGGCGTGATACCGTGCGGGAAACGCGTGGGCAGGTTCAGAGCGATCCATCCGCCCGCGCCCTTGTCCGCGACCGAGAAACCCGCCTGAAAGGTGCAAAATCCCGATTTCGCAACGACGGAGCGCTGATGAGGTGGAGCGGCGCATCAGGGACAGCGCCACTCAACTTCCGCTGGAAGCCGGTTGTTGCGAACCACGTCAGGGATCTTGTCGATGCAGGATAAAACCGCGCTCGATCCCGAAAACCGTGCGCTCTATGCCGAGATCCTGCGGGTGCCTGCAGGATATGATCTCGATGCCGCGCTGTCGACGACCTACACGCTGGATTTCGAGACAGCCCTGGTGGTCCCGGCGACGCTGGCCTTTCATGCTGCCGAAAACAGGCAGGAAACACTGGATACGCCGCTCGCTTTGCTTGAAGGGCTGGAACGCCTGTCAGCACGCATCGCGATCTTCTGTGAAGCCGGGCGGATCAAGTCCGTCCCCAAGGGCGCCAACCGCCTGACGGCGCTGCTCGAAGAGACCGTGACCGAGGTCGTGGCCCCGCGCGGTGGCGCCTTTCACCCTAAGCTCTGGTTCCTGCGGTTTTCGCCCATCGGCGGCCTCGGCCAGCCACGCCTGAGGCTTGCCCTACTATCGCGCAACCTTACGACCGATGCGTCGTGGGACCTGTCGCTTTCGCTGGACGGCATGGTGACCGCCCACGCGCGCGATCAGAATACGCCTCTGGTCGAGCTTGTCCGCGCCCTGCCCGGCATGGCCTCCGGTCGGCCTGCTCCTGCGCATGTCACATCAATGGTCACGTCCTTGGCCGAAGATCTTGCGCGCGCCAAGTGGGACCATCCCCGGAACATCAACAAGATCAGCTTTGCCGTGAACGGTCTCAACGATCAGGTCTGGCGTCCCCGGGCCGGCCGCACGCTGGGCATCATTTCACCCTTTGTCACGGATAGTGCCTTGTCGACCTTGAGCCGGGGCGTGGACCCCGCCAATGCCTGCCTCCTCAGTCGATCCGAGGAATTGGCGCTGCTTTCCCCCGAAACGCTTGCCCGTTTTGGAACCCGGCTGGTGCTGGACGAAATGGCCGAAACAGAGGACGGTGAGGAAAGCGATGAGCCGCCCGGCAGGCCGATCCCCGCCCGGGGGCTGCATGCCAAGATCTTCATCACGGAACGTTACAAGAGCACCGAAATCACCATGGGATCGGGCAATGCGACCACCCCTGCCCTCATCAATGGCAGCAATGTCGAGGTCTTTGCCACCCTCACCGGCTACACTGAAGATTTGGGCACGATGGAAGACCAGATATCACCAGAACGCCTTGGCCGTTTCCTGCGGGAGTTCGTGCCGTATGAGCCTGTTGATGCATTTCAGGAAGACGCCGCCGAGGCGCGCCTTGAAGGACTGCGTCGTGAGATGGCCACGTCCGGACCGGCCCTGCGTTGCGAGGAAGACGACGAGGGGCGCATTCTACTACATCTCGCGGCACAAACGGAGGTTGTCATCCCCGACGGGATCGGCCTGCGGATATGGCCTGTCGTCGCGGGCATCGAACATTGTATCTGCCTGACGGCCCTTGGCGCCGACGAAATCCTGCTCGGTCGCCTACCTCTCAGGGATGTGACGCGCTGGATCGGTGTCCAGCTCGTGGATAAAGAGACCGGTTTTGAGCAATACTTCACGCTGGGAACGGATCTCGTAGATCTGCCCGACGCGCGCACGGCCGAGATCCTGCGCGCGCTGATCGAGAACCGCGATGCCTTTCTACGCTACATCCGTTTGCTGCTGGGCGACGTGTCCGAGGCAGCCAAGGCGCTTTTTGCAGCCGGACAGGGCGGCGGCCTTACGGGAGCGTTCGGCACCAGCCAGGATGCGCCAATCCTCGAGCACATGGTGCGCGCGCTGGCGGGCGACGGGCGGCAGTTACGCGATATCGAACGCCTGGTCACACGCTTGCGCGATCCTGACACGGGGCGAAGCGATATCATCCCAGATGAATTCCTTCATCTGTGGGAAACATTTCGCGCCGTGATGCCGGAGGACCGGCACAATGACTGATCGATTTACGGCCGACGACGCGCTTCGGCCTCTCAAGGCCTTCCAGCGAAAGACCGTCGATTATGTCGCCAAGAGGTTGCTGAGCGATCCCGACTCGGTGCGCCATTTCCTCGTCGCCGACGAGGTCGGCCTTGGCAAAACAATGGTGGCACGAGGCGTGATCGCGCGGACTATCGAGGCACTTCAGGACACCGTGCCGCGGATCGACATCGTCTACATCTGTTCGAACGGGGCCATCGCGAAACAGAACGTCGCCCGTCTGAATGTCATGGACGGCCAACGCACACGGGTTCTGCCGACACGCTTGACCATGCTCTGCCTGGAGTTAGCCAGGTCCGGGGGCATCAAACGGGAAGGCGTGAACTTCTTCAGCCTGACCCCGGGAACCTCGCTGGACCTCAAGCAGGGCGGCGGCATGAAACAGGAGCGCGCACTGATCCTGCGCCTGATCTGGGAGCTGCTGGAAGATCGTCGAGCCGTGGCCAAGATGCTGCAGGGATACGCGGGGGCACCGGGATGGCGGGAAACCCGAGCATGGATCGATCAGCAGCCCCTCGAGCCGCAGATAGTGTCGCGCTTCCAGGACGCCGTCGCAGGGCGTCCCGACCTCCTGCACGAACTCGAAGCCTGCGCGCAATGCTACAAGGGCCTGCGCGGAAACGACAGCGATCTCAATCGCAGGCGAGAGAGCATTGTCGGTCAGCTTCGCACGATCCTGGCCCGGGAAAGCGCCGAGGCGCTGGAGCCCGACCTGATCGTTCTGGACGAATTCCAGAGGTTCACGGAGCTTCTGCACGGCGAAGGCGAGGCCGCCGACCTGGCCCGCAAGCTGTTCGATGCCGTCGATCCCGATGGAAACCAGTCGAAAGTCCTGCTGCTCTCTGCGACCCCCTACAGGATGTTGTCCCTGCGCGACGACGAGGCGGATGCAGGAGATCACTACCGCGAGTTCCTTGATGTCCTGAGTTTCCTTTTCGGAGAACGCGGACCCGCGGTGCGTGCAGAGCTTGAAGGCGAGATGCGTCGCTACCGTCTTGCCATGCAAGGTCTTCCAGGCAGCTTCGATGATGCCCGCAAGATCAAGGCCGACATCGAAGGCACTTTGCGTAGCGTTATCGCCCGAACGGAACGTGTCTCCGAGACAGCCGAGCGGGACGCCATGATGCGGGACGTGGATGTTCCGGTCACCATCGAACCCGCCGACCTGATCGAAGCCCGTGCGGTAGCGTGCGTCGCGGATGCAGCCGATGCGCCTGGCACAGTGGAATACTGGAAATCGGCGCCCTACCTTCTGAGTTTCCTGCGCGACTACAAGCTGGGCCAGCGCCTGGATCAGCTCAAGGACGCGCCGGGCAACGCCCTGCTGGAAGCTATCCGGGAGGCAGAGAGCGCCCAGCTCGACACCGACGCCATCGAGACCTACCAACCCATCCCGGACAACAACGGCCGGATGCGTGCGCTCAAGGACATCGCCTTCAGGGACGACATGGCGAAACGCCTCTGGATGCCGCCCAGCATGCCCTATTTCGGTCCGCGCATCACGGCGAGCAAACTGCTGATCTTTTCGCAATGGGCAATGGTGCCGGATGCAATTGCCGCGCTTCTGTCTTACGAAAGCGAACGCGAAATGGGCATGGGAAACACCGGGCGGAGCTATACGGCTCGCCACCCCCAGTTGTTGAACTTCCGACGCAACAAGGACAGGTTGACGGGGCTGCGCGCCCTACCCCTCGTCATTCCGTCCCCTACCCTTGCGGCAGCGATTGATCCGCTCGAGATCTTTCGCTCCTACGGTCCCTTGAACGATGCCGGTGCCATGAGGGGGCACGCGGCCGAGCTGTTGCAAGACCTTGTGTCCGACCTTGAGGCACGGCTTCGGCCGGTGCAGAGAGGAGAGCCGCATTTACGTCCATCAGAGGCCGAACACGAAACAGGTGAGATAGATTCAGAACGGGCAATGACCTGGGACTGGGCTTGCGCAGCTACTCTCGATTTCCGGTCGAGTGCATTCGCCGGATGGCTCACGTCGGGAGATATCCTGACGGACGTGGTCAGGGCTGACGGGCAAGACGGCTGGCACGACCATCTTCACGCTCTCGGCGAGGCTGCGGATGCCGATGTCCTGCATGGGCGACCCGACCGCCAGATCCTTACGGATCACCTAACGGACCTCGCTCTTGGCAGCCCGGCCACCTGTGCCCTGCGAGCCCTGCACCGCGTGGCGCCCGATCTGCGCTTCGACGACCGCGCCATGCTCAACGCGGCCACGCGGATCGGCATGGCCTTCCGCAGTCTTTTCAACCAGCCGGAAAGCCAAGCCGTGCTACGGACCGGATCCGACGACGTCTATTGGCAATCGGTCCTGCATCACTGCGTTGAGCATGACCTGCAGTCCGTGATGGACGAATATGTCCATGTCCTTATGGAGTCCGAAGGTCTGATGGACGCGGACCCATCCCGTGCCGTATCCGAACTCGCACAAACCATTGACGAGGCGCTGTCTCTCAAGCCCGCACAGATCGAAATCAAACACTACCGCGCAAAGCGCGATCGTATAGAAATTTCATCCGCACTGCGGATGCGTGGGCGGTTCGCCACGCGTCTCTTGCAGCAGGCGCAGGAAGAAGGAGCCCAGCGCACCGACACGGTACGAACCGCCTTCAACTCCCCATTCCGCCCCTTCGTCCTTGCATCAACCTCCGTCGGTCAGGAGGGGCTCGATTTCCACCCCTACTGTCACAGGCTCGTGCACTGGAATCTCCCCACGAACCCGGTGGACCTCGAGCAGCGTGAAGGCCGTATTCATCGCTACAAGAACCATGCTGTCAGATTGAATCTCGCAACGAAGTTTGGGAACACCCTCCGAAACGGGGCGCCCGTCAGGGATCCATGGCGCAGCATGTTCCGTACTGCGCATGATCAAGCCGTTCGACCGGGCGACATGGAACCTTTCTGGCTCCTCGATGGCCCGACCTGCATCGAACGTTTCGCGCTTTCCCTTCCTTACAGCCGCGAGGCTGTGCTTCTCGGTTGGCTCAAACGCTCCGTTGCACTGTATCGCCTGGCATTCGGCCAACCTCGCCAGGAGGACCTGATCTCGTTTCTCCAGGGCCTCGACGCTGCGCAAGCGGGCATCGACTTGTCACAGCTTCAAATCAGCCTGCGACCGATGTGATCCTTTGTCAGATTGAAGCCCTTCCGCGCTCGGCAGGCAAAAAAAGGGGCGTTGGATCAAACAATCGCCACACAAGGTGTCTACCTGTTGTAGCCCACGGTCGGTGAATGGCCGAGCCAAAGGCCGTTCGCCCTTGTCGGGACGTGAACGAGAGGAAGGAAATGCATGATTGAGGATGAGTACATCCCGACCCTGAGCCATGCAACGGAGCGCGATATCGACCTTTTGCTGGTCGAGGAACTCTATGCCTCCCGAAATTTCCTCACCTGGATTGCGGCCCGCGCCGGTCTGTCCGGCGATGCCACCGAATGGGACGTCAATACGAATGGCCCAAGAACGCTTTCCGGTATCAACATCCAAGAGTCGACCCGACCGCCGTGACCGGCACTTTTCAATCCGCTGAGTACACCTGTTGACCTGGCGCACAGGGTACGGCACACATGATGACACACTGTCGGACTCGATCCGGACTCGAGGAAAATTTTCCTTTTATATCAGTGGCTTGATGTCACTGGCGCCTGCCCCTACCGCCGGAGCCAAAAATCAAACCTTTTCTGGCTGAAATGTGCCCTTGGTGTAATTGACCTGCCCCAATCGAGTGGTCCGGTTTTAGCCTTAGTGCATGACCGGTGGCTTGGCGCTACGGTAGGCGCAGTCGGCGAAACGGCTCCGGATGGCGGAGCCGGCCATTGCAAAACCTCCGGCGCTGGCGGCCGTTAGCCGAGTGATGAGCGCGGGCGCCCGGTGTTGTAGTTTCTGCGCCAGATCTCGATCACGATCTTGGCCTCGCCAGACTGTAGAAGATCTCGTCGTTGAGGAGTTAGTCTCTCAGCTTGGCGCTGAAGCTCTCGCAGTAGCCGGTCCACCAGAGTGATCCCGGCTCGACATCGGCCGTTAGGGTGCCAACCGCGTCGACCCATTCCCGCACAGCCGTGGCAACGAACTCAGGGCCGTTGTCTGGCCTCCCGACGGTTTCACGGACCATCAAGCGGCAGATCAGGTTTCGATTGCGCCACTTTTGTGTTCAAAAAATTCCAATCGAGGCGAAATTGTATACAAAATAGCTTCTTCGAGCTTTCGGCGCGACCGTGACGCTATACGTCGCCGACGGTCGCCTTAGACCTCATCTCCGAGGGAGGTCACTCCGGTGTGGCGCGAGACTGGGATAGCGCTTCACCGACAGATGACACATCGAGGTCTGACATGAAACGACGCGGATTTCTGACTGCAACGGCCGCCGCCGCTGCCGCGGCCCCTCTTGCGGCACCCCGCAGCGCCAAGGCGCAAGACACGTTCAACTGGCGTATGACGAACGCTTACGGGCCGGGTTCGCCCTTTTACACCGTTGGGCCGGGCAGCCCGACCGACATCATCGAAAAGATCGCCACCATGTCGGGCGGTCGGTTGAACATCCAACACTTCGCCGCCGGTGAACTGATCCCCGCGCTGGAAGGCTTCGACGCCGTGCAGCAAGGCGTGATCGAGATGAACGCCGCCAACAGCTATTTCTGGTCGGGCACGACCTTTGCCGCGCAGTATTTCACCACTGTCCCCTTCGGCATGAGCTTCATGGGCCACATGGCGTGGCTGTTCCATGGCGGCGGTCTGGAATTGTGGCAGCGCGTCTACGAGCCGTTCGGCCTTGTCGCGTTTCCGATGAACAACACCGGCGTGCAGATGACCGGTTGGTTCCGCGAACCGATCGAAGACATCAGCCAGCTTCAGGGCCTGCGCATGCGCATCCCCGGCCTCGCAGGACAGGTCTATGCCAGCCTTGGCGTTGATGCCCGCGTCTTGCCGGGCGGCGAGATCTTCCCGGCGCTCGAGCGTGGCGTGATCGACGCGGCCGAGTTCGTCGGCCCCTACCAGGACCGTCGTCTGGGCCTGCAGAACGCGGCCAGCTACTATCACACGACCGGTTGGCACGAACCTGCGACGACGGGTGAGTTGCTGATCTCCAAGGCTGCGTGGGATAGTCTGCCCGCCGAGCTGCAACAGATCGTCAAAACCGCCTGCATGGCCGCCTGCCTTGAAAGCGTGACGTGGTCCGAGGCGGTGAACGGCGAGGCGCTGACCGATCTGGTCGAGAACTTCGGCGTCACCGCCGCCGTTCTGCCCGAACCGGTTGTCGAGGCACTGCGGACTGCGACGGCCGATGTGCTGGCCACCCGCGCGGCAGCCGATCCGCTGACGCAAGAGGTTCATGACAGCTACATGGCGTTCAAGGCCAACCACGACCGGTGGGCCGGCGTCAGCGAAGGCCCTTGGCTCAGCTCTGTTCTCAAGGTCTGATCCATGAACGCCGTGTCACGTTTTGTGAACGGGATCGAGGGGGCGGTCCGGCTGTTTGGCTGGATCGCTGCCTGGACCTGCGTGGCGCTGGTGCTGCTGGTGGCGGGCGACGTGTTCGTCCGCTACCTCTTTCGCACCGGCACCGTATGGTTTCAGGAGCTTCAGTGGCACCTGATCTCGCCCATCGCATTGTTTGGGATGTCTTACGCGCTCTATAGCGGGGAACAGGTGCGGGTCGACGTTCTGTTCGAACGCTTTCCGCCCTGGCTGTGCCGCACGCTCGAGGTGATCGGCGGCTTGGCCCTGATGCTGATCGCGGCCTACGTGCTGAAGCTGTCCCTACCTTGGGTCGAGCAAAGCTACATGCGCAACGAGGCGTCCCCCAACCCCGGCGGCCTGCCGATGCGTTGGGTGCTTAAGGCCCTGATCCCAATGGGATTCTTCCTGCTGTCTCTGCAAGGTCTGGCGCATGCGTTGCGTCACGGGTTCGGCCTGCCGAACCCCGCACATGACGCCCTCGCCGATACGGCGGACCAAACCATCGGGCATTAACGCCAAGGACAATCAACATGTCTCCCACCGAGCTTCTGGCGATCGGAATGGTCGCCGCATTCTTCATCCTGTTGATCATCGGCATTCCCGTCGGCATCGCCATCGCGGCGTCGGGGTTCATATTTGGCTACATCGGCTTTGGCCCGGCCCTGTTCAACCTGCTGCCCGCGCGCATCTACGGGGTGGTGACGAACTACACCTTCATGGCGATCCCGCTCTTTGTCTTCATGGGAGTGATGCTGGAAAAATCGCGACTGGCCGAAGAGTTGATCGACATCATCGGCCACATGTTCGGGCGCGTTGCGGGCGGCATGGGGGTGGCGATCATCCTTGTGGGCGTCTTGCTTGGCGCGGCCACGGGCATCGTGGGTGCCACCATCGTCACGCTTGGCCTGCTGACCCTGCCGACGTTGTTGCGCCGCGGCTATCCCAAGACGATCGCGACCGGCATGATCTGCGCCTCGGGCACGCTCGGGCAGATCATTCCGCCCAGCCTGGTGCTGATCCTGTTGGCCGAGATCCTTGGTGAGTCCGTGGGAACGATGTTCGCTGCGGCCATGGTGCCGGGCCTGACGCTGTCGGCCGTCTATATCGTCGCCATCCTGGGACTGGCCGCGTGGAAGCCCGACCTGATGCCTCCGATCCCGCAATCCGAGCGGGACGCCATGAGCACAGGCACCCTGATCAAGAAGATCATCCTTGTCGTCGGCCCGCCCATCGGTCTGGTCATCGCGGTGCTTGGGTCGATCATCGGCGGTGTGGCAGCCCCGACAGAAGCGGCCTCGATGGGCGCGGTTGGCGCATTGCTGATCGTCGCGCTATCCGGGCGCCTGTCCTACGACCTGCTCAAAACAGTCGCCCGTTCAACGCTGCTGATCTCGTCGATGGTGTTCTTCATCCTGATCTGCGCGCAGGTCTTCGGCCTCGCCTTTCGGGGGTTGGGCGGTGAACACTTGGTTGAACGCATGTTCGAATGGGTGCCCGGCGGCGTGAACGGAGCACTTCTGTTCATGCTTCTCCTGATCTTCGTTCTGGGCTTCTTCCTCGAATGGATCGAGATCACCTATATCGCCCTGCCGCTGTTCCTGCCGTTCTTCATGGCCGAAGGGGTCGATCTAGTCTGGCTGGGCGTTCTGATCTGCCTGAACTTGCAGACCTCGTTCCTGACGCCGCCCTTTGGCTGGGCCCTGTTCTTCCTCAAAGGCGTCGCCCCGCCGGGCGTAAGCACGCTGGACATCTACAAGGGCGCGATCCCCTTCATCGGGTTGCAGGCTATCGCTTTGCTGCTGGTCTTCCTGTTTCCCGGGCTCGCGCTGTGGCTGCCTGAAGCCATCGGCTGGTAAGCCCCTGCCCCTGCATTCGGGCTGCGCAAGGCGCGGCCCGAATGCCCCACCACCTCCTGACACTCGAATGGATCCTGACCTTGACCCTCTTGTCGCATACAGACATCGCCCTCCTGATCGTCGGCGTCATCATCGCAGCTGGCTTGGGCGGACTGCTGGCCGGTCTTCTGGGCGTGGGCGGCGGCATCGTGATCGTGCCCGTGCTGTTCTGGGTCTTTACCTTCACGCAGTTCGATCCTGCCCTGTCGATGCACATGGCGGTGGCGACATCGCTGGCCACGATCGTCGCCACCTCGTTTTCGTCTGCGCGGGCACATCACCGACGCGGCGCGGTGGACATGAGCATCGTGCGCCGCTGGGGCCCATGGCTGGCCCTTGGCGCCCTGTCGGGCGGCGCGCTGGCGGGGGGGATGGACAGTTCGGCCCTGATGGTGGTCTTCGGTCTTGTCGGCTTGGCGGTCTCGGTGAATTTCCTGCTGCCCAAGACCCTTGTCGTGGCAGCAGACCTGCCGCACGGCCACGCGCGGCAGCCAGGGATTGCCTTTGCCATCGGGACGGTCTCGGCCCTGATGGGGATCGGCGGGGGCACCTTGGGGGTGCCGACACTGACCGCTTTTTCCGTTCCGGTTCACCGCGCCGTCGGCACGGCATCCAGTTTCGGCCTGATCATCGCGGTGCCCGCCGTGGTGGCCCTGATCGTGGCGGGCCTCGACGTCGAGGGCCGACCGCCCCTATCCCTCGGCTACGTGAACCTCGTGGCGGCGGCATTGATCCTGCCGATTTCGACCAGCCTTGCCCCGCAAGGCGCGCGCCTCGCCCATGCGCTCGACGCGAAATGGGTCAAGCGGGCCTTCGCCGTATTCCTTGCGCTGACCTCTCTCAGGATGCTCTGGACCGCGTTGAGCTGACCTCGGGGCGTGTCTGGGTCCATTTCTCCAGCATGGTCTGCGCCGCACTCAGAAGATGACGGCGCAGCGCCTTCTCCGCCGCTTGTCCGTCGCGTTCGATGATCGCCTCGACGATCTGGGCGTGTTCGGCATTCGAATGCTCGATACGTGCCCTGTCGGCCAATTGAGAGCGCCGGAACGGAGACAGCTTGAGGCGCATCGCCTCGGCCATCTCGACGAAATCCGAGTTGTGACTGCCCGCATAGATCGCCTGGTGAAACCGGGTATTCGCCGCTTCATAGGCCTCGGCCCCGCCTTGCAGTGCGAGGTCCGACATCGTTTCATGCAAGCCCAACAAAACGGCACGCTCTTCCATCGACATCCGTTGTGCCGAGAAACGACCGCACAGGGCCTCGATCTCGCCCATGGCTTCGAACAGGTCATCGATCCTGTCGCGTGTAATATCGCTGACCACCACCCCTTTGTATGGCATGCGCACGGCCAGCCCGCGGGACACGACGATCTGCAACGCCTCGCGAACCGGCGTGCGGGACACGTCGAAATCACGCGCCAGAGATGTCTCGTCCAGCTTGCTGCCCGCCGCGATCTCTCCCAGCAGGATACGTTCCTCAAGGGTGGCGGCGATCGAGTGGCCCAGTAAGCGCCTGGGGGTATCTGACGTCATGTCCAGCTCTCGTTACTTGCATACAATATTAAACGAAACAGGCTACGTGCATACAGGAAACTACCGGTTTTGCTTCACCGGGTCGCAACCATGCGGCTCCATTGGCTTACCGCTTTTTCTTTTAACGACGCGGGAGAAGCCAGCCAAGCCAAGGCAGTTGACAGACCGACCGAGCGCTCAAAGGCCGCGCCATAGTACATCCCGGCCATCTGTGTGATGCGCGGCGAAGGTCGGCTTCATCGCCCGCTTTGAAAACCAAGTATGGCTCAACTGGGTGATTTTGGCTGTATGTCCGCTACGGTGTTGAGGCAACCGAGTTACGACGGCGTAAACGCCCTTGATCTCAAGCCTTCGGCAACTTCTGAGGTGCAGAAGCGATCTTGGCCAGTTTGAGGAGGGCCGCCGCGGCGGCAGCGCGCAAGAATTCATCGTTTGCGCCGAATGGGCCACCTAATCGCAACTGCGCCGAACCCGGCTTGTGGTGTAGGTCGGCGGATAAAACCGCGGCCTTCTGCCGCCACTTCATCGTGATCACACATTGACGGGTCTTGCGGCCGCGCCGGCATCTTGCCTGCCGCCCATCACCCGATTATGCCGCGCCCGCCGGGTGCCCCACCACGTTGGGGAGAATCGGGAAGTCGGTGCGATACCGGCGCGGGCCCGCCGCTGTGACGGGGATGCCGCAGGCACGATGCCACTGGAGCGATCCGGGAAGGCGCCTGTGGGCAGATGACCCGAAGCCAGAAGACCGGCCCGGCAAGATGGCCGCCCCGCGTGGAACCCGAGGCGGCGCTGTCAAACCAGGAGGGCCACCATGCCCGACACCGCCCCGGCGGCGCCCGCACCTGCGCGCCGCTTTACCCCACAAGAACGTGACACGATCCACGACCTGATCCGCAATCGCCGAGACGTGCGCGATGAGTTCCGCCCCGACCCGATCCCCGACGACGTCCTGTGGCGCATCCTCGACGCTGCCCATCACGCGCCGTCGGTGGGGTTCATGCAACCGTGGAATTTCATTCTCATCCGTGACCTCGGGCGCCGCCGCGCCGTGCATCGCGTCTTCGAGACCGCGAATGCCGAGGCCGAGGCGATGTTCCCAGAGGATACCCGCAGCACCTATCGCGGCCTCAAGCTCGAAGGGATCCTGAAAGCGCCGCTGAACATCGCCGTCACCTGCGACCGCGACCGCTGCGGGCCGGTGGTTCTGGGCCGTACCCACAACCCCGAGATGGATCTCTATTCCTCGGTTTGCGCGGTACAAAACCTGTGGCTTGCCGCGCGCGCCGAGAATGTCGGCGTGGGCTGGGTGAGCATCTACAACGAGCCCGACCTGCGCAGCATCCTCGCGCTGCCTGACCACGTGGCGATCGTGGCCTACCTGTGTGTCGGGTTCGTGGATGACTTCTATCCCGCGCCCGAACTAGCCCTCAAGGGCTGGCGCCAACGCCTGCCACTGGACGCGGTCGTGATGGATGAGGTCTGGCAAGACGACCATTGAACCACAACGCGGCGGTGGGGCTTGGGGCCCTGCCGCCCAGCATGAAGTCTACCTGTGGAACCGCTTGCCGTAGCATGAGATCGCTCGCGCCGCCGTATGCTGCACCTCGGATAAGCTCGCACGCCTTCGCGTCGATCACTGGGTTTTACCCCGGTGCTTGAGGTATCTTGCTATCCCATCGTTCTGCGCAGCGATGAGCGGGCAATCTTTCCATGATCAGCTCCTCTCTAGCCCTGATGCCGCACAAGACCTCCGCGTGATGCGCGGACGGCCAAGTGCGTCCAGCCTCAGCCCATCAATCCCCACTACAGGGTTCCCTCGTGACGTCGTCAGGCGCCGGCACCAGCCGTGCATCGAACTGGCCACTCATCCGTGTAACACCATTGCGGGCGGCCACAGGTTGGCAGTGCGGGCTTGAACGCCAGTTTTTTACTGCCGCGTCAAGTTGGTCAACGCGGTGTTGCCCGCTGCAAAAGCGGAGCGGTCGCCGCGCAGGAGCACGATCCCAACAGCGATGAACCAGACGATAGCACCGAGGCCAAAGACGGTGCCGGCGATCTCTCCCAGCGACGGGAGGATGGTCACCAGCCCGGCAAGACCACTGAGGATGCCTATCCCGGCCGTGAGGCGACCGAATGTTCCGGCCGTAACCCCCGTGACGCTGACGGCCAGAAGCCACTCACCACCGGCGATCTCGTTGCCGCCGCCAAGGCCCAGTTCAACCGCGTGGAGCGTCTGCCATAGGGCGGCCGCCGCCTCTGGGTCGGCGGCGACTGCGAGGGTGCGCTCGACCGCGACATTGGCGATCATTCCGGCACCAAGGACGAGGGTGGCCCAGATCAGGCCGATTGCCCCGGTCAGGGCGGCCGCGTCAGGCATGACTGGAGAGATTTGGCGCTGCAGCGCAACGACCAGGACAACGAGTGCCAGAGCATTCACGATGTAGATCGTTGTGTTCCAGGCGATCATCACGCCCGGGCGCTCGGCGATGAAATCGGCGACCGCCCGGGCGTCGACCTCGTCAGTTCCAAAGCCCAGCGGGGCAAGAACGGTGACAAGCAGAGCGAACCCCACGAGGTAGGTTGCGGCGCAGGTCAGGGCGGCAAGGCCGCCGGCTGTGCGAAGTGTCATGTGCGGGATCCTTTTTCTTGGCATGGGGCTTCGGCGGCGAGGCTTGCAAAGTGATCGGCAAGGCGCCGTGTGCCGAACCGGGGTGCGACCATGTCCAAACCCAGCGCCGTCAAGAAGAACCGTGCGGGCCCGCTTGCGCGCCGCGGCAGGATCGGCAGAACGGCGAGCGTGGTTCTGCGCAGGGCGTCTGGCAGGTACGTGATGCGTGGCTGCTTGCCGAGGGCGGCGAAGGCCGCGCGCGCGATCTGGTTCTGAGTCATCACGTCTGGGCCGCCGATTTCCACCCAGCCCCGCCCCGCGTCAGTCGCATCGGCGATAGCCGCCGCCAGATCGGCCCCGTGGATGGGATTCAGGCGCTGCGTTCCGTCCCCGAAAAGCCAGACGCGCCCCGCCCGCGCCATCGACAGGATCTCGCTCATATCCGAGAAGTAGCCGCTTGGCGCGATTACCGTCGCAGGCATGTCAGAGGCTTGCAGAGCGGTCACGAAAGCGGCCTTGGCGTCGACCAGCGGCACGCCCGCCATCGCCTCGGCCTGCAGGACATGCACATATGCAAAGCGTTTCACACCGGCGGCTTCGGCCTCGCGCAGCAGGTTCAAGTTTGCCTGATAGTCGACATCCCAGTATCCGACCCCGTCCGCCTGCCGCGTGATGCCCAAAGATGACACGACGAGGTCCACGCCATCCATGACGCCACACAGCGTATCTGGCCGTGTCGCTTCGGCCTTGAGCAGCAGGTCTGCCAAGCCCTCGGCGCGCGCAGTGTTGCGGACTAGCGCAGTGACGTGATGCCCGCGTCTTGCATATTCGGCGCAGAGAAAGCGCCCCAGATAGCCGGTCGCGCCGGCGACGAGAACGTGCATGGGTTGTCTCCTTGGGTCAGGCGAAGCCTATGGCAAGTGCGGCTGCGGACATAAGGGCGATGACGGGAGTCCAGAGCCGGCGCTCCGGACGCGAGGGGCTTGCTGCATTGGCGACAAGCGTCAGCAATGTGAGTCCGACCGCAGGCCAGAACAGCGCGGCAAGTCGCGGCGCGCCCACCCCGGCCCGCGCCAGCACGGCCCCGGCCATTGCCACAAGCAGCGCAGCCTGCACCAAGGCAAGGCCCCGCCAAACGGGTGGCAGACGGCCGGGAAAACGGCCGCCCACCGTCAGGCGCCCCAGCGGGGCGCCTGCACTGACCGCCAGATGCATCGTCACGGGCAGCGCGGCCAACCCGGCATAGGCATAGGCATAGGCAAGGATCTGGGTCATGGGCGCAGCGTGCGCGACTGCCGCTCGGTCCGGCCCAGATCGCCCCAAAGATGTCGGGGCGGGTATTCACAAAGCGGTCTCACCTGCTTGTCACCTCCGGTCAGCAGGCGATGCAGGCGACCCATTCGGGTGCGGATGGCTTGTTGCATGTGTTCCCCCCCTTCAGCCCACGACCGCGTGGCCGCGGCCACGCAGACAGTTCAGAACGATGGCCTCGCGGCGTTCGCTGGCCTCTGCCCCGCCCGCAACAGCACCGGCAAGAGCCCCGGCCAGGGCCCCGCCAAGCGCGTCGCCATCGTCGTCCACCTCGCCCAGCACGCCGCCAATTCCGGCGCCGATCGCGGCAGACGCCATCGTTTCGCGGTCAAGCTGCGTTTGATTACGGGCAAGGGTGCGACACGCGGCAAGGTCACTCTGGAATTGCGGGTTCGGTTCGCCATCGAGGATCGGGTCCACATTCGTGCCCAGATCGGCGCAGGCCCCCAACAGGATCGACAGGGCAAGGGGGGTGATCAGCATCGGTTTCATTCATTTCTCCTTCGACGTTCAATGGTGTCGAAGGGGGATCTACCCGTCGCGACCGGGCGGCGGCATGACCGCAGGGATCAGCCGTTTGACCTCCGGTACCAATCACTCGGCGTTCAGCGCTCGGCCAGCCAGCCGGTCGGGCTTGACCCGGTCCACCGCCGGAACGCGCGCACGAAGGCCGATGCTTCGGAAAACCCGAGAAGGTAGGCCGTTTCGCCGACCGACACCTTGCGCGCGCTCAGGTAGTCCATCGCCATCCGGCGGCGCAGATCGTCATGGACCTGCGCAAAGGTGACGCCTTCGTCCTTGAGCCGGCGATAGAGCGTTTGTCGGCTCATGCCGAGGTCGCGTGCAATCCGGTCCATCGACAGGGTGCCCTCGTGCAGGTCCGAAAGCATCCGGGTCTCGACGGCGGCGCGCACGGTGTCGTTTGTGGCCAGTTCCGCCAAAAGCGCGTCCGCGTGGCGCGTGAAAACGCCGAACACATACTCCTTGCCGCCCTCGAACGCCTCGTCCAGCCAGACCGGATTGATGCGCAGCGCATTGCGTGCCGCGCGAAAGGTGATCGGCACCCGGAAGAACTCGGGGTAGCGGTTGGCGTGGGGCGGCGGCGCGTAGGTCACCTCCAGCGCCTGTTCGAAGGGATGTTCGGGCGCGGACCGGCGGAATTCCGAGATGAACCGCGCAAAGCTGGCCTCGGTCGCCATCCAGTTGCCGTCACAAGGCCGGTTGTCCACCAGCCAAACCGCGTCTGCGCTGCGTTCAAGCTCGAACCGGTCGCCGCCGCCCGGAATCGGGACATCGGCCATCAGCCGCGCATAGCGGTTCAACTGGCTCAAGCTGTGCGGGAAGGACACGGATGTATGCACGATCTGGCCAACGATCGACATCGTGTCCAGCCGTGTCTCCAAGACGTGACGAAGAAGCAGCGAGGTGTCGCCCGTCGCGTCGATCCCCGCCGCGATGAGGCTCTGGTAGGCGGCGACGGGGATGCGCGTATCCTGATCGGCCAGGTCGTCTTCCGTCAGCCCCGAAGCCGCAAGCAACCCGTCCCGCGGCGCGCCTTCGGCCACCGCGTAGTCAAGGAACGCCGTCGCAAAACCGGCGGCCATGGTCTGATCGGACATGCGGCAGTCTCCTGCGGTCAAGACGATGATGCGCCGGGTCATAGCGCCTTGGCGCGCGCGGGCAGAATGTGCCGGGACACGACATAAGGACAACCCTATGCTGCATCCCATGCTGAGCACGATCGTCGGTTTTCTCGTTCTTTGTGCCCTGGCCTTTGCCGGGCTTACCTGGATCACGCGGGTGCCGCCGCGGGTTCCGGCCACCGTGACGGACGATCCCGCGCTGCCAAGGTTGGCAGGGCATGGAGTAGTGCTGCATGGCCGTATCGCTGGGCCCGAGGGTGCACCGCTCGCCGTGGTTCTGCACGGCGGACCGGGGGGCGATCACCGATCCTTGTCGGCTCTTGAGGGGCTGACCCGGACCCATCGTGTCCTTTTCTACGACCAGCGCGGGGCCGGACTGTCCGAGCGGGTGACGCCCGAGCGGTTGGGTATGGCCGATCACCTCGCCGACCTGGATGCGGTGATCGTAGCCCATGGCGGCGGGCCTGTCGCCCTGATCGGTCATTCATGGGGGGCAATGCTGGCGACAGCCTATCTTGGCCACAGGCCCGAGGGGGTTTCCCACGCCGTGCTGATCGAGCCCGGCTTCCTTGACGCCGAGGGCCTCGCCACATTCGAGGCCCGGCGCACCGCGCTGTCTCGCACGCCGCGCGTTTTTTGGGCCGGCCTATTGGCCGGTTTCCGCGCGCGCGGTGTCACGGGGGATGCGGACGCGGCGGCGGACAGCATCGTCGGCACCGTCGTGCAGGCCTTCGCCAATCATCCGGCGAACCCCTACCATTGCCCCGGACAAGCCTACGACGCCCCCGCCTGGCGTTTCGGCAGCCGCGCAAGCGACGCTTTCTGGAAAGCCCCGGCTGCTGCGCTCGACGCCATGGCCCCCGGTCTCGCCTTCGGCGGCCCTGTCCTGATCCTGGCAGGGGGCTGCAACGACTGGACCGGCGCGCCGCTTCAGGCCCGGCACGTTCGGATGTTCGCGGAGGCGCGGATGGAAGTGATCGAGGGGGCCGGCCACGACACCACCTGGGACCGACCCGAGGCCACGCTTGCCGCGATCAGGTCCTTTCTTGCCACACGGCCCGGATCGCCGCTGCCGGAACACTGAGAGATCGCCCGGACTTGCGCGCCGTACTCAGACCTATCCGCCATCTTCATCGCGGTAACTGACAGCGCTCCAGGCCAAGCTGGCCCCTCGTGCTTCTATCGCCGTCGGCGAGCCTGGGTCAGCGCGCTCTTGCCAACCACCCCATCAACAGGTCAGCAGCCGTACTCGTGAGGCTGCGTGTACCTCATGCGGCCGTCCCTTCGATGCCCGAGATCGCCTGGATAAGGCTGTCCTCGGTCACCTCCGTTGCGCAGAACTCGCGCATGATACGGCCATGGTACATGGCGACGATCCGGTCGGAGACATGTAGCACCTCGGGCATTTCCGACGATATCACGATCACGGCGTAACCCTGTTTCGCCAAGCCGCGCAGCAGATTGTGGATCTCGGATTTCGACCCGACATCGATACCGCGCGTCGGTTCGTCCACGATCAGGACCTCGGGCTGCATCGACAGCCATTTGCCAATCACGATCTTTTGCTGGTTGCCACCCGACAGGTTTCCGACGGCCGTTTTCCAGCTGGGGCTTTTGATGGATAGGCGGTCTCGATACTGATCGTAGATCGAAATCTCTGCACCATCGGACACGAAAGGGCCGGCTGTCAGGTCGCCAACTTGCGGCAACGTCATGTTATCACGGCAATTCATGCCAAGCACGAGGCCTTGCTCTTTCCGGCTTTCCGGGACGAGGGAAATACCCTTCGCTATCGCATCGATCGGCGAGGTAATCTTGACCGCCTCCCCCTTCAGATAGATCTGCCCCGAGGTCGGTTTGCGCAAGCCGAACAGGGTTTCGGCAATCTCGGTGCGGCCTGCCCCGACCAGGCCGTAGAATCCCAGCACTTCGCCCTCGCGGACTTCGAAAGTGGCGTCCTCAAAAAGATGCCCGCAAGACAGGTTCTCGACCCGCAGGGCGACCGGCCCAAGCTCCACCTGCTCGACATTGCGGCTGATGTCGAGAGACCGCCCGATCATCATCTGCGTGATCTCGTCCTCGTTCGTTTCAGCGGTGTTGAGTGTGCCGCGATACTCCCCATCTCGCAGAACCGAGATGCGGTCCGTCATCTTGAAGATCTCTTCCATGCGATGGGAGATGTAGATGATCCCCACGCCCTGTGCCTTCAGACCCTCGATCACGTCGAACAAAACAACCTTCTCGGCATCGGTCAGCGATGCCGTGGGCTCGTCGAAGATCACCGCCTTCGCGTCCACGGTGAGGGCGCGGGCGATCTCAACCATCTGCTGGTTTGCAATGGAAAGGTCTCCAACCAAGGTCCGGGCATTGAAGCCCACCTTGAGCTTTTCGAGGATGGCGTCGGTTCGGGAATAAAGCGTCGCCCAGTCAACACGACCGAAGCTTTTGCGGGGCAACTCCCCAAGATAAATATTCTCGGCGACCGACAATTCCTCTGCAAGGCTGAGTTCCTGGTGAATGAACATCACGCCATTGGCCTTGGCCTCGAGCGGGCCGCGCATCTCGGTTTCGCGTTCCTCGATGAAGATCTTTCCGGCGTCAGGCTGATAGATCCCGCCCAGAACCTTCATCAAAGTGGACTTGCCTGCGCCGTTTTCCCCCATGAGGGCATGAACCTCACCCGGAAGAACCGAGAAGCTGACGCCATCGAGGGCGCGAACGCCGGGAAAGGTCTTCACGATACCTTCGAGACGAAGTGCCGGTGTGTGATCGGTCATACTTTCAACTC
Source organism: Maritalea mobilis (assembly GCF_019800885.1). Taxonomy (GTDB): domain Bacteria; phylum Pseudomonadota; class Alphaproteobacteria; order Rhodobacterales; family Rhodobacteraceae; genus Roseibacterium; species Roseibacterium beibuensis. Next base: position 882,563 of record NZ_JAHVKE010000001.1, read on the forward strand.
CTCTGCGCCCTTGCGATTGAGCTGCCGGTCCAGGAACAGGACCGCGATCAGGATGGTGCCGATGACAAGGTTCACGGTCTCGGTGTCCGCGCCGATATGGCCAAGGCCCTTGCGCAAAAGTTGGATGGCGATCACACCGCCAAGCGTGCCGATGATAGACCCGCGACCGCCGGCCAGCTTGGTGCCGCCCAAGACGACGGCGGTGATGGCCCACAGTTCGAACAGCATTCCGTCATTTGGATTTACCGACCCGCTGCCCGAGTAGAACGCCACGGCCGACAGGGCGGCGAGGAAGCCGATCAACACGAAGTTCACGACGATATGCGGCCCGACGCGGATACCGGCATTCACGGCGGCCTCGCGGTTGTCGCCAATGGCATAGGCATTGCGCCCATGCACCGTGCGGGTCATCATCAGCCAGACGATCAGGACAACGGCGATGAAAACCAAGGCAGGCGTTTGGAGGCCCAGTATGTCCGCCTCGGCGAAATCGACCATCGTCCAGTTCAGGTGATAGGTCGGGTTCTCGCCGTTATACATGAAGACAAGCCCGCGATAGCCCAACATCGCACCCAGCGTGACGATGAAGGCATCGACCCCGGTCTTCCAAACGATCACGCCGTTGATCAGGCCCAGAATTGCCCCCGTGAACAACGCGAACAGCCAGGCGAGCGGGATCGCGGCGTCGCCCATTGCCTCCATGAATGGCCAATTCATCGAGTCGAGCATGACAATCCCGGCCAGCGCATAAGTCGCGCCCACGGAGAGATCGATATTGCCGTTGATCATGACCACCGTCATGCCGATGGCAATAATGCCGATCGGGGCCGACTGCTTGAGCAACAACAGCATGTTGTCGAGGTCCATGAAGGCGCTGTCACTGAGCGACCACCAGCGACCGGCCACCTCGAAGAAAACCAGCTGGATGACGATAAAGGCCCAGATCGCACCGTTCTTGATCAGCCGCTTGAGGGTCTCGTTCTGCATGTTCTGCCCTCCTCAGGCGATCGGCGACCAAAGCTTGCCGCGCTTGGTGGCGATATCGAGCCAGACGGCCAGGATGATGATGATCCAGGTGACGACGAACTGGACGTAAAACTCGAGCCCGGCCAGCAGCAGTCCATTTTGGATAAATCCGAGGATGAGCACCCCGATCACCGTCTTGAAGATCGTGCCCGATCCGCCCAGCAACGACGCCCCACCAAGAATGACGGCGGCCAGAACCTCCAGTTCCATGCCTTGGCCAACGGTGTTCTGGGCCCCCATGGTGCGGCTGGCCTGGATCAGGCCGGCCGTCGCCACGCAAAAGGCTGAGATAAGGTAAGTCATGAAAACCACGCGGGCGCGCGGTATGCCCGAAAACGTCGCCGCCGTCCCGTTGCCCCCGACCGCATAGACCTTGCGGCCGAACGGGGTCTTGGCGAGCACGATGCCGAGGAACGCCGCAAGCAAAAGGAAAATGAGCACCGGAACGGGGATGCCCAAGGCTTCTCCCCGGCCAAAGACATCGAACCAGGTTTCATTCTGGTTGGCGATATCCATGTTCTGACCGCCCGAGTAGGTCAGCGTCAGGCCATGGATGGCCGACAGCATCCCCAGCGTCACGATCAAAGAATTCAACCTGAGATACCCGATCAGGAACCCGTTGATCGCCCCAAGGCAAAGGGTCATCGCAAACATCGCAGGGATGGCAAGGGCCGGCCCGAAAGCGGGGTTTTCGTGCAGGTCCAGCACCACGATGGCCGAAAAGGACAGCATGGACCCAACCGACAGGTCGAGATTGCCGCCGATCACGACAAAGGTAACCCCCAGGGCCATGATCCCGAGGATTGCCGAAGACCGGATCACACCGAACACATTATCGATATCGATAAAGCGTGGGTTCCAGAGCGTGAAGCTCACCATGAACAGAATAAAGGCGACAAGAATGCCCTGTCGCGCCAACACACTGCCAAGCGATTTCATAGCCTGATCGGCCATTTAGATCCTCCCTTTGGGGCGCGCATTGCCGCCCCTCCCACTAGATCCCTCGCCCTTCCCACGGCGGGGGATTGATATCAGACCAAGGTCATGCCTCCGTCGATCATCACGATTTGCCCGGTCATGTAGTCGCTTGCGCGCGACGCAAGGAACGTCGTGGTTCCCGTGATGTCTTCAGGCCGCGCGACACGCCCTTTCAGGATATCGGCCGAGAATTCCTCCATGGCCTGACCGGGGCGCTCCGCCGCACCGATGGCCATCAGGTCCTGATCGACCTGCTCCCACATCTCGGTCGCGACAACGCCCGGGGCAAATCCGGTGACCGTGATATCATGCTTGGCCAGATCGCGTGCCGCCGATTGCGTCAGACTGACCACGGCCCATTTCGATGCACAATAGGGCGCGACATTGTCAAACCCCTGACGAGACGCGATCGAGGCGGTGTTCACGATCTTTCCCCCGCCCCCTTGGGCGATCATCTGTCGGGCAGCCTCCTGGATACCGATCAGACACCCAAGGCCATTCACGTCCATGATCAGATGCCAATTGTCCTCGGTCACATCGAGGAAATTCATCGGTTTGTTCACGCCGGCATTGTTGAACATGACGTCCAACCTGCCAAAGCTTGCCACGGTTGCCTCCACCATGGCGCGGAATTGCGCCCGGTCCCGGACATCGACACCCGCCGACATTACCGAACCGTCGTCTACGCCCGCGCGTGCCTTATTCGTTTCGGCCACTTCGGCCGCCAGACCGGCGTTGAGATCGGCGAAACAGACCTTGGCCCCGTCCGCGAGCAGTGCCTCACCGATGGCGCGACCGATGCCCCTGGCTGCGCCGGTTACAATGCATACACGACCTTCGACACCACGAGGTTCGACCACGGTGCGCCCCCTGAAACTTGACTGTTCTTGAAAAAATGCGGGAGCGACCAGGCTGGCCACCCCCGCACAGGGAGGATCTTAGAAAACCGGGCGATCGAATTCGCCCATGTTCTCTTGCGTGATCTTCGGCGTGTCGAAATAGTTCAGGAACGGCACGTCCTCGCCTGCAAGAATATCCAGCGCGGTCTGCAGCGCCGCCTCGGCGTCATCGACCGGCGACTGGTAGATCGAGCCCCAGTATTCGCCGCGCTCCATGGCATCGTAGCCAACCGCGAAATTCGTGGCACCGACGAAGGTGATGTCTTCGGCTCGACCTGCCGCCAATGCAGCGTTCAAGGCACCAACGCCCATGTTGTCGTCGCCCGAATAGACACCGTCGATGTCGTCGTATTGGACGAGGAACGCTTCCATCACGCGCTGCGCATCTTCCCGGTTCCAGTTACCGGGCTGGCTTTCCATCAGCGTGACGTTCGGGCAGACCTCGGGCAGACGCTGTTCGAACCCCTCGGCGCGCTCGATCGCGGTGGTATAACCCGGCTGGCCGGTGATCTGTACAATCTGCGCTTCGTCCTGAATCCCCATGTCGGTGAACCGTTCGCACATAATCTCGGCGGCGCGGGCACCCTGCGTGATGTTGTCCGGCCCCGAGAAGGAGCGCACGAAGTCGAACCCGTCTTCGGCGATATTCGAGTTGGTGATGATGACGGGGATACCCGCCTGATAGGCCTCGCGCACCGCGGGAATGACAGCCTGACCATTGGTCGGCCAAATGATCATGGCGTCGACTTCTTGCTGGATCAGGTCCTGGATCTGCGCGATCTGGCGCGCCACGTCGCCGCCGGCGTCCAGCACGACAACCTCGACATCGGGGTTGGCCTCGGCTGCAGCGATGAAGGCCTGCTCATAGGTCGTCTGGTAGCTGTCGACGCCCACGTTGTTCTGCGTGATACCGATCGTGATGGTCTGTGCTGCTACTGCGCCACCCATGGCGACGAGTGCAGTGGAACACGCAAGCGATAGCTTGGTCATTCGGGTCATATTCTTCCTCCCAGTTTTCTAACGGATTGCCGCTGTCCTCCCAGCCCGGGAATCGCCCGGTGCAATCTGCGTTGTATCGAGCGTGTTTTCAGTCGCAATCAAACGACCCATTTTTATCCATTTTGGATGATTTTTTATCCGAATTGGATATCTTCGGAGGGCCGCAGCTACTCTCAATTTGAACAATTCAGGGGGACATCCAGTGAAACGCCCACCGATATGCACCGCACCGTCAGGCGCCAAGGGGACCATGCTCAGTCAAGCTGCCAACGCCATTCAAAATGGACAAGGTCCGGCCTCGAGCCGATCCTTTTCGTCCAATGGCGTGGCCGATGCCGAACTCGCGCGGGTCATCGGGTTCTTGACGGACCTGACCGTTGAACTGGACACCTCGCTCGACCCTACAACGCCGAACCCGCATTTGAACATGCTGCTGCACCTTTTGCGAGGGCATGTGGAAGGGCGGTTGGTATCCGCGTCCTCGATGGCGTCCGCATCCGGAGTTCCCTATGCAACCGCGATGCGGAAGCTGGCCGAGATCCAGTCTGCTGGCTATGTCGAACAAAGACCCAGAACGAAAACTGGTCGCAGTTTTTCCCTTCACCCCAGTGCAGACCTGCTGGACCACTTCAGTCAGCTGGCAAGCCGCGTCGGGCGTCTCGCTCGCGAGGCCTTCGATGCCGAGGATCATGCCGGTGACTACTTCTACGGCGGTTCCTACGTGCCAGGCCAAGCGGCAATCGCGCCGCCCAACGCGCTGTTGTCGCCGCTCAAGCTGGCCGGAGGGCTTCGAATCCTCGTTCATGGCGATCCGACCTTCATGGTCATGGATACACTCAAGCGCCAGTTCGAACAGATCGTCGGAACCGACATTCATCAACGCGCCTTCTCCATTGACCGTTTGCGCGAGGAAACCCTGCGCAATGCCGAACGAAAGAAAAGTGCTTATGACCTGATCGCGGTCGACCTGCCCTGGATCGGGGAGTTTGTGTCCAAGGGTGTTCTCCGGCCGCTTCCCGAGATCATGGATGTCGATCGGCTGGACCCGAGCGATTTCCACACGGCGGGATGGCGTGCAACCCATTGGGGGGGCGTACCTTATGGTGTGCCAAGCCAGACCACACCGGAATTGATGTTCTATCGAAAGGACTGGTTCGCGCGCGAGGGTCTGGCGCCGCCAGCCACTCATGACGACGTGATCGCCGCCGCGCGCCATTTCCACGATCCGCGCAATGGTCGGTATGGGGTCGCCTGGAATGCTGCACGCGGCACAGCGCTCGGGCACACCTTCATGATGACAAGCGCGGCCTTTGGGCAGCCCATCATCGAACTGCCCGAAGTCGCAGGCGGGTTCGACGCAAGCGACCTTGCCGGCGGCCATTACAGGGCACGGATAGATACGCCGCGCACCCGCGACGCCGCCGAATACCTGATGGACCTGATGCAGTTCTCTCCACCCGACATCCTGTCGATGTCGTGGTACGAACGCGTGCGCCCCTTCGCCGGGGGCAAGGTCGCGATGGCTTACGGGTACACGCTGCTGGCCCCGTATTTCGAACTGGACGAAACCTGTCCGGCATTTGGCAACACAGGATACCTGCCACACCCGCACGGACCCGACGGCGCCCCGATTGCACCTGTGGGCGGCTATGCGCTGTGCATCCCGGCAAACCTGAGTGAGGAACGTGTCGATGATGCGGTCGAGGCGCTTGTCGCCTTCACGTCTCCATCGGCGCAGAAACTCTACATCCAGAATGGCAGCCGAACAGCGCCGCGCTACTCCGTTGGCGCCGACCCCGAAGTGCGACGCCTGTCGCCGATTTTCGAACTGGTGGACCAGATGTCGTGGCGCGACGAGCTGCAATTCTGGCCGCGCCCGCCGATCCCGCAGATTTCCGACATCATCAACCTTTGCGGCATGGAATTGCACGACATGCTGCGCGGCATCGTTGCGCCGGAGGAGGCGCTTCGTCGCCTGCAGGCGCAGGCAGAGGAAATCCTTGAAAGATCAGTCCAATAGGGAGGAAACCATGGACCCCAATCGCCTGAAGGGAAAGCACATCCTGATCACCGGTGCCGCACGCGGCATGGGTGCCGCCAATGCCGAAGCGTTTGCCGCCCAAGGCGCGAATGTCTGCCTCGGCGATCTCGACGGGGATGAAGCGCAGGCGATGGCGGACAAGATCAATGCAGCCGGCAACGGCAAGGCGATCGCCGTCAAGATGGACGTGACCAAGCGCGAGGACAATCGCAACGCGGTCGGCGTCACGGTGGATGCGTTTGGCAGCATCAATGTGGGCCTGTTCAACGCTGGCCTGAACAAACCCCGTTTCTTCATGGATATCGATGAAGACAACTGGGACATGATCATGAACGTCAATACCAAGGCGATGTGGCTGGGCATGCAGGAAACCGCCCGGCAGATGATCGCCCAGGGCCCGCAGGAAAAGCCCTACAAGCTGATCAACGTGGGTTCGATCGCATCGCGCAAGCCCTTGGTGGATGTCACCGTTTATTGCACCTCGAAATACGGCTGCCTTGCCCTGACCGAATGCGGCGCACTCGGCCTTGCCGAGCACAACATCACCGTCAACGGATACGCGCCCGGCGTGGTCGTCACGCCGCTCTGGGAACAGCTCGACAAGGATCTCGTCGAAATCGGCTTCAAGGAACGCGAAGGGCAAGCCTACGACGACATCGTCGAGAACAACCTTGTCATCAAGCGCGTGTCCTATCCCAAGGACATCATCGGAACCGCCTCGTTCCTCGCTTCCGACGACAGCGACTACATGACCGGCCAGATGATCTCCATCGATGGCGGCTGGGTCACGAAGTAGATCGCCGACACCCTGATTTTCCGACCTCAGTGGGTGCGCGAGAACGCACCCGAAAGGAGCTTATGATGTCTCGCGCCTTGATGCCGAACCTTCTGACCCCGCAAGATCTGGAACCCAATTGGGAATGGCGGGAACGCCTGCCGGCCTGGGGCCATACCTCGGTCGATTTCGAACGCCGCATCGACCATGACCGCCTGCGCCGTTACCGCCTTGCCCGCACGCGGCAGGCGCTCCAGGCGTCCGAGGCAGGCACGCTGCTTTTGTTCGACGTCAACAATATCCGCTACGTCTCGGCCACCAAGATCGGCGAGTGGGAACGGGACAAGATGTGCCGGTTCTGCCTGCTGACCGGCGATGACAGCCCCTATGTCTGGGATTTCGGCTCGGCCGCAGTGCATCACCAGCGGTACTCCGATTGGCTGGAGCCTGACCACTGCCTCGCCGGAGTGGTCGGCATGCGCGGCACCATCCCGCCCGAGTTCGGGTTGATGAAGAAATACGCCAAGGAAATCGCGCGCCTGATCAAGGAGGCCGGGATGGCCGGCATGCCGGTCGGCGTCGACTATGCCGAAACCGCGATGTTCCATGCCTTGCAGGAAGAAGGGATCAAGGTGGTCGACGGCCAGCAAATCATGCTGTCGGCGCGCGAGATCAAGAACTGGGACGAAATCCAGCTTTTGACCCAAGCGGCCAGCATGGTCGATGGCGTCTACCACATGATCTACGAAGAGCTGAAACCAGGCGTCCGCGAAAACGACATCGTCGCGCTGTCCAACAAGCTTCTCTACGAGATGGGGTCGGACGACGTCGAGGCGATCAACGCCATTTCGGGCGAGCGGTGCAACCCGCATCCGCACAACTTCACCGACCGGCTGTTCCGCCCCGGTGACCAGGCGTTCTTCGACATCCTGCAAAGCTACCAGGGTTATCGGACCTGCTACTATCGGACTTTCAACATCGGCCGTGCCACACCGTCACAGACCGACGCCTATATCCGGGCGCGCGAGTGGATCGATGCGTCCATCGAAATGATCCGGCCCGGCGTCACCACCGACAAGGTGGCCGAGGTCTGGCCGACGGCCGAAAGCCTGGGTTTCCCGAACGAAGACGCCGCATTCGGCCTGCAATTCGGCCATGGCCTGGGTTTGGCCCTGCACGAGCGCCCGATCATCAGCCGCGCCGTGTCGCTGGATCACCCGATGGAGATCCAGACCGGCATGGTCTTCGCGCTGGAAACCTACTGCCCGGCGAGCGACGGCTATTCCGCCGCCCGGATCGAGGAAGAGGTCGTGGTCACGGAAACCGGCTGCGAAGTGATCAGCCTCTTCCCGGCTGAAGAACTGCCCATCGCGAACCGCTACTGAGGCGCGGCGGGATAAATCCCGCCCTAAGGTGCAACGCGCCTGGGACAGGGTTCACCCCGCCGCCCCCGCCCACCCCGGGAGGATCACATGGCCAAAGCCAAGACGAATACCGAGGACTACCTGCGCATGTATCGCCAGATGGTTCGCATCCGCACTTTCGAAGACAATGCCAACCAGCTCTACCTGTCGGCCAAAATGCCGGGGCTGACCCACATGTACTCCGGCGAGGAAGCCGTCGCCGTGGGCATCTGCGAGGCGCTGACCGATGACGACCGCATCACCTCGACCCATCGCGGCCACGGGCATTGCGTCGCCAAGGGGGCCGAGTTCAAGGAGATGTTCTGCGAGTTGCTCGGAAAGGCCGAGGGCTATTGCCGGGGCAAGGGCGGGTCGATGCATATCGCCGACCAGAGCCACGGGAACCTTGGCGCGAATGCCATCGTCGGCGGGTCCATGGGGATCGCCACAGGCTCGGCCCTGCGCGCCAAGCTGATGGGAAAGGATGACGTCACGGTCTGTTTCTTTGGCGACGGCGCGACGGCGCAGGGCCTGATGTACGAGGTCATGAACATGGCAGCCCTTTGGAACCTGCCGGTGATCTACGCCTGCGAGAACAACGGCTATTCGGAATACACCAAGACCGAGGAAATCGCCGCAGGTTCGATCACGGCCCGCGCCGAGGCGTTCGGCATCGAGGCGCATACGGTCGACGGGCAGGATGTGCTGGCGGTCAACGAGTTGACGCAAAAGCTGGTGGCGCGGGCCCGCAAGGGCGAGGGCCCGTTCTTCATGGAACTGATGACTTACCGCTACCACGGGCACCATGTCGGCGACATCAACCGCGAATACTACCGATCGAAGGACGAAGAGAAGGACTGGAAGGACAATCGCGACCCGATCATCCGCTTCCGCGCCTTCCTCGTCAGCGAGGGGATCGCGACCGAGGAGGAGATCGAGGCGATGAATGCCGAGATCGAGAAGAACGCGACCGAGGCCGTGGCCTATGCCGAACAGGCCCCCTACCCGCCGGCCAACGAGGTCGACATGCACGTGTACGCGGACTGAGGAGAGACCGATGCGAGAAATCACCCTGTCCCAAGCCGTGAACGAGGCGCTGGCCGAAGAGATGCGCCGCGACCCGAGCGTCTTCATCCTTGGCGAAGATGTCGCCGAGGCCGGCACCCCCTTCAAGGTTCTGTCCGGTCTTGTCGAAGAATTCGGCACCGACCGCGTTGTCGACACGCCGATTTCCGAACCCGGATTTGTCGGAATGGCCGTCGGTGCCGCAATGACCGGCGCGCGACCCGTTGTCGACCTGATGTTCGGCGATTTCATCTATCTCGTGATGGACCAGCTGTGTAACCAGGCGGCCAAGCAGCATTACATGTCGGGCGGCAAGCTGACGGTGCCGATGGTGCTGCGCACCAACCTCGGTGCCACGCGCCGTTCGGCCGCGCAACACAGCCAATCGTTGCAGGCGCTTGTGGCGCATATTCCGGGCCTCAAGGTTGCCCTGCCCTCTTCGGCCTACGAGGCCAAGGGCCTGATGAAGACGGCGATCCGCGACAACAACCCGGTCGTCATCTTCGAAGACAAGCTGATGTACCAGGACAAGGCCCCGGTCCCGGAAGAGGAATACCTGATCCCCTTCGGCGAGGCGAACGTGAAACGCGAGGGGCGCGATATTACCCTGATCGCGACCTCCTCGATGGTGCAGGTCGCCGAAAAGGCCGCCGAGATGCTGGCCAGCGAGGGGATCGACGCCGAGGTGATCGACCCGCGCACCATCGTGCCGCTGGACGAGGCGACGCTTCTCGACAGCGTCAAGAAAACCAGCCGCGCCATCGTGATCGACGAGGGGCATCAAAGCTATGGCGTCACCGCCGAGATTGCCTCGCGCCTGAATGAAAAGGCGTTCTACCATCTCGATGCACCCGTTTTGCGGATGGGGGCGATGGATGTGCCGGTGCCGTTTTCCCCGGCGCTCGAGGATCTGACCGTCCCCACGCCCGAGGCGGTCGTCGAAAACGCGCGTAAACTCTGCGCGGGGGAGATGATCCATGCCGCATGACGTGACCATGCCCCAACTCGGCATGGCGCAGGACGCGGGCAAGATCGTGTCCTGGCTCAAGGCGCCGGGCGATCCGGTGTCCAAGGGCGATGCCCTGTTCGAGGTCGAAACCGACAAGGCGGTGATGGAGGTCGAGGCCCCCGCAGACGGGTTCCTGACGGGCGTGTCCTATGGCGAAGGCGATGATGTGCCGGTCGGCAATGTCATCGCGCGCATCTCGGACAGCGCCGAAGATGACCCGGCCCCCGCCCCATCACAGGCCGCCCCTGCCCCTCCAGTCGCCGCAGATGACACGATCCCGGAGGGCCACCCCGTGACCATGCCGCAGCTTGGCATGGCGCAGGATACCGGCCTGTTGGTCAATTGGCTGAAGGCGCCGGGTGATCGGGTCTCGGCTGATGACATCCTGTTTGAGGTCGAAACGGACAAGAGCACCATGGAGGTTGAGGCGGGCCGCGACGGCTGGCTTGCCGCGACGCTGGCCGAGGCCGGCGAAGAGGTGCCGGTGGGCGATCCGGTGGCGATCATCTCGGGCGACAAACCCGACGCGCCGGTCGCGCGTTCGGTGAAGGACACCCAATCAAAGCGCGCTGAAACATCGGCCCCACCGCCATCAGTCCCCGAAGCCACCGCCGGGCAGCCAACTGAAACCGTCGCCCCAGCGGCAGCGTCGCCAAACCCTGGCGGGCGCATCCTGGCCTCGCCCAAGGCGCGGCGTCTCGCGATTGAACAAGGGCTGGACCTCGCCCGCCTGGCCGAGGCTGGCCATCCACAGCCCTTCCACGTGGCCGATCTGGAGGTGTTGCGCAACATGCCGCGCGCCACGGCGGCACCCGTTGCAACCCCGTCCGAGGCCCCGCGCCGGCTGACGGCGGTGTGTTCGACCGATGGGCTGTCGGCCTTTGCCGTCTGGGCCGGGGAGACACGGGCGCTCAACCCGGACGCGGTTCTGGCAGGCTTTGCCGGGACCAGCTTTGGAAGGGCCGAGGCGGTTTGCGTGTCCATCGAGCGCTTTGGCAACCGGCAAACCTACCACGTGCCGGTCGGTCGCAGCCTTAGCGCGGTTTCGGAAACCGATGACGACCCGGCGCTGATCGTGCGTGACCTGCGGGGAACATCGCTGGCCTCACTGAACATGGGGGCCGAGGCCACGCCGGTCTTGTCGATCACCGATGACGGGGCTGGCCTTGCCATCACGCTGGAATGCGCAGCCGCACAGCTCGACGCGAGCGCGGCAATCCACCTAGTAACCGAATTCGCAGGCCGAATGGAGCAGCCGCTCCGCCACCTGCTTTGACAGACGGAGTGCCACGCATGGACTACACCGATCTCTATATCGACGGCGAATGGCGCAAGGGCGCAGAGCGGTTCGACGTGATCAATCCCGCCACCGAAGAAGTGCTGGCCTCGGTCGCCTCGGCCGATATCGCCGATGCGGATGCGGCCCTCGATGCGGCCGAACGCGCCATGGCGGACTGGGCCGCACGCAAACCCCGCGAACGTTCCGAGGTTTTGCGCCGCGCGTGGGAGTTGATGACCGAGCGGCTCGATCATTTCGCCCATCTCATCACGCTGGAAAACGGCAAAGCCGGCGCGGATGCCAAGGGCGAGGCAACCTATGCCGCCGAATTCTTCCGCTGGTTCGCGGAAGAGGCGGTGCGCGCCGATGGGATGATCACCCATGCCCCCGCCTCCGGCGCGCGCATCGTCGTGCAGCACAAGCCCGCCGGATTGGCCGTGCTGGTCACCCCGTGGAACTACCCCGCCGCGATGGGCACACGGAAAATCGCCCCGGCCTTGGCTGCAGGCTGCGGCGTCATCATCAAGCCAGCCTCGGAAACGCCGCTGACCATGCTGGCGCTCATGCCGCTGCTGGAAGAGGCCGGCGTGCCCAAGGGCCTCGTCAACGTTCTGCCCTCGAAAAAGACCGGCGCGCTTGTCGATCACATGCTGCACGACCCACGGGTCCGCGTGGTCAGCTTCACCGGCTCGACCGGGGTGGGACGCAAACTGCTGAAATCCGCAGCCGATCAGGTGCTGAAACCGGCAATGGAGCTTGGCGGCAACGCGCCCGTACTGGTGCTCAAGGACGCCGACATGGACACCGCGATCGAGGGCACCATGCTGGCAAAGATGCGCAATCTGGGCGAGGCCTGCACCGCCGCGAACCGCATCTACGTTCATGAAGATCTGGCCGAGGCCTTCACCGCCAAGCTGTCCCAGCGCATGTCGGCGCTCAAGGTGGGCGATGGCACCGATCCCTCGGTCGATGTCGGCCCCTTGGTCAATGCTGATACGCGCGACAAGGTGGCCGAGTTCGTCTCGGATGCGCTGGCGAAAGGGGCCAAGCTGGAATGCGGCGGCACGGTGTCGAACGGGCCGGGCTACTTCTACCCGCCGACCGTCATCTCGAACGTGCCAGAGACCGCCGATTGCGTCCAGGACGAGATCTTTGGCCCCGTCGCGGCGATTCAGACCTTTGCCGATGAAGAGGATGCGATCCGCCGCGCCAATAACACCGAATACGGGCTTGTCGCCTATGTCTTCAGCGACGACTTCAAACGCGCCATGCAGGTCTGCGAGAAACTGGACTATGGCATGGTTGGCCTGAACCGTGGGCTGGTCAGCGACCCGGCTGCACCTTTCGGGGGCACAAAGCAATCGGGCCTTGGGCGCGAAGGTGGCCATGAAGGCATGCTGGAGTTCATGGAGACCCAGTACATCTCGGCAGAATGGTGAGGCCGATCCCATGAGCGATATCTCCGCCAGCCCATCGACCCGCAAGCTTGCCCTGCAAAAGGGTGTCGACCTCGAAGCGCATGCGCGCAAGCTCGGTCGCACGACCATCGGACCGGAGGACCTTGACGGCGCGCCGGCCCCTTCAGTGTCCGGAGACACGTCCTATTGGGATGTCGATCACGCCCAATACGGACCCGTGACCGAAGAGCCGATGAGCCGCTTTGCGCAGGTGGCGGCGCGCAATCTCGCAGCGGCGCAAACGCTTATTCCGGCGGTGACCCATCACGACCGCGCCGATGTTTCGGCTATCGAGGATCTGCGCAGTGCGTGGAAAGCCGAGGCACGCGCACGGTCGGTGAAACTGACGGCTCTGGCTTTCCACGTTGCCGCTTTGGCGCGCACGCTTCGGGAATTTCCGAGGTTCAACGCGTCTCTGTCGGCAGTTGGCGAAAGGCTGATCCTGAAGAACTACGTTCACATCGGCATCGCCGTGGACACGCCGCACGGCCTGATGGTCCCGGTGATCCGCGATGCCGATCGCAAGGGTCTGTGGCAGATCTCGACCGAAATCGCAGATTTGGCCGCGCGTGCGCAATCGCGAAAGATCGGCCCGGACGAAATGGGCGGCGCATCGATGACGATATCGAACCTCGGCGGCATCGGGGGAACGGCCTTTACACCTATCGTCAATCCGCCCGAGGTGGCCATCCTCGGCATCACACGCACCGAGACGGTGACGGTTTGGGAGGAAGATGGTCCGCGTCCTGTGCCAATGGTCCCCCTCGACCTGTCCTACGATCATCGCGTGATCAATGGCGCCGATGCAGCGAAATTCCTTTCGCGATACGCCGATTTCATCGCCGATCCGCGGTTGCTGCTGGTTTGATCGAGAGCAATCCTTGAGTTGGAGGTCTCTCTGATTTCAAAGAAGAAGCGTACTTCGCACACTTTTTGGGCGAACGGGGGCAGGTCCTGAGGACATGTCTCGATCGGGCCAAACTAGGGGACGAACGCGTCGCGGGATAAAATGATGGTGCCACGGTTTTCTTTTGTGGATGGCGGCTTTACGCGATTTGATCATGCTTTATGGCTAGCGCAGCGAACGACCGCTCTTCTGCCCTCGCTCTCCCGATCAAGGCTCTGGCACCTTACGGCCCCTCTCGATGTCACCGCCGTGGCGCATTGCGGCCCAAAGCCGACCTTGGCCCAGGCGATCATCGCTACAGTGCAGCGTCTCCAAAGCAGACAGTGATCGTTTGGTTTGCTTTTCGGGGCACCAAGAGCTTCTGAGCGGTGTGAAGCGGACAGGTGAGCCTCCTCGATAAGATCGGCTAGGCGATGGCCGCGTTATGAGTCCCTGTTTGGCCGCATTCTGGCAACCATATCTTCAACAGGCACTCCTTACGTTTTCGTCCTTCAACAATCCGGGCGTTTTCCATACAAAAGAATGGCGGTTTATTTCGTGAGCTCTGCAACAGCCGAAATCACACCGGCTTGGTCCGACCACATTTTAAAGATCTGTATTTCAAGCGTTCTGCGATTCCCGATCACTCAATCCTTCGCCGACATTCAGATCAGAAATGCCACTCTGCGCCGACGCGTAGGGTCCAGGCATTGAAGTTGGTCTGCCCTATGCCGTCATAAGCGATGCTTGCCTCGCCGCGCCAGCCAGCGCCTTGAGTGCTTCTCAAGCCAAATTCTACGCCGCCACGAACTCCGTCATCGCCCGTCGTCAAACCTGTGGATGCAATGTCCCAATCAAGCGAGGGAATGAAGAAGGCCGAGGCCTCGATCAGAGGAAAGGCATCCAACCACTCGATCTCTCCTGAAAGCGACATTCGCAAGAGGCTCAGATCATCACTCTCAATCGTGACTGAACCCGCTCCATCAGAAACTCTGTAAGACGCGATGCTCTCTTCAATATAAGCGAGATCCACCTGCGGCGAGAATTGCACCTCGCCGAGTTCATAAACACCATAATTGGAGGCTGCCGCCAGCACCCGCTCGGTGGAGAATGTGCCGCTCCAGATATTTCCGTCGTCATAAACATCGATCGATGCGTCATTTGTGGACTCTCCCCAGGCGAGCCGCCCGGTGAAGAAAAGGGTCTCGGAGAAGGCACCAGAGACATAGGGGCCGATCATCCAGCCACGGCCTTCGATATCGCTATACCTGTCAATATCCTCACTGGACCAATCCCCCTGAGCCATGACACCGATCGCGAGGTCCTCGTTGACCAGGTAATCTGCCCCGACATGGGCGATGGCAAATCGGCCGTTGCGTTCGGCAAGGTCACCGGTTCCATCCTCGTAAATCGAGAACCGCGCCGCCAACCAGCTGTGCCAGCGACGATCAGAACTGATCGATTGGACATTCATTGACAGGTCGCCAGCCGCCCCGCCGGTATCAGCCGCGACGCCACTTCGGAACCTCTTGAAATCAAGCATCAGGAAAAACCCCATCAAATTCCTTTGGACCAAGCCGGCACGGCACAGTCAGTGAACCATTGGGGAAACGAACAGTGTTTTTTACATTAACAGGCGTCGTAGTTGGACGCGCTGTCCTCCTATGCAGCTAACGAACAGCAGAACCGGCAATCCATCCCCTCGCCGCGCAAAGCCCTCGAAAGCCCTTTGCAACTCAATATTTTCGATCCCACTCGGGACGGCCTGTGGCCCGGCTGCCACAATGGCGCGGATGGACACTCTACACGAGCACGTTGCTGCAAGCCGTTCCTTAAACATGAAAAGGGTCGGACAAGCGCTGCAACCGTATCACGGCTAGCGCATACAGGGGTGTCTGGTTAATCCGCACTCAGGCATTTGAGAAAAAGCAGCAAACGACCGCTTTTCACCTTGAGCTTCAGGTGTACGCACCGGCGCTCACGGTCCAAATCTTTCGTTCTATTCACGCTCCGCAAATGGTGCCTTGATGTCCAAGGCTGACACAGAGCCCACACACCCAGCGTCCGATCCGTCGAGAAACGCTCTTCCTCGCGCCTCGACCGAGTTTCGACGGGCCAGCATGCGCTCGGCTCTAGCTCCTTTGGTCGTAGCGACGCGCGAACGCGACGATAATCATCGCGAGGACCGCACCGAACGCGTTGAAGCAAAGGTCCAGAGCGGTATTGATGTAGCCGCCGACATTGGTGTCGGGAACCATGAGAACAGCCGAAAATTCGATCATCTCGTTGACCGCTCCCAACCCCATCGAGGCCAGGGCCGGATAAATCAAGGCCGTCGCCGTTCCCCGAGTGTCGGGAAAGTGGCGGGTCAACAGGTGATGGAGCACCCACGCGGTGACGCCGAACCCGTAGCCATGCACGAGTTGATCGTATTTCAGAATGAACATGCGTTCATTGTCGACGATCGGAACCAGGTGCAGGTTGTAGAGGACCGAACCGGACACGGGCACACCGCCGCCGGCCATATGGGCCAGGCCCCAGATCGATAGGCCCCAAAGCATGGCCGTGGGATACTCGGCCTTGCGAAGCGACAACCCGACCAGAAGCATCAAGGCCACCATGGTCGCGACGTAGACAATGAACTCGAAGTTGCCGGTGGACAGGAACCAGATGGTGAAGGCCGCCACGTAGGTGACTGTAAAGCCACCAACCATGATCTCGCTGAGCTTTGGTTTGGTATCCATGGTAGAAACCTACATCGACCTCGGTCTGGAATCATAGCCAATCGATAGTAGCAGCGGCGAAGCCACATGCTGAGAGGGCAACCTTCGGGCATCCGTCATGGCACTTGGCGACGGACAGGAACGTCGTGTTTCAAAAGTGGCAATCCGCAACAGTCGTGGAAAAGCATGCCGCGACAACATGGCCAAACCTCCTGAAAGCTGATGGCTGCCACCGCCGCCCGAAGCACAGGCTTACGCCTAGGAAGAGGTGTTCGGTCTGCATGCGTCGCTCGCACGGAAGGCCTTGGCGACGACCACAGCGACTCGCATCTCACCGCCTCTCTCGCACCCTGCCGACCACCGTTCAAGGAAACTCGCGCCGCGGGGCCAAGGACCACACGATGGTCAAACCCGCGCCGATCGCGCCGAGGGTGAAGACCACCTCCAGCCCGGCGCTGGCCGAGTCCACCAGCGCGGCCTGCGCCTCGGCCGCCGACAGGGTCGAGATCTCGAGCAGACCCGTGATACATTGCGCCGCTGCCCCGCCCGGCACCATCGGGATGCAACCTGCCACGGCCAAGGTCTGACCCGCATGGGGCACCTTCAGGAACCGCTCCCCTAGTATCTCGACCCACAGTGCCACCGCCACCGCTCCGACGAAAGATGCCGCCGTCAGCGACCAGCCGAACTCCAGCCCCGTCGTGCGCACCGCCAGCGCCAATGTCCCCGCCACCGCCGCCCAGACCAAGGTGCCGATCCCGAAGTTGAACATCAGGCCAAAGCCTGCCGCGGCCAGCCCGCCGAACACAGCCTGGTGCAGCAGCGAGGCCGGCGGCGCCAGCAGGCTGTCCAGCCCAGGCGCCACGATCATGCGGGCCACTCCCATGCCCACGGTGATGAAGATCAGGATCATCGCCACTGTCACGAAGCGCGCGCTGCCAAGGGTCGGGAACCCCTCCATGATGTCGGTCTGCGCGTTCATCGACGGCACTCCCGGCACCAGCAGCAACACGGCTGCCGTCATGGCGATGCCAAGCGTCTCGCTACCGGCCATGATGCTGCCCACCCCGGCAATGGCCGAGGCGAGGAAGGCCACGATAGCGATCAGGACGAACACGTTGGTGCCGCGCGCGATCAGCGCCATGCGCACCCCTTGCGCGACCGTGCTCGCCACGAGGATCGGCGCGACCGAGATCCAGTCCGTGCCCAGCAAACGCCCGAACGCTGCGCAAGCCACCCCGGCTGCCACCGCAATGGCGAGTTTGCGATAGTGAGGCACCCGGCCCGTCAGACCCGCCAGCTCGGCCGAGACATCCTCGGGCGACATGCCGCCCCGCTCGGCCCGCGTGCAGAGGTCGCGCACCGCGTGGTTCAGGCGCATGTCGACGCGGTGATGCCCGATCGAGATCATGCGCGTGATGGTGTTGGCGCCGTGGGTGACCGTCATTGTGATCGAGGCATAGCCGATGCGGCTGTGCGAGGACTCCGCCCCCAGCCCCGCCGCGATCTTCTGCATCCCCGTCTTGACCACCGAGGATTTGGCCCCCGTCTCCATCAACAACCGCCCGACGGCCAGCGACGCCATCGCGATCTGTTCCAGGTGACGGTGACGGACGATGACGGGATCAGGGTACTCGGACATGAGCTAGCTGTGACGTCCTTTCGCCAGAGCCGCAAGACGATCAATGAGAGCGACAACACGAGACCCTTTGGACCCGTCTCGCAACATTCGTACTGCGGAAACGGCTGGCACCGGATATTCACATCGAAACCTCTTCAGCTTTCGTCGCGAGGGCGCCAAGCGGCAGCGAAAGCGCTCGCCGACCTTCGCGTCGATCATGGGGTGGTACGCCAGCGCGTGAGGTATCTTTCTTTGATACAGGATCGTGCAGTGAGGAGCGGGCAATCGTGCCAAGATCAGCCCCTCTCCAACCACGGTCGAAATGTGTCAGGCCGCATTCGTCGCAGGCGTTAGCATAAGTCAGCACACTCAACCGCTGCGCGAGAAGGGGCCACATAGCTGATATATATTTATATTTTCAGAATCCCATCTATTCTGAAAATTTCTTTTCAAAACTAAATTTCGTCCAGACGGCACGCTGGATAATAAATTGCATCTCTCAGATCGTAAGGGTGGGTCTCCGTTGCCCACGCCTGGATTGGGAGGTCCGGGCCGAAAAATCCATGGGAGGATTATATGTCTGACAAGAATCTCTCGCGTCGTGGCCTACTCAAGGCCGGCGCCGCTACCGGCGTCGCCCTGTCGCTGCCGACGATCTTCACCAGCAAGGCCTACGGCTTCACCAACGAGCCCGGCGCGTCCTCGGTGACGCTCGGTTTCAACGTGCCCCAAACCGGTGCCTATGCCGATGAAGGCGCGGACGAACTGCGTGCCTACCAGCTGGCGGTCGAGCACCTGAACGGTGAGGGTGATGGCGGCATGCTCAACACCTTCTCCAGCCAGGTTCTGGACGGCACCGGCATTCTCGGCCGCCGCGTCGAGTACGTGACCGGCGATACGCAGACCTCGTCGGATGCGGCCCGCTCCTCGGCGCGTTCGATGATCGAACGCGACGGCGCGATCATGATCACCGGCGGCTCGTCCTCGGGAGTGGCCGTGGCCGTGCAGGCCCTCTGCCAAGAGGCGGGTGTGATCTTCATGGCCGGCCTGACGCACTCGAACGACACCACCGGCAAGGACCGCAAGGCCAACGGGTTCCGTCACTTCTTCAACTCCTACATGTCGGGCGCGGCGCTGGCGCCGGTGTTGGCCAATGCCTATGGCACAGACCGCAACGCCTATTACCTGACCGCGGACTACAACTGGGGCTATACGACCGAGCAGGCCATCCAGGAAGCGACAGAGGGCGTGGGCTGGAACACGGTCAACACCGTGCGCACCCCGCTGGGTGCAGGCGACTTCAGCTCGTACATCACTCCGGTACTCGGCTCGGGTGCCGACACGCTGGTGCTGGTGCACTACGGCGGCGACATGGTGAACTCGCTGACCAATGCGGTGCAGTTCGGCCTGCGCGAAGCCCAGGCCAATGGCCGCGACTTCCAGATCGTCGTGCCGCTCTTCTCGCGCCTGATGGCGCGCGGTGCAGGCGAGAATATCCGCGGCATCTTTGGCTCGACCAACTGGCACTGGTCGCTGCAGGACGAAGGCAGCCAGGCCTTCACCCGCTCCTTCGGCGAGAAATACGGCTTCCCGCCCAGCCAGGCAGCGCATACCTGCTACGTGCAGACGCTGCTGTATGCCGATGCGGTCAGCCGCGCGGGCACCTTCAACCCCTGCGGTGTCGTCGAGGCGCTCGAAGGGTTCGAGTTCGACGGCTTGGGCAATGGCCCGACGCTCTACCGCGCCGAGGATCACCAGTGCTTCAAGGACGTTCTGGTGGTGCGCGGCAAGGAGAACCCGGACAGCGAGTACGACCTTCTGGAAATCGTCGAGGTCACGCCGGTGGACCAGGTCACCTATGCCCCCGACCACCCACAGTTCTCGGGCGGCGAGCTGGGTACCTGCAACCCGGGCGCCTGACGCGGCCTGACGTGCCGATTGAAGACCCGGGCGGGCGACGCACCGCCCGGGTTCCATGACGTACCGCGCAAGACCGGCCACGCCCGGATGCGCGCGCACGACCCCCGTAGACACATCCACAAGGGCGCAAAATGGAAGCCATCATTCTGCAGATCCTGAACGGTCTGGACAAAGGCTCGGCCTACGCACTGATCGCGCTTGGCCTCACGCTGATCTTCGGAACGCTTGGCGTCGTGAACTTCGCGCATGGCGCGATCTTCATGATCGGCGCCTTCGTCGCGGTGACGCTGAACCGGGTGCTGAACCTGTCATTCTCCGTCATTGACGAGACCCGCACAGATTTCCTCGGCAACCCGATGCAGGTGCAGGTGCCCTATGTCGAACATTGGTTCGGCACTCAGACGGGCGCCGCCATCATCGACTGGTCGGTGCCACTGGCCATCATCGTGGCGATCCCCATCATGGCGCTGATCGGCATCGCGATGGAACGCGGCCTGATCAAGCATTTCTACAAGCGCCCCCATGCCGACCAGATCCTGGTGACATTTGGCCTGGCGATCGTGCTGCAGGAAATCATCAAGGCCTTTTACGGCGCCAACCCGATCCCCACCCCTGCTCCCGACGCTTTCGTCGGGTCCTTCGATCTGGGCCAGATCTTTGGATTTGAACCTTTCGCAATCATGTATCCCTACTGGCGCCTCGTCTATTTCGCCTTTGCCGCCGTGGTCATCGGCGCTGTCTTTGCCTTCCTGCAATTCACCACCTTCGGGATGGTGGTGCGCGCCGGCATGGCCGACCGCGAGACCGTGGGCATCCTCGGGATTGATATCGACAAGCGCTTCACCACCATGTTCGCGATCGCGGCCATCGTCGCGGGGCTGGCGGGCGTGATGTACACACCGATCCTGTCGCCAAACTACCATATGGGGATGGATTTCCTCGTGCTCAGCTTCGTGGTGGTCGTCGTCGGCGGCATGGGCAGCCTTGGCGGCGCTGTGGCGGCTGGGTTCCTGCTGGGCGTGTTGCAGAGTTTCGCGTCCATGTCGCAGGTCATCGACCTCATCCCCGGCATCAACCAGGTCATCATCTACCTGGTCGCCATCATCGTGCTGTTGACCCGTCCGCGTGGCCTCATGGGCCGCAAGGGCGTGATGGAGGATTGATCCCATGCTCGGATTGAACAAGGCGGATCTGCGCCTTTACCTGATCGTTCTGGGGATGCTGATCTTCGCGCCCTTCATCATGAACCCCTTCCCCGAAGGTTCGGGCCTGGCTCAGTTCAACGGCGGCTACCCGGACTTGCTGCAAAAGCTGGTGATCTTCGGGATCTTCGCGGTCGGCTTCAACATCCTCTTCGGGCTGACGGGGTACCTGTCCTTTGGCCACGCGGCCTTTCTGGGGGTCGGGTCCTATGCCGGGGTCTGGATGATGAAGCTGCTCACCATGAACGTCGTGCCCGCTCTGATCATCTCGGTACTGACGGCGGGTCTGTTGTCGGTGATCATCGGCTATGTCTCGCTGCGCCGATCGGGAATTTATTTCTCGATCCTGACACTGGCCTTTGCGCAAATGTGCTACAGCCTCGCCTATTCCGTTCTGACACCGATCACGGGCGGCGAGACCGGCCTGACCCTGTCGCTGAATGACCCGCGCGTTCTGGGGACCAGCCAGACGGCCGAGGGCAATATCCCGGTGCCACATTTCTTCGGGCTCGAAATGAACGCATCGAGCACGCTGGAACTGGGCGCATGGTCGTTCACCTTCAATACCGGCTACTACTTCTGCGCCGTGGTGATGGCGGTCGCCTTCTATTTTGCCATCCGGCTGTTCCGGTCGCCCTTTGGCCTGATGCTGCGGGCCGTCAAGTCGAACCAGGCCCGGATGAGCTATACCGGCCTGAACGCGCGGCCCTACACGCTGGCGGCTTTCGTGATCTCGGGCATGTATGCCGGTCTCGCCGGTGGCCTGATGGTCGCGATGGACCCGCTGGCCGGCGCCGAGCGGATGATCTGGACCGCATCGGGCGAGGTCGTGCTGATGGCGATCCTTGGCGGCGTGGGCACGCTGATCGGCCCGATCCTTGGCGCGGGCGTCATCAAGTATCTCGAGTCGATCATCTCGACCATCAACTCGACCATCTTGCACCAGTGGTTCGCCTTCCTGCCCGACGGTCTGGAGGATTTCGTGGTCGCCATCATCTACCCCTTCGTCGGCAAGGGCTGGCACCTGACGCTGGGGATCGTGTTCATGCTGGTGGTGATCTTCCTGCCCGGCGGCATCGTCGAGGGCGGCAAGCGGATCGGCAACCTCTTCCGCCGCAAGCGCCGCGAAGAAACGCCCCCCAGCAGCACGACCACCCCTGCCCCGAAACCCGGCGAGTGAGGAGAGACGGCCATGGGTATCCTAGAAGTCACGGACGTCAACAAGCGCTTCGGCGGTCTGCAAGCGCTGGGGAAAGTGAACCTCAGCGTGCAGGAAGGCACCTGTCACGCCATCATCGGCCCCAACGGGGCGGGCAAGTCCACGCTGCTGAACTGCCTCGTGGGCAAGCTCATCCCCGACACCGGGACGGTCACGTTCGAGGGACAAAGCGTGCTTGGCCGCAAGCCCTACGAGATCAACCAGATGGGCATCAGCCGCGTCTTCCAGACCCCCGAGATCTTCGGCGATCTGACGGTGCTGGAAAACATGCTGATGCCGGTCTTTGCCCGGCGCGACGGCACCTTCCGCCTGCATGCCTACGAGACCATCGCAAACGAGCGGGAATTGCTCGACGAGGCCGAGGGCATGCTCGACGAGGTGAACATGCTCGACAAGCGGCACATGCATTCCGCCTCGCTCTCGCGCGGGGACAAGCGGCGGCTGGAAATGGCCATGTGCCTCGTGCAGAAGCCCAAGCTGCTGCTGCTGGATGAACCGACCGCCGGCATGGCGCGCGCCGATACCAACAACACGATCGACCTGCTCAAGGAGATCAAGGAAAAGCGCAACATCACAATGGCGATCATCGAACACGACATGCATGTCGTCTTCAGCCTCGCCGACCGGATCACGGTCCTGGCCCAAGGCACGCCGCTGGTCGAGGACATCCCCGAGAACATCAAGGGCCACCCGAAGGTCCGCGAAGCTTATCTTGGCGAAGCGCAGGTCTGAGGACCGGCAGGAGGGAATAAGATGAACGTCAATCCGGATTGGGATCCGAACGCCAACCACGCCAGCCATGCGCCGGCCTTCCTGTCGGTCTGGGAGATCGACGCCTATTACGACGAAAGCTACATCGTCCAGCGCATCAGCTTCAACGTGCACGAGGGCGAGATCCTCGCCCTTCTGGGGCGCAACGGCGCGGGCAAGACCTCGACCCTGCGCACCATCGCGCGGGTGGACGACCCCGAGTTGCGCCATGGCGAGATCTGGCTCGACCACCAGCCCCTGCACGAGATGAAGGCCCACCAGGCGGCACAGAACGGCCTTGCGCTTGTGCCCGAGGATCGGCGCATTATCCCGGGCCTGACGGTCGAGGAAAACCTCAAGCTCGCGCAGATCGCCCCGCCCCACGGCTGGTCGATGGACCGTATCTACGAGCTGTTCCCCCGCCTCGGTGAGCGCCGCAAGCAGGAAGGGGTCACGCTGTCCGGGGGCGAACAGCAGATGCTGGCCATCGCCCGCGCGCTTGCCCGTGACATCAAGATCCTTCTGCTCGATGAACCCTACGAAGGGCTGGCGCCCGTCATCGTCCAGGAAATCGCCAAGACCCTGAACGTGATCCGCGACCAGGGCATCACCACCATCATCGTGGAACAGAACGCCGTGGCCGCGCTGGAACTGGCCGACCGCGCCGTGATCCTCGACACCGGCTCGGTCGTCTTTGACGGCGACGCCAAGGAAGTTCTGGATAACAACGAGTTGCGCGAGGAATACCTCGCCATCTGAGATGCCTGCCCGGCGGCTCACCCCGCCTGGCACGTCAACGCCTCGCCCCCTTTCGGGCGGGGCGTTTTTCGTTGCGAGTCGCGGGGATCGCCCGAAACCGGCTTCGAAACCGCACAATATCGCGGGGCAGCGCCAGAAGTTTCGCTCAAGAATTGTGCAAATGCCGAATGCCGCGGCGCAGCGGCGCGCTTTGCCTATGCGCAGCGCCGACCCCGTGCGACCTTCAAATTGTCGGACGCCTCGGGATCAGTCTCCTCCCTTCCTTTGCCGATCTCAAAGGCGCCGACGCGAAAAGACTGGCTGACGATCCGCCTCCTCGTCTCTCTTCCACTTGGCCGGATCGTCAGCTTTTTCGCGGAGTAGAAGCAGTCAGGGCGCAAGGGCGTCCGGGTCATTGCTCCCGTTTCACGCGCAGGCCGTCCAGGCCCTGGAACAGGAGAACGACCATGACCGCATCGACCGGCAGCTACAGCTACGACGAATTGAACCGGGAATCCCGTATCGGCGGGATGGGCACCGAGGGAACGCATCAGGTCGCCCTGATCGACCTGAGCGATTACGAGACCCGCAAGGCCGAGATCGCCGACCAGCTGTGGGAGGCCGCGACGACATTGGGCCTGTTCCAACTGACCGGGCACGGCATCCCGCTGGAACAGATCGAGGAAGCGTTCGCGCTGTCCGAAAAATTCTTCGCCCAGCCCATGGAGGTGAAGGAAACCATGCCGCTGCGCCCCGGCACCAACGCGGGTTGGGAGTTCAAGGCGCAGGTTCGCCCCTCGACCGGTACGCCGGACCAGAAGGAAAGCTACCAGATCACCCTGCCCCGCATGGACGGCCTCTGGCCAGCCGAAGAGGCGCTGCCCGCGTTCAAGGACAAGATGCTGGCCTTCGAGCGCGCCAACTGGGAGGTCGCGATGAAGGTGCTCTCCTGCTTCGCTCTGAAACTGGGGTTTGCCGAGGATCTCTTCACCCGCGCCCATGACCCGGCCTCGCCCGAGTATCAATCCACGCTGCGCCTGATCCACTACCTGCCGATGGAAAACGCCAAGCCCGAGGATTTCGAGGGCTGGCGCGCCGGTGCCCATACCGATTTCGATTGCCTGACGCTCTTGCATCAGAAAACCGGCCAGGGCGGGTTGCAGGTCTGCCCCGGCTACGCCGCCGAAGACGGCGCCTGGACCAGTGTCGAGCCCGTCACCGGCATCATCACCTGCAACATCGGCGACATGCTGATGCGCTGGTCCGATGACCGCCTGCTGTCGAACCCGCACCGCGTACGGATGCCGCGCCCTGACGAGTATCTCGGACCGCGCTATTCGATCCCCTTCTTCGCACAGGCCAACAAGGATTTCGTCCTGCGTGGCCCAGCCGGGAAATACCCGCCGATCACCGCCGGCGACTACATCCTCGAGCGGATCAAGGCGAATTACGATGCGCTGAAATCCAAGGCCTGACAGGCACTTGTCCCTGTGTCCGCCGTGCAACGTTGCAGCGGCGGACACAATTCCGCCACATTGTTTCCCCGGTTTTGCTCGATTTGTGGCAAGAATAAGACTTTCATGAAATTACGTTTCATGACGGTTTGGAGCAATATTATGCCAACAACACCTCAACCCACCCCGGCGAAGGGCCAGAAGCCCGAAAAACCGCGCCCGGCCCCGGTCCGCTTCAAGGATTGGGCCAGCATCTGATAGGCTGATCTTCGGGAGGTCCCGAAGATGAGCAACACCCCGGCGGAAGACTCCGTCACCACGATCCGCAACATCGGACCGGCCCAAGCCGAGGCCCTCGCCCGCGCGGGGATTCACACGGCGACGGATCTGCAAAGGATCGGAGCGGAAACCGCCTACGCCCGCATGATCGAAACCGGCACCCGGCCGCATTTCATCGGGTTCTACGTCTTGGTCATGAGCCTGCAAGGACGCCCCTGGAACGATTGCAAGGGCGCCGAGAAAGCCGCGCTGCGCGAAACCTTCGACGCGATCATCGCACGGACCCGCGAAAGCGGCGGCGCCAACCCCGAGCTCGAACGCATCCTCGACCGGATCGGGACCGGCGCCCGCCGTTAAAAAACGAACCAAAAAATACCTTTTTGACGCTACGGAAGTTGACCTATGTCAAACACTTTTCCGTGCACTTTCGCATACTCTGGAATCATTCCAACGGGCTTCCGGGAAGCGCGCAAACCGAATGGAGATCCAGATCATGTTCCGCACCACGCTCACCGCCGGCGTTGCCCTTGCAACCGCCCTTGCAGGTCCCGCGCTGGCAAACGATGAGCTGCGTGAATACGCAAACGAATTGTTCGAGCCGATTCCGCTGTCGACCCCCGATCTAGACAACGGCAACATGGTCACTCGCCAGCGGGTCGATCTCGGTGCGATGCTGTTCTTCGATCCGCGCATGTCGCGCTCGGGCCTGTTCTCGTGCCAGTCCTGCCACAATGTCGGCACGGGCGGGGTAGACGGCCTCGAAACCTCGATTGGCCATGGCTGGCAGGCCGGTCCGCGCAACTCGCCCACCGTGTTCAACGCCGTGTTCAACGTCGCCCAGTTCTGGGACGGCCGCGCCGCCGACCTTGCCGAGCAGGCCACCGGCCCGGTTCAGGCCGGTGTCGAGATGAACAACACGCCCGAGCGCGTGATCGCAACGCTGAACTCGATGCAGGCCTATGTGGACGCCTTCCAAGAGGCCTTCCCGGGCGAGGAAGATCCTGTCACCTTTGACAATTTCGCGCTTGCCATCGAGGCATTCGAAGCCACGCTGACCACGCCGAACTCGCGCTTCGACCAGTTCCTGATGGGGGCCGATAGCCTCAATGAACAGGAACTGGCCGGTCTGAACGCCTTCATCGATCAAGGCTGTGCCGCTTGCCACGCGGGCGTCAACATGGGTGGCCAGGACTATTACCCGTTCGGCCTGGTCGAGCGTCCGGGCGCCAACGTTCTGCCCGAGGGCGACCGCGGCCGCTTTGCCGTGACGGAAACCGCGATGGACGATTACGTCTTCCGCGCCGCACCGCTGCGCAACATCGAACTGACCGCCCCCTACTTCCACTCTGGCGCCGTTTGGGACCTGGAAGAAGCCGTGGCCGTCATGGGCGTGGCCCAGCTGGGTGCCGAACTCAGCGAACAGGAGATCTCGGACATCGCCGCCTTCCTGCGCACGCTGACCGGCGAGATCCCCGAGGTCGTGCACCCGGTCCTGCCGACGCGCACCGCGGACACCCCGCTGCCCGAACCGATGTAAACACCCGTTTCGGCGCACTCTCCCCTCCCTCCTCCCGGCGGGTCGGGCGCCGATCAGGGGACTGCGACGGGCGCTTCCCCCGCGCAGTCCCCCAAAAGATCAAAGGCCGCCTCATGCGAGGCGGCCTTTTCTTTTGGGATATCTGATTTATCGGATTTGTTGCAGATGCATCAAATCCACACGCCCATGCGCGCGCGGGTCAAAACGGCCCGCGAATTGGAGATCGTCGGAACCTATCCAGATCATGACCGTTCCCCTTCACAGACAATCATGCAGCTTCACAGGGAGATCATCATGGATATCCTGCGCATCCTCGCCTCCATCATCCTGCCGCCCCTTGGCGTGTTTCTGGAGGTCGGCCTGACCAAGCATTTCTGGATCAATATCGTTCTGACGATTTTGGGCTACATCCCCGGCATCGTGCACGCGCTGTACATCATCCTGCGCGACCAGCCGCGCACGGTGTAGCCGATGACCGGCCCCGAGACCCAAAGGCAGTTGGAACGGCTCGATCGCCTGGCGACCCGACTGGACAGCGCGTTCCGCATTCCCTTCACCGGGATCCGCATCGGGTATGACGGGCTGATCGGCCTGATCCCGGGCGTCGGCGATACGCTCGCCCTCGCCCCCGCCGCCTACATCCTGCTGTCGGCGCGGCGGCTTGGGGCCTCGACGCCCGTCCTTCTGCGCATGACCGGCACCTATGCGCTGGACTACGCGGTGGGCCTCGTGCCCATGCTCGGCGACGTGTTCGACATCGGGTTCAAGGCCAACCGCCGCAACATCGCGTTCTTGCGGCAGCACCTGCACGAGAAAGGGCGGGTGCCGAGCCCGGCAACCGCCCCTTCGCAATCCGGTATCGCCGACGTTTAGCCGACCAGTTCGAGCCCGGCGAAGAAATACGCGATTTCCTCGGCTGCGGTTTCGGGTGCGTCCGAGCCGTGGACCGAGTTTTCGCCCTTGGACAGCGCGAACTCCTTGCGGATGGTGCCTTCGGCGGCTTCGGCCGGGTCGGTGGCGCCCATCACTTCACGGTACTTCGCAATCGCGTTCTCACCTTCCAGCACCTGCACGACGACCGGCTCGGAGGCCATGAACTCGCACAGTTCACCATAGAAGGGGCGCTCCTTGTGGACGGCGTAGAAGGTGCCGGCCTGGGCGGGGGTCATGTGGATGCGCTTCTGCGCAATGATGCGCAGGCCGGCGGCTTCGATCTTGGCGTTGATCGCGCCGGTCAGATTGCGCTTGGTGGCGTCGGGCTTGATGATGGAAAAGGTGCGCTGAATGGCCATGTCTCGCTCCGTTGAAACGGGGTGGGTTAAGGATCGCGCGCCCTCTAACACGGGGGTTGCGGGTTGAAAAGGCGATGATTGACAGCCCGCACGCGGCGCGTCACACCGCGCCCATGCTGCGTATCTCAGACATCTCCTATTCCGTCGCAGGCCGGTCCCTTCTGGAAGGGGCGTCGGCCACCATTCCCGCCGGGCACAAGGTGGGCATCGTGGGCCGCAATGGCACCGGCAAGACGACGCTCTTCCGCCTGATCCGGGGCGAGTTGACGCTGGACAGCGGCAGCATCGAGGTGCCCGCCCGCGCCCGCATCGGCGGCGTCGCGCAGGAGGTGCCGTCGTCCGAGACGTCGCTGATCGACACGGTGCTGGAGGCCGATGTCGAACGCGCCGCCCTGCTGGCCGAGGCCGAAACGGCAGACGGACACCGCATGGCCGACATCCAGACGCGCCTGACCGATATCGACGCCTGGTCGGCCGAGGCGCGCGCCGCCTCGATCCTCAAGGGGTTGGGCTTTACCGATGCCGAGCAGCAGATGCCCTGTTCCGCCTTCTCGGGCGGCTGGCGCATGCGTGTGGCACTGGCGGGTGTGCTCTTTGCGCAGCCCGATGTCCTGCTGCTGGACGAACCGACCAACTACCTCGACCTTGAAGGGGCGCTGTGGCTGGAAAGCTACCTCGCGAAATATCCGCACACTGTCTTGGTCATCAGCCATGACCGTGATCTGCTGAACCGGGCGGTGGGGCACATCCTGCACCTGACCGACAAGAAGCTGACGCTCTATTCCGGGGGGTACGACACCTTCGCCCGGACCCGGGCCGAACAGCGCGCGGTGCAGGCCGCCGCCGCCAAGAAGCAGGAGGTGCAGCGCGCCCATCTGCAAAGCTTCGTCGACCGGTTCCGCGCCAAGGCCTCCAAAGCGAAACAGGCGCAATCGCGGGTCAAGATGCTGGAAAAGATGGAAACGATCCGCGCGCCCGAGGATGCCGCGCGCACCGTCTTCACCTTCCCCGAGCCGGACCAGCTGTCGCCGCCCATCGTGAACCTCGAAGGGGCCTCGGTGGGCTATGACGGAAAGGCCGTTCTGGCGCGATTGAACCTGCGCATCGACCAGGATGACCGCATCGCCCTGCTGGGCCGCAATGGCGAGGGGAAATCCACCCTCTCCAAGCTGCTGGCGGGCAAGTTGCAGACGATGGAGGGGCGCGTCACCGCCTCGTCCAAGCTGCGGGTCGGGTATTTTGCGCAGCACCAGGTGGACGAGTTGCACCTCGACGAGACGCCGCTCCAGCACATCCAACGTGAGCGCCCCACCGAGGCACCGCCGAAACTGCGCGCACGTCTGGCGGGCTTCGGCCTTGGCGCGGACCAGGCCGAAACTCTGGTGGCCAAGTTGTCCGGCGGGCAGAAGGCGCGCCTGTCGCTGTTGCTGGCGACGCTGGACGCGCCGCATATGCTGATCCTGGACGAACCGACCAACCACCTCGACATCGAAAGCCGCGAGGCGCTGGTCGAGGCGCTGACCGCCTATTCCGGTGCGGTGATCCTCGTCAGCCATGACATGCATCTGCTCAGCCTCGTGGCGGACCGCCTGTGGCTGGTGAAGGACGGGCGCGTGGCCCCTTATGACGGCGATCTGGCCAGCTATCGGCAGATGCTGTTGAAGGGCGAGGACAAGCCGCCAAAGCCCGATAAAGCTGCGGAAAAGCCCAAACCCAAGCGCCCCAGTCAGGACCAGATCAAGGAACTGCGCGCCGAGGTCCGCCGCGCCGAAGCGCGCGTGCAGAAGATCGAGGAGATGCGCGAGAAACTGGCTGCGAAACTGGCCGATCCCGCGCTTTACCAAGACGACCGCGCGGGCGATCTTGGGGTTTGGCAGAGGAAATACGCCGAGGTGATGGACGGCCTCGACCGCGCCGAAGCGCTCTGGATGGCCGCAGCCGAACGTCTCGAAGAGGCGGACGCGAGTTAAAGCGCGCCACTAACCCTCGGAAATTGTTTTAAGTCTTGGTCGCGCGGCGCGACAGCGTGCCGCGCGCAGGCCGCATTCCAAAACATATATTGCTTATGTATATTATTGACAGGTGCAAATTGAAGGAGCCCTGTCATGGCCACACCCGCCGGATACACGCGGACGCAGATCCGCCTTCACTGGATCATCGTGGGCCTCGTCGCCCTGCAATACGTCTTCAAGGATGCGATTTCGCAGGCTTGGGCCGATTGGTTGAACGGGGCCGAGATCGCCTTCAACCCGATGATCGCGCAGCACGTGTTTCTGGGCGCGCTGGTCGCCCTGCTGACCATCTGGCGCCTCGCCCTGCGCTTCAGCCACGGCGCCCCCGCCCCGGCGGGAACCGAAAGCGCACCCGGCAAGGCCAAGGTGGCGCTCGCGACGCAATGGGCGTTTTATGCCCTGATGCTGCTGATGCCGATCTCGGGTTCGGTTGCGTGGTTTGGCGGGGCCGAAGGCGCCGCGACGGCGCATAACATCCTGAAATTCGTTCTGCTGGCCCTGATCGCACTCCATGTCGTGGGCGCGCTGGTGCAGCAATTCGTTCAGAAAACCAACGTCATGGCCCGGATGAAACATCCCGTGGCCTGACCCGAGGAACACAGACACATGACCACCCTGAAAACGACCTTTCTGATCCTGGCCATTGGCGCGGGCGCGGCCTTTGCCGATGCGCACGCCGCGCCGGGATCGCAATTCATGACCGCATGGGACCTCGACGCCGACGGCACCGCCACATTGGCCGAACTGCAAGAGATGCGCGGCACCGTCTTCGGCATGTTCGACGCCGATGAGGACGGCGTCCTGAGCGCTGAGGAATACGTCGCCTTCGACGCGGCCCGGAATGCCGACATGGAGAATTTCGAAGGACCGGAACCGGCCCGCGAGATGATGCAGATGGTGGCCGACGGGCTTGGCCTGCCCCCCAACGATGCCGACGGAGACGGCAGCGTCACACGTGATGAGTTCATCGCCGGAACCGATAGCTGGCTCGATCAGATCGACCAGGACGGGGATGGCGCCGTGACCAGCGCAGATTTCATGCGCTGAAGGGGCCGGGGCGCGTGTCTTGTTTGCACCCGAGGCGTGCGCCCCGACCCGCCCTTTTTCGACCCATGAGCATTGACCTTTGCGCGCCCGCGCGGCACGGGTCGCAGCATGGAACTGGCCGCCTATATCCCCGCCTTCGTGGCGCTCTTCGTCATCATCGACCCGATCGGCATGGCGCCGCTTTTCGTGGCGCTGACGGCGGGGATGGATGCCGTGCACCGGCGCAAGGTTGCGATCCGTTCCTGCCTCGTCGCTTTCGGCCTTCTGACGCTGTTCGGCATGGCGGGCGAAGCGGTGTTGAACTTCCTCGGGATCTCCATGCCGGCCTTTCGCATGGCGGGCGGCATCCTGTTGTTCCTGACGGCCCTAGACATGTTGTTCGAGCGGCGCAGCCAGCGCCGGCAGGGTCAGGCCGAGGCCGAGCATTCGGACGATCCGTCGGTGTTTCCGCTGGCGATCCCTCTGATCGCGGGGCCCGGCTCCATCGCGACGATGATCCTGCTGACCGGGCAGGAAGGGGGCGACCTGCTGCACATCGCGCTGATCCATGCGGTCATGGCGATCGTCTTGCTCGCGGTCTTCACGCTGTTTCTGTTGGCCGGGCGGTTGGAACGCCTGCTGGGCGAGACCGGGATCAACGTGGTGACGCGGCTTTTGGGCATGCTGCTGGCCGCCCTGTCGGTGCAATTCGTGATCGACGGTTTGCGCGACCTGGCCGTGATCTGACGCCGCACCCACCCTATATGCTAGGCAAAGGGGTGTGCTGATGCTGAATGGCGAACAAATCGGAAGCCTGATCTACCTTGCCCTGCTGGGCACGGCGATCGCGGGGTGGCTTGTGGCCTCGAACCGCCGCAATATCGGGAAGCTGACGCAATACGCGGCGATCTGGATCTTCATTTTCCTCGGTGCCATCGTCGCCATGGGCCTCTTCACCGATATCCGCAACGACCTTGCCCCGCGCCAATCGGTGATGATGGAAGGCACGCGGATCGAGGTGCCGCAGGCCGCCGACGGGCATTTCTACCTGGTCCTGGGGGTGAACGGCACACCGGTGCGCTTCGTCGTCGACACGGGCGCAAGCGATGTGGTGCTCAGCCGATCGGATGCCGAACGGGCGGGGCTCGACCTCGACTCGCTGATCTTCTCGGGCCGCGCCAATACCGCGAATGGCATCGTCGAAACCTCGCCCGTCCGGGTCGATGCGCTGGAACTGGGCGGCGTGGTGGACACCGGCGTGCGCGTCGTGGTGAACGGCGCCGAGATGCGCGACAGCCTGCTGGGGATGAGCTACCTGCGACGGTTCGACCGCATCGAGATTGCCGACGGGCGTTTGCTGCTGGAGCGCTGACGCGCCCGTCAGGCGCCGTCTCGCCCGCCGGATTGCGCCTTCATTTCCCACCGACCAGACTCTTCCGACCAGTATTTCGCCTCTGCCCCTGCGTCGGTCAGGGATTTCCACTGTTCGCGCGCCGTCTGGACCGCCGCCGGGTCATGCCCGTCGAACAGGATCATGACGCGCGACAGGGCCGCGACCTCCGGTGCGCTCACGGCAGCCCCTTCGACGGAGACGAGGCAATCGGGCTGGTTGGCCGCCGCCTCTGCGGTGGTCAGAAGGATCGGCTGATCGGCATCATGCGGCCCGCCGGACCGTCCATGGGGCAGGAACTCGTCCCCCGACGGCCCAAGCCAGAGCTGCGCATCCAGCCGCTCCAGCATGTCGTCGGTCCGGCCCCGCACGGCCACGCGCCACCCCTGTTGGAGCGACTTCTCCAACAGGCTGCGCAGCGTCACGTCGAGCGGCTGGCGCGTCAGGTGGTAGAAAAAGGCCGCGCCCAACCGCCCTACCCTTCGTAATTGTCACGCACGAGCCGGTCGAGCGCCAGAACGCCCCAGCCCGTCGCACCCTTCGGCGCCAGCATCGTTTCGGATTTCACGCTGGCCACCCCCGCGATGTCGAGATGGATCCACGGCGTGTCTTCCTTTACGAAACGCCCGAGGAACTGCGCCGCCGTGATCGAGCCCGCCGCGCGCCCGCCCACGTTCTTCATGTCGGCGATGCGGCTTTTCAGCAGGTCGTCATAGGCCTGTCCCATCGGCAAGCGCCACGCGCCTTCGCCCTCGGCGGCAGCAGCCTTGAGGAAGGCATTGGCAAACGCATCGTTGTTCGAGAAGACGCCGCCATTCTCATGCCCCAGCGCGATGATCATCGCGCCGGTCAGCGTCGCCAGGTCGACCATGCCGGCGGGGGCGAATTTCTCTTGCGCGTACCACATCACATCGCAGAGCACCAAGCGCCCCTCGGCATCGGTGTTGATGACCTCGATCGTGTCGCCCTTCATGGATTTGACCACGTCGCCCGGACGCTGCGCCCGGCCCGAGGGCATGTTTTCCACCAGCCCGACAAGGCCCACGACATTGGCCTTGGCCTTGCGCTGCGCGATGGCGCGCATGGCCCCCGCCACGACGCCCGCGCCGCCCATGTCCATGGTCATGTCTTCCATACCGCCCGCGGGTTTCAGGCTGATCCCGCCCGTGTCAAAGACGACACCCTTGCCAACCAGCGCAAGCGGCGCCTCGTCGCCGCCGCCCTTCCATTCCATCACCACGACCTTCGAGGGGCTCTCGGACCCATGCCCGACGGCCAGAAGGGCGCGCATCCCGAGCTTTTCAAGCTCGTCTTCCTCCAGAACGGTAACCTCGACCCCCAGCCCCGACAGCGCCTTGAGGCGCTCGGCGAATTCCTCGGTCGTCAGAACGTTGGCGGGTTCGTTCACGAGGTCGCGGGTGAAGAACACACCGTCGGCCAGCGCGGCCTTGTCGGCCCAGGCCTCGGTTGCGGCATCGGGTTTGGTGACCATGATGCTCGCGCCCTCGGCAGGGTCGCTGTCACCGCTCTTGTGGTCGGTGAAATCGTAGCTGCGCAGGCTGAGGCCGAGGGCCAGTTCCTCGATCTTGTTGGTCGATCCGGCGCAGAGCGTCAGCGCGCCCTTGCCGCGCACCTTGGCCAGTGATGCCCCGGCCTTGCGCGCGTCCTCGACCGACGGGCGGCGCGAGAGTTTCAGCACCACCAGCATGTCGGCCGCCATCCCGGCGGGGAACGCCATCGTGATCGCATCCCCTTCCTTGGCCTTGGCGAACCGATCGGCCTCGACCAGCCGGGCCAGCATGCCCTTGGTCAGGCGGTTCAGGCGGCGCGCGGCGGGGTCCAGCTTGCCTTCGGGTGTGACGATCACGGCCAGGGTGCCCCCGGCGTCCTTCAGCGCGTCGAGATCGGTTTCGGTGAAGTCGATGGTGATCGGCGTCGTCATGGCCAAGGCCCCCTGCTCAGGTCAGCGTGTCATTCTTGTCGCGACATTAGGGCGGCGATGGGCGGAAGGCCAGATCACCCTTACGGCGGCGATGGAATTGGATTAAAACAAGATAACCGCGTTCGGCTGCCACCGGGCGCATCATCTGGGGTCCTTGCGCCACGTGCCGACGATCCGAGGAAGGGAAGTGCCAGACGATGGGGGCGAAACGGCGTGGGGCGGTATGACCGCTATATCCTTGCGCAGCTTATGGTGCTGTTCGGCTTTTTCAGCCTCGTCCTCGTCTCCGTCTACTGGATCGAGGCGGCGATCGATTTGTTCGATGCGCTGATCGCGGACGGGCAGAACCTGTCGGTGTTCCTGGAATTCACCGCACTCAGCCTGCCCGAGATCATGTTGATGGTCCTGCCGGTATCCAGCTTCGTGGCGACGCTTTACGTCTTCAACCGGATGATCAACGAAAGCGAGTTGGTGGTGTTGCAGACCGCCGGCCTGTCGGCGGCAAGGTTGCTGCGCCCGGTGTTCCTGTTCGGGATGATGCTGACGATCCTCGTGCTGATCCTCGCCAATGTCCTCGCCCCGGCGGCACGCGGCCAATACAATGACCGCCGCGCCGAAGTGGGCGAGGATGTCACGGGCCGTTTCCTGCGCGAGGGGCAGTTCATCCACCCGGCGGACGGGCTGACCGTCTACATCCGCGAGATCACCGAGTTGGGCGAGTTTCGTGACCTGTTCCTGCAAGATGCGTCGGCCGATACGGTCGAGGTGACCTACACCGCCACCACCGCCCTTCTGGTGCGGTCCGAAACCGGACCGCGGCTTGTGATGTTCGACGGGATGGCGCAGTCGCTGGACCGTGAAACGGGGCGCCTCTCGACGGTGCAATTTGCCGATTTCACCTATGATATCGGTGCCCTGATCGCCGATGGCGGGACGCGGCGCCTTGATGCGCGGGAACTTTCGACGCTGACGCTGATCTTCGCCGATGAAACGCTGGCCGAGGCCCTGCGCGACCCGTTGGCCGATGTGCTCTACGAAGGGCATGACCGGATCGGGCGCGCGCTCTTCGTGATGTTTCCGCCCCTGATCGCCGCCGCGACGCTGATGCTGGGGCATTTCTCGCGCTTCGGGGTCTGGCGGCAGATCCTGATCGCGGTCGTTCTCATCGTGCCTTTGCAGGTGGTCTGGAACTGGTCCGAGGCGACGGCCACGCGCGATCCGTCGCTCTGGCCCTTGGCCTATTTGCAGGCCGGGCTTGCCGCGGCGATCACCTTGGCCTTGCTCGTGCTTGCGGGGCTAAGCCGACGGCGGCGCAGCGGTTTGATGCGCCACATCAGGGCGGTGCCGGCATGATCCTGCATCTCTATATCGCCCGTCGCTTCTTGCGTGCGCTCTTCATTGTCGTGGCGGTCTTCGTGGGCATCCTGATGCCCATCGACATTGCCGAACACCTGGGGCGCGTCGGGCCTGACAACGGACTGGGCGCGGTGTTCCAGCTTTCGCTGCTGAACCTGCCTGGCGCGCTTTATGCCTGGCTGCCCCTTTTCGTCATGATCGCAACGCTTTTCTTGTTCCTTGGGCTGGCGCGCACCTCGGAACTGGTTGTGGTGCGCGCGGCAGGTCGCTCGGCCCTTCGGTCTGCCGCCTCGCCGGTTGCGGTGGCCTTCCTGCTGGGCGTCGCGGCGCTTGCGGTGCTTAACCCGATCGTGGCGGCCACGACGCGGCAATACGATCTGAGCTTCGCCCGGATGCGCGGGCTGGAGGAGCGCACCCTCTCGGTCAGCGACGAAGGCTTGTGGCTGCGGCAGGGCACGCCCGACAGCCAGACGGTGATCCATGCCGACGCGACCAATTCGGACGGCACTCATCTGTTCGGCGCCACCTTTTACGGGTTCGACGCCAACGGCCTGCTGACCCAGCGGATCACCGCGCGCGAGGCGCTTCTCGAAGACGGCGCCTGGGACCTGACGGGGGTCACGCTCTGGCCCATCGCGGGCGCCGAGAACCCGCAGGCCGCCGCCGAGCGGTTTGAACGGCTCGTCCTGCCCTCGACGCTCACGGCCGAGCAGATTCGCGACAGTTTCGGCGCGCCCGAGACGGTGCCGATCTACGAGTTGCCCGGCTTCATCTCGCAGTTGAACGCCGCCGGGTTCGCCGCCGTTCAACATCGCATCTGGCTACAGATGCAATTGTCGAATCCGCTGATGCTATCGGCCATGGTTCTGATCGGCGCCGGCTTCACGATGCGGCATACGCGCTTCGGCAAGACGGGAATAATGGTCTTGGGTGCGGTTTTACTTGGATTCGGGGTGTTCTTTATCCGAGATTTCGCAGAAGTTCTTGGTGAGACCGGACAGCTGCCCGCCACGCTGGTCGCTTGGGCGCCCCCCGTGGCTGCCATTCTGCTGGCAGTGGGGCTGTTGTTGCATACGGAGGACGGATGACACGCCGCGCGCGTCATATCGTGACGACGGCCCTTGCCGCGGGGCTGATCGCGTTCGCCCCCTTGGACGGAACGCGCGCTCAAGGCGTGCCCGCAACCCTGATCGCCGATGACATCCAGTTCGACAGCGTGGGACAGGCCATTACCGCACGCGGCGGGGTCGAGGTGTTCTGGCAGGGCACCCGGCTGCGCGCCAGCGCCATCACGTACAGCCAGAGCGGTGACCAGATCACGGTCGAAGGTCCGATCACCCTGATCGACGGCACGGGCGATACGATTATCGTCGCGGATTTCGCCGACCTCTCGGCGGACCTGCAAAACGGCGTGCTGCAATCGGCACGGCTGGTGCTGGATCGGCAGTTGCAGATCGCGGCCACGCAGATCGACCGCACCGACGGGCGCTACACCCAGATGTACCAGGCCGTCGCGTCTTCTTGCGAAGTCTGTTTCGACAACCCGACCCCGCTGTGGGAAATCCGCGCCGAACGCGTGATCCATGACGCCGAGGAACAGCAGCTCTATTTCGAAGGCGCACAGTTCCGCGTGATCGGCGTGCCGGTCATGTACCTGCCGCAGATGCGTCTGCCGGATCCGTCGCTGAACCGGGCAACCGGCTTCCTCGCGCCCTCGATCCGGTCGGATGATGTGACCGGGACGCAATTGCAGGTGCCCTATTTCATCATGCTGGGCGACCATGCCGACCTGACGCTGACGCCATGGCTGGGCACCGGCGACAGCCAGACGGTGGAGTTGCGCTACCGGCATGCCTTCCGCAATGGCGGCATCAGCGCGACGGGCGCGATCACCGCCGACGACCTGACCGACGACGACCTGCGCGGTTTCGTGTTCGCCTATGGCCATTTCGACCTGCCGCGCGATCTTGAACTGGATTTCGCGCTCGAGGCCGTCACCGACGACGGCTACCTGACGACATACGATTTCGACGACCCCGACCTTCTGGAAAGCTTCCTGCGCATCAGCCGCGTCGATGCGGACAGCTATTTCGAAGCCGGTGGCACGCTCTACAATTCCCTGCGCGACGGCGTCGACAACGACGAGTTGACGACCCAAGTGGCCCAGGCCAGCTACACCCGCCGCTTTAGTCCGGACCTGATCGGCGGCATCGCCGAATTGAGCCTCGAAGCGATGAGTTATGCCCGCCCGTCTGACGAGATCGGCTATACCGTCCCACTCGATCCATCAACGCCGCCGCTTGGCACCGACGTTTCGCGCCTAACGGCGGGCATCGACTGGCAGCGCTCTCACGTCCTGCCCGCAGGCCTGTTGCTGACCTACGAGGCCGCGCTCTTCGCGGATCTTTACAGCGTGTCCGAAGATCCGGCGCTGAACGGCACCACGACGCGCGTGACGCCCTACGGTCAGATCGAACTACGCTGGCCGACCCAGAACGTGACAGCCAACGGCGTCAGCCACTTGTTGGAGCCGGTCGTTCAGCTGGCATGGTCACGCACGACAGGCGACAGCGTCCCCGTGGAAGACAGCGCCATCGTGGAATTCGACGAGGCGAATCTCTTTGCGCTGGACCGTTACCCCGGCTCCGACCGGCGCGAGGAAGGCACACGGGCCAATATCGGCCTCAACTACACCCGCACCGACCCGCTGGGATGGTCCGCTGGCATTACGGCGGGCCTCGTTCTGCGCGAAGAGGAAATCAACCCTTTCACCGCCGGGTCGGGCCTTGACGGGTTGCAGTCCGACTGGCTCTTCGCGGCCCATGTCGGCCTTGATGACCAGTGGCGCCTGATCAACCGCGCGATTTTCGACAGCGATTTCGACTTCACGTCGAACGAGATCGCCCTGACATGGACGAATGAGGACTACGATCTTGCCTCCAGCTATATCTGGCTTGAGGCCGATCAAGCCGAGGGGCGCGACGAGGACCTGTCCGAATGGGCGCTCGATGCCAGTTACCGGATCGACGATTTCTGGCAAGCCGGTGTCGATTGGCGCTACGATTTCGAGGAAGGTGAACCGACCCGCACCGGGTTGTCCATCGGCTACCAGAACGAATGCGTGGACGTCGAATTCACGATGTCACGCCGCTATACGACAGCCAGCGACCTGGAACCGGCCACGTCCTTCGGGCTGACCGTATCATTGAGCGGCTTTGGCGCAACGCGCGAGGGCCGCAGTCAGGCGCGCGCCTGCCGACAATGACGCATGGGTCATGAGGGGTTGCACAGCGCCCCCTTGCAGGGCCATGTGTCGAGGAACGAAACGCAAGACCGCCGGCGCGGCCCCGGGCCAGGCCTCCGGCCGATGCCGCACCGCAGACGAAGAGCAGACCGTATGACCCAGTTTCACCAGACACCGCGCTTCATGCCGATCCCCTTCCTTGCCCTTGTGACGGCGGGGTTGGCGATGCTTCTCGTGATGGCCCTGCCGGTCACGGCGCAAAGCCCGTTCTCGGCGGCGGCGCGTGTGAATGACGATATCGTCACCTATTATGAAATCCGGCAACGTCAGCAGTTCCTCGAAGTTCTCAACGCCCCCAACACCAGCGCCGACGAGGTGCTGGAAACCCTGATCGAAGAACGCCTGAAGCGGCAAGCGGGCGAGATGATGGGTCTGGTTGCGGACGCAGAACAGATCGAGGCCGGCGTCGAAGAATTCGCCGCCCGCGCCAATCTCGGCCCCGAGCAGTTCATCCGCGCACTGGCCGAGGAAGGCGTGGCGCCCGAGACCTTCCGGGATTTCGTCGCGAACGGGATCACCTGGCGCAATGTCGTCGGTGCGCGGTTTAGACGTCAGGCCGAGGTCGGCGAAGATGAAGTCGAGCGCGCCGTTGCCGCAGGGTTCGACACCGGCGGAATGCGCGTGCGACTGGCCGAGTTGATCGTGCCGATCACGGCGCAGAACCAGGCGAACCTCGTCAGCGAATTGAACCGGCTGCGCGCGCAGGTCCAGGGCTCGACCAGCCGCTTCTCGGAAGCCGCCAGCCGGTTTTCCGCCGCCTCCTCGCGCGAGAATGGCGGCCTGACCGATTGGCGCCCGCTGACGGCCCTTCCGCCGCAATTGCAACAGATGATGATGAGCATGTCCGTCGGGCAGGTGACCGAGCCGATCAACCTTGGCAACGCCGTGGCGTTGTTCCAATTGCGCGGCCTGAGCGAGCCGACCGTGGCCGCTCCCGAGGTGTCCTCCGTGGATTACCTGACCATCGCCATCCCCGGCGGGCGCACCGCCGAGGCGCTGGCCGAGGCACAGCGCCTCGGCGACCAGGTGGATACCTGCGACGATTTCTACGGCGTGCTGCCGGGCGGGTTCGAGCGCGTGACCCAAGCCGTGCGCGAGATCCCCAGCGACATCGCCGTGGCCTTGTCGCGCCTCGACGAGAACGAGTTCTCGACCGAGGTGACACGCGGAGAGGGCGCGGTTTTGTTGATGACCATGTTGTGCGAGCGCAATTACGACGTGCCGGACGCCGCCTATGAAGAGGTGCGTGCAGCCCTGTTCTCGCAGCGGCTGGAAGCCTTCGCATCCAGCTACCTGCAGGAATTGCGCGCGGACGCCATCATTTTCTACACCGAAGGCTGAGGCGCTGTCGGTGACACAGCCTGCCCCGATTGTCCTGACCCTGGGCGAACCCGCCGGCATCGGCCCCGAGATCGCCGCCGCGGCCTGGAGCCGCCTGTCCGGTCGGCTGCCCTTTTTCGTTCTGGGCGATCCGAAACACCTGGAAGGGCTCGGCGTGCCCATCGCGCCGATCCATGCCGCGGCTGAGGCGGACACGGCGATCTTCCATGGCCTGCCCGTCCTGCCTCATGCCTTTCCCGCCGCGCGTGAGCCCGGGCGGCCATCGGCGGAAAATGCCTCTGCGGTCATCGACGCGATCGCGCGGGCCGTCGACCTGGTGATGCGGGGCGAGGCCGGGGCGCTGACGACCGGGCCGATCCACAAGAAGGCCTTGCAGGACGGCGCCGGGTTCCGTTTCCCGGGCCACACGGAATACCTCGCCCATCTGGGCGGCGTCGACCGCGTGGTGATGATGCTGGCCGGGCCCGACCTGCGGGTGGTGCCGACAACCATCCATATCGCGCTGCACGACGTGCCGGCGGCCCTGACCCGTCCCTTGCTGATGGATACGATCCGCATCACCGACGCCGCGCTCAGGCACGATTTCGGGATCGAGACGCCGCGCCTGGCCATCGCCGGTCTGAACCCGCATGCGGGTGAAGGCGGGGCGATGGGCATGGAAGAGATCGAGTTGATCGGCCCGGTGATCGAGACCTTGAAAGCCGAGGGGCTGGCGCTGTCGGGGCCGCATTCCGCCGACACGCTGTTCCACGCCAAGGCCCGCGCCCGCTATGACGCGGCGATCTGCATGTATCACGACCAGGCGCTGATCCCGATCAAGACGCTGGCTTTCGACCAGGGGGTGAACGTGACCCTGGGGCTGCCCTTCATTCGCACCTCGCCCGATCATGGCACGGCGTTCGACATCGCGGGCCAGGGCATCGCCGACCCGGCCAGCCTGATCGCCGCGCTGGAGATGGCGGCCGAGATGGCCATCGCCCGCAGCGCGCGACGCTAGGGCCCGTCGAGGGACCGCGCCGTCAGGGGCATCGAGCCCCTTCCGGCGCAGACGCCTTCGGCATCTTGCATATTTGAAGGATAAAGATTCAGCAGGTTGGAGCCTGCGGGCAGATGCTTGCGCCGGGAACCGGCTTCTGCGCATCTGGGCGCATGAGCACCATCGACAATCTTCCCCCCTTGCGAGAGGTCATCGCGGCACACGGCCTGTCCGCGCGCAAATCGCTGGGGCAGAACTTCCTGCTGGACCTGAACCTGACGGCGCGGATCGCGCGGGTGGCGGGCGATTTGACAGGCGCCGACGTGCTGGAGGTCGGCCCCGGCCCCGGCGGGTTGACGCGCGGGCTATTGGCGGAAGGCGCGCGGCGCGTCGTGGCCGTGGAAAAGGACGCCCGCTGCCTGCCCGCACTGGCAGAGATCGCGGCAGCCTATCCGGGTCGGCTGGAGGTTCTGAACGCCGATGCGCTTGAGGTCGATTGGGCCGCGCATCTGACCCCGCCGGTGAAGGTGGTGGCAAACCTGCCTTACAATGTCGGGACAGAGTTGCTGGTGCGCTGGCTGACGCCGCCCGCCTGGCCGCCGCTCTGGACCTCGCTGACGCTGATGTTCCAGCGCGAGGTGGCCGAGCGGATCGTGGCGCAGCCTGGGTCGAAGGCTTACGGGCGGCTGGCGATCCTGTCACAATGGCGGACCGAGGCGAAGATCGCGCTGAGCCTGCCGCCCGAGGCCTTCACCCCGCCCCCCAAGGTCCGCTCGGCCGTGGTTCACCTGACCGCCCTGCCCGAGCCGCGCTTTCCAGCCGACCCGGACGTGTTGAGCCGGGTAGTCGCCGCGGCGTTCAACCAGCGGCGCAAGATGCTGCGCGCCAGCCTGAAAGGCGTGGCCCCGGATATCGAGGAGCGGTTGCGTGCCGCCGGGATCAAGCCCACGGACCGGGCCGAGCAGGTGCCCCTTGAGGGGTTCTGCGCCCTCGCCCGCGAGATTGCAAAAGGCTGAGACCAAAAAGGCCGCCCGTGAGGCGGCCTTTTCAATCCGGTCAGACGCTTGTGCTTATTCAGCGGCCTCTTGCGGCGGTTGATCGCCGCCCTCGGTGCCGCCGGCCTCGGCGGTCGGGGCGCTTTCCTTTGGCTTGCGGCGGCTGCGCGTGCGCTTGGGCTTGCTTTCGGGCGTTTCGACAAGGCCGGAGTCGTTGTCCGAATTGTCGATCACGGCGTCAAACGGCTTTTGCTGATCGCCCTCGCTCTTGGCTTCGGGTTTGGCTTCGGACTTGCTGTCCTGTTTGGGCTCGTCGCCCTCGGCCTGCTGATCGCCCTTGCGTTGATCGCCCTGGCCCTTTTGCTGGTTGCCGCCCTGCTGGTTTTGCTGCTGCTCGCGGCGCGCTTCCTGCTCGCGCTGCGCCTCGGCCAGCATCCGCAGGTAATGCTCGGCATGCTGCTGGAAATTTTCCGCCGCGACCCGGTCGTTGCTCAGCTGCGCATCGCGCGCGAGCTGGTTGTATTTGTCGATGATCTGCTGCGGGGTGCCACGCACCTTCCCCTCGGGGCCGGAGCTGTCAAAGACACGGTTGACGATGTTGCCGACCGAGCGGTTGCGGTTCCCTTTGGACCGCGAACGGTTCTTAGATGATCTCATGTTGGTTCTTTGATCCAGTTGTCCTGGGTTTGCAAAGGGACGAGGCCCATGCCCCGATCCGCTGGTGCGACGAACCGACGTGCAAGCACACAGGTCCGCGATTTCTGGCAAATGCGCCGGCGGCGGCCAAGGCCGCGTCGCCCGCTTGACTCGAGTAAGCACGCAAACCCGCGCGAAACAAGGCCAAAACGACGTTTTCGCCATATTTGGCCGTGAGAAGCGGCATTTTGCCCATCCGCGTGTCGGATCGGCACCGCTTGCCGCGTAACCCTAGGGCACTCGGGCCGAGGCCACGCGGTCCTTTCCGTTAATATCGGGGTGGAGACCACAATCCGCAAGCCCCGCCCCGGCCATCAGGTCCAGCAATGCAGGGCCCTGGTTTTCGCCGATCTCAAAGAGCAGGCGGGCGCCCTTGGC
Organism: Maritalea mobilis; assembly: GCF_019800885.1. Taxonomy (GTDB): domain Bacteria; phylum Pseudomonadota; class Alphaproteobacteria; order Rhodobacterales; family Rhodobacteraceae; genus Roseibacterium; species Roseibacterium beibuensis. The sequence continues at coordinate 926,531 of NZ_JAHVKE010000001.1, forward strand.
GGCATGCGCACCCAGGCCCGACAGGATCGCGCGATAGGCCGCGAGGCCGTCGCCGCCGGGCGTCAGCGCCATCTGCGGTTCATATCGGGTCACTTCGGGGGAGAGGCCCGCGTACTCCTGCGCGGTCACGTAGGGCGGGTTCGACAGCATGAGGTCGAAGGCGCCATCGACGCCTTCCCACCAATCGGCCTGCTGCAAGGTCAGGCGATCGACAACGCCGTGGGCCTCGGCGTTTCTTCGGGCCACCGCAAGGGCCTCGGGCGAGGCATCCGTGGCAAGCCCGGTCGCATCAGGACGCTCGGCCAAAAGCGTGACAACAATCGCGCCCGACCCGGTCCCGAGGTCGATCAGACGCGCGAAAGGGGCTGACAGGGCAACGTCGATCAGCGTTTCCGTATCGGGACGCGGGGTAAGCACGGCACGGCTGACGGCAAATTCGCGTCCATAAAAGTTCCAATGCCCGAGGATCTGGGCGAGCGGCTCGCGCGCGGCACGACGGTCGAGCATCGCCTCTGCCTGCGCTTCGACGGAGGCTGCAAGCGGGTCGCCCGCCTCGCTGAGAAGACGCGCAGCAGACCAGCCGGTTGCCGCACGCAGGATCAGGCGCGCATCACGCTGCGCCTCGGGCAGGCCGATCAACGGGGCCAAACGGGCGACCGCCATCCGCAGCCAGACTGCACCCGTCATCGTCATGGGGCCGGCCTGCGCCCGCCACCGTGGCGGACTCTTGCAAACGCGCGCCGGTGGTCAGCCCGGTTCGGCTCCGGGGGGCGGCGGCACGACGGGGCGCTGTACTGACCTGCCTTCACCCCTGCCCCTCCATCTCGGCCAGCATCTGCGCTTGCGCGTCGGCGGTCAGCGCGTCGATGACGTCATCGAGATCGCCGCCCATCACCTCGCCCAGCTTGTAGAGCGTCAGGTTGATCCGGTGATCGGTCACGCGGCCTTGCGGGAAATTGTATGTGCGGATGCGCTCGGACCGGTCGCCGGATCCGACCTGCGCCTTGCGGTCGGCGGAACGCTCCTCCTCGGCGCGGCGTCGTTCCAGGTCATAGAGCCGCGCCCGCAACACGCCCATCGCGATCTCGCGGTTGCGGTGCTGGGATTTCTCGGAACTCGTAACGACGATCCCGGTGGGAAGATGGGTGATGCGCACCGCCGAGTCGGTGGTGTTGACGTGCTGCCCCCCGGCCCCGGACGACCGCATGGTGTCGATGCGGATGTCCTGCGCGGGAATGTCGATCTCGACCGCCTCGGCCTCGGGCAGGACGGCAACGGTGGCGGCCGAGGTGTGGATACGTCCGCCCGACTCCGTTTCGGGCACACGCTGCACCCGGTGCACGCCGGATTCGTATTTCAACCGGGCAAAGACCCCCTCGCCCACGATCCGCGCCGTGACCTCCTTGATGCCGCCCAGCTCGGTCTCCTGCAAATCCACGATCTCGACCGTCCAGCCGCGCGCCTCGGCATACCGGGTGTACATGCGCAGCAGATCGCCCGCGAAAAGCGCGGCCTCCTCCCCGCCGGTGCCAGGCCGGATTTCCAGCATCGCGGGGCGGGCATCGGCGGCATCCTTGGGCAGAAGCGCGAGGCGCAGCGCATGTTCGGCGCGGGGCAGCTCTTCGCGGATGCGGGCGATTTCCTCCTCGGCGAGGTCGCGCATCTCGGGATCGGCCAGCATCGCCTCGGCCTCCTCCATGCCGTTGCGCAAGGCATCATGGGCGGCAATCTGCGCCACGACCGGCTTCAGCTCGCTGTATTCGCGGCTGATTTCGGCGATCCTGTCCGGGTCGGGCCCGGCATTGAGCTGCGCTTCGAGATACTCGAACCGGTCGGTGATCTGGCGCAGGCGATCGAGTGGGAGATTGGCGGGCTGCATGGATGTGGAAGTGCCGTGCAGCGCCCGCGCGGTCAAGAGCGCTTGACGCGGCGCAACGCGCGGTCAGGGGGCCAGAGGCTCGGTCCAGCGGGTCACGCGCGCCCGGTTCGCGCCAAGGTCGGAGGTTCCGAAGCGTGAGCGTGAAAAGATCTCGACCCGGGTTGCATCGCCCTCCGGCACCAACCGGATCGACACCGCGTCGGGAAAGCCCATCAGGGGTGTGCGCACGACGTAGGTGGCATGGCCCTCGGCCAAGTCGCCCGCGATCAGCGTCGCGTTATCGGCCGCGGCAACCTGTTCGAGGATCGCGGCCGTCTCGGACAGCGAGCCGCCGTTGCGCGGCGCGTCGTCCCCGACCAACAGCACGTAATTCGGCGTCGAGGGCGGCGTCACCTCGGACGGCTCGACGTGCCAATCCTCCGCCGGCATGGAGACCTGGCGAAAATAGATCGCTCCAGCAACGATGGCGATAAGGATGAGAGCGGCGATGATCAACAGGATACGCATGGAACCTCAGGTGGGGTGCGGGAAGCGACGGTCAAGGGATGGTGTCTTTGGTGCGGGGCGCATCGGTTACAAAAGCGCTGCGGTGGCACGCGCGATGACGCGCTCCTCATCGGTCGGTAGAACAAGAATGGGCACCGGCCCCGACTCGATCCGTGTGGCGTTGGCGGCATTGGCCTTGGCATCGACCGCCAGCCCGAGAAAGCCGAGTTTCTCAAGCGCGCGCGCCCGGATCGGCGCCGCATGCTCCCCGATCCCGCCGGTGAAGACCAGCGCATCCAGACCGCCGAGCGACGCCGCCAGCGCCCCGATCTCGCGCGCCAGTCGCGACGTGAAATAGGCAACCGCCTGTTCGGCGCGTGGATCGGTCGAGCCCAGCAGGGTGCGCATGTCGTGGCTGATCCCCGACAGGCCTTTCAATCCGCTTTCCTTGTAAAGGAGCTTGGTCAGCGCGGCGGCATCGTATCCCGCATCGACGAGGTAGATCAGCACACCGGGGTCGATCTGGCCCGAGCGGGTCCCCATGGGCATCCCGTCAAGCGCGGAGAAACCCATGGTCGAGTCGACCGAAACGCCTTTTTTCGTGGCGCAAAGCGAAGATCCATTTCCTAAATGTGCAATAATTACATTGCCCTGCGAGATGCTACTAAAGTCCTGCTTGAGCTTAGAGGTGATGAAATCGTAGCTGAGCCCGTGAAACCCGTAGCGGCGCACCCCTTCGTCATGGAAGCGCCGGGGCAGCGCGAAGGTGTCGTTCACCCAAGGATGGCCACGATGGAACGCCGTATCGAAACAGGCGATCTGCGGCGCGCCGGGAAAGGCCGCGCGGGCGGCGGAGATCCCGGCAAGGTTGTGCGGCTGGTGCAGCGGGGCCAGCGGCGACAGCGTCTTGAGATAGGCGATCAGGTCGTCGTCCAGGTGCCGCGGGCCGTCGAGATAGGGTCCGCCATGGACCAAGCGATGCCCGATGCCGGCGATCTCGTCCCCGGCCAGCAAGGGTTTGAGCGCGGCGATGATGGCCGTAAGCGCAGCCTGGTGATCCGGCGCGGCGACCGCCGCGCGGGTTTCCCCCTCGCCCGCGTCCAGAACGAGCGCCGCATCTGGACCGATCCCGTCGACCTGCCCCCGCGCCTCTTCCACCGGGTCGTCGCCCTCCCGGTAGAGGCCGAACTTGATGGAACTGGACCCGGCATTGAGCGTCAGGATCGCCCGGCTCATGCCGCATCCCCGGCCTGCGCATGGGCATAAAGCGCCGCCACCGCGCAGGATGCCAGCCGCGCACGGTCGTCATCGGCCCGGCTGGTCAGGATCACCGGAACCTGCGCCCCCATCACGATCCCCGCGGCCTCGGCATGGGCGAGGAAGGTCAACTCCTTCGCGATCATGTTGCCGGATTCGAGGTTCGGCGCGACGAGGATATCGGCCCGCCCGGCGACAAGGCCCGTCAGCCCCTTGGTCCGCGCGGCGCCCAGATCGACGGCATTGTCCATGGCCAGCGGCCCGTCCACTAGGCCGCCGGTGATCTGGCCCCGGTCCGCCATCTTCGACAGGACCGCCGCGTCGATGGTGGACGGGATGGAGGGTGTCACGGTCTCCACCGCCGACAAGATGCCGACCTTCGGCGTCTCAACCCCGAGCGAACGCGCAAGGTCGATCGCGTTCTGGACGATGGAGACCTTGCAATCGAGGTCGGGCGCGATGTTGATCGCCGCGTCGGTGACGAAAAGGAAATGGTCAAGGCCGGGCACATCCATCACGAAGACGTGGGACAGGCGCCGATTGGTGCGAAGCCCACCCTCTTTCTTGAGGATGGCATGGAGCAACTGATCGGTGTGCAGATGCCCCTTCATCACCGCGCGTGCGCGCCCCTCATGCACGAGCGCGACGGACCGCAGCGCAGCGGCACGGTGATCCGGGATGTCGATGATCTCGACCCCGGCAATGCTGACCCCGGCCTCTTCCGCGGCGGCCTCGATCTTGGGGCGCGCGCCCACGAAAATGGGCGCGATCAGCGTGTGCTCGGCCCCGAGGATCGCACCGGCGACGGCATCCGGCGATTCCGGGCACACGACCACAGTGCTCACGGGCGGCAGCGGCTCGGCACGGGCCAGCAAACGGTCGAAATTGGCGTGACGCTGCACGGTCAGGCCCGGCACATCGGCCCCGTCAAAGCTTTGGGCGTGATCCGGGGCGATAACCCGGGCCTCGCCCTTGGCGACCGCGCCCGAAGGCCCTTCGACCAGCGTGCTCAGGCGCACGACCCCGCCTTCGAGTTTCTCGGCCACCCGCACGGTCACGGTCAGTTCTTCGCCGGCATGCGCGCGGCCGCAGAACTCCGTATCCTGGTGCAAGTACAGCGTCCCCGGCCCCGGCAACTGGTTGCCAAGCACGCCCGAAATCAGCGCTGCAATCCACGCCGAGGGGGCCACGGCCTCGGGCTTGCCATCGCCATCGCCGTCTTCCTTGGGCAGGTGCATCGGGTTCAGGTTGCCGCTGGCATGGGCGAAGACATAGAGGTCATCGGCACGGACGAGCCGCTTGATCTGCGCCTCCATTCCGATCTCCAGCTGGTCGTAGGGAATGGCGTTGAAAATGGTCATCGGCGTCTTTCGTGATGTGGTCCGGTCGGGCGGCAGATTAGGTGCCCATCGTAACACGTCCTTGATATGGGTCAGGTTTTTCCCGCGCGTGGGGGGCAGAAAATTCTGGAATTTTCTGCGGCCTGGGGTAAGCGCCGCTCCGTCGCCAATCTCGGCGGCGCCTTTGGCTGCACGCGGATGCCTCCGGCGGGCATATTTGCAGGATAAAGATGCAGCCGGCCTCACCTTTGCGGTCGGGTTGGGAAAAGACACCGATGCCGGGGGCTTCGGTCCGCAAACGTCTTGCACCCGGACGGCAGCCGCGCAAGGGTCGCCCGAAAACGAGGATGCAAACATGACCCGCAAGATCATCATCGACACCGACCCCGGACAGGACGACGCGGTGGCCATTCTTCTGGCGCTGGCCAGCCCCGAAGAGGTCGATGTCCTGGGCATCACCGCCGTCGCGGGAAACGTGCCGCTGGAGCTGACCGCAAAGAACGTGCGGATCGTCTGCGAACTGGCCGGCAAACGCGACGTCAAGGTCTTCGCGGGCTGCGATCGGCCCCTGGGGCGCGACCTTGTTACGGCGGAATATATCCACGGCAAGACCGGTCTCGATGGCCCGGTTCTGCCGGACCCGACCATGACGCTGCAGGACGGTCACGCGGTCGATTTCATCATCGAGACCTTGCGCACCGAGCCTGAAGGAAGCGTCACGCTCTGCCCCCTCGGGCCACTGACGAACATCGCGACCGCCTTTCAGAAAGCGCCCGACATCATGCCGCGCGTGGCCGAGATCGTGCTGATGGGCGGCGCCTATTTCGAGGTGGGCAACGTCACGCCGGCTGCCGAGTTCAACATTTACGTCGACCCTGAAGCCGCTGAGATCGTGTTCAAATCCGGCGCGCCAATCACGGTCATGCCGCTCGACGTGACGCACAAGGCGCTGACCACGCGCGCCCGGATCGAGGCGTTCCGCGACCTCGATACGGATGTCGGCCGGGCCGTGGCGGAATGGACCGACTTCTTCGAGCGGTTCGACATGGAGAAATACGGCTCGGAAGGCGGGCCGCTGCACGACCCCTGCGTGATCGCCTACCTGATCAAGCCGACCCTCTTCTCGGGGCGGCACGTGAATGTCGAGATCGAGACCGCCTCCGAGCTGACGCGCGGGATGACGGTGGCCGATTGGTGGGGTGTCACGGATCGCCCGAAGAACGCGATGTTCATGGGGGATGTGGATGCGGATGGGTTCTTCGACCTGCTGACCGGACGTCTGGCGCGGCTCTGACGGGGTGGCGGCGCGGGCCCGGCGCACCTAGGTTTGGTGGGACAGACACAGGACGCGCCATGACCCTCCAAGCCCGCTTCGACAATTCCTACGCCCGCCTGCCCGACCGGTTCTTCACGCGGCAACGCCCCGAGCCGGTCGAGGCCCCCCGCCTGATCGCGGTCAACCGCCCGCTGGCCGAGCAGTTGGGCCTGACCTTGCCGCAAAGCGACGCCGAGATCGCCGACGTCTTTTCCGGAAACACCCTGCCCGACGCCGCCGAGCCCCTGGCCCAGGTCTATGCCGGGCACCAGTTCGGGGGCTGGGTGCCGCAACTGGGCGACGGTCGCGCGATCCTGATGGGCGAGGTCGTGGCCCCGGACGGCGCCCGCTTCGACCTGCAACTGAAGGGCGCGGGCCGCACCCCCTACAGCCGCATGGGCGATGGCCGCGCCTGGCTAGGGCCGGTCCTGCGCGAATACATCGTGTCCGAGGCCATGGCAGCACTCGGCATTCCCACGACCCGCGCGCTCGCCGCCACCGCCACCGGCGAGGATGTCCTGCGCGAAGCCGTGATGCCTGGCGCGATCCTGACGCGCGTCGCCTCAAGCCATATCCGCGTCGGGACCTTCCAGTATTTCGCCGCACGACAGGATATCGAGGCGCTTTCTGCCCTCACAGCGCACGTAATCGCGCGCCACTACCCTCAGGCCGAGGGGCCCGAGGGGCTGCTGGACGCCGTGATCGGCGCGCAGGCTGAACTCGTGGCCCGCTGGATGGGCGTCGGCTTCATTCACGGCGTCATGAACACCGACAACATGAGCATCGCCGGAGAGACGATCGATTACGGCCCCTGTGCCTTCATGGATGCCTACCACCCGCAAACCGTGTTTTCCTCGATCGACCAGTACGGGCGCTACGCCTACAGCAACCAGCCGCAGATCGCGGTCTGGAACCTCGCGCAACTGGCCACGGCCCTTCTCCCGCTGATGCCGGACCGGGATGCCGCGATCGAGCGTTTCACCGAGATGGTGAACGGCTTTTCCGAGCGGTTCGACACGGCATGGCACGCGGTGTTACGGGCCAAGCTGGGCCTCGCCAAGGGGGAGGCCGACGACCTGCCCCTCGCCTTCGACCTGCTGGAGTTGATGGCGAAACAGGAGGCGGATTTCACCATCACGTTCCGAACGCTCTCCGGCCCGACGCCGGAGGCGATGGCCCAAGGCTTCCGAGCCCCGGACGCCGTCAAACCATGGCTCGACCGCTGGCGCGCCCGCCTTAGCCGGGAAACGCGGCCCGAGGAGGCCCGCATCGCGGCCATGCAAGCGACCAACCCGGGCCTGATCCCGCGCAATCACCGCGTCGAACAGGCGATCAGCGCGGCCTTGCAGGGCGATCTCGCGCCGTTCCATCGGCTGACCTCCGCCCTGTCGACACCCTTCACCCCGAGCGAGGCGGAGGCCGACCTTGCCCTGCCCCCGTCCGAGATCGAGCGCGTCACGCGCACCTTCTGCGGCACGTAGGCCGCCCAGGCAAACAGCTCCGATCTTTATCCTGCAAATATGCCTGCCGACGGCGTCACCGATGCCCATCCGTTCGGGCGCCTGGCGCCACCTCGGCCGCAGGCCGCAGAAAATTTCCGAATTTTCTGCCCCCGGCGACGACGCAGTCGGCGCAACCCCTACCTGGCTGTGCGCGGTGGCCGGTTGACCAGGATGAGGCCCGCCGAGACCAGAACCAGGGCCACGCCGATTTCCCACCCTACCGCTTCGTCCAGCAGCGCCCAGCCGAGCGCCACGCCGAAGATCGGCGACAGGAACGAGAACGCCGCGACCGAGGCCGCCGGGAAGATCGACAACAGCCACAGCCAGAACAAAAACCCCGCCGACACGATCACCACCACCTGAAAGGCGAGACCGGCCCAATGGATCGCCTGCGGATCGCGCAAGAGCGGGCCGTAAAGCGGGGCGAGCGCCAGCAGGATCGGGGCGGAGACGGTCAACTGCCACAGCAGCTGCATCTCGGGCCGCACCTCCTTGAGCTTGGTCGCACGGGCGCAGAGCGCAATCCCGGCCCACCCCATCGCGGCGGCCAGCGCCAGCAGATCGCCCAGAAGCGACGCCTCCCCGTCCCCGCCGCCGCGGCTGACGATGGCCACGCTAACGCCGAGGAAGGCCAGCGCCAGACCGGCGGATTTCATCATGGTCAGCCGCTCGCCCTCGATCAGGACATGTCCGGCCAGGGCCAGCCAGATCGGCATCGTGTAGAAAATGACCGAGACGCGCGTCACCGTCGTGTAGTCGAGCGCAAGGAACAGGCAGATGAACTCCACCGCGAAAAGCGTGCCGATCAACAGCCCCGCGGGCACCGTCCCGGGCGCGATCCGCGCCGACAGGCCCCGCGCCCTGATCCAGAGATAGATACACAGCGCTCCGAAAAGCGATCGCAGCCCCGCGAAGAAGATCGGCTGCAGTCCGTCATTCGTGACCTTGATGACGACCTGGTTGAAGGCCAGGAGCACTGCGAACCCTGTCAGGGAAACCGCCCCGAAGGCGTCGATGCGCGATTTGCGGGGCATGGGGGCCTCTCGATCCTGAAGGTGCCCTGACCTGCGCCCGGGACGACCGCCTGTCAAGGCGATCCGCCCGTTCCTTCCGGCCCGTTGCACCCTGCGCCGTTGGTTTCCCCTTGGTCAATCGACACAACGGGTGCCATGCTCCAACCACCTTATTCATTCTGGCGGGGAGATTTTTCGATGAGCTTATTGCGAACATTGGCCTCGGTTGCCGTGGGCGTCGCCGCGGCGCGAGGCGCTGGCGCGCTGATGAACCGCGCCGACCGGGATCGCGACGACGAGCAAGAGGGCCTGCTCGACAGCATGCGCCGCTACGACCGGGACGACACCGGCGGTTTGGGCGAGCTTCTGGGCGGCGGGTCGCGCCGCGATGGCGGGCTTGGCGGGCTGATGGACCAACTGGGCGGCTCCGGCGCGCTTGGGGGGCTTGGCGGCCTCGCCGGCGGTCTTCTGACCGGCGGCGCGGCGGGCGGCACACTTGGGAGCCTTTTGGGCGGCGGGCGCGAGCGCGGGCGCGAGAATGCCTTCGGACGGCGCCTGAACGAGTCGCTGCGCACCGGGCGCGAACCTTCCGACCCGCCGACCGAGGCGGAAGAAGAAATGGCCGCGCTGATGATCCGCGCCATGATCATGGCCGCCAAGGCCGATGGGCGGATCGACGGGGCGGAACGAGAACGCCTCTTGTCACGCCTCGGCGACCTCGACCGGCAGGAGCGGCGCTTCGTCGAGGAAGAACTTGATCGGCGTATCGACATCCGCGATTTCGCCCGCGACGTGCCCAACCACCCCGGCCTGCGCGCCCAGGTCTTCGCCGCCGCGATGAGCGCGATCGATCTCGACAGCATGGCCGAGCGCCGCTTTGCCGAAGAACTGGCCGAGGAACTGGGCGTGGACCAGAAGGCGCGCGGCACGGTCGGCAAGCGCATGGCGCGCGACTACGGCAGTGAGACATGGGGAAAGGCGGGCCCGCCCCCCGTGCGTGACAGCTATGCCAAGGGACCGGCCACGCGCGGCGGACCGGTCCATGGCAAGACCATGCAGGGGACGCCGGGACAGGGACGGCCCTATCGCAAGGGCTGACGCCCCGCGCGGGGTTCCCTCCCACGGCCAAATCCCATAATCCTTTGCGCCGCCCGGATCCGGTTCCGGGCGGCGGACGAGACACGGGGCCGATGACCGATACGATCGAAGCGCGCTGCGAGGCCAAGGGCCTGCGCATGACCGAGCAACGCCGCGTGATCGCGCAGGTGCTGGAGTCGTCCTCGGACCACCCCGATGTCGAGGAGCTTTATGCCCGGGCCACGGCCCGCGACCCGCGCATCTCGATCGCCACGGTCTACCGCACGGTCAAGCTGTTCGAGGAATCGGGCATCATCGACCGGCTGGAATTCGGCGACGGCCGCGCCCGCTACGAGGATGCCGAGCGCGACCACCATGACCACCTGATCGACATGAATTCCGGCGAGGTGATCGAGTTCGTGGACCCCGAGATCGAGGCGCTTCAGGAAAAGATCGCGGAGAAGCTGGGGTACCGGCTCAAGGGCCACAAACTCGAGCTTTACGGCGTGCCGATCAAGAAGCGCTGAGGGGTTGCGCCGGGCCTCCGGCCCGCCGCCCCGCGCGGGCTTCGCCCGCGTTGGGGGCTCTGCCCCCGCCGCCTTCGGCGGCTCCCCCGGCATATTTTTCGGGATAAAGATGGGGTGACGTTGCGGTTTTGCGCTGCGGTCAAGCAAATCTTGAGACAGGTCAAGTCGGCATGGCACAGTGCATGCGATGTCTGGCCCCACAGGAGCCGCCCCATGCCCGAGACGGTTTTTCGCACCGAAGCGATCACCAAGAGCTATGATACCGGCGAGGTGAAGGTACACGCGCTTGCGGGCGTGGACCTGGAACTCTTCGCGGGAGAGTTGGCGGTTCTGCTGGGGCCGTCCGGGTCGGGGAAATCCACGCTTCTGAATATCCTTGGCGGGCTGGATCACGCGAGTTCCGGCCGGGTCTGGTTCCGCGATCTGGAATTGACCGACCTGGGCGATCGGGCGCTGACCCGCTACCGGCGCGATCACGTGGGCTTTGTCTTTCAGTTCTACAATCTCGTGCCCTCGCTGAGCGCGCGAGAGAACGTGCAACTTGTCACCGACGTTGCGCCGAACCCGATGCCGGCGGCCGAGGCGCTGGACCTTGTCGGCCTCGGGCATCGGCTGGACCATTTCCCGGCCGAGATGTCGGGCGGCGAACAGCAGCGCGTCGCGATAGCCCGTGCCATCGCCAAGCGGCCCGAGGTGCTGCTCTGCGATGAGCCGACCGGCGCGCTGGACAGCAAGACCGGGGTGCAGGTGCTGGAGGTGCTCAAGACCATCAACGACCAATTCGGCACCTCGACCGTGGTCATCACCCATAACGCGATGATCCGGAAGATGGCGCATCGGGTGATCCGCTTTGCCGATGGCAAGATCGCCGGGCTGGAGGTGAACGAGACCCGTCTCGCCCCGCACGAGATCGCGTGGTGAGCGGGATGCAGGCGCTCGACAAGAAACTGCTGCGGGATTTCAGGCGCCTCTGGCTACAGGCGCTGGCGATCGCGATGGTTCTGGCCTGCGGCGTGGCGATCCTGCTGACGGCCTTCGGGATGCATAGCGCGCTGACCGATACGCGCGACGCCTATTACGAACGCAACCGCTTTGCCGATGTGTTCGTCGAGGCGCGGCGCGCCCCGCAGAGCCTGCTGCCCGAGATCATGGCCATCCCCGGCGTCGTCACGGCCGAGGCACGGGTCACCGGTGCGGCCATCCTCGACCTGCCCGGGCGCACGGAAACGGCAACCGGTCGCATCCTGTCCTGGCCCGAGGGTGACGACCCGCTGCTGAACGTGCCGCTTCTGCGCTCGGGCGTGCCGCCGCGCGTCGAACGGCCCGACGAGGTGATGGTGACCGAGGCCTTCGCCGAGGCCAACGGGTTCGAGATCGGCGATGGCTTCACCGCGAACATCAACGGGCAGGCGCGGGACCTGACGATCACGGGCACGGTCCTCAGCCCCGAGTTCATCTACACCATCGGGCCCGGCGCGCTGATGCCGGACAACGAGGCGTTCGGCATCATCTGGATGACGGAGCAAGCCGTCGCCGCCGCCTTCGACATGGCGGGTGCGTTCAACGCGGTGTCGCTGCGGCTGGGGGCCGACGCGCGCGAGGCCGAGGTGCTCGACCGGCTGGACACGTTGCTGGAACCCTATGGCGGGCTGGGCGCCTATGGGCGCGACCGCCAGCAATCGGACAGTTTCGTTTCGGCCGAGATCGACCAGTTGCGCGGCATGGCGATGGTGGTGCCGCCGATCTTCTTCGCGATCTCGGCTTTCCTTGTCGGCATGGTGATGAGCCGGATCGTGGCGCTGGAACGGTCGGAGATCGGGCTTTTGAAGGCGTTGGGCTATTCCGACCTCGAGGTCTTGGCCCATTACATGATGCTGGCCGGGTTGATCGCGCTGTTCGGTATAGCGATCGGCTGGGGCGCGGGCACGCTGATGGCGCGCGGCATGGCGTTGCAATACGCGCGGTTCTTCGACTTTCCCTACCTGCTGTTCCGGGTGCCGGCCTGGGTCTATGCCATGTCGGGGCTGGTGGCGTTGGTCACGACGCTTTTGGGGGCGGTCCGGGCGGCGCTGGCCGCCTCGCGCCTTGCCCCTGCCATCGCGATGCAGCCCCCGGCCCCGCCGAGGTTCCGACGCTCGGCCTTCGATGGGCTCATGCGGGGGATGCGGCTGAGCCAAAGCACCATCATGGTGCTGCGCAGCATGATCCGCTGGCCGGTGCGGTCGGCCCTGACGGCCCTTGGGCTGGCATGCGCGGTGTCATCCATCGTGGCGTCAAGCTTCATGTATGACGCGCTTGACGAGATCATGGACCTCGCCTTCTACCAGGCGAACCGGCAGGACGCGATGGTGCTGTTCACCAATGACCTGCCGGAAACCGCCCTTGCCGAGGTGGAGCGCCTGCCCGGCGTGTTGCAGGCCGAGCCGCAGCAGTTCCACGCCGCCGTTCTGCGCAACGGCCCGCGCGAAAAGACCGTCTCGCTGGAGGCGCGCCATCCTGACGCGAGCCTGAGCCGGGTGATCGGGGCGGACGGCCAGCCGATCATCGCGCCGCCGGGCGGCATCCTCCTGGCCGAACGGCTGGCCGGACATCTCGAGCTTGCGGTGGGCGACACGGTCGAGGTGGAGTTCCTGACCGGGCGGCGCGAAACGCACGAGATGCTGGTGACCGGGCTGGTGGAGCAGTATTTCGGCCTCGGCGCCTATGTCGATGCCGGCTTCCTCGACGAGACCTTCCGCCAGTCGCCGCGCATGAACGTGGCCAACCTGATCGTCGACGAGGCGCAGCTTGACGCGTTGCATACGCGCTTGCAGGACCTGCCGGCCTTGTCGGGCCTCATCATGATGACCGACACGCGGCGCGGCTTCCTGGACACGATCAACGAAAACGTGGTCATCGTGAACGGGGTCTATGCCACGATCGCCATCCTGATCACGGTGGGCGTGGCCTATAACGCGGCGCGCATCCAGATGTCGGAGCGCGCGCGCGAACTGGCCAGCCTGCGCATCCTTGGCTTCACCCGCGGCGAGGTTTCGGCCATCCTCGTGGGCGAGATCATGCTGCTTGCCGTGATCGCCCAGCCCGTCGGCTGGCTTTTGGGGGCATGGATCGCGCGGGCCATGTCGAACGCTTTCACCTCGGACCTCTACGGCATCCCCCTGGTGCTCGAGGCCGACAATTTCGCCTATGCCAGTCTCGTGGTTCTTTTCGCCTGCCTCGCCTCGGTCCTCGTGGTGCGGCAGCGGATCGACCGCATGGACCTGGTGGCCGTCATGAAAACGCGGGAGTGACGCGATGCATTGGAATGCCCGGACGATCCTGACCATGGGCGTGATCGCCGCAGCCCTCGGCGGGCTTTTCTACGTCGCCACGCGGACCGAGCCTGTGGCCGTCGATCTTCACCAGGTCGAAAGCGCCCCCCTGACCGTGACCATCGACGCCGACGGGCAGACGCGGATCCGCGACATTTTCGAGGTCGCCTCTCCCATCACAGGCACGGCGCGGCGCGCCCCGGTGGCGGTGGGTGACCTCGTGGTGCAGGGCGACACCGTCGTGGCGCGGGTGGAACCGATCAGCCCGTCGCTTCTCGATGCGCGATCCCGGGCGCAGGCCGAGGCGGCGGTGGACGAGGCGGCGGCGGCCCTGGATGTTGCGCGCTCGGACCTGACCCGTGCCGAGGAGGAAGAGGCCTTCGCACGGATGCAATTCGACCGCACGCAGGCCCTTGTCGAACGCGGTGTCACCAGCCTGACGCAGCTGGAAACGGCCACCCAGCAACTCGCCGTCGCGCAGGCCGCCGTGGCCGCAGCCCGGTCGCGCATCACCATGGCCGAGGGCACGCTGGAGCGCGCGGAAGCCGCCCTTGTGGGCCCGGAAACCGGTGGGGCTCAGACCACCGACTGCTGCGTGGAACTTCTTGCCCCCGCCGACGGGGTCGTGCTGTCCATCTCGACGATCAGCGAACATCCGGTGACGGCCGGCGCGCCGCTTCTAACCATCGGCGATCCAGGCGACCTGGAAATCGTGGCAGACCTGCTGTCCTCCGACGCTGTGCGCATCGGGCCGGGCACGCGCGCCATCGTGCAGCGTTGGGGCGGCGACGTCGATCTCGACGCGGTGCTGACGCGGATCGAACCGGCGGCCGAAACCCGCGTCTCGGCGCTTGGGATCGAGGAACAGCGCGTGGATGCGATCTTCGACCTCGCCTCGCCGCCCGAGGCGCGGGCGGGCCTTGGCCATGGCTTCTCGGTCTTCCTGCGGATCGTGGAGTGGCAGGCGGACGCGGCCTTTCAGGTGCCCCTCGGCGCGCTGTTCCGGCGCGGTGAGGATTGGGCGGTCTTCGTGGTCGAGGATGGCATCGCCCGCGAGCGGATCATCGAGATCGGCCAGCGCGGCACGCGCATGGCGCAGGTCATCGGCGGGCTGGAGGCCGGCGAGGCCATCATCACCCACCCCAGCGACGCGATCAGCGACGGGGTGCCAGTGGTCGACCGCGAAACGCTCTGAGCCGTCAGATCATCGGCAACGCGCGGCGCACCAGCACATCGAGGTCCTTGTCATGGCCTTTTTGCGCGTAGACCTTCAGTTCCTCGCGCATTTCGGGCCCCCAGAAATCCTTGAGGTGACCCGCCACCCGCTCGGCCTGGTCCTGACCCGGCTGAGAATGAAAGAAGGTGGCGATCTGGTTCGCCATGCGCACAAGCTTGTCAGGCGACATCGGTGTCCCTCCTGCGGATACGGGTTGGGTTTGCATAGATCTCGACCGCGCCGCGACGGGCGAAGGCGGCCAGTGTCAGCCCCGCGCCCTCGGCAAGGCGCAGCGCATGGGCGGTGGGGGCCGAGACGGCGACGAGCGTCGCACATCCCGCAAGAACGGTCTTTTGCACCATTTCGACGGAGATACGGCTGGTCAGCACAATGGCGCCGGTCGCCGGGTCGAGGCCCGCACGCAACAGCGCCCCGATCAGCTTGTCCAGCGCGTTGTGGCGGCCCACATCCTCGCGCGCCATCACCACCCCCTGCCCCGGCAGCAAAAACCCCGCGGCATGAACCGCATGGGTGCGGTCATGCAGCGGCTGGTGATCGCGCAACAGGTCGGTCGCGGCGGCGATCTCGGCCATTTCGAAACGCGCGCCCTCACCCACAGGCGGAAGCGCGCGCAAGGCCTGCTCGAGGCTGTCGATCCCGCACAGGCCACAGCCCACAGGCCCCAGCATCGCCCGACGCCGCGCGCCAAGGGCCTCGGCAATCTCGTCCGCCACCCAAAGCCGCGCCTCGATCCCCTGCTCCAGGTCGATGACCTCGATGCGCTCGATCTGGTCGGGGCGCGCGATGCCTTCGGTCAGGGCAAAGCCGGTCGCGAAGTCCTCAAGATCGGCGGGGGTGGCCATCATCACCGCCTGCGTGGAGCCGTTGACGGTGATCGCGACGGGCATCTCCTCGGGCAAGGTGCGCGCCACCTCGCGCGCCCCGTCGGGGCCAAGCGCCAAGCCGCGCGCGCTATGGGAGGTCGCGCTCATCCTCACTCCGCCGCGGGCAACACGCGGCGGGCGCGCCGCGCGCGGTCTTCATAGTCTTCCTGCCATGCGGTCGGGCCGTTCGACGGGCTGACCTGCACCGCCGTCACCTTGTATTCCGGGCAGTTCGTCGCCCAGTCCGAGAAATCGGTGGTGATGACATTGGCCTGCGTTCCGGGGTGGTGGAAGGTCGTGTAGACGACGCCGGGGCTGACGCGGTCGGTCAATGTCGCGCGCAGGCTGGTTTCGCCAGAGCGGCTGGCAAGCTTGACCCAATCGCCCTCGGTGATGCCGCGGGTTTCGGCGTCGTGGGGGTGGATCTCCAGCACGTCCTCCTGGTGCCAGACGGTGTTCTCCGTCCGCCTTGTCTGTGCGCCCACGTTGTATTGCGACAGGATGCGGCCCGTGGTCAGCAACAGCGGGAAACGCGGGCCTGTGCGCTCCTCGGTCGCGACGTATTCGGTGATCATGAACCGCCCCTTGCCGCGCACGAAACCGTCGACATGCATGATGGGCGAGCCATCGGGGGTGTCGTCGTTGCAGGGCCATTGGACCGAGCCGCGCTCCTCCAACATCTCGTAATTCACATTGGCGAAACCGGGCGTCGTGGCCGCGATTTCCGCCATGATTTCCGAAGGATGCGCATAGCTCCACCCCGCGCCCATGGCATTGGCCAGAAGCTGCGTGATCTCCCAATCGGCATAGCCGTTCCTGGGCGCCATCACCCGGCGCACACGGTTGATCCGGCGTTCGGCATTGGTGAAGGTCCCGTCCTTTTCGAGGAAGGTCGATCCGGGCAGGAACACATGCGCGTAATTCGCCGTCTCGTTCAGGAACAGGTCATGGACGATGACGCATTCCATCGCGGCCAATCCGGCGGCCACATGGCGCGTGTCGGGATCCGATTGCAGGATGTCCTCGCCTTGGCAATAGAGCCCCTTGAACTGCCCCGAGGTCGCCGCATCGAGCATGTTGTTGATCCGCAGACCGGGTTCGGGGTCGATCTCGACACCCCAGGCCTGCTCGAAGATGGCGCGCACATCGGCGTTCTTGACGTGCCTGTAACCGGGCAATTCATGCGGGAAGCTGCCCATGTCGCAGGAGCCTTGCACGTTGTTCTGCCCGCGCAGCGGGTTCACGCCAACGCCCTCGCGCCCGATATTGCCTGTCAGCATCGCAAGATTGGCGATCCCCATCACGGTTGTGGAGCCCTGGCTATGCTCGGTCACGCCGAGGCCGTAATAGATCGCCCCGTTGCCCCCCGTGGCAAAGGTGCGGGCCGTGGCGCGCAGCTCCTCCGCCGGAACGCCGGTCAGCGCCTCGACCGCCTCGGGCGCGTGGCGCGGGTCAGAGACGAAGGCGGCATACTCCTGGAACTCGTCCCAGTCGCAGCGTTCGCGGATGAAGGCCTCGTCGTATAGGCCCTCGGTCACGATCACATGTGCCATCGCTGTCACCACGGCGACATTCGTGCCGGGCCGCAGGGCAAGGTGATGCGCCGCCTCGACATGCGGCGTCTTCACCAGGTCGATGCGACGCGGGTCGATCACGATCAGCTTGGCGCCCTGCCGCAGGCGCTTTTTCAGGCGTGAGCCGAAGACGGGGTGCCCATCGGTCGGGTTGGCGCCGATCACCAGCACGACGTCGGACTGTTCCACGCTGTCGAAATTCTGCGTGCCCGCGCTGGTGCCGAAGGCCTGGCCGAGGCCATAACCGGTGGGCGAATGGCAGACCCGCGCACAGGTGTCGGTGTTGTTGTTCAGGAACACGCCGCGCGCCAGTTTCTGCACGAGGAAGGTCTCCTCATTCGTGCAGCGCGACGAGGTGATGACCCCGATGGATTTGCGGCCATGCTTTTCCTGCAATCCGCGCAGGCGGGCCGCGGCAAAGCCGATCGCCTCCTCCCAACTGACCTCGCGCCACGGCTCGTCGATCGAGTCGCGGATCATCGGGTGCAGGATGCGGTCGGGATGGCTGGCATAGCCCCAGGCAAAACGCCCCTTCACGCAGGAATGGCCGCGATTGGCCTCGCCATGCTTGTGAGGCACCATGCGGACCAACTCGTCGCCATTGAGCTCCGCCTTGAAGGAACAACCCACCCCGCAATAGGCGCAGGTGGTGATGACCGAGCGTTCGGGCGTGCCCAACTCGATCACGCTTTTTTCCTGCAATGTCGCGGTCGGGCAGGCCTGCACGCAGGCGCCGCAGCTGACGCAGTCCGACGACAGGAAATCGTCCAGCGGTCCGCCCGCCTTGACCCGGCTGTCAAAGCCGCGCCCCTCGATCGTCAGCGCGAAGGTGCCCTGCACCTCTTCGCAGGCGCGCACGCAGCGATTGCAGACGATGCATTTCGACGGGTCATAGGTGAAATACGGGTTGCTTTCGTCCTTGGCCTGCCAGAGCGGGTTGGCCTCGCCGCTGGTGTTGCGCGGGGTCACGTGGTTGGCGAGGGCCGCGTTCTCGGGCGCCTCGTAGCGCACGTCGCGCAGGCCCACGGCCCCGGCCATGTCCTGCAACTCGCAATCTCCATTGGCCGCGCAGGTCAGGCAATCGAGCGGATGGTCCGAGATGTAAAGCTCCATCACCCCGCGCCGGATCTTCTTCACCTTCTCCGACTGGGTGCGCACGACCATGCCGGGGGCCACAGGCGTGGTGCACGAGGCCGGCGTGCCGCGACGCCCCTCGATCTCGACGACGCACAACCGGCAGGAGCCGAACGCCTCAAGGCTATCCGTCGCGCAGAGCTTGGGAACCCCGATCCCGGCCAGTGCGGCGGCGCGCATGACCGAGGTGCCCGCGGGCACCGTCACCTCGACACCGTCAACACTCAGCGTGACCGGCGCGCCGGTTTTGGCAGGCGTGCCAAGGTCGCGGTCGTCATCCCACGGAATGATGAAATCCTTCATATCCCTCTCCCTTTCTGGGTGACCGGGTTGCCAAGGGCCGGAAAACGCGCGTTTTCCGTCTTGCAAAAGCTGGCTTTTGCGCCCGTTTTCCTTGAGGAAAACGCTCCCTCCACCGGGCCGCTCATTCCGCCGCCTCCTGCTGCGCGGCGAACTCCTCGGGGAAGAGGCGCAGCGCACTCAGCACCGGGTAAGGCGTGAAGCCCCCGAGCGCGCAGAGCGAGCCATCCTTCATGGTCTCGCACAGGTCCACCAGCAGCGGCACGGCCGACGCGTCGCCCTTCGCCACGCGGTCCAGCGTTTCGACGCCCCGCACCGCGCCGATCCTGCAGGGCGTGCATTTCCCGCAGCTTTCCACCGCGCAGAATTCCATGGCGAAGCGGGCCAGCCCCAGCATGTCGGCGCTGTCGTCGAAGACGACGATCCCGGCGTGCCCGATCAGCCCGCCTGCCCCGTCGAATTCCTCGTAGCCAAAGGGCGTGTCGAACTGCCCGGGCGCGAAATAGGCCCCGAGCGGCCCGCCCACCTGCACCGCCTTGACCGGGCGGCCCGTGGCGGTCCCGCCCGCGACATCCTTGACCAACTCACCAAGCGGCATGCCAAAGGCGGTCTCGAACAGCCCGCCACGCGCGACATTGCCGGCGATCTGGATCGGCATGGTCCCCTTTGACCGGCCCAGCCCGAGCCCTGCGTAATGCGCGGCACCTTTCTCGAAGATCACGGGAATGGTGGCCAGCGACAGCACGTTGTTGACCACCGTTGGCCGCCCGAGGAACCCTTCCAGCGCCGGCAGGGGCGGCTTTGCCCGGACAACGCCGCGCTTGCCCTCAAGACTGTTGAGCAGCGAGGTTTCCTCGCCGCAGACATAGGCGCCCGCCCCCACGCGCACCTCCATGTCGAACCTGCGGCCCGAGCCCATCACGTCGCCCAGCACGCCATTGGCGCGGGCGATGTCGATGGCCTCTTGCATAACCGCAATCGCGTCAGGGTATTCGGAGCGGATGTAGACATAGCCCTGCGTGGCCCCGGTCCCGAGGCCCGCGATCACCATGCCCTCGATCAGGCTGAGGGGATCGCCCTCAATCAGCATGCGGTCGGCGAAGGTGCCGCTGTCGCCCTCGTCGGCGTTACAGACGATGTATTTGCGCTCCACCGGGGCGAGGCGCACGGTGTCCCACTTGATCCCAGTCGGGAACCCGGCGCCACCGCGTCCACGAAGCCCGCTTTCCTTGACCTCGTCGATGATGTGCTCCGCGCGCATGCCAAGCGCCCGGCGCAACCCGCTCAACCCGCCATGCGCTTCGTATTCGGCCAGCGACAGCGGGTCGATCAAACCCACGCGGGCAAAGGTCAGGCGGTTCTGGCGGGCGAAGAACGGGATCGCCTCGACGGGGCCTAGCCCGTCCAGCGTGCCATCGAAAAGGGCCGGCACCGTCTCGGGCGTCATGGGGCCGTAGCCGTGGCGCACCCCGTCGCGCTCGACCTCCAGCAGCGGCTCCAGCCAGGTCATCCCGCGCGAGCCTGTGCGGGTCAGCGAAACCTCTATCCCGCGCGCGGCGGCCTCGGACAGGATCGCTTCGGCGACCTCTTCAGAACCGAGTGCCTTGGCGGCGGCATCGCGTGACAGGTAGAGCTTCATGCCGACACCTCCGCCACCAGCGCCTTGGCCTCGGCGCGGCCCTTGAGCTTGCCGTTCACCATCGCCGCGGGCGCACAGGCGCAGAGACCGAGGCAATAGACCGGCTCGACCGTGATGCGCCCATCGGCAGAGGTTTCACCCCAGCCCAGGCCCAAAAGGGTCAGAACCGCCTCACCAAGCGCCGTGCCGCCCATGGATTGACAGGCCTCGGAGCGGCAGATCTTCAGCACGTGCCGCCCGGCGGGTTCCTCGCGGAAGTCATGGTAGAAGCTGATGACGCCGTGCACTTCGGCCTGGGTGATATTCAGCGCCGCCGCGATGGCCGGGCGCGCCTCGGCCGGGATGCAGCCGAAGTGATCCTGAAGGTCGTGCAGAATGGGCAGCAGCGGCCCCTCGCGATGCAGGTGTCGCGCGATAATCTCCTCCACCCCTGCGGGCGAAACGGTCTGGCTGGCAGGCATGCGTGGCTCCGGTCGACTTTCGCATACAAAGGTCCACCGGATTTAATGCGTTTTCAATATCGTTATTTCGTTATGCAATAGAAATAATGAATGAACCATCCACGACGTCTCAGCGCGCAAACGCGACAGTTTCCCCCGTCCTGGCGAGCTTTTCGGCCTCTTTCAGCAGCGCCTCGGTGACTGGGGTGTGCGGTTCACGGAAGGGCGCGACCAGCCCGACAGCGTGATCGGCGCGCTGCCGGTCGAGGGGCAGGATTCGCAAATCCGTGCCCTCGGCGAGGAACCGCGCCATCTCGGCGGGCAGGATCGTCACCCAGTCGCCCTGCCCCACATGGGCCACCAGAACGACAGTGGAATTGCTTTCGACCTGCGCCTCGGGGGTGACGCCGGCCTCCATGAAGTTCTGGTTGATGATGCGCCGGTTCTGCATGTCGGGCGTCAGAAGGCACAAGCGGCACCCGGCAAGGTCCGACCAGCCGACGCTGTCCCGATCAGCCAGCGGGTGATCCGCGCGACAGACCAGCGTGTAGCGCTCGGTATAGATCGGCACGGTGGTGACCCGGCCCAGGGGTTCGTTGTCGAGATAGGACAGCCCCGCGTCGATCTCGAGGTTTTCCAGCATCGACAGGATCTCGGCAGAGGTACGCGACAGGATGGTGAAGCGCAGCTTCGGATGCGCCTCGGCAAATCGCGCCGACAAGGCCGCCGCCCATGTCAGGGCGGTCGGGATCACGGCAAGGCGCACATGCCCGGCAAGCCCGTGCCGCGCGGCGCGCATCTCCTCGCGGAAGGCGCGGGCATCGCCGACCAGTTGACGCGCCCAGACCAAGGCGCGTTGCCCCTCGGGCGTCAGGCCGCCGTAGCGATGGCCGCGAAAGATCAGCTGGACGCCCAGCATCGCTTCCAGCTGCTTGATCCCTGTAGAGAGCGTCGGCTGCGTGATGCCGAGGCTTTCGGCGGCGCGGCCGAAATGCCCCTCCCGGGCGACGGCGATGAACATTTCAAGCTTGTTGATCATGCACCCGACAGTGCAATCGTATCATCGTTTTTCAATCGAAAACTTCGATCAGCCACCGTTCAACGGGTGGAAACAGGCGGCCGCCTGCCCCGCGCCGCCGGTTTCCAGGCGCGGCACCTCCTTGGCGCAGCGCTCGGTGGCGTAGGGACAGCGCGCACGGAACGCGCAACCCGTCGGCGGGTTCAGCGGGTCGGGCAACTCGGTTTCCCTGGCCTCGGGCGCGGTCAGCGGACGCCCCACGACCGGCGCGCTGTCGGCCAGCAGCTTGGTATAGGGATGGCGCGGGGCGCGGAACACGTCTTCGGCCCGGCCCAGTTCCACCAGCGACCCGAAATACAGAACCGCGATACGGTCCGACACGGCCTCGACCACCGCGAGGTCGTGGGAGATGAACAGGTAGGTGAGCCCCAGTTCGGCCTTGAGTTCGGCCAGCAGGTTCAGCACCTGCGCCTGCACCGAGACATCCAGGGCCGAAACCGGCTCATCCAGGATCAGGATGCGCGCCTCGGCGGCCAGCGCCCGTGCGATGCCGATGCGCTGCGCCTGCCCGCCCGAAAACTCGTGCGGATAGCGGTCGAGGAAGTCCTCGCGCAGGCTGACCATGTCGAAGATCTCGGAAATCCGCTTGGCCCGCGCCGCCCGGTCCATCCCGTGCAACAGTTTCAAGGGCGCGTCCATGATCTGACGGATGGTCTTGCGCGGGTTCAGGCTGCTGATCGGGTCTTGAAACACGTACTGGATACGCTTGCCGAAGACCGCCGGGTCGGCATTGTCGAGCGCCGCGCCCTCGATCTCGATCGTGCCGGTCGTGGGCTCCAACAGCCCCACCAGCATCCGCGCCAGCGTGGACTTGCCACATCCGCTTTCGCCCACGATCCCAAGGGTTTCCCCCGGTGCGACCTCCAGCGAGATCGGGTGCACGGCCCGCACGCCCGGCCGTTCGGGGCCGAAAAGCCTGCGCCCCAGCGGAAAGGTCTTGGACAGGTCTTCGAGACGCAGGGCGGCGGTCATTCGGCGGCCTCCTGTTCTGGCACGGGATGCAGGCACCGCACGGCGCGGGCTCCGCTTGGCTCCAGGGCGATGTCGCCCTTGCGGCAATCCGGCTGCACGCGGGTGCAGCGCTCGGCAAAGGCGCAACCCGGCGGCAGGTCGTTCACGGCAGGCGGCAGGCCCGGGATCGCCTCCAACCGCCGTCGCCCGCCGCCCAGTTCGGGTACGCAGGCCATCAGGCGCGCGGTATAAGGGTGGCGTGGCGTGTCGAGAATGTCGCGCGTCGGCCCCTCCTCGACGATGCGGCCGGCATACATGACGGCGACCCGGTCGCAGAGTTGCCCGACCACGCCGAAATCATGGGTAATGAAGACGATGGCCAGCCCCCGTTCACGCCGCAGATCGTCCAGCAGCGACAGGATCTGCGCCTGCACGGTCACGTCCAGCGCGGTGGTGGGTTCATCGGCAATGATGACCTCGGGGTCATTGGCCAGCGCCATGGCAATGCCGACCCGCTGGCGCATGCCCCCGGACAACTCGTGCGGGTAGTTGTCGATCCGGCTGGCGGCGTTGGGGATGCGCACCGCCTCCAGCAACTCGATGGCCTTGGCGCGCCCCTCGGCCCCGCTGATGGCGCGATGCGCGGAAATCGCCTCGATCAACTGGTCGCCGATCCGGTAAAGCGGGTGCAGCGTGGCCAGCGGATCCTGAAAGATATAGGCGACCTTGCGGCCCCGGAGCGTGCGCAAGCGGCGGTAGGGTGCGCCGATCAGGTCCTCCCCCTCCAGATGCACGGACCCTCCGGTAACGATCCCGGGGGGCGAGGCGACAAGCCCCATCACCGACAGCGCCGTGACCGACTTGCCCGACCCGCTTTCGCCGATGATGCCAAGGCATTCGCCGGGCCGCACGCCAAGGGTCACGCCGCCCACTGCGCGATAGACGCGGTCCTTGACGCGAAACTGCGTCTCCAGGTCGGTCAGCGTCAGGATGCCCTCGCGCTTCGGCTCGACCGGCTTGCGGTCGCGGGCCACCAGCGTGGCCGGCAGCGGGCGGTTCAGCGCGCCGGATTTCAGGCGCGGGTCCAGCGCGTCGCGCACGCCGTCCCCCAACAGGTTGATCGCCATCACGATGACAAGGATCATCATCCCCGGCACGATGGAGGTATGCGGGTTGGTGATCAGCGCCGAGCGCGCCTCGCCCAGCATGGAGCCGAGATCAGCCTGCGGCGGTTGCGAGCCCAGGCCGAGAAAGCTCAGGCCCGCGGTTTCAAGGATCATCCAGCCAACGGTCGTGGACATGGCGATCACGATGACCGGAATGACGTTGGGCAGGATCTCGGTCAGGATGATGCGCGCGTCCGACATGCCCGACAGCCGCGCGGCATCGACGAATTCCTTGTTCGCAATCCCCACGGTGATGCCTCGGATGTTGCGCGCGAAGAACGGGATGTTGACGGCGGCCACCGCGATCAGCGCGTTCAGCAAGCCCGGCCCAAGGGCCGCGACGATGGCCAAGGCGAGTAGGATGTAGGGAAACGCCATCAGCATGTCGACGCCACGCATGATGATGTTGTCGGTGCGCCCGCCGTAATAGCCCGCGATGATGCCGATGGCCGCCCCGATCGTGGCCGCGATCAGCGCCGCGGCAAAGCCCACGGCGAGCGACAGGCGCGTGCCCCACATCAACCGGCTGAGCAGGTCGCGCCCGAGGTGGTCGGTGCCCAGCAAAGCCCCTTCGGAAAAGGGCGGCACGAAGCGGTTGGAGGTGTTCGTGACATCCGGATCGGGCAGCGGCAGGAGCGGCGTGATCAGGGCGAAAAACACCACCAGCGCCATGACGATCAGCCCGGCCAGCGCAAGACGGTTGCGCGCAAGCAGCCCCAGAAACGCCCTCATGTCTTGATCCTCGGGTCGAGCAGGCTTTGGGCGACATCGACGACGATGTTGAAGAACACGTAGCAGGCCGCGACGATGACCACGCCGCCCTGCACCAGCAGGATGTCACGCCGCAGGATCGCGTCGACCAGCATTCGCCCGATGCCGGGCCATTGGAAAACGACCTCGATATAGACCGCGCCGGACAGGACGAAACCTGCCTGGATGCCGAGAACCGGGATGATCGAGACCATGGCCGCGCGCAGCGCATGGCGCCAGATAACCCCGCGCTCCGGAACGCCTTTTGCCCGTGCCGTGCGGATAAAATCCTGCCGCAGGACCTCCAGCATGGCGGACCGTGAGAGGCGCGCGATGACGCCGGTGGCGACGACCGACAGGGCGAAAGCGGGCATGACGAGGTGATCCAGAAGCGCCCAGATATCGCGGTCGCCATAGATGGGCCACATGCCCGAGGCGGGGAACCAGCGCAGGTTCACCGCGAAAGTCAGGATCATCATCATTCCCAGAAAAAACGAAGGAATAGAAATACCTAGCAGGACGACGAAGGTGATGGCCTTGTCCGCCGCGCCGTATTGATTGGCCGCCGAGACCACGCCCGCCATGATCCCGAGTACCGAGCAGAAGACGAAGCTGGTGCCGGCCAGAACCAGCGTGGCGTTGAAGCGTTCCAGCACCTCGTCCAGCACGGGGCGGTTCAGCGCGAAGGAGCGCCCGAAATCGCCCTGCAGCATGTTGCCCAGCCAGATGAAATACTGCTGCACCAAGGGCTTATCGAGGCCCAGATCCTCGTTCAGGGCGGCGACGTTTTCGGGCGTCGCATAGCTGCCGAGGATCGCCGTGGCCGGGTCGCCGGGGATCATCGCCATGATCGCGAAGACGATCACCGAGATGCCCAGAAGGACCGGAATGGCCGAGAGCAGGCGGCGGAGAATGTAGCGGGTCATCGGGCCCTTTCCGGCGAAAAACGCGAGTCACAGGGCGTACACACCCCGTACACAGCCTGTGCATACAGGCATGCAGAAATTCTCGAGAATTTCTGGACGGAATTCTCGAGAATTCCGGGTCGGCCCCGGCGCGACCCTGTCGCGCCGGGGCCAAGGGATCAGTTCTTCACCACGTCGTCGAGCAGCAGGAAGAAGGACGGCTCGAGCGCGAAGCCATCGACCCGGTCGCTGGTGACCGCGTTCTGCACCCAGTTGGCGACGAAGACCCACGGGGCGTCTTCCTGCACGATCACCTGCATCTCGCGGTAAAGCTCGGCGCGGCGCGCCTGATCGGTGGCCGTGCGGGCCTCTTCCAGGAGCGCGTCGACCTCGGGGTTGGAGTAGTAGCCCGAGTTGAAGCCGCCGTTTTCGGGCCAGGCCTCGGTGCGCAGGGCGAGATAGGGCAGCGTGTCGGGATCGTTGGTCATCCACGCCATCTCGGCCATGTCGGCCTCGCCCTCCAGACCCGGGTTCACGCGGCCGAGGAAGGTGTTCCACTCGTAGGTCTCAATGGTCACGTCAAAGCCCACGGCCTCCAGATCGGCCTGGATCGCGGTGCCCATAGCGACCGGATCGAGCATGCCAGAGCCGCCCTCGGTCACGTAGAAGGTGATCTCGGGGTTCTCGACGCCCGCCTCGGCCAGCAATGCGCGGGCGCGGTCGGGATCGTAGGGATAGGGCTCCAACTCTTCGTTATAGGCCCAGGCGAAGGCGGGCGGGGTCGGGCCTGCGGCCACGGCGGCGGTGCCTTCAAGAACCTCGTCCACCAATGCGGTCTTGTTGATCGCGTAGTTGGCCGCCTGCCGCACGAGTTGGTCGGTGAACGGGCCTTCGCGCATGTTGAGGATCAGGAACCAGACATGGGGGCCGGCCTGTTCGACGATGTTGAAGGCGTCGCCCTCGAACTCGGACAGGGCCACCGGGGGCACCTCGACCATCATGTCGATGCCGCCCGACAGCATTTCGGCCACACGGGTGTTGGCGTCGGTGATGGGGCGGAAGACCACGGCCTGAAGCGCGGGCGCGCCGTCCCAGTAATCGGGGTTCGCCTCGACCACCACGGCTTCGTTCGAGCGCCATTCGGCGAAGGTGAAGGCCCCGGTGCCGACCGGGTTGCGCCCGAACTCGGCCCCATGCTCCATCACCGCCGCGGGCGAGACGATCAGGCCGGTCGGATAGGCGAGGTTCGACAGGAAGGGCGCGTAGGGCGCGTTCAGCGTGAAGCGCACGGTCATGTCATCCACGGCCTCCACGCTTTCGACCGCCGAGAAGAAGAAGCTCAGCGGGAAGGGGCCGGTGTCGTGATAGGGGTGATCCTCGTTCAGCATCCGCTCGAAATTGAAGACCACGGCCTCGGCGTTGAAGGGCGTGCCGTCGTGAAACTCGACGCCGTCGCGCAGGCTGAAGGTGTAGACGGTGCCGTCCTCGGAAATCTCCCAGTCGGTGGCCAGTGCCGGTTCGACCTCGAGCGTGCCGGAGGCATAGCGCACAAGCCCGTCATAGACGTTCATCAGGATGCGGAAATCATTGACCGCCGTGACCGCGTGCGGGTCGAGCGCCTGCGGCTCGGCCACCTGTCCCACGACCAGGACACCGGGCGGCGTCTGCGCAGACACGGGCGAGAGCGCGGCGAGGGAAAGCGCAACGGCGGCCCCACCCGCGAGGACCGCGCGGCGGGTCCAGTTCAACAAAGCCATTTTCTTCACCTCTCCTGTCGAAACATTCTCGTATTGATCATGATAAATTGAATGACGCCAAATTATCATGATAAATGCAAGGCTCATGGCAGCGGAGGCAGGCGCGTGACGATTTCGATCCTCGCATATGATGAAAAAACAGGCCTGATGGGCGGCGCGGCGGCCACAGGCAGCCTGTGCGTCGGCGGTTGGGTCCTGCGCGGCGACGCCGAATCGGGCATGTCGGCCAGCCAGGGCACCGCGCCTTCGACGCTGTGGGGCGACGGGGTGTTGCGCCTGATGCGGGACGGCGCCTCGGCCTCGGATGCGGTGGAGCGGATGGTTGCGCCAGACACGGGCCGCGCGCATCGGCAATTGGCGGCGCTGGACCCCAGGGGCGGGACCGGCGCGCATACCGGCGGCGAGAGCGTTGCCTATGCAGATGCGACGGAAGCGCCGGGCGTCGTGGTCGCGGGCAACATGCTGACCGGGCCGGAGGTGATCGAGACCGCCCTGGCGCGCTATCTCGGGGCGGCGGACCGCCCCTTTGCCGAGCGCCTGCTGGTGGCGCTGGATGGCGCGGCGCAGGCGGGCGGCGATGCGCGCGGGCTGAAATCGGCGGCGCTGCTGGTCGTGTCGCGCCGTGCGGCGCCCCTGACGCTGCGCATCGATCATTCCGACCGGCCGCTGGCCGCGCTTGGCGATCTGTATCGCGTGGCCCATGCCGACCCGTATTTTGGCTGGACCAAAGTGGTGCCGGTGCTGGACGACCCCTACCGCGCGCCGCCTTCCGAGGCGGTGCCAGAGGTGCCCGAGCCGATCGTCGAGGCCTCACCGGCCGTGAAACGCTGACCCCTGCCCTATTCCGCGATGAACCGGCGCAATACCTGCGCCTCCTGCCGCTGCATCAGCGCCTCGGCGGTTTCCATATGGGCGCGCATGATGGCACGGGCATCCTCGGCCCGTCCGTCGCGCAGGGCGGCGATCAGGTCGGTCTGGTAGGCGAGGCCCTTTTCGTACAGTTCGGGGTTGGGCGGGTCGTAGAGCTGCCGGTAAACGGTCAGGTCGGTCAGGATCCGGCCCATGAAGCTGACCACGAAGGCCAACAGCGGGTTGGTCGAGAAATTGGCCAGCCGCCGGTGAAAGGCGAGCGAGGCGACATGCTGGTCGCGTTCTTCCTCGGCGGTCTTGGCGGGCTCGGGGTATTGCGCGACCACGGCCTCGAGCGCGGCGAGTTGGTCGTCGGTCAGCTTACCGGCGAGCGAGGCGGCCAGTTCAGGCTCCAGCACGCGGCGCAATTGGTAGATATCCGCGACCGATAATTCGTTGAAATAGAAGTAGTTGGCAAGCAGAGCCTTGGCGCGGTCGGCGGTGACCTCGCCGATGAAACTGCCGCCGCCGGGGCCGGTGCGGGTTTCGATCAACCCCTGGGCTTCGAGGATGCGCATCGCCTCGCGGATGGTGCCCTTGGCCATGCCGAAGCGTTCCATCAACTCGGCCTCCGACGGCAGACGATCGCCCTTTTGCAGGTTGCGCTCGACCACCCAGTCCTTGATCGCGTCGGCCACGCGCACGGGGCGCGAGCGGCGGGGTTTTTCGGCGGAGGCGGCGGTCATGGCTGTCGTCGGTCACCTGGGGATCGGGTGATTTATCATGATGAATGGCGCGCGGCCTTGCAATGAAAAGGGGCCGCGCATGACGCGCGGCCCCGGTCCCCTGTTCGCAATGGGGATCTTCTCAGCGGATCACTTCACGTCGAAGCGGTCGGCATCCATGACCTTGGTCCAGGCG
Source organism: Maritalea mobilis (assembly GCF_019800885.1). Lineage (GTDB taxonomy): Bacteria > Pseudomonadota > Alphaproteobacteria > Rhodobacterales > Rhodobacteraceae > Roseibacterium > Roseibacterium beibuensis. The sequence continues at coordinate 955,802 of NZ_JAHVKE010000001.1, forward strand.
GCGACGAAGTCCTTCACGAACTTCTCCTGTGCGTCGTCCTGGGCATAGACCTCGGCATAGGCCCGCAGGATCGAGTTGGAGCCGAACACCAGGTCGACACGGGTGGCCGTCCACTTCACGTCGCCCGACTTGCGGTCGACGATCTCGTAGAGGTTGTTATCCGCCGGCACCCACTTGTAAGCCATGTCGGTCAGGTTGACGAAGAAGTCGGTCGTCAACGCGCCCTCACGGTCGGTGAAGACACCGTGCTTGGTGCCGCCATGGTTGGTGCCAAGCGCCCGCATGCCGCCCATCAGGCAGGTCATCTCATGCGCGGTCAGGCCCAACAGTTGCGCCCGGTCGAGGAGCATTTCCTCGGGGCTGACGACATAGTCGGCCTTCAGCCAGTTGCGGAAACCGTCGGCCAGCGGTTCGAGCGGTTCGAAGCTGTCGGCATCAGTCTGCTCGTCGGTGGCATCGCCACGGCCCGGGGTAAAGGGCACCGCGACGTCGAAGCCGGCCGCCTTGATGGCCTGCTCCAGACCCACGTTACCGGCCAGCACGATCACGTCCGCGATGGACGCGCCGGTTTCCGCCGCGATCGGCTCCAGCACCGAGAGGACCTTTTGCAGGCGGGCAGGCTCGTTGCCTTCCCAGTCCTTCTGCGGGGCAAGACGGATGCGGGCCCCATTGGCGCCACCGCGCATGTCCGAGCCGCGGAAGGTGCGGGCGCTGTCCCATGCGGTCGAGATCATCTCGGCCACCGACAGACCGGCATCGGCGATCTTGGCCTTCACCGCGTCGACATCGTAGTCGGTGGTGCCGGCCGGGATCGGGTCCATCCAGATCAGGTCTTCTGCCGGAACCTCGGGGCCGAACCAACGGGCCTTGGGGCCCATGTCACGGTGGGTCAGCTTGAACCAGGCGCGGGCGAAGCAATCGCGGAAGTACTCGTGGTCTTCGGCGAACTTCTCGCAGATGGCGCGATAGGCCGGGTCCATCTTCATCGCCATGTCGGCGTCGGTCATGATCGGGTTGTGCCGGATCGAGGGGTCGGACGCGTCAACAGGCTTGTCCTCCTCCTTGATATCGATCGGCTCCCACTGCTGGGCACCGGCGGGCGACTTCCGCAGTTCCCACTCGTAGCCGAAGAGCAGCTTGAGATAGCCGTCATCGAACACGGTCGGGTTGGTCGTCCAGGCGCCCTCGATGCCCGAAGTCACGGCCTTCGACGCCTTGCCACCCATGTTCGGGTTATCCCAGCCAAGGCCCTGCAGCTCGACCGGGGCCGCTTCGGGCTCGGCGCCCAGAACGGAGGCATCGCCATTGCCGTGACACTTGCCGACGGTGTGGCCACCAACGGTCAGCGCCGCGGTTTCCTCGTCGTTCATCGCCATGCGGGCGAAGGTTTCGCGCACCTGCTCGGCCGTTTTCAGCGGATCGGGCTGACCGTTCACGCCTTCGGGGTTCACGTAGATCAGACCCATCTGCACGGCGGCCAGCGGGTTTTCCATGGTCGAGGGCTTTTCGACGTTCTCGTAGCGCTCGTCCGAGGGGGCCAGCCATTCCTTCTCGGCGCCCCAGTAGACGTCTTTTTCCGGGTGCCAGATGTCTTCGCGGCCAAAGGCGAAGCCAAAGGTCTTCAGGCCCATGGACTCGTAGGCCACGTTCCCGGCGAGAATGAGCAGGTCAGCCCAGCTGATCTTGTTGCCGTATTTCTTCTTGATCGGCCACAGCAGGCGACGCGCCTTGTCGAGGCTGGCGTTATCCGGCCACGAGTTCAGGGGGGCGAAGCGCTGGTTGCCGGTGCCTCCGCCGCCACGGCCATCGGCCAGACGGTAGGAGCCCGCGGCGTGCCACGCCATGCGGATCATGAAGCCGCCGTAATGGCCCCAGTCGGCCGGCCACCACTCCTGGCTGTCGGTCATCAGCGCGTGCAGGTCAGCCTTCAGCGCGTCGACGTCGAGCTTTTCCAGCTCCTTGCGGTAGTCGAAATCGAGGCCCAGCGGGTTCGTCTTGGTGTCGTGCTGGTGCAGGATGTCGAGGTTCAGCGCATTCGGCCACCAGTCCATCACGTCCGAATTGTGATGCGTGGCCCCACCATGCATGACCGGGCAACCCCGGGTGCTGTCATTCAATTGGCCTTCGACGGCATTACCATCCATCTTCTTGCTCCCTTCCGTTGGTGAACGGGTCGAGGCGCAGCACCCCGACTTTCTGGAACCGTTCTAGCATGAGTATTCGATTAGTTTTAGTTGGATTTCCTGATTGTCATGATAAGTTCATCTTATGCTTAACCTGACCCTCAAACAGATGCGCTATTTCGAGGCGCTGGCCCGCCACGGCCATTTCGGGCATGCCGCCGATGCCTGTGCAATCTCGCAACCCGCCTTGTCCATGCAGATCAAGGAGATGGAGGAGGTGATGGGCACGCCGCTGTTCGAACGGGGCGCGCGGCAGGTCCGCCTGACGGGATTCGGAGAGGAGGTCGCCTCGCGCATTCGCGACATCCTGCGCGGGGTCGAGGAGTTGAGCGACCTGGCGCGCAGCACGGGAAACCGGCTGGCGGGGCGGCTGCGCATCGGGGTGATTCCCACCATCGCCCCCTATCTTCTGCCGCGCATCATCCCGCACCTGACCGAGGGCAACGGCGCGCTGGATGTCCGCGTGCGCGAGACGGTGACGCCGAAACTGATCGAGGAATTGTCCGAGGGGCGGCTGGATACCGCCATTGTCGCGCTTCCGGTCTCGGAACCCGCCTTGACCGAGGTGGACCTGTTCACGGAGGATTTTGTGCTGGTGCGTCCCGGCTCGGATGCGAACAAACCCGTGCCCAGCCGCGACATGCTGCGCGAGATGCGGCTGCTTCTGCTGGAGGAAGGGCACTGTTTCCGCGACCAGGCGCTGTCGTTCTGCAACATGGCCAGCAGCGCACCGCGTGAATTGCTGGATGGCAGTTCATTGACGACGCTGGTGCAGATGGTCAGCGCCGGGATCGGCGTGACGCTGATCCCGGAAATGGCGGTCGAGGTCGAAACCCGCGCGGCACAGGTCTCGGTCGCGCGGTTCGACGGGCCGCAACCCTCGCGCAAGATCGGGATGATCTGGCGCAAATCCAGCCCGCTGGCCCCGCAATTGACCGAGCTGGCAGGACTGGTGCGGGACGCGGGCGAGGAGATGCGCGCAGCCATGGCGCCCCTGCCCGTCGCCCCCGTGGCGGGCCAGATGCCGGGGGACAGCCCCGCCTAGTGCAGGGTTGCGCCCGACCAATCGACGCCGCGCGCGCCCGACAGGAACCCGTCGGACAGCGAATGGCCCGGCTCGACCTGCTGGATCTCGGCGGTGATTGCCCGTGCGTCGCGCGTGCCGTCGACCAACTCGCGGTACAGGCCGCAGATCTGCGCAAAGCCCGAGGATTGCGGCGACAGGCGCAGCGCGTTCACGCCGGCCTCTTCCAGCGCGGCCACGTGCGGCGCGGCACAGGCGTAGCTGTCCGACAGCGTCTGCACCCCGTTCATGGCGAGGAAGGGCTGGTCATCCATCGTGTGCACGTCCAGCCCGTCGGGATCATCCTCGCAGGCGAATTGGCAATTGTCCTTGGTCCGGCCATGCATCCGCGCGTGGTAGCAGCGCCCCGAGATCGCCAGCGGCACGCGGCCGTGGCCCCAGACCTCGATGGCGACGCCCAGATCCGCCCCGGCCTTGGCCAGCACCGCGATGGAGCTGAGCGGGAGTTCCGGCGGCAGGCAGACGCGGGTCGCGCCCTTTTCGGCCAGCCAGGCCAGCGTGGTCTCGTTATAGACATTGACCAGTGGCCCCACCGTGAAGGGCGCGCCTTCGGGCAGGTAGGCCAGCGCGGTCAGGTCGTTCACCTCGACGAGGGCGCCCGCCTCGGCCAGTTCGGTGGTCAACTTGCGCTCGCGCTTCAGCGTGACGAGGGCGAGGCTGGTCAGCACCACTTCTTTCCCGGCCTGCGCCAAGGTCTCGACAGCCTGCGGGATGCGATCCTGGTAGAAGGGCAGCCGCTTGGAACAGACAAGCTCCCCCAGCACGACGCGATCGACAGGCGCGGCGGCCAGATCGTCATAGAGGGCCGCCCAGCGCTCGGCCTCCCAGAAGAATTGGTTCGGTCCGACGGTCAGTTCCATGCCCTTACCTCCAGGTCTTCTTGTAAGCGCCGGTTGTCGTTGCCTGCCCCTCGGACAGCCGCGCCAGCATGCCGGTCGGCAGCGGACGCCCCGCGTCCAGCGCGTCTACGGCGGCGCGGAAATTGCGCACCACCTCGGCCACGTAAGAGCGCGAGCGTTGCCGCCCCTCGATCTTGAGCGCGGTGACGCCGGCCTTCTGCAACTCGGGTAGCAGCGCCTCGGCGTTCAGGCTGACCGGGTCTTCGAACAGGTGGCCGGTCTTTTCGCCCGCGCTGAAACAGCCCTTGCAGAGCGTGGGATAAGGCGCGCTTTCGCCCTTGCCCACGCGGTGGATCGTGTAGCCGCCCAAACGCGCATCCAGAACGCCGCCGTTGTCCTCGTACTCGACATGGGACGCGGGCGAACACACGCCGTTCATGTTGGGCGAGCGGCCCGTCGCGTAGGAGGACAGCGAGCAGCGCCCCTCGGCCATGACGCAAAGACCGCCGAAGACGAAGACCTCGGTCTCGACCTCGGTCTCCTTGTTGATCGCAGCGATTTCCGGCACCGACAGGACGCGCGGCAGCACCACGCGCTTCACGCCGAATTCCGTGCCGTAGAAATTGATCATGTCGGCATTGGCCGCCGCCGCCTGCACTGACAGGTGACGCCGCAGGCCGGGATGGGTTTTCGCGGTATAGGCCAGAAGCCCCAGATCGGCGAGGATGACGGCATGGGCGCCGCAAGCCTCGGCATCGGCCACGGCGCGGTGCCACATCTCCTCGCCGCCGGCGCGGGGAAAAGTGTTGATCGCGACCAGCACCTTGGCGCCGTGCGATTTGGCAAAGGCGATGCCCTCGCGCATTTCCTCGCGGTTGAAGTTGAGGCCCGGGAAGTTGCGGGCGTTGGTTTCATCGTTGAAGCCGCAATAGACGGTATGCGCGCCGGCCTTCACGGCGGCGCGCAGCGCGGCGGGGGTGCCTGCGGGGCAGACGATTTCCATTACCATAGATCGACCTCCTCGGGTCGCGAGAGGCTGACGCCGGTGCGCCGTTCGGCGATGGCCATCAGCTGTTTGATGGGAGCGGCGAAGGGCCCGGTGAGCCGGGCGATTTCCTCGGACAGGTCCAGTTCGGCATCATCGACGGCGTTGCGCAGCGCCAAGGCGGCCGAGGTGTCGCCCTCGATCACGAGATCGCGCGAGAAGAACAGCGCGTCGCCGTCATAGGCCCCGTGAACCAGCCCGAGCAGCGCGGCCAGCGGCCCGGCGATGCGCGCCTCGCCCTGCCCGGCCCCGCGCACCACGCGGACCGAGGGGCGGCCCTTGTTGGGCTGCAACTCGATCACGATGGGCAGGTCGGTCGGGTCCAGCACGAAGGGCGTGCTGTCATACTCGCCCAGGCGCTTGAACAGGCCCGGATGGCTTTGCGCGATGCGCCGCGCATAGACCGTCAGCGACAGCGACATGGGCAGAAGCGGCGCAACCCGCAGGCCCAGCGCGAGCGGCTGCGGGAAACGGGGGATCGGGGCATCGGATGGAGGCACGCGTTTTCCTCTTCGCGAAGACAACAAGGGGGCTCACGCGGCTTTCCTATGCCGGAACCTGTCAACCTGAATTGACATCCATCAAATCGGGGCAGGTTTTTTGCTGCTAGGCGGAGAGCCACGCATTCGATCGAAGGCCCCTCCGTTGCGAAACCTGCCCCCCTTTCCGACCCTGCGCAGCTTCCTTGACTGGTGCGCAGCCACCGACCAGTTGGCCCGCATCGCGGAGCCTGTGCCGATCCGCCATCGCATGACCGCCGTGCACCGCCGTGTCTTGGAGGATTGCGGCCCGGTCCTGCGCTTCGATGCGCCGGTGGACGGGGCGACGCGCCTCGACATGCCGGTCGTCACCAACCTGTTCGGCACGACGGACCGCGTGGCGGCGGGCCTTGGCATGGGGCTGGACGGGATCGACGGGCTTGGCGAGTTTCTCGCCGCCCTGCGCGCGCCCACTCCGCCCGAAGGGATCAGTGACGCGCTGTCGCGCTGGCCGATGCTGAAAGCGGCGCTCTCGACCCGGCCCAAGACGGTGAAAAGCGCGCCGGTGCAGGACGAGGTGGTCGAGGGCGCGGACGTGGACCTCTCGCGCATCCCGGTGCAGACCCATTGGCCGGGCGATGCCGGGCCGCTGATCACATGGCCCATCGTCGTCACGCGCCCGCAAGACAGCGCGCCGGGCGATCTGAACCGCTATAACGCCGGCATCTACCGGGTGCAGGTGATCGGGAAAAATCGCGTCATCATGCGGTGGCTGCAACATCGCGGCGGGGCCGCCCATCACCGGACATGGGGGCGGGCGGGCGAAAAGACGCCGGTGGCCCTCGTCTTGGGGTCTGATCCCGCCAGCCTGCTGTCCGCCGCCCTGCCCCTGCCCGAGACCGTGTCGGAGCTGACCTTCGCGGGCGCCCTGAACGGATCTCGCCCGCGCTTCGTGCCCGCCAAGACGGTGCCGCTGATGGTGCCCGCCGAGGCCGAGATCGTGCTGGAAGGCTGGGTGTCGCAGACCGAGACCGCGCCCGAGGGGCCGTTCGGCGATCATACCGGCTACTACAACAAGGCCGAGCCCTTCCCGGTGGTTGAGATCACCGCCATCACCCACCGGCGCGATCCGCTTTACCTGTCCACCTACACGGGCCGCCCGCCGGATGAGCCCGCCATCATCGGCGAGGTGTTCAACCGCCTCGCACTGCCCACGATGCGCGCCCAGATCCCCGAGATCCGCGACCTCTGGCTGCCGCCCGCCGCGTGCTCCTACCGCATCGCGGTTGTGTCCATCGACAAGCGCTACCCCGGGCAAGCCCGGCGCGTGATGATGGGGCTGTGGGGGATGCTGCCGCAGTTCAGCTACACCAAGATGGTGATCGTGGTGGATGACGATATCGACCCGAAGAACTGGGACGATGTCGCATGGGCGCTGGCGACCCGGATGGACCCGGGCCGCGATTTGATGCTGCTGGAAAACTCGCCCATGGATTACCTCGACTTCGCCTCGCCGCAGCCGGGGCTGGCGGGCAAGATGGGGATCGACGCCACCACCAAGATCGAGGCCGAGACGACGCGCGACTGGGGGACGGTGATGAAAACCGCGCCCGAGGATGCCGCTTTCGCCGAGGACCTGGTCACGCGCCTGCGGCTGCGGGGGGCGGCATGACCCCGGCGCGCATCATCCTGGGCGTTGCCGGCGCGTCGGGCGCCGTTCTGGCGCTGGAGGCCGCGCGGCACCTGCGCAGCATCGGGGCCGAGATCGACCTCGTGGCCAGCACCGCCGCCGAACGCACCCTGACCGAGGAGATCGGGCCCGACGCGTTCGGAGAGTTGCGCGCCATGGCCACCCGCTGCCACGCAATCGGCAATATCGGGGCGGATATCGCCTCGGGCTCGGTCCCCGTCTCGGGCATGATCGTGGCGCCCTGCTCCATGCGGTCGCTGGCGGCCATCGCCCATGGGCTGGACGACAACCTGCTGACCCGCGCGGCAAGCGTGCAACTGAAGGAACGGCGTCGGCTGGTCCTGCTGGCGCGGGAAGCCCCGCTGACGCTGGCCCACCTGCGCAACATGACCTCGGTGACCGAGATGGGGGCCATCGTGCTGCCGCCCGTCCCGCCCTTCTACCTGCCCCATGCCACCGTGTCCGAGATCGCCCGCCAGATCGCGGGGCGCGCGGTGGACCTGCTGGCCGTCGCGCCACCGGTCGCGAAGGCCTGGGCCGGGTCGGACTAAGCGTTCAGTTCCCCTGCTGGCGCATCATGCGGTCATGCACCGCCGCCATGCCGCGATCCACCATGTCGGTCACTTCGACCGCATGGATGTGCAGGGCCGCCACCATCTCGGGGTCGGTGCTGGTCTGGGTGACGACGATCCCGGCTTCGGTGATCTCGATCTCCGTTTCGATCACCTCGGGGCGCGCGAAGAAGATGTCCAGCGTCGGTGACTGGATGAAGACCTGAGGGTCGCGCCCCTCGTCGACACGGGCGATCATGCCGACCACGTGGCGCACAAGCACGTCCATCACCTCCGGGTCCGCGGCGCGTGTCACGGTGCGGATGCCGTTGGGCAGCGTTTCGACCTCGCGGCTGAGGCTCTGGAAGTTGCGGAAAAGGACGGCCATCTCGGCGCTTTCCTCGGGCGTGGCATCAAGGCCACGCAGGCCGGGCATCGTGACCTCGTCATGGGCCATCATGCCGCCCGCGCCATGCCGGTGCATTCCGCCGCCATGCCCCATCTGCGCCGCTGCCATGCCCGTGCCGCTCAGGACCACCAGGGCCACGGCCAATAGCTGTCTTCCCATGCGCTTCACCCTTTGCCACGTTCCCGTCCCGGGTCAGGAAACCCCGTCCCCCCTGCGCAGGTCAATCAAGGACTATCCCCCAAACGGGAACGTGATGGCCCTTTCGTCGTTTCACACATGGAGGAACCCGTTTACCCCTTTCGAGACGACCCGCCAGAGGAGGCCGCCATGCCAGATCCCAAACGCCCCATCCGCCGCATCGCCTGCGTGGGCGAGGTGATGATCGAGTTGATCGCGCGCGCGGATGGCACGGCCCGGATCGGTGTCGCGGGCGACACCTACAACACGGCGGTCTACCTGGTGCGGGCGCTGCGCGGCAGCGGCGTTCATGTGAGCTACGTGACCGCCTTGGGCGATGATCCCTATTCCGACCGGATCATGGACGCGCTGCGCGGACAAGGCGTGGAAAGCGACCTTGTCGAACGGCGGGTTGGCATGATGCCGGGGCTCTATGCCATCGACACGGATGCCAGGGGCGAGCGCAGTTTCAGCTATTGGCGCTCCACCTCGGCGGCGCGGAGCCTGTTCGAGGAGCCGTGCGAGATTGGCCCTTCCGCACTGGACGGGTTCGACTTGGTCTACCTGAGCGGCATCACGCTGGCCATTCTGCCCGAACACACCCGCGCGCGCCTGTTCGACTGGGCCGAGCAGTTCACCCGCTTGGGCGGCACCTTGGCCTATGACAGCAACTACCGCCCCCGCCTGTGGGACAGCCCCGAGGCCGCTGTAGCGGCCAACACCCGGATGTGGCAGCTTGCCGATATCGCCCTGCCCTCGCTCGACGACGAAGAACGTCTCTCCGGCCTTGATGGCAGCGCCGCCGTTCTGGCGCATCTGCACACCCTGGGCGCGACGCGCGGGGCGTTGAAACGCGGCGACCAGGGGCCGATCGACCTTGCCACCGGCCAGACGCTACCGGCTGGCAGCCCGGTCGAGGTGGTCGATTCCACCGCCGCCGGCGACAGTTTCAACGCGGCCTATCTCGCCGCGCTTGCCCGCGGGCAGGACGAGGTCAGCGCCATGGCCGCCGGGCATGAGCTTGCAGCCGAGGTCATCAGGCATCCCGGTGCCATCATGGCGGGCTGAGCCCCCATTACTCACGGTTTGGTGCAGGACTGTGTACGCCGTCCATTTCATGGGCAAGCATGCGCGGAACGGCGGGCCTTGGGCGCGTGCCCACTTGCGCGCGATCCATTTTCCGACTAATTCGATCAACTAATGCCGCGCGCATTGGCCAGCCCTGCCCCCTTGCAGAGCCAGCGATCCCCGACACCCTTCGCCGAGAGATCGCCCAAGCCATGGTTTCACGCCCGTTTTCCTTTGCCTTCCGCCTGACGCCCGGACATTGCCACGGCGGATTGTCCGCGCTTCTTGCCGTCATCGCGCTTGTCCTCATGATGTTCCCGGGGCCGGTGCAGTCCCAGGAAGATCGCGGGCGCATCATCTCGCTTGGCGGATCGGTGACCGAGATCGTCTATGCGCTTGGGGCGGGCGACCGGCTGGTGGGGCGCGACACGACCTCAACCTGGCCCGAGGCGGCGCTGGCCTTGCCCGATGTCGGATATGTCCGCGCCCTGTCGCCCGAGGGGGTCCTGTCGCTCGATCCCGGCCTGATCATCGCCATCGAAGGCAGCGGCCCGCCCGAAACGCTGGAGGTGCTGGACAGCGCCTCGGTCCCGCTTGTGACGGTGCCGGAAGGCTACGACATGCCCGCGATCCGCGCCAAGATCGAGACCGTGGCCGAGGCGCTTGGCCTGTCCGAGGACGGCGCAGCCCTTGCCGACCACGTCGAGGTGGAGCTGGCGGCAGCGGTCGAGGCCGCCCGCACAGACACCCCGCCGCGCGTGCTGTTCATCCTGTCGATGCAGGGCGGACGGATCATGGCCGCAGGGGCCAGCACGGCGGCGCAGGGGATCATCGAACTGGCCGGTGGCGTGAACGCGCTGGAGGGGTTCAGCGGCTACCAGCAGATCAGCGACGAAGCGGTGTTGCTGGCAGCACCCGACGTGATCCTGATGATGGACCGGACCGGGGATCACGCCATGGGCGATGACGCCATGCGCGCCCACCCGGTCCTCCGCCACACCCCGGCGGTCGAGGCCGGGCGCATCGTCCGCCAGCCGGGGACGCGCCTTCTGGGGTTCGGCCCGCGCACGCCCGAGGCGGTGCGCGCGCTGGCCGACGCGTTCCAGACCACCGGGAGCTGACCTTGGCGATGTCGCAGGCCATGACGGCACAAGCTCGTATCGCCCTGCCCGGCGACCGCTGCCGGCGGGGTGCGCAGGCCATGGTGGCGCTGAGCCTGCTCTTGCTCGTCACCTCGGTCCTGAGCCTCGGCACCGGGGCGTCCGGCACCAGCCTGTGGGACGCGCTCTCCAACCTTCTGCGGGGGGAGGAGATCGCGGCTCGCGACGCGGTGATCCTGCTCGACATTCGCTTGCCGCGCCTCGGCCTCGGCATTCTTGTGGGCGCGGCGCTGGCCGTGTCGGGGGCCGTGATGCAGGGCCTGTTCCGCAACCCGTTGGCCGATCCGGGGCTTGTCGGCGTCAGCGCCGGGGCCGGGCTTGGGGCCATCGGGGCCATCGTGCTGGGCGGGCTGTTGCCCCTGGCCGTTTCGGAGAGCCTTGGTTTCTACCTCGTGCCGGTATCGGCCTTTCTGGGCGGATGGGGCACCACGCTGCTGCTCTACCGTTTGTCCACGACGCGGGGGCGAACCTCGGTCGCGGTCATGCTGCTCGGCGGGATCGCCATTGCCGCGCTCGCGGGCGCACTGTCGGGTATCCTGATCTACCTGGCCGATGACGCCCAACTGCGCGACCTGACCTTCTGGGGGCTGGGATCGCTGGCGGGGGCGACATGGGACAAGCTGCTGGTCGCAGGTCCGCTGATCGGGCTGGCGCTGGCGGCCTCGCCCTTTCTTGCGCGTGCCTTGAACGGGCTGGCCTTGGGCGAAGGACCGGCGGCGCATCTGGGCATCCCGGTGCAGAAAATGAAGAATATCGCCGTCCTGATGGTGGCCGCGGCGACCGGGGCAGCGGTGGCGGTTTCGGGGGGCATCGGCTTCATCGGGATCGTCGTGCCGCACCTGCTGCGCCTTGTGATCGGGCCGGATCACCGTTTCCTGCTGCCCAATGCCGCGCTTCTGGGGGCGAGCCTGCTGATCCTGGCCGACATGATCTCGCGCAGTGTCGTAGCGCCGGCGGAACTGCCCATCGGGATCGTCACGGCCACGCTGGGCGGGCCGTTCTTCCTGTGGATCCTGCTGCGCAACCGCAGCCTTCTGGACGTGTGACATCATGCTGAGCGCCAAGAACATCCGGGTGAACCTGGGCGCGAGCCCCGTGCTGCACGGCGTCGACCTGACCGCGCAGCCCGGCGAGGTCACCTGCATCGTGGGCCCCAACGGGTCGGGCAAGACGACGCTTCTGCGCGCCATGACGCAGGATCTGCCCTACGAGGGGGACATCCGGCTGGACGGGGACGACATCGCGCAGATGCCCGGCTGGCACCTGGCCACGCGGCGCGGGGTGCTGCCGCAGGCCAGCCGCATCGCCTTTCCCTTCACGGTGCTGGAGATCGTGCGCCTTGGCCAGATGGCCGCCGCCGACCCCGCCCCGCCGCATCGCGCCTCGGAAGCGCTGGAGCGTGTCGGGCTGGCCGGGTTCGAGGGGCGCTATTACCAGGAATTGTCGGGCGGCGAGCAGCAGCGCGTGCAACTGGCCCGCGTCCTGACGCAGGTCTGGCACCCGGTCGGGCATGACGGGCCGCGCTGGCTTTTTCTCGATGAACCGGTGTCGAGCCTCGACATCGGGCACCAGCTGGAGGTGATGGACCTGATGGCCGATTACGCCGCGCAGGGCGGCGGCGTCGTGGCCGTCATGCATGACCTGAACCTGACCGCGATCTACGCGCAATCGGTCGCCATGCTTGCGGGCGGGCGCGTGATGGCGCAGGGTTCCCCCGCCGCTGTCCTGACCGATGCGGCCCTCAGCCACGCCTATGGCTGCCAGCTGCGCGTGAACGCGACGCCGGGCGAGGCTGCGACGTTCCTCTTGCCCCACATGGCCCGCCGGGCGGGCTGACCCAGTTTCAAGACAGTGAAAGGAAACGACCCCATGTATCTCGCCATGAACCGCTTCACAGTGCGCAGCGAAAATGCCGACGCCTTCGAGGCGCTGTGGCTCGGCCGCGACAGCCACCTGAAAGACATGGAGGGCTTCGTCGAGTTCCACATGCTCAAGGGCCCGGAAAAGGAGGATGGCACCATCCTCTATGCCTCGCACACGGTGTGGGAAAACGAAGAGGTCTTCCGCGCCTGGACCCGGTCCGAGGAGTTCCGCAAGGCCCATGCCAATGCCGGCACCACCTCGAAACTGCACGAGGGCAGCCCGAGTTTCGAGGGCTTTTCGGCGATCCAGCACATCGCGCGCGACGCCGCCGCCTGATCCCGAACCAAAATCGAGCAGAAAAAACCGCCGCGGTCCGAAAGGAGCGCGGCGGTTCTTTTTGGCGAAATGACGATCCGGTCAGAAGGTGAAACTCGCCGTCAGTTCGAAACTGCGGCCGGTCTGAGACAGGCCGTTGGGATAGATCACGTAGTCTTCGTCAAAGACGTTATCGATGCCGAAGCGGATCGTGCTGCCTGCAAACACGCCGTTTTCCGGCGCGAAGGAGGCGAACAGGTCCAGCGTCTGGTAGCCGTCGAACGTGTCGTCGGCAATCGGCTCGGCGGCGAAGGTCGCCCGGGCACCGACGCTCCAGTCGTCATTGGGGCGATACCCGGCCTCCAGGGTCAGGCGATCTTGCGGCAGCGACGACAGCCAGTCGCCATCGGCCCCTTCGCCGCGCGCGGTGCTGAGGCCTGCGCCCGCGAACCAGCGCTCGGCGTCGTAATCGACCTCGGCCTCGAAGCCCCAAAGCTCGGCATCGACATTGGTGAAGGTCGTGGTGCCGGCAAAGATGTTCACGGCCATCTCGATGAAGTTCTCGACCTCGGCATAATAGGCATTGGCCGAAAAGCTCAGGCGGTCGCCCGCGCTGAACACGCCCATGCGCTCGAACCGCGCCCCGATCTCGAATTGCGTCGACTCCTCGGGGTCGAGGTTGGGGTTCGGCACGAAGTAGTTGTCGGGCGGGAACGGTGCCCCGGTCGCGAAGTGCAGACCGCTGTTGTAGAGCTCGGTCAGCGATGGCGCGCGGAAGGCGCGGGCCACGTTCGCGAAGATCTGCCATTCCTCGGTCGGTCGGTAGCTGACGCCGAGACGGGGCGACAGGAACTCTTCGCTGACCTCGTCGAGGGTCGCGTCACTCGGATCGCGCTCGTACAGGTCGTAGCGCAGACCGGCGATCACGTCGAAGGACGGGCTGACCGAGGCCGTGGCCTCCATGAATACGCCCACCGTGTCGGCCTCGGCATCGGGGAAGGCCGTGCGCGGGGCGCCGTCACGTTCGCCTTCCTGCGTGTCGCGGAAGGCTTCGAACCCGTAGACCAGGTCCACCGGCACGCCGAGATCGAAGCTGGAGCGGTTCGTGACCTCGAAGCCGAACGTCTCGTAGCGCGTTTCGTCGAGACGGGGCGCGGTCACGCGGTCTTCGGTGATCTCGAGCCATGTGCCATAGGCCAGGACCGACAGATCGATCCAGTCCGAGTCGACCGGGGCATAATCCCACGACAGGCGCAGGTTGATGACCTCCGCCTCGCGGTCGACCAGCGGGTTCGACCCGGTGACCGATCCGTTGGAGTTCGACGGGATCTGCCCCTCGTCCAGGTAGCTGGAGAACGTCAGCTCGAACCGGCTGTCGGCCGACGGCTCGAACCCGATGGCGACATGGCCGTTTACCGAGTCGACCTGCGAATAGGCGATGTCGTCGCCGCCACCGGCTTCGAGATCGGCGTTGATCTGGCGCCCGCCGACGAACAGCAGCGCATCCCAGTCGCCCCAATCGGCATAGACCATCGAGTTGGCGTTGACCTGCTCGCCGTTCGAGCTGTAGCCGAGCGTGACGCGCCCGCCTTCGGTCTGGTCGGGGCCGAGCAGATCCGCCGCCGAGATGGTCTCGACCGAGACGACCCCGCCAAGCGCGCCCGAGCCGTAGAGGGTCGATCCGCCGCCGCGCACCACTTCGACGCTGCCGACCAGGTCGGGATCGACGAAGAACCGGCCCCGGTGACCTTGGCTGTAGTTGAACCGCCCGCCGTCGAAGCGCAGCACGATCTGGTCGTCGGAGAAGCCCCGGATGTTGATTTCTTGCGACATGCCACGCGGGCCGCCGTTGATGGACACGCCCGGCAGATCGCCGATCAGGTCCTGGAAATCGCCGGCCTGTCGATTGGCGAGGTCTTCGCCCTCGATGACCGAAGCCGCCGCCGGCGTATCGAGCACCGCGCGTTCATCGCGGAAGGCGGTCCCCAGGAGAATCGGATCGAGCACGAAACCCAGATCCTGTGCTTGCGCGGACGCACCCGAGGTGGCCAGCGCTGTCGTCAAAAGCAACAACGTGCGACGCATGATTTGCCCCTTTTCCTTGGCATTGTCTGTCGCGGGACCTGCCTGCGGGTGGGGCGCGTTCGTGAGGCTGCGCTACATTTCCTGATTGTTTTAGTCAAGAAAGCAGATCGCGATTTTTCTCAGCCTGTTACCGGCCGCGCACAGCCACGCTGTAGCTGCGCTGCGCGCCGGGCGGCGGTGGCGGAAACGGGGCCGCGCGCTGCACGTGGGACAGCGCGATCCGGTCGAACTCGGCGCTGCCGGAGGAGCGCGCGACCGAGATCGCGGCCAGCCCGCCAGACGGCGCAATGGTGAAGGCGATCACCGCCGCGCCGCTGAACCGTGTGTTCGGACGGCGCAGGCGCGTCAGCTGGCGGTTGACGAGGTTCGGATAACGCGCCGCGGCCCGGCCGTCGCTTGCGCTGCTGCCCGTGTCTCCGGCGGCGGTTTGCGCCCCTGCCCCGGTCTGCTGGCCTGCCGCATCGCCCGCCCGCGTGGTCGTCGCGGCGCTGCCTTGAGGGGCGGGTTGCGCCGGCTGAGGCGTTGGCTGCGGCGCGGGGCGCGCGACCCGGGGCGTTGGGCGCGGCGTGTCGGCCTCGGGGCGCCGCACCACGGGATCGGGCTGCGCTTCGACCCGTTCCGGCTGGGGCCGGGTCGCGGGTTGCGCGGTGCTGGGGGTGACGGGGGACGCAGCAACCGGGACCGTCGCGGCGACAGCGCTCGGCTGCGTCGGGGTAACCTCGGCCATTACGGGACTGGGATTGGTGGGCAGATCTACGGGGCGGGTTTCGGCGATGGTCGCCTGCTCCACCGGCTCAGCCTCGCTCGGCGCGATCCGGTCTGGCCGTGCGACCTCGGTCGGGTCGATCCGGTCGGGCGTTTCGGTGATCTCGGAAGGCGGCACGGGGGTGGCGACACCAGCCACGGCATCCTCGAAACTGTTGCCGATCATCGCGATCTGCGGCGGGCCACCGGACAGGGTTTCGCGCTCCTCCCCGCCGAGCGCCACGATGCCCGTGCCATGCAGGGTGACGGAGAACAGCGCCGCGACGCCGACTGCGAAGGGCGCGCGCCTCCTCATGGCAGGCCCCGCTCGGTCACGATCCAGATCTCGGCCGCACCGGCTGCGCGCAACTCGCGCGCGATGGCAACGAGGTCCTGCGCAGGCAGATCGCGGTCGGGGACAAGCCGTAGCGCAACCTCGGCCCCGCGTTCGGAGAGGCGTTGAGCGAGGTAGGCCTCGGAGGTGATCTCGGCACCGCGATAGACCATGGTCCCGTCCGCCCGGATCACGGCGGCGTCGGGCGGCGCGCGCCCCTCCAGCCGGTCGGCGCGCACGAGGGTTACCCCGCGCTCCATCGGCGGGGCGATGCTGGCGGCGACCAGGAAGAAGACCAGCATCAGGAACACGACGTTGATCAGCGCGATCATCGGCTCGGGGCGGCGGCGTTTGCGCGAAGGGGCAAGGGCCATGGCGTTACCCGAGCACGGCCACGGCCAGCCACGGCACAGGCCGCAGCATCACCAACAGGTCGATCAGGCGCTGCGATGTGACGTCTTCGGACAGCGTCACCAGAAGGGTCGTGGGTTCCCCTTCGTCGGGCCGCAGCGCGGTCAGGGCGTCGATGAGGTCGGCATCGCCCACGGGCGCGCCGTTCAGGCGGAACGCCTCGGGTCCCAGTTGCAGGAAGATCGGGCGCGGGCTTGGCGCGGCCCCGGCACCGGCATTCTGCAACGGCACCTCGGCAAAGCGCGTGAAGGTGGAACTGAGCATGAAGAACAGCAGCAACAGGAAGATGACGTCGATGAGCGGCGTCAGGGTGATCGGTCGCCGCCGCCAGATGCGCGTTCTAACCGGCATGGATCGCCTCGACCCGCGCAGGCTGTGCCGCGACCTCGGGCCTGCCTTGCGACGACATCGGGTGGAACGCGGTCTCCAAAGCGAGATCGGCGCAGGCCCGTTCGCGCGCGGCGCGGCTTTCGAACCAGGTCAGGGCCAACGTGGTCGGCATTGCGACGGCAAGGCCCGCCGCCGTGGTCAGCAGCGCGACCCAGATGCCGCCCGCCAGAACCGACGGGTCCACCGCATCGCCCGCGTGTTGCAGGGCGCGGAACGCGTCGATCATGCCCAGAACGGTGCCGAACAACCCCAGAAGCGGCGCAACCTGCGCGATGCTGTCGAGCAGGCGAAAGCCGCGTTCGACGCGCCCCAGCCGATCCTCGGCCATGGCGACCAGGCGCGCCCTGGTGTCGGCGGCGCCCTCGATCGCCATGGCCAGCACGGGGGCAAGGTGGCTTCGGCATCCGGCGAGGATCTGCGCCGCCTCGGCAGGGCGGCCCGCATCAATGGCCGCGCGCGCGCGGGCGATGCCGCCATGCCGGCCCACGCCGAGCGCCTGGAATTGCCACAGTTTCCAGATCACGGTCGCAACCGCGATGATCGACAGGAGCAGCAGCAGGCCGATGACCGGGCCGCCAAGGTCGATGATGCCCTGAACGCGCGCAAGAGTGGTGTCGAGGAGGCTCATCCGATCACCTCCACATCCGTGCGGGAGGAGACGCCGAGCGCCCCCGCGCAATCCGCGCCGCCGCTGCATTCGGCCACGCCGTTGATCAGCACCCGGCCCAGTTGCGCACAGTCGAGCGCCCCCAGATCGAACTGGCGCACGCGCGGCAGGCCGTCGGGCAGCGCGCCGAAGTCGAACAGTGTCAGGCGGTCCACCTGCCCCTCGGTGTCGATCAGCACGGTTTCCAGCGACAGCCTCGACAGGTCCGCGCCGGTGGCGTTCTCGGCCATGAAGGTCAGGCGGCAGGCGCCGTCCAGCTGATCGACCCGGTTCAACTCGATGCCAAGGCGCGGGGGCTGATCGGCCTGTTGGGCCAGAGCGGGGGCGGACAGGAGCGTGAACGCAAGGGTCAGGTGGCAGAGGGTGCGCATGAAGCCTCCGGTGCGGTCGAAGTTTTGGGATGATTGGCTGGCACCGAAGGGGCTTGCGCGTGGGGCGATGCTTGGTTTCCATCGCCTGACTTGCATCATCTACGAAAACCGATAAAAACTGTCAACAAATGCCAGGTCCGAGGTGGTTACCGGTCTGACCCAGCCCTTTCCCCCCTCACCTCGAACCGAACAAAGGTCCTCGACATGACTGAGTCCGATACTCTTGCCGACACACGCCGCACGCCCGATGCCGCCGACCTGCGCACCGCGCTGGAGGATGCGACCCTGCGGGCGCGCGATCTGGCGAAAAGCCTTGGCGTGACGGAGGCCGATCTGGTCGCCGCGCAGGTGGGCCATGGCGCCACGCGCATTCCCGCCGACCCGAACCGTCTGATGCCCGCGATCCGGTCCCTGGGCGAGGTCATGGCGCTGACCCGCAATGAAAGCGCGGTGCACGAGCGGACCGGCACCTATGACGACTGGCACCCGGGCGATCATGCCGGGATGATCCTCGGGCCCGAGATCGACCTGCGCATCTTTCCCAAGCATTGGGTGCATGGCTTCGCCCTGCGCAATGGCAGCGGGAAAGGCCCCGCGCGCAGCCTGCAAGTCTTCGATGCCAGCGGCGAGGCGATCCACAAGGTGTATTCGCAGGACGGCACCGATCTGGACGCCTGGGACCGGGCGGTCGAGGGCTTGGCGACCGGCGATACGCGCGACACGCTGACACTCGACCCCGCCCCGGTGGCCGAGGGCGTCCGATCCCGCCCCGAAAAGGCCGAGGCGTTGCGCGCCGAGTGGTCGCGCATGACCGACACGCACCAGTTCCTGCGCCTTGTCGCCAAGATGAAGATGAACCGGCTGGGGGCCTACCGCATCGCAGGCGCGCCGTTTGCCACGGCGCTGCCGCCCAAGGCCCTGAACGACGCGCTTCTGGCCTGCGGGAACGGGGCGGTTCCGATCATGCTTTTCGTCGGCAACCGGGGGTGCATCCAGATCCATTCCGGCCCGATCGACATGTTGAAAGAGGTGGGGCCGTGGCAAAACGTGCTCGACCCGCGCTTCAACCTGCATCTGCGGCTGGATCACGTGGCCGAGGTCTGGCTGGTCGAAAAGCCGACCAAACGCGGACCGGCTCTGAGCATCGATGCGTTCACGGAAACCGGCGAGTTGATCCTGCAACTCTTCGGCGTGCGGACCTCGGCGGTCGATCACAGCGCGGCCTTTCGGACGATGACAGAGGCCCTGCCAAGGCTCTGAGACGGCCGCTGCGACACGAGTGCGAAAAAGGCGGGCGCTGGAGATCAGCGCCCGCCTTTGTGTCTCGTCTCTATCCGAATGCCTTGCCCCGGCGGCCGTCAGATGATGGCGTGACGCACCCGCGCCGACACCCACTCGCTGAGCACGACAGTGGCAAGGATCAACAGCAGGATCACGGAAACCTGGCTCCAGGCCAGCGTGTTGAGCGAGGCCTGAAGCTTGAGCCCGATGCCGCCCGCGCCGACAAGGCCGAGGATCGTGCTTTCGCGGATGTTGATGTCCCAGCGGAAAACACTGATGCCCCAGAAGGCGGGCATGATCTGCGGCACGATCCCGTAGTTCAGCACCTGCGCGCCACTGGCGCCGGTGGCCTGGATCGCCTCGATCTGCTTGGCGTCGGTTTCCTCGATCGCCTCGTACAGCAGCTTGCCCACGAAGCCGATGGAGCGCAGAGCGATGGCAACGATCCCCGCCAGAAGGCCCGGACCGATGATCGCCACCAGAAGCAGCGCCCAGATCAAGGAGTTGATCGAGCGCGAGGCCACGATGATGAACAGCGCGATGGGCCGCAGGATGGTGGCCGAAGGCGTCGTGTTGCGCGCCGCCATGAAGGCGACCGGCACGGCCATGATGACGCCGCCGATGGTGCCGAGCGTGGCGATGTTGATCGTGTCCCACAGGGGCTGCATCAGCTCGGGGAAATACTCCCACCGCGGGGGCACCATGCGGCCCCCGATATCGGCAGCCTGCCGCGGGGCGTCGGCCACGAAGAACCAGATCGTGTTCTCGTTCATCAGTTGCCAGCACCACACGAACAGCGCGACCAGCGCCAGCCACCCGCCCCAGAGAAGCAGGCGCTTGCGCGGGGTGCGATGGGTCCAGACCTGGCTGTAATGGGTGATCTCGGTCATTGCAGGAACTTCCGCAGATAGCTGGAGCTGTATTCGGCTACCATCACGATGGCGATGATGATCAGCAGGATCGCGCCCGCGCTGTCGTATTCATAGCGGTCGATGGCGGTGTTCAGGGTGGCCCCGATCCCGCCCGCGCCGACGATCCCGATCACCGCGCTTTCGCGGAAATTGATGTCGAGCCGGTAGAGCGACAGGCCGATCAGGCGCGGCATGACCTGCGGCTGGACAGCGTAGTTGACCAGTTGCCACCACGACGCGCCGGTCGAGCGGATCGCCTCGGCTTGGGTTTCGTCGATCTCCTCTATGTCATCGGCCAAGAGCTTGGCGATGAAGCCGATGGTGGCGAAAGACAGGGTCAGGAAGCCCGCGAAGGGGCCGAAGCCGAACATCGCCACGAAGAAGATCGCGATGATGATTTCCTGAAGCGCACGGCTGACCGCGATGATCGCGCGGCAGATGTAGTAGATCCAGCGCGGGGCAAGGTTGCGGGCCGCCCCGATGCCGATGGGCACCGAGATGGCGACGCCCACGACCGTCGAGGTAAGCGTCATGGTCAGGCTTTCGACGAGCCCCTGGCTGATATCGCGCCAGCGGCTGGCGAAATCGGGTTGAAGGAAGCCCATGATGAAGCGCTGTCCGCGCTCCAGCCCCTCGTAGACGCGGGACCAGTTCACCTCGACCGAGCCGATGGCCAGCACGAGGTAGACGACGATGCCGATTTGCAGGGCCAGCCGCCAGCGCCGGTCGGTGACGATCTGCGGCGGCCTGCGCCACGTGCTGGGGTATTGGTCGGGCGCGCTCATTTGGCCAACGCGGCCATGCGGTCGCGCGCCTCCGCCTCGGCCTCCTGCTGTTCCTGGTCGCCCCGGCGCATCTCGTGCCAGTCTTCCTCGCCGTAGATCGTGGTCAGGGTGGACTCGGTCAACTGGTCAGGCGTGCCGTCGAAGACCACCCGCCCGGCGCGCAGGCCGACGATGCGCTGCATGAACTGCTGCGCGAGCGGCACGTCGTGGATGTTGACGATGGCCGGCAGGCCACGCTCGGCGCAGATCTCGGTCAGAAGGCGCATGATCTGGCGGCTGGTCTTGGGGTCGAGGCTGGCCGTGGGTTCATCGACCAGCAGCAATTCGGGGTCTTGCGCCAGGGCGCGCGCGATGCCGACGCGCTGGCGCTGACCGCCCGACAGGGCGTCGGCGCGGTTGTCGGCCTTGTCCAGAAGCCCCACGCGATCCAGCAACTGGTAGGCGCGCTGGATATCGGCGGCGGGGTATTTCCGCATGAAGCTGCGCCAGAAGGGCACGTAGCCCAGGCGGCCGGACAGGACGTTTTCCATCACCGTCAGGCGTTCGACCAGCGCGTATTCCTGGAAAATCATGCCGATGCGGCGGCGTTGGCGGCGCAGGTCGGCCTTCGACAGGCCCACAAGGTTCACATCGCCCAGCATCACCTTGCCCGAGGTCGGCTCCACCAGCCGGTTGATGCAGCGGATCAGGGTGGATTTGCCCGCGCCCGACGGTCCGATCAGGCCAAGGATCTGGCCCTTGGGCACGCTCAGTGTCACGTCCGACAGCGCCGGGTCGCCGGTTTTGTAGGTCTTGGACAGACCTTCGAGTTTCAACATTCAGGTAGCCCCCGCAAAGTTACACGGGCGGCACCGGGCCGCCCGTGTGTCGCCTTTGGCAAACAGGTTCAGTCGCAGTCGTACTCGACGCCGTTGAACTCGTCGATGGTGCGGATCACGGCCCAGTTCTCCTGAAAGGTGATCGGGATGAACTGCGACTCACCGTTGCGGCCAAATTCCTCGGCCAGCGGGGTGCCTTCCCAGTCATAGCTGAAGAAGGCCTCCTGGATGGCCTCCTGCAACTCGGGGGTCAGATTGTAGACCGTGCCGTAGCCCGTGGTCGGGAAGGTCTGCGAGGTGTAGATCGACACGATCTGGTCTTCGGTCACGACCTCGCGGTCGAGCATCCGGCCCAAGACCGAGTTCGCGACGGCGGCGGCCATGTAGTCGCGGTTGGCGACGCCGAGGATCGAGTTGTCATGCGCGCCCGAGAAGACGGCTTCGAAATCCTCGCCCGGGGTCATGCCGAACTCGTCATTCAGGATCGCCGAGGGGGCCTTGAAGCCCGAGTTCGAGGTTTCCGAGGTAAAGGCCATCTGCTGACCACGGATATCCTCGACTTCGGTGATGCCCGAGTCCGGGTAGGTGATGATCTCCATCTCATACCCGAAAGAGCCATCTTCGGCCGCCATCATGGCAAAGGGGCGGAAGCCGGCGCAGGCCACGGCCAGCGGGTTCGAGCCGGTGTTGAAGCCCGCGATATGCAGACGGCCCGCGCGCATCGCCTCGATCTGAGCGGCGTTCGACTGAACCGGGAAAAATTGCACGTTGCGGCCCGTCGCCTCGGACAGATGGTCGAGGAAATCGGCCCAGACCTCGGCATAGACGGCAGGGTCTTCCACGGGCGTGTAGGCGAAGATCAGGGTATCGGGGTCGATCAGCTGATCGGGATCGGTCGGAATATCCGCGATGAGATCGCCATCGGCATCGGTGAAACGATCGCCGAGCGCGAATTCGGCCTGTACCGGAAAGGCGACTGCAAGCGCGGCAACTGCCGCAAGAGTTGTATAGGCTTTCATGATTCTCCCCAAGATGTTGTGGAACCTGGCGGTCCCTACCGATCCTCCGTAACCGGAGTATGACAACCGATGAAATTTGTCGCAATACGCAAGGCGCAGCTGGCGCAGGATCGGTTCAGCTGGGTCGAGGTTGATGCCCCCGACCCGGCGGGGTCCTGCAATGAGGACGGAGATGCAAGCGGCCGCGGGCGACGGGGACACGCCGAAAATGCGCGGTCTATCCCCTGCCCCGCGCGTGCAAGGTCGCGACCGGGTTTTCACCGAAGGCATCCTTGTACTGCTGGCTGAACCGCCCGTGATGCTCGATCCCGCACAGGCGGCACACGTCGGACACGGTGGCGGGACCCTCGCGATCGAGCAGGGCGCGGCGGGCGCGATGCAGCCGCGCCTGACCGAGCACTTGCGTGGGCGTGGCGCCGCGCACCTTGCGGAAAGCGGCCTGCAAGGTCCGTTCGGACACGCGGACATGGCGGGCGATGTCTCGAATGCTGCCGATCTCATCCGGTCGTTCGTAGATCAGCTCCTCGGCTTTTCGGACATGGCGCAGCGACAACTCGTGGATGTCGTCCGGCAGATCGGACCTATCCGAGCCAAGCTGCGCGTCGAGACAGCGATTGATCTGGTCGGTGACGACCGTTGTCCACGCATCCGCCACGTTGCGGGCGAGCGTGGGCGGTCCCGACAGCGTCACCTGCGCGGCGAGGTCCATGACAAGGCGCGCAAGATGCAGGTCTTCTGCGCGTGCCTCCGTGCCCCACACCATGCCACCCCGCGCTTCCACCTGCGCCAGCCGCGGCCCGAGGAATTGCGGCGGCATCGACAGCACGAAGGCCTCGTATTTCGTATCCCGCGACGCTGTCACCCGCGTCTGTCGCGTGCCGCGCCCCGTCAAAAGCCAGGGTTTGTCCAGGCTATCGCAATGCATGTGCTGGTTTCGGCTGTCCAGCTTGCCCGAAAAGACCACCAGCAGGTTGGGTCGCTGCAACTCGGTCAGGATGACGTCATGCCCGGTCGAGCGGATATAGGCGAGGCTCATCAACCCGATGTCGCCGATGGCCACCACCGCGCGACCGGTCAGGGGGGCGTGCAGATCGAGCACGGCCTTTCCGGTGAACTGACGGCGGTAAAGCTTCGAATCATCGCCGCCATAATCGGCGCTGAGCCGGAATCCCCCCCTGCCCTGGGGAACAAGGTGGTCGGGCGCGGCCTGCGGCACGTCCGACATGACCCAGTCCAGCGGATCGAACGCGCAGGCGGACGAAAAAAAGCTGTTCGGTAGCGCTATTTGGATATCCTCCTCGCTATTTGGATAGACGCCTTTCCCGCCCTTCGCAATCCTTGTCGATGACAACGATAGAGCGCATGGCCGATCCGCGACCCGGAAAACGGGCGACCAGAAGCGACTTCGGGAGGGGGCGGTCTAGGCTTCATGCCAGGCTGGCAGCAGTCGTGAGGCCGCCCCGGTCAGCCGTCCGAACGCACCATGCGCTGGTGATTGGCAAGACGCCGCAAAAGGGAGTTGTGGATCATGAATAGGGTGCTTTGTGCCGTTTTGGCACTTCTGCTGACGGCCACGGCCGCCTCGGCCCAACAGATGCTCAACCGGAATCACGTTGATTTCGCGGGCTGGACCGGCACGGCCATCGACGGCGAGATCGTCGGGCGTGATTTCGACCGCTACGAGTTGCAGGGCGTGGCGGGGAACACGCTGACCATCCGGCTGAACACGCCGCATACCGGCACGTATTTCAACGTCTACACGCCCGGCAACGGCCCCGGCGACGAAGCGCTTGCCAACAGCAGCCTGATCGGCGGCCCGGTGCTCGACCTGAACGAGTTCTCCGGCACCCTGCCCGAAACGGGTGTGTACGAGGTCGTGGTCTACATGGTGCGCGCCGCCGCCCGGCGGGACGAAGTGGCCCCCTACTCCATCGAGTTCGACATGCTGCAACCCACCGATGCCGACGATCCGGATGCGGCCTTGCGCTACTTCCAGGTTCGCACGCGCGCGCGCGGTGGCCATCTGAACGTGCACACGGGCCCATCCACCGACGCGCCCCGTGTCGGGCGCTACGACAACGGCGCCGTCCTGCGTGACATCGGCGGCTGCGAACAGAACGACGGTCGCGAATGGTGCGAGGTGATGGCCTATGACGGCGGGCTTGCGGGCTATGTCGCACGCGAATTCCTTGCGCCGGTATCCCGCCATCACGGGGGCGCGCCGGTGACGCCGCCGCGCCGCGGCTCCGCCCTGCCCCAAACGCCGGCGACGCCGACGCGCGCTGGCATCACGACCACGTCGGACTGGTTCCACGTGCACCTGACCAACCCGGGCGGGCATCTGAACGTCCATGCCGAGCCGTCCGCGGCCTCGGTTCGTGTCGGTCGCCTTCCCGACGGGGCCGACCTGCGCAATGTCGGCGGCTGCGTGGCCTCGGGCGGGCGCACCTGGTGCGACGTGATGCAGGCCGGTGGTGGCGTCTCGGGCTGGGTCGCGGCGGAATACCTGCGCGACGGCCATCCCCCGGCAGCGGCGCTTACGACCCGCAGCGGCGCGCCGCGCCCGGTGATGAACGACTTCGCCGATGGCATGGCGGGTGGTCCCGACTGGTGGCAGGTCGACCTCAACCGCTCGGGCAGCGCGCTGCGCGTCCACACCCGGCCCTCCACCCATGCGCCGATCTTCGCCCGCTTCCATGACGGTGCGACCCTGCGCAACGCGGGCGGCTGCCGGATGAGCGAGGGACGCCGCTGGTGCTATGTCAGCTCGGTCTCGGGCGATGCCACGGGCTGGGTCGCGGGCGACTTCCTGCGCGAAGGCTCTGCACCCGGTGTGGCCTCCCACCTGCCGAGCCTGGCCCCGCAAGCCCCCGTGGCCCCGGCAGCGCCCGCTGCACCGGCAGACCCGGCGCCGCAGGATTTCGGCCCGAGCTACGACATGACCGGGACGCTCACCTGCTACGCCGATCGTGACGCCAGCGCCGCCGAGTGCAGCTACGGCACCGTCCACGAAGGCTCGGGCAATGGCTTCCTCCAGATCACCGAGGGCGGCTATGGCGGCCGGGCGATCAGCTTCGAGGCCGGCGTTCCCGTCTATTTCGACCAGAGCCAGGCCGATGGCGACATCTCGATGATCGTCGCGCAGCAGGGCGATCTGTGGATCGTCAGCATCGGCGAGGCGCGCTTCGAAATCCCGGTGTCGCTGTTCCAGCCGCACCAGGACATGGGGGCCGCCGTCCAGCTGCCGCTGGCGCCGCCGCCGATGGAGGAGGACGCCACCGTGCCGGGCACCAACTTCAACGCCACCACGCAGATCCCCTGCGTGCGGGACCGCGATGCCGCCGAGGCCCTGTGCGAGGCGGGCGTCGTCCGCGAAGGCGGTGGCAGCGGTTACATCCAGGTCTTCTGGCCCGAAGGCGGCAGCCGCGTCATCTACTTCCAGAATGACCGGCCGCATCACTACGACGAGGCCGAGGCCGATGGCGGCGCCGAGATGTCGGTCACGCAGGACGGCGACATGTTCACCGTCTTCGTGGGCGAGGCGCGCTTCGTCTTCCCGCTGGCCGTGATGACCGGCGGCTGAGCATAGGCCGACACGATCCGCCGGGCGCCCGCGCCCGGCGGACCACCCCATCCCATCACGCGAACAGAAAGCTCAAGCCCATGTTGACACGTTCTGCCCTCGCCGCGCTCGCCCTGACGCTTGCAGCGCCCCTTCCCGCCCAGGCCCAGGCCGATATCGGCTCGATCCTGGAGCAATGCGCCAACACCGCGCGCAGCTTCTTCAACGCCACCAGCGCCCGCACGAACATGCGCTACAACGGGGCCCGCGTGGACGGCACCGAAACGGTGGGTGGCGAAATCTACCTCAATGGCCGCACGCCCTACATCGCCTGCGCCTTCAGCCGCGGCAGCCTGCGGATGACCGAGTTCTTCGTCGACGGCGACGACCAGTCCTCTTTCGCGACGGCCAGCGGCGGCACCTCGAGCATGCCGGTCTTCTCCGCGCAATGCCCGCAAGGCAACACCATCGACGCGGATCGTTACGGCACCGTGCGCGTCAACGGCGCGGTGGCCAGCGTGACCGTCTTCAACCGCAACTACTTCGAGGTTTACGCCCGCGGCGTCACCTATTCCATCAGCCAGAATGACGACGGGAGCGGCCTGCTGGTCAGCTACCAGCCGCCGGGCAGCGCGGGCGGCTATTGCGAGATCATGGCCAGCGGCTCCGGTGGCGGGTCGGGCGGCGGCGGCACGGCCAGCGGCACGCCGGGCGCAGGCGAGACGGATACCATGCGCGTCCAGTTCGACCGCGGCACCAGCGGCACCGAGCTCAGCGACAACCTGCCCCCGGGCGCCAGCCGTCGCTACGTGCTCGGCGCGGGCGACGGCCAGTTCCTTTACGTGCGCGTCGCGCCATGGAGCGGATCGCTGGACTACCAGATCTTCAACCCCGACGGGTCCTTCCTGCTCGACATGGTTCCGTCCCGGCAGGAGTACCGCGGCCAGCTTTGGCAGGACGGCGATCATGTCGTCGAGGTGATCAACCGCACCAACCGGACCGTGTCCTACAACGTCATCTTCGGCATCGACTGAGCAGCCGAGACGCCCCCCAACACCAGAAGGAGGAACAGCATGAAAACCCCAATGACGATCGCCACGGCCACCCTTGCCGCACTCAGCCTTGCCGGCTGCATGGAGATGGGCGGCGATATGGGTATGGACCCCGGCCCGGGGAACTCGGCCGAGGCCGACGCGCGCGCCGCCTGTGTCCGCGACACGCGGGCGGAAACGGGCAACCCCGACGTGCGGGTCCAAAGCTCGTCCTTCTCGGAAGCTGGCACCGAGGTCATCATGCTGGTCGGCGGCACCGGCACATGGCGCTGCATCGCCTATCGCGACGGCACCACCACAGGCATCATGTCGATGACCAACGAAGGGTACCTTTGACATGACGCTGCGCACGGATCCGGGGCCCCTCGTCTCCGGGTCCGTGCACCTTCACCGGCGTGAGTGAGGGCCACGGATGGGCCACCGCATCTGCAAAATCCTGATGATCGTCTTGATCCTGCTTTACCTGGCGGCCTTGGCCATCGGGCTGATCGGCACCTATGGCTGGTTCGGACAGGATCGCGACCCGCTGTCCTGGGTCTTTATCCTGCCGCTTGGCCTGCCGTGGTCGCTGCTGCTGGACGGCGCCGGTGACACGGCTGCGCCGGTGCTTGTCGTGCTCACCCCGCTGCTCAACATCGCCATCCTATGGGGCCTCTGCCGCTTCCTGAAAGGACGCTCTGCATGACCTTCGATATCGCCCACGCCCTGGTGACCGGCGTCCTGATCTTCCTGACAATTATCGGGATGGAACAGGCGGGGCTTTATGTCCCCCACAAGAAAGGCGGCCCGCGGTTCAGCTGGCCCCTTTTCCTGACGATCTTCGTGGTCGTCCTGATCTTCAACCTCATCTGGCCGTAGGGCCGGACAAATAAGAAAGGCACGCATCATGGGACGTATCCTTTTCGGCATCATTGGCCTGATCCTCGGCCTCATCGGCGGCGCGCTGTTCGGCGGCGCCATCCTTGGCGGCACGGCGGCCGGCGTCGGGATCGCCACCGGCATGACGACGGGCGTTTGCAGCACCGTCATGGCCGCCACCGAGGAGGGTTTGCTGACCGCCGAGCAGGTCGAGCAGGTCATGGTCCGCGCCGCCGCCGACCTCGGCGCAACCATGGACGCCACGCCAGAAGCGACGACCGTCGCGCAATGCGAGGAGTTCATGCAGAACCTGATGAGCGAGAGCGACGGCTAAGGCGTCAGAGACCCTGAGGACATGACATGAAAACAGACCGCCGCACCGTCACCCTGTCGCTGGCCGCAGCCCTTGGCCTGCCCGTGATCCCCCTCCGGGCGCAGAGCGACGCGGAGGAAGAGGTCGTCTTCGACGTGGCCAACATGCTGCCCGGCGATTTCACCTGGCACCCCGAACGGGAGCCGCAGGGCGCGGTCGCGGTCATCTGCTCGATCCCCGAGCAGCGCGTGCATGTCTATCGCAACGGCATCCGCATCGGCGTCTCGACCTGTTCCACCGGGCGCCCGGGGCACGAAACGCCCACGGGCGTGTTCACCGTGCTGCAAAAGGACGCCGACCACAGGTCTTCGACCTATAACAACGCGCCGATGCCGAACATGAACCGGCTGACCTGGGGCGGGATCGCGCTGCATGCCGGAAACCTGCCGGGCTACCCGGCCAGCCACGGCTGCATCCGCCTGCCGCTGGAGTTCTCGGCGCTTCTGTTCGAGGTCACCCATATCGGCACGCCCGTCATCATCTCGGGCGCACGCAACGACCCGTGGGAGCTGATCCATCCCGGCTTCGTGCTCAGCGGCCTCGCCGAGGCAGACATGGAAGAGGCCGTCGCGGGCCTCGATGCGCGCTCCCACCCCTCCGACTGGACAAGCGGCGCGGACTATCCCGTGACTGCGGTGCTCGCCACCCGTGCGGATCGCAAGATCATCCTCATGGAAGACGGCAGAAAACTGTTCGAAAGCTCGATCGAGATCGACGACGACCGCCCCTTGGGCGAACATGTCCTCGTCATGCAGGGCAGCCGCGAGACCGGGCTGCACTGGACGGGCCTCACCCATCATCACGACCCCGATCATCCGCTTTGGCCGGAGGAGCAGGTGCTCAATCGCCTGCGGGTCCCGGAAGCCTTTTCGCAGGCGATGATGGCCCGGCTGCATCCCGGCCTCGTGCTGGTCGTGTCGGACCTTGCCGCGACGCCCGATCGCCAGTCTGGCCGTGATTTCGTGATCATGACCGGCGAAACCCTCACCTCGCCCCGCCCCCTGCCCAATCCGAGGGACTGACCGCAGCGACCGGCATGCTTGCGAGACTGGTCCGGCCCTTGTCCTCTGCCGACGCAGGCAGCAAGGTGGCCGCCGAGCCACCAGCGACCGCTGCCTCGTCCGCGCGGCCGGTGCCAAAGACAACAATCGCAAGGACAGGCCGGAGATGAGCGAACCGACATCCAGACCCTTGTGGCAGTGGAGCGCCACCGACATCGCCCGCGCGACCCATGCCGGCGAGATCACCGCAGGCGAGGTGACCGAAGCCGTCCTCGCGCGGATGGACGCGGTCAATCCCGCGCTCAACGCCGTCGTCGAAAGCCTCGCCGAAGAAGCCCGCGCCGAGGCAGCCGCCCTGGATGCCAGCGATGCGCCCAAGGGGCCGCTTCATGGCGTGCCGGTGACCATCAAGGTGAATGTCGACCAGGAAGGCCATGCCACTACGAATGGCGTCGCCGCCCTGAAGGACCTCATCGCCCCCGGCGACGCGCCGGTGGTGCGCAACCTCAAGGCGGCGGGCGCACTCATCATCGGGCGCACCAACACGCCCGAATTCTCGTTTCGCGCCGATACCGACAATCCGCTCTACGGGCGGACCTACAACCCCTGGGGGCGGCACCTGTCGGCAGGCGGGTCGTCGGGCGGGGCCGGATCGGCGGTAATGGCGGGCATCGGCCCCCTCGCCCATGGCAACGATATCGGCGGATCGCTGCGCTTTCCGGCGTCGGCCAACGGGGCCGTGACGGTCAAGCCGGGCCTTGGCCGGGTGCCGGCCTGGAACCCGAGCCAGACCGCCGAGCGTGGTCTTCTGGCGCAAAGCATGTCGGTCCAGGGGCTGCTGGCGCGCTCGGCCAAGGACCTCGACCTGTCGATGCCCGCGCTGATCGCGCCGGATGCACGCGACCCGTTCCATGTGCCGCTGCCGTGGCGTGGCGCCTCGCCCGTCCCCCCGATCAAGGTCGCCGTCACCCGGGACGATTTCGGCTTCGGCCTGCACCCCGAGGTCGCGACGGCGATCGACAAGGCCGCCTCGGCGCTGTCCGACGCGGGCTACGACGTGACCGAGGTCGAGCCGCCGCTTGCCTTCGAGACCGGTGAGGAGGGCTACAGAACCCTTCTCGGCGAGGTCAAAGCCTTGATGGGCCCTGACATCGCCACCCACGGCTCCGAGACCGTCAACGCGATCTTTGACGCCTATTTCGAACTGTTCCCCCCCTACGAGGGCCCCGACCTGCTGCGCGCGATGGCCAAACGCAGCCATTACGCGCGGGCGTGGTCCCTGTTCCTCCAGGACTACCCGTTGGTCCTGACGCCCTTCCTGCTCAAGCCCTTCTTCAATGCCGGGCGAGATGCCGAGGGCCTCGACGGCGCCCGCGACGCCTTGGGCCAGGCCCACTGGTCGTTCATCATGAATTTCACCGGCCTGCCCGCCGGCAACCTGCCGACCCACATCGCCGATCTACCCGAAGGCCCACAGACCATTGGCGTTCAGATCGCGGGCCAACGGTGGCGCGAGGACCTGATCGTCGATGCCATGCGCGCGATCGAGGAACGAATCCCGCCGGTCTGCACGACCTTGTGGGAGAGGATGGGCTGAGGACTTGAGGAGCCATATTCGGAGCGCGCCCCAAGACCGCAACGCATGAAGGACCCGATGCCGATCCATGCCCAGAGGTGCGGCGTTTAACCGAATGAATTCTCGGCGCAGATGGTGCCCCCAGAGAGACTCGAACTCCCGACCCTCTGATTACAAATCAGATGCTCTACCAGCTGAGCTATAGGGGCGCTGACGTGCAGATACTGCGCAAAATGACGCTGCGCAAGCACCGGGCGCGGCAGCAATGGTCGTTTGCACGTGCTTTCGTCCTTCTATAGGGTTCCGGAAAACAGACGGGGCAGTCGGGGCATCTGCGATCATGGAGGTTGTGTTTCATCTCGGGGCGCCCTGCACCGACAACGATCTGTTGATCCAGACCCTGCTCAAGAACCGCAACCGTCTGATGGCCGAGGGGACGTCCGTGCCGCCACCCGGTCGCTATCGTGCCGTCGTGCGCGACACCGCCCGCGCGCTCAAGGGGCATCCGGCCAGCGAGGAAATCCAGGGCGCGCTGCTGGACGCGATCCTCGACGATTTCGACGTCGAGCGGCTGATCCTGTCGGACCCGCGCTTCATCTGCATCAATCGCCTCGTGATCCAGCGGGCGCAGATCTGGCCGATGATCGACCGGCAAACCGCGCAACTGCGGGCGCTCTTTCCGGAGGCGCAGGTCGAGTTCTTCATCGGCATGCGCGATCCCGCCACCCATATCCCGGCCCTGTTCAAGGCGTCGCGCTTCAACAATTTCGCGGAATTCTCGGAAAACATGCAGCCCCATGCCGTCGCCTGGTCCGAGATGCTGCGGCGGCTGAACATGGCGCATCCCGATTGCCCGATCACCGTCTGGTGCAACGAGGACACGCCGCTTTTGTGGGGGGAAATCCTGCGCGAGATGGCCGGCGTCGGAGAGGCCACGTCGCTGGAGGGGGTGGACGACCTGGTCGAGAAGATCATGGAACCCGCCGGGTTCAAGCGGATGCAGGCCTATATCGCCGACCACCCGCCAGAGACCGACTGGCATCGGCGGCGCATCGTGGCCGCCTTCCTCGAACGCTATGCGCTGGAGACCGAGGTCGAGGTGGAACTGGATCTGCCAGGCTGGGACGAAGGGTTCATCGACGAGTTGTCCCTCGCCTATGACCGCGACATGGAAGAGGTCGCGCGCATTCCGGGTGTGACCTTGCTGATGCCGTGAGCGGCCTTCCCGGCGACTGGACTATCGGCCCCTTGCGCATGCGGGCCGTCTGCGCCGACGACCTCCCCTTCCGCCAAGAGGTGTTCGCTGATCCGGCCCTTTCGGCGCACAAACCCGACCCGACCCCGGACAGCGCGGGGGACATCACCCGCCAGCACGCCAAGGATATCGCGCATTGGGCACGCCATGGCACGGGCCGTTGGATCGTGTTGGATGGCGGCGCGCCCGTCGGCTTTTGCGGCTTGACCCGACGCGACGGGGTGCCCGGGCTCAACATCTCCTACCATCTGACGCCCGACCGTTGGGGCAGCGGGATCGCCTCGCGGCTCGTGCGCGGCATGGTGGAGCTCGTCTCTTGCACCTGGCCCGATCTTGACGGGCCGATCTACGGATTGGTGCGACCCGCCAACCCGGCCTCGGGCCGCGTGCTGGAAAAGGCCGGGTTTCAGCGAAGCGGTGAGGTGATCCATGCCGGCGCACCCACGATCCGCTGGGTTCGTCCGATCCATGAAAAAGGGGGCGATCCGCTTCAAGACCGCCCCCTAAATCTCTGATTCATAGCGCTTTTTACTGGTCTCTGATACGTCCTCAGCGCATGCCAAGGGCTTCCTTGTACATCTCCAGCACCGCCTCTTCCTCGGCGATGTCATCGGGCTCGCGCTTGCGCAGCGCGATCACCTTGCGCATCACCTTGGTGTCGTAGCCGCGCGATTTCGCCTCGGC
Organism: Maritalea mobilis; assembly: GCF_019800885.1. Lineage (GTDB taxonomy): Bacteria > Pseudomonadota > Alphaproteobacteria > Rhodobacterales > Rhodobacteraceae > Roseibacterium > Roseibacterium beibuensis. The sequence continues at coordinate 988,842 of NZ_JAHVKE010000001.1, forward strand.
CATCACCTCTTTCTGTTGTTCGGTGATATCCTTCTTCTCGGCCTCCAGCCGTTCGTAGCGCTCGATGAACTGGCGCAATTCGTCGGCGGTGACGCGGTAGCTGTCGGGGCGGGCGTCGGTCTCGATCATCTCGTCCATCTGGCGGTCCTCGGGCAGGGTCGTGTGACATGTGGCTCGCGGTGACCCGCGATCGCGCCGCGCGAGGGGTCGCGCCGGCTGAGCCCGAGGTCTAGCCGCGCCCAACGCGGCCCGCAAGACTTGCCTGACCTGTCGCGATGGGCTAGCCCCAAGCGGCGCGCAGCGATGAGGGGACATGCCATGGATTGGCTGATCTGGGTGGGCACGGGACTGACGGTCATCGGCCTGATTGCATTGGTCTATTGCATCTTCGCGGCCATGTCGGCCAAGCGCGCGGGCCTGCCGGACGACGTGCTGCGCGGCCGCTTGCAACGGATCGTCGCGATCAACATGGGCGCGCTCCTGATCTCGGTACTCGGGCTGATGTCGGTCGTGATGGGCGTGTTCCTGGGCTGACAGGGCTGCCATTCCTGCCCGGTTTCGCGACAGAGCTTGGATCCAATATGAAAAAGGCAGGACGCGATCTGCGCATCCTGCCTTTTTCATTGCACCCTGTCTTCGTCATGATCCGCTGCGGGCGGCTTTGCTCCGCCTAGACCGGCATATCGTTGAACAGGTCGTCGTCATCATCCGGGTCGGTTGGCTGGACCTTGGATCTCGGACGTGGGCCCTTTTTCGAAGCCCCCTCTCCCGATCCATGGGGTCGAACCTCGGTATGCGCCTTTTCCTCTTGCTCCGGCGTTTCCTTCGGCGCGGCGTCGTCCTTGTCACTCAATGGTCTCTCCTCCCTGGTGCAAGTCATGGCGCTGCATCGTGCCAAATGGCCCGGTCGGGCCCTCCGATTACCCCGCGGCGCGGCGCAGAACGATCACGTTGTCCTGCGCTTCAAGCTCCTTTGCGCGAAGGGCCTCGACCCTTCGGGACCGCAGATCGGCCATCGCGGCGCGATCATGCCATCCGGCATCGGCTTGTTTCAATCTCTCGGCAACCTGGCTTCCCGCCACCTGCGTCATCAGCAGGCGGGCGATCTTGTCCTCCAGGTCTTCCGGTCGTACTTGGCTCGCCATAGTCAACTCCCTGTAGGGTGGTATTCGCGCGTTTCCCTACACACTTTTAAGATGCACATTCCCGGCAGAACGGCGTGAACGGCAGCAGGTCCAACCTCTGTTCCGAGATCTCCTTGCCGCATTTCACGCAGTAGCCGTATTCGCCTTCGTCCATGCGCGTCAGCGCCGCCTTGATCTGCTGGATCTCGGCCTGCCCCGATACGCCCAGCCGTTCCAGCACCTCGTCGCCTTCGCGCTCGGTCGCCAGTTCCTCCCAGTCCTTGGACTGGTGGCTGTCGAGTTCTTCATCAATTTCGTGCAAGCGCGCAGTCAGGTCGGACAGCCGTTGTTCAAGCTGTTCACGACGCTTCGCCAGATCCATGTCGGCCTTGGTCATTCTTACGCCCTCCGAATGCGTCCGGCCTTCCTCTGGGCCGGATCGTTCCCATATGCGTAGTCCCGTTCGTGGGGCGGCAGCCTTGATCTCGATCAAGAACCCGTGAGGCGGGGCCTTCCCTCTGCGCGCGGCATCCGGCATGGTCGCGCCAGACACGACCCCGTTTGAGTTAGCGAACAGGCAGGACACGCGACATGGACATTCGCCAGGTCACAGACCGGTATTACACCGCTCCACAATTGCAGCCGCAGGACATGGAAAAACTGGCCGAGCACGGAATCACCACGGTGATCTGCAACCGCCCCGACGCCGAGGTGCCGCCCCAGATCCAGGCCGCCGCCATGCAGGAGGCCGCCGAGGCCGCCGGGCTGAATTTCGTCTTCAACCCCGTGGGCGGCGCGCTGAGCCAGCCGATCATCGAGGAACAGTCCGAGGCCATCGAATCGTCCGAGGGGCCCGTCGTGGCCTATTGCAACTCCGGCAACCGCTCGACCATCGTCTGGGCGCTTGGCGTGGCCGGAGAGATGGAGATCGACGAAATCCTCACCCGCGCCCGCGATGCCGGACAGAGCCTTGACTGGCTGCGCCCCAACCTCGTTGCCTACGCCGCCCAGAAATCTCAGGGCTGATCTTGCGCGCGCTCTCGCCCACCGCGCAGGGCATCGTGATGATGCTCGGCGCGATCTTCCTGTTCTCGACCATGGATGCCATGGCCAAGGGGCTGAGCGCGACATACGACCCGTTGCAGGTGGTCTGGGCACGCTATGCCGGACAAACCGCCGTGGTGATGCTGGTTCTCGCGCCCCGGCTGCACCTGCTGATCCGCACGCATCACCTTGGCCTGCAACTGCTGCGCTCGGGTCTGCTTTTCGCGGCGACGCTGTGTTTCTTCACCTCGCTCAGTCACCTTGAGATCGCCTCTGCGACCGCGGTTCTGAACGTGCATCCGATGCTGCTGACGCTTGGCGCGGCCCTGATCCTCAAGGAACCGCTTGGGCCCCGCCGCCTGATCGGAATCGGCGCGGCGCTGTTCGGCGCGCTTCTGATCATACGGCCCGGCTCGGACATCTTCTCGCTCGCCTCGCTCCTGCCGCTGGCGGCGGGGATCTTCCTCGCGTCCTACGCGCTGGCGACACGCTTCCTTGGCCGCGATGAACCGATCCTGACCTCGTTTCTCTATACCGCGCTGATCGGAACGCTGGTGGCGAGCCTGCTGGTCCCGACCGCGTGGCAGGCGCCGCCGCCCATCGACGCGCTGTTGTTTCTGGTGCTGGGCACCGTCGGCGCGGTCGGTCAGTTCCTGCTGATCCGCTCGCTGACCGTGGCCGAGGCCGGGGCCGTCGCCCCCTTCGGATATGCCGGGGTGGTCTTCGCGACGCTCTACGGCGTGATCTTCTACGGCGAAACGCCGGACGCGCTCTCGGGCCTTGGCGCGCTTGTGATCATCGGGGCCGGCGTCTATGTCTGGCATCGCGAAACCCGCGCCCGCCAGGCCGAGGTCAAGGCCCCGGCTGCCCGCTGATCCAAGCGGCGGAAGGCGCCACTGCCGAGCGGCGAGATGTCCAAACGCAAACGTATCAACTGGATCGACTGGTTAAGCGACCTCGCCGCGCGCACGCTGATCGCGGCGATCCGGCTGATCCCGTGGCGGTGGCGCGTTCCGATGATGGGGGCGCTGATGGCGCGCGTGATCGGGCCGTTGGCCGGCTACCGCCGCCGCGCCGAGGAAAACCTCGCCTATATCTACCCCGAGATGGGCGGGGCGGAGCGGCGCAGGATCGCCACGGCGGTGCTCGACAATATCGGTCGCACGATCATCGAGAACTACTCGCCCCGCGATCAGATCGCGCGCTTTGCGGATCTGGAGCCCACGGGGCCGGGTTGGCCGATCGTCGCCCGCGCCCTCGAACAGAACCGCCCGATGCTGTTCGTGACAGGCCATTTCGGGAACTGGCAGATCGGGCGCGTGGCGCTGAATGCCAAGGGGTTCGAGATCGGGGGGCTCTATCGCCCCTTCAACAACCCCTACGCCAATGCCCATTACGTCTGGTCGGTCGAGGCCGTGGGCGGCAAGGCCTATTCCCGCGACCGACGCGGGCTGGCCGCCTTTCTCAAGACCCTGCGCGGCGGCGGGCAAGCGGCGATGATGCTGGACCAGTTCGTCTCGGACGGGGCGTTCCTCAGCTTCATGGGCAAGCCGGCACTGACCTCGCTGTCGGCGGCGGAGATGGCGCTGCGCCACGATGCCCTTCTGGTGCCGATCTATTGCCCGCGCGGGCCGGGCGGAATGAGCTTCACCGTAGAGATCGAGGCGCCGATCCCACAGGGCACGCCCGAGGAGATGACGCAGGCGCTGAACGACAGCCTCGATGCGCAGATCCGCAAGCGACCCGAACAGTGGTTCTGGATTCATCGCCGGTGGAAGCCCGAGCGGCTTGAGCGGAAACGGCGAAAACGCCTCGCGGCCGAGAAAGCCGCCTCACACGACTAGTCGACGCGCGCCGCGCCCAGGATCGCGCCGTAGCCGCTGTGCTGCACGATCACGACATGCGGCATGTCCTCCGACACCGCCACACGGGCCGAGAACGGCTCGGCGCCGTCCCACTCGCCCACCACCTGCCAGTCGCGCACGATATTGTGGTAGGTCACCGACCGCCCGGCATTCTCGCCGCGCGTGATCTCGACCTCTTCACTCGGCAGATAGGCCACAAGCTGCACCACCATCGCGGGCGCGGGCGGTGTCGCGCGCCACTCGGCGGTCAGGGCAAAGCCGTCTCCATCGGGCGCGACATGCACCGCGACCGGATCGGGCTGGCGGGCATGTTCGGCAATCACGTCGGCCACCTGCATCGGGCGGAACCCCACGACATGCTCGATCCCGCCGATCACCATCTGCGGCGTGTAGACCACGTTCGAGCCCGCCGCGACGCCATAGCCGTGCTGGCGCTGCGTGAACTCGGGCCGGGCGAAGGTGTCGGCCCAGCCGATATAGTCCCAGTAGTCGACATGAAGCGCCAGCGCGATCACCCCGTCCCGCTCTGCCAACTCGCCCAGCAGGGTGTCCGCTGGCGGGCAGGAAGAACAGCCCTGGCTCGTGAACAGCTCGACCACGACGGGCTGGCCGTCCTGTGCCGAGGCCGGGCCTGCCATGATCCCGAACCCTGCCAAAAGGAAAGCGAAGCTGCGTGTCAGGCGCATGCGCGATGGTCCCCAGATGATTCAATTCGTCCCCAACTTGACCCAGAGCTAAGCCGATCCCCCCTCTCTTGCCAATCAAGCCTTTGCGAGAGCGCGTTACAGTCCGGCTCAAAACCAGCGATGCGTGCGGTTGAGATAGAGGTTGGCCTCGGTCCCGAAAATGCGCCGCAACCCCTCTTCTTCCGGCTCAATGAAGCGACGCGTCAGCACCTCGTAGAAGAGATAGGGCAACAGCACCGGGCTGAGCGATCCAAGCCAGAGAACATAGCCCGTCAGGATCGCCAGAAGGCCAAGGTAGATCGGGTTCCGGCTGAAGCGATAGGGGCCTTCGACGATCAGCGCGGTGGGTTCGTGATGCGGCTCGATCGTCGTCTTCTTGCGCCAGAACCACAGCGCGGACCACGCGATCACGCCGAAAGCGGCCCCGATCAGCAGCCCGCCGGCCGCGCGAAAGACAAGCCCGAAGGCGGTGACCAGCGGCAGGTATTCGTTCAGGACCCAGGCCGCGGCGAGGAAAACGCTCAGCCAGACCGGCGGGATATCGGGAAAGCCCTTGAGCGGCCCGTCCAGCAACCAGCGGATCATGCGCCCCCCTGCCCGTCCGGCATGGAGTAGCGCAGCGACATGCAGGACAACCCGCCATCGACCAAGGCGGCCTGCGTCGTTTCCAGTTCCACGACCTCGTAGCCCGCCTGGGCCAACCGTTCCGCCGTGCGCGGGTGACCGGCGCTCAGGAACACCGGCGCGTTGAAGCGGATGGCGTTGGCCGCTGCCTCCTCTCCCTCGGCGGTTTCGATCACGCGGTAGCCCGCGAAGCAGCCGGTCGCGGCAAGGCGCGGCGTGGCGAGGACGGTCTCGGGGTCCAGGAGGCTCGACTCGGTTTTGAAATGGAGGATCTCGGGCGGGGTCTCGACCAGCCGCAGACGATAGCCGAGATCTTCGACGATCGGGCGCAACGCCGCGATGCCCGCGCGATCCGTGCGGGCCGAGAGGCCAACCATGACCTCGCTGTCGGAACACAGGATGTCGCCGCCATCGACCGCCCCCTCGGGCAGATCGATCACGCCGGCGCAATGGCGCACCAGGTCGAGGCGCAGCGCCGCCGCCTCCCCTGCCCGGCTGGGCGCGCCGGGGCGCAGGGTGATCGCCACCCCGGTCAGCACCAGCGCCGGGTCTTCGATGAAGACGCTATCGGGGAAGTCCTCCAGCGCGGGCAGAACGGTGACACTCGCCCCGGTCGCGCGCAGCGCCGCCACGTAGGCCGCGTGTTCGCGCGCAAAGGCCACCGGGTCCGGGTCGCCCTGGTCGACAGCGCGCAGGCCATCGGTGACCGAGACAGCGGGCGCGCGGCACAGCGCGTGGGTGAAAGTGATCGAGCGGTTTTCCATGGCCGCAGTCATCGCGCCCCCGTACCGACTTGTCGACCGCCCATCTCGCCGCGCATGAAAAAGGCCCCCGGTCCGAAACCGGGGGCCTTCATCCTCACTGTCCCTTCGAAGTGAGTGCCTCGCGCAGCTCTCAGGCCGCTTTCGCGAGGTCGCGCAGCACGTAGTGCAGCACGCCGCCATGTTCGACATATTCCTTCTCGATGGCGGTATCGATCCGGCACTTGAGCATGATCTCCTTGGTCGACCCGTCCCCGTAGGTGATGGTGCAGGGCACTTCGGAAAGCGGCTTCAGATCGCCTTCCAGACCGTGGATCGCCACCGTCTCGTCGCCCTTCAGGCCCAGAGACTTGCGGGTGTCGCCGCCGGTGAACTCGAACGGGATGACGCCCATGCCGACCAGGTTCGAGCGGTGGATACGCTCGAAGCTTTCGGCGATCACGGCCTTCACGCCCAGAAGCGCGGTGCCCTTCGCGGCCCAGTCACGGCTGGAGCCCGCGCCATACTGCTCGCCCCCGAAGATGACGAGCGGCGTGCCCTGCTCCTGGTAGGCCATGGCCGCATCGAAGATCGAGGTCTGCTGCCCGTCCGGCCCGAGCGTGTAGCCGCCCTCGACCCCGTCCAGCATCTCGTTCTTGATGCGGATGTTGGCGAAGGTGCCGCGCATCATGATCTCGTGGTTGCCGCGGCGCGATCCGTAGGAGTTGAACTCGCGCACCGGCACCTGGCGTTCGATCAGGTACTTGCCCGCCGGGGTGGTGTCCTTGAACGAGCCTGCGGGGCTGATGTGGTCGGTCGTGATCATGTCGCCCAGCATCGCCAGAACGCGCGCGCCCTCGATGTTCGAGATCGTGCCCGGCTCGGCGCCCATGCCCTGGAAGTAGGGCGGGTTCTGGACGTAGGTCGAGGTGGCCGGCCAGTCGTAGGTTTCCTGCTGCGGAACCGAGACGCCTTGCCATTTCTCGTCGCCCTTGAACACGTCGGCATATTTCGTCTGGAAGGCCTCGCGCGTCACGGTCTTCTCGACCAGGTCGGCGATCTCCTTCTGCGACGGCCAGATGTCTTTCAGGTAGACGGGGTTGCCATCCTGGTCATTGCCCAGCGGCTCGCGGGTGATGTCGACATTCATGTCGCCCACCAGCGCATAGGCCACGACCAGCGGCGGGCTGGCGAGGTAGTTGGCGCGCACGTCGGGGCTGATGCGGCCCTCGAAGTTGCGGTTGCCCGACAGGACCGACGTCGCGATCAGGTCGTTGTCGTTGATGCACTTGCTGATCTCGGGCTCCAGCGGGCCGGAGTTGCCGATACAGGTGGTGCAGCCATAGCCGACGAGGTTGAAGCCGATGGCATCCAGGTCGTCCTGCAACTCGGCCGCCTCGAGATAGGCCGACACGACCTGCGAGCCGGGCGCGAGCGAGGTCTTGACCCAGGGCTTGCGCGTCAGGCCCTTCTCGCGCGCCTTGCGTGCCACGAGGCCCGCACCGATCATTACGTAGGGGTTCGAGGTGTTGGTGCAGGAGGTGATCGACGCGATCGCGATCGAGCCGTCATGCAGCTGGTAATGGCCGTTCTCGGTCTGGACATAGCCCCGCAGGTGGTGGCCCTCGTCGCCCGGGATCTCGGTCGGTTCGGGCGCACCGCCCTCGCCTTCCCAGCGGACCTCTTCCTTCGGGGTGGCGTCCTTGCCCTCGCGCTCGCCCTTCACATAGGCGGCAAAGGCCTTCGCCGCCTGGTCGAGCGCAATGTAGTCCTGCGGACGCTTGGGGCCCGAGATGGCGGGCACGATGGTGCTCATGTCCAGCGACAGCGTGTCGGTATAGACCGGCGCGTAATCGGCGCCGCGCCAGAAGCCGTTTTCCTTGGCATAGGCCTCGACCAGCGCGATCGTGTCCTCGTCGCGGCCGGTGTTGGTGAGGTAACGCAGGGTTTCGTCGTCGATCGGGAAGAAGCCACAGGTCGCGCCGTATTCCGGCGCCATGTTGGCAATCGTGGCCCGGTCAGCCAGCGGCAGGTGATCAAGGCCGGCGCCGTAGAACTCGACGAACTTGCCGACCACGCCCTTGGCGCGCAGCATCTCGACGACCTTCAGCACCAGGTCGGTGCCGGTGGTGCCTTCCATCATCTCGCCGGTCAGCTCGAAGCCCACGACCTCGGGGATCAGCATCGAGATCGGCTGGCCCAGCATCGCGGCCTCGGCCTCGATGCCGCCCACGCCCCAGCCCAGGACGGCGGCGCCGTTGACCATCGTGGTGTGGCTGTCGGTGCCCACCAGCGTGTCGGGATAGGCCACCATCTCGCCCGACTGGTCGGTGTCCGACCACACGGTGCGCGACAGGTATTCCAGGTTCACCTGGTGGCAGATGCCGGTGCCCGGCGGCACCACGCGGAAGTTGTTGAACGCGTTCTGACCCCATTTGAGGAAGGTGTAACGCTCCATGTTCCGCTCGTATTCGCGGTCCACGTTCAGCTGGAAGGCGCGCGGGTTGCCGAACTCGTCAATCATCACCGAGTGGTCGATGACCAGGTCGACCGGGTTCAGCGGGTTGATCTTCTGCGGGTCACCGCCAAGCGCCTTGATGCCGTCGCGCATGGCGGCGAGGTCGACCACGGCGGGCACGCCGGTGAAGTCCTGCATCAGCACGCGCGCAGGACGATAGGCGATCTCGCGCGGGTTCTTGCCGCCCTTTGCGGCCCAGTCCGAGAAGGCCTTGATGTCGTCGGTCGAGACGGTCTTGCCGTCCTCGAAACGCAGCATGTTCTCCAGCACCACCTTCAACGCGGCGGGCAGCTTGGAAAAGTCGCCGAGCCCGGCGGCCTCGGCTGCGGCAATGGAATAATAGGCGTAGGACTTGTCGCCGACAGAGAGCGTCTTGCGCGTCTTGGCGGAGTCGTGGCCGACGGTAATGGGCATGGGTGCCTCCCTTAATCCGGTCGTGGCTGCGTCAGAATTGGCCTGCTGTTGCCATTGACGCGAGGCGCAATCAAGGGGTCACAGCGGTTCTGCGACATTTTTTGTATGCAATCGCATACTGGCTGCGCGATTTCGCGCCCGAACATGCCCGCAGACCGCGCCCGGCCGCTCGTCGAATGCCCGCCTGATGCCCGTCGGGCGGGGGTGAGTCGCGGGCCCGGACAGCGCGGCATTGCGGCGCGGCGCCTCGGCGCTTCCCCTTCGCGCGGCAATCGGATACCGCTTGGCCGCAATGAACTTGACCGTCACCGACCTTTCCTGTGCCCGAGGCTCCACGCAGGTCCTCGCCGATGTCAGCTTCACCGTTGCGGCGGGCGAGGCGCTGATCCTGCGCGGCCCCAATGGCGCGGGGAAAACCACGCTTCTGCGCACGCTGGCGGGCCTTACCCCGCCGCTTGCGGGGCGCGTCGACTGCCCCCCTGACGCGATCGCCTACGCGGGTCACGCCGACGGGCTGAAAGCGCAGCTGACGGTTCAGGAGAATCTCGAATTCTGGGCCGGTGTTTTCGCGTCTGGCACGATCACGCGCGCCGTCGATGCCTTCGATCTCGAAGGCCTGCTCGACCGCCGCGCGGGCGACATGTCCGCCGGGCAGAAGCGCCGCCTGTCGCTTGCGCGCCTTCTGGTCACCGGTCGCCCCATCTGGTGCCTCGATGAACCCACCGTCTCGCTCGACACCGAGAACGTGCAGCGGTTTGCGGCCGCCGTGGAACGCCACCTCGACGGCGGAGGCTCGGCCGTGATCGCGACCCATATCGACCTTGGCCTGCCCGCGGCGCGCAGCCTCGATGTCTCGCCCTTCATCGCCAAGCGCCTGCGGGCGGACGACCCGTTCGCCCAGGGCCTCGACGATCCTTTCGCCGAAGGGGTGGAGCCATGATCGCCCTGCTCAAGCGCGACCTCGCGCTGGCCATCCGCGCGGGCGGCGGCTTCGGCCTCAGCCTCGCCTTCTTCCTGATCTTCACCACGCTAGTGCCTTTCGGCGTTGGCCCGGCGACCGGCATCCTCGGCACCATTTCGCCCGGCATCCTGTGGCTTGGCGCGCTGCTGGCCTGCCTGCTGTCGCTCGACCGGATCTTCCAGCTCGACTGGGAAGACGGCACGCTGGACCTTGTCGCGACCTCGCCCGTCCCGATGGAGGGGTTGGCCGCGATGAAGGCCCTGACCCACTGGATCACCACCGGCCTGCCGCTGGTCGCCGTGGCGCCCGCACTGGGGATGCTTCTGAACCTGCCCGGCCCCGCCTATCCCTGGCTGATCGCGTCCCTCGCGCTCGGCACGCCCGCGCTCAGCGCGATCGGCACCTTCGGCGCGGCGCTGACCGTCGGAATCAAGCGCGGCGGCCTGCTGCTGTCGCTTCTGGTGCTGCCGCTCTACGTCCCGACCCTGATCTTCGGCGCGCTGGCCGTCAGCCGCGGGGCCGAGGGGCTGGACGCCACCACACCGCTGGCGCTTCTGGCCGGCATCACCCTCGGCACGCTGGCGGTACTGCCTTTCGCCGCCGCCGCCGCGCTCCGCGTCAATCTGCGCTAGACCCGCGCGGCCCTGCCCCATTGAGAGACCGACCATCCATGCCTAAAACTGCGACCATGTCTTCACTCTGGGAATACGCCAATCCGCGCAAGTTCATGGCCACCTCGGCCTGGCTGTTGCCGTGGGTGACCGCGATCACCGTAATCTGCCTGGTGGTCGGGCTGGTCTGGGGGTTCTTCTTCACGCCGAACGATTTCCGCCAGGGATCGACGGTGAAGATCATCTATGTCCACGTGCCCGCCGCGATCATGGCGATCAACGCATGGCTGATGATGCTGGTGACCTCGCTCATTTGGGTCATCCGGCGTCACCATGTCAGCGCGCTGGCGGCCAAGGCCGCAGCGCCGGTCGGCATGATCTTTACCCTGATCGCGCTGTTTACCGGCGCGGTCTGGGGTCAGCCGATGTGGGGGACGTGGTGGGAATGGGACCCGCGCCTGACCTCGTTCCTGATCCTGTTCCTGTTCTACCTCGGCTACATGGCGCTGTGGGAGGCGGTCGAGAACCCGGATTCGGCGGCGGACCTGACAAGCGTGCTCTGCCTCGTGGGCTCGGTCTTTGCGATCATCTCGCGCTACGCGCTGCTGTTCTGGAACCAGGGCCTGCACCAGGGCGCGACCCTGTCGCTGGATGCCGAGGAAAACATCGCCGACGTGTTCTGGTACCCGTTGGTCATCTCGCTGGCAGGGTTCGGTTTCCTGTTCCTGACCCTCGTTCTTTACCGCACCCGGACCGAGATTCGCGCCCGCCGCCTGAAGGCGCTGATCGCGCAGGAAAGGATGGCCGCATGATGCCCGATCTTGGAACCTACGCCGTTCCGGTCCTTTCGTCCTATGCCGGCACTCTCGCATTGTTGATCGTGCTGGTGGTCGGTTCGATCTGGAAGGCCCGGCGCGTCGCGCGCAAACTGGATGCCGTGGAAGAACGGCGCGGGAAGGGCTGATGAAGATCAACTGGTTGATGATCGTGCCGCTGGCGGTGACGCTGGGGTTCTTCGGGATCGCGGGCTACCAGCTGCTCAGCACGCAGGATGCGCGCCAGCAGGGGGTGGATACCGCCGCCCTGCCCTCGGCCCAGCAAGGTCGTGCCGCGCCGCCGCTGTCCCTTGAGGAAATGGACGGCACGCCGCTCCTGACGCGCGAGATGCTGGAGGGCAATGACGACATCATCATGGTGAATTTCTTCGCCAGCTGGTGCCCGCCCTGCCGTGTCGAGCATCCGAACCTGACCGAGCTGGCCGAGGCCGGGGTGACGCTTTACGGCGTGAATTACCGCGACCAGCTTTCCCAGGCCGAGCAATTCCTCGACGATCTGGGCAACCCGTATCACGCGATGGGCCGCGACCCCGAGGCGCGCAATGGACGTGACTGGGGTGTCGTGGCGATGCCCGAAACCTTCTTCATCGACCCCGAGGGCACCGTGGTGCTGCATTTCCGCGGGCCGATCACCCGCCGCTCGATCGCGAACCAGATCGCGCCGGCGCTGGCCGAGGCCGGGTACAGCCTGCCCGATCTGCCCGAGCTTGGTGCAGAGACCGACTAAGGCCACCGTGCCGCGCATCGCTCAGTAAATATAGCGGATCTGGTCCGACCAGTACCGCTCGATCCGTTTCAGGGAATGGTTCACGCGGTCGACGCCGTCGGTGTCCAGCACGCCTTGCCGTTCCAGCCCCTCGGCCTGCCGGGCGAACAGATCGGCCACGGCGGCGCGCACGTGCCGCCCCTTCTCCGTCAGGCGCACCCGGACCGAGCGGCGGTCGATCTCGCAGCGCTGGTGGTGCATATAGCCCATCTCGACCAGTTTCTTGAGATTGTAGCTGACATTCGAGCCCTGGTAGTAGCCGCGCGATTTCAACTCGCCCGCCGTCACCTCGTGATCGCCGATGTTGAACAGCAAGAGCGCCTGCACGGCATTGATGTCGAGGATGCCGAGGCGTTCGAACTCATCCTTGATGACATCGAGCAGCAGCCGGTGCAGGCGTTCGACCAATAACAGCGATTCCAGGTACCCGGCCAGGAATCCGGCCCGGGCAGAGGGCGCAAGGGGCGCATGCATACTCATCTTCAACTCCGCAAATCTGACTTGCGGGGAAGATTCGGTCAAAAATGGAAATAAGTCGTTAAGCGCCTCGCCCCGCGGCCGCCCCTCCTGGCAAGCCGTTGAATTCGCTGGACACACGCAACAGCATCGGCGCGATATCGGCGGGCGCTTCGGACTGGCCCGAGACCCAAGCGTAAAGGTCCTGGTCGGCCTCGGCCAGCACCGCCTCGAAGGCATCGAGCGTGGCGTCGTCGGCCCCGTCGAGGTGCCGATCCGCCCAACCGCCCAGGATCAGGTCCATTTCCTTGATTCCACGGTGCCAGGCCCGCATGCGCAGGCGCTTGACCCGGATCTCTCGTGTTTCCTCGACCATCTTGTCCTTTACAGATCCTTTGCCAGAACCAGCCGCAGCCGTTTTTCCAGCCGCCCCATTTCCTCGGCGATGCGCGCCTGCTGGACCTTGAGCTTGCGCAGGTCGGTCAGCACCGCCGTCATGTCCTCCGAAAGGATATGGTGTTCGTCGGGCCCGTCCAGCCCGTCGCCCTCGCCGCTGAGCAGCCACATGATCGAGACACCCAGCATGCCCGCCAGCATCTGGAGCTTGTTGGCGCGCGGTTCGGCCTGGTCGTTTTCCCAGCCTCGGACCGTCTTGACCTTCACGCCCAGCCGCTTGGCCAGCTCTGCCTGGCTCAGCCCCGCCGCCTCGCGGGCGCCGGTCACGCGGTCGCCGAAGGTGGTGGCCTCGGCATCATACCAGCCGGGGCCGTCGGTCTCTTGGCCGTTCTCGGGGGTGGTGGACATTGCTCCTCCTCTCGGTGGCGGCTTGATTGCCGCGCGGGCGCACCCTAAGCATGGGCCCGACCTATTGCAAACGACCCCGATCGGCGGGGTCAGGCCCAACCCGGAGCGACTTGATGCCCTTCCTTTCCGACACGCTGGCCCGTGTGAAGCCCTCGCCCACCATCGCCGTCTCGAATCTCGCCGCCGAGTTGAAGGCGCAGGGCAAGGACGTCATCGGCCTCGGCGCGGGCGAGCCGGATTTCGATACGCCGCAGAACATCAAGGACGCCGCCAAGGCCGCGATCGACGCAGGCAAGACGAAATACACCGCCGTCGATGGCATCCCCGAGCTGAAGCAGGCCATCTGCGACAAGTTCCAGCGCGACAACGGCCTGACTTACACGCCCGCGCAGGTCAGCGTCGGCACCGGCGGCAAGCAGATCCTTTACAACGCGCTGATGGCCACGCTGAACCCGGGTGACGAGGTCATCATCCCCGCGCCGTATTGGGTCAGCTACCCCGACATGGTGCTGCTGGCGGGCGGCGAGCCGGTGATCGCCGAGGCGGGCGCCGACACCGCCTACAAGCTGACGCCCGCCGCACTCGAGGCCGCGATCACGCCGAAAACCAAGTGGTTCATCTTCAACTCGCCCTCCAACCCCACCGGAGCGGGCTACACCGCCGAGGAACTCAAGGGCTTGACCGATGTGCTGATGCGCCACCCGCATGTCTGGGTGATGTCGGACGACATGTATGAGCACCTCGTCTATGACGGGTTCGAATTCGTCACACCGGCACAGATCGAGCCGGGCCTTTACGACCGCACGCTCACCTGCAACGGCGTCTCCAAGGCCTATGCCATGACCGGCTGGCGCATCGGCTACGCCGCAGGCCCCGAAGAGGTCATCAAGGCGATGCGCAAGATCCAGTCGCAATCGACCTCGAACCCTTCCTCGGTCAGCCAGTGGGCCGCTTTGGAGGCGCTGACCGGGCCGCAGGATTTCCTCGCGCCGAACAACGAAACCTTCAAGCGCCGCCGCGACCTGGTGGTCGAGATGCTGAACGCGGCCGAGGGCGTGACCTGCCCCGTTCCCGAAGGCGCCTTCTACGTCTATCCGTCCATCGAGGGCTGCATGGGCAAGACCACGCCCGGCGGTGTGACCATCGACAGCGACGAGGCCTTCGCCACCGCACTTCTTGAGGAAAAAGGCGTGGCCGTGGTCTTCGGCGGGGCCTTCGGCCTGTCGCCCTGTTTCCGCGTCAGCTACGCCACCTCGGACGAGAACCTGAAAGAGGCCTGCACCCGCATCCAGGATTTCTGCGCTTCGCTGACCTGACCCGCGCCCGTCGCGCCCGCCTCGGGCGCGGCGGCTGCGGAACGTTTCACGGATCGGCACGTTGTCGCGAGGAGCGGCGACGGCGCACCGGCAGCGCGCGGCCCCGATGAAAGGAACAGTCGCGCAAGATGCTGGCCGAATGGTCCACTCCGATGATCCTCGCCGCTTTCGCGGCCGCCGTTCTGGTCGTGCTGGCCAGCGGGGTGCGGATCACCGGGCTGGTGGACCGGCTGGCCGACCGCACCGGCATCGGCGAGGCCATCGCGGGCGCCGTCCTTCTGGGCGCGGCCACCTCCCTCGGCGGCTCGGTCGTTTCGATCACCGTGGCGCTCGATGGCTATGCGTCGCTGGCCTATTCCAACAGCATCGGCGGGATTGCGGCGCAAACCGCCTTTCTTGCGGTGGCCGATGCCGTCTATCGCCGCGCCAACCTCGAACACGCGGCGGCGGACCTGACCAATATCTTCCAGGCCGTCGTCCTGGTGATCCTGCTGACGCTGCCCCTTCTGGCCGCCTCGCAGCCCGAGGTGACCCTCTTCGCGATCCATCCCGTCTCGATGGCGATCCCGATCATCTACGTCATGGCCCTGGTCGGCGGGCGCGCGCTGCGCGAGGCCCCGATGTGGCGGCCCGTGTCGACCGCGGACACCCGCACCGACACCCCGGAGGAGGAAGACGCCGACACCGCGCGGATCAGCACCCTGCGCCTGTTTTCCACCTTCCTGCTTCTCATGGTGATCATGGGCATGGCGGGCTGGGTCATCGCTAAGACCGCCAGCGAATTGACCGACCGCCTGTCGCTGTCGCAATCGCTGGTGGGGGCGCTGGCCACCGCCGTCGCAACCTCGCTGCCCGAGCTGGTCACCACCATCGCCGCGGTGCGCCGGGGCGCGCTGCAACTGGCCGTGGGCGGCATCATCGGCGGCAATTCCTTCGACACGCTGTTTCTGACGGCAGGCGACATCGCTTATCGCGACGGGTCGCTCTACCATGCCGCGGGCCTCAGCGATCAATTCTGGACGCTGACCGCGATCCTGATGACCGGCGTCCTTCTCAGCGGCCTTCTGTTGCGCCAGCGCGAAGGGCCGGGCCGCATGGGATGGGAAGGCGCCCTGATCCTCGCGATCTACGGCGCGGCGGTGACCATCCAGGTGTTCACCGCAAGCGCCGGGTAATCGCGCGCGCCTTCGAGAAATCTGCGCCGTTTTAACGGTTTCTTAAACGTTTCGGTGTAGCAACTCCCCCGTGGCCACATCGTGAGGACGGTTCGCGCGGGTCTTTGCGCAGACAGCCCCCTCAAAGGGCCGAGCATCCCCCGCACCACCGCCGGCATCCGCCCCGATTGACGACCGGGGCATCAAGGAACCGCTCCGCCAAACCCGAGGCGGCGCCGCTTCACTTTCTCGACCGGGCACCGGGGCAAGGCCCCGCCGCCCCTCCCCGGACAGAGACAGCATGCCTCCCCCGGCCGACCTTGCCACCGGGCGGGAAAAGCGTATGCCGAACGCACACCGCTCGAAAGGCCGCCATGCCCCGCACCTCGCCCCCCGATTTCTGGAACCGCGTCGCGCGCCGCTATGCCGAGCGGCAGATGGGCAACCCCGAGGCCTACGAGGCCGCCATGGCGCGGGTCATCGCGCATCTGGCCCCCACCGACCGCATGCTTGAACTGGGCTGTGGCACGGGCTCCACGGCGCTCAAGCTCGCGCCCCATGTCGGGCAGATCATCGCCAGCGACTACGCGGGCGAGATGTGCGCCATCGCCGGTGAACGCATAGACCAGGCCCGCGCGACGAATGTCACCCCGCTTCAGGCCAGCGTCGACGAGGCCCTGTCGCACGGCCCCGTCGACGTGGTCTGCGCCTTCAACCTGCTGCACCTGCTGCCCGACCTGCCCGGTACGCTGGCGCAGATCCATTCGGCCCTGCCGGAGGGCGGGCGCTTCATCTCGAAAACCGTCTGCCTTGGCGGATCGCTGAAATACCGCGCTATCGTCACCGCGTTGCAATGGGCCGGCGTGGTGCCGCAAATGCGCTTCGTGACCGCCGAAGGGCTTGAGGCCGAGATCACCGGGGCGGGCTTTGCCATCATCGAGACCGGCACCTACCCCGCCGCGCCGCCCGGCCGCCTGATCGTCGCGGAAAAACGATAGCGCAACGAACCATTGACCATGGGGAACGCTTGGCTTTGACAGGGCGGGACCAAACGGCATACTTGCCGCACCGCAACGCGTGAGCAGAGCACGAGGGTTCATGTCCGACCTGCCCGAATATTATTTCCGCGTCCGCGAAAACGGGGCCGCCGTCTTCCGCATATCGACCGAGAACCGGCAGCGCCGGATCGAGATGGACGAGATCGCGGTCATCAACATCCGCAATGGCAGCGTCAAACCCCATGGCGACCATGTCCTGACCGACGAGGAACACGAGGTCATCGCCGACTGGATGGAGGAACGCCGCGCCGTGCTGGCCGAGCGTGATCTAGACGACATCCACCGCGCCATCGACTACCTGAACCTCACGACCCATTGGGCGCAAAGCCGGGCCTCGGACGAGGATCTGGAGGAGGTCACGGACCGCCTGCTTCTGGCCATGCACGATCTGCGCAGCGTTCTGGTCCGCAAGAAGGCCGACCGGCTGATGGCCGGGGCTTCCGACGCCCAAGTTGATAACGCGGCCGAGTGACCGGCCGCGCGCCGCCTCATTCGTTTCCGAAAAACTGACCCGGCCGCGTGATGCGGAACCTCTCCTGCCCCGCGACGGGGCTGAACATCTCCAGGCAGTTGCCCGGCCCGTCCGTGATCATCCAGACATGGCCGACGAAGGTCTGAAACGCGGTGCTCGCGCCGGGGTCGAGAAAGCCCAGATCCTGCACGCTGCCATCGCTCGCCACCCAGGACAGGCCGCGCCCGCCATCGCTGGCATTCTCGAAGGTCACCGTCACAGGGGCGCCACTGCCCGTGGATACGGCCTGCCCCAGCTGATCGCAGGACATCGCCCCCGGCTCGGACGAGGCAGCCGCCATATCGCCCCCGCCCGGACTGGCTTCGGCAGCGAGAGGGAACAGGATGTCCCCGTTCGGATCGGGCTGCTGGCTGCCGAAATGCGCGCATTCGTACAGGAACCGCCCGGCGATATGCTGGTTCACGCTGGCATCGACGGTAAAGCTTGCCTGCCCGTCGATCGCCCAGGTCAGAACCGGCGCGGCCACCAGTGCAAAGTTGAACGGGTCGGTGGGTGTTCGGTCGATGAAAACGCCGCCGATGAACTCGGTCGCGCGGGTCGTCGCCGGCACGGCCGAGGGGTTCAGCCCCTCGGGCGTCACTGTGAAATCGACATCCGTTTCCAGCGGAATGGCCCCGGCATCGGCGGAGAAATTGAACGAAACCTGCGGGCCCGAGGTCAATTCGCAGCGCGCCTCCAGCACGACGTCATCGGTTTCCGGTACGCCAAGCCGCAGCGCCATGACGGTATTCATCGGGTTGGGCTGAATATCGCGGAAGTAGCTCCACTCGTAGCCGGTGACTTGCGCGAAGGACGGGGCGCTCGACAGGGCGAGCAGCGCCGCGCTGAGTTTGAAAAATCGGGAACCAGGCATTGGCGTCTCCTTGCGGGACAAAGGATCGAAACCGTGAATGCCCGATCAGCCTACGCAGCCCGCCCGCGATCTGGCAAGCGCGGGGTTTCCCTACGTCACCGGGGCATCTTCGGGAACGAAACGCGAGCGAATGATCAGGTCCTTGCGCGGCCCCGAGACACGCCAGACGCTGCCCCAGCGCGGCCAATCGGTGAAATCATAGGTCACGTCATAGGTGTCGGGATCGCACCAGTGACGGTCGCCCGCCCGGCCCGGCCCGATCCTGTGGAACGGGCGGCCGTCCTCGAAGAATACGGCCAGATCACCCCCCTCCGCCCGCCAGAGGTAGACCCGCTCGGCGCGCATCGGCGCCGCCGCCCCGTAATGCAGAAGGCCGCTTTCCTCCTGCCGCAGCCCGTCACCATCGGGCCGCCAGACCGCCATGCCCTCCAGGTGCCCCGTCAGTCCGGCGCGCGCATCCTCGATCACGCGGCTGAGCTGCCAGCGCCCTTCCAGATCGGCCAGCGCGATCATTCCGCCTGGAACCGCCCGGCGCTGACATTGCCGTGGTCGTCGATGAAGCGGACGCCATCCTCGCCGTCATATTCGACCGTGTAGCAGGCCCAGTCGCCCAAACGCACCCAGCGTTGGCAGGACTGCCCGTCGCGCACGATCCACTCGCCCAGGCTGGTCTGGCCCATCCGCGCCTCGCCCGCGTGGAACGCGGTGCGGCCCGCCTCGGTGAAGATCTGCCAGCCGACATCGTCGTAGACCACGGTCCGCCCGGTCAGAACGCCCTCGATCTCGGCATCGCTCAGCACGCGCCACTCGGCCAGCGCCGGACCGGGCAGAAGCGCCAGAAGCACCGCCCAGACCGGACCTTGCGTCAGTTTTCGTGAAACGCTCACCTTGTCCCTCCCGTTTTGCGCCTCTATGAGACCCCTGAACTGCCAAGCAACGCAAGGCCTGCCGATGATCCCCCGTTATGCCCGCCCCGAGATGACCGCCATCTGGGAGCCCGCCACCAAGTTCCGCATCTGGTACGAAATCGAGGCCCATGCCTGCGACGCGCAGGCCGAGTTGGGCGTGATCCCCCGCGAGAACGCCGAGGCCGTGTGGAAAGCCAAGGACGTGGAGTTCGACGTCGCCCGCATCGACGAGATCGAGGCCGTCACCAAGCATGACGTGATCGCCTTTCTCACCCACCTCGCCGAGCATGTGGGCAGCGAAGAGGCGCGCTTCGTGCACCAGGGCATGACCAGTTCGGACGTGCTGGACACCTGCCTGAACGTGCAACTCGTGCGCGCCGCCGACATCCTTCTGGCCGATATGGACAAGGTGCTGGCCGCGCTGAAAAAGCGCGCCTTCGAACACAAGATGACGGTTCGCGTGGGCCGCAGCCACGGCATCCATGCCGAGCCGACCACGATGGGCCTGACCTTCGCCCGGTTCTACGCCGAGATGGACCGCAACAAGGCCCGCCTGCAACAAGCTCGCGAAGAGGTCGCCACCGGCGCGATCTCGGGCGCCGTTGGCACCTTCGCCAATATCGACCCGCGCGTCGAAGAGCATGTCTGCGAGAAGCTGGGCCTGCGCCCCGAGCCGATCAGCACGCAGGTCATCCCGCGCGACCGCCACGCGATGTTCTTCGCCGTGCTGGGCGTCATCGCCTCCTCGATCGAGAACATCGCGATCGAGATCCGCCACATGCAGCGCACCGAGGTGCTGGAAGGGGCCGAGTTCTTCTCGATGGGGCAGAAGGGCTCCAGCGCCATGCCGCACAAGAAGAACCCGGTCCTGACCGAGAACCTGACCGGGCTGGCCCGGCTGGTGCGCATGACCGTGATCCCCGCGATGGAGAACGTGGCGCTCTGGCATGAACGCGACATCTCGCACAGCTCGGTCGAGCGCGGCATCGGGCCGGACGCAACCGTGACGCTGGATTTCGCACTGAACCGTCTGGCGGGTGTGATCGACAAGATGCTGATCTTCCCCGAGAACATGCTGGAGAACATGAACAAGTTCCCCGGCCTGGTGATGAGCCAGCGCGTGCTTCTGGCCCTGACGCAAGCCGGTGTCAGCCGCGAAGACGCCTATTCGATGGTGCAGCGCAACGCGCTGAAGGTCTGGGAAGAGCGCCTCGATTTCCGCGAATTGCTGCTGGCCGATCCGGAGGTCGTCGCGGCCCTGGGCGAGGACGGCATCAACGAGAAATTCGACATGGAATACCACACCAAGCATGTCGACACGATCTTCCAGCGGGTCTTCGGCGAAAGCTGATCTGCCGCGCGATCTGCCTGCGAAACAGGCACGGACCCTGCCCTGCGCCCACCGCGGGGCAGGTTCTTTTTTGTCTTTCCGCAACGTCATGCTACCTTTCCGTCACACGACGACGACCAGACCGATCCTGACAGGAGTGCCAAGATGACCAAGCTGAAGACCCTGCTGGCCGCCGCCGCGCTGATCGCCGCGCCGAGCTTTGCCCTTGCCGACTGCCCCTATGACCATCAGGTCACGATGAGCTGCGCCGATGGCACCAGCTGGGATTCCGAAAGCCAGAGCTGCGTGCCCACCGGCATGAGCTGAGGCGACTCGACCTTCTCTCTCTTCCGGCCCCGCGCAGATTGCCCTGCGCGGGGCTTTTCCGTCTTTGCGCAATTGTCGGAAAATCCCGTGCAACGGGGACGGCCCCGTCAAGCCCGTCTTAATCCGCGCCCGGCATGGTCGGGTCCGGGTGAAGTGGCGCTGCGTCAGTGGCGCAGGACGGGTGGAACCGATGACCATTCAACAGGCAATTGGCGCGTCGCAATCCGACGCCATGGACGTCGACGAGATGCGGGACGCGACGCCGCGGGAAATCACGCCCCGGCCGCTCAGCCCGGGGCAAAAGGCCGCCGTGATCGTGCGGCTTCTGCTGGGACAGGGTGTTTCCCCCGGGCTTGACCGCTTGACGCCGGACCAACAGGCCCGGCTGGCGCGCACGATGGCGGGTTTGGGCAATATCGACCGTGCCACGCTGGCGCATGTGGTGCAGGAATTCACCGGGCGGCTCGATGGCCTTGCGCTCACCTTCCCGGCGGGGCTGTCCGACACGCTGATCCTGCTCGATGGCCACATCTCGCCCATTGCGCGCGACGGGCTGAGGGCCGAGGCCGAGTTGGGCGACGCCACCGACCCCTGGGCGCGGCTGGCCGCGATGGAGCCCGACCGCCTGCGCCCGCTTCTGGAACAGGAAAGCGCCGAGGTCTGCGCGATCCTGCTGTCCAAGCTCGGGGTCGCCAAGGCCGCGGGTCTCCTGGCCGACCTGCCCCCCGACCGCGCCCAGGTTATCGCCCATGCCGTGGCGCTGACGGCCACCGTCACGCCCGACATGGTGACCCGGATCGGCGAGCACCTGTTCCAGCAGATGACGACCAGGCCGCAACCGGCCTTCCGCGCCAGCCCGGTTGACCGCGTCGGCGCCATCCTCAATGCCGTGAGCGGCGCGGCGCGCGATACCCTGCTCGAAGGTCTGGACGCGCGCGATGCCGGTTTCGCCGCCGAGGTGCGCCGCGCGATCTTCACCTTCCATCACATCCCCAAGCGGGTCGAGGCGACGGATGTGCCACGCATCCTGCGTCGGGTGGAGCCGGACGTACTGAACACCGCGCTGGCGGCAGGTCTGAAAAGCGCCCCGCTTTCGGTGGAATTCCTGCTGGAGAACATGTCGAAACGCATGGCCGAGCAGTTGCGCGACGAGGCCGAAGCCATTCCCACCCCACGCGAAGACGATGGCGAGGGCGCCATGGCGCAGGTCGTCTCGGCCATCCGCGCCCTGGAAGAGGAAGGCGAGATCCGCCTGATTCCGCCCGAAGATTAAAGCCGCAGCCGCTCGGCCCGGCTCATGGCACGGAACCGGCGGTTGGTCTCTTCCTGGTCGTATTCGGTCTCGATCCATTGCCGTAGCGGCACGCCACGCGCCTCGGCCTCGGCCGCATCGGCCAAGAACAGGTCCAGCACACCGGCCTTCGACCATTTCGCATGCAGCCGCGCCAAAGACAGTTCGCGCTTCGCTTCAGCGGCCGGCACGTCATGCTTCGCGATCAGGTACATCGCTGCCGCCAGCCCGGTGCGGTCGGCGCCGGATTTGCAATGCACCAGCATCGGCGCGTCGAGGTCTTCGAAAAGATCGAGAAGGCTGAGCAAGCGGGCGCGCTTGGGCGCGCGCTGCGCCGAAAGCGGGATCTGCAGCAGCGTCATCCCGTGCTTCTCGCAGGCCTCGGCCTCGAACCGGTACGGGGCCACGTGCTGCCCGCCGCGCAGCGTCAGAACATGGGTGATCCCCATGCCCGCGTAGCGACGCAAGCGGCGCGGGCTGGGATGGTTCGACCGGTAAAGCTTGGGGGCGACCTGTTTGAAGTTGTGCCATCCCGCACGCAGGGCCGCGTGATCGAACAGGTGCGTGTAGACACCGGACATGAACCGGTCCCACGGCCTGTCGATCCGGTGCGAGAACGCATCGCGCAGCCAGCGGTTCATCGACTTGTTCACGGAATGCTTTTTCGCGGCTTTTCGCGCGCGCCGCGCCGCGCGTTCCTTGGCATCGGCGACCGATGGCTGGTGCTGGTCTTCGGTCATGAACGGCCCGTGTGGTGACAGCGCCCGCTCCGGCGCTGGCGGTCTGGTAAAGCAGGCGACGGTGCAGGGCAACACCGCCAAGCGGGTGCGCCCCCTTCTCTTGCCGGCCGGGACCCAATAGAGACGGAGGGGAAATGACGGGAACGGAGGCCAGATCGATGCGGGTCGCCCAATTGGTGCCGGCGCTTGGCGATGGCGGGGTCGAGCGCAGCGCGGTCGAGATGGCCGCGCGGCTCTCGGCCGAGGGCCACCCGAACTGGGTGGTCAGCGCGGGCGGTCGGCTCGAGGCCGAGCTTGCGGCCCTGGTTACCGGCCATCTTCGGCTGGAGATCGGGCGCAAGTCGCCCCTGGCCATCCGCGCCAACGCCACCCGTCTTGCCCGCTGGATCGACGCCGAGGGGATCGACCTCATCCACGCCCGCAGCCGCGCACCGGCCTGGGTCGGCTGGCTGGCCAGCCGCCGCGCACGGCGCAAGCCTGCCTTCCTGACCACTTTTCACGGGGTCTACGGCCACAAGGGCGCGCTCAAGCGCTGGTATAATGGCGCGATGCTGCGCGGCCCGGTCGTGATCGCCAATTCCGAGTTCATCCGCGATCACCTGCAAACGGTCTATGGCGTTGCGCCGGGTCGCATCCTCGTCGCCCCGCGCGGCGTGGACGAGGCGCGCTTCGACCCTGCGAAGGTAAGCGGAGCGGCGACCGCTGCGATCCGCACCGAATTCGGGGCCGGGGACCGTCCCCTTCTGGTGCTGGTCGCCCGGATCAGCCGCTGGAAGGGCCATAGGCTGCTGCTGGAGGCGTTGGAGCAGGTCACGGATCTGCCGTGGCGCCTTGCGCTGGTCGGCGGGACGGATTCCGACACGCTGGAGGCCGAGTTGCGGGCGCGGGTTTCGGACGGGCCGCTGACAGACCGCGTCATCTTCACCGGCAGCCGCTCGGACATACCCGCGATCCTGGCCGCCGCCGACCTCGCCTTTTCCGTCTCGACCGAGCCCGAGGCCTTCGGGCGCGCCGTGATCGAGGCGGGCGCGATGGAAACCCCGGTGATCGGCGCGGCCCATGGCGGCACCGTGGAGACACTCATCGCGGGCGAAACCGGCTGGACGGTCCCCCCCGGGGACGCGACGGCGCTGGCCGCGCGCATTCGCGCCGCCCTGACCGACCCCGAAGGCGCGCGGGCCATGGGCCGGGCGGGCCGCGCGCATGTGCTGAGCTGCTTCACCACGCGCCACACGCTCGATGCGGAGCTTGAGGGCTACCGCCGCGCGCTGGCGGAACGGGGGGCGGCATGACCGACGCCCCGCGAGTCTGGATCCTGGGCGATGGCCGGATCGGCCATGCAGTGCCCATGATCGGCGTGGCCGAGCGCGCCGGATGGCCCTACGAGATGCGGCAGGTCGCCCCGCGCAAACCCTTCGAGTTGTTGGCCCCCTTCGGCCCCATCGACCCGGCCGAGGCGCCGGGCCGCGCGGACAGCCCGCTTGCCCCGCCCTACCCCGATATCTGCATGGCCTCGGGTCGGCGGACGATCCCGTACCTGCGGCACCTCAAGTGCGTCTCGCCCTGCACCTTCACCGTGCTGTTCCGCATGCCGCGCACGGCGCGGACGGGCGCGGACCTGATCGTGGTGCCCGAGCATGACGGGTTCACCGCCCCGAACGCCATCACTGTCCCGGTCCTGCCGCATCGCTTCTCGCCCGACCGGCTGGGCGCCGCCCGCGCCGCACCGCCCAGCGCCCTGGAGGGCCTTCCAAAGCCTCGCGTCGCTGTGCTGATCGGCGGCGACAGCCGGCATCATACCTTCACGCCGGACGATATTGCGCGCCTCACGGCGGGGCTGAACAACCTTGCCGAAAGCGGCGCGGGCCTGATGGTGACGCTCTCGCGTCGCACGCCCGAACCGCTCGCCGACGCGATCACGGCGCTTGGGAAGGCCGAGACCGTTTATGTCTGGGACGGGACCGGCGAGAATCCCCTGACCGCGATCCTCGCGCTCTCCGACGCGCTTGTCGTCACCGCCGATTCCACCAACATGGTCGGCGAAGCTGCGGCCACCGGCGCCCCGATCCACCTGTTTCACCCCTCGGGCGGGCATCCGAAGATCACCCGCGCCTACGAGATCCTCGGACGCGCCGCCAATATCCGCCCCTTTCCGGGGCCGCTCGACGGCACGGCCTACCCGCCCATCGACACGACCGCGGACGTTCTGGCCGAGATCGAGGCACGCTTTGCCG
This sequence comes from Maritalea mobilis, assembly GCF_019800885.1. Classification (GTDB taxonomy): domain Bacteria; phylum Pseudomonadota; class Alphaproteobacteria; order Rhodobacterales; family Rhodobacteraceae; genus Roseibacterium; species Roseibacterium beibuensis. Next base: position 1,014,034 of record NZ_JAHVKE010000001.1, read on the forward strand.
CCCACCGCGCCCGCAACAGCGCTTGACGCCGGACGCCCTACGCGGGAAGGAACGCCGCGATGACTGAGACACGCACAGATGACAGCCGCCAGACGGTGATCTGCCTTAAATGGGGGGATCGCTACGGGCCCGATTACGTCAACCGGATGTATCGCATGGTCAGCCGCAACACGGCGCGGCCCCTGCGCTTCGTCTGCTTCACCGATGACCCGACCGGCATCGGCGACGGGGTCGAGGTCAAGCCCATGCCGCCCTTCGACCTGCCCGAGCGGATGCGCTTTCACCCGTTCCGGCGCATGTTCCTGTTCGAGGAGACGCTGGACGACCTCTCCGGTCCGCTGCTGCATCTCGACCTCGACCTTCTGGTAACCGGCTCGATCGACGCGTTCTTCGATTACAAGCCCGAGGCGCGCTTCGTCGTGGCCGAGAACTGGACGCAGAAGGGCCAGGGCATCGGCAACATGTCGGTTTTCCGCTTCCGCGTGGGCGAGTTGACCGAGGTGTGGGAACGCTTCCGCCCCGATCCCGGCGCGATGATGGACCTCTACCGCAACAGCCAGACCTTCGTCTGCCGCACGCTGGGCGAGGTGGAGTTCTTTCCCGAGGACTGGTGCCTCAGCTTCAAGCATTCGCTGGTTCCGACCTGGCCGCTGCGCTTCTTCGTGGCGCCGAAACTGCCGCCCGAGGCACGCACCGTGGCCTTTACCGGCAAGCCCGATATCGACGAGGCGACGCGCGGCGAATGGCCAGTGCGCGCAGGTTGGAAGAAGCTCTACAAGCACATCCGCCCCGCCCCCTGGATCGCCGATCACTGGCGTTGAGCGGGAAAAACCCATGCCCCTGGCCGAGATAAATGGAAAGACCGTCCTCTTCGCCCATGTGCCGAAGACGGGCGGCTCCTCCATCGAGCGGTACCTGGCGACGCACGGGACGGTGACGCTGAAGTCAGACCGGCGCGCCGAGGGCTTTCCCTGCTCGGCGCAGCACCTGCATGCCGAACCGCTGTCCAGCCTGGTCGAGGCGGCCACGGTCGACCTGAGTTTCATGATGGTGCGCCACCCCGTCGCCCGGATCGCCAGCGAATACCGCTACCAGATGCGCAAGCGCGGCTGGCTGCGCGACCGGCTGAGCTTTTCCGGGTGGCTGCGCTATGCCCTGACCCGGCGCGCGATGAATCCCTGGTACCGCGACAACCATTTCCGGCCGCAGCACGAGTTCGAATTGCCTGGCGCCGAGGTGTTCCGCTTCGAAGACGGTGTCGATGCCTGCATCGCGATTCTGGCCGAACGGCTGGGAACACCGCCGCCCGCCAAGCAGATCCGCGAGAAACCCTCCCCCGCCCGCGCCTTCGCCTTTTCCAGCGGCGACCTTGCGCGGATCGAGGCGGTCTATGCCGAAGACCTCGCCCGCTACGGCTATGGCATGGGGCGCGACGCCCTGTTGGAGGCCGGGCTTGGCGCGGATATGCTGCCGTGATGGAAAAGACTGCCCCCACCATGACCGACACAGCCGCCATCACCGCCGCTGACCCGGTCGAAAAGGTCTTCGTCATCGGCCTGTCCAAGACGGGCACGACCACGATGAAGGACATGCTGACGACGCTGGGTTACCGCGTGCGCGGCCCGTCCAAGACCCTGCTGGCCGCGATCCGCGCCGGTGACATGGACGCGGCCCTGCCGGTGATGGAGGCCTATGACGCCTTCGAGGACTGGCCCTGGCCGCTGGTCTACCGCAAGGCCTACGAGGTCTATGGCGACCGCGCGCGCTTCATCCTGACCGTGCGCCGGGACGAAGACACCTGGTTTCGCTCGATCGAGCAGCACGGCTATGGCACCAGCCCCCTGAAATCCATGAAGGATGCCTACGGCCACTACCGGCCTTTCGGGCGCAAGGCCCAGTTCACGGCGCTTTACCGCGACCACAACGCCGCCGTGCGGGCGTTCTTTGCCGACAAGCCGGGCCTATTCATGGAATTTTGCCTCGAACACGGGGATAGCTGGGACAAGCTCTGCCCGTTCCTCGGTCACCCGGTTCCGACGGATGAACCCACGCCCCACCGCAACAAGACCGCCAAGGGCAAACGGGCGCTGAACCGCAAGCTGAACGCCCTGATCGCGCCGATCTACGCGCGCCTGCCCTGAGCCACGCAACACAAGAGGACATCCCGTGCCCGAGACCACCGACACACGCGGCGTGATCTACGTCGCAACCGGGGCCGCCTATGTCACCGACGCCTGCGCCTCGGCGCGCACGCTGCGCGAGGCAAGCCCGGGCATCGAGATCGACCTCTATTGCGACGCCGCCGACGGGGTCGAGGACGGGCTGTTCGACAAGATCCATATCATCGAGAACCCGCACAAACGCTCAAAGGTCGATTACATCTGGCAAACCCGCTTCGACCGGGCGCTGTTTCTCGACAACGACACGCGGATCGTCGCGGATATCTCCAATCTGTTCGACCTGCTCGACCGGTTCGACCTGTGCCTCGCGCATGCCCATTCGCGCGAACGTCCCTCGACCAACCAGACCTGGCGCACCGAGATCCCAAGCTGTTTTCCGCAACTCAACAGCGGCGTCTTCCTGTTCCGCAGGTCCGAAGCCGTGGTCGCGATGTTTCGGGAGTGGGCCGACGCCTACCATGCGAACGACTTCGCGCGCGACCAGGTCACCCTGCGCGAGTTGATCTGGCTGTCGGATCTGCGGCTGTTCGTGCTGCCGCCTGAATACAACATCCGCTATCCGAAATACCTCGAAGTCTGGGACGACAACGAAGCGCATCCCAAGATCCTGCATTACCCGGAATTCACCTCGGGCCGGACCGGCAAGCTGCGGCACGCGTGGAACAAGCTGCGGGGCCGCAAAGATTGACCGCTCAGAAGGTCATGCCGAACAGGTCGATCTCGCGCGCATAGCGGCGGCGGACGATCTCGGCGGACTCGTCGGTATAGAAATCGCGGTAATCGCGCTTGGCCTTGGTGCGGAAACTGCCCTTGGCGCGCGGCAGGACAGGCACGTGGTCAAGCCCGAGGCTGCCGACGAAGCTGGCGAAATCCTCCGCCAGCGTTTCATAACGCATCACGGTATCGGCGACGCTCTTGCCGTTGATCGAGTAGATCTCGAACGTCTTCATCTCGGGCCGCCAGACCCTGCGACGCACGAACTGCTCAAAACTGGGCTTCTCATCCAGCTTTCGCGTTGCCCAGAAATACAGCGACACTTCCCGGTCCCAGGCATTTCGCACGATCGTCACCTTGCGGTAGCTGTCGAACTCTGCCGGGTCCATGCGGCGGCGGACAAGCGCGGCCGGCATGTGCTGGAAATAGGAAAAGCCGGATTTGCGCGCCCGTGCTCCCATCCGGTGCAACAGCGCCGCGCCGAGCGGGCGGTAGGCAGGCGGAACATGGTAATTCTGCGGGCCGCGCCGCGCCGGATCGTCCTCGCGTTCCACGGCGTTCATCGGCGTGATGACATCCTCGGGGCCGCAGATCTCGGACAGCGCCAGCTCGACGCTGCTCCCAGCGGTTTTCTGCGTCTTGAGAAAGATGAACCTGTGACGGTGCGAGATGATCATGGGGCGCGGGCCGGGTCGGATCGGCCAGAACGGCCTTGGGCTGGAGGTCAGGCTTACGCGCCCCCCTTCCCCTTGTCCAGTTCGCGCCCCCGGCGCGGTCGCTTGCCTTGCCAGGGGCAGGCCAGTAAGACGCGATGCATGGAGCGATGCGACCGCTCCGTCCGCATCCCCGCGCCGCTGACCGAAGAAGATCTGACGGATATGCACCCATGACGGCCGTTCTGCCGACCACGACCGAGCCCATGCCGCCCTTCTTCTGGCTGCACATCCGCAAGAGCGCGGGGCAATCCACCCGGGCGGTGCTGCACGAGACCTATGCCCAGTCCTGCCGCCGCGGCAACATCCAGAACTTTCCCGAAAGCCCGCCGAGCGAATGGAACGACGTGCTGAACAACCACCGCGTTCCGCTGGGGCGCTGGCAGTTCCGCCGCTGCATCTACGCGCGCGATTTCATCTACCGCGAGCATTGGGACAAGATGGTGCGCTTCGCCTTCAGCCGCGACCCGCTTGAGCGCTGCATCAGCGGGTTCTTCTACCTCGACAAGCCGGGCTATCGCGGCGGGCTGCTGAGCCGCTCGGCCCGGCTGCCGATCGGCCCCCTGCGCCGGACCGCGCTGAACCACCGGTTTGACCGTCACCTGGGCAAGATCGAAGCCTGCCTCGCCAGCCCGGTCGCGGAAAAGCCGCACGGCGTGCATTTCGCCACGCACACCGCGCCCATGTGGCCCGATATCGTGGACGAAGACGGGAAAATCCTGCTCAGTCACGTCTTCGACCTGAGGGATTTCGACAAGGGCATCGCGTTGGTGCACGAGCTTTGCGGCCTGCAGCCGCCGCCGCGCGCGACCGTCGAGAAAAAGACGAACGTCAACGCGCGCCGCATGCCCTTCACTCCCACGCGCCAGCAGATCGCCCGGGTCGAAAAGATCTACGAGCGGGATTTCACGCTGCATCACGACCACCTGCACAGGTTCGACTGATCCGGGCGCCCCGTTGACGGATCCGTTGTTTTGCGCGAGCCGCGCCTCTGGAAACCGGCCTGCGCGAGGTCTGCCAGGAGGTGTTCGGCCATTTCGACGGGTGGAGCAGCGCCACTCGGAGCGGACCGGGGCAAGGTCCCTACGCGACAACGTCTCGGACGCGGAAATGGCCATGATCGAGCGCCTCTATCCTCGGGATCTCGCCCTCTACGCCAAGGTGACGGACCAGACCGCCTGACGCGCCTGTTCGGGAGGTGCATTCCTTCCTATAACAATCCCATGGTTCTGGAATTTACCGAAGCCGGCATCTATTGCCCCGCGGGCGACGCCTATATCGACCCGTGGCGGCCGGTCGAGCGGGCGCTGATCACCCACGGTCATAGCGACCATGCGCGATGGGGCCACCGCGCCTACCTCGCGACCGAGGCCGCCGCGCCGGTGATCCGGCATCGGCTGGGCGATATCCGTCTGCAAACCACCCCCTACGGCGAGGTGCACCGGATCGGCGACGCCAATATCAGCTTCCATCCCGCGGGCCACGTCCCCGGCTCGGCCCAGATCCGGGTCGAGGTGGGGGGCGAGGTCTGGGTCGCCTCGGGCGATTACAAGGTGGTCGATGACGGGCTGTCCGAGCCGTTCGAACCGGTGCGCTGCGACACCTTCATCACCGAGTCGACCTTCGGGTTGCCCATCTACACATGGACGCCACAGGACGTGCTGGCCGAGGAGCTGAACCAGTGGTGGGCCGACAGCGCGGCGCAGGGCAAGCGCGCCGTGCTTGGCGTCTATGCCCTTGGCAAGGCGCAGCGCATCCTGCGGCTGCTGGACCCGTCCATCGGCCCGATCCTGACCCATGGCGCGGTCGAGGCGGTGACACAGGTGCTGCGCGACCAGGGGCTGTCCCTGCCCGACACGGTTCAGATCAGGGCCGAAACCGACCTCAAGGCCTATCCCGGCGCGATGGTTCTGGCCCCGCCCTCGGCGCTCGGGACGCACTGGATGCGCAAGCTGGGGCCGGTCTCGACCGGCTTTGCCTCAGGCTGGATGCGGCTGAGGGGCGTGCGGCGCAGGCGGGCGGCGGACCGCGGCTTCATCGTGTCCGATCACGCCGATTGGGACGGGTTGAACACCGCCATCGCCGAGACCGGGGCCAGCCGCGTCTATGTCACCCATGGCTACACCGCGCAGTTTTCGCGATGGCTGTCGGACCAAGGCTACGAGGCCGGGATTGTCGAAACCGAATATGGCGGCGAAACGCTCGATGACGCCGAACCGGAAGGAACACCTGATGAACGCTGAGCTGACCCTCAAGGACCGCTTCTATCGCGGCATGGCACGATACGTGGACAAGCCCACGCTGGCGAACGTGCCGTGGCAAAAGGCGTTGCGTGTCCTCTTTGCGGTCTCCGCGCTGTCGGGCGGGAAGAAACCACGCGGCACGCAGGTTGAAAGCGATGGGCGCGACGGGCTGATGATCACCCCGCCGGGCGTGGGCCCGGACGCGCCGCTTCTGTTCTACATCCATGGCGGCGGCTTCACCATCGGCAGCCCGCGCACGCACCTTGCGCTGGCCAGCCACGTCGCCAATGCGGCGGGCATGCGGATGCATATGCCGGGTTACCCGCTGGCGCCGGAAAACCCGTTTCCCGCCGCGCCTGACGCGATCCTTGCCGCCTACCGCGCCCATTGCGACGCGGGCGACCCGCCGGCCGCCATCGGCGGGGACAGCGCGGGCGGCAACCTTGCGCTCGGGACCGTCATGGCCGCGCGCGACGCGGGCCTGCCCCTGCCGCGCGCCATCGCGCTGATCGCGCCTGCGCTGGATCTGAGCGGCGATATCGAGGCCCGCGCCGCCGAAGCCGAAGCCGAATACCTGATCCCCGCGGCCTGGGCGCAGCGCGTCTTCGACGCCTATCTCGACGGGGCCGACCCGACCGATCCGCGCCTCAGCCCGCTTAAGGGCGATCTGGCGGGTCTGCCGCCGATCATGGTGCAGGCCAATGACGGCGAGGCGCTGGCGCCCGACGCCCGCGCGCTGGCCGCCCGCCTGCCCGAGACGCGGCTCGACCTGTGGCACGGGTTGCAGCATGTCTGGCACCTGCGCGCCGGCACCACCCCCGCAGGCACCCGCGCCTGCGCAGAACTCGGCGCCTGGATCAAGGAGACCGCGGCGGCATGAAACGCTTCGCCGCGATGTTCACGCGGCTGGATCAGACCAACTCGACCAAGGCCAAGACCGAGGCGCTTGCGGACTATTTCCGCGACGCGACCGAGGCCGACAAGCTGTGGTGCATCGCGCTTCTGTCAGGCCGCCGCCCGCGCCGGACGATCACCACGACCAAGCTGCGCGAATGGGCGGCCGAGCGCGCGGGCATCCCGCTCTGGCTGTTCGAGGCCTGCTACCCCGTGGTGGGCGATCTGTCGGAAACCATCGCGCTGGTCCTGCCGCCCAACACGCGCGACGCGGAGCTCAGCCTGGCCGAGTGGATTGCGCGTCTGCGCGCCCTGGATGCCGAGGACGAGGAGGCGCGCAAAACCGCCATCCTCGACGCGTGGGACAGCCTCGGCCCGGTGGAACGCTTCGTCTTCAACAAGCTTCTAACCGGAGGCTGGCGCATGGGAGTCAGCCAGAAACTGATGACCCGCGCGCTGGCACAGGCCACCGGCATAGACGAGGCCGAACTGACCCACCGGCTTATGGGCGACTGGACCCCCGACAGCGTGACATGGCAAACCCTGATCGAGGCGCCGGACCCGACCGCCGACCTGTCGCGCCCCTACCCGTTCTACCTCGCCTACCAGTTGGAGGACGCGCCCGAGGACCTCGGCGATGTCTCCGACTGGCTGGCCGAGCGCAAATGGGACGGCATTCGCGGCCAGGTGATTCTGCGCGGGGGCGCGCATTGGCTGTGGTCGCGGGGCGAGGACCTGATGACCGACCGCTTCCCGGAACTGGCGCGCCTGCGCGATTTCATCCCCGAGGGCACCGTGATCGACGGCGAGGTGCTGGCCTGGGACGCCGAGGCCGCCCGCCCCCTGCCCTTTGCCCGCTTGCAGCCGCGCATCGGGCGCAAGACGGTGCCGAAAAAGCTTCTGAAAGAGGCGCCCGTGATCGTCATGGCCTATGACCTGCTGGAATGGGGCGGCGAAGACTGGCGCGATCGCCCCCTGTCCGAGCGGCGGGCGCAGCTGGAAACCCTTGCATCAGACCTGCCCGAGGGCGCGCCCCTGCGCCTGTCCCCCTCGGTCGAGGCCGACACATGGGCCGAGCTGACCGAGGCCCGTTCCATCAGCCGCGAGATCGGGGCCGAGGGGCTGATGCTGAAACGCCGCGCCGCGCCTTATCTCGCGGGCCGCAAGAAGGGCGATTGGTGGAAATGGAAGGTCGATCCCCTGACCATCGACGCGGTGATGATCTATGCGCAGGCGGGTTCCGGGCGGCGCGCGACACTCTATACCGATTTCACCTTCGCGGTCTGGGACGGGGACGCGCTTGTGCCCTTCACAAAGGCCTATTCCGGCCTGACGGACGCCGAGTTTCGCAAGATCACCGCCTGGGTGCGCAAGAACACCACCGACCGCTTCGGCCCGGTCCGCGCGGTCAAGCCCCACCATGTCTTCGAGATCGCCTTCGAAGGCATCCAGGAAAGCCCCCGCCATAAATCCGGCGTTGCCCTGCGCTTTCCCCGCATGGCGCGCTGGCGCCAGGATAAGCCGGTATCCGAGGCCAACACGCTCGATGACCTGAAGGCGATGCTGGCGCAATACGGCTGATGCCCTGACCTGCATCAAGGCGACTCGATCATCTCATGTGCAACATACCGGCGTCTTTTCTCGGCACGCAGGGAGGTTGCCATGACGGACGTGGACGCGCTTTTGAAATCGACGGTCGAAGAACTCGACAAGCTGCTCAATCCAAAGAACGTGCTCGGCGACCCGATCGAGCGGGATGGCGCAACGGTCATTCCCATTGTCAGCTACGGCTTCGGCTTTGGCGCGGGCGGCGGCGAAGGCGCCGGCGATGCCGGCAAGGGCCAAGCGCAGGGCAAGGGCGGCGGCGCTGGCGCCGGTGGCGGGATCAAGCCGCTGGGGGCGATCATCATCGACCAGAACGGCGCGCGCGTCGAAGCGGTGAAAGGCGCCATGACCTCGGTCGCGACCGTGCTGGCCGAAACCGCGGGCCGCGCCATGGGGCGCAACGCGGCCAAGGAAGACGACGCCTGAACAGATGGCGACCGCGCTCGGCATCCTTTTGACTCTGCTCGTGGCAGTGGTGTTGCTGGCCCTGCTGCCGTGGCACCTGCGGTTTCGGGCGCGCACCGCACCGGCGGAGGTCCGGGTGGACCTGCGCCTGTTGGCCGGCCATGCGCCAGCCATCCCGCTGACGGGTGGCAAACGGCGCGACAAGCCTGCGCGAGATCGGAAAAAACGTCCCGCCACCCACCGCGCCTCGCGCCACCTGCGCAGGTTGCAACAGATGCAGGGTGTGGGTGCCTTGGTCGCAGGCCTGCTATCGGCCTTTCGCCTGCGCGACCTTGAACTGGACGGGCGGATCGGCACCGGTGACCCCGCCGATACCGGCACGCTCTGGGGCTGCCTCACCCCCCTGATCTACGGGCCGGGACAGGCCGTGCGCCGGATTGAGATCGTGCCGGATTTCGCCCACCGGGTGTTCGAGTTCAGCGCCGCGGGCACCCTGGCGATCCGCCCCGACCGGGTGCTGGGAACCGGCCTGCGCTTTGCCTGGGTCAATCGCGGGATGCTCTTTTCACGGGGTCCCGCATGAGACGGCGGCGCGTCTCCCTCGGCCCGGTGCGGCACTGCGGACCCAACGCGGTCAGCACCGTGGAGGAGGTCACGCTCGACGTGAGGCGCGGCCCGTCCCCCGAGCGCGGTCTGGCCGGATGGGGCGAGAAACGCCCCCTTGCCATCCTGATCCAGACGCCCGGCGGCCTCATCGCCACCACGCCCGATGGCCGCCCCCTCGCCCCCGACACGCTCGACGCGCTCTGCCCGGGTGCGCGGGCTCACCTGACACCAGACCGGATCAACCAAGGAGGAGACCAGATGGAAACCAAGGACATCATCCAATACGCCCATGCGCTTTACGACGCCCATGGCGACAAGGCCGAGGCCGAAGCAGCGCAGAAGGCTGCCGCCGCCCGCGACGAGGGCAACGCCGCAGACGCCGAGAAATGGGACAAGATCCGCCTCCATATCAAGGAGTTGCGCGGCCCCAAATCGACCTGAGCGCACACGCCGGAGCGCGGGGTGCCTTGCTGCAAGGCGAAACGCGCGCTCCACGCGCCATGGCTCGACATGGTCACACCGCGCATCGCGCTGGCGGTGCCGCTTGGCTGCGCGCCGGTGGTGGCCCGCCACGCCCATGCTTTGCGGCGATGCGGCCCAATCGGACAGCGCGGGGCTTGCCAATGCGCTGGCCGCCATGGCGGCGCTTATTAGGGAACGGCGCCTCGTGACCCCCTTTCGAGATGAAAACGAGAGGGTCAAACGTATCGCCATCGGCCCAAGGCATGACCGAAGCGGCGCAAAAGCGGGGTTTTCCTTACAGCGAAGGGCCGATCAGGCGACCTCGGCGACCGAGACAGGCCGTTTCCTGGCCTGCCAGTCCCGCGCCGCCTGCCCGAAGGCCTCGAACAGCGGGCGGCTGACCGGGTCGGTCGCCGCGCGATACTCCGGGTGCCACTGGACCGACAGGGTGAAGCCGGGCGCGTCCTTCACATAGGTCGCCTCGGGCGTGCCGTCGGGCGCATGGCCGTCGATCACGATCCGTGCGCCCGGCGTCTTGATCCCCTGCCCATGCAGCGTGTTCGTCATCACCTCGGTCGAGCCGAAGAGCCGATGAAACGGCCCGCCTTCGGTGAAGGTGACGGTATGGCGGAGGGCGAATTTCTCTTCAATCGTGCCATCGGGCGGCATGCGATGGTTCATGCGTCCGGGCAGGTCCCGGATCTCGGGGTAGAGCGTGCCCCCCATCGCCACGTTGACCTCCTGGAAGCCCCGGCAAACGCCGAAGATCGGCTGTCCCCGCTCGACGCAGGCGCGGATCAGCGGCAAGGCCACCGCGTCGCGCGCCCGGTCGAACGCGCCATGCGCCTCGGTCGCGTCCTCGCCATATTCCTCGGGGTGCACGTTGGGCCGCCCGCCGGTGAACAGGAACCCGTCGCAGGCCGTCATCAATTCCTCGGTCGCCACGAAGCGCGGATCGGCCGGGATCAGCAGCGGCATGCAATCGGCCACGCAGGCGATCGCCTCGGAATTCATCGTCCCGCCCGCATGGGTCGGATACTCGTCATTGACGAGGTGATGGTTGCCGATGATGCCAATGACGGGCCGGGCCATGATTGTCCTTCCGGGTGGTTCCGATCCACCCCGATATAGCCCGGCAAATCGCCGCCGCAAAGGGACAGCCCCGCGCAGACCGCCCGCAGCCCGTGCACATGCCTAAGAGTTGGGCAGTCTTGCGGTCACTTCGATCTCGATTTTCATGCGCGGGTCCTGCAAGGCCGCCACGATCATGGTCGCGGCGGGCCGCGCCTCGCCCAGCCAGTTGCGCGTCACCGGCCAGCAGGCGGGCCAATCTTCGGCATCGGGCAGGATGTAGCGCACCCGCACCACGTCGGCCATCGAGGCCCCGGCCTCGGCCAGCGCGCCGGCGATGGTGCGAAAGGTCTGATCGGCCTGCGCGGCCACGTCGTCGGAGATCTCCATCGTCGCATAGTCGAACCCGGTCGTGCCCGCGACGAAGACCCAGCCATCGGCCACCACGGCGCGCGAATACCCGATCTCGGCCTCGAAGGGCGATCCGGTCGAAATCAACTTGTCAGCCATCCTGCCCCCCGCTCTTGCGCCCGCGCTTTGCCTCGGCCCGGCAGCGGTCCGAGCAATAGCGCACTTCGTCCCAGACCTTCTCCCATTTCTTGCGCCAGGCAAAGGGCCGCCCGCATTGCGCGCAGGTCTTTTGCGGCAAATCCGACTTCCGGCGCATCTTGGCCATCGCTTCCCCTTTCCGGGCCACCCCGCCCCATCTTTATCCCTCAAATATGCAAACCAGCGCCGAAAGGGGCTCAAGGCCCCTTGAGGCGCTTGCCAGGGCGACGCGGCGAAGGCGCGGCGCACCCTCTCACAGGTCCATGCGCAATTGCCGGGCGTCGCCGCCCCCGCGCCGCCGGGGTGCACGGTCATTCACGAAATGCCGCCCCGCGCCCCGATCCTTGCGGCTGGCATGCTTCTCCACGATCCGCGCGGCTTCGTCGCGGAAGGCCGCGCCGCGCCGCACACCCCAGACCTTTTCGCGCGCCTCCTTCGCGGCCCTGGCCACATCCACCAGCGGGACCGGATAGCGTTTGCCCAGGAGTCGCCCCGCCCCCTCCCAACGCCACGGTTCCTGCAGGAACGCATCCGGCACCTCGGCCAGTTCCGGCACCCACCGCCGCGTGAAAACCCCGTCCGGGTCCTGGTCATGCCCCTGCTTGACCGGGTTGTAGATGCGCACTGTGTTCATGCCGGTCGTGCCCGATTGCATCTGCACCTGCGGCCAGTGGATGCCCGGTTCGTAATCGGTGAACATCCGCGCGAGATGCGGCCCGGTCGCGCGCCAGTCCAGCCACAGGTGATAGGAGGCCACCGCCACCAGCATCGAGCGCATCCGGAAATTCAGCCAGCCGCCATGGGCGAGGTACCGCATGCAGGCATCGACAAAGGGCAGGCCCGTCTCTCCGGCCTGCCACGCCGCCAGACGCGCGGCATCGGGCGTGGCCGGGCGCAGAGCCTCATAGGCCGGGTGCAGGCAGCGCGTCTCGATGCTCGGCTGATCCTCCAGCTTCTGCATGAAATGGTCGCGCCAGGCGAGCCGCGCCTCGAAGCTTTTCAGGGACCCGGCCCACCCCTCGCGCGTGCCCTTCACCTCGGTTTTGCGCGCCTTGGTCGCCTGCACCACCTCGCGCGGGCTGAGCGTGCCCCAGGCCAGGTGCGGCGACAGGCGGGAACAGGCGCCCTCCCCGGTCAGGGGAGAGGACATGTCGCGGCGATAGCTGCGTCCGCGTTCGGTCAGGAACCCCTGCATCAGCGAAAGGCCGTGCGCGCGCCCGCCCTTCTGACGCCCCGGGCAGGGGTCGAAGGCAAGGCCCAGGTCGCGCGCATCCGGGATCGCCCCCGCCTCTTCCGGCAGGGGCTTCAGCGCCTCGGGCGCGGCCGTCGCTTTGCGCCGCATGGCCTTTTCGCGGCCGGCGGCCCACCCGTCGCGCCCCGACAACCGCCGCACCACGCCCAGTTGCGGCACCTCGACCCAGGCGATCCCGGCCTCGCGCGCCCAGGCCCCCACGCGGCGATCCCGCGCATAGGTCCAGAGGTTGCCGGTTTCCTCGGTGCTGACGATCTGCGCGATGCCGTGCCGCGCGCAGAGCGTCTGCAGCACCTCCACCGCATCGCCCGTGCGCACCACCAGCGGCGCGCCCAGCCCGGCCAGGTCGTCCCGCAACCCGGCCAGGCTCTCGGCCACGAAGCGCCATTGCCGGGCCGAGGCGTCGGGCTGCGCCCAAAGCTCGGGCTCGACGATGTAAAGGGGCAGAACGCACGCACCCCGCCCGGCCGCCTCGGCGAGTGCGGGGTTGTCGTGAATGCGCAGGTCGCGCTTGAACCAAACGAGAACATTGCCGCTCATGGGCGGTCAGATAAGGGGAAATCGCCGCGCGTCAAAGCGATTCCCCGAACTGCCTCAATCGACCGCAGCAGACGGCGCGCTGCCGGATTCCAGCCCTTCGGCAATCGGGTCGCCCGAGCCGAGCATTTGCAGCGCAACGAAACCGACCAGCGCCAACACGGCAAAGGCGATGACCAACCGCAGGGCGATCATCGAGGGTTTGTGGCGGCGTTCCTGTTTTTCCAGATTGGTGTCGGGGGCGCTCATCTGAGGTCTCCTGTCCTGTTCTTGCGTCACCCCCTCAACGCCGCAGGTGCGAAATGGTTCCCGTTCTGCCGCTTGGCCCGGTTGCGGCCCCGCCCCGCGCGGCCTAGCTTTCAGACAGCCCCAACGACAGGACCCGCGCCATGAAGGACGCCGCCCCCCAGCCGATCCACCTTGCCGATTACCGTCCACCCAGCCACCTGGTGGAGAGCGTACACCTGACCTTCCGGCTGTCGCCCAACGACACGCGCGTGAAGTCGAAAATCGCCTTTCGCGCCAATCCCGAGGGGCTGGACGAGGGCAACCTGCGCCTCGACGGCGAGAACCTGCGCCTGATCACGCTGTCGCTGAACGGCAAGCCGCTGACGGCCTTCGACTACCTGCTGACGCCCGAGGGCCTGACCATCCCGGCCGAGCGCCTGCCCGGAGACGCCTTCACGCTGGAGGCCGAGGTCGCCATCGACCCCGAGGCGAATACCGCGCTGGAGGGGCTTTACACCTCGAACGGCATGTTCTGCACCCAGTGCGAGGCCGAAGGTTTCCGCAAGATCACCTTCTACCCCGACCGCCCCGACGTGATGGCACCCTTCACGGTGCGCATTGAAAGCGACCTTCCGGTGCTCCTGTCGAACGGCAACCCCATCGCCCAGGGCGACGGCTGGGCCGAGTGGCACGACCCCTGGCCCAAACCCGCCTATCTTTTCGCGCTGGTCGCGGGCGATCTTGTCGCCCATTCCGACCGCTTCACGACCGCCAGCGGCACGGATGTCGACCTCAATATCTGGGTGCGGCCCGGGGACGAGACCCGCTGCGCCTATGCGATGGACGCGCTGAAACGCTCGATGGCCTGGGACGAGCAGGTCTATGGCCGCGAATACGATCTGGACGTGTTCAACATCGTCGCCGTGGACGATTTCAACATGGGCGCGATGGAGAACAAGGGGCTGAACATCTTCAACTCCAAATTCGTGCTCGCCAGCGCCGAGACCGCCACCGACCGCGATTACGACTTCATCGAGGGGATCGTCGCGCACGAGTATTTCCACAACTGGACCGGCAACCGCATCACCTGTCGCGACTGGTTCCAGCTGTGCCTCAAGGAGGGGCTGACCGTCTTTCGCGACCAGCAGTTCAGCGCCGACATGCGCAGCGCCCCAGTCAAGCGCATCGAGGACGTGCTGCAACTGCGCGCGCGCCAGTTCCGCGAGGATGCCGGCCCGCTGGCCCACCCCGTCCGGCCCGAAACCTATATCGAGATCAACAACTTCTACACCGCCACGGTCTACGAGAAGGGCGCCGAGGTCATCCGGATGCTGCGCGAGCTGGTCGGCCCCGATGCGTGGCGCGCCGCCCTTGACGTGTATTTCGCCCGCCATGACGGGCAGGCCTGCACCATCGAGGATTGGCTTCAGGTCTTCGAGGATGTCGCGCAACGCGACCTCAGCCAGTTCAAGCGCTGGTATTCGCAGGCGGGCACCCCGCGCGTGACGGCGGAGTGGTCCATCGCGGGCGACGACCTGACCCTGACCCTGCAGCAAGAGGTGCCGGAAACCCCCGGCCAGCCGCTCAAGGAACCCGCGCTGATCCCCGTGCGGCTCGGCTTTCTCAGCCCCGAGGGCGTGGACCTGTTGCCCGACACGGTGCTGGAGCTCGACAGCCCGGACCTCACCCGCACATGGGACCTCGCCGCCCTCGCGCGCGAGGCCGGTGTGCCCCGCCCGGACCGGGTGATCCCGTCGCTGCTGCGCGGCTTCTCGGCGCCGGTCATCCTCGACGCGCCGCTCTCGGCCGAGGATCGCGCGGTGCTGCTGGCCCATGACAGCGACCCGTTCAACCGATGGGAGGCAGGCCGCAGCCTGCTGCGCGAGGCCATTGTCGCCGACCTGTCCGGAACGCCGTTCGACACCGGGATGGTGATCGACGCGATCGGCAAACTGGCCGGGGACGAAACGCTCGACCCGGCCTTCCGCGCGCTTGCGCTCGGCTTTCCGTCGGAGGATGACATCGCGCAGGCCGTCCATGATGCGGGCCTCGTGCCCGATCCGACCGCGATCCACGCAACCCGACAGGCCATGTCGGAGCGGATGGGCACGGCCCTGGCCCCCCTCTTCCGCCAGCTGTACGCGGCGCATGACCCCGGTCCCGATTACAGCCCCGACGCCGCCTCGGCCGGCAAGCGCGCCCTGCGCAACACCGCGCTGCGCTTCCTGTCGCCACCAAGCGACCCGTCGCTGGCCCGCGCACAGTTCGACGCCGCCACCAACATGACCGACCAGGTCGCGGCGCTGACCTGCCTGATCGCCGCGGGAGACCGAGAGGCCCCCGCCGCCTTCGAGGCGCAGTGGAAAGGCGACCGGCTGGTGATGGACAAGTGGTTCATGCTGCAGGTCAGCACAACGCCGCCCGCCGACGCCCTGGCGGTCGCCCAGACCCTGACCGAACACCCGCTCTTCGACTGGAAGAACCCCAACCGCTTCCGCTCGGTCATCGGCGGGCTCAGCATGAACCCGGCGGCCTTCCACGATCCCTCCGGCGCGGGCTACCGCTTCGTGGCCGACTGGCTGATCCGGATGGACGGCGCCAACCCGCAAACGGCGGCGCGGCTCTCCACCCTGTTCGAGACCTGGCCGCGCTATGACACCGACCGGCAGGAGATGATCCGCGCCGAACTGGACCGCATCGCCGCGACCGAGGGGCTGAGCCGCGACATGACCGAGATGGTGGCCCGCATCCGCGGGTGACCCGCGCGAGTCGGCGGGCGGGTCAAGGATCGCCCGAAGGGCGACCGCGCAACGCGCGGCTTGTCCTTGAGGCGACCGGCGACTCGCCTGCAGGCTCGGAATGGCCTGTTTGCCTGGCAGAATGGCCAGCAAACGGCCTCTCTGCAAAAAGCCGACCCCCGCCATGCCGCGCGCCGCATCCGGCCGGGCGCGCCCCCGCGCGGACCCGGCCAAAGGCCGACCCGCGCGCCACGCCCAAACCAAGGCGGCGTGGCGCAGCCATGCCGGCCTTGGGCGGGAGCCGCCCGCCTCAGCGGATCAGTTGCGTGTAGGACCAGACCAGCGCGATGAGGACCGGCTGGTGCAACAGGTAGACCCAAAGCGAATGCTTGCCCGGCCAGGCCAGCGCGCGGGCCAGGCGCCCGCCATTCCATGTCGCGGCCCGGGTCCAGAGGCCGGTGACCGTTCCGATCCGCCCCGCCGCCAGCCCCAGCAGGAACGGCCCCAGCCATGGGAACAGCGGCACGTAATCCACCGCGATGATCGGCACGGTCTGCAACCCCGTCCACCACAAGGGCCATGGATCGAAGAACGCAGAGCGCGCCACATGCGGCGCCGCGAAGGCCAGCGCCGCCAGCAGGATCAACCCCACCGCCGGGATGCGGATCATCAGCATCCCCACAAGGCTCGCCGCCGCGATGGCATGCAGGATACCGAAGAAGATGAAGGCCTGCGGGATCGCGATCCGGGTCGCCACTGTGATCAGAAGCGCCGCCGCCGCGATCTTGGCAAAGCGTTTCCAGAAGGACGGCCAGCGCGCGCCCTGCCCGTGCGCCAGCCACAGGCTCACCCCGGCGAGAAACAGGAACGACCCCGCCGTGCAGATCGCCAGCATCCGCCAGCCCCCGGTCAGAACCGTGCCGCGCGGCAGGTATCCGAATGTCTCGAGGTCATAGGCGAAGTGAAAGATCGCCATGGCCAGAAGCGCGAGGCTCCGCGCATGATCGAGCGCCAGCACCCGCCCGCGCCGCAACCACGTCCCGGCCCCCACCGCGGGGCCATGCCTGTGCACAAGATCAACCATCGCGCCCGACCCTAGCAGCGGCACTTCGCCTTGCCCATGCCCGACGCAAGCGGGGGGCTGGAAAGGGCGCTGCGGGATCCCCATGTCATGACGGCGTTACAGGAGCATGTGATCCGAAGGGTGCCATGCAGCCCGCCGCAGACCACTCCGATGCCTTCGACTGGCCGCCCGCCGCGGCGCCTGGCCCGGTCGAGGACCGGCTTGCCCCGCTGATCGAGGAGCGCGCGCCCTGGCTCTTCTCGGGACGGCGCGGCACGGCGACCGCGCGTGCCGTGCTCGACCGGCTTCTGGGTCAAAAACGCACCGTCGAGATTGCCACCGCGCTCGACCCGCATGCGGGCCCGCGCGTCATGGATACCGCGGCACGCCTCGTGTGTCGCAGGCTCGATGTCACGGGGCTCGGCAACATCCCCGCCACCGGACCCGCCCTGATCGTGGCCAACCATCCCACCGGCATCGCCGACGGCTTGACGCTTTGGCGGGCGCTGGCCACGCGGCGACCCGATCTCTTCTTCTATGCCAATGCCGATATCCTGCGCGTCCTGCCGCAACTGTCTCAGGTCATCGCCCCCGTCGAATGGCGCGAGGAGAAACGCTGCCACGCCAAGGCGCGCGCCACCATGGCCTACACCCGGCAGGCACTGGTCGAAGACGGGCGTCTCGGCGTGATCTTCCCGTCGGGGCGGCTGGCCAAGCGGCGCGGGCTGCGCCTGCATGAGCGGCCCTGGATGGCCTCCGCCGCGCAGATCGCGCGGCGCTTCGACGTGCCGGTGATCCCGATCCATATCCGGGCCCGCAATTCGGCGCTGTTCTATGCCTTCGACGCGATCCACCCCACGCTGCGCGACATCACCCTGTTCCACGAGGTGCTGAACAAGGCGCGCCAACCGTTTCGCGTCACCATCGGCGCGCCGATCCCGGCCGCCGATCTGCCCCGCGCCCCGGAGGCGGCGATTGCCCATCTGCGACGCGCCACCCTTGCCCTTGGCGAGGACCAGGGCGGCGGGGGGCTGTCGCTGCTCAAGGCCGGGCCGCCGCGCCTGCTGCCGTCGCCCCGGTTGGGCCTCGGCTGAGCGCCCGAGGGCCGCCGATCCGGCCGAAAAAGCGACCTGTCTCCAAGGTTTCCCAGTGGTGACACAAACTTGTCCAAATCGGGCGGTTTAACATCGCCATGACCGACACGTTCGAATACGCAGCCCGTCCGGGCAATACCGCGATCAGCCTCGCAGCCTTTGCCGGGCTTTCGTTTCTGACCGTGCAACTCTGGGCCGTGATCCCGGGCTACGTGCTGCTTCTGCTGCTGCCCGCCCTCGCGATCAGCCTTGCACAGATGATCTTCGTGCCGAACTGGGGGCTGCGCATGGGACGCTCGGTCTGGCAGCTGGATCTCGGGCGCGACAAGGCCTCAATCCCGGTCGGCCGGATCGCCTATCTGGAGGTCGCGGACCGCCGCGGACAAACCCGCATCGCGGTGGTTCTGGAGACGGGCGAGCGGATCGCGATGCCGAAACAGGCGCTGCCGGATCCCCTCGTGCTGATCCGCGAGGCGACCAGCCGCGGCATCCCCGTGCGCCACGCCTGACCCGTCCCGGCAGGATTACCCCGCGCGCGCCGGACGCACGACAGGACGGAGGCTCAACCGGTTCATCGGCCCCGAGATGGCCTCCATCACCACCGATCCGCCGGGCCGCGCGGCCTCGGCCAGGCCGGCGGGCCGCATTTGCGGGCGGGTGGCGGATTGGCAATAATCCTGCGACCGGACCCAGTTGCGCATATCCTCGCGCTTGCGGCGCGAATGGAACGGCCCCCAATCCGCGGCCACCCCGCGCATCCCTTCCGAGACGACATTATCGCGCGGCACGGTGATCCCCATGATGCGGATGCCGCAGCGCAGGTTCGCCGACCCGTCGAGCAGCGCCTCGGCGCTGGTCACGTCGCAATTGCGCCAGCGCGCCGTCCCCGGCGCGATCTGGACAAGGCCGAACCACTGCCCACCGCCACCCACGGCGCGCGGGTTATGCGTGCTTTCATGCCACGCCAGGGCCGAGATCAGCCCGGCCCAGAAGGCCGCGCGCTGACCGCGATCGGCATTGATGTATCCGGGGCACCAAGCCTCGATATCCTCGGGCACGGTGTCGAGCAGCGGCGCGCCCGGCCCACGCAGCGCGGCCATGACGGCGGCGGTCCAGCGGTCGCCCCGCGGATGTTCGTCCCACCGGGCGGCGGGCACCAGCCAGCCGTCGCGGCGGCGCGGCCTGAGGCTCCGCTGCGGGGCCAGCGCGCTGATCTCGGGTTCGGGCGGCAGGCTGACGGGGGTGTCGGCATCGGCCAAGGGGGGCGCTAGGACCATCTGGCCGGCCGTCACCTCGACCTCGGGCGTGCCTGGAAGAGTCATCTCGGGTGTGGCCGCGACAGGGCGCGGGATCGGGCGTAGCGACGACACCCCGGCAGGGCCGTCCTGCGCCGTCGCGGGCCGGGGCAAAAGCCCCGCCAGCACGATGCAGACGGCCAATGCCACAGCCTTGGTCAATGGCTTGGCAGCCATGCGCTCTCCCCCCAGTTGCGATCGCGCACCGCGTGACACTGCACCCGCACGCGCGAAAAGGCAAGGAAAACAAGGGGCGAACATGGGGCTTGGCCCGCGTCAGCCCGCGCAGAAGGGCTGTGCGCTGACCCAGGCGCGCATGTCCTCGCGCTTGTCGGATTGCACGAACGGCCCCCAATCGGCGGCCACGCCTCCGCGACCGCTGGCCACCACGCCATCGCGCGGCACGGTCGCTCCCCAGATCCGCAGCGCGCAGGAGAGGTTGGCCTCGCCATCGCGCAGGGCATCGCCGCTGGTGGCACGGCAGCCGTAATGGCGCGCGGTGGCCGGGCTGATCTGGACAAGCCCGAACCAGCGACCGCCGCCGCCCACGGCTTGCGGGTTCCAGGTGCTTTCATGGCGGGCCAATGCCGACAGCAGGCCAACCCAGAAGGCCTCGCGCTCGGCGCGGGTGCCCTCGGTATAGGCCGGGCACCAGGCCTCGATATCGGCGGGGACAAGGTCGGGCAGATGACCTGCGGGCGCGCCCTCTTCCAGCATGGCAAGGCTGGCATCGGTCCAGGCCGGGGCTTCGGGGCGGTGGTCCCAGCGCATCACGAACTCGGTCGGTTCCACTTCGGACGCGCCGAGCGGCAGCATGGAACAACCCGACAGGCCCAGCACGGCAGCCGCCGCCAGAATGAACGCTCGCATAATGATTTCTCGAAACTATTGCAGACAGCGCGGTGTGCCCGAGCCTGTATGGCTGAGTCCATCGCCCTGTGGAAAACCCGGCAAGGTCGGCAGAAGCCCGCCGAAACCGGGCGGAAAGAACCGCATCCGCCAGAAAACGACCGACGCCCCGTTCGGACATCCGAAACGGGGCGCCGGGGTGGTCAGCCTGAAGCCGACCGGGGGGAAAGATCCTGCGATCAGGCGGCCTTTTTCTCGTGGCGGCCTTCCTCGATCTCTTCGACGATCTTGCCGACGAACTCCTTCAGATCGTTCGGATTGCGGCTGGTGACGATACCACTGTCGGCCACGGCGGATTGATCGACCCACTCGGCGCCCGCGTTGATCACGTCGGTCCTGATCGAGTGATACGAGGTCATCTGGCGGCCCTTGGCAAGGCCAGCCTCGACCAGCAGCCACGGCGCGTGGCAGACGGCGGCGATGACCTTGCCGTCGCGCGCGAACGCCTTGACCGTCTCGATGGCGCGGTCATCGACGCGCAGCAGGTCGGGGTTGATCTGGCCGCCCGGCAGAACCAGCGCGTCATAGGCCGCGACATCGATCTGGTCGAAGGACAGGTCCGCCTCGGCCTCGCGGCCCCAGTCGCTGCCTTCCCAGCCCTTGATGGGCTTGCCATCGGGCGTGGCGACATGGACCGTCGCGCCCTTCACGCGCAACTGGTCACGCGGGAATTCCAGTTCCGACTGCTCGAACCCGTGGGTGGCGATGATCAGGATGTTCGACTCGGTGATGCTTGGCATGAGATGTCCTTTCGGCTCGCTTGCATTGACGTTGGAACGCGCCCGTTCGGCGCGCCCTTCGCAGTCAAAACGCGCGCGCCCGGCTTGCGTTCCATCGCTTGCCGCATGCCGCCCCCTTGCCCGCTTCGCGCCGCTGACCTAAACGCTTGGACAAACGAGACGGAGGCCCGAGAATGCTCGACCTGACCCCAGACGAAAAACCGACCCCGAAACCCAAGATCATCCCCGGCGCCAAGCAGGATTGGGAACTGGTGATCGGCATGGAGGTGCATGCGCAGGTCTCGACCCGCGCCAAGCTGTTCTCGGGCGCCTCGACGCAATTCGGGTCCGAGCCGAACTCGAACGTGGCCTTCGTGGACGCGGGCATGCCCGGCATGCTGCCCGTCATCAACGAGGCCTGCGTGGCGCAAGCGGTGCGCACCGGGCTGGGCCTCAAGGCCGAGATCCACCTGAACTCGGCCTTCGACCGAAAAAACTATTTCTACCCCGACCTGCCGCAGGGCTACCAGATCAGCCAGCTCTATCACCCGATCGTGGGCGAAGGCGAAGTGCTGGTCGAGATGGGCGACGGCACCGCGCGCACGGTGCGGATCGAGCGTATTCACCTCGAACAGGACGCGGGCAAGTCGATCCATGACATGGACCCGGCGATGAGCTTTGTCGATCTCAACCGCACGGGCGTCGCGTTGATGGAGATCGTCAGCCGCCCCGACATCCGCGGTCCCGAGGAAGCGGCGGCTTACGTCAGCAAGCTGCGCCAGATCATGCTTTATCTGGGCACCTGCGACGGCAACATGCAGAACGGCAACCTGCGCGCCGACGTGAACGTGTCGATCTGCCAGCCGGGCGCGTATGAAAAATACCGCGAGACGGGCGATTTCGGCTATCTCGGCACCCGCTGCGAGATCAAGAACATGAACTCGCTGCGGTTCATCCAGGCCGCCATCGAATACGAGGCGCGCCGCCAGATCGCCATCGTCGAGGGCGGCGGCAAGGTCGACCAGGAAACCCGCCTCTACGACGCCGACAAGGGCGAGACGCGCTCCATGCGCTCCAAGGAAGAGGCGCATGATTACCGCTATTTCCCCGACCCCGACCTTCTGCCGCTGGAAATCGAGCAGGCTTGGGTGGACGAGATCGCGGCCAACCTGCCCGAATTGCCAGACGCCAAGAAGGCGCGCTTCATCGGCGATTACGGCCTGTCGGATTACGACGCCAGCGTGCTGACCGCCGATCTGGAGGCCGCGCATTACTTCGAGTCCGTCGTGGCCGAGGCCAAGGACGGCAAATCCGCCGCGAACTGGGTCATCAACGAGCTGTTCGGTCGTCTCAAGAAGGACGAGAAATCCATCACCGACAGCCCGATCACGCCCGCGCAGCTGGGCCAGATCGTGAAGCTGATCAAGTCCGACGCCATCTCGGGCAAGATCGGCAAGGACGTGTTCGAGATCTCCTACACCACCGGGCGCGACCCCGAGGAGATCGTCGAGACCGAGGGCATGAAACAGGTCACCGATACCGGCGCGATCGAAACGGCGGTGGACGAGATCATCGCCGCCAACCCCGCGCAGGTGGAAAAGGCGCAGGCCAACCCGAAACTGGCGGGCTGGTTCGTGGGCCAGGTGATGAAAGCCACCGGCGGCAAGGCCAACCCCAAGGTCGTGAACGAGATCGTGACGGCGAAGCTGGGGCTGTAGCATGGCGCGGCCCCGCCTGCGCGACGAGCTGGCCGCCCATAACGAGCGGGTGAAGCTGCTGGCGGGGTTCCTGAACGCGGTCGGGCTGGGCCTGATCGGCTTTGCCGTGCTGCGCCCGCTGACCGATGACGCCATTCCGCTGACCATCATGACCGCCATCTGGGCGCCCGCGGGACTCGCATTGCACGCCATTGCGCACTATATTCTTGGCATGATGCGCAAGGAGGCTTCCCATGACGCCCTTTGAAATCGCCATTCCCCTGATCGCCCTGGCCGTGGCCGGGATCGGTGTCATGCTGATGCGTCACGAGACCCGCAAACTCGATGCTCGCATCGAGGCCGAGGCCCGGCGCCGCCATCCAGCCGAGTGAAGATTGGGGCCATGCGCCCCGATCCCTCTTGCCCCGGCCCCGTGGCACGGGCTAAGACGCGCCGATCCAACGCCGCGCTCCGGAGAGATCCATGCCCTATTTCGAGTACAAGGTCGTGCCCGCCCCCGAAAAGACGCCGCGCGTGCGGGGTTTGAAGGGGGCTGATCGCTTCGCCTACACGCTCGAAACGATCCTGGGCGAAATGGGCGCCGAGGGCTGGGAATATGTCCGCGCCGACACGTTCGAGGATACCGAGCGCAAGGGCATGGGCCTTGGCGCGAAATCGACGGTCAAGCGCTGCGTCCTGATCTTCCGCCGCGAGATCTTCTACGAAGGCGAGGCTACGACGGAGCACGCCGAGGATACCGCCGAAGCCCCTGCCCCCGAGGGTGCCGAGGACAGCTGGACCGAACCGCACGCAGCGCCCGCCGCCGGGCGGCGTCTCGTGGCCGACCCCGCCGACCGCGCCGCCGAATAAGGCTCAGGCACTGATCTTCAGCGCCAGCGCGTGGATCTCCGAGACGAGGTCTTTTCCCAACGCTTCATGCACGGCGCGATGCTGGGCGACGCGCGACAAACCGTCGAATTTCTCGCTCTCGATGCGGACCCGGAAATGGCTTTCGCCGCCCTCCTGGTAGCCCGCATGACCCCGGTGGCGTTCGCTGTCATCAACCACCTCCAGAACCCGGGGCGCGAAGGCCTCCTGCAGTCGTGATCTGATTTTCTCTGTCCGCGTCACGAAATCCGCTCCTCGCCTCTTTCCCTTGCCGTCCAAAACCCTAAACTGCCTGTTCCGAGTCGAGAAGGGGCCGAGCATGAGTGACAAAGACCCGTTCAATTTCGACCTGCGCGTCTCCACCGACAAGAAAAAGCGCCGCTCCGGCAGGCGCGGGATGTCGGGCGCGTTCGAGACGTCGCAGCGCGTCTGCGAGCATCCCGGCTGCAACGAGCCGGGCCAGTATCGCGCGCCCAAGGCCCCCGACGTGCTGGACGATTATTACTGGTTCTGCCGCGACCATGTGCGCGAGTACAATCTCAAGTGGAACTTCTTCGAAGGCACCACCGAGGCCGAGATGGAGGCGCAGCTGGACCGCGACCGGGTCTGGGACCGTCCCACCAAGCCGTTCAAGAAATCGACCGAGGAACGCGCCTGGGCGCGGCTCGGAATCGAGGACCCGCACCAGGTGCTGGGCGAGAACGCGACGCGCAACCCGGGCCGCTCGAACGGGTCGACCGGCCGCCGCCTGCCGCCCACCGAACGCCGCGCGATCGAAATCCTCGACGCCAAGGATCACTGGACCAAGGCCGAGATCCGCAAGAGCTACAAGGCCCTCATCAAGGTGCTGCACCCGGACATGAACGGCGGCGACCGCTCGGACGAAGACCGCCTGCAAGAGGTCGTCTGGGCCTGGGACCAGATCAAGGACAGCCGCAATTTCGGGGATTGAGCCAGATGATGCGCCCGCCCGGGACCGCGTCTTGATCTTTATCCATCAAATATGCCCGCCGGAGGCGCCAGCGCCGCGCGGGGCTCGATGCCCCGTGCGGCGCTCGCCGGGCGACGCCAAAGGCGGCGCAATCCCTCGATGAGTGCGAAACCGACAGACGTGACCACCCTGATCCTCGGCGCGGGCGCGGCGGGGATGATGTGCGCGGCCCATGCCGGCCCCGGCACGCTGGTCATCGACCACGCCAAGGCGCCGGGCGAGAAGATCCGCATCTCGGGTGGCGGGCGCTGCAACTTCACCAATCTCTACACCGAGGCCGAACATTTCCTCGGCGAGAACCCGCATTTCCCGAAATCCGCCCTCAGCCGCTACACCCAGTGGGATTTCATCGACCTCGTCGACCGCCACGGCATCGCGTGGCACGAAAAGACGCTGGGCCAGCTGTTCTGCGACCGCTCCGCCAAGGACATCATCGCGCTCCTGCGCGCCGAGATGGAGCGCGCCGGGGCCGATCTCTGGCTCGAGGCCGAACCGGGCGAGATCACCCATGCCGACGGGCGGTTCCGGGTCGAGGTCACGCAAGGCGGCACGCCGCGCAGCGTCACCGCGCGGAACCTCGTTCTGGCCACGGGGGGCAAGTCGATCCCCAAGATGGGCGCGACGGGGCTGGCCTACCGCATCGCCGCGCAATTCGGCCACCGCGTGACCGAGACGCGCCCCGCCCTCGTGCCGCTCACCTTCGACGAGACGCGCAAGGCCGGGTTCGCCGACCTGCCCGGCACGGCGGTGGACACGCGCATCACCTGCAACGGCGCCAGCTTCGACGAGGCGATGCTGTTTACCCATCGGGGCCTCTCCGGCCCTGCGGTGCTGCAAATCTCGTCCTACTGGCGCGAGGGCGATAGCCTGTCGGTCTGCCTGCGCCCCGATCTCGACCTGTTCGAACATCTGCGCGCCCGCCGCGCCGAGGCGGGGGGCAAGGCGCTCTCCACGGTCCTGTCCGAGATCCTGCCCCGCAAGCTCGCCCTGCACCTGGCCGCCGAATTGGGCCTTGCGGGCAATCTTGCCGACCAGTCCGACGGCGCGCTGCGCGCGCTGACCGACCAGCTGACCCGGTGGGAGCTGACGCCGACCTCCTCCGAAGGCTACCGCACGGCGGAGGTGACGTTGGGCGGCGTGGCAACCGATGCGATCAGTTCCAAGACGATGGAAAGCGCGCTGGTCCCCGGCCTCTTCGTCATCGGCGAGGCGCTGGACGTGACCGGCTGGCTGGGCGGCTACAATTTCCAGTGGGCCTGGTCCTCGGGCGTGGCGGCGGGACGGGCCATCGCCACGCGGTGAGGGGGGCGTTTTCCGCAACGGAAAACGCCGGAAAAGCCGGCTTTTCCGGTCCGGAAATCTCGAGATTTCCGCCCCTCACGTCCGCCAGAAGGCGGTGGTGAACAGCACGAAGACCGCCATCAGTTCCAGCCGCCCCACCAGCATGGCCAGCGACAGGATCCATTTCGCGGCATCGTTGAGCGATGCGAAATTGCCCGAGGGTCCGATGATATCGCCCAGGCCGGGCCCGATATTACCCAGCGCCGCCGCAGCCCCCGAGACCGAGGTGATGAAATCCAGCCCGGTCAGCCCCAGCGCCACCGAGACGATGCCGAGCGACACGAAGAACAGCACGAAGAAGGCCATGACCGAGGACAGGATCTCTTCCGAGATCGGGCGACCCTCGTAGCGCGGCTCGAACACGCCGTGGGGCGCGTAGAGGCGGCGCACCTGCGTCGCGATCGAGGCGAAGAGCAACTGGTAGCGGAAGACCTTGATCGAGCAGGAGGTCGACCCGGCGCAGCCTCCGATCAGGCCAACGAAAAAGAAGATCACCACCGGCACCGGCCCCCAGAGCTGGTAGTCAACGCTGGCATAGCCCGTCCCCGAGATGATCGAGGTGACGTTGAAGATCCCCTCGCGAAAGCCGTGTTCCCAATGGTCGTCATTGGCGAACACCCGGTAGAGCGTCAGGAACACGGTCAACAGAAGGATCGTCACGATATAGGCGCGCACCTGGCTGTCGCGCAGGATCGGGCGCGCGGTGCCCGCGACCAATTGGATGTAGCGCACGAAGGGCAGGCTTGCGAGGATCATGAACACGGCGGCGACATATTCCATCGGCCCCTGGAACGCGCCAAACGAGGCATCTCGGCTGGAGAACCCTCCGGTGGACACGGTCGTCAGCGCATGCATCAGCGCGTCGAACCCCGGCATCCCCAGAGCGGCATAGGTCAGCGCACAGGCGACCGTCAGGCCCAGGTAGATCACCGAGATCCGCGCCGCGATCTCGGTCGCGCGGGGCAGGATCTTCCCCATCGTGTCGAACGCCTCGGAGCGGAAGATCTGCATGCCGCCCACGCGCAGCTCGGGCAGGAACACCATGGCCACGACGATGATCCCGATACCGCCGAACCATTGCATCAACCCACGCCAGAGGTTCAGCCCCACGGGCAGATCGTCGAGCCCCGAAAACACTGTCGCCCCGGTCGTGGTCAGGCCCGACATCGCCTCGAAGAAAGCGTCGACATAGCGTGCCTCGGTCGCGCCGAGCACGAAGGGCAGCGCCCCGAAAATCGGAAGGACCAGCCAGACGCCGGTGGTCAGCAGAAAGGTCTGCTGGATCGACAGGCCCTCGCTCACCCCATTGGCGCAGGCCAGCGTCAGAAGCAGCCCCGTCACCGTGGTGATCGCCATGGCCTCGGCGAAGGGGCCCCAATGCCCGTTGCCCGCCGCCAGGTCGAAGGCGAGCGGCACGATCATCGTCGCCCCGAGCGCGAGCACGAGAAGACCGAGAACATAGACGACGGGGCGCAGGTCGAACATGGCGCGGAGCGTTGGCGCGCGCCGCCCCCCCTGTCAAGCGACCGAGGCTTCGCGGGCGCGGTTTCCGGGCAAACCCCGCTGCCGCTTGGAAAAACCGTGGCAGCCTGTAGCAGGAAAATGTTGCCGCAAGGTCATTTGGTCGTTAGCCTTTTTTGGAAAGGTTCCAGACTGAAGGCGATTTTGGCCCTTCGGTGGAGCTCAACCCCCGCCAGCCGCCCTCGGGTGGCCCGCCAGGACAAAGGGGACGCCATGGGCGCCCAGGACCAAAAAGGTCAGAAAACGCTGACCGACGATGACATTGCTACCATCCGCTATCATCGCGGACCTGCGGGCGGTGGTCATGACGTCGACAGCGACGCGCACGCGCATACCGATTCGGACGCTGCGCCCGCGCACAGCACCGATTCAGACACGAGCCACCCCGCCCCCGCCCATGACAGGGACGCGGGATAGGCCGATTTCATCCTGAATTTTCAATCCACCCATTCACGCACGGAGGACAGGACCGATGACGGACAAGAAGGAAGACAAGGCCAAGCCGACGCTGGACGAGAGCCAGATCGACACCAAGCGAGGCCTCAACCGGCGCACCATGTTGCGCGGCTTCGGGATCGGGGGCCTTGGCCTTGGGACGGCGGCGGCAACCGGCTGTGTGCCCGTTGGCTATGCCAGCGGCATCACCGACTCCGACAACGGCCCGATCATCGACCCCGCTGGCTGCGGGCGCGGCGGGCGCCGGGGCTACTACACCGGCTACACCGACGCCGATAACGGCCCGATCGTCGATCCGGGCGGCCAGGGCCGCGGTCCGCGCACCTGCTGAGGCGATCAAAGCTGTTCATGACGAAGCGGTCACCGGCCCAGGCGCCGGGGCCGCTTTTTCATTGGAACCCGCTCCGGTTCCGCGCGGCGCATCGCCTGTCGCCATTGCGCCGCACCGCTGGCGAAACCCGGCGAAGGGCTTGAACGCCGCGCCCGCCCAGTCCAAGGGGCGCAGGACCGCGCAGCAACACCCGGGAGATCGCCGCCATGGGCCTGTTCGAACGCTACCTGTCCGTCTGGATCGCCCTGGCCATGGTCGCGGGCATTGCCATCGGTGCCACGCTCCCCGGCCTTGTCGAGGCCATCGCGGCGGCTGAACTGGCCAGCGTCAACCTTGTCGTGGCCGTCCTGATCTGGGCGATGGTCTACCCGATGATGGTGGGCGTGGACCCAGGCAGCCTGAAGGACGTGGTGAAACAGCCGCGCGGTCTTGCCATCACGCTGGCGGTGAACTGGCTGATCAAGCCCTTCACCATGGCCGCGCTTGGCGTCCTGTTCTTCGAGGTGGTCTTTGCCGACCTGATCGCCCCCGAGGATGCCCAGCAATACATCGCCGGTTTGATCCTGCTCGGCGCCGCGCCCTGCACGGCGATGGTGTTTGTCTGGTCACACCTGACCCGGGGCGATGAAAGCTACACGCTGCTGCAGGTCTCGGTGAACGATGTGGTGATGGTCTTCGCCTTCGCCCCCATCGTGGCCTTCCTGCTGGGGGTCACGGATATCGCCGTGCCCTGGGGCACGCTGATCCTGTCGGTGGTGCTCTTCGTGGCGCTGCCCTTGGCCGCGGGCCTCTGGACCCGTGCACGGCTGGGCAGCGAGTACCGGATCGAGGCGTTTCGCAACCGGGTGAAGCCGTGGTCGGTGATCGGCCTGATCGCGACAGTGGTGATCCTGTTCGGCTTGCAGGGGCAAGTGATTTTGGACCGCCCGCAGGTGATCGCCCTGATCGCGGTGCCGATCCTGCTGCAATCCTACGGCATTTTCGCGCTGGCCTACGCGGCGGCCTACATGCTGCGCGTGCCGCACCGCATTGCCGCGCCCTGCGCCTTGATCGGGACGTCAAACTTCTTCGAACTGGCCGTCGCCGTGGCGATCAGCCTGTTCGGCCTGAACTCGGGCGCGGCTCTGGCGACCGTGGTCGGTGTGCTGGTGGAGGTCCCGGTGATGCTGTCCCTTGTAGCCTTCGCCAACCGCACGCGGGCACGGTTCACCTGAGAAAAAAAAGACCCCCGCACAGAATGCGGGGGCCTTTCGGCGATCTTGGGAGGAGCGCCGCGCAGGCGACGGGTCAGCCTGCGTGTATCAGTGACTGGAACAGGCGCGGATCGAGGCTCGCCGCCTCGAAGGTGGGTCCTTCGGTCAGCACGCTGACCGCGTCGTGGCTGTGCAGGCTTTCCTGATGGCTGGCCAGCACGCGGAAATCACCCACGCGGCTGTCATTCTCCAACTGCTCGGCGAACAGACGCGCGGCATCCTCGACGAAAATCGGGTTGGCGGCGTTCAACTCGGCAAAGGCCTGTTCATCCTCGCGCTTGACCATCACCTGCGTTTCGGTCGGCACGGCGGCGCGCGCCATGTCGATCAGATCCTCGAACCACAGGCAGTCCTGCCCGTCGGCCAGTTCCACCGAGATCCGCGCGACCGAGCGCTGCGAATGGGGCGTCGCCAACTGGTTGCGCGTGGCCCGCGCATGTTCACTCAGTTCCAGCGAGCACGGGCAGGTCGACGAATAGACATAGTCGAGATGGATGATCTTCTGCCGGACGCCGCCACGTTCCACCAGTTCCAGCGCGATGTCGTAATACTGGTAGCCCGACAGCCCCGAGCGCAGGCTGTCCACCTTCATCGGGAAGGACAGGCGCATCTGGATGCGGGCGTCAAAGCTTTCGAGATCGGCCTTGTAGTCATCGAGCGCCGCCTCGATCACCTCGAAGCTGAAGGTCTTTTCGGCATGGGCATAGAAGGACCGCATGATGCGGCTCATGTTGATGCCCTTTTTCTCGGCCTCGAGGCTGACGGTGCCGGTGACGCTGGTTTCCAGCGTCAGGTCGCCATTGTCGCGCGTGTGATAGTGGATCGGCAGGCGGAAATTCGAGATACCGACATGCTGAATTTGCCGCTGCGCCCCGCGGATCAGCGAGGACGGCCCGTTCTGAAGGTCCGGCAGACCGGCCTTGTAGGCGGCATCGACGGTGAACGCCTCGGGATACTCGCGCGAGAAGGACGGGTAGTCCCCCTGCCCTGTCAGCAGGCGGGCGATGCCCGGATCAAGCTCGGCCAGATCGGCGTCGCTGGCGCAGGCGGCCCAGTTCTTCAAAAGGCGCAGTGCCTCGGCCGCATCCTCGCGGTTCGGCTGCTCGGGGGTGGTGGTTACATGCATGTTCATGGGGGTCACCCTGTCCTGTCTCTCATCCAAGGATATGGGGCGCGAGGGTCACGGCCCAAGTCTTGTCTTTCGAAAGAGTTACGCTATGCGCCCGGAAACGGATTATTTTCCAACGTTCACGAGCACGTTATCCGCCGAAACGATGGGTGA
Source organism: Maritalea mobilis (assembly GCF_019800885.1). Taxonomy (GTDB): domain Bacteria; phylum Pseudomonadota; class Alphaproteobacteria; order Rhodobacterales; family Rhodobacteraceae; genus Roseibacterium; species Roseibacterium beibuensis. Next base: position 1,045,071 of record NZ_JAHVKE010000001.1, read on the forward strand.
AATTCGACAGGATGCGCTCCGGCACGGTGATCTCTTCGGCAAGGCAGGCCTCGGTCAGCGCCTCGGCGTCGGACGGGTCGAAATAGCCGCGATCACGGTAGATGCGGATGCGGTTGGCGAAATTCTGCCCCTTGGCTTCGGGGTGGAACTGCGTGGCGTAAACGTTGCGCCCGGCGCGGATCATCTGGAACGGGCACGGGGCCGAGGCGACGAGATGCACGGCGCCCTCGGGCAGGGTTTCGACCGCTTCCTTGTGGCCCACCAGCGCGCGGAAGTCGCGGGGCAGATCGGCAAGGATCGGGTCGGCCGCCCCCGCCTCGGTCATCGTGCAATCGACGCCGCCGATCGGCTCGCCGTAGCGGCCCTTGGCGACCGTGCCGCCCAGCGTATGGCCCAGGATGCCCATGCCGTAACAACAGCCCATGAAGGGCATGTCGCGCGACAGGACCTGGGGCATGAGCGACAGGATGTCGGCCTCGATCCGGGCTTCCAGCGGGTCCTTGTCCTCGGGCGCATCGCTGACGCATCCCGGACCGCCGCCGACGATGATGCCCGCGTAATCGTCTAGTGACAGCGCGGGCATCGGCGCCTCGTCCAGCCGGATGCGATGCACCTGGGCCGCGCTCAGCCCGCCACGGTCGAGAAAGGCGTCGAACTCCTCGTCGGCGGCCTCGGTCTCGGGGCGCAGTTGCAGGACGAGGAACCGTTTCACGCCGCCACCTCCGCCGCGACGAGGGGCTTTTCCATCACCGCGTTGGGCAGGCCGATGCCGTGGCGCCTGACCCTCTGCCGACGCAAGACCGACCAGCCGCGCGCGGCAAAGAACGGCTCGGCCACGCGGCTGGCCTCGGTTTCCAGGCGGTCGATCCCGGCGGATTTCGCCCGCCCCTCCAGCACGGCAAGCAGCGTGCCGCCGACGCCCCGCCCCGCCGCCTCGGGCAGGACATAGGCGAAATCGAGGAAGGCATCGTCGAGGTTCAGCGCCATGAAGCCAAGCAGGCCGCGCCCATCCTCGGCCACCATCGTGTCGAGGCGCGACAGGCGCGTATCCCAATGCTCGGCCGTCTGGGGGCGCGGCGACCACGCCATGCGCTGCGGTAGGGTGTAGTGGCGCGCGGCCCCGCGGCGCACGGCGCGGTGAAACACGGTCGCCAGCGCCGCCGCATCCTCGGTGCGGTAGGGTCGGATGATGAGCCCGCTCACCGCGCGGCCCTCAGGCGGACCTTGCGGCGGCCAGCGCCGCCATCAGGTCCTCGATCAGGTCCTCAGGGTCTTCGAGGCCCACCGACAGCCGCACCAACCCGCGCGTGATTCCGAGGCGATCGCGCTGCTCTTCGGTCAGGCGCTGATGCGTGGTGGTCGCGGGATGGGTGATGATCGACTTCGCATCCCCGAGGTTGTTGGAGATCGTGATGATCTTAAGCGCATTGAGGAAGCGGAAGGCCGCCTCTTGCCCGCCCTCGATATCCAGCGCGATCACGGTGCCCGACCGCTCCATCATGCGCGCGGCCAGTGCGTGCTGCGGGTGATCGGACAGGCCCGGGTAGATGACGCGAGAAAGCCCCGGCTGTCCCTGCAACGCTTCGGCGATGGTTTGCGTGCTATCCGCTTGCGCGCGAACGCGCAGGTCCAGCGTTTCCAGCGATTTCAGCAGAACCCAGGCGTTGAACGGGCTCATCGCGCCGCCGGTATGTTTCATGTAGGGCTCGACCGTCTTGCGGATCATCTCGCGCGAGCCGAGGATCACGCCGCCCAGACAGCGCCCCTGCCCGTCGATATGCTTGGTCGCGGAATAGACCACCATGTCGACGCCCTGCGCGATGGCGTTGGAATAGACGGGCGTGACAAAGACATTGTCCACGACGACCTTGGCCCCGACGGCATGGGCCAGGTCGGCGACGGCGGCGATGTCGATCACCTCGAGCGTGGGGTTCGAGATGGTCTCGAAGAACACGACCTTGGTCTCGGGACGGATCGCCGCGCGCCACTGGTCGAGCTCGGTGCCATCGACGAAGGTCACCTCGACGCCATAGCGGGTCAGCACCTCTTCGAGGATATACAGGCACGATCCGAAGAGCGCACGGGCTGCAACCACATGGTCCCCGGCCTTGAGCAGGGACACCAGCGCCCCGTTCACCGCGGCCATGCCCGAGGCGGTGGCAAAGGCATCTTCGGCCCCTTCCAGCGACGCGATACGCTCTTCGAACATGGCGACGGTCGGGTTGCCGTAGCGCCCGTAAATGAACTCGTCGGGGCCGGTTTCGATGAAACGGGCCTCGGCGGCCTCGGCGCTGTCGTAAACGAAGCCCTGCGTCAGGAACATCGCCTCGGACACCTCGCCATACTGGCTGCGGCGGGTGCCGGCGTGCACGGCGCGGGTGCGCGGTTTCAAAACGGGTTTGGCGGGAGCGTCCTTCATGCGCCCAATCCTCCTGATCCGGGTGCGCGGACCAAAAAGCCCCCGCACCATGTCCTGGCCGGGGGCGGGCGGTTCTGGCGCACTCCTCGACCTCTTTAGCGGTTTCTTTAGCGTGGCCCGCAATCCGGTTCACAAATCGCCACGAATGGCGCGATGCCTAAGCCCGCGGCGCGGGACGGTCAAGCGAAATGACGGGCGGCAAGCAGGTGGCGCGCGGGTCACGTCACCGAACTGTCGTGCCCGCGTTACCGAGATGTTGCGGAGGCCAGCTATCCAGCCATCAAGCTCTGGTGGAAAACGGGCGGCAGGATGGCGCTGATCGGGCTCAACGTGGACGGCACGGGGATCGAGGGGACAGAGGCGATCTGGCCGGCGCTCGATGCGCTGCCCGAGGGCCGCGCGGTCACCGTGATGACCCATGGCTACCGCTACAGCCCCCGCAGCCCCGAGACCGACCCGCATACCCATATCCTGTCCCTGCGCCCCTCGCGCCCCTGCTGGAAGGCCGTCAGTTGGCCGCGGCACCTGCATCTGCACCGCGCGGGGGCCGATCTTGGCCTCGCGCTCGGCTGGCATGCGACGGGCGCCCTGCCCCGCGTGGCCCTGCGTGCGAGCCGCGTGGGCGGTATCCTCGGTGGCCTGATCGGAGAGATCCACGCACGGCATCCCGATCTGCGCATTAACCTCGTGGCGCATTCGCTGGGGGCGCGGGTGGCGCTCGCGGCCATCGCGGATGCGCCCGCGGGTTCCGTCAGCCGGGCGATCCTGCTCAGCGGGGCCGAGTATCGCAGCGCGGCACGGGCCGCGATGGCCGCACCCGCCGGACGCGGCGCGCAGGTTCTGAACGTGACCAGCGGCGAAAACCTGCCCTTTGACGCGATGTTCCGGGTGGCCGCACCGCCGCTTTGGCCCGCCGACCGGGCGCTCTGCGCCGGGCTGCCCGGCCTGCCCGGCTGGACGGACCTGAGAATCGACTGCGCCGACACGCGAGCGGCCCTGTCCGCGATGGGCTATCGCACGCGCCCGCCCGTCACGCGGGTCTGCCACTGGTCGGGCTATCTGCGCCCAGGCCTCTTTCCGCTGTACCGCGATGTGCTTGGGCCGAACGGCGCCGAAACACTCGCCCGGATCGCCACGCGAACGGGCGCGGCACGCCGAGCGCCGGACCCCGTCAGCCTGGACAAGGCCATGGTCCGCGCCTGACCCGGCCGCCGCCTCGGGGAGAGGACAATGCGCTTTCCCCCTTCAAAGATCGCGCAGGTGTACCGATCTGATAGGCATCACCGGCGGCGCGGCGCGCGGTGGCAAGAAACTGCAACAAGGGGCGGCAATGTCTGGTTTTCGCAAAGAATCCTGCCTATCGTTTCGACAGGCGCGTATGATTGCGCCTGAAACGACCACGGGGCCGACATGAGTTCGAGTTTTCTTCAGGGCGTGGCGTTCTTCGCGCTGACCATCATCATCCTGATGGCCATCTTCGGCGGATTCGGGGCGCTTTGATCATGGCGAAGCGATACGGCGGAGAATTCAGCCCCACCGGCCAGCGCCCCGACAGCGGCGCCCCCCGCGAGATGGTGACGGCCGAGCGCATCACCCATGCCAGCTTTGCCGGGCGCAAACCCCTGCGGCACGGCGCGAAGATCAACCTGATGTTCGTGCTGCCGCTGCTGAGCTTCTTCACCGCCTTCTTCCAGCCGGTCACGGCCATGGCCACCGATCTGGCCGGCGCGGCCGCGATCCTGCTGGCCGCATGGCTGACGCGCGACGGCGTGCGGGCCGAGGATGCCTTCAACGAACGCAAGGTGGCACGCCGCCCGGCGATCCCGCGCAAGATATTCGGCTCGGTCCTGACCGGGATCGGGGTGTTCCTGCTGGTCTTCGGCGGGCAATGGAACCCGATCACGGCAACGCTGATCGGCCTGATCGCGGCGGGGCTGCACCTGTTCTCCTTCGGGTTGGACCCGCTTCAGGACAAGGGGCTAGAGGGGGTCGACCGGTTCCAGACCGACCGGATCGCCCGCAAGATCGAGGAAGCCGAGGCCGTGCTGAGCGAGATGACGAACGCCATCAAGCGCGCCCGCGACCGCGAGATCGAGGCCCGCGTCGCCAGCTTCGAGGAGACGGTGCGCCAGATGTTCCGCCAGGTGGAGGCCGACCCGCGCGACCTTGCCTCCTCGCGCCGGTATCTCGGGGTCTACCTGCAAGGGGCGCGCGACGCGACGGTGCAGTTCGCCGATCTCTACGCGCGCAATCGCGAGACCTCCGTCCGGGCCGATTACATGGCCTTTCTCGATGACATGGAAACCAATTTCGCCCTGCGCACGCAGAAAATGCTGACAGATGACCGCGAAGGCCTCGATATCGAGATCGAGGTGCTGCGCGAGAGATTGAACCGGGAAAACCTTAGGATCGAAGGGTAACAAAAATGAGCACACAAGTCAGGGAACAGGCCGAACAGGCCGCCAAGCTGGTCGATGAAATCAACGCCGTCGTCCTGCCCGAACCAAGCGCCGACATGGTGCCGCTGCCCGCCGCCGACGCACCGACCGCCGAACAGATCAACCGCCGCATGGCCGAGATCAACATGTCGGACACCAACTCGATCGTGACCTTCGGTTCGAACGCACAGGCCGAGTTGCAGGCGATCAGCCAGGAAATGCTGCAAGGCGTCAAGAACAAGGATGTCGGCCCCGCCGGCGACAGCCTGCGCGAGATCGTCGGCACGATCCGCGGTTTCTCGGTCGATGAGCTGGACCCCAACCGCAAGCGCAGCTGGTGGGAGCGCCTGTTCGGCAAGGCCAAACCGATCCACGATTTCATGGCGAAATACGAGGAGGTGCAGGACCAGATCGACCGCATCACGGACAACCTGCTCAAGCACGAGCATGTCCTGATGAAGGACATCAAGTCGCTCGACAAGCTTTATGAAAAGACCCTTGATTTCTATGACGAGCTGGCGCTCTACATCGCCGCGGGCGAGGAAAAGCTGCGCCTGCTGGACGACGTCGAGATCCCCGCGAAATCCGCCGAGATCGAAGCCGCCCCCGAGGGCGACCAGGTCATCAAGGCGCAGGAACTGCGCGACCTGCGCGCCGCGCGCGACGACCTTGAACGCCGGGTGCATGACCTGAAACTGACGCGCCAGGTCACGATGCAATCGCTGCCCTCGATCCGCCTGGTGCAGGAAAACGACAAGAGCCTCGTCACCAAGATCAACTCCACGCTCGTGAACACCGTGCCGCTGTGGGAAACCCAGCTGGCGCAGGCGGTCACGATCCAGCGCTCGACCGAGGCCGCCAAGGCCGTGCGCGAGGCGACCGACCTGACCAACGAATTGCTGGAGCAGAACGCCTCGAACCTGCGCGAGAGCAACAAGATGGTGCGCGAGGAAATGGAGCGCGGCGTCTTCGACATCGAGGCCGTCAAGCGCGCCAATGCCGAGCTGATCGCGACGATCCAGGAAAGCCTGGAAATCGCCGACGAAGGCAAGCGCCGCCGCGCCGAGGCCGAAGCCGAGATGGAAAAGATGGAGGCGGAGCTGCGCGACACGCTGGCCGCCGCCTCGGCTGGGCAAACGCCCAGCGGCCAGGCCGCTGCCGCGACGCCCCCCACCCCGCCGCAGAACGGCTGACTTGAAGAAAGGGGGCGCGCGTGCCCGCACGGTTGCATTCAGACAAGGCGATGGGGATCGGACGCATCCTCGGGCGCGCGGCCCTCGTCAGCGCCTGCCTTGCCCTTGCGGCTTGCGTCATGCCCACCCCCGACACCTCGCCCCGCCCCGAACCGCGCGAGGACGAGGGACCGCCGCCCCCCTCTGCCGAAAGCGAAAGCTTCGCGCGCTACTACGCCTCGGTCCAGGCGCGGCTGGTCAGCGACGGGATGCTCAGGACCGATGGCGGCGGGGTGGACACGCCCTTTTCCGCCGCGCAACTGGCCGCCAATTTCGAGCGCATCGCGCTTTACGACGAATACGCGCTGTCGGGCGGGCGCTTCATCGCGCAGCAGACCCCGTCGCGCCTGCGCCGCTGGGACCAGCCGGTGCGCATCCAGCCCCATTTCGGCGCCTATGTGGACGACGCGCAGCAGGCCGAGGACCGCTCGGTCCTGTCGACCTACGTGTCGCGGCTTGCGCGGGTCTCGGGCCATCCGATCCGCGTGGTCAATTCGGGCGGCAATTTCCACGTGCTCTACATCAATCGCGACGAGCAGCGCACCGCCGGGGATCTCGTGCGCCAACTGGTGCCCGGGATCAGCGCCGAGACGGTGAACGAGATCCAGACGCTGTCGCGCTTCACCTTCTGCTCGGTCTACGCCTTTTCGCAGGCCGGGGGCGGCTCGACCTATGTGGCGGCCATCGCGATCATCCGCGACGAACACCCGGACCTGCTGCGCCGGTCCTGCGTGCACGAGGAAGTGGCCCAGGGCATGGGCCTGCCCAATGACAGCCCCGCCGCCCGCCCCTCGATCTTCAACGATGACGAGGAATTCGCCCTGCTGACCCGCCATGACGAGCTGCTGTTGCGCATCCTCTACGACGACCGGCTGACACCCGGGATGCAGCCGGACGAGGCGCGGCCCATCGTGCGCCAAATCGCGGAAGAGGTGATGAACAGACCGTCCTGAGGCGCCCCACGGGGTGAAACAAGGTCGGGTTTTCCCCGCCCGATTCCCTGTAGCTAGGGGCGGCGCGTCCCTATATCATGTGTGCAAAGATCGGCTTTTCGACAGGGATTGCAGCGCCATGCCATTTTTCGATTTCCTTTCCGGCCAGTTCATCGACGTCATCGAATGGACCGACGATACCCGTGACACGATGGTCTACCGCTTCGAGCGGCACGGCCACGAGATCAAGTACGGTGCCAAGCTGACCGTGCGCGAGGGGCAGGTCGCCGTCTTCATCCACGAGGGGCAGCTCGCCGATATCTTCACCCCCGGTCTCTACATGCTCGAGACCAACAACATGCCGATCATGACCAGCCTTCAGCACTGGTCGCACGGGTTCAAATCGCCCTTCAAATCGGAAATCTACTTCGTCAACACCAACCGCTTCACCGACCTGAAATGGGGCACGAAGAACCCGATCATGCTGCGCGATCCCGAGTTCGGGCCGACGCGCATCCGGGCCTTCGGCACCTATTCCGTCAAGGTGATCGACGCCGGCAAGTTCATGACCGAGATCGTGGGCACGGATGGCGAATTCACCACCGACGAGGTCACCTTCCAGATCCGCAACATCATCGTGCAGCAGTTCAGCCAGACGGTCGCGGGGTCGGGCATCCCGGTGCTCGACATGGCGGCCAACACGGGCGAGTTCGGCGGGCTGGTCGCGGGCAAGATCTCCGAGACGATCGCGGAATACGGTCTGTCGCTGCCCGAGCTTTACATCGAGAATATCAGCCTGCCGCCCGCCGTCGAAGAGGCGCTGGACAAGCGCACCTCGATGGGGGTCGTGGGCGACCTGCACAAATACACCCAGTTCCAGACCGCCGAGGCGATGCGCGCCGCCGCCGAGAACCCCGGTGATGGCGGCATGGGCGCGGGCCTTGGCATGGGGATGGGCATGGCGATGGCCAACCAGATGGCCAATGCAGGTCCCTGGGGCCAGGCCGCGCAGCAGCCGCAGCCGCATCAGGCCGCCCATGCCGCACCGCCGCCCCCGCCGGTCGAGCATGTCTGGCACATCGCCGAGAACGGCCAGACCAAGGGCCCGTTCTCCAAGGCCGACCTTGGCCGTATGGCGACCGATGGCAGCCTGACCCGCGAGACGCTGGTCTGGACGCCAGGGCAGGATGGCTGGATGAAGGCCGATGACGTGCAGGAACTGGCGCAGCTCTTTACCGTCATGCCGCCCCCGCCGCCACCGCCGCCGCCGGCCGGCTGAGACTTGATCGCAGCATCATCTGCCTCACATCTTGGGGCAGCGACCCCGGCGCCCCAGGTTGCCGGGGTTTTTTGCCGAAACTTTCCCGCGCCGTCGCCCGTGACTGCCCCATGACCGAAACGCTGACATCGCCGCCCCCTCGCCCGCTCAGCGCGCTGCGCAGGCGGCTTCCGCGCCGCCGCACGGTGCTGAAAGCGATGCATCTGGCGATGATCCCGCTGACGGTCTGGTTCGTCATCGCCACGCCCGAATTCGTCCGCTCGATCTGGGGCGCTCGCGGGGCCGAGATCAATTCCGACATTGCGCTGGTCTTCGTGACGATCTGCCTGATCTGGTCGGTCGATACCTTCTTTCGCGGGCTGGCGGGGCGTCCGGGGCCGAAACTCTCGCCACGGCTGAAGCTGTTTCACCAGGTGCTGCACAAGACCATCGTCTGGGGCCTGTTCCTGGTGGCGGTGGGCGGTTTCCTGATCGGGCTGACCTCGGACCGGATGCTGTTCGCGGGCGGCTGGCTGCCCATCGCGCCGCCCCTCGGGCTGGAGCGCGCGAACGAGATCATCGGCAAGATCCACATCTACCAGTTCTACGCCCTCGCCGGGATCATCGTGATCCACGCGGGCTTCCATGTCTGGCGGCATCTCCGGCTGAGGGACAACGCGCTGCGCATCATGGCGCCAAAGATGCTGCACCGCTTTCTCTGACGCGGCCAATGACCGGGAAAGATAAGGAAATCCACCCTTGCCGCGCGGGCGCATGGGGTGTCTGATTGCCCCAAGCCTCCCGAGCCGCGGAATCCCCCATGCCCGATACTTTCGACGCCGACCCCGAAGCTCGCCGCCCCGAGGACGAGCATCGCTTTCCTTGTCCGTCTTGCGGGTCGGACATGCGTTACGCCCCCGCCGACGGGAAACTGATCTGCGACCATTGCGGCCACGAGGAAGGGATCGAGGCGGGCGAGCTGGACGGCACCGGCGAGGCGCATGTCGAATTCGATTTCGAGCAAGCCCGGCGCAGGGACCACCCCGAGATCGAGATGGAGGAAACCCGCGTTTCCCAATGCCCGAGCTGCGGCGCGCAGGTGGAATTCGACCCGAATGTGCACAGCCAGGAATGCCCGTTCTGCGCCACGCCCGTGGTCACCGATACCGGCACGCACCGCCATATCAAGCCGCAGGGCGTCCTGCCCTTCGGCGTGACCGAGCGCGAGGCGCACAAGGCGATGAACGACTGGTTGGGCAAGCTGTGGTTTGCGCCCAACGGGCTGAAGGAATACGCCCGCAACGGGCGCAAGCTCGACGGGATCTACGTGCCCTACTGGACCTATGACGCCGATACCCAGACCGCCTATCGCGGTCAGCGCGGCGATGCCTATTACGTCACCGTCCGCGGACCGGATGGCAAGCCACGTCAGCAACGGCGCATGCGCTGGACCTTCGTGCGGGGCCGCGTGGCGCGCTTCTTCGACGATGTGCTGGTGCTGGCCTCCCGCTCGCTGCCCAAGTCCTATACCGACGGTCTTGCGCCTTGGGACCTGACGAAACTGGCCGATTACAAGCCGGAATTTCTGTCCGGGTTCCGGGCCGAGGCCTACCAGATCGACCTGGAAGACGGGATGGTCGAAGCGCGCGCGATCATGGACAACCAGATCCGCCGCGACATTCGCCGCGATATCGGCGGCGACGCGCAGCGCATCTCGAAGATGGACGTGAACGTCTCTGCGGTGACGTTCAAGCACGTGCTGCTGCCGGTCTGGCTGGCCGCCTACAAATATCGCGGCAAATCCTACCGCTTCGTGGTGAACGGCCAGACCGGCAAGGTGCAGGGCGAACGCCCCTATAGCTGGATCAAGATCGCGCTGGCGATCCTGGCGGCGATCATCATCGCGGGCGGCGTGCTTTATGGTCTGGAAGTGCTGGACAATGGCGGCTTCTCGCAAAGCGGCAGCCTGCCCGCCCCCAGCCATACGACCGGCTTCACGCCGCCGCAACCCGTCCAGACGCCGACCTTCACGCCACCGACCAAGTAACCCGCCTCAACCCTTGCGGATGGGCACCTTGCGCGCGCCTTCGGGCGGGGTTTCGGCCCGCTTGGGCACGGTGATTGTCAACAGCCCGTCCTTCAGGTCGGCATCGACCTTGTCGCCATCGGCATCGGGCGGCAGGCGGAAGCTGCGCGAGAACGACCCGTATTCGCGTTCCGAGAAGAACCACGTTTCCCCCTTCTCCTCGCGCTCGGATTTCTTCTCGCCGGTGACGGTGACGACGCCCTCGTGCACGGTGACGTCAATGTCGCTTTCGGCAACCCCCGGCACCTCCATCGAGATGCGGTAGGCGCTGCCGTTCACCGCCGCCTCGGCGGCGGGCGCGAACCAGTCCGCGACCTTCGATCCGAACTGGCGCAACGGGTCGGCGAGAGATGGGAAAAAGCCGGTTTTGTGGGCAGATTCGACCATGACACCCTCCTTCGAGAAATGGTTTCATTGCAGGCGCAATCATCCTGCCTCGAAGCACAATGCACCTTGATTTGCGTCAAAAGGGGCTGGCGACCGGCCGGTCCACGGGCTAGCACTTGGGCCGTGCCAAGAACGGAGGGCTCCGATGATCCTGTGTGCCGGAGAAGCGCTGATCGACATGCTGCCGCGCAAGACCGAGAAGGGCGAGGCGGCCTTTGCCCCCTATCCCGGCGGCTCAGTCCTGAACACCGCCGTGGCGCTGTCGCGCCTCGGCGTGGCGACGCAGTTCTTCACCGGCCTGTCCACCGACCTGTTCGGCGAGCGTCTGGCCAACGTGCTGACCGCGAATGGCGTGGGCCATGGGCTTGCCGCGCGCTCGGACCGGCCGACCACGCTGGCCTTCGTCACGCTGACCGATGGGCAGGCCAGCTACGCCTTCTATGACGAGAACACCGCCGGACGCATGCTGACGGAGGCCGACCTGCCCGCGATCCCCGAGGATTGCGCGGCCTGCTTCTTCGGCGGCATCAGCCTTGCCGTCGAACCCTGCGCCGAGGCCTATGCCACGCTGGCCGCCCGCGCCGCCGGGGCGGGCCGGGTCGTGATGCTCGATCCAAATATCCGCCCCAGCTTTATCGCCGACGAAGAGCGGTTCCGCGCCCGGATGGACCGGATGCTGTCGCATGCCGATATCGTGAAGCTCTCGGACGAAGACCTGCGCTGGCTGATGGGCGACCGCAGCTTTGTCGAACTGACCAGCGAGTTGCAGAAGAAAGGCCCGAAGCTGGTACTGGTGACGCAGGGCGCCGCGGGGGTGACCGCCTTCGGCCCCGGCGGAGAGGTGCATGTCGATGCCACCATGGTCGAAGTCGTCGATACCGTCGGCGCGGGCGACACGTTCAACGCAGGCCTCTTGGCGGGGCTGTCCGACGCGGGGCTTCTGGACAAGGCCGCATTGGCCGAGGGCCTGCCCGAGGACGGGCTGCGCGCCGCGCTGGAATTGGGCGTGAAGGCCGCCGCCGTGACGGTGACGCGCGCCGGCGCCAACCCGCCCCGCCGCGAGGAGATCGCATGAGGGCGCTGGTCCAACGCGTCACCGGCGCCCGCGTCGAGGTTGCCGGAGAGGTGGTCGGCCAATGCGGTCCGGGTCTGATGATCCTCGTCTGCGCCATGCAGGGCGACACAGAGGTCGAGGCCGAGAAACTGGCCGCCAAGACCGCCAAGCTGCGCATCTTCAACGACGACGCGGGCAAGATGAACCGCTCGCTTCTGGACGTGGGCGGCGAGGCGCTGGTTGTCAGCCAGTTCACGCTGGCCGCTGACACGCGCTCGGGCAATCGACCCGGCTTTTCCACCGCCGCCCCGCCCGACGAGGGCGAACGCCTGTACGAGCATTACGCCCGCGCTCTGGCCGCGCTTGGCCCCAAGGTCGAGACCGGACGCTTCGGCGCCGAGATGGCGGTCAGCTTGACCAATGACGGGCCGATCACGATTTGGCTCGAAACCTAGGCGATCCGCCCAAAATTCAGGCATTTGCCCGCGCCGAGGCGCGACAACCCCTTGGATGCAAGCGGTTTTGCCGTCACATTTGCAGCAATGTGACCGGGATGCGACAGTAGTGACATGTCAGACACGACTCAGTTTTTCGACGAGATGACGGGCGGTGCCGACGGGGCCCGCCCCCCCTACAGCGCCTATGACGCGTGGTTCTCGGGCGAGGACCTGACGGAACTGCGCAAGAAATCCCTCGATGCCGAGGCCTTTTTTCGGCGCACCGGGATCACCTTCAATGTCTATGGCGAGGCCGAGGCAGACGAACGCCTGATCCCCTTCGACATCGTGCCGCGCATCATTTCGGGCCGCGAATGGGCGCGCCTGACGCGCGGGATCGAGCAGCGGGTGCGCGCGATCAACTCGTTTCTCTACGACATCTATCACCGGCAGGAGATCCTGCGCGCCGGCCGTGTGCCGGTCGAGCTGATCGCCAAGAACGAAGCCTTCCTGCCGCAGATGATCGGGATGCAGCCGCCGGGCGGCGTCTATACCCACATCGTCGGCACCGACCTTGTCCGCACCGGCGAGGACGAGTTCTACGTGCTCGAGGATAACGCGCGTACGCCCTCCGGGGTCAGCTACATGCTGGAAAACCGCGAGACGATGCTGCAGATGTTCCCCGAGCTGTTCAGCCGCATCAAGGTGCAGCCGGTGCAGGATTACCCGATCCAGCTGCGCCGGTCGCTCGCGGCCTGCGCCCCCGCCATGACCACGGACACACCGACGGTCGCGGTGCTGACGCCCGGCATCCACAACTCGGCCTATTTCGAACATGCCTTCCTCGCCGACCAGATGGGCGTCGAACTGATCGAAGGCCACGACCTGCGGGTCGTCGACGGACGCATCGCCATGCGCACCACGCGCGGCTACAAGCCCATCGACGTGATCTACCGCCGCATCGACGACGATTTCCTCGACCCGCTGAACTTCAACCCCGACAGCATGCTGGGTGTGCCGGGGATCATGGATGTCTATCGCGCGGGCGGGATCACCATCGCCAACGCGCCCGGCACGGGCATCGCCGATGACAAGGCGATCTACAGTTACATGCCCGATATCGTGGAATTCTACACCGGCGAGAAGGCGATCCTGCAAAACGTGCCCACCTGGCGCTGTTCCGAGGCCGACAGTCTGGCCTATGTCCTCGATCACCTCGAAGAGCTGGTCGTGAAAGAAGTCCACGGCTCGGGCGGCTACGGCATGCTGGTGGGCCCCGCCGCCTCGAAGAAGGAGGTCGCGGCCTTCCGCAAGAAGCTTGAGGCCCGGCCGGGCAACTATATCGCCCAGCCCACGCTGGCGCTGTCGACCTGCCCGATCCTGACCAAGGCGGGACTGGCCCCGCGCCATGTCGACCTGCGCCCCTTCGCGCTGGTCAGCCCGCAAGGCTGCACCATCACGCCGGGTGGACTGACCCGGGTCGCCATGAAGAAAGGCAGCCTCGTCGTGAACTCGTCTCAGGGCGGCGGCACCAAAGACACCTGGGTTCTGGAGGAGTAGGCGCATGCTGGGCAAGACAGCCGGCGGGCTCTTCTGGATGTTCCGCTATCTCGAACGGTCTGAAAACACCGCGCGCCTGATCGAGGCGGGGTTTCGCATCGCGCTGACCCGGCCGGCGGGGGACGACGACGAATGGCACAGCGTGCTGCAGACCGCGGCCGCGTCGAACCTCTATTACCAGCGCCACGAGGAACTGGACGCAGCCAAGGCCATCGACTTCATGTTGCGCGACAAGTCGAACCCGTCCTCGGTCCTGTCGGCAATCACGGAGGCACGGCAGAATGCGCGCCTCGTGCGGACGGCCATCACCCGCGAGGTGTGGGAGGCCGTGAACGACACCTACATGCTGATGAAGGACGCGCTGGCCCGTCCCGTGCGTCCGCGCGACCTGCCCGAGGTTCTGGCCATGGTGCGGCAGCAATCGGCACTGGTGCGCGGGTCCATGGCGGGCACGATGCTCAGGAACGACATCTTCGATTTCTCGCGCCTCGGCACTTTCCTGGAACGCGCCGACAACACCGCGCGCATCCTTGACGTGAAGTATTACGTGCTGCTGCCCTCGATCAACCAGATCGGCTCCAGCCTCGACAACGTGCAGTGGGAAACGATCTTGCGCTCGGTCGCCGGGCAACGCGCCTATCGCTGGCTGAACCAGGGCGAGTCGAACCCGATGGGCATCGCCGACTTCCTGATTTTCGACGGGCGCATGCCGCGCTCGCTGAAATTCTCGGTTGCGAAGATGTCGACGAACCTGCGCTACCTCGCCGAACAATACGACCAGCGCCACGCCAGCCACGACCAGATCGACGTGCTGAACGCGCGCTTGAGCAACGCCACGATCGAGCGCGTTTTCGAGGACGGGCTGCACGAATTCCTTACCGACTTCCTGACCGATATCGCGCGCCTTGGCGGGCAGATCGAACAGGATTACCGTTTCCTCGGATAGCGGCGCGCCAGGACCCTCATGAAACTGAAGATCAAGCATACGACGACCTACAATTTCGACCAGCCCGTGCCTTACGGGCTGCAACAGCTGCGCCTGACCCCCAAGAGCCGGGCCGGTCAGGCGGTCGTCGATTGGCAGATGTCTGTCGAGGGCGGCGAGATCCAGACGGAATACAACGATCACCACCAGAACCGGGTGACGCTGATCTCCTTCGATCCGCACGCGACCTCGATCGTCGTCCATAGCGAGGGCGAGGTCGAAACCGCCGACCTGCACGGGATCGTGGGCAAGAACACCGGCTTTGCCCCGATGTGGTTTTTCCAGAGATCCACCGAGCTGACCCGGGCCGGGCCGAACGTGCGCCGCCTTGCCAAGGGGCTGCGCGACGAGGTCGAGCAGGACATCCCGCGCCTGCACGCGCTGTCGGCCCGGATCATCGAGGAGGTGCCCTACGAGATCGGCACCACCCACGCCACGACCACCGCCGAGGAAGCGATCGAGCATGGACGCGGCGTCTGCCAGGACCATGCCCATATCTTCGTCGCCGCGGCGCGGTCGATGGGCTACCCGGCGCGCTATGTTTCGGGCTACCTGATGTTGGAAGACCGCATCCACCAGGATGCCAGCCACGCCTGGGCCGAGGCCCATGTCGAGGGGCTGGGCTGGGTCGGGTTCGACGTCTCCAACGGCTATTCGCCGGATGCACGTTACGTGCGCGTGGCGACCGGGCTGGACTACCGCGAGGCCGCCCCGGTTTCGGGCATGCATTTCGGCGGCGCGGGTGATGCAATGGGCATCGACATCATGGTGCAGCAGCAGTAAAGCGATGCGTCCGCATCCAATCGAAAAGGCGCCGGGGCAATGACCTATTGTGTGGGGCTGAAGCTGGACCGTGGGCTGGTCTGCATGTCCGACACCCGCACCAATGCGGGCATCGACAATATCAGCGTATTTCGCAAGATGTTCATCTGGGAGACCGAGGGCGAACGCTCGATCACGCTGATGACGGCCGGCAATCTCGCCACCACGCAAGCCGTGGTCAGCCTTCTGAACGAACGCAGCAAGCCCGCCGAGGATCGCGGCGCACCCTCGATCCTTGAGGCGCCGTCGATGTTCCAGGTGGCCAGGCTGGTGGGCGAGACCCTGCGCGAGGTGATCCGCGACCAGTCCGGCATCGAAGGACCGCAGGCCGACAGCCCGTTTTCCGCCACCCTGATCCTTGCAGGCCAGGTCCGCGGCGGCGAGCCGCGCCTGTTCCTGATCTACCCGGAGGGCAATTTCGTCGAGGCCGCCGACGACACGCCGTTCTTCCAGATCGGCGAGACGAAATACGGCAAGCCGATCCTCGTGCGCGCCTATCATCCGGGCATGAGCTTCGAGGAAGCGGTGAAGCTTCTGATGCTGAGCTTCGATTCGACGATCAAGGCGAACCTGTCCGTGGGGTTGCCGCTGGACCTGCATATCTACGAGGCGGACACGTTTCGCACCGGGATCGTGCGCCGGATCGAACGCGACGACGCGTTTTTCGAGTCGATCTCCTCGGGTTGGGGCGAGGCCCTGCGCGAGGCGTTCAGCCACCTGCCGGATTACTCACTGTCCTGAGGGGTTTCGCCCGCTGCGCGGTCGACCCGTGCGAGGGGGCGATGCCCCCTCGCGCTCCCCCGGCATATTTTCCGGGATAAAGAGGGAATCAGGCCGTCACATCGTGGGTGTGGATCCACGCGTAGCGGTTGGTCACCGCTTGCGGGGCGGCGCGGGCGGCCAGCCGCAGCGCGCTATGGGCAGCGAAGCGCAAGGGACCCGGGCGCAGGTGGTAGTTCGTCGCGTTATCGGTGGCGGCCTCGACGATGCGGGCGGTGCGGTCGCGCCGCAGGGCCTGGTAGCGGGCGAGCGCGGCCTCGGGCAGATCCTCCTCGGAGAGGCAGCGCGCGAGGGTCCAGGCGTCTTCGAGTGCCATGTTCGCACCCTGTGCAAGGAAGGGCAGCGTCGGATGCGCCGCGTCGCCCAGCAGCGCAAGGCCGCCCTGGTACCAGTTGACCGCAACCGGGTGACGGAAAAGCCCCCAGAGGTTCACCTCCTCCGCGCGGGCCAGGAGGTTCTTCACCTCGGGGCAGAAATCGGAAAAGGCGCGGCGCAGGTTCGCGGGGTGATCGGTATGATGCCAGCCCTCGGCGACCCAGCCATCGCGTTCCTCGACGGCGACGATGTTGACCAGCTTGCCCTGCCGGAGCGGGTAGCGCACGAGGTGACGGCCCGGCCCCATGAACACATGCGCCTCGGGGGCGAGGCTGCCATCCTGCGGGATGGTCGCGCGCCAGGCGACCTGACCGGTGAAGAAGGGCCGCGTGCGCGGGTTCAGCACCTTGCGGGCGGGAGAATGCAGGCCGTCGGCAGAGATTGTCAGGCCATGGGCTTCCTCGCGTCCATCCTCCAGCGTGATCCGCGCGCCCTCGCCCTCGGGCGTGACGGCGGTGATGCGGGTGCCCAGCCGCAAGGTGACCCCGGCGCCCTGCGCGGCCGCGGCCAGAACATCGACGAGATCGGCACGATGGACGAAATGCCAGGGCTTGGCGGGATCGTTCAGAGCCATGGAGAAGACCTCGGCCCCGCGGCGGAAATCGCGCAGCCGCACGGCGCGCGAGCGCGGCGCCTGCTCGGCCACCGCCTCGGCCACGCCGAGCGCTTTCAGAACGACCCAGCCATTGGGGCTGATCTGGATGCCGGCGCCGACCTCGGTGATCGCAGGCGCCTGTTCCAGCACGGTGACCTGCGCCCCGTGCCGCGCCAGCGCCAGCGATACCGCCAGCCCGCCGATGCCGCCCCCCAGAACCGTGATCTCTTGCCCGATCAACATGCCTGTCCCCCGAAAAACCAAAAGGGCGCTCCGGATCCGGAACGCCCTAGTTCTTTAGTCCTGCTGGCCGGCGAATACCGCGCGGTCAGTCGTCGCGATGCACCTTTTCGCGGCGCTCGTGACGTTCCTGCGCCTCGAGGCTCATGGTGGCGATCGGACGGGCATCGAGGCGCTTGAGCGAAATCGGCTCGCCCGTGACCTCGCAGTAGCCGTACTCGCCTTCCTCGATGCGGCGCAGCGCCGAGTCGATCTTGGCGATCAGCTTGCGCTGGCGGTCGCGCGTGCGCAGTTCCAGCGCGCGGTCCGTTTCCTCCGAGGCGCGATCGGCCACGTCGGGAATGTTGCGCGTGCCGTCCTGCAACGTCTCCACGGTCGACCGGCTTTCCTCTAGCAGATCGGCCTTCCAGGATTCGAGTTTGCGACGGAAATATTCGAGCTGGCGCTCGTTCATGAACGGTTCGTCCTCGGCAGGACGGTAATCTTCCGGCAGAAAGATCTCGGCTTTCATCTTGCTCCCCTCGACGGGGCCGGGTTCGATATCAGACATGATATTGTCCTTTCCGGCCACCCGCCGCCCGATTACCCGAGCGGCCTTGGCTTGTCACCTCCTAATGCGCGCGGGACAAAAAGGAAACCTCGCCCCCCTCGCCTTGACGGGACCTATGTCATCGCATCCGCGCGTTCGCGCCCTGATTTGTATCAAGTCGGGACCAGCCTTGCCCGCGCGGGACCGACGGGCCGCGCCCGGCTGGACTTCGCCGCGCGCGCCGCCTAGGTCGGAGGGAATGCGAGCGGAAACGAGGGCACCCATGCGGTTCGAAGGCACATCCGACTATGTTGCGACCGAGGATCTGACCGTGGCGGTCAACGCCGCCGTCACGTTGGAACGGCCCCTGCTGGTCAAGGGCGAGCCGGGCACGGGGAAAACCGAACTGGCGCGGCAGGTGGCGACCTCGCTGGGGTTGCCGATCATCGAATGGCACATCAAGTCGACGACGCGCGCGCAGCAGGGCCTTTACGAGTACGACGCCGTCAGCCGCCTGCGCGACAGCCAGTTGGGCGACGAACGCGTCCATGACGTGAAGAACTACATCAAGAAGGGCAAGCTCTGGGAGGCCTTCGAATCCGAGGGCAAATCCGTTCTGCTGATCGACGAGATCGACAAGGCCGATATCGAGTTTCCGAACGACCTGTTGCAGGAACTCGACCGGATGGAATTCTTCGTCTACGAAACCGGCGAGACGATCCGCGCCGTCACGCGCCCCATCGTCATCATCACCTCGAACAATGAAAAGGAACTGCCCGACGCCTTCTTGCGGCGCTGTTTCTTCCATTACATCCGCTTCCCCGAGATGGAGGTGATGAAGCAGATCGTCGAGGTGCATTTCCCGGGCATCAAGCAGCAGCTTCTGAGCACCGCGCTGACGCAGTTCTACGAAATCCGCGAGCAGCAGGGGCTGAAGAAAAAGCCGTCCACCTCGGAGGTCCTGGATTGGCTCAAGCTGCTTCTGGCCGAGGATCTGGATCCCGAGGACCTGCGCCGCGACGGGGCCAGCGCCTTGCCGAAACTGCACGGGGCGCTCTTGAAGAACGAACAGGACGTGGCCCTGTTCGAACGGCTGGCCTTCATGGCGCGGCGGCAAAGGTAAGGGCGTTCCGGCAACACACCGCCGACGCGATCGCAAAGCGGCTGGTTCCCATCCCGATTCCTGCCATAATCACCCCCAAGGCTCGTGGATAAACGGGCAGACGCGCAAGGCAGGCAGAGTGACGAACTCCATCCAGATCCGCCCCCTCGAACCGGGCGACCGGGAGGCATGGGCCCCGCTATGGCGGGAATACCTGGCCTTTTACGGCACCGAGCGAGATCAGGCGGTCTATGACACGTCCTTCGGGCGCTACACCGATCCCGCGCGCGAGGACATGAAGGCGTGGCTGGCCTGGGATGGCGGGCGCGCCGTGGGGCTGGTGCATGTGATCGTCCATGCCCATGGCTGGCAGGTGGCGCCGATCACCTATCTGCAAGACCTCTACGCCCGGCCCGAGGCGCGCGGCACGGGCGTGGGCCGCAAGCTGATCGAGACGGTCTATGCCGATGCCGATGCCCATGATCGGCCCTCGGTCTACTGGACGACGCAAACGGGCAACGCCACCGCGCGTCGCCTTTACGACCGGATCGGTGTCGCCACCGATTTCATGAAATACAGCCGGAGTTGAGGTGACCATGCCCCCCTGCCCCAAGCGCCTGACCCGGACCCTTGCCGGCATCGCCTGCCTCTCGGCCGTGACGCTTGCGGGCTGCACCCCGTCAACGGTCAGCTACACCGAGGTCTCGGCACGCCATGACGCGGCCCTGCCGCAGGACATGCCGCCGATGAACCGCTTCGGCCCCGAGCGGACGGACCCGCCCAGCCGCTCGAACGCCGAGATCGCGCGCGATTTCCTCGACCTGTCCTTCATGATGGAATCGGGCCGCCCGATCGAACGCCTGAGCCGGTTCGAAGGGCCAATCACCGTCGCAGTGGCGGCCGGGGCGCCTGCGACCCTTGGCGCCGATCTCGACCGGCTGATCGCGCGGCTGCGCGCCGAGGCGGGGCTCGACATCCGCCGCATCGGCGCGGGCGACGGGCCCGCCGGCATCACCATCGAGACCCTGCCGCGTGACCGCATGCAACGCGTCGTGCCGCAAGCCGCCTGTTTCGTGGTGCCCCGCGTCAGCAGCTGGGGCGAGTTCCGCCGCGCCCGGTCCGGCGGGACACTGGACTGGACGACGCTGCAAACCCGCGAACGCGTGGCCGTCTTCATCCCGTCCGACGTGGCCCCGCAGGAAATCCGCGACTGCCTGCACGAAGAGGTCTCGCAAGCCTTGGGGCCGCTCAACGACCTCTATCGCCTGCCCGATTCCGTCTTCAACGACGACAATTTCAACGCCGTGCTGACCGGCTTCGACATGCTGATCCTGCGCGCCTACTACGACGAATCGCTGCGCTCCGGCATGACACGCGCCGAGGTGGCCGCCGCCCTGCCTGAGATCCTGTCGCGCCTGAACCCGCGCGGGAACCACAGCGCGGGCGGCCGCATCAGCCCCACGCCCCGCAGCTGGATCGAGGCCATCGAAACCGCGCTTGGGCCGGGCAGTTCGGACCGCGCGCGCATCGCCGCCGCCCAGAACGCCGTGACCATTGCCCGCAACGCGGGATGGAACGACGGGCGGCTGGCCTTTTCGCATTTCGCCCTTGGCCGCCTGACGCTGTCCAGCGACGTGGAAACCTCGGTCGCGGCCTTCCAGCGCGCGGCGGGGATCTACGACCGGATCGCGCCGAACGGCATCCAGACCGCCCATGTGGACATGCAGCTGGCCGCCTTCGCGCTTTCCTCGGGCCGCGCGGACGAGGCGCTGCGCCTGACCAATGCCGCGATGCCGGCGGCCACGCGCGCGCAGAACGCGGCGCTTCTCTCGACGCTGCTGATGATCCGGGCCGAGGCGCTGGAAGATGTCGGGCGCGCCTCCGAAGCGCGGGCCGTGCGCCTCGACAGTCTGGCCTGGGGCCGCTATGGCTTCGGCGCCAGCGCGGCGGTGGGCGCGCGGCTGACCGAGGTGGCCGCCCTGTCACCCGGCGGCTGAGGCAGGCGAGACGAGGACCTATCAGATGCTGAACCTGATCGGCGCCCTTCTGGGCGCGGCGCTTGGCGCTTTTCTGGCATGGCGGCGCAACGGCAGCCGACTGGACATCGCGCAATACACGGCTGTCCTTGCGATCATCGGGTTTATGCTGGGCACCTTCGCCATGCTGCTGATGCCCGCGCCCTGAACGGTTGCGGACCGGGCCACGCTGCTCCTAGATAGGGGGCATGTTCCTGCCCTTCTTCGAAACCCTGCGCGCGGCGCGCATCCCGGTCAGCTTGCGCGAGTACCTCGCCTTTCTCGAAGGCATGTCGAAGGGCCTCGTCACCTATGACGTGGACGGGTTCTATTACCTCGCCCGCGCCGCGATGGTGAAGGACGAACGCCACCTCGACCGCTTCGACCAGGCCTTTGCCCATACCTTCGGCGGGTTGGAGCAGATCACCGCCGAGGATGTGCTGGAAGCGACCGAGATCCCCCGAGAATGGCTGGAAAAGCTCGCCGAAAAGCACCTGACCGCGGAAGAACGCGCCGAGATCGAGGCGCTTGGCGGCTTCGACAAGCTGATGGAAACCCTGCGCGAACGGCTCAAGGACCAGGAAGGCCGCCATCAGGGCGGCAACAAGTGGATCGGCACCGCCGGCACCTCGCCCTTCGGCGCCTATGGCTACAACCCCGAGGGCGTGCGCATCGGCCAGCACGAAAGCCGCCACCGCCGCGCGGTCAAGGTCTGGGACAAGCGCGAGTTCAAGAACCTCGATGGCGACGTGGAACTGGGCACCCGCAACATCAAGGTGGCGCTCAAGCGCCTGCGCCAATGGGCGCGCGACGGCGCGGCCGAGGAACTGGACCTCGACGGCACGATCCGCGCCACCGCCGAACACGGCTATCTCGACGTCAAGACCCGCCCCGAGCGGCGCAACGCCGTGAAGGTGATCCTCTTTCTCGACGTGGGCGGCTCGATGGACGACCATATTCGCGTGGTCGAGGAACTGTTCAGCGCCGCCCGGGCAGAGTTCAAGCACCTCGAATACTACTATTTCCACAATTGCCTGTACGAGTCGGTCTGGCGCGACAATCGCCGCCGCTGGAACGAGCAGATCCCGACGCATGAGGTGATGAACACCTACGGCTCCGACTACAAATGCATCTTCGTAGGCGATGCCTCCATGTCGCCCTACGAGATCGCCTTTGCCGGCGGCGCGAATGAGCATTGGAACGAGGAACCGGGGCAGGTCTGGCTGCACCGCGCGCGGGCGCAATGGCCCGATCACATGTGGATCAACCCGGTGCCCGAGAGGCATTGGAAATACACGCAATCCATCGGCATGATCGACCAGATCTTCGAAGGACGCATGGTGCCGATGACGCTGGAAGGCATCGACCGCGGCATGCGGGAACTGGGCCGGTGAGGGCCGAACGCCCCCGCGCCCTGTCCTACCTTTGGGCGCATCACCGCCCGGCCCTGGTCGCCTTCGCCCTTGCGCTGGCCGTGGCGATCTTCTTCCTCGTGCGCCTCGTACTTCACACGCTTTACTGGGCCGATCCCGCGCATCGGAACCAGCCGCTCGAAGGCTGGATGACGCCGGGCTATATCGCCCGCTCCTACCAGGTCGAGGGCGATATCTTGCGCGACGCGATCGGCCTGGCGCACCCCGAGTTTCCCACCGCGCGCCCGACGCTGAACCAGATCGCCGAGGCGCGGGGCGTTCCGCTTGAGCAGGTCATCGC
This sequence comes from Maritalea mobilis, assembly GCF_019800885.1. Classification (GTDB taxonomy): domain Bacteria; phylum Pseudomonadota; class Alphaproteobacteria; order Rhodobacterales; family Rhodobacteraceae; genus Roseibacterium; species Roseibacterium beibuensis. Next base: position 1,068,030 of record NZ_JAHVKE010000001.1, read on the forward strand.
CGAGATCGAGGCTGCCCTTGCGGCCACAGGGACGGGCACGGGCGCCGGACGTCCGAGGCGCGGCGAATGACCGAGGACATCCTCGCCCTTGTCCCGGTTTACGGGCTGGTCGTGCTGGGGGTGGGCACCTTCCTGTCCTGTCTCGCCCTGCCCGTGCCCAGTTCACTGCTGATGCTGTCGGCGGGCGGGTTCGCCGTCTCGGGCGACCTTGTCCTGTGGCAGGCCGCGGCGGCGGCGCTGACCGGCGCGATCCTCGGCGACCAGTTGGGCTATTACATCGGCCGCGCGGGCGGGCGCTACGCGGCCAGCGCCAGCCGCTCGCCCCGCCGCGCGCAACTGATGGAAAAGGCCCGGCGCCAGATCATCGACAATGGCGGGTGGGCCGTGTTCTTCAGCCGCTGGCTGGTCTCGCCGCTTGGCCCTTACGTGAATTTCGCCGCCGGGGCGGCCGGGCTGCGCTGGATCCGCTTCACCCGCGCGGGCGTGGCCGGGGAACTCGTCTGGGTCACCGTCTATGTCGGCCTCGGCGCGGTCTTTGCCGACAATATCGTGGTCCTTGGGGAGCTTCTGGGCGACGTGACGGGCCTTCTGGCCGCCCTTGTGGCGCTGGGGCTTTGCGCGCTCTGGCTGCGCGCCGCGCTGCGTCAACGGCCCTTGATCCCCCGTGGCGAAGCCGGGCGGCGGGCGAAAGAGGCCCTCGTCCGCCTTCAGGAACGCCGCAAATCCTGAAGCCACCCCCACCTGCGCGCATGCGCCCATTGCCGGGTCCCGCGCCGCGCCCCATATCTGGGGCATGTTGAAATTCACGCCCATCCTTCTCGCCATCCTTTATGCGCTTGCGATGTACCAGTTCTCGGCCTGGCGCACCCGCAAGGAGCTGGATGCGAAATCGACCGAACTGGCCGATGCGACGCTCAAGCGCCTGACCGACCGCATGGCCGAGGCGCTGGGGCTGGAGCGCATCCCGGTGCATATCTACGAGGTGCCGGTCGTGAACGGCCTCGCAGCACCCGACGGGCGGATCTTCCTGACGCGCGGATTCTACGACCGCTACCGCAGCGGAGAGGTCAGCGCCGAGGAGCTGGCCAGTGTGATCGCACACGAGATGGGGCATGTCGCCCTTGGCCATTCGCGGCGGCGGATGATCGATTTTTCCGGCCAGAACGCCGTGCGCGTGGTGCTGGCGGGAATCCTGGGCCGGCTGATCCCCGGCGTTGGCGTGTGGCTGGCCAATACCCTCGCCTCGCTTCTGGCCGCACGGCTCAGCCGGCAGGACGAATACGAGGCCGACGCCTATGCCTCGGCGCTGCTGACCAAGGCCGGGATCGGCACAACGCCGCAGAAATCGCTATTCGAAAAGCTGGAACACCTGACCGGCATGGCCGGGCGCGGCACACCGGCCTGGCTGATGAGCCACCCCAAGACCGAGGACCGGATCGCGGCCATCGAGGCGATGGAGGCCCGCTGGCGCCGCGAATTGCCGAGCGAGTGACTTGGGGGCGCTGCCCCCAAACCCCCGGCATATTTCAGGGATAAAGATGGGGATCAGGTCCGTGCCATTGCCTTGGCGAGGCGCGGCAGCCGGGCCCGTTTCAACAGTGCGCGCAGGGGCAGGTCTTCGCCGGCCAGGCGTTCGGCCTCGGCATGGGTCGCGGTGACGGCGGCGCGGACCGTCCCAGCGTCGCTTTCCAGCGCGTTCAAGAGCAGCGTGTCGGGATGCAGCGCGATCAGGTCGAACCCGGCCAGTTCCCGCGACGGGAAATCGCGCATGTTCAGCGTGACGATGGCCTGCGCCCCGCCCGCGCGCGCCGTGGCCAGCACGTGGATATCGCCCGGATCGGGCAGCCAGAGCGGCGCCTCTTCCTCGGCCTCATGGCGGATCTCGGCCTCGGGAAAGGCCGCGCGCAGCCGCGCGATCTCGCCGCGCGCCAGCAACTCGTCCGACGGCCCGCCCTGTTTCAGCGCCGTGCGCGCCCATTCCTCCAGCAGGCGTGGCGACCAGAGTGGCGCGAACAGTCCCCCCGCCGCGCAGCCCAGAAGGATCTCGCGCAGCACGGTGGGATAGAGCACGCAGGCATCCAGCACGTAGCGCGGCGCGCTCATGGCATCAGCCGGAACGCGAGCGCCTTGAGGTAGCCCGTCTCGGTCAGGCTGGGATGCTGCGGATGATCCGGCCCCGCAAAGCCCGTGTAGATCAGGCGCGGGTCGCGCCCCGCCCGCCCGATCCCGCGCAGGCAGGCCATGCGGAATTTCGAGAGGTCCGCGGCGTGCGAACAGGAACACAGGATCAGCGTGCCCCCCGGCGCAACCAGATCAGCGGCAAGACGCGCTACCCGCTCATAGGCGCGCAAGCCCTGTTGCAACGCCTGCTTCGACGGCGCAAAGGCGGGCGGATCGCAGATGACGAGGTCGAACTGCGCGCCCTCGCCCTGCAACGCGGTCATCACGTCGAAGGCATCGCCTGAACGGGTGGAAAACCGATCCGCCACGCCCGACAGTTCCGCCCCCTGCCCCGCCAGCGCCAGCGCGGCCTCGGAGGCATCAACCGACAGTGCGCTCTGCGCGCCATGGGCAAGGCAGGCCAGCGCAAAGCCGCCCACATGCGAGAACACGTCGAGCACCCGCGCGCCCTGCGCCATCCCGGCGGCAAAGCCGTGGTTCGGGCGCTGGTCGTAGAACAGGCCGGTCTTCTGCCCGCCCATCACGTCGGCGGCATAGGTGGCCCCGGTCATCGGCACCGGGATCGGGCCATCAGGCGCGTCACCGGTCAGAACCGCCATCTCCTCGGGCAACCCCTCGGCCGCGCGGGCGCGCGAGGTGCCGTTCTTGAGGATCGTCTGCGCCCCGGTCAGTTCGGACAGCAGCGCGGTCAGGGTGTCGAGACGCTCCTCCAGCCAGAGCGCGTTGGGCTGCATCACCAGCGTGTCGCCGAAGCGGTCGACGATCAGGCCGGGCAGCCCGTCCCCCTCGGCATGGACGAGGCGGTAGAAGGGCTGATCATGGATCCGCGTCCGAAGCTCCAGCGCCGCCGACAGCCGCGCGCGCAGCCAGTCCGCATCGATCTTCGCCGACGCGTCGCGATCCAGAAGCCGCAGACCGATGCGGGCCTCGACCGTCGCGATGCCCACGCCAAGCGGCTGACGCTCGGCATCTTCGAGGATCGCCAGGGCGCCGGGCGCGATCTTGCGCGACCGCCGGTCAAGCACGAGGTCGTCGGACCAGGCCCAGGGGTGGCCATGGCGGATGCGGCGGGCATCGGCCTTGGGTTTCAGGCGCAGAACGGGAAAGGGGGACGCTGTCATGCGCCCCCCTTAAACCGGGTTCGGAATTTGCGAAAGGGTTAGCTGCCGAGCGCGCCCACAAGGGTCTGCGGAAACTCGGTATGGACCCATTGCTGCAGGCGCTGCGTGATGCGCACGCGCTGCGTGATGCCCTGGGCCTCGGCATCGACGGCCTGCTGGCCGCCATAGGCGCGGAAGGTCAGGTCCACCTCGCGCGGGCCGGACAGGATCTGGCCCGTTTCGGCATGGGCGACGGTGACCGTGAACTCGATCTCGTGCTCGCCGCCGATGGTGTAGCGGGCGCGCTCGGTCAGGGCGTGAAAGCGCGTGACCTCGATCTGGACCGTGACCGGCGTCGCGCCCTGCATGGGGGCCAGGGCCGGCTCGAGCGCCGCTTGCAGCACCGCCTGCACCTGGGCGTGGCGGTCGCCGACCGGGTCCTCGCGCCAGACGATATCGGCGCGCGGCTTGATCGTGTTGGCTTCCGAGCCCTCAAGGCTTTCGGGAACCAACACCACGAGGCGGGCAAAATCCCAGTTCTGCGTCGAAACGTCGATCACCGGGCCAAGGTCAAGGCCGGCGTTCCGGGACGAAACGTTCACGGCGGGCGTCGTCACGCACCCCGACAGGATCATTGCGGCGCCGAGCGTGACGGCGGGAAGGATGCGCTTGATGGTCATGACTGTCCCTTTTCTAGGGCCGGTTCGTGCCAACCGGATGGTGTTTCTGCCTCTGTCGCGCGGGTTTTGGCCCCGGTCGACTTCGCGAACATCGCGGCTTGACCAGGTGAAATCGAGATCGAACCCGCGCAGCAGCGGGGTGTTTTCTGGGTCATTTCAAGGCGCAATTGCGGCAGGTTTGCCTTGATCGCCACCGACCGGCGGCTGGATCGCTCAGGTAAACTCGCGGATGCCCGCGACGGCAGCGCGCGCGCCTTGCAGCATCCAGGCCTGTTCCGAGGCGATGAAGAACATGCCCAGCCCATGCGTTTCGGCCAGCGTCCCGGCCGCGGCGGCGTTCGGCACGAAGGTCGCGTAGCCCAGCCCGTTGGCCCTGGCCGCCGCCCCCACGCGGGCCAGTGCGGCAGTCAGTTCCGGGCTCTCCTGACTGTCCTTGCCATAGCCCACGGACAGGTCCGCCGGCCCCAGGAACAGCGCGTCGATCCCCGGTGTGGCCGCGATCCCCTCGACCGCGTCGACCGCTTCGGGGTCTTCGATCTGGGCGATGACCACCGTTTCCTCGCGCGATTGCGCCAGAAGCTCAGGCATGGGGCGCGTGGCGAACCCCGCCCAACGCGTGGACCCGGCGAAACCGCGCCCGCCGGGGCCAAAGCGCGATTGCCTCGCGACGCGGGCGGCGGTCTCGGCATCGGTCACATGGGGCACGACGACGCCCACGGCCCCGAGATCGAGCACCATGCCGATCCGCTCGGCGCTGCTGGACGGCACGCGCACCAAAAGCGGGAAATCGGCGGAGCGCGCCAGGGCGGCGCAGGCATTCATCGCCGCGCGCTCGAACGGGGCGTGTTCGGCATCGAGGCAGACGAAATCGAGCCCGGCGAGGATCAGAACCTCCAGCACGTCGATGGAAGGCGTCTTCATGAAGGTGCCCGCCAGCGGCGTGCCCGACCGGACCCTGGCCTTGAAATCAGCGATGCCCATGCGCCTGCCCCTTTCGCCCTTGCCGCGCGAGCTTGGCCAAGCTCCGGTCCGATTGCAACCGCATCTCAGCCCTTTGCCACCTGCGCCACGGCGCGGGGCTGGCCCCCGGATGCGGACGCGGGCGCCGGGGTGTCGGCTGCGGGCCGGTCACCGCCCTCCAACGCCGCCTTGTCCGGGGCCGACGGGGGCCTGTCCGGCGCCGCGACCCGCAAGGCGCGGCGGCCACCCTGCTGCCCGAGGGCGGCGCTGAGGACCACGGTGCCATCCGGCGTTTCAAGCGCGACCGAGGCGAGGTCCGCACGGTCGAACGGCAGGATATCGCCCTCCGACAGCGCCTCGACCTCGCCCAAGGTCAGGGTCAGGCGCATCAGCACGGCATCCAGCAGCAGCGGCGCTTCGGACAGGGACGCGCGCAGCCCCGCCTCCCAGCCCGGCGGGGTCTTGGGCGCGTCAGTGCCAAGCTTGCCCCCCTTGCCGTCGGCCAGCGCCGCGTCGCGCGGCAGGACCAGCACGATCTGCCCCTTGCGCGCGCCCGTTTCACCCAAGGCGACCTCGGCGGTGAGGGCGTGATACGCCCGCTCGGGCAGCAACAGGGTCAACCGATCGCGCGCTTCGACCCGGCTGCCATAGGCCATGCGCTCGGGCCAGTCGCGCCCCTCCCCCTCCGCGGCCTCGCGCGCGAAGGCGGCAAGCGTCAGGTCGATGAAATCGCGGCTAAGCGCCTCGTCGATGGCGGTCACGCGGCGCGGCGGCAGATCGGCGGCCTCGACCCGCCCCGTTGTCTGAACCTCGATCAGCGGGTCCATCGCGCCATGCGACAGGGCGATCATGCCGCGCAATCCGCCCTCGGCCTCCAGCACGGCGACCAGCCCATGCGCGGGCAAGGCGGCAAGCGCGGCGTCCAATGGCACGGACGTGGTGACAGTAACGGAGCTCGGCGACAGGCCCAGCCCCTCGAACGGCACGCTCGCATGCCGGAGCGCCCGCGTGAAAGCACGCTGCAACACCGGCGCAAGGTCGGGCGCAGGCGGTCGCTGCCCCGCATGGGCCGCGACGATACGGCGGAGCACGGCCTCTCCCTCGGGTGTCGCGCGCTGGTGGGTCACGGTCTTTGGCCTGCGAAAGGGGTGATGGGCATCACCCCGGTTCTGCCATGGAAAGGGTTAAGAAAACCCCAACGCGCCGCGGTCAGGCCGCCTCTTGCGCGCGCGCGGGCAGGCGCACACGAAACCGCGTGCCGACCTGCGATGGCATATAGGCCAGGTCGCCGCCGAGCCGCGCCATGATCTCGCGGCTGATGGCCAGGCCCAGCCCCGCCCCCGGCGCGCCCTTGGCCGTGTCCAGCCGGGCGAATTTCTCGAAGATCAGGGTCTGCTGGCGCGGCGGGATGCCCGAGCCATTGTCGGCGAAATCGATCTCGATCTCGGGTCCGCGCCCCTGCACGGTGATCGACAGTTCCGGCGCCTCGGCATCGCAGTATTTCTGCGCGTTGGAGATCAGGTTGATGAAGACCTGCGCCAGCCGGTCGGCGTCGGTCCAGAGCGTCACCGCCTCGCGCGCGCGGTCGCGGCGGATGGCGATGCGCCCGCCCTCTTCCAGCGCGCCGGCCGCGTAGATCGCCCGGTCCAGCACGTCCGACAGGCTCGCCTCTCCCTCGTTCAGCGACACGCGCCCGTTTTCCAGCACCGACAGATCCAGAAGGTCATCAAGCAGCCGCGTCAGCCGCAGGCTTTCGTCATGGATGATGCGCGAGAAGCGCGCCCGCGCGGCATCGTCCAGCGGATCGGACTGCATCAGGATCTCCGAAAACGACCGGATCGAGGTCATCGGCGTGCGCAGCTCGTGGCTGATCTGGCTGAGGAAGGCGTCCTTCTGAACCGACAGCTCGGTCAGCTTCTGGTTCACCTCGCGCAGGCGTTCCGCCGTGCGGGCCAGTTCTGCCGATTTCGCCTCCAGCTGGCTGGAATACTCCATGATCTGCGCCGTTTCATCGGCCACGGCCAAGAGGTCGCGCACCGACACGCTGGCGCCCCCGGTGATCTGCCCCACCATCGCATGCGCCGTCGCCGCGCCGACCGACCCCGCCAGTTCACGCTCCAGCGTTTCAAGGAAATCGGCGGTCGGTTCCGGCAAGGCCCCCTCGCGCCCCTGCGCGGCGGCGGCACTTTGAAACAGCCGCCCGGCCCGGCCCGACCCGAGGATACGCTGCGCCATGATCAGCAGGTCATCGGCCGTGCCCGCCGCCCCGCGCCAGCCCAGAAGCGCGCGGGAATGGTCGTAGACATTGACGAACTGCGCGCCCTGCAACCGCTCCAGCGGGCTGGGGAAGGAAAACAGCGACCCGAGGATGAAGAGAAGCGTGTTGGTCCCCAGCGACAGGATCATCGCGGTCAGAAGGCGATCGGTCGCCTGCAAGCCCAGGGGCGTCGCGGGGCTGAGCCAGCCGATGCTAAACGGCCCCTCTTCCAGCATGGCGGGGATCAGGCCCCCGGTCTCGGCCATGTTCGGGATCAGCAGCAGCCACGCCCAGATCAGGAAGCCCGCCCCGATGCCCAGCGCCGCCCCCACCCGCGTCGCCCCCCGCCACAGGATGCCGCCCAGAAGCGCGGGCAGCACCTGCGCCACACCGAGGAAGGCGATCAGCCCGATATCGGCCAGCGCCTCGGCCCCGCCCGACAGGCGATAGTACCACAGGCCCAGGAACAGCACGCCCGCGATGGACAGCCGCCGCGCCGTCAGCGCCACGCGCCGCATGTCACCCGAGGTCGGCCCCTCGGCCCGCGAGAACCGCAGCCAGAGCGGCACGATCACGTGGTTCGACACCATGGTGGACAGCGCTAGCGCGGCAACGATGACCATCGAGGTCGCCGCCGAGAAGCCGCCGAGAAACACCAACAGCGCCAGACCGTCGCGCCCGAGGCCCAAGGGCACGGTCAGAACGAAGAGGTCGGGGTTGTCCCCGGCGCTCGGCAGGTCCAGACCGATCACGGCGATGGGCACCACGAACAGGCTGATCAGCATCAGGTACAGCGGAAAGGCCCAGCCCGCCGTCGCAAGGTGCCGCTCGTCCGAGTTCTCGACCACCAGCACCTGGAACATGCGCGGCAGGCACAGGATGGCCGCCCCCGCCAGCGCCGTGATCCCCACCCAGCGCGCACCGTTCCAGCTTGTGTCGATCACGGGGCTGGCCTCGATCCGGGCCAGCATGTCGCCGGGGCCGTCCGCCACGCCCCAGACGACGAACACCCCCAGCGCGAGGATCGCGAAAAGCTTCACGATCGCCTCCAGCGCGATGGCCGAGACCAGGCCGGGATGGCGTTCGTTCACATCCAGCGACCGCGTCCCGAACACGATGGTAAACAGCGCAAGCCCCGCCGCCACCCAGATCGCCGTGGCCTCCGCATCCGGTGTCCCCGCCCCGCCATTGCTGGAAAAGGCCGAGAAAGACAGCGTCACCGATTGCAGTTGCAGCGCGATATACGGCGTCGTGCCCACCACGGCGAGCAACGTCACCATCGCCGCCAGCGCCCCCGACTTGCCATACCGGCTGGAGATCATGTCGGCGATCGAGGTGATGCGCTGCGCCCGCCCGATCCGCACCATCTTGCGCAAAAGCCAGAACCACCCGATGAAAACCAGCGTCGGGCCAAGGTAGATTGTCAGGAACTCCAGCCCCGAACGCGCGGCAGAGCCGACGGCGCCGTAAAAGGTCCAGGCCGTCGTGTAGATCGATAGGCTGAGCGTGTAGGTGATGGGCGAATTGAGCCAGCGCGCCTTGCCCTCGGCGGCGCGTTTCTCGGCGAGGAAGGCCACCGCGAACAGTCCCGCCACGTAGAGGACGCACACCGCGACGAGGCCGTTGAAGCTCAGCATCTCAGGGATCCGGCGCGCCGTGCGGTGCGGGGGCGGCATCCGCCTCGCCCGGCATGTCGCGCATCAGGGACCGGTTGATCCAGTAGGTCGCGCCGATCAGCCCCGCCCAGATCGCGAAGAAATAGACCAGCCAGGCATCCAGCCCGGCCGCCGCCGTCTGCTCGGCCTCGGAGCGGATGAAGACCGGCCCGAACAGCAGCACTGCGCCGAGAACCGGCAACAGCCGCGCGGCATCCTGCAACCGGTTGTGCCGGTAGGTGCGTCGCTCCAGGAAAAGCCGCCGCGCCACGGATCCGGCCCTCAGGCCCCGCCGCCCGACCGCGCCGCGGCCGGGGCATCTGTCAACGTGCCAAGGGTCGAGACCAATTCCGCGTTGGAAAAGGGCTTGGTCAGAAAGGCGTTCGCGCCCAGCGCCATCGCCTGTTCGCGGTCCTTGGCCTGCCCCTTGGCCGTCAGCATCAGGACCGGCAGATCACGCGTGGCAGGGTCGGCGCGCAGGTCGCGCAGAATTTCCAGCCCCGACCGCCCCGGCAGCATCACGTCCAGAACCACGATATCGGGCGAGACGCGCGCGATCTCGGCCAGCGCGCTTTCCCCCTTGCCATGGCCCTGAACCTCCCACCCTTCGCGGGACAGCAGGAACCCGATGGCTTCGAGGATATTGGCCTCGTCCTCGATCAGTAAGATACGCTTGCCCAAGTACTCCGGCCCTCCCTCCGGTCGGTTCGGTCAGTCTGCAAAACGCCGACCAAATAGGCAATGGCCCATCTGGCAGCACTCAGCGCCGCGCGGGGCACGCCTCACGCGGGCATAAATGGCATCCCGGCCCGGCGGGAATGGCCGCCTCGCCCCCGTTGTCCGAACTGGCGGGCGCAACCAACATGGTGGCCTGCACCACCGGCGCGCGGCCAAAGCCGGTCTGCGCCACCGGTTGCGCCACGGCCCAGGCGTCGAAGATCCCGCCTTGCGGCAGGTCCAGCCGCGCCGCCTCGGGCTGGCCGGGACGGGCCAGAACGGCGTAAAGCGGCCAAAGCGGGCAACCGGGGCCAAAGCGCGGGATGGAAAAGGACGGCAAACGCCGCCGGAACAACAGCGCCCCGGCCGCATCGCAGACCGCCAACCCGAAATCCGGCGCCCCGGCCGAGAGCGGCAGGCTCGCCAGTCGCCGCAACACCAGCGCCACGTCCCCCTGCCCCAGCATCAGCAGGCGGCCCGGGTCGAACCCGGCCTCGCGCGCGGCCGGCAGGATCACTTCCAGCGGAAGGCGCGCGGCATCCTGCGCGTAGCGCTCCAGCATGTCGCGGGCGAGCGCGTGGCTGGCGCTATCCTCCATACCCGCCGCCCGCGCGATGACCCCCTCGATCCCGGCACGGCCCTGCGTCTCGATCTCGGGGAAATGGTGGCCGGCGGCCTCGAACAGCGCCTCGACCGTTTCGATGGGGGTCGAACTGGCCCCCGACTCCTCGGTATCGGGCGCTTCGAAATGGGCCAGCATCGCCGTGGCGCGGAGCGACAGGCGCTCGGCCTCTTCGTGGAGGTTGCGGTGAAACCGTCCGCGCCACGCCGCGTCCAGATCGGGGTCGCGCGCGAGGATGTCGGCGGTCGAGCGGATCGCCGCGACCGAGGAGAGCATCTCGTGCATCGCCTCGGCCAGAACCGGGTCGTGGCCCAGCCGGTCGCGCAGCCCCTCGGCCACCGCCTCAAGGCCCGCGATGCGCTTGTGCTGCGCGGCGATCAGGCCGGTCCAACCCGGAAAGCGCGCGGCCAATTCGTCGATCCGCGCCGTTTCGGGCAGCACCCCGCCCAGCCCCGCGCGGGTGTCGCGCGCCGAGGCCTGCAACGTATCGTAAAGCGTGGCATCCGCCCCTTCGGACAGCGCCGCCGGTTCGACGTCCAGCGCGCGGGCCAGCGCGTTCAACAGCTTGCCGCCGATCTTGCGGCGGTTGTGTTCGATCAGGTTGAGATACGAGGCGGAGATGCCCACCGCCTCGGCCAGCGCCGCCTGCTTCATGCCGCGGGCAAGGCGGCGTTCGCGGATCCGATTACCGGTCAGTTGCGCGCGCCGCATCCCGTCGGGCAATCCGGCCATCTGATTTCTCCTCCCAAGACGCACGCAGATTAACAGGCTTTACAAAACGGGCCAAGAATTTACCGGGTCAGCACAAGATCGCGGGCAAAAGCGGTAAACCCCAAGGGGCCTTGCCTCACTCGCAACGATGCGAAACACTCCCCCTCGACTGCCGAACCGGGGGAGGGTTCGGCCGCCAATCAGACATGAAGGGGAGGACCCATGCCCAACGATATGACGCCCCCGTCCGCCGATTTCGTGAAATCCGCCCATATCGACGCGGAAACCTACGAAAAGATGTATGCCGCCTCGGTCGCCGACCCCGAGGCCTTCTGGGCCGAACATGGCCAGCGTATCGACTGGATCAAACCCTATACCAAGGTCAAATCCACCAGCTTCGCGCCCGGCAATATCGACATCAAATGGTTCGAGGACGGCACGCTGAACGTGGCCGCCAACTGCATCGACCGCCACCTTGCCACGCGCGCCGACCAGACCGCGATCATCTGGGAGCCCGACGACCCCAACGACGACGCCAAGCACATCACCTATGCCGAGTTGCACCGCGAGACGTGCAAGATGGCCAACATCCTCGAAGACATGGGCGTGCGCAAAGGCGACCGCGTGGTGATCTACCTGCCCATGATCCCCGAGGCGGCCTATTCCATGCTGGCCTGCGCGCGGATCGGCGCGATCCATTCCATCGTCTTCGCGGGCTTTTCGCCCGACGCGCTTGGCGCCCGGATCAATGGCTGCGACGCCAAGGTGGTCATCACCGCCGACGAGGCCCCGCGCGGCGGGCGCAAGACGCCGCTCAAGTCCAACACCGACGCGGCGCTGCTGCATTGCAAGGACAGCGTCAAATGCCTCGTCGTGAAGCGGACGGGCGGCCAGACCACCTGGATCGCCGACCGTGACTACGACTACAACGAGATGCGGCTTGAAGCGGATGACCACGCCGCCCCGGTCGAGATGAATGCCGAGGATCCGCTGTTCATCCTCTACACCTCCGGCTCCACCGGGCAGCCCAAGGGCGTGGTGCACACGACCGGCGGCTACCTCGTCTATGCCTCGATGACCCACGCCTACACCTTCGACTACCACGACGGGGACATCTTCTGGTGCACGGCGGATGTCGGTTGGGTCACGGGCCACAGCTACATCGTCTATGGCCCGCTCGCGAACGGCGCGACGACCCTGATGTTCGAAGGCGTGCCCACCTACCCCGACGCGGGCCGGTTCTGGGCCGTGTGCGAAAAGCACAAGGTCAACCAGTTCTACACCGCCCCCACCGCGATCCGGGCGCTGATGGGACAGGGGGACGAGTTCGTCACGACATACGACCTGTCGGACCTGAAACTGCTGGGCACCGTGGGCGAGCCGATCAATCCCGAGGCGTGGAACTGGTACAACAGCGTCGTCGGACAGGGCCGCTGCCCCATCGTCGACACGTGGTGGCAGACGGAAACCGGCGGCCACCTGATCACCCCCCTGCCCGGCGCGATCCCGACCAAGCCCGGCAGCGCCACGCGCCCCTTCTTCGGGGTGCAGCCCGTCATCCTCGACGCGCATTCCGGGCAGGAGATAACCACGACCGAGGCCGAGGGCGTGCTCTGCATGAAGGACAGCTGGCCGGGCCAGATGCGCACCGTCTGGGGCGATCACGAGCGGTTCGAGAAAACCTATTTCTCGGACTACAAGGGCTACTATTTCTCGGGCGATGGCTGCCGCCGCGACGGGGATGGCTATTACTGGATCACGGGCCGCGTCGATGACGTGATCAACGTCTCCGGTCACCGCATGGGCACCGCCGAGGTCGAAAGCGCGCTGGTCGCCCATGCCAAGGTCGCCGAGGCCGCCGTGGTCGGCTACCCGCACAAGATCAAGGGGCAAGGCATCTACGCCTATGTCACCCTGATGAACGGGGTCGAGCCCTCGGACGAGCTGCGCAAGGAGCTGGAGACCTGGGTCCGCACCGAGATCGGCCCCATCGCCAAGCCCGACCTGATCCAATGGGCCCCCGGCCTGCCCAAGACCCGCTCGGGCAAGATCATGCGCCGCATCCTGCGCAAGATCGCCGAGAACGATTACGGCAGCCTCGGCGACACCTCGACGCTCGCCGAACCCGCCGTGGTGGACGAGCTGATCGAGAACCGCATGAACAAGGGCTGACGTCCCCCTGCAGGGACGAAAAGGGCCGCCCGATCCGGGTGGCCCTTTTTCATGTCGCGTTGCCCCTCATGGGCGAGATCCCTACGGGCATGATGCCAAGTCCGACAAAGTGCCCCAAAGAATGTTTCGGGAGACCTCTGCACCGGGTGTCGGCTTGGCGGAGTTTTTAGACCTTTGAACTCGCCAAGCAGGCCGTGGGTTCCGGCCCATACCGGACATTGATGTCGACCGCTAGCGCCTCGCTGCGGCGCACCGAACCTGCCATTAATGTCGCAGATAGCATCACGCAGTGGCCGGAGGTCAGCAGGGCAGGATAAAGTCGTCGTTTCCTGCTGGTCGCCAATAAGGCTTTGCGAGGACGGACACCAAGCGACCGTTCGTCGAGATTTTGGCCCCGTCGGTCCCGCAAGAAGGGGGGGCCTTTCTCATGGGGTTGCGAAGGCCGGGATTGGCATTCCCAGTGCTCGCCTCGTATGGTGCGGCCCGTCAGGTCATCAGTGCAACGAATGCAGCGATGCCAGCTAGGAGTGCCAAACCAAGCCCTGTTAAACGCCCTTTGAGGCGACGATCGAGGCGCGATGTGCCCTCGGAATAATCGAAGCGCTCGTACATCACCCGGTCCGAGGGAAGGCCAAGATCGATGAGGTTGTCGGCAACCGCCGTCACCATCGGTCCCGGCCCGCAAATCAGCGCGACGGTCCGCGCCGGGTCGAGCCCGCGCAGCATCTCCGACAGCCGATCCGCGTCGAGCCGTCCGGTTTCTCCGTCCCAGCCGGGCGTGTCCTCCTCGCTGAGGAAAAGCGTTTCGAGATCGAGCGTAGATCGCGCTACCTCGATCTCGTTCTTGCCCGCGAAGTTTTCGGGATGACCGGCCGCATAGGCGAGGCGAACAGGACGCCGATCGTCCCGCGCCACAAGATCTCGGAGTATGCCGAGGATCGGCGCGATGCCGACGCCCCCGGCGATCAGTAGGATAGCATCCCCGTCGTGATCCTCGAGCGTGAAACTGCCGTAAGGTCCATCGATCCCGATCGGTGTTCCGATCGCGAGTGTCCCGATCTGGTTCGTGAAATCGCCCGCTTCCTTGACGACGAAGCTCAGGCCCGGACGCAAGGGACTGTCGGCAATGGAAAAGGGGTGATCGAACAGAGGGAAGCGCCGGACACCTTCGGTCATCCAGACAAACTGGCCTGCGTGATAGAAAAGCGGTGGTGTACCCTTGGCGGGTTGAACATTGAGCTCCCACATTTGGTCGGCCAGTTTGGTCACGGAAACGAGGCGCCAAGGCCGCAGGTTCAGCCCTGCCCAGCGCAGCCCGTAAAGGATTGCGACGACCCCGACAGCCGCCGCGCCGACGGCCCACCAATACCCGTTGAGCCCCCCCGCCGCGCTGAACCGGCCCACGCTGACAGCATGATGGAGACCCGCACCAATCGTCACGACGGCGAGCACGAGATGCGCAGCGCGCCACGCCTCGTAGCGCAGCGGCAGGTGTTCGCGCAGCGCTGAGCCCACCACCATAAAAACAAGCGCCCAAAGTGCTACGACTCCGCTGCGATAATGCGGCAACGTGTGATACGCCACCAGCCGTTCGGCCCCCAGCGCTGGGTCGGCAAGGAAGGTCGGCACTACATAGATCACGGGATGCAGAAGAAGGGTCAGAGTGACCCACAAGGCTGCCATCTTGTGAAACGCCATTACCCGGTCGATGCCGAGGCGCCCCGACACAAGCTCGAAACGGCCTGACGTTACGAATTGCGCCGCGATAGAAGCAAGCCCGACAAGGCCAATACCCGCCGCCGCGATCGCCCAGCCAGAGGTCGGGACGACATCCCGCTTCGCGGCGAACAGGAGTGGGGCCAGACAGGCGACCGGATAGAGCGCTGCCACGACCCATGTCGGCAGACGCAGTGTTCTTGCGCCGTCCTTTGACCTCTCTCCTATCGCGGCATCCTCCTTATCGGCGGCTTCTTGCCGGCCTTGCATAACTCAGGGCTGCGGCGGCGCTGCGTGTCCTTGATCTGGATTAAGGTCGATGCGCTCGGGCAAGGCACACTTGTACACATCCGTGCACATCCGTGTACCATTTGTCGAGCGGAGGTCGTTTTGCGCAAGTTCCGTCTGATTTCAGGGCTCGTGGGAATCATCATCGCGGCCGCAGCGCCGGGTGTTGCACAGGATTTCAGTCTAAGCGAGGTCACCGAGGCGTGGCTCATGGGGCCGCATAGCGACTACCACTCGCCCTCCTTCACCCATTGGAACGAGGACGGCGAGGTGCCGCCGGCCTGCGCCGCCTGCCATTCCGAGACGGGGATGCTCGACTGGCTAGGCGCCGACGACACCCCCGCCCTTTCGGTGGAGCATCCCGGTACGATCAACACGGTGATCGGCTGCGCCTCCTGTCACGTCTCCGAGGCCCAGACGCTTGACGCCGTCACCTTCCCATCGGGCGTGACGATTGGCGGTCTGGGCGGTTCGGCCACCTGCACCATGTGCCACCAGGGCCGGGCGTCCACCGATCGCGTGCTGACCGCCACCGACGGACCAGACCTTGACGCGGTGTCGCCCGATCTCGGCTTCATCAACGTCCACTACGCCATTGCGGCGGCATTGATGCATGGCGGCGATGTGCGCGGCGGCTTTCAGTATCCCGGCCGCGCCTATGCCGGCCGCTTCGCCCATGTCCCGAGCGCGGGCACCTGCGTCGCCTGCCACGAACCGCATACCACCGACGTCGAGACCCAGAGGTGCCTGGCCTGCCACGAAGGGGTGAACGACATCAGGTCCATTCGCACCCGCCATGCCGACTTCGACGGCGACGGGTTGGTCAGCGGTGGCATCCGCGTCGAGATCGAGGGGCTACATTCCATCCTCGGGACCGCCATCGCAGATTACGCGCGCGAGGTCGCCGAGGCCCCCATCGGCTATGCCTCCGAAAGCTTCCCTTATTTCTTCGCCGACAGCGACGACGACGGGACCATCGTCCCCGAGGAGGCCATCTTTCCCAACCGCTACGCAAGTTGGACACCGCGCCTCTTAATGGCGGCGTATAATTACCAGGTTGTGGCCAAGGATGGTGGCGCCTGGGTCCACAACCCTGCCTACGCGATCCAGCTGCTTCACGACAGTATCGAAAGCCTCTCCGAGCGGGTCGAGGTGGACATCGGCGCACTCACCCGTCCGTGACCTTCTGATTAAAAACCATGCCACGTATGAAGCCGCTGGCAGACAGACTCGTGACGAGGAATGACTGAAATCAGAAATGTCCATTGCAAAACAATCAATGGCCAGGTTGGACGCGAAGGTAGGACATGTGCCGCGCGCGATAAAAGTTGGAATAGGACCATTCGCGTCGAAAGCGGTCTCGCCGCTCATGCACAATTTCTATCGTGCGCCGAGTCCGTTCAGGGCTTGAAGCTGACCTGCGGCTGCGAAGCAATCCGACGCTCCGGTCGGTCGCACCCTCAACGTGGACGGCCCATAGCTGCCGTATCGGTCCAGGAACAGGGGACGCCCGTTTCGCTACTTGGAGCCGACCTTGGATTTCGTCTGCGACTATGATTGTCGGCGGCGTGGGGCGTTTATCTTGCTCCATCAGCAAGACTTCATGGAATTCTACGCTATCGTAGGTACGCCACCAGGAAACTGGCCAGGAGCGGTTGGCTCGCCGCGCCCAGTGCGCGGGCATCCGGGCCGATGCTGCCCTCCTGGATATCGGGCATGTTGAGGCCCGTCAGGTCATGTCTTCTCAGGCAGGCATCGATGCGTTTGGTCAGGTCTCCGCGGATGTCCTCCGGCATCCATCCATCGATTTTGACCGTTGAGAAATCCAGAACGGCAAGTGCCCCGTGAACGGCATGAGCGATGGCTTCGGCAGCCTCTTCCAGCCAAGCCGTGACGATGTCGTCCGGCAGCGTCCACCGCTCAGAGGAGGCCCACAAAGCTGACGCTTCGAACCCCTGGGCCCGCAATCGCTGCTCGAGCGTTACAAGCGATGCAAGGTCAATCAATTGGCGCATCTTGCCCGTCTTGTCCGGCACCGGCATGGACCCCACCGCGCCGGCATTGCCGGTCTGCCCCCGGAACAAACGGCCGTCGAGGACGACGCCGCCGCCAATGAAAAAAGCGACGTAGAAATGCAGGAAATCCGATGGCTGTTCCGGGGTCCCGAAGACCAGTTCCGCGCTGCAGGCCGCGGTGGCATCGTTCTGCAGGAACACTGGCAATGCGAGGGCCTCGGACAGTTCCTCTTGAATATCGCGTTCTTTCCAGGGGGTCATGGCTTCGGGCGCCATGCCCAGCATGCTCGCCCATCCCCAGATCTCGAAGGGCATCGCGATGCCGAGCCCCTCGACCCGCTCACGCTCCTCGGCAGACAGGACGCCGACAAGGTCGTTGGCGGTTTCGAGTGCAAAGGCGCGGACCATCTCGTAGTCTGGGTAGTCGTACTGCCGTGCGCGACGGGCGAGGATCGTGCCCAGGAAATCGGTCAGAACCATCTCAACAGACCGGCGACCGATCTTGAGCCCGTGAAAGAAAGCGCCGCGCGGGTTCAGCGTCATCGGCACCGAGGGCTGTCCGACGCGGCCGCGTTGCGGCTCTCCGCGAAGAATGAGGAGCTCGTCCTCCAAGGCGCGCATGATGACCGACACCGTTTGGGCCGACAGGCCGGTCAAGCGGGCGATCTCGGATTTTGCAAGCGCGCCGTGGCGACGAATTAGGGTCAGGACAAGGCGTTCGTTCTGCGCACGCATGCCCGATTGGTTCGTTCCCAGTGCATCGGCATGCCCACCGGCCCGAGGTGTATCTGGCGCGTCCTTCATCGTTGTCCTCCCATTGGCATCTTGATCTTTCCAGACCATCTGTCAATTACTAAATAAGAGTGATTTAATTATTGACAGGGCCCGTGTGGCGGCGCATGGTCTTCTGGTGAAGGCGCAAGAGTCGCCGGACCATATTTCTGGGAGGAAACCATGACGAAGACCCTCAAGGCGCTCATGCTGAGCGGTGCTGCCGCTGTTGCATTCACGGGCATGGCTCAAGCCGAAGCGCACGGCGACGTGACCGCTTGCCTGATCACCAAAACCGACACCAACCCCTTTTTCGTGAAGATGCGCGAAGGCGCGACCGAGGCCGCCGAAGCGGCAGGGATCACGCTGCAGACCTATGCCGGCGCCATCGATGGCGACGTCGAAAGCCAGGTCGCCGCGGTCGAGACCTGCATCGCGGCCGGTGCCTCGGGTATCCTGATCACGCCTTCCGACAGCCGCGCCCTTGAGCCGGTCATCACCCAAGCACGCGAAGCGGGTCTTCTGGTCATCGCGCTCGACACCCCGTTCGAGCCCGCGGACACGGCAGACGCGACCTTTGCCACCGACAACTTCGAAGCAGGCCGTCTGATTGGCGCATGGGCCGCGGCGACCCTCGGCGATGAGGCCGAGAACGCGCTGATCGCAACGCTCGACCTGAACGCCTCCGAGGTTTCGGTCGACTACCTGCGCAACCAGGGCTTCCTGACCGGTTTCGGAATCGAGGTGAACGATCCGACCGATATCGGTGACGAGGACGATCCGCGCATCGTCGGTAGCGACGTGACCAACGGCAATGCCGAAGGCGGTCGTACCGCCATGGAAAATCTGCTGCAGATCAACTCGGGCATCAATGTCGTCTACACGATCAATGAACCCGCAGCGGCCGGTGCCTATGAAGCGCTCAACGCTTTCGGCCTTGCCGACCAGGCGCTCATCGTCTCGGTCGACGGCGGATGCCCGGGCGTCCGCGACGTGGCCTCCGGCGTGATCGGGGCGACGTCTATGCAATTCCCGCTGCGCATGGCGTCGCTGGGAATCGAGGCTATCATCGCACATGCGACCGACGGCACCATGCCGGAGAACACCGAAGGCCTCGACTTTTTCAACACCGGCGTAATGCTGGTGACCGACCAGCCGGTTGAGGGGGTGGAGTCGATCACCTCGGAAGAAGCTCTGGAACTCTGCTGGGGCTGAGCCCTCGCTGAATCCAGGCGGCATGTGGCGCATATGGCGCTGCATGCCGCCCCACCCAACCCAATCCCCATCGCAATGGTCGGCCTTGCCCTGCGTGGCAAAGCCATGGCACCTTTTCGGACGGAGACCACGACATGTCGGAAAGTCCAACCCCCGGCGGCCAGGAATATGAAGCGAGTCTGAAGGACAGCGCCTCTGCTGTCGCGGAATTCGAACACGCGCCGCGCGGCATGATCGGAACCATTCAGCACGTTCTACATGGGAACCCGACCTTTGTGCCGGTCATCATCCTCGTCGCGTCCATCACTGTCTTTGGCTTCATCGCGGGCGAACGTTTCTTCTCGCCGTTCAACCTGTCGCTCATCATGCAACAGGTCTCGATCATCGGCATCCTCGCCGCAGCGCAGACCCTGATCATCCTGACCGCGGGCATCGACCTCTCGGTCGCTGCGATCATGGTCCTGATGAGCGTGATCTCGGGCAAGCTCGCGGTCGAGTTCGGCGTGCCTGCCCCCATTGCCATTGTGATCTCCTTCATCGGCGGCATCGCCGCAGGCTACCTGAATGGCTGGCTCGTCACGAAGATCAAGCTGCCACCCTTCATCGCCACGTTGGGCACCTGGAACGTCTTCTTCGCGCTCAACCTCTACCTGTCTGGGGCGCAGTCGATCCGCGGGGCCGACATCGACACGACGGCACCGCTACTGAAATTTTTCGGTCAGAGCATCGCGATAGGCTCGGCACGGCTGACCTATGGCACGCTCTTGATGATCGCGGTCTTCGTCGCGCTCTGGTACGTGCTGAACAAGACTGCGTGGGGCCGGCACGTCTACATGATCGGCGATGACAAGGAATCTGCCGAGCTCGCGGGCATCCGAACCGACCGCACGCTGCGACAGGTCTACATGCTGGCCGGCTTCATCTGCGCGCTGGCAGCCTGGGCCTCGATCGGGCGGGTCGGATCGATCTCGCCGCAAAGTTTCTACGAGGGGAATCTCGAAAGCATCACCGCCGTGGTGATCGGTGGCATCTCGCTTTTTGGCGGGCGAGGCTCGATCATGGGCGCCCTTTTCGGGGCGCTTATCGTGGGCGTCTTCCAGTCTGGCCTCAGGCTGGCCGGGGTCGATGTCCTCTGGCAGGTCTTCGCCATCGGCTGGCTCATCATCATCGCGGTCGCCATCGACCAATGGATCAGAAAGGTGTCGGCATGACGGAACCTCTTCTCAAGGCGCGCGGGCTGGTCAAGCGCTACGGCCGCGTCACCGCCCTCGACCATGCCGATTTCGATCTCATGCCGGGCGAGATCCTGGCGGTGATCGGCGACAACGGCGCAGGCAAGTCCTCGCTTATCAAGGCGATCTCGGGCGCAACCGTGCCCGACGAAGGAACAATCACGCTGGAAGGGCGCGAGGTCAGCTATGCCTCGCCGTTGCAGGCGCGCGAAGCGGGAATCGAATGCGTCTACCAGACCCTCGCCCTCAGCCCCGCGTTGTCGATCACCGACAACATGTTCTGCGGCCGCGAACTGCGCAAACCCGGTGTCATGGGCAAATGGTTCGGCATGCTGGACCAAAAAGCGATGGAGAAATTCGCCCGCGAGAAATTATCCGAGCTCGGGCTGATGACAATTCAGAACATCAACCAGGCGGTCGAGACGCTCTCGGGTGGCCAGCGTCAGGGCGTTGCCGTGGCCCGCGCCGCGGCCTTCGGTTCCAAGGTCATTGTCCTCGACGAACCCACGGCCGCCCTCGGCGTCAAGGAAAGCCGCAAGGTGCTGGACCTGATCCAGGATGTGCGGTCGCGCGGCACGCCGGTCGTGCTCATCAGCCACAACATGCCCCATGTCTTCGAAGTGGCTGACCGCATCCATATTCACCGCCTTGGGCGACGGCTCTGCGTGGTCGATCCGAAATCCATCAGCATGTCAGACGCAGTGGCGTTGATGACTGGCGCGATGCAGCCCGAACAGGTGTCTGCGGCGTGATGGCATTTCAAGGCATCAAATGCTGCTGATCGCCTTGGACACTCAAGTGGACAAGGCGGTTGAGCAGCCGTTGCCTTGATTGAAGTGGCTCGAACTGCCGGGCAACACTGCCTGTGCCGAAAAGCCGACCTTGGCAGAGCTCGCAGCGAATGGCCGCTCTCCGCCCATGCTGTTGAAAAAGTCTTTGTTGCAGTGCGGCAAGTCCCTTGATTCACTCGATTATGAGCGGATTGGAGGATTTCGTCATGATGGGCACCCAAACGGCATCGGCGCAATTGTTCTAAGACTTCGATCTGGAGCGTCATGTCCCGTCCGATCACATGTTTCGCGCGATCGACCGGTTCCTCGATTTGGATGGGATGCGGGAAGCCCTTCGCCCCTTCTACAGCCACCTCGGGCGTCCTTCGATCGATCCGGAACTGATCATCCGGATGCTGGTCATCGGTTACGTCATGGGCATCCGGTCGGAACGTCGCCTCTGCGACGAGGTTCATCTGAACCTCGCCTATCGCTTGTTCTGTCGGCTGGGCCGGGAGGGGAAGGTCCCGGATCACTCGACCTTCTCGCGCTATCGCCATGGCAAGTTGCGCGACAGCAATCTGCTGCGACAGGTCTTCTAGGCCACGGTCGAGCGGTGCCTGAGGGAGGATTTGGTATCCGGCGAGGGTTTTGCCGTGGACGCCAGCCTGATCGCCGCTGACGCCAACAAGGGCCGATCAATCGCAGCCGAGGACTGGAGCCCTGAGGTCGCGCGCGAGGCTGGCAACCGCACGGCGCGGGAGTACCTGGAGACACTCGACGATGCCGCTTTCGGTGCCGCATCCCCGGTCCAGCCGAAGTTCGTGGCCAAGTCCGACCCGGCGGCGCAATGGGCCCGCGCCGAGGAGAGCTGCCCCTATTTTGCCTATGCCACCAACTACCTGATCGACTGAAAAAGCTCGGTGATTATGGATGTCGAAGCCACGAGAG
The DNA here is from genome assembly GCF_019800885.1 of Maritalea mobilis. Classification (GTDB taxonomy): domain Bacteria; phylum Pseudomonadota; class Alphaproteobacteria; order Rhodobacterales; family Rhodobacteraceae; genus Roseibacterium; species Roseibacterium beibuensis. The sequence continues at coordinate 1,090,043 of NZ_JAHVKE010000001.1, forward strand.
CGATCCGTCAGGCATAGGTCGGGTCCTCGCGGACCATGCTCGACAGGACGGAGAAGCGGTTCGGCAGTCGACCGGAATGGCTGGCGGCCGACACGGCATATGGCAACGCCGAGAACCTTGGATGGCTGGTTAAGCAGCGCAGCATCGTCCCCTTCATTCCGGTGATCGACAAGTCGGAGCGGACCGATGGCACCTGGTCCAGACCCGACTTCGAATGGGACGAGGCGAATGATCAATACATCTGCCCCGAAGGACACGCCCTCAAGCAATATCGCCGGAACTACTCCGATGCGAACCGGGGTCAGGACACCGGCGGGCGGAAGAAATATCGTGCCTTGAAGGCGACATGTCAGGCCTGTCCATCCAAGGACATCTGCTGCCCGAAAGCGGAGGCCCGATACGTCACCCGTGAACCCAACGAGGAAGCACGCGAGTTCGCCCGCGCAGGCCGCACGACAAAGGCCTCCAAGGTATCCCGAGACAAGCGGAAGAAGGTGGAGATGCTCTTCGCCCACCTCAAGCGCATCCTCGGCCTGAATCGGCTACACCTGCGCGGCCCCAATGGTGCGAAAGACGAATGCCTCCTCGCCGCCATCGCCCAGAACCTCCAAAAACTCGCGAAGCTGCGGCCTCAGTGCGCCAAACCGGCGGCGACGGCATGAGCTGAGCGACCAGATAAACGCCTCCAGGCGGCGCGACGGGCGATTGCCCGAACCTAACGGCGACACCCAAGCCTGAGGGTAGCCAAAAACGCGTTCTTGGGCGGACTTTTCCAACAGCATCCGCCCCTCGCCAAGAATACTGCGCAGGACAGCAAGGTCCGTGAAGGGCTCCAAACGGACATTACCCTCCTTCGCCTCCGCGCTCATCTGCACACCGAATCCAAAAGGGGCACCCGATCCGCGCGGCCCTTTTTCAGCCCCCCGGGGGGGGGCAGCCCTTACGCCGCCTCCATCAGATCCTTCAGATGCGGGGGCAGTGTCCCGTTCCGCGAATACTCGCGGGCCGCTTCGCCCAGCACCTTGTCGACATTCACGCCGGTCAACTCGGGGAACAGGCGGTGCAATTCCTCCAGCGCCGCGTGGTCCAGGCTGCCATAGCCCATCGGGCCGGGATAGAAGCTTTCGCTCGGGATGCCGTTCGACCAGATCACCTCGTGGCGGTCGAACAGGATGTGGTAGTAGGTCACCGACCGTGCCCCGTTTTTCACCCGCGCCGCGCCGCCCGGCATGCGCGCCAGGTGCGTCGCGCGGTAGAGCACCTCTCCGCCCGGCTGGTCGCGCGGTGTCAGCAACACGCCGTGCTGCGGCGACACGATCAACGCGCGTTCCAGCCCGAAATGGCCCGCCTGCAACTGGATCGGCCGGAGCCATGGCGAAGCCGCAAGCTCCGCTGGCCCCAGCCGCTTGCACCCGACCCAGAGGATCGGCTTGAGCCCGTTGTCGCGGGTCTGGACCAGATCGCCGGGTCCGAGCCGTTCGATGGGCACCTCGCCCGAGGGCGTCGCGATCATGGTCCCTTCGGCGAAACAGACCACGCCGGTGTTTTCCTCCGTGAAAAAGGTCTCGTCTGCCGCGCCGCCCTGAAAGACGATCCCCTCGCCCGAGCCGAACTGCGTGTTGTCCGAGTAATCGACCGTGTTGCCGCGGGTATCGGTGGTGTTGGACTGGTTCAGGATGCCGTCATCGGCATAATCGGCATAAAGCTCCGAGATATGGTCGTAATGGCCGGACAGGTCGATCGCGTCGTTATTGGTGGCGTCGCCATCATCGATCGCACCGGCGGTCGTGTCGTTGAAATCGGTGATCGTGTCGAGGCCACCGGAATAGGCGAAGGTGTCGTTGCCCTCCCCGCCGGTCAGCTGGTCGTTCCCGACACCGCCATCGAGGCTGTCATCGTCCAGGCCGCCGTCGAGCACGTCATTGCCGCCCTCGCCCGACAGGGTGTCGCCGCCCGCGCCCCCAGTGATCGAGTCGTCATCGGCCCCGCCCAGGATCGTGTCGCTGCCGGTGCCGCCATCGACGCTGTCTGCCCCGGCTCCGGCATCCACGCTGTCGTCACCGCTGCCGGCAAAGACGATGTCATCGCCCGCCCCGGCCAGCACCGTATCGTCGCCGCCCCAGGCCTGGATCACGTCACCATCGCCCGTCGTGCCCAGAACGCCGGTCGCATCGCCCGCGTCGACCATGTCGCCATCGGGGTCACCGGTGTAGGCCGTGTCGATCACCTCTCCGGCGGTGGTGCCATCGACGATCCCGTCCAGGGCCGGCGCGGCCTCGGTATTCAGCGTCAGGTAGCCGACATCCGTCGTGCCCTCGCCATTCTCGATCGTGTAGGTGATCAGCGTCGTGCCGACATCGCCGTCGGTCTGGATGGTCAGCGTACCATCCGCGTTCAGCGTGATGACCTCGCCGGTGGCCAGCGTCACGCTGCCGCCCACCGAGATCGCCTCACCATTGACCTCGGTGATGGTCAGGCCCTGGCCCAGATCGTCCACGTCATTGGCCAGCACGTCGACGACGCGCGCGGCATTGACCGGAAAGGTCACCTCGTCATCGAAGGCCAGCGCGACGGTCTGGATGCTGTCGGCCGCGAAGAGGACATTGGTGTCAAAGGCCCCGTCGCCCTCGTCGGCGAGCGCGATCTTGATCGTGTTTTCCTCGCCCGCATTGACCGGCGCCTTGAAGGAGAGGTCGACCGTGAACCCGTCCATCTCGGTGTTGTAGGGATCGGTCGTGTCGGGATTGTCGATGTAGAGGTTCGCATTCGAGGCGTCGTTGACCGTGTCGATCGAAACCTCGTCGCCCAAGGGCGTCACCGCGATGTACTCGCCATTCACCCAGACGCCCAGCGTGTCGCTGAACCCCGAATTCACGTATTCCAGGTATTCCTCGGACGAGAAGGTGAACTGCATCGTGATGTAGTCACCATCGGGCACGAACACCGCCTCGAACACGACCGCGTCGAAGGTCGAGGTGCCGGTAATGGCCCCGATATCCGCATCCCCCGCCCCGCCATGGTTGGTGGATGTCCCGGCCGCGGTGTTCGTGTCCGTCGACCCGTCGGAATTGGTGAAATCCGTGACATTCCCGGTCGAGAAGATGACGCCGGAATCCCCGGCCGCCACGCCGGGCGAGGTCGTGTCAGCATTGCTGTACAGCCCCGTCTGGCCCGTGGCCCCGCTCAGCGTGGCCGATTGAACGGTGATCCCGTCGCCGAAAAGCTGGTTGGCAACGGTCGTCGCGTCGGTGGTGACGGTGACATCGAGTTCCTCGGCGGTGGCCATTCTGAAATCCTGCGCGCGTTCATCCATACAAGGGACAACGCATGCCAGACGGCCCATCAGAGATGGGGGGCCAGGGTCTGCCTGCACGTTGCCTCGATCATGCGCTACCGGGCCAAGGTGCCGCGAGTGCGGCCAGAACGTGGCATTTTGTGCGAACTCTGGGCCGGAACGGGGGCACCGGACGGAGCGAGGCGCGCCCGGGCCGCATCAAGCTCGGATTTTAACCATCTCGGGACAGAACGGTGCCGGCTGTGCTAAACGGCTCTCGGGTCGGGGCATCACCATGCAAACCAAGGGTGATCGTGATGCTGACCATGCCTTTTCCCCCTGTCACCACAGGTTGCGCGGCCCCGGTCATGGGCCCTACGTCCCCCAACACACCCGCGCCCGGAACGCCCACGGAAACCGGCCGGCAAGCCGTCACGCCGGCATCCGATGCGACGCAGGCCGACATGCGGCAGGCACCAAACCGGGGCAGCGAGGTCGAACCGCTGGACCCACCCGCCGATCCGCCGCCGGTGAAGGGCCTTGGCATTCCGCCGCTCGACGTGACGCGGGTGGGCGATTCCGACAGCCCCGACGCCAGGCCACGAACGCCGGCCGAGGCGCTGTTCGCCGCCCGTCTCGACGGTGCGCCAAAACGCGACGGCGCATGAAAAAGCGGCCCCGCACAGATGCGGGGCCGCCTCTTGTTCAACCGTTCAGCAGGATTATTCGCCCAGCGCCATATCGGTCACGGCATGGGTGAACGCCCCCTCGGGCGCCTCGGAGATCACCGGGTCCGAGCCGCCGGCCAGCAGCGTGTCGACCGTGCGCTGGTAGGCTTCCTCGTCCAGCGTGCCGTCACCGCCTTCGACCAGCAGGGCGATCTCGCCCATCATGCGCAGCTGGTGCTCTTCGGTCTGGGCTCCGGTCTCGTCATAGTCGAGCACGATCATCGCCGCCTCGTCGGGGTTTTCCACCGCCCAGGTCCAGCCGCGCATCGAGGCGCGCACGAAACGCGACATGCGCTCGACGAATTCCGGATCTTCGAGGTTCTCTTCCAGCGTCCAGATCCCGTCTTCCAGCGTGGCGACGCCGTAATCTTCATACTTGAAGGTCACCAGTTCCTCGGGCGTGATGCCCGCGTCGATGATCTGCCAGTACTCGTTATAGGTCATGGTCGAGATGCAGTCGGCCTGACGCTGCAACAGCGGATCGACGTTGAAGCCCGCCTGCAACAGCGTCACTCCGCCCTCGGAGCCGTCGGTCGGAATACCAAGCTGGCTCATCCAGGACAGGAACGGGTACTCGTTGCCGAAGAACCAATGCGCCACCGTATGACCGGCCAGGTCGGCGGGCTCGCTGATGCCCACATCCGCCCAGCAGGTCAGCATCAGGCCCGAGCGCACGAAGGGCTGGGCGATGTTGACCACCGGCAGGCCGCGTTCGCGCGCGGCCAGGGCCGACGGCATCCAGTTCAGCATGACGTCGGCCGCCCCACCGGCCAGCACCTGCGGCGGGGCAATGTCGGGGCCGCCCGGCATGATGTTCACGTCGAGGCCTTCTTCCTCGTAATAGCCGTTTTCCAGCGCCACGTAGTAGCCGGCGAACTGCGCCTGCGTGACCCACTGAAGCTGCAGGTTCACGGTATCCATCCCGCCATGGGCCTCGGCCCAGGCTCCGGTGGTGGTCATGGCAAGGGCCGCGGCCCCCATCATCGTCTTTTTCATGGTCTTCCCTCCTGTTGGGCTCTCTTGGTTTGTTATGCCGTTTTATCAGCCCCGCCGTTGCGACGGATGCCAGAATGTCGTCTTGCGCTCGATCAGCGCCACCAGCCCGTAAAAGCCGGACCCCGCCAGCGCCGCGACCGCGATCTCGGCCCAGACCATATCCATGGCGAGGCGTCCGACCTCGATTTTGATGCGGAAACCCATGCCGACCGTGGGCGAGCCGAAAAATTCGGCCACGATCGCCCCGATCAGCGCAAGGGTTGTGCAGATTTTCAACCCGTTGAAGAGGAAGGGCAGCGCCGTGGGCAGGCGCAGCTTCATCAGGCTCTGGCCGTAGCTGGCCGCGTAGGTGTGCATCAGGTCGCGCTGCATCGGCTCAGAGGCCTTCAGCCCCTGCACCGCGTTGACCAGCATCGGGAAGAACACCATCGCCACCACGACCGCCGCCTTCGATTGCCAGCCGAAGCCGAACCACATCACCAGGATCGGGGCCGTGCCCACGATGGGCAGCGCCGCGATGAAATTGCCCACCGGCAACAGCCCGCGTTGCAGAAAGGGCGACCGGTCGATCAGAAGCGCCGTCAGGAAGGCCGCGCCGCAGCCGATCAGGTAGCCCGCCAGCGCACCTTTCAAGATAGTCTGCTGGAAATCGGCCCACAGGATGTCTGTATTCGCCGCGAAGGTCTCCGCGATGACCGAGGGCGCGGGCAGGATGATGGGCGAGATCTCGAACAACCGCACCGCCAGTTCCCACAGCCCCAGAAGCGTCGCACCGAAGATCACCGGCACGAGGAACCGGACGCCGCCGCCACGCGCCGTGTTCGAGATCAGCACGTTGACCAGCCAAGCCCCGATCCACAGCGCAAGGATCGCGCCCAGCCGCCAGTCGACCAGCGCGCCCAGCAGGACAAGCGCGACGCCGACCGCCGGCATCATCCCGCTTCTGACCAGGCTTTGTTGCATCGCGGCTCTCATCGACCTGCCTCCATCCGTCCGGCCAGAGCGCGTTTTCCTTGAGGAAAACGGCCAGAAAAACTCGAGTTTTTCTGCGCCGCGCGCGGCGCGGCGGGCATGCACCACCCCGTCATCGCGCAAACCCCATGCGTTTGAGGACCAGCCGTTCGATCAGCCCCAGGATGCCCACCAGGGCCGCGGCGCAGATCGCCGCCATGAACAGCGCCGACCAGATCTGGATCGTCTGGCCGTAATAGCTGCCCGTCAGCAGGCGCGCGCCAAGGCCGAACCGCGCCCCCGTGGGCAGTTCCGCCACGATCGTGCCCACCAGCGCCGCCGCGATCCCCACCTTGAGCGAGGCGAAAAGGAACGGCACCGAGGCCGGCAGGCGCAGTTTCCAGAAGGTCTCGCCGCCGCTAGCCGAATAGGTCCGAAGCAGGTCCAGATCCATCCCAGAGGGGCTGCGCAGCCCTTTCACCATGCCCACGACCACCGGGAAGAAACTCAGATAGGCCGAGATCAGCGATTTCGGCAGCAACCCCTCCAAACCGATCGAGTTCAGCACCACGATGATCATCGGCGCGATGGCAAGGATGGGGATGGTTTGCGACGCGATGGCCCAGGGCATGACGCTCAGGTCCATCGCGCGGTTATGCACGATCCCCACCGCCAGCAGGATGCCCCCCAGCGTGCCAAGCGCGAAGCCCAGCATGGTCGGCGCCAGCGTTTGCCACGCGTGGAAGAACAGGCTGCGCGGGTTCGGGCGATACTCGCCCCGGCGTTCCCGCAGGATCGGCTCGCCCATGGTCGTGTTCCACAACTCGGTCGCGACCTGCACCGGCGTTGGCAAAACCGGGCGTTCCTGGCTCAGCGTGTCGGCGATGATCTCGGAGGTCGTCATCTCCAGCCCCCGCCGCTCGATCTGGTCCAGCGTCCAGGCCCGGTTCATCATGATCGCCGCCGCGTACCACAGCGCCACGATCACCCCGACCACCACGAGGATCGGCAGGAGGGACCGACCGACCGCGCTGACGCCACGGCTCAGCAGGCCAGCGCCGCCGGGCCGGGTTGCCGGATCGACCGCCGCGCTCATGCCCGGCCCCCGCGTGTATGTACGGGCTGTGTACAGGGTGTGTACGGGGTGTGACGTGCCATGTTCGCGGCCTCAGTCGTCATAGGCATGCCCCGCGCGCAGCCCTTCGCGCACCCGGTGCGCGATCTCCAGGAACTCGGGCGTGTCGCGGATATCGAGCGGGCGCTCGGCCGGCAGCGTGCTTTCGATCACGTCGGTGATCCGCCCCGGGCGCGGCGACATCACGACGATCTTGGTCGAGAGATACACCGCCTCGGGGATCGAGTGGGTGACGAAGCCGATGGTCTTGTGCGTCCGCGCCCAAAGCTCCAGCAATTGCTCGTTCAAATGGTCGCGCACGATCTCGTCCAGTGCACCGAAGGGCTCGTCCATCAACAGCAGGTCGGCATCGAAGGCCAAGGCCCGCGCAATACTGGCGCGCTGCTGCATCCCGCCCGAAAGCTGCCACGGGTACTTCTTGCCAAACCCAGCAAGATCAACCAGTTCCAGAACGTTCTTCACGCGCCGATCCTGCTCGGCCTTGTCGAAGCCCATGATCTCAAGCGGCAGCTTGATGTTCTTCTCGATGGTCCGCCACGGGTAAAGGCCCGCCGCCTGGAACACGTAGCCGTAGGCCCGCTTCCGCCGCGCCTCGTCCGGGGTCATGCCGTTGACGGTGATGGAGCCACCCGTGGGATGCTCCAATGCCGCCACGACCCGCAGGAAGGTGGTCTTGCCACAACCCGAGGGGCCGATGAAACTGACGAAATCCCCCTTGTTGATGGTCAGGTTCACGTCCCGCAACGCCTGCACCGGACCGTCATTGGTCTGGAAGGTCAGGTCCAGGCCCTTGGCCTCGATCACGGGGGATTGAGGGGCGGTGCTCATGCTGGCAGACCCGTCGATCTCGCTTGCAACAGCCATCACACCCCGCTCGGAATATTCAGCGGATCACGCTCGATCTTGCGCGGCGTGGTCAGTTCCTTCCACTTGCTCAGCGCCTTGGACGCGCTCGCGAACGGCGCGCGCTTGACGAACTTGCCGCGGCCCGGTTGCGGCTGGCTGTTCTGCCCGTAGGCCCAGACGACATCGCCGCGTGACAGCGTGTACCGCGGCTGCGCCGTGACCTCCATGCCCTCGAAGACGTTGTAATCAATGATGGATTTCTGCGTCGCGGGCGAGATCGTCTTGCTGATCGTCGGGTCCCAGACCACCACGTCGGCATCCGCGCCGGGCACCAGGGCGCCCTTCATCGGGTAGATATTGAGGATCTTTGCGATGTTGCTGGAGGTGGCGGCGACGAATTCCTCGGGCGTCAGGCGGCCCGTCTCGACCCCCTTGGTCCAGAGCATCGCCATCCGCTCTTCCAGCCCGCCGGTGCCGTTGGGGATCTTGGTGAAATCGCCGACGCCCATCCGCTTTTGAGAGTCGTCAAAAGCCGCGTGGTCGGTGGCAACCACTTGCAACGATCCCGCCGCCAGGCCGGCCCAGAGGCTTGCCTGGTGTTCCTTGTTGCGGAAGGGCGGCGACATCACGCGGCGGGCCGCATATTGCCAATCCTTGTTGAAATACTCGCTTTCATCCAGCGTCAGGTGCTGGATCAGCGGCTCGCCATAAACGCGCATGCCCTTTTGGCGCGCGCGCCGGATCGCCTCATGCGCCTGCTCGCAGGACACGTGCACGATATAGAGCGGGGTGCCAGCGGCATCGGCGATCATGATCGCGCGGTTCGCGGCCTCGCCCTCCACCTCGGGCGGGCGGGAATAGGCGTGGCCCTCGGGGCCGGTGACCCCCTCGGCGAGGTACTTGTTCTGCAATTCCTGGACGATATCGCCATTCTCGGCATGGACCAGCGGCAGCGCGCCCAGTTCGGCGCAGCGCTTGAACGAGGCGAACATCTCGTCGTCCTCGACCATCAGCGCGCCCTTGTAGGCCATGAAATGCTTGAACGTGTTGATACCACGCTCTTTAACGACGGCTTCCATCTCGTTGAAAATGTTCTCGTTCCAGCCGGTGATGGCCATGTGGTACGAGATGTCGACGCAGATCTGGTCCTTCGACTTGCGGTCCCAGTCGTCGATCGCGTTCAGGAGCGAGCCATCGGCGCCGGGCAGACAGAAATCAACCAGCATCGTGGTGCCGCCAGCGGCCGCGGCGAAGGTGCCCGACTCGAAAGTTTCGGCGGCCGTGGTGCCCATGAAGGGCATTTCCAGGTGGGTGTGCGGGTCGATCCCGCCGGGGATGACATAGGCCTCGGAGGCGTCGATCACCTCGTCACCGCTGAGGTTCTCACCGATCTCGACGATCTTCTCGCCCTCGATCAACACGTCCGCCTTGTACTGGCGGTCGGCGGTGACGACGGTCCCGCCCTTGATCACCTTGCTCATCTCGTACTCCCCGTTTGCCCGGGGCCTTTCCCGGCCCCGGTTTGATGTCATTCCCCTGTTTTCAGGGGCATTTTCAGGTCTGCGCGTGGCTTATTGCGCCACGACACAGATCATGCGGTCATCGCGCGTCATGAGCGGCAGGTAGGTCGTTTCGACCGGCCCCTCGTAACGGTACCAATAGCAGCCGTCGGACTCGAGCCGCACGCTCGTCGTGTCCTGCCCGGGTGCCGCGAGCGCCAGGATCTCTTCGCTCAGGGCCTCGGTTTCCCCCTCGGGCGTCGGCGTCACGCAGCCCGCCAACAGGGCCAGCATGACCGCCGGGGCCACGAACTTCACAAATTTCATTCCACGATCTCCGCAGTTTCCACTACGGCGTGGAATAGCACATTGGCGCCCGCGGTCGCCCATTCAGGTGAAATTTCTTCGGCTTCGTTGTGCGAAAGCCCATCCACGCAGGGGCACATGATCATCGCGGTGGGCGCGACATCGTTGATCCAGCACGCGTCATGGCCTGCGCCCGACACGATATCCATGTGGGAATATCCAAGACGTTCAGCGGCTTGGCGCACGGCGCTCACGCAATTTTCGTCGAAGGCCGGCGGGTCGAACTGCCCCACGATCTCGGCGCTGAACGTGACCCCGATCTCTTCGCAGAGTTTCGGCGCACGCTCCATCAACTCGTCCACCATCGCGTTGAGCTTATCCAGCAGGTGCGTGCGCATGTCGACGGTGAAGACGACCTTGCCGGGAATGATGTTGCGCGAGTTGGGGTAGACGTCGATATGCCCGATCGCGCCAACCGCGTTCGGCTGGTTCTTCATCGCGATCTCGTGCACCAGCTCGGTAATGAGCGCGAGGCCACGGCCCGCGTTCTTGCGCATGTGCATGGGGGTAGAACCGGTGTGGCTCTCCTTGCCGGTCACGGTGCATTCGATCCAGCGCAGCCCCTGCCCATGCGTGACGACACCGATATCCTTGCCCTCGGCTTCGAGGATCGGGCCCTGTTCGATGTGCAACTCGAACATGGCGTGCATCTTGCGATCACCGACCTTTTCCTCGCCCTTCCAGCCGATCCGCTCCAGCTCATCGCCGAACCGCTTGCCCTCGGCATCGACGCGGTCATAGGCCCAGTCGAGCGTGTGGCGCCCGGAAAACACGCCCGAGGCCAGCATCGCGGGCGCGAAGCGCGTGCCCTCTTCGTTCGTCCAGTTGGTCACGACGATCGGATGTTTCGTCTTGATGTTCAGGTCGTTGAGGGTGCGAATCACCTCAAGCCCGCCAAGGACCCCCAGAACGCCATCGTATTTGCCGCCAGTGGGCTGCGTATCGAGGTGGCTGCCGACATAGACAGGCAGGGCGTCGGGGTCGGTGCCTTCACGACGGGCGAACATGTTGCCGATCTCGTCCACGCCCATCGTCATGCCCGCCGCCTCGCACCAGGACTGGAACAGGGCGCGGCCCTCGGCATCCTCGTCGGTGAGCGTCTGGCGGTTGTTGCCGCCCGCCACGCCCGGCCCGATCTTGGCCATTTCCATCAGCGAGTCCCAAAGCCGCTCGCCATTGATCGTCATGTTCTCAGCCGGGGCCGCCATGAATAGTCCTTCCCTGTCAGTTTCGTCCGGGGCCCTGTTAGTCCAGGCCCTTCAGGATGTCGGCCAACTTGCCGAACAGCGTGTCGATATGGTGCTTCTCGATGATCAGCGGGGGGCTGAGCGCGATGATGTCGCCCGTGGTGCGGATCAGGACGTCGTTCTCGTAGGCCTGCAGGAAGGCCGAGAACGCCCGCTTCGTCGGCGCGCCCGCGATCGGGTCCAACTCGATCCCCGCGATCAGGCCCATGTTGCGGATGTCGATCACATGCGGACAGTCGCGCAAGCTGTGCACGGCGTCTTCCCAATAGGGCGCCAACTCGGCCGCGCGCTCGAACAGCCCCTCTTCCTTGTAGGTCTCCAGCGTCGCCAGGCCGGCGGCCGAGGCGATCGGGTTGCCCGAGTAGGTGTAGCCGTGGAACAGCTCGATCGCCTCTTCCGGCCCATGCATGAACGCGTCGTGGATCTCCTTGGTGGCCAGCACCGCGCCCATCGGGATCACGCCATTGGTCAGGCCCTTGGCGCAGGTGATCATGTCGGGCATCACGTCGAAATGATCCGCCGCGAAGGACGACCCGAGCCGCCCGAACCCGGTGATCACCTCGTCGAAGATCAGCAGGATGCCATGCTTGCGCGTGATCTCGCGCAGGCGTTGCAGGTATCCCTTGGGCGGCATCAGCACCCCGGTCGAGCCCGCCATCGGCTCGACGATCACGGCGGCCACGGTCTCGGGGCCATGCAGGGCGACGATGCGCTCCAACTCGTCGGCGAGTTCGGCACCATGCTCGGGCTGACCGCGGCTGAAGGCGTTCTTGGCAGGCAGATGCGTATGCGGCAAGTGGTCGACCCCGGTCAGGAGCGAGCCGAAGAACTTGCGGTTGTTGACGATCCCGCCCACCGAGATGCCGCCGAAATTCACCCCGTGATAGCCGCGCTCGCGCCCGATCAGGCGGGTGCGTGTGCCCTGCCCGATGGCGCGCTGGTAGGCGATGGCGATCTTCAGCGCGGTCTCAACCGACTCGGAGCCCGAGTTGGTGAAGAACACATGCTCCATCGGCTCGGGCGCCATGTCGCGCAGGCGTGTCGCCAGTTCGAAGGCTTTGGGGTGGCCCATCTGAAAGGCGGGGGCATAGTCCAACTCGCCGGCCTGTTGGCGGATCGCCTCGACGATCTTGGGGCGGTTGTGGCCCGCGTTGCAGCACCACAGACCCGCCGTGCCGTCCAGCACGTCGCGCCCGTCGGATGTCTTGTAGTACATCCCGTCCGCCGACACGAACATCCGCGGCGTCTTCTTGAACTGCCGGTTGGCCGTGAACGGCATCCAGAAAGCGGAAAGGTCGTTCGGCACCGGGTTGGAACGGTCGAGGGCCATCGTGGTCATTCCCTGTCTACTGCCCCGGTCGCGCGCCGCCGGGGCTTCGATTGTTTTTGACCAAACGGTCAAGATCACGCTAGCAGAGGCGCTGTGCCAGTCAATGAATTGAACGCCCTCGCCTGCCCAATCGCAAGGCAAATGATGCCTGAAAAGGCAAACATGCCCAGCAATCGGGCATGGTGGAAAGGCCTGCCTTGCCTCCACGCCAGCCGACCGCCACTCTGGACCCCATGAACGCCAATCCACCCCGCACCCGCATCCAGAAAAAGAACCGGTCCACGATTCTCGACGCTGCGCTCGAAGTCTTCTCGCGGCACGGGTTTCGGGGCGCCACCCTCGACCAGATCGCCGGAGAGGCGGGGCTGTCGAAACCCAACCTGCTTTACTATTTCCCGTCGAAAGAGGCGATTTTCATCACGCTTCTCAGCGGCTTGATGGAAACCTGGCTGGACCCGCTGCGCGAGTTGGACCCAAGCGGTGAGCCGATCGAGGAACTGCTCGCCTATGTCCGGCGCAAGCTGCAACTCAGCCGCGATTTCCCGCGCGAATCGCGCCTCTTCGCCAACGAGATCGTCCAGGGCGCGCCGCGCATGGAACACCTGCTGGCCACCGACCTGAAATCGCTTGTGGATGAAAAGGCCGGCGTCATTCGCGGCTGGATCGCGGAAGGCCAGATCGCCGACGTGGATCCGCATCACCTGATCTTCTCGGTCTGGGCGCTGACCCAGCATTACGCCGATTTCGACGTACAGGTCCGCGCCGTGCTCGGCCCCGGCCATGACCCGCTGGCCGAGGCCGAGACATTTCTCGACACGCTGTTCCGGCGCCTGCTCGCTCCCTGACGCAACGCGAAAAGGCCGCCCTGGCGCGGGCGGCCCTTCCTTCATCTTGGCAAGAAAACTCTGGGGGGTGCGGGGGGCAAAGCCCCCCCCGGGTCGCCGCGCGCAGGCGCGGCGAAACCCTTCATTCAGCGGCGCAACTGCCGGGGTTGTTCGGATGCGTCGTCCAGTTCGCATACTCTTCCTCGACGACCTTGCCGGTGCGCGGATCGGTGGTGCCGGGCTCCATCCGCTCCATGGTGATGCAGCCCTCGACCGGGCAGACATTCACGCACAGGTTGCAGGCCACGCATTCGGCATCGATCACCTCGAAGGTGCGATCCTCGGACATGGAAATCGCCTGATGGCTGGTATCCTCGCAGGCGGCATAGCAACGCCCGCACTTGATGCAGGCCTCCTGGTCGATCCGCGCCTTGGTGACGTAGTTCAGGTTCAGGTGCTGCCAGTCGCTGAGGTTCGGCACCGCGCGGCCGACCAACTCATCGACCGAGCTCATGCCTTTTTCATCGAGGTATTGCGACAGGCCCGAGATCATCTCCTGGACGATCTTGAAGCCATAGGTCATGGCCGCCGTGCAGACCTGCACGTTGCCCGCGCCAAGCGCGATAAACTCGGCCGCGTCCTTCCACGTGGTCACCCCCCCGATGCCGGAGACCGGCAAACCCGCCAGCGACGGCGTGCGCGTGATCTCGGCCACCATGTTGAGCGCGATGGGTTTGACCGCCGGGCCGCAATAGCCGCCATGCGCGCCCTTGCCGTCGATGGTGGGTTCCGGCGCGAACAGGTCGAGGTCGACCGAGGTTATCGAGTTGATCGTGTTGATCAGGCTGACCGCATCTGCGCCGCCATCCTTGGCCGCCTGCGCGGGCTTGCGGATATCGGTGATGTTGGGCGTCAGCTTCACGATCACGGGCAGGTCCGAATGTTTCTTGCACCATTCGGTGACCTGCTGGACGTATTCGGGCACCTGCCCCACCGCCGATCCCATGCCGCGCTCGCTCATGCCGTGGGGGCAGCCGAAGTTCAGCTCCACCCCGTCGCAGCCCGTTTCGATCACCCGGTCGAGGATCGCTTTCCAGCTGTCCTCGTTCACCGGCACCATGAGCGAGGCGATCAGCGCGCGGTCTGGGTAGTCCTTTTTCACCCGCGTCATCTCTTCGAGGTTCACCTCGAGCGGGCGGTCGGTGATCAACTCGATGTTGTTCAGGCCCAGCAGGCGCCGGTCCGCGCCCCAGATCGCGCCGTAGCGCGGGCCGTTCACGTTGACGACGGGCGGCCCCGCTTCGCCGAGGGTCTTCCAGACGACACCGCCCCAGCCGGCCTCGAAGGCGCGGCGGACGTTGTATTCCTTGTCGGTCGGCGGCGCCGAGGCCAGCCAGAACGGGTTGGGCGAGGTGATGCCGCAGAAGGTCGTGGTCAGGTCTGCCATGTGTCTTACTCCTTCGGTTGCGCGGCGCTCAGCCGGCTGCCTCGGTCAGCATTGCGTGGATGTCTTCGGCGGCATCGCGGCCCTCGGCCACGGCTGTCACGGTCAGGTCTTCGCCCCCCGCGGCGCAGTCGCCGCCAGCCCAGACCTTGGCGAGGTTGGTGCGCCCCGCCCCGGTCACGGCGATCTTGCCGCCGGCCAGGTCCAGCCCCTCCGGCATCTCGCCAAGGGTCTGGCCGATGGCCTTGAGAACCTGGTCGGCGGGGATGTCGAAGGTTTCGCCGGTGCCCACGAGGGATTTGCCCTCGGATCGCGTGTATTCGCAGCGCAGCGCCGTCACCGACCCGTTGCCGACCACCTCGATCGGCATGACGTTGAAGATGAAGCGCACGCCTTTCGACGCCGCGAGATCCTGTTCGAACCGGCTGGCCGGCATCGCCTCGCGCCCGCGGCGGTAGACCAGCGTCACGGTCTCGGAGCCCAGCAGTTTCGACTGCACGGCAGCGTCGATGGCGGTCATGCCGCCCCCGATCACCACGACGTTGCGGCCCACCGGCAGCGTCGCCAGATCCTCGGCCTGCCGCAGGTCGGCAATAAAGCCCACCGCGTCGGCCACGCCGTCCTTGGCCTCGCCATTCGCGCGCAGGGCGTTCACCCCCGCCAGACCCATTCCGAGGAAGACCGCGTCGAAGTCGTTTTCCAACTCGCCAAGGGTCAGGTCGCGCCCAAGCGCCTTGCCGTTCTCGACGGTGATGCCGCCGATCTTCAGCAGCCAATCGACCTCGGCCTCGGCGAAGCCGCCCACGGATTTGTAATAGGCGATGCCGTATTCGTTGAGGCCACCGGGCTTGGGCTTGGCCTCGAAGATGGTGACGTCATGGCCCTTCATCGCCAACCGATGCGCACAGGAAAGGCCCGCCGGCCCGGCGCCCACGACGGCGATCTTGCGCCCCGTCGGCGCGGCCCGCTCGAACGGGTGCACGCCCTGCTCCATCAACGTGTCGGTCGCATAGCGCTGCAAGCGCCCGATCTCGACGGGTTTGCCCTCGGCCACCTCGCGCACGCAGACCTCTTCGCAGAGCGTCTCGGTCGGGCAAACGCGGGCGCACATGCCGCCAAGGATGTTCTGCTGGAAGATCGTCTTCGCCGCTGCCTCGGGCGTGCCGGTGGCAATCTGGCGAATGAACAGCGGAATATCGATATCGGTCGGACAGGCCGTCATGCAGGGCGCGTCATGGCAGAAATAGCAGCGGTCGGCGGCCACGAGCGCTTCGTGGTCGTCCAGCCTTGGGTGCAGATCGGAGAAATTCTCCTCCAGCGTCGCGGGCGCAAGACGCGCAGGCGCGATGCCGGGGGTGAAGGGGGTGTTGCTCATGTGTGGCTCTCCCGGTCGGATGGATGGCTCGGGCCTTTCACGGCCTCTTTCGTCGCAATCACGCTGGCACGGGTCCGATTTTTTATCAAATGGTAAATTATTGGATCGCGCCGCAACGGGTGCAGTTTGCCGTCCAAACCGGCGCGTTTGCCTGAAATTCGGGCAGCACGGGGTTCCAATACGCCCGCGCCTCCCCAAATCCCTAGGTGATTGCGCGGCTTTTCCCCCGGGTCATGCTGCGTTATAGGGCGTCGATACCGTGGTGATGCAGCCCCGGCGCGACGCCGCCCAGGGATGAGCTCAGAGGATATACATGACCAACAAGACGCATGAGCAGGACGTGGAGTTCATCCGCGCATTGGCAGAGCTTCTGAACGAGAACGATCTGACCGAATTGCAGGTCAAGCGCGACTACGGGGAAGACGACAGCCTGAATGTCCGCGTCTCGCGCCAGCAACCGGCCCCCGCCCCGGTCCAGTACGCCGCACCAGCCGCGTCGGCCATGATGCCCGCCCCCGGCCCCATCGCAGAGACCGCCGCACCGGCACCGGCCACCGCCGAGGACCCGGCCCAGAACCCCAACGCAGTCACCTCGCCCATGGTCGGCACCGTGTACCTGCAGCCCGAACCGGGCGCGCCGTCCTTCGTGTCGGTTGGCGACAAGGTGGCCGAGGGCCAGACCCTGCTGATCGTCGAGGCGATGAAGACCATGAACCAGATCCCCAGCCCGCGCGCCGGGACGGTCAAGCGCATCCTCGTCGAGGACAAGGCGCCCGTGGAATTCGGCGCTCCGCTGATGATCATCGAGTAAGCGGGGCCGCGCCATGTTTTCCAAGATCCTCATCGCCAACCGCGGCGAGATCGCGCTTCGCGTGATCCGTGCCGCGCGCGAGATGGGCGTGGGCACCGTCGCCGTCCATTCCACCGCCGATGCCGACGCGATGCATGTCCGCATGGCCGACGAATCGGTCTGCATCGGCCCCGCGCCGTCGAATGAAAGCTATCTCAGCATGGCCGGTGTCCTGACCGCCTGCGAGATCACCGGCGCCGAGGCGATCCACCCCGGCTATGGGTTCCTGTCGGAGAACGCGAATTTCGTTCAGGCGGTCGAGGATCACGGCCTGAAATTCATCGGCCCCTCGGCCGAGCATATCCGCATGATGGGCGACAAGATCACCGCCAAGGACACGATGAAGGCGCTTGGCGTGCCTTGCGTGCCCGGCTCGGATGGCGGCGTCCATCATTTCGAAACGGCAGAGGCCGTGGCCAAGTCCATCGGCTACCCCGTGATTGTCAAGGCGACCGCTGGCGGCGGCGGGCGCGGCATGAAGCTCGCCCGGACCGAGGCCGACCTCGAAACCGCCTTCCGCACCGCCCGCGCCGAGGCCAAGGCCGCCTTCGGCAATGACGAGGTGTATATCGAGAAATACCTCGGCAAGCCGCGCCATATCGAGGTGCAGGTTTTCGGCGACGGGCGCGGCACGGCCGTGCATCTGGGCGAGCGCGACTGCTCGCTCCAGCGCCGCCACCAGAAGGTGCTGGAAGAGGCGCCCGGCCCCGCCATCGACGCGGCGACGCGCGCCCGCATCGGCGAGACCTGCGCCAAGGCCGTGGCCGACCTCGGCTATGAAGGCGCGGGCACGATCGAGTTCCTCTACGAGGATGGCGAGTTCTACTTCATCGAGATGAACACCCGCCTGCAGGTGGAACACCCGGTGACCGAGGCGATCTTCGGCGTCGACCTCGTGCGCGAGCAGATCCGCGTTGCCGCCGGCGAGCCGATGTCCTTCACCCAGGACGACCTGGAGTTGCGCGGCCACGCCATCGAGGTGCGCATCAACGCCGAGCGTCTGCCGAATTTCGCCCCCTGCCCCGGCAAGATCACCCAGTATCACGCGCCGGGCGGCCTGGGCGTCCGGATGGATTCCGCACTCTATGACGGCTACAAGATCCCGCCCTATTACGACAGCCTGATCGCCAAGCTGATCGTGCATGGCCGCGACCGGCCCGAGGCACTGGCGCGTCTGAACCGCGCGCTTGGCGAGTTGATCGTCGATGGCGTCGACACGACCGTGCCGCTGTTCCATGCGCTTTTGCAGGAACCTGACATCCAGTCGGGCGACTACACGATCCACTGGCTGGAACGCTGGCTGGAAGAGAACATGGACTGAGCCGGGCCGCAGAATTTTTCCGGAAAATTCTGCCCGGTCGGGTCAAACGCGTTTTTCAATGGGAAATCGCCGCGCATGCGCCTACCTCTAGGGTATGGCGCATGACATGTATCCCCGCACCCGGCCCCCGCTCAGCCCCGAGCTGATGCTGCGCGCCTATGCGGCGGGAATTTTCCCCATGTCCGAAGGGGCCGATGACGACGACCTGTTCTGGGTCGACCCGCAGCGGCGCGGTGTCTTTCCGCTCGACGGCTTCCACATCTCACGCAGCTTGCGGCGCCGTATCCGCAGGGGTGGGTTCGAGGTTCGCGTCAACAGCTCTTTCGCCGAGGTCGTCCATGGCTGTGCCGACCGCGAGCCGACCTGGATCAACGCGGAACTCTTCGGCGTCTACCTCGCCCTGCATCAGGCCGGCTTTGCCCATTCCGTCGAGCTCTGGGAGGACGGAGACCTGACCGGCGGCGTTTTCGGCATCACGCTTGGGGCGGCCTATTTCGGCGAGTCGATGTTCTCACGCCGCCCGGACGCCTCGAAACTGGCCCTTGCGTGGCTGGTGGCGCGGCTGAACTATGGCGGTTTTCGCCTCTTCGACACGCAATTCGTCACCGAGCATCTGATCAGCCTCGGGGCGGTCGAAGTCCCGCGTGCCGATTATCGCGAAAGCTTGGCGCAGGCCTTGACCGAGACTGCCGATTTCCACGCCATGCCAAGCGACCTGCCCGTTCAGGACGTGCTGCAGTTGAGCACCCAGACGTCGTAGCGCGCATGCTCCAGCGCGTTCAGCGCGGGCGACGAGGCGATCATCCATCCATCGAACAATTCGCTGCCCGCCGAGTCGACGACCTGCACATAGGCGAATGCGTCCGAGCTTGGGTTATCCACCGGGTAGCGGCAGTCGAGCACGCGAATGGCGATCCGCCCGAAGAGAACAGTTTCCCCCATCGCGAGGTCGAGATCGGTCGGCGACCCGCGCATGCGATCGAGGGCGCGCAAGGTCACGCGAGAGGCGCTCTCGGTTTCAGGCTGGCTGACCGAGGTGACCGGCCCGGTCACGCCCGGAAAGGTCTGGAGCACCGCGCCCCCCTCGATCCCGTCTTCGAGCATGACACCTTTCTCGCCGAGCGGCTGGATTATGATCTCGCCGGTCTGGTTGTCCTCCTCGCCGAGCCCTTCGATCACCAGGCCATCGGGATTGGGCAATTGAAACCCTTCGAACGGATCGTCACCGAAATTGTCGAATTGCTGCGCCCCGAGCGGTGCGGCGATCGCGATGCACAGGCCAAGCGCGGCAGCGGCGCGGCGCATCATTCGCCCCCCTCCCCGCTGACGAAGCGCATCAGCAGCGTCAGCAGGCTGACCGAGCTTTGCGTATCAAGGATCGCGTCGCCCGGTTCGAGGTTGAAGGGCGACCCGCCCGGAATCACCTCGACGAAATTTCCGCCCAAAAGACCCTCGGACGCGATCGCGATGGCGCTGTCATCGGGCAGGATGACGTCGTCGGATACGATGAAGGTCGTGTCCGCGAGGAAGGTCTCGGGGTTCAATTCCATCGCCGTGACGGTACCGATTCGCACCCCGGCCAGTCGCACCTCGGTTCCGACGCCGATCCCTTCGGCCGACCGGAAGGACGCCTCGAGCCGGTACCCGCCGGGCGTGCCGAGCCCCCCCGCGCTGGTCGCCGCGTAGAAAAAGAACCCGGCGGCGGCGGCAAGCACGAGGCCGCCGACAAGGATCTCGGTCAGGGTGTCGTCACGCTCAGCCATGGAGCATGTCGCCTCCTTGCGCCCGATGTGGGGACCGGTGGTTCAAGGCCGGACGCGTCAAACGCTTACTCCGGGGTCCACGCCTCGTAATCCTGCCGCTCGACCGGCTCAATCCGGCGGATGGAGCCCGCCGGCGCATAGGCTGCCGGTGTGCCCGTCAGGTTCGGCAGGTGTGGTTTTTCCCACGCCTTGTGGGCGACGGGCTTCTCGGTCGGCGGCTCGTCCCATGTGTGATGCAGCCAGCCATGCCAGTCGGGGCTGACGCGGCTGGCCTCGGACAGGCCATTATAGATGACCCAGCGGCGTTTGTCGTCGCGCGAGCGGTAGTAGATGTTGCCCTGATCGTCCTCGCCGACCTTCACACCCTTGCGGGCGGTGAAAATCTGCGTGCCAAGGGTCTGGCCGTTCCACCAGGTAACAAGGCGTTTGATGAAATCCAGCATGACAGGGCGTCTCCGCTCGGGGTCGGTCGTTTGCAGAGGGTAATGCCCGATCGCCGCGCGGGCGTCCAGTGGCAAGGGGCCGATCCGATGGTCGCGCGCGGCGTTGGTCCGAACGTTCGAAAGCGGCAATACTCGACGAACAGGCATCTCCAATCGCATCTTGTCGCATGACACGCGTTCCTATCCACGCCTGGGCCGTTGTGACGTTTCGACAACTCGCCTACTCCTGTCGCGATGCAGTTCGGGAGGAAGGATGACCCCATGAGTGACGCACCCAGCTACGGCTTCGACACGCTTCAGATCCACGCGGGCGCCCGCCCCGACCCGGCCACGGGCGCGCGGCAGACGCCGATCTACCAGACCACGGCCTATGTCTTCCGGGACGCGGAACATGCCGCGGCGCTCTTCAACCTTCAGGAAGTGGGCTACATCTATTCGCGGCTGACCAACCCCACCGTCGCCGTCCTTCAGGAACGGATCGCGACGCTGGAGGGCGGTGTCGGCGCGGTCTGCTGCTCGTCGGGGCATGCGGCGCAGATCATGGCGCTGTTCCCGCTGATGGGGCCGGGCAAGAACGTGGTCGCCTCGACGCGGCTTTACGGCGGCACGGTCACGCAGTTCAGTCAGACGATCAAACGCTTCGGCTGGTCGGCCAAGTTCGTCGATTTCGACGACCTCGATGCCGTGCGCGACGCCATCGACGACGACACACGCGCGGTCTTCGGCGAGGCGATCGCCAACCCCGGCGGCTACATCACCGATGTGCGCGCCATTGCCGATATCGCCGATGCGGCGGGCGTGCCGCTGATCATCGACAACACCTCGGCCACGCCCTACCTGTGCCGCCCGATCGAGCACGGCGCCACGCTGGTCGTGCATTCGACCACGAAATACCTGACCGGCAACGGCACGGTCACCGGCGGCTGCATCGTCGATTCGGGCAAGTTCGACTGGTCGGCCAGCAACAAGTTCCCCAGCCTCTCCCAGCCCGAACCCGCCTATCACGGCTTGAAGTTCCACGAGACCTTCGGACCGCTCGCCTTCACCTTCCACGGCATCGCGGTGGGCTTGCGCGACCTGGGCATGACCATGAACCCGCAAGCCGCGCATTACACGCTGATGGGGATCGAAACCCTGTCGCTGCGGATGGAGCGCCATGTCGAGAACGCGGTGACGGTCGCCAAGTGGCTGGAGGCCGACCCCCGCGTCGATTACGTGACCTATGCCGGCCTTGAAAGCAGCCCCTACCACCACCGCGTGGCCGAGGTCTGCCCCAAGGGTGCAGGGGCCTTGTTCACCTTTGCCGTGAAGGGCGGCTACGACGCCTGCGTCAAGCTGGTCGATGCCCTCGAGATCTTCAGCCATGTCGCCAACCTGGGCGATACGCGGTCGCTGATCATCCATTCGGCCTCGACCACGCACCGGCAGTTAACGCCGGAACAGCAAGAGGCCGCCGGCGCCGCGCCCAACGTGGTGCGCGTGTCGATCGGCATCGAGAATGCAGAGGACCTGATCGCCGATCTGGACCAGGCTTTGGCCAAGGCGACCGCCTGAGTCGCCGTCAACCCGGGCCGCAGAACACGGCCCGGGTTATCCACAGAATCCGGACTTATCCACAGGCTGTGCAGGGCCAGACAACGGGCTGGCAACAAACCCTTTTTTCAAAAGGGGAATCCCGGTAGTCTAAATTCCGCTTATAGCGACCCCTCGGGCCGCGCCCTGTTTCCCCAAGGGCGCGATACCTATATGAGGGGGCGATTGTGCGGGTATCTGCGCCCGCTGCTGCCGACAGAGGTCTGTCTTGACGGTTCATTTCGCGCTCTTTCTGTCGCCCGATGGCATCGCGCTTGCGCATCGCCAGGGGGCTGGCCATTGGGCTTTTCTGGGCGATGTCAGTTTCGACGCGCCCAATCTCGACGACGCCATGGCCAAGCTGCGGGCCAAGGGCGAGGAACGCGAGGGCAAGGGGTTCGCCACGCTTCTGGTACTGCCGGACGACCAGATCCTCTATACCTCGCTGACCGCGCCCACGGGCGATGACGAATTGACGACCTTCCGGATCGAGGAAGGACTGGAAGGGCTGACGCCCTATGCCGTGACCGAACTGGTCTATGACTGGCGCACCATCGAAGAGGATCGCGTCAAGCTGGCCGTGGTTGCCCAGGAAACGCTGGACGAGGCGCGCGCCTTTGCCGAGGGACACGGGTTCAACGGGGTTGGCTTTGCGGCCATGCCACCGCTTGAGAAATTCCCCGGCGTGCCGCTCTTCGACCTGTCCGGCCCCGCGCACGGGCTGAGCTTTCCCGACGAAGGGCTCGCCTTTGGTGCAGACGCCTGGGACGAGACGACCGGGGCCGCGCCAGACGCGCCCCAGACGCCGGACGACACCGCCGAGGCCACGGATGTACCGGAGCCTGACGCGGACGCGGCCGACGCGGCCGACCTGCCTGCCGAGACCGCCCCCGCAGAAGCAGAGGTGATCGAACCGGCAGAGGACGAGGACAAAGCCCCGGCGCCGGACGAGGCATCGCCCGAGGAGACACCCGGCGAGCCTGCCGAAGCGATTGTCACAGCCGACGGCACCTCGGAGGCCGAGACGGTCAGCCCCGGAGAGGAGCCTGAAGCCGCGCCTGAGAAGGCAGAGGCTGAAACCGTTGCCGCCGAGCGCGATGCGCCCACCAAGGACGCACCCTCCGAAGAAAGCACGCCCGAGGACGAGCCCCCGCCGAACCCGATCACCGATCCGATGCTCGATGGGCCGGTCGCCCCCCTGCCGCCAGAGGACGAAGCCGAGTCAGCGGCAGAAGATGCGAAAAGCGCCCCCGATGCGCCGCGGCCCTCAGCGCCCGCTGCGGCAGCGCCTTCCTCTCCCGTGCCGTTTCTCGATGACATGGGCGAAGAAGGGGACGACGACCTGCCGCCCCTTCCGGCGACGGCTGTCCTCGCGGCACGTCAACGCGCCCGAGACGAAAAGGACGCCGGAAAAACGCCGACCGGCAAAGATAAAAAACCGTCCGTGGCAGCGCCTACGCCGGGCTCTCCCGATGCAGCTGTGCCCACCTTCTCGGCTCGTCGGGCGAAGGACGCCCCGCCCGCCGATACGCCGACCGCAGCAGCCAGTGTCGCGCAACGCAAGCCGCGGATCGGCTTTGCCGCGACGCGCCCCCAACCTGCGACGGGCATGGCCCCGACGGCACCTGCAAGCGATGCACCGACCCAAGCCCCGGCAGACGCGGCCAAGTCCAGCCCGCTGACGAGCCGATTGACGCGCCTGCGCGACATCAGCCGCGCCAAGCCCCGGGACGACGCGGCGACGCCGCCGCAAACCAAGGGTCGCAAGGGGGGGACACCGCCCGCTCCCGCCGCGGCCAAGCCGTCCACCCCCGATCCCTTGGCCAAGACGGCTGCGAAAGCGGCTGGCGGCAGCGCCAAGGTCCGTCGCCCCAAGGGCGGAGAGAAAGTTTCTGGCGGCACACCGACAAGCGGGGCGTCCGGTCGCGGGCGGCTGACCGGCCTTCTGGGCTCGGCCAAGGCCGGCGCGGCAGGCCAACCAGCCCCGGGCGCGACGAAACCGACCGAGGCGACGCGGCCCGGGCGCTTGTCCGGCCTGCTAGACGCGGCGCGGCAAGGCGCAAAGGGGCTAAGTGGCCAAGACAAGGGCGATACGGGCGCAGATCGTGGTCAGGGGCGGCAGGCGAAGCTGTCAGCACGGCTGGGAACGCGTACACCGACGCCCCCCACCCCCACCGATGCGGCACCGGAAAGCCGTCTCTCGGCGCTTGGCGCGGCGCTGCGCAGCAGCGACACCGAGGAGAGCCGGGCACAGCCCACCCCTGCGGGCAAGACGGCCCCGGCAGCCGATGGCGCGACCACCGCCGACGGGGCCTTCTCCAGCGGGCTTCTGGCACGCAAGAGCGATACGACCGCGGGTTCAGGACCGTCGCTTCGCACGGGGTTGATCTTGACCGTGGTGCTTCTGGTGCTGTTGGCGCTGATCGCCATCTGGTCGGTCCTGTTCCTGCCGGACAGCCCGATGGCGCGATGGGTCTCGGGCTCCGACACGATCGACGTCGCCGCCGAAGACCCGCTGACCGCACCGGCCCCACCCGCCGCGATCACGGCACCGCCCGCAATCGGCCAATTGGGCGAAGCGCCCAACCCGGCGGCGGCCTCGGCCACCGCCCCGGTGCAACGCCCCGAGATCGCCGCGGCAGCCCCCCCCGAAGCGCAACCCGATGCGGAGGACGAGGCCGCCGCGGATGGCGTGGACCTTGCGGCATTGGAGGCCGCCGACCCGGCAGAGCCGGTCGCGGTGCCCGAAGCCGCCCCCGCCCCGGCGCAGGACTTACCGGATATCGACGCCGAGTTGGACCTGCCGCCACTGCCGCCGACACCGGAAGACCTGCTGCCCTCGCTGGAGGAAACCCAGCAGATCTACGCCGAGGATGGGATCTGGCCCCGCACGCCCGAACGCCCCGACCCGGGCACGATCACCGGGTTGAACGACCTCTACGTGGCCTCGATCGACCCGACGCTCAGCACGTTTGATGCCCTGGCCCTGCCGGCCGCCGGTGTGAACCCCTCCGAGATGCTGCGCCGAATGCCGCCCCCGCCGCCCTTCGGCACCGAGATCGACACGGACGCGCGCGGACTTGTCGTGCCCACGCCTGAGGGCGTCGTGACCCCGGACGGGGCTTTGGTCATTCAGGGCCGCCCCGACATCGTCGCCGTGCCGCGCCCGCGCGAGATCGCCCCCGAGCCCACCGCCGACGCGCCGGTGGTGAACGGGGTCGAGGGCGCGATCCTCGCCACGTTCCAGCCGACGCCCCGGCCGACCGATCTGGACGAAACCCGCGAGCGCCAGGTGCTGGGTGGCCTGACCTTGGGCGAGCTGAACGAGCTGCGGCCCGATGCCCGCCCGCTGTCGGCACAGGAAGCCGCAGCGCAGGCCTCGCTCTTCCCCGGCGACGACGCAGATGCGGATGCCGAGGCGGATGCGGCCGCCCCGGCCGATGGCGAAGAGCCCGAAATCCAGGGCACCGCGCTGGCCGTAGCTCAGTCGCTGGTGCCGCCGACCCGTCCCGCGAATATCGACGAACTGGTCGCCAGCGCAGAGCGGGCCCCTGAACCCACAGCGCCTGCCGTGGCGCCCAGCCAGATCGCGCCGCAGCCGCAGATCCCCTCGAACGCCGACGTGGCGCGCGCTGCCACGGAACGCAATGCGCTTCGCCTGCGGGACCTCAACCTGATCGGTGTGACAGGCACGAACTCCAGCCGTCGCGCCCTTGTCCGCCTGCCCTCGGGCCGGTTCGTGCGGGTGGCCGTCGGCGACAGCCTGAACGGCGGCACGGTGGCCGCAATCGGCGAAAGCACCCTGCAATACGTGCGCAACGGCCGCACCATCACGCTGGAAGTGCCGGGCTGAGCGCACGCCTCCAAAGACGGTCGCCTGTCTTTCTCCAGACCGCCGCTGGTGCTTTCGGGTCGCACGCAACCGGCGCAGGCGGCCATGCCAGTGCCCCGGAAAATCTCCGATTTTTTGCCCCCGGCGACGCGCGACCGCGCGGCGCAACCCCTTACAACAGCAGCAGGACGGCCAGCCCGAGGAAGGCGAAGAAGCCGACCACATCGGTCACCGTTGTCACGAACGCCCCCGAGGCCAGCGCCGGATCGACCTTCAACCGATCCAGCACGACCGGCACGAGGATCCCGGCCAATCCCGCCACCAGCAGGTTGATCACCATCGCGACGGCAATCACCACGCCCAGCATCGCGCTGCCGAACCAGGCCAGCCCGATCACCCCCATCACGACGGCGAAAACCGCCCCGTTGATCAATCCCACCCCGGCTTCGCGCATCACGACCCGCATCAGGTTCGAGCGCGTCAGGTCCTTCGTGGCCAGTGCGCGCACCGCAACCGTCAGGCTTTGCGTGCCCGCATTGCCCCCCATCGAGGCGACGATCGGCATCAGCACGGCCAAGGCCACGATCTGCGCGATGGCCTCCTCGAATTGCGAGATCACCAGCGAGGCGAGGATCGCGGTGATGAGATTGACGAACAGCCATGGAAAGCGCCGCTTGGTCGTGTCGATCACCCGGTCGTTGAGTGAGCTTTCTCCATCCACACCGGCAAGGCGCAGGATGTCTTCCTCGTTCGCCTCGTCCAGCACGATCATGGCATCGTCGATGGTGATGATCCCCACAAGCCGCCCGTCATCATCGACCACCGGGGCCGAGATCAGGTGATACTGGTTGAAGGCATAGGCCACCTCGTCCTCGTGCTGGGTCGCGGGGATGGCGCGAAAACTGTCCTCGACCAGATCGGTCAGGGGCGTCTTGCGCGCCGAGGACATGATCCGCCCCAGCGTGACGTAGCCGGTGGGCTTCATCCGCGGATCGGTCAGGATCAGGTGGTAGAACTGCTCGGGCAATTCACGCTTGTGGGCGCGCATGTAGTCGATGGCTTCGCCCACGGTCCAATGCTCGGGCGCGGCCACGACCTCGCGCTGCATCAGTCGCCCGGCGGAGTCCTCTGGGTAACTCAGCGCCTGTTCGACGGCGGCTCGTTCTGTAGGGTGCAGGAAATCGAGGATCGCCACCTGCTGGTCATCCTCGAGATCCTCGACAAGGTCGACCACGTCGTCGGAATCGAGGTCGCGCACGGCGTCCGTCAGAACGGTGTCGGGAAGAAGCCCGATCACCTCCTCGCGCAGATCGCCATAGAGTTCCGACAGGACCGCACCGTCGATGTTCGACGGCCACAGCTTCAGCCAAGCCTCACGCACCGGGGCCGACACCTGTTCCAGGAGGTCGGCGATGTCGGCCGGGTGCAACGGGGTGATCAACGCGTCGATGGCCGCCGGGTCGCCGATATCCACGGCGGCGCGCAGCTTGCCCAGCAGCGTGTCGTCAAGCGCATAGCTGTCGCGGGCCTCGCCGGATTGCCCCCCGGCAGACTCGTCCAGCACGTCATCCTCGATGTCGCTCATGCCTGCCTCCCGGGGTCTGTTGCGCGTGACCTGTTGCGATTGGGCCTAACATAGGGCGCATCGGATCGCTATGCAGGGTTAGGATGGAACAAGGCGGGATAGACGCATGACCGGCAAGCGCCTGATCCTTGGGCAGGTTCTGGAATTTTCCGGCGATCCCGTGCGCGAGGGGCCCGGTGCAGCGCGCCACAGACGGCGGGGTGCGGTGCTGGTGGCGGACGGGCACATCGGGGCGGTCGACGAGGCCGACACCCTGCGCGCGGCCCACCCCGAGGCCGCCGTCACCGACCACGGCGATCACCTGATCCTGCCCGGCTTCATCGACGCCCATGCGCACTACCCCCAGACCGCGATCATCGCCTCCTGGGGCAAGCGGCTGATCGACTGGCTGAACAGCTACACCTTCCCCGAGGAGATGCGCTTCGGCGATCCCGACTATGCCGCCAGGGTTGCGGCGCGGTATTTCGACCTCGTGCTGTCGCACGGCACCACCACCGTCGCCAGCTACTGCACGATCCACCCCGAAAGCGTCGAGGCGTTCTTTGTCGAGGCGCAGGCGCGCGGCCTCAGGATGCTGGCCGGCAAGACCTGCATGGACCGCGACACGGCGCCCGAGGGCCTGCGCGACACGGCGCAATCGGCCTATG
This sequence comes from Maritalea mobilis, assembly GCF_019800885.1. Lineage (GTDB taxonomy): Bacteria > Pseudomonadota > Alphaproteobacteria > Rhodobacterales > Rhodobacteraceae > Roseibacterium > Roseibacterium beibuensis. Next base: position 1,118,071 of record NZ_JAHVKE010000001.1, read on the forward strand.
ACGACAGCAAGGCGCTGCTCGACCGCTGGCATGGGGTCGACCGCCTGTCCTACATCGTCACGCCGCGCTTCTCGCCCACCTCGACACGCGGGCAACTCGATGCGCTCGGCGCCCTCTGGGCCGAGCATCCCGACTGTCTGATGCAGACCCATCTCAGCGAGCAGACCGACGAGATCGCCTGGATGCACAGCCTCTATCCCGAGGCGCGCGATTACCTCGACACCTACGAGGCACATGGCCTCTTGGGCGAAAACGGCCTCTATGGCCATGCCATCCACCTTACCCCTAGCGAGATCGACCGGTTGGCCGAGGTCGGCGCGGCGCTGGTCCACTGCCCGACGTCAAACACCTTCATCGGGTCGGGCCTGTTTGACATGAGCCTGCGCGCCCGGATTCGCGTGGGGCTGGCCACCGACACGGGCGGCGGGTCCAGCTTCTCCATGCTGCGCACCATGGCCGCCGCCTACGAGATCGCACAGCTTCGCGGCACGGCGCTGCATCCGTCAGAACTGATCTGGCTCGCCACGGGCGCCTCGGCCGAGGCGTTGAAGCTCGGTGACCGGATCGGGCGGCTGGCCCGCGGGTACGAGGCCGACATGATCGTGCTCGACCTCGGATCGACCCCCGCCATCGCACAGGCCGCCGCACGCGCCGAGGATATCTGGCAGGCCATCTTCCCAACGATCATGATGGGCGACGACCGCGCCATCACCCAGACCTATATCGCCGGCCAGCCTGTGAAACCGCACTGACCCTGCCCTTCATCTTGGCTGAAAAACTCCGGGGGACCGGCCGAAGGCCGTGTGGGGGCAGCGCCCCCGACGGGCAAGGGAGCGGCCCCCGGACACCGGGGGCCCGAGCGCGCCCGTTCCCCCTCAGACGGCGGCTTCGACCGCGCCGACGATCTCGTCGACGACGGCCATCATCAACGCCTCGTCCTCGGCCTCGGCCATGACACGGATCAACGGCTCGGTGCCCGATTTGCGGATCAGCAAACGCCCCTGCTCACCAAGCCGCGCCTCGCCCTCGGCGATGGCCTCCTGCACCTGCGGCAACTCCAACGGCGTCTGGCCCACGCCGTAGCGCACGTTCTTCAGAAGCTGCGGCACCGGGTCGAAGCTGCGGGCCAGGGCACTGGCGGGTTGGCCCGTCCGCACCATCTCGGCCAGGAATTGCAGGCCCGCCATGAGCCCGTCCCCGGTGGTGGCATAATCGGTCATCACGATATGGCCCGACTGCTCCCCGCCCAGGTTCAGGCCGTGCGCGCGCATCGCCTCGACCACGTAGCGGTCGCCGACGGCGGTGCGGTACAGCCCGATCCCCTTGCCAGCCAGGAACCGCTCAAGCCCGAGGTTGGACATCACGGTCGCGGCCAGCTTGCCGCCGGTCAGTCGGCCTTCCTCGGCCCAACGCGCGGCCAGAAGCGCCATGACCTGGTCGCCATCGGCCACGGCGCCCGTCTCGTCGATCAGGATCACCCGGTCCGCGTCGCCATCGAGGCAGATGCCCACATCCGCGCCGGTTTCCCGGATCTTCTCGGCGGCGGCCTGCGGCTTCGTCGATCCCACGCCGTCATTGATGTTCATCCCGTTGGGCGAGACGCCCACGGCAATCACCTCGGCCCCCAGTTCCCAAAGAACCTCGGGCGCGGCGCGGTAGGCCGCGCCGTTGGCGCAGTCGATCACGACCTTCAGCCCCTCAAGCGTCAGACCCGCCGGAAACGTGCCCTTGACCCGTTCGACATAGCGGAAACGGCCATCGTCGATGCGCTTGGCACGCCCGATATTCTCGGCCTGGGCGGGTTCGACCGCGCCCGAGACGAGGTCCTCGATCTCGGCCTCGGCCGCGTCCGACAGCTTGAAGCCATCCGGTCCGAAGAACTTGATCCCGTTATCCTCGGCCGGGTTGTGGCTGGCCGAGATCATCACGCCCACATCGGCGCGCATCGACGGCGTCAGCAGCCCCACCGCTGGCGTCGGGACAGGCCCCAGCAGGAACACGTTCATGCCGGTCGAGGTGAACCCCGCCGTCAGCGCGTTTTCCAGCATATAGCCCGACAGCCGCGTATCCTTGCCGATCACCACGCGATGCTCGCGGCTGGTGTCGCGCCGGAAAAAGCGGCCCGCCGCCGCGCCCAGGCGCAGCGCCATGTCTGCCGTCATCGGATAGGTGTTCGCACGGCCCCGCACCCCGTCGGTGCCAAACAGCTTGCGTGTCATCGTTCTCTGCCCCCCGCCCGGGTTGGCCCCGGACCTTCGCTTAGCCTCTCGTCGCGCCGGAGACGGCGCGCCACAGGCGGATCGCCTGCGCATGCATCTCCATATCATGAACGCGCAGCATCTGTATGCCCTGCGATATGGCCCATAGGCCAACACCCGCCGATCCGGGGCCGCGCGCCTCGGGGTCGGTCGCCCCGCCGATGCGCCCGATCAACCCCTTACGCGACACCCCCAGCAGGATGGCACATCCAAGCCCATGGAACAGGCTGATCCGGTTCAGCACCGCAAGGTTCTGCGCTTGCGTCTTGCCAAAGCCGATGCCGGGATCGACCGTGATCCGCTCGCGCGGCACGCCCGCGGCTTCGGCCTGCGCGACAGACGCCGACAGCGCATCATAAATGTCGAGCAGAACGTCTGTATAGGCCCCTTCGGCGAGGGATTGCATCGTTTCGGGCGTGCCGATGGAATGCATCAGGATCAGCGGCGCGCCGGTTTCGGCCGCGACATTGGCCAACGCCGGGTCGAACCGCAGGCCTGAAACATCGTTCAGGATCGCCGCCCCGGCGGCCATGCCGGCCTGCGCCACGCCCGATTTCCGCGTATCGAGGCTGATCGGAGCGGACACCCCCTGCGCCCTGAGCGCTGAGATGACTGGCGCGATGCGGCCGATCTCCTCCGTCTCGGGCGTCTCGGGCGCGCCCGGTCGGGTGCTTTCACCGCCGATATCGATCAGGTCGGCACCTTCCTCAAGCAACCGCGCGGCATGCGCGCAGGCATCTTCGACACCGGTATGCTTGCCGCCATCGGAAAAGCTGTCGGGGGTGACGTTGAGGATGCCCATGAGCCGCGGCACGTCCATGCTCAGCCCGGCAATGGGTACACGCGGCGCGATCAGCGGCGCGCGGTCCTCTTCGGGCAGATCGGCCGCGGCGATGATCTCGGGCGCAGCCCCGCGTGACAGGCACTCGACCTGGCTGAACCGCGCCCAGCCCCCCGCCAAGACGAAGCTGCCCGGTATATCTGCGGGATCGAGGCTCGGGATCGGTCGAAAATAGCGGCTCATGACGCGCCGAGTAGCGTCTGGGGCCTTGCACCGCAAGGTGCTGTCGATGGTATATGAGCCTGTCCCACGTTATTGAGTGACGCTAAGTAATCTAGTGCTGGGCCCCATGTCTGCTCCTGTCCCGTTTCAAACGCCACGTTTGTCCTGCCGCCCGCCCGAGGCCAACTCGGCCCCGACCTACCGAGCGCTCTTCAACGAGAAGGGTCCGGCGCGTCTGGCCCTTGACCGCGCCGAATGGGAACGGCGCGGCGTGGCCCCCTGGACGTTGTCGCATGCGGGCCATGACCTGGGCGTCGGCGGGTTCAATATCGGGTTCGGGCGCAAGGGCCTGCAACTAAGCTGCTACCTGCTGCCCGAGCAATGGGGCAACGGGCTGGCCAGCGAATTCGTCGCCCACGCGCTGGATTACGCTGTGCGGGTGTTCCGGGAAACGGATGTGTACGCCATCATCGGCCCCGAGCATCGCGCGGCCTTGAAGGTCCTGGAAAAGTCAGGCTTTCGGCCTGACCTGACCTCTCCGTATAAACCCGGCACGCAAGTCATGTGTTGGTCGGCAGGCCCGGCACGCCCGGCAAATCGTCGGCGCTAAGCAGGCGCAGCGGGCAATGCGGATCGGGCGCGCCCTCCGGCGGGGTCGCACCAAGGGACAGGACCTCGCGCGCGTGGAACGCGGCGGCCAGCCAAAGCGCCAGCGACAAAGGGTGCGTGACGTCGGGCGCAGGCCCCTCGACCGCGTCGAGCACCAGTTTCGAGGGCGCCCAGACACTGATCTGCCCCTGCCGCATGGCCCAATCCAGCTCGGTTCGGCTGTCGACCACCACGCAACGCCGATCGCGCGCCGCCAGCACCCAAGCGCCCTGCTCGATCGCCAGCAAGTCGATACGACGCTGCGGCATCGGATGGGCGGCATGGGGCACCGGCAGGTCGGGTCGGTCGACGCAGAGGATCACCGGCGCACCGGCGGCCTCGAACCGGTCGAGCAGTTCCGAAAGATCCGGTCGCGCGACCGCTTCGTTCGACAAGTACACGACCAGCGGTTGCGGCGCCGTCTCGGCCAGAAGGCGCAAGGGGCGGCGCCCCTCGGGTGCCTCACGCACGATCTCGACGCCAAGCGTGTAGGGGCCACGATCCAGCTTGCCGATGCGCACGAAGACGCGCGCGGCGAGCGGGTGGGCGAGGATGCCGTCGGCGATACGCGCGGCCAGCGTCTCCAGGAGGTTGACCCGCTCGGCTGCCAGTGCCGCGTCGATCGCCTCGACAATGGTGTCATAGCTCAGGATCCGGTCCACGTCGTCGGCAGCGCTCTCGGCGCGGCTGCTGACTTCGACCACCACGTCAAAGCGGATGGTCTGGGTTACGCCCCGCTCGGCCTGGAAGGCGCCGATCTCGACCTCGCGCAGATGCTCGGTCATCGAGATCCGGTCGCATGGCGCGTCGCCCGCCGTCGCCTTGGCGCGCTCCGAAGGATGGCGGAAGGCCAGGGAAATCTCGTCACTCATGGTTGGAACCCACCCGCTGTCGTCCTGCGCGGGTGGCCTAACATGCGAAACCGCCACGCGCCATGACAGGCCGCGGCGGTTCGGGCGCGAAAGACGACGCCGCTTAGTATTGCTGACGATAGAACAGGTGGATGCCGTATTCGGCGGTGCGCGGATACACGCGCGCCCAGTTCGGGCTGACCCAATCGGCGTGGTAATGGGTGGCCCCGCCCGTCAGGTCCCGCGGCGCGCCGTCCATCATGATGCGCGCGATATGCCCTGCCCGGTGCCACGCGGCGCGGTCGGTCATGTCTTCGGGCTGGCCGTCGCAGGTATAGGTGAACTGGCAGGCGAACCGGCGTCCGGTGCCCTGGTGCACCACATCGCAGATCGTGTTGGGATAGTTCGGGCTGTCCACGCGGTTCAGGATTACCTCGGCAACGGCATACTGGCCGACGATGGGTTCACCGCGCGCCTCGAAATACAGCGCTTCGGTCAGGCACTGCCACTGCCGGTTGCCGCGCGGGCGGCGCAAGTCATCGAGCTCCGCGGCGTCCATGATGCGCACGTCATCGCCCGCTCCACCGGTGTAAGGGGCACCCAAGCGGCGCAGGCGCGTTTCGGAGAGCGTGGCGAGCGAGGCCTGCTCGATCCCCATCAAAGCGCCCAGTCGGCCTGAAATTCCGCCACCCGGGGTCCTCGATGTCGACATCGTCACCTCGGGATTAAGTGTATCGGCGGCGGCGGGCACCGCAAAGCTCATAAGGCCGGCCACAAGGGCGGCCAGCTGCATCTTTCTCGACATCTTACCCCTTTCCACGGACGGCATGGCCCGTGCGCAGCCGTTGATTCGACCGTCGACCAGTGGTGTACCTTGTTTCGCCTGCGTCACAAAATTCGCACCGAATCTAGTGATTGACGCTGAACAGGTCACAAATAGTTGACAACACGGGCGCCGAAATCAGTGATCGGTACCAATATCCAAATCAACGTCGCACGGCAAATCCTTGTCAAGAATGGACAATTGCGCCGCCGCCAACTTGGCGACCGGGACCCGGAACGGGGAACAGGAGACGTAGTCGAAACCCGCGCGCCGACAAAACCCGATGGATTGCGGATGGCCGCCATGCTCGCCGCAGAGCGACAAGGTGACGTCCGGCCGGGCCTCGCGCCCGCGCTCAGCCCCGAGCAAGAGCAATTCGCCCACACCGTCGATATCGAGCTGGGTGAAGGGGTCTTCCTCGAACACGCCCTGGTGGACATAGGCCGACATGAAGCGGCCCGCATCGTCGCGCGACAGGCCATAGGTCATCTGGGTCAGGTCGTTCGTCCCGAAGGAGAGGAAGGCGGAGTGTTCCGCGATCTCGCCCGCGCGCAACGCGGCGCGCGGCGTTTCGACCATGACGCCAAGGCGATAGGTGAACTCCTTGCGCGTTTCCGATTTGACCGCGCTGGCCACCCCGTCGATGCGCGCCTTGACCAGTTCGACCTCGCGCCGGGCCGAGACGAGCGGGATCATGATCTCGGGCACGACCGGCGCGCCCTTGCGGGACGCGGCGATGGTGGCTTCGAAAATGGCGCGCGCCTGCATCTCGTAGATCTCGGGCACGGTGATGCCGAGTCGCACCCCCCGCATCCCCAGCATCGGGTTGAATTCCTGAAGGTTTTCGATCCGCGAGGCGACGCGGCTGACGGGCAGGTCCAGCGCCTCGGCCAATGCACGGATGCCCTCGCGATCGCCGGGCAGGAATTCATGCAACGGCGGGTCGAACAGGCGGATGCACACGGGCTGCCCGCGCATCAACTCGAACAGGCCCTGGAAATCGGCACGTTGCATCGGCAGGAGGCGTTCCAGCGCGGCGGCGCGATCCTCGGGGTTCTCGGCGAAGATCATCTCGCGCATCACCGTCAGGCGACCGGCCTCGAAGAACATGTGCTCGGTCCGGCACAGGCCGATCCCGTCCACGCCGAAGCGCTGCGCCATCGCGGCATCCCCGGCCGTGTCGGCATTGGCGCGGATGCCGATATCGCGTTCGGCATCGGCCCAGTCCATCAGCGTCGCAAAGGCCCCGCCAAGGGCCGGTTCGATCATCGTGGCGGCGCCCACAAGCACCTCGCCCGAGGAGCCATCGACGGTGATGATGTCTCCCTCGTGAAACACCTTTCGGCCCGGAACGGTCAGGCTTTTCTTTCGGCTGTCGATCTGAAGCTGGGTGGCCCCGGCAACACAAGGAACACCAAGGCCCCGCGCGATCACGGCGGCGTGGCTGGTCATGCCGCCCCGCTCGGTCAGGATGGCGTCGGCGGCATGCATGCCGCGAATATCCTCGGGGCTGGTTTCGCGCCGGACAAGGATGCAGGGCTCTCCCTGCGCGGCGCTGGCTTGCGCGGCGGCAGCGGTGAAACAGATGCGGCCCTGCGCAGCGCCCGGAGCCGCGGCGATGCCGGTCGTCAGCACATCGCGATGCGGGTCGGGCAGAACCTGCCGGTGGAGCATCTGGTTCAGCGTGTTCGGCGCGATGCGGGTCAACGCCTCGTGCCGGGGGATGATGCCGTCCTCGGCCAGTGAAACGGCGATGGCGACCTCGGCGCGGGCCGAGCGTGGCGCGCGCACGGCATCGAGCAGCGACAGATGCCCGTCCATCAGCGTGAACTCGATCTGCATCTCCTCGCGCAGGCGGGTCCGCATCAGCAGCGCAGCCTCGCGCAGGGCGGCGACGGTCTCGGGCGCATCGTCTTCAAGCGACGGGCCGCGCTCGTCATGCTCGATATAACGGGCCTCGGATTTCGACAGGGCGGCACGGCCCTGCCCCTGTGGTAGGTAGCGGCCCGTGACCTGCGGCTCGCCCGTTTCCGACGAGACGAATTGCACGACACCCGCCCCCGACAGCCCCTTGCCGGGACCAAGGGCCATCTGCTGCACCACCAGCCCGAGGCCCGCATCGGCGGGCGCACCCTTGGCCTGCCGCAAAAGGCGTGCGGTCGTCCCCTCCCACGCGCGGGCCATGGATTTAAGCACCTGCGCCAGTTGCACGGTGGGGTCCTGCGGAAACTCTTCCTCCATCTCGTCCTCGAACTGGGACTTGGCGAGGCGGGGCGTCAGCGGCCCTTCGAAGGCATCTTCGTCAAGGCGCAGCACATCCACGGCATAGCTGCGGATGAAATTGACATAAAAGGCGTCGGCGGCGGATTGACCGTGGATGGCGGCAAGCCGCTCGGCCTGCGCGTCGTTCATGCCGATATTCAGGATTGTGCCCGGACCGCCCCAATCGGCGGCTTCGCTGGAGGACCGGACCGAAACCAGCGTATCGGGGCCGAACAGCCCCAGCACCTGCGCGAGGTCCGGCATCCGCCCCTGGGCGATGGCGCGCACCGTGTCGAAGGGCAGCGCGACCGTGGGCGGCACCGGCAAATCCAGCCGGACCAGGCGTTGCAGGCATTTCGCGCGATTGCCGTGCCGGTCCTTGCGAATGTCGGCCGTCGGCGTGATCTCGGTGAAGTCGGGTGTGGTGAGCATCATGCTCGTCCTTTCGCGCGTGCAGCACACCATACTAGCACGAAATGACCTGTCCAGTTCAGGTGACAGGATGCGACGCCACGTTGCCTGTGGCAAAGCGGCCCGCCCGGGGCCGCCTGCCCTATCCTTCCAACTTGTCCAGATCGGCCACCTGGCCGCAGGTTTCCACGATCTGGTGCAGCAGATTCAGGCGGTTGCGCCGGACGATCTCGTTGTCGGTATTGACCTGCACCGCCTCGAAAAACGCGTCGATCGGCGCGCGCAAACCTGCCATATGGCCCATCGCGGCGGTGAAATCCTCGGCCGCAAGCGCGGGAGCGATGGCCGCTTTCGCCTGATCGAGGGCCGCGAACAGGGCGGTTTCCTCGTCGGTCTCGGCGAATTTCGGATCGGCGCCGAAGCGGTATTCGACCCCGTCCTTTTCCTCGGCCTGCGTCAGGATGTTGGCCGCGCGGCGATAGGCCTGAACGAGGTTCTCGCCATCCTCGGTCGCGATGACCTCCTGCAGGGCGCGGGCGCGGGCGACCACCAGCGTCAGGTCGTCTGCGGGCGGCTTCGACAGGCTCGCGTCGATCACGTCATGGCGCAGACCTTCGGCCCGCAAGTGCACTTTCAGCCGGTCATGGAAGAACGCCAGCAGGTCCGTGGACAGGTCCGGCACCATCTCCCCCACGGTGCGCAGGGGCGAGCCCTCTTCCAGATCAGGCCCGTTGCCATCGGCCTTGAGCCGGTCGGTAACGGCGCGGAAGGCGGCGCCGAAGACGCCCCGCTCCGCGATCTCGTCAAGGATTTCCTCCAGCGTATCGATCACGTCATCGCCGACGACAGGCCGCTCCAACGCGATCTTGTGGCGGAGCAGCTGGCTGTCGATGAACCGATCCAGCGACAGGCGGCGATTCTCGGTCAGCACGATGCGGATGATCCCGAGCGCGGCGCGACGCAGCGCGAACGGGTCTTTCGACCCGGTCGGCTTCTCGTCAATGGCCCAGAAACCCGTCAGCGTGTCGATCTTGTCGGCCAGGGCGACGGCGACCGAAAGCGGCGAGGACGGCACGTCATCCGACGGGCCGAGCGGCTGGTAATGTTCCTCTGCCACGGCGGCGATATCGGGCGCATGGCCGGCGGCCTCGGCATAGTAGCGGCCCATGACGCCCTGCAACTCGGGGAATTCATAGACCATTTCCGAGGACAGGTCGGCCTTGGCGAGCTTGGCCGCGGTTGCGGCATCCTCGGGGTCGGCGCCCACCACCGGCGCGATTTCCCGCGCCAGCGACGCGATGCGCTGGATGCGGTCGGCCTGGCTGCCAAGACGGCGCTCGAAGGTCACGTTTTCCAGCGCGTCCATCCAATCGGTCATGCCGGACTTGGCGATGCGCAGATCGTTTTCCCAGAAGAACTTGGCATCCGACAGGCGGGCGGCCAGAACCTTCTGGTTTCCGGCAAGGATCGTCGCGCCATGATCGGCGGTCTCGCGGTTGGCGACGGTGACGAATTTCTCGATCCGGCCCGTGGACGGGTTCTTCACCGAGAAGAATTTCTGGTGCTCGCGCATGGAGGTCTGCAGAACCTCGGGCGGAAGGCCAAGGAACTCTTCCCCGATGTCGCCCATCAGCACGACCGGCCATTCGACCAGCCCCGCCACCTCGGCCAGAAGCGCGCGATCCTCGACCACCTCCATGCCGGCGGCGAAGGCCATCGTGGTCGCGTCGTGCCAGATCTTCTCTGCCCGTTCCTCGGGCGAGAGGATCACATACGCCTTGGCCAGCTTGGCCGCGTAGTCGTCGTAAGAATTCACGGCAAAGCGGCCGGGCGCCATGAAGCGGTGCCCCTCGGTCGTATTGCCGGCCTCGATGCCATCAATGTCGAAGGCGACGGTGCTGGCGCCGTTCTCGTCTGACAAAACGCAGAGGATGGAATGCAACGGGCGCACCCACCGCAAGGACCCCGCCCCCCAACGCATCGACTTGGGCCAGGGGAACGTGCGGACGGTCCGGGTGACGACCTCGGCCACGATCTCGGCGGCGGGGCGACCCTGGGTTTCGATGGTGGCAAACCAGAAGCTGCCCTTCTTTTCCTCGCGCGCCTCAAGCTGGTCCTTGCTGAGGCCGGTCGACCGCAGGAACCCCTCCAGCGCCTTTTCAGGCGCGTCAATGCGGGGGCCGCGCCGTTCCTCGCGCATGGTCGGGGACTCGGCGCTCAGCCCTTCCAGCGCGAGGACCAGCCGCCGCGGGGTCGAGAAGGCCCCTGCCCCGGCATAGGTCAGACCCGCCTCGACCAGCCCGTCGGTGACGAGACGCTTGAGGTCGTCCGCCGCGCGCGTCTGCATGCGGGCGGGGATTTCCTCGGAAAAGAGTTCCAGCAGAAGGTCGGGCATCGGATCGGTCCTGAAGCTCGGGTCGGGTTGGTCGGTCTATCGCGCGAAGGGCGCGCGGGGGCAACCGGGTTCGGTGAGGGTCATTCCAGCGTGCCGTTCAACTGGTGCCACGCAAAGCCACGCCCATCGGGGAAAAGCGCGATCACGCGGTCCACGCCGGTCGCGATGTTGCGCACCCCGAGGATCGCAGTCGCCTCGTCGCGGTCGAGCGCCAGCGCGATGGTTTCGGCGTCGTAGCACTCGAACCAGCCGGGCGCGACCAGCGGTTCGGGCGTGTCATAGGCCATGCCCGCTTCGATCAGCGGGGCGACCTCTGACGGGTCAAGCGCGAAACAGGCGCGGTAGCGCAGCGGCGAGGTGCTGGCGTCGATCCCCTCGAACGCCAGCAGGGGCCGCTCCATCGGTGTTCCGTCCGGCGCGCTGAAGGTGATGTCGGGCGTATCCACCGGGCCATACCAAGCCTGGGTCTGGGCGTACCAAAGGCCCACACCGGCCGCGATGGCCGTTGCGACCAACGCAAGGACGACCCATTTGCCCGCCGTCATGCCGCGCTGTCCGCCGGGCGGAACCCGCCCGCCTCGGTCGCCACGAAGGCATCAGCGCAGAGTTTTGCCAGCGCGCGGACGCGCCCGATATAGGCCTGCCGCTCGGTCACCGAGATGACGCCGCGCGCGTCCAGCAGGTTGAAAATATGGCTGGCCTTGATGCACTGGTCATACGCCGGATGCGCCAGCACGATGCGCTTGCCCGTTTTCGGATCGTCATGGGGTTCGTTCAGGATGCGCTGGCATTCGGCCTCGGCGTCCTCGAAATGCCGGAACAGGACCGCGGTCTCGGCCACGTCGAAATTGAAACGCGAGTATTCTTCCTCGGTCTGGCGGAACACGTCGCCATAGCTCAGCGGGATCGGCGCATCGGGGTCGTTGAAAGGCATGTCCATGACATGGTCGATGCCAAGCACATACATGGCCAGACGCTCCAGCCCGTAGGTCAATTCGCCAGAGACCGGATGGCAGTCATGGCCGCCAACCTGCTGGAAATAGGTGAACTGGCTGACTTCCATGCCGTCGCACCAGACCTCCCACCCGAGGCCCCAGGCCCCTAGCGTCGGGCTTTCCCAGTCATCCTCGACGAACCGCACGTCATGCAGGGCAAGGTCGATGCCGATGGCTTCGAGGCTTCCGAGGTAGAGCGCCTGCAAATCGGGCGGGCTGGGTTTGATGAGCACCTGGTACTGGTAGTAGTGCTGCAACCGGTTCGGGTTCTCGCCGTAGCGCCCGTCGGTCGGGCGGCGCGAGGGCTGGACATAGGCGGCGGCCCAAGGCTTGGAGCCAAGGCTGCGCAGCGTTGTCGCCGGGTGAAAGGTGCCCGCGCCGACCTCCATGTCGTAGGGCTGCATGATGGCGCAGCCCTGGCTGGCCCAGTAGGTCTGCAGCCGCAGGATGATCTCCTGGAAACTGCGGGGAGCGTCGGCTTTGGTCGTGGCGGCGGACATGGCGTCGATCCCGTGGCGTCTGTGGGGGTTCGGCGCCTTCCTATGCGCGCGGCACCAAAGGGTCAATCAGGGTGCACCGCCTTGCAGGGCGGATGCGCCACACCGCACGGCCCGAAAACGTGCTTCTTCACTGGCGCAAGGGGCGGGCCCTCTGCTAACGTCCGCCGGGAACGTGCGGAGATTTTACACCGCGCCATACACAAAGCCTCGAAACGACAGGGTTTTTGAAACGATGTTGACGACTTTTCTGCGGGGCATTCTCGCCCTGACGCTGGTCTTGGGACTTGGCGTATCGCTGGCCGGACCGGCCAGCGCACAGGACCCCGATCAGCGGGTCTGGATCCAGATCGAAAGCTACCCGGATCTTGCCACGACCGAACAGCGCACGCGCGCCTATGCGCAGCTTCTGGAGGATGTGAACGGCTTCCGCGCCGGCGCGCGCTTTTACGCCATCGCGCTTGGTCCCTACGCGCGCGCCGAGGCGGTTACGCTGCTGGGCCAGCTTCGCGCACAGGGCCTGATCCCCGGCGACAGCTTCCTGCAGGACGGACAGGCCTTCACCGAGCAGTTCTTCCCGGTGGGTGTGAACACGCTGGCCGGGGACGGGGTCGAGACCACCGAAGGTGTCGTCGCCTCGGCCGAGGATGCGTCCGAGGAATTGGCGGAAGAGGTCGTGGACGCGGTCGCCGAGGAGGTCGCGGAAGAGGTCGTCGAAGAGGTAACGCCGCCCGAACCCGCCCCCCTGCCCGAGGAAACCGTTGCCGAGGCGCGCCAGAGCGAGGCCCAGCTGACCCGCGAACAGCGCGACGCGCTGCAGATCGCCCTTCAGTATTACGGATTTTACCGCGGTGGCATCGACGGGGCGTTTGGCCCCGGCACCCGCAACGCCATGTCTGCCTGGCAGCAATCGCGCGGCTATGAGCCGACTGGCATCCTGACCACGCGGCAGCGGGCCGAGTTGCTGAACCAACGCGCCGAAGAACTGGCAAGGCTTGGCATCACCACCGTGCGGGACGACGGCGCTGGCATCGAAATCGATCTGCCGCTCGGCATGGTCGAATTCTCGGAATACAACTTCCCCTTTGCGCAGTATGACAGCATCAACGACAGCGGATTGCAGGTGCTGCTAATCAGCCAGCCGGGCGACCGCGCCACGCTTTTCGGCCTCTACGAGATCATGCAGACGCTTGAAATCGTGCCGATGCAGGGCGAGCGGGAACGCCAGGGCGACCGCTTCCTGCTGACGGGTCAGTCGGCCACCCTGCGCAGCCATACCGAGGCGCGCGTCGTGGGCGGGGCCGTCAAGGGCTTCACCCTGATCTGGGGCCCCGAGCGGGACGAGGATGTCGAGCAGATCCTGCCAATCATGCAGGAGACGATCAGCTATTTCGACGGCGCGCTCGACCCGGCCTTCGTGCCGGAGGGCGCAGGCCAGGATATCGACCTCGTCTCCGGGTTCGAAGTGCGCCGCCCCGAGGTCTTGCGGACGGGGTTCTTCATCGACAGCCGCGGCACGGTGCTGACCACGACCGAGGCCGTGACGGGACCCACCGGGCAATGTTCCCGTGTGCTGATCGACAATGCCTACGAGGCCGATATCGCCTATCGCGACGACGCCCTCGGGATCGCGGTTCTGCGCCCCCGCACGGCGCTGGCCCCGCTGGATTATGCGCGGATGGCGGAAACGCCGGGCCGCGTGCGCGGAGAGATCGCGGTCGCAGGCTTTCCGTTCAACGGTGCGCTGTCGGCGGCGTCGACCAGCTTCGGCTCGATCTCGGCCCTGTCCGGCGTGAATGGCGAAACCACCGTGCAGCGGCTGGACGTGGAAACCGCCGATAGCGAAGCGGGGGCCCCGGTCATCGACGCCTCGGGTGCCGTTCTGGGCATGGTGCTGCCCGGCATGCTGGATGGCCGCGCCCTTCCCGACGAGGTGACGCTGGCGTTGCGCGGCGATCAGCTGTTGCCGATCCTGCAGCAGGCCGGTGTCGCGCCGCAGATCGCCACGCCCGCCGGGATGATGAACCGCGAGAACCTGTCGCGCCTGGGCGCAGATATCGCGGTTCGGGTGAGCTGCTGGAACTGACGCTGGCGCGACACGAGACTAAAAAAAGGCCGGGCAGAACGCCCGGCCTTTTTCGGTGCAGCCGTTGCCGCTCAGGCGGGCTGAAACCGCAGCGCCACGCCGTTGATGCAATGGCGCATCCCGGTCGGTTCGGGCCCATCCTCGAAGATATGGCCGAGGTGACTGCCGCAGCGGGCGCAATGACATTCGGTGCGCACCATCAGCAGGAAGGACCGGTCCTCCATCGTGCCGATGGCGTCGGGCAGCGCCTCGTAGAAGCTGGGCCAGCCCGTGCCGCTGTCGAACTTGGTTTCCGAGGAATAAAGCGGCAGGTCGCAGCCCCGGCAAAGGTAGAGGCCCTCGCGGGTTTCTTCGTTCAGGAGGCTGGTATAGGCGCGCTCGGTCGCGGCTTCGCGCAGAACGGCGTATTCCGCATCACTTAGCATCGCGCGCCATTCTGCCTCGGTACGCGTGATCTCGAACGGCCCCTCGGCAAGGGCGGCTTGCGCATGGCGGGTGCTGAACGGCGTTGCGGCCAGGGCCGCGCCCACCGCGCTCATCAGCGTGCGTCTGGATATCATGGAGATCTCCTTTCGCTCGTTATGTGGGGAGGACGCCCCTTGTTTCAAAGGGTGGCGGCCGAGGCGATGGCGCCGGGAGGGGCCCCCTTGGTTCGAAGGGACCCGGCACCACCACGTTGGGGACAAACACGCGCGGACTGGACCCGCGCCTCGGCCGCCGTCCGGCCCGGGGCAATCCGGGCCGGATCGGGCTGTGTCTTGCGCGGCGCGTTTACGCGTCGGGCAAGAGCACCGTGTCGATGACGTGGATCACGCCATTGGACTGATCGACATCGGCCTGCGTGACGGTGGCCGTGCGGCCCTGCTCGTCCTCGATCATGATCTGTCCACCCTGCATCCGCGCGGTGAAGGTACAGCCGCCGACCGTGTCGATCGGGTGTGCACCGCCATCATCGGCGATCATGCCCGCGATCGCCGAGGAAAAGGCCTCGACCGCCACCACGTGGCAGGTCAGGATCTCGATCAGGCGGTCCCGGTTGCCAGGCTCCAGCAGCGCCTCGACCGACCCTGCGGGCAAGGCGGCAAAGGCGTCATTGGTGGGCGCGAACACGGTAAATGGGCCGTCGCCTGCCAGCGTATCGACAAGGCCCGCGGTCTGCACGGCGGTGATCAGCGTGGTGTGGTCGGCCGAGTTCACGGCATTCTCGACGATATTCATGTTGGGATACATCGGCGCGCCGCCCACCATGGGCACGGATTGGGCCAAGGCAGTGCCGCCAAGGATGACGGCGGTGGCGGTGGCTGCAAGCGTCTTGGGGGTGAACATGTGGTTGTCCTCTCTGTTGCTTTGGTCACCGGGGCGTTTCCATGTCCCGGAGATATCAGCAGCCACGAGAGGGGGTGGGCGGGAGTTTCAGATGGGTCGGAAAAAAACTTCAGACCCTTGGCCGGGCCGGGATTGGCGGTTTCCGATGAGGCAAGGCAGGGCCGCTTGACCGTACGATCAGAGCGGCACGAGCGTGCCGAGGGCGAGGATTGCCCCGGTCGGCAGCCCGGTGGGCGACCCGCCGGGCGGCTCATCCGAGATCGCGACGGAAGCGCCCGCTGCGAAAAGCCGTGCCGTCTCCCCGTCCGGGGTCAGAGTGGTGATCTGGTCTTCGGCCAGAAGGCCAAGCGAGATGGGCGCGTCCTGCCCCTCCACGATCAGCCACAGTTGCTGTTCGCGGCCCGGTGTCGGCGCGCCCGCCACGCGGTTGACCCGCAAAGTCCCATTGGGTTCCCGCGTGAGGGCCAGCCCAAGGCCCGACCCTTCGACGGGGATCAGGTGCGTCATCAGGATCGTGCCGGGCGGGATGCCCTGGGCCGGTGCCTCAGGGTCCGGGCCCGGCTCGGGTGGCTGGATCACGGGAAGGATGGCGAAACCAATGGCGACCGCCGCGACAAGGGTGCTCACACCGGACAAGGCGCGCCAGAACCCGACACGCTGCCAGAGCGTGGGCCGTGACGCGGCGCTTTCCTCGCCAAAGAGTCTGCGCTCGACGGCGGCCTTCACATGATCGGGCGGCGAGATGGCGTCGACCTCGACCTCGGCAATGCCGGCGAACTGCGCCTGCCATCTTTCGACCGCGCGCCGCATGGACAGGTCGTCGAGCATGCGCTGCTCGACGATCCGCGCCTCGCCGGGTGCGAGCAGCCCGAGGGCGTACTCCGCGGCGAGCGCGTCATCGTCGGGGCCCAGCCCCCCGCCCATCATGTCGGGACGGTCGCTCATCTCGACAGGCACTCCTTCAACTGTTGCAGGCTGCGGCGCAGCCAGGTTCGCATCGTATTGAGCGGCACCGCGTGACGCTCGGCCAGATCGGCGTAGCTCATCCCGTCCAGATAGGCCCCGCGCACGGCTGCGGCGCGGTCCGCCTTCAATTCGTCCATGCAGGCCACGACCCGCCGCGCCTCGCCTGCCGCAATCGCCTTCGCCTCAGGTCCTGGGGCGGCATCCGCAAGCGGCAGGGCATCGTCGATCTCGGTCGAGGGCTTACGCGCCCTCAGCCGGTCGATAGCACGGTTGCGCGCCAGCGTGATCAGCCATGTCATCGGGCTGTGCCCCGTGACCTGGTAGCGCTCCGCCTTTTGCCAGATCAGGACATACACCTCTTGCAGGACTTCTTCGGCTTCAGCCCTTACCTTGAGGACACGAAGGCAGGTGCCGAAAAGTTTCGCGGACGTGGCATCATAAAGCGCGGAAAAGGCCGCGCGGTCCCCAAGGGCCACCCGTGCCAGCAGGTTTTCAAGATCGTCGCGCGCTTCCATGGGCGCAAAAGATCACGCCCGGTGGCGATTCACCAGCCCCCGCTGCGGGCGCAAACCACCCCTTCCCCTTGCAGCCCCAAGCAATATGTTGCACCACCAGCAGGTTCGATCCCTTTCCGACAGCAACACCCGAGGACGACATGGCCGATGGCAGCTTGAGCATGGATGCAAAACCGACCGAGGAGATCTCGGTCCGCGAGGTGTTCGGGATCGATACCGACATGAAGGTGAAGGGCTTTGCCGAAGCCACCGACCGCGTGCCCGACCTCGACTCGACCTACAAGTTCGACCCCGACACGACGCTGGCGATCCTTGCGGGCTTTGCCCATAACCGCCGCGTGATGATCCAGGGCTATCACGGCACGGGCAAATCGACCCATATCGAACAGGTCGCAGCGCGCCTCAACTGGCCCGCCGTTCGCGTGAACCTCGACAGTCACATCAGCCGGATCGACCTGATCGGCAAGGACGCGATCAAGCTGCGCGACGGCAAGCAGGTGACCGAGTTCCACGAGGGCATCCTGCCCTGGGCGCTGCGCAACCCCGTCGCCATCGTGTTCGACGAATACGACGCGGGCCGCGCCGACGTGATGTTCGTGATCCAGCGTGTTCTTGAGCATGACGGCAAGCTGACCCTGCTCGACCAGAACGAGATCATCACACCGCACCCGTATTTCCGCCTGTTCGCGACGGCCAACACGGTGGGCCTGGGCGACACGACCGGCCTTTATCACGGCACGCAACAGATCAACCAGGCGCAGATGGACCGCTGGTCGCTGGTGGCCACGCTGAACTACCTCAGCCACGATGCGGAAACCGCGATCGTTCTGTCGAAGAACCCACATTACAACACCGAGAAGGGACGCCGCACTGTCAGCCAGATGGTAACCGTGGCCGACCTGACGCGCACGGCCTTCATGAATGGCGAGTTGTCGACGGTGATGAGCCCGCGGACGGTGATCACATGGGCCCAGAACGCCGAGATCTTCCGCGACGTGGGCTATGCGTTCCGCGTGTCCTTCCTCAACAAGTGCGACGAGCTTGAACGCCAGACCGTGGCCGAGTTCTACCAGCGTTGCTTCGACGAGGAACTGCCGGAAAGCGCCGCCTCGATGAGCCTCGGCTGACCCGACGCACGGTCCGGCTGGAACGGCTGGCCAACCGTTAACGATCTGTTAAGAAACGGGCATGAGTGGTTCTCTTGCCCGTTTTCTTTTTGCCGGTTCGGTTGCCGTCGTACTGGCCGTTGCCTCCTGCACACCAGGCCTGCCACCCGTATCCGAAGACGGTGACGCATGCCGCGTGACCAACGTGGTCGATGGCGACACGGTGGATATGACCTGTGCGACAGAAGGCCGGTTTCGCGCCCGTCTGACCGGGTATGACACGCCCGAAAGCTATCAGCCCGGATGCCGGGAAGAGGCGGAGCTTGCCCGGCGCGCGACCGACCGGTTGCGTCAGCTTTTGCGCAATGCCGCGCGCGTCGACGCGCGACTGGGCGGCGTCGACCGCTACGACCGCCGCCTCGTGCAGCTGCGTCTTGACGGGGTGGATGTCGGGCGCACCCTGATCGCCGAGGGGTTGGCGGTGCGCTACAGCGGCGGGTCCCGCATCGACTGGTGCGCGCGACTGACCTGACCGCGTTGGGTGGTGTTTCGTGGCGGGCCTGCTAGGCTGGGGCCCACGACCGACCCGACCTTCGAAGGACTTTGCATGCCTCTCCCCCCGATCCGCGCGGCGCTCTGCGCGCTCTGCCTTGCCTTGCCCGCCACCGCGCAAGAGATGAGCGAAGCCCCGGCCGCCCCCGAAGGTTTCGACGAAGCGATGGGGGCCGCCTTGGCCGCAGCGGGGGCCGGCGAGACATTGGTGCAATGCACCGCGCTCTTCCGTGCCTTTCGTCTTTACGCCGGCGAGCAGACCGAGGTCGGGCGGATGGCCGCCGAGCGCGAAACCGACATGGCCGTGTTCTCGGTCCTCGTCTGGCAGGATGAGACCGGCTCCGAGGATATGGAGGCCGCCTTCGAAGTCGTGGTGCCGTGGGTCGACGCGGCGACAGAGTTGTATCTCGACCGGATGACGGCGAACCAGGCCGAAAGCGGCACGGTGTTCGACGCGAACCTCGAAGGCAATCTCGGGTTCTGCAACGCGTTGCGCGACCGGCTGGCCGGCGATGCACCTGCGGACGCGGCGCCAGACGGCGATCAATGAGACAGGGCACAGGCCTTTGCGGCCTGACATCCGTGGCTTGCTGCTCACCCCCTCCGAAATACGACGCTGACGGCGAGGAATAGCGCGCGAGCCACCTTGCCCTCGGCCTATTCGCGGTCCACATTCCACGCCATGGCGAAACCGACCTCAGACAACCCCGCAGAGCCGTTCAAGAAGGCCCTGGCCGAAGCCACCCGCGTGATGGCCGACGACCCGGATCTGGCCGTCAGCTACACCGTCGACCCGCCGGGTCTGACGAATGACAGCGTGCGGCTGCCCCAGATCAGCCGCCGCATGACCCGCGACGAGGTTCTGCTGGCGCGGGGCACCGCGGATGCCTTGGCCCTGCGCCACCGCTATCACGATGCGGGAACGGCCGCGCGCTACGCGCCCTCCGGGGCGATGGCCCGCGACCTGATGGACGCGATGGAAACCGCCCGCTGCGAGGCGATGGGCGCGCGCGACATGCCCGGCACCGCCAAGAATATCGACGCCAAGATCGGACACGAGGCCCGCCGCAAGGGCTATGGCGAGGTGCGCGAAGCCGCCGATGCGCCGCTGGCCACCGCCGCGGGCTACCTGATCCGGCATCTTGCCACCGGGCGCGACCTGCCGCCCGAGGCTGCCAACGTGATGGAACTGTGGCGCGGCTTCATCGAGGATCGCTGCGACGACCGCCTTGGCGATCTGTCCGAGGTGCTGTCCGACCAGACCGCCTTTGCCAAGTTCGCGCGCCAGATGATCCAGGACCTCGGCTATGGCGACCAGCTGGGCGAAGACCCGGACGATCTGGACGACGAGAGCGAGGAAGAAGCCGGGGACGAGTCGGAAGAGGATCAACCCGACTCCACGGGCGAAGACGACAGCCAGGAAGACGACGCCGAGGCCAGCCCGGAACGCAGCCAGGACGAGCAACAGGATGCCAGCCAGGCCCAGGTCGAGATGGACGACCAGGGCGACATGGAGGAGGCGGAAGAACAGGAACTGCCCGAAGGCGAGGCCCCGCTGGAGCCGCCCCCGCCGCAGCCCCATTCCGACGCGGACCCCGATTACAAGGTTTACACGACCGAGCATGACGAAGAGATCGAGGCCAGCGAGTTGGCCGAGCCGCAGGAGCTGGAACGCCTGCGCGCCTATCTCGACCAGCAACTCGACCCGCTGAAAGGCGCGGTCAGTCGCCTCGCCAACAAGCTGCAGCGCCGCTTGCAGGCGCAACAGAACCGGTCGTGGGATTTCGACCGCGAGGAAGGCATTCTCGATGCCGGACGCCTTGCGCGCGTGGTGGCCAACCCGACGACGCCGCTCAGCTTCAAGGTCGAGCAGGATACCGAGTTCCGCGACACGGTGGTGACGCTGCTTCTGGACAATTCCGGCTCGATGCGCGGGCGGCCGATCTCGATCGCGGCGATCTGCGCCGACGTGCTGGCGCGCACGTTGGAACGCTGCGGCGTGAAGGTCGAGATCCTCGGCTTCACCACCCGCGCCTGGAAAGGCGGCAAGTCGCGCGAGGAATGGCTGGCCGAGGGACGGCCGCAGCAACCCGGACGCCTGAACGACCTGCGCCACATCATCTACAAGCCAGCCGATGCGCCCTGGCGGCGAGTGCGTGACAATCTTGGCCTGATGATGAAAGAGGGGCTGCTGAAGGAAAACATCGACGGCGAGGCGCTGGAATGGGCGCATCGGCGGATGCTGAACCGGCCCGAGGCACGCAAGATCCTGATGGTGATCTCGGACGGGGCGCCGGTGGATGACAGCACCCTCAGCGTGAACCCGGCGAATTACCTTGAAAAGCACCTGCGCGACGTGATCGCCATGGTCGAGAAGCGCCGCGCGGTGGAACTGCTGGCGATCGGGATCGGCCATGACGTAACGCGCTATTACGAACGCGCGGTGACGATCACCGATGCCGAACAGCTGGCCGGCGCGATCACCGAGCAACTGGCCTCGCTGTTTGACAGCGACCCGCGGGCGCGCGCCCGCGTGATGGGCATGAAACGGGCGAGTTGACGGTCGCGACTGGGGACACCCGTCGCAGGAGACCGCTCGACAAGGGGCATCGAGCCCCTTGCCGAGCGCGCGCGGTCCGCGCGTGCATATTTCTGGGATAAAGATGGGGTGGGACAGCGCCCTCCTGTCTGGTGCGGGGAAAGGTGGCAATGTTTCAGGAGTTTTCAGCGACAACGCGGCCCGAGGACGGGCCGAAGCGGCTGGCACGGTTGCGCGCGCATCTTGCGCAGGATGGCGTGACCGGCTGTCTGGTGCCGCGCGCGGATCGACACCAGGGGGAATATGTCGCCGCCCGTGACGAGCGCCTGTCTTGGCTGACCGGGTTCACCGGGTCGGCCGGGTTCTGCGCGGTTCTGCCCGACGTCGCCGGTGTATTCGTCGACGGACGCTACCGGGTGCAGGTGAAGGCGCAGGTGGACACGGGCGCCTTCACCCCGGTCGACTGGCCCGAGACCAAGCTGGAGGATTGGCTGCTCGACCATGTGCCGGGGGGCGGTGTGATCGGCTATGACCCGTGGCTGCACAGCTCGTCGGAGATCGATCGATTGGAGGTGGCCCTGGCGAAACGGCAGATCAGCCTGCGCCCCATCGCGAACCCGGTCGATGCGATCTGGACCGACCGCCCTGCCCCTCCGACCGAACCGGCTCGCGGCTACCCGGTCAAGTATGCCGGGAAGACCTCGGGCGAGAAGCGCGGGGAGATCGCGGCGCTTCTTCGGGAAGAGGGCCAGTGCGCCGCGATTCTGACCCTGCCGGACTCCATCGCGTGGCTCTTGAACATCCGTGGCGGTGACCTGCCGCATCTGCCGGTCACGCAGGCCTTCGCGATCATCGAGGACGACGCCCGTGTGACGGTGTTCACCGATCCGGCGAAACTCAAAGGGCTGGGACCGGACCCGGCGGTCACGGTCCTCGGCTGGGAGGCATTCGACGCGGCCTTGGCCAACCTCACGGGACCCGTGCGCGTGGATCCGGCGACCGCGCCGGTGCGGGTGGCGCAGGTTCTGGAAGAGGCCGGCGTCGAGATCGCGAAAGCGGCCGATCCCTGCCTCTTGCCCAAGGCGAAAAAGACGCCGGCCGAAATCAGGGCCACGACCGAGGCGCATTTGCGCGACGGCGCGGCGGTGGCGCGGTTCCTGCATTGGTTCGATACCGAGGCGCCCAAGGGCAACCTGACCGAGATCGATTGCGTGCGGGCGCTCGAAGCCTTCCGCGCCGAGACGGGCGCGTTGAAGGATATCAGCTTCGACACCATCGCGGGGGCCGGCGCGCATGGCGCCATCGTGCATTACCGCGTGACAGAAGAAACCAATGCGCGGGTCCTTCCGGGCCAGTTGTTCCTGATCGACAGCGGCGGCCAATACGAGGATGGGACCACCGACATCACCCGCACCCTGCCCGTAGGCGAGGTTGGCGACGAGGAGAAGACAGCCTTCACCGAGGTGTTGCAGGGCATGATCGCCATCCACCGGGCGCGCTTCCCCAAGGGGGTGACAGGCGGGCACCTCGACGCGCTCGCCCGCGCGCCGCTCTGGGCTGCGGGCCGCGATTTCGACCATGGCACGGGGCATGGTGTCGGTGTCTATCTCAGCGTGCATGAAGGGCCGCAACGGCTCAGCCGTGTTTCGACGCTGCCGCTGGAGCCCGGGATGATCCTGTCGAACGAACCGGGATACTATCGCGAGGGGGCCTTTGGCATCCGGATCGAGAACCTCGTCGTCGTGACCGAGGCCGACACACCCCCGGGCGGCGATGCGCATCGCGCGCTGCTCGGATTCGAGACGCTGACCTGGGCCCCGATCGACCGGCGCCTTGTCATGGCCGACATGCTGTCGCCAGCCGAGCGCGCTTGGCTCAACAGCTATCATGAGGGCGTCGCGCGGCGGATCGGGCCGCGCCTCGATGGGGCAGCGGCTGCGTGGCTGGCGCAGGCAACCGCGCCGGTTTGACACGCCCCTGTCACAGAACATGGGCAAAGCCGGGAGCGGAGGCTATAAGCAGCCTCAAGAACAGTGGAGGGGACCGTGATGGGCGAGCATATCAAGATCAGGAACGCGACGGGCACATGGGTGGTCCGTGCAGGTGGTGCCGTCGTGGCGGAATCCTCGGATGCCAAGGAACTGACCGAAGGCGACATGCCCGCGGTGATCTATTTCCCCCGCGCCGACGTCGGCATGGCGTTTCTGGAAAAGACCGACTCGACCACGCGGTGCCCGTTCAAGGGTCAGGCCACCTATTACACCGTCTCCACGGCAGCCGGTGACATCCCCGACGCGGCCTGGAGCTACGAGGACCCGATCGAGCGCGTGGCAGGCATCCGCGATCACATCGCCTTCTACAGCGACAAGGTAACGGTGGAGCAGCTGTAACCTGGCCGTCCGGGTGCCGCTTATTGCGACAGCAGGAAGCCGAGGCGCCCGCCCTCAAGCGCCGAAACCAGCGTGTCATAGGCGCCATTCGTGGCCGCTCCATCCTCGCCCCAGCCGCCATTCAGCGAGATCGTCACGGTTGGCTGTGCGCCGGGGCTGAGGGTGATGCTCGGGGGCTCGGTGATGCTTCCGGCATGAAGGATCGGCCAGGCCTCGGACAGGCGCGTATCCAGACCATCCAGGTCCGTACCCGGTGCAAATAGCAAGACGAGCGCCGCGCCTTCGTTCTCGCGCGCGGCCGCGTCGCTGAGCAACAGGCCTTCGAGCGCCGCTGCGTCCGCATTGGCAATCGGCAGCGTGCCGCCATTGCGAAGCCAGATCCGCACCGAGGCCGCAACGCCGAGGTTGCCCGCCCGTGCAAGGCCAGACAGCAGCGCCTCGACCTCGGGCATGGCAGCAAGGCTTGCCCCGGACGGGGCCATGGCCGCGTCCAGCGTCGGCCAGCCGGTGGCCCAGAGCATCCGGTCATCGTAGATCGCGAAACGGGTCGAAAGCCCCCTGTCCCCACCGAACGGGTTGGCCGGATCGACGCGCGCCTCGGCGGCCTCGTAATCGGCATCGCCGCGCCACATGACGGTGACGCCCCCCCGCTCGCCCATCTCGAACCCGTTGCCGAAGAGGTTGCCGCGCAGTCGCATGGAACTGTCGGGGTGGATCTCCATCCCCCCGAGGCGGATATCACCGGACGCGACCTCGAATGTCGTGATCCAGTCCGACGGGTTCATGCCGCTGGCCTCGCGCACCTCGTCGTCGGTGAACTCTTGCCAGACCCGCATTTGCAGGGGCGAGGCGCTGCGGATCGCCGAGAACAGGTTCGGCGTATTGGGATTGGCGCCGATCTGCGCGCCGCGCACCGCGGGCCAGCGCACGGCGTCGCCATTGCCCACACCGATCACGATTGCCTCTGACGCGCCCGATAGGGCGGCTTGCGGGATCCGCGACAGCGTGCTTCGGGCAAGCTCTGCCCCGCCCTGTGCCTGGACCGGCGCGGATGACAGGCACATCACCAGCGTTGAAAACAGTGCCGCGGCATATGCGGCCAGACGCCCCCGAATATTCATGAGGCAAGCATGGCCGCGCCCAGGGGCGGCTGGCAAGCCTTTCGAACGGTTGGCTTAAAGAAACAACGCGTTGCCCAACCAGGATCGGCGGCATGCCAGACACCGGCAGCTTAGCTGTGTTCCTCGGCCGCCGTCGCCGCCAACGCGCGGTTATAGGCCTTGAGTGCATCGACATGGAACAACGCGCCTTCCAGCGCGGGCGGGCCATCCCCCGGGGCAAGCTGGACAACCGGCACGTAATCGAGGCCCGTATTCTCGAAGATCGGCAGGGCACGCTCCAGCGTTGCGTTGGTGTCGGTATAGATCCCCTGCTCGACCAGCGTCAGGAGCTTTTCCTGCGGCGCGCTGTTTTCATGGTCCATGGGGCGCATCACCTTGCCCACCCGGAACATCACCAGGAGGTAGGCCTGCGGCCCGGCGGCAAGGTGGATGTTGCGCCGCTCCAGTTGCGTCAGGAAGAAGGATCGGTGCACCAGCCGCGAGGCGATAGCCGTCGAGAGGGACACCGCCACCATCACCGCAAGGCCCGTCTGCCAGTCGCCGGTCAGTTCGAACACGATCAGCGTGGTGGAGATCGGCGCGCCGAGCACGGCCGCTGCGACCGCCCCCATGCCCGCCAGCGCATAGAGCGTCTGCGACCCGGACACGTCGGGAAAGATGGCCGTCGCGATCAGGCCGAAGGCCAGCCCCGACAAAGCCCCCAGCATCAACGAGGGCGAGAAGACCCCGCCGCCCATCCGCCCGGCGATTGTGATGGTCGCGGCCACGGCCTTGAGCGCGGCGAAGATGATCGCCTCGTAGAGCAGCAACTCGCCCGTCAGCGCCGCCGAGGTCGTCTCGTATCCCACGCCGATGATATGCGGAAAGAAGATCGCCAGCGCACCCAACAGCAACCCCGCCACCGCAGGCCGTAGCCAGCGCGGCAGACCGGTCTTGCGTTGCAGGTGGTTGGCGACATCCTCGGCCCAGAAGGTGCCACGCATGAAGGCGACCGCGATCAGGCCAGACACCAGCCCGAGGATCAGGAAGGCGGGCAGTTCGACATAGAATTGCAGCGCTTCGTCCGGCCCGAGGCTGAACTCGGTCACGTCACCGAATTCCAGCCGGTTGATGACCGTTCCGGCGACCGAGGCGATGACGATGGGCGCGAAGGAATGCACCGCGAAATGCCGCAGCACGACCTCCAGCGCGAAAAGCGCGCCCGCGATCGGGGCGTTGAAACTGGCCGAGACGGCCGCGGCGACGGCACAGCCCAACAGGTCACGCCCGGTGACGCCATCCGCCTTGATCCAGTCCGAGACACGGCTTGAGATGACGGCGGCGAGGTGGACAACCGGCCCCTCCCGGCCCGACGATCCGCCCGATCCGAGCGTGATCATCGAGGCCAGCGCCGAGACAAGGCCCGCCCGCTGCTCCACCCGCCCATTGTCGAGCGCCGCGCCTTCGATCACGTCCGCGACCGATCGGACCCGCGCGTCCGGCGTGAAATAGTGCAGCAAGAGGCCCACGATCAGCCCGCCACAAACCGGGATCAGCAGGATCAGGTACCACGGCAGGCTTTCCGCGAAGCTGTGCAGCAGGCGCACGTCTTCGACCCCGTAAAGGGTGTGCTGCAGCGCGTTGATCCCCTTGCGGAAGAACAGGGCCGCGAACCCGGCCGCGATACCGATCACCAGCGCGATGAACCAGAACTGGACCTGGCTCGGCCCTCGTTGCAACAGGACGCGCCAGCCGTTGCGCAGGGCTGCGGCAGCATCACGGGCCTGCGTCTGCAGGAAACCCTTGCTCTGGGGCGGTTGGGTCACCGCGCTGTCCCTTTCATGGGGAGGATCGGGTCGTTCGCCCTGTCACGCTGCCGCCTCCCGCACCCGGCACCGTCAGGCCGACTTGACGTGTAGCTTGCCAAAAAGACGAAGGAAAGGCGGCGCTTGCCTTGGAAGGGGCAGCGGTCCATCTGTGTCGGCATGGACACTGGACCCGAAGATGCCGAGGCCGTGGCAGATGCTTTCGTGGCGCGCTTCGTCGCGGCGTGGCATGCGCGCGATGGTCAGGCCTTGGCCGATCTGTTCGCGCCGGACGCCGATTTCGTCAATGTCGTCGGCATCTGGTGGGAAGACCGCGGCGCCATCGCCCGCGCGCATCAATATGCGCTCGACAGCTTCTTCGCCGAGACACGGCTTGCGCCCGGACGGCGCAAGCTGCGCCCGCTCGGGCCGCATCACCTGCTGCTGCATCAGCGCGTCCGGCTGAGCGGACAACGCGCGCCGGATGGGTCCGAGGCAGGCGCGCGCAGCACCATCTTCAGCTTCGTCCTTGAACGTCGCGGGGCGGATTGGCTGGCCGTTTCGGCGCAGAACACGGATATCGTGCCGGGGGCGGAAACCCATGTCAGCGACGGCAGCGGTCTGGCGGCCAAGGATTATCGCAGATCTCGTTAAGCCCCAGACAACAGCGCGCGCGCCGCGTCCCGCGCGGCGTCGGTGATCGTATCCCCCGCCAGCATCCGCGCCACCTCGTCGATGCGGTCGTCCGGGGCCAGCGGCACGACCCGGCTGGTGGTCACCCCGCCCTCGACATCCTTTGCCACCCGCCAGTGATGCGCGCCAAGCGCGGCCACCTGCGGCGAGTGGGTGACGACCAGAACCTGTCCGCCCTCGGCCAGGGCCGCGAGCCTACGGCCCACCGCATCGGCGGTCGCGCCGCCGACCCCGCGGTCGATCTCGTCGAAGATCATCGTCAGGCCGCTGTCGTCATGGGTCAGGCAGACCTTCAGCGCCAGGAGGAAGCGCGACAACTCCCCGCCCGACGCGATGCGGTTGAGCGGTCCGGCCGGCGCGCCGGGGTTTGTGGCCACCGTGAACGTGACGGCGTCGGTGCCGGTGGGGCCGGGATCGGCCGGTGCGACCTCGGTGGTGAAGACCGCGCGTTCCATCTTCAATGGTCCAAGTTCGCGGGCCATCGCCGCGTCCAACCGACCGGCGGCATCGACGCGCGCCTCGGTCAGGCGGGCGGCGGCGGCGGCAAAGGTGGCCTCGGCCTCCTGCAAAGCCTTGGCCAGAGACGATATTTCCTCGGCACCACCATCGAGCTGGCCCAAGCGGGTGCGCAAATCATCGGCAAGACCCGAGAGGTCGTCGGCCATCACCCCGTGCTTGCGCGACAGGCCGCGCAGCGCGAAGAGCCGTTCTTCGGCCTCTTCGAGTTCCGCCGGATTGAACACCAACTGGTCGGCGAACACCTCGACCGCCGATTGCGCCTCGGACAGTTCCACCGTCGCGCGTTCCAGCGCGGCAAGGGCTGCGTCCAACCCACCCTCGGCCCGATCCGTCACGCCCTCCAGCCAACGGCGCGCATCCGAGAGCATCCCCTCGGCCCCCTCAAGCCCGAGCGCGGCCCTGGCACGAGCGACATCCTCGCGCATCTTCTCGGCCGCCTGCATCAGGCGCCGCCGCTGGTCGAGCTCCCCCTCCTCGCCCGGCTGCGGGTCGAGCTTGTCCAACTCGGCCACGGCATGGCGCAGGTAATCTTCCTCGGATTTCATCTCGGCCAGCCGTGCTTCCGCCTCGGCCAAGGCGCGGGACGCCTTGCTGCGCGCGCTCCACGCCTCTGCCACCTCGGCCTTCAGCGGCTGCAAACCGCCGAATTCGTCCAGCATCGCGCGGTGGTTCCTAGGGTCGAGCAGGCCCTTGTCATCCTGCTGCCCGTGCAATTCCACCAGCACATCCGACAGTTGCCGCAGCACTTCCCCCGAGGCGCGGCGATCATTGACCCAGGCCGTCTTGCGCCCCTCCGGCGTGTTGACCCGCCGCAGGATCAACTCGTCGCTTACCGGCAGACCGGCCTCTTCCAGCACGGCGCGGGCCGGGTGGCCTTCGGTGATCTGGAACTCTGCCACCACTTCGCCCTGTGCCGCCCCGGCACGGACCAGATCGGCCCGCCCGCGCCAGCCCAGCACAAAGCCCAACGCATCCAGCAGGATCGACTTGCCCGCGCCCGTTTCGCCCGTCAGCACGTTGAGACCCGGCTGAAACGCAAGTTCCAGCCGGTCGATGATCAGCATGTCACGGATGTCGAGATGCCTCAGCATGGGCGCACCATCCAGCCAAGCGGGGGCAAGCGCAAGCCTGCCGCCCGACTTACAGCCAGTCGCCCCGCACGGTCTGATCCCAGATCTCGCGCAGCCAGCTTTCGCCCGCGGCCTCGTCCGTCAGGCCCTGCCCCGTCAGCTGACGGAAGGCATCGTCATAGAAAGGCGAGCCGCGGAAGTTGTAGCCAAGGATGGCGCCCGCCGTCTGGGCCTCGTCCGTCAGGCCAAGCGCAAGGTAGGCCTCAACCAGGCGCAAGAGCGCTTCGGGCGTATGGCTGGTGGTCTGGAATTCTTCGACCACGACACGGAAGCGGTTGATCGCGCTCGTGTAATGCTGGCGGCGGAGGTAGTAGCGCCCCACTTCCATCTCGCTTGCGGCCAACTGGTCGAAGGCAAGGTCAAAGCGCAGCACGGCGTCCTGAACGTATTCGCTATCCGGGTAGCGTTCGATGACGTTGCGCAGTTCCTGCAAGGCCAGGTAGGTGATCCCCTGATCGTTGCCGATCTGGTCCATCTGGTCGTAGTAGCTCAAGGCCATCAGGTATTGCGCGTAAGCCGCATCCTCTTCGGCGGGGTAGAAATCGAGGTAGCGCTGCGCCGCGAGGCGCGCGTTCTCATAATCCTCGTCCTGGTGATAGGCGAAGGCCGCCATGATCAGGCCGCGCTTGGCCCATTCCGAATAGGGATGCAGGCGCTCGACCTCGGCAAAGAGGACCGCCGCGTCATCGGGGTTGCCGGATTCCAATTCGAACTCGGCCTGTTCGAAGATGGATTGGGCATCCATTTCTTCCAGCGGAACCGTGGCGTTACGCGAGGCGAAAAGGCCACCGCCGCCGCCACCGAACAGGCCACCGCCATCGCCGCCGCCGCAGGCCGCAACCGCCGCAACAACGGCAACCAGCGCCGCGCGCCGCGCCGCTTGTGTCAGGATGGAAGGCTCTCTCAGCAGCATCCGCGCATTCCCCAAGGTCGTAACGTCCGTTTCGCGCCCGCGTCCGAGCGCTGTCGGATTGCGTCTAGCACATTCCTTTTAGGGGCAAAACGCTTGAAATCGTCACGGCCTGCGCCAAGCGCTTCACCGCCGTGTCGGCTCAGGCGACATGCGCCAGGTCGGCGACATTCACACCCATGCCCGGCAGGCGCGCGGCCAGGGTCGTGTCGCATTCGACGACGCGCGTCGCGCCCGGTTCGGCAAACAGCGCGCGCAGCAGACGGTTGGTCAGCATATGGCCCGCGCGTTCACCGGTGTATCGCGCGAGGATCGGTGCCCCGGCGAGGTAGAGATCGCCAAGCGCGTCCAGCATCTTGTGACGTACGGCCTCATCCGCATGCCGGAAGCCACCGGGGCTCAGCACGATGTCACCATCGACGACCACGGCGTTGTCGTAAGTGCCCCCGAGGGCAAGGCCCGCCGCGCGCATCGCGTCGACATCCGCCTGCCGGCAGAAGGTGCGGCTGTCGCACAACTCGCGCACGAAGCGGCCATTGGCGAGATTGGCAACGCGGCGCTGGCGACCGATGGCAGCATCCGCGAACTCGATCGCGAAATCCATCTCCAACCCCTCGGACGGGTCGAGACGGGCAAAAGCGTCCCCTTCCCGCACCTCGATGGGCCGGGTCACAGCGATGGCATGGATCGCGGAAGACTGGCGCTGGATCCCCGCATCAAGGATCGCGCGCACGAAGGGCGCGGCCGAGCCATCGAGGATCGGCATTTCCGGCCCGTCCACTTCGACCAGCGCGTTGTGGATGCCGCACCCGGCGAGCGCGGCCATCACATGCTCGATGGTCGAGATTTCCACACCATCTTCGCCGAGAAGCTTGGTACAAAGACGGCTTTCGGGAACGCGGTCGTAGCGTGCGGGGATCAAGGCCGACCCGGGCAGGTCGCTGCGACGGAACCAGATCCCCATGTCGGCGGCCTGCGGCTGGATCGACATGCGGACAAGACGCCCGGTGTGAAGACCCGTTCCGGTAAAGCTGACAGAATGGCGGATGGTTGCCTGCATCTCGTCCCTCGTCCCATTTCCTTCGGCCTGGCTGCCATCATGCTCGGTGCAGCTTCTGGGCCTGCGCTGCGAGCCTTTGCGCCCAATGCAGCTTTGCTTGAAGAAAGGGGGTACAGGCGCGCCGGGAAAGAGACAATTCAAGGTTTATGACGCATTGCAACAAACCTGGACCCTGTCGGCAAAATCCCGCCCAAACACCCCCAACACCCGGAAATAAAAGGATAAAGGGCCAGCGCATGGCTGGCCCCTTTGTTGCAAATATGACTCGATTCAGTTGGCTTGGCGACGCAGGAACGCCGGGATCTCGATCCGCTCCTGCTCGGGATCAACTGCGCTTTCCTCGGCACGGGCCGGTTGCGGGACGGATACCGGCTGCGGGCGCGGCGCCTGCATGCGCGGCTGCGCCCGACGCTCGACCGGGGCCGGCCCCTCGTCGCCATGTCCGGTCATGCGGTTGATCAGGCTGTTGATGCCGAAGCGGGACTTTCCGTGGCCTTCGGCCTGGTGCTGCGCCTGGGGGGCAGGCTCTGCCGGGCGGGGGGCGTCCTTCTGGATCGCCGCGCGCAGGCGGGCCAGGGCTTCGGGCGTCGGGGCGCCGGCCGGCACCGGTTTCGGCGCCACGTAGTCCGAGCCGTCTTCGGCGTTCTGAACAGGCATCGGGGCCGGGCGCGGAGCGCTGGCCGCGGGGCGCGGGGCGGGACGATAGGCCGGGGCCGGAACATCGTCTTCCGCGACGTCGTCGAAGCCGGGCTCCTCCACC
Source organism: Maritalea mobilis (assembly GCF_019800885.1). GTDB lineage: Bacteria > Pseudomonadota > Alphaproteobacteria > Rhodobacterales > Rhodobacteraceae > Roseibacterium > Roseibacterium beibuensis. The sequence goes on from NZ_JAHVKE010000001.1 coordinate 1,149,671, forward strand.
TTGCCGGGGGCAAAGCTTTCGAACAGCGACGGTTCGGGATGCTCTTCGGTCAGCTCGGGCATATCCGCGGGTTCGGGCTCCACCTCGGCCACGGCCGGGGCGGGAGCCGCCGGTTTCGGAGCCGGAGCGGCACCCGAGCGGTAGGACGCATAATTCTGACGCGCCGGTTCCTGCGCTGCCTGTTCCGAGACATCGATGCCGGTCGCAACGACGCTAACGCGCATCTGGCCTTCCATCGTCTGGTCCAGCGTCGAGCCGACGATGATGTTGGCCTCTTCGTCGACTTCTTCGCGAATGCGGTTCGCGGCCTCGTCCAGTTCGAACAAGGTCAGGTCGTAGCCGCCGGTGACGTTGATCAGAACGCCGCGGGCCCCTTTGAGGCTGATCTCGTCGAGCAGCGGGTTCGCGATTGCCTTCTCGGCGGCCTGCAATGCGCGGCTCTCGCCCTCGCCTTCGCCGGTGCCCATCATGGCCTTGCCCATCTCGTTCATCACGGCGCGCACGTCCGCGAAGTCGAGGTTGATAAGGCCGGGGCGCACCATCAGATCGGTCACGCCTTTCACGCCCTGGTACAGGACGTCGTCGGCCATCGCGAAGGCTTCGGTGAAGGTGGTCTTCTCATTGGCCAGCCGGAACAGGTTCTGGTTGGGAATGATGATGAGGGTATCGACCACCTTTTGCAGCTGCTCGATGCCTTCATCGGCCTGCCGCATCCGCTTGGAGCCTTCAAACTGGAACGGCTTGGTGACGACACCCACGGTCAGAACGCCCAACTCCCGTGCGGCTTGCGCGATGATCGGCGCGGCGCCCGTGCCGGTGCCACCGCCCATGCCGGCGGTGATGAAAGCCATGTGCGCGCCTGCGAGATGATCGACGATTTCCTCGATCGACTCTTCGGCAGCGCTTGCGCCGACGGCGGGGCGCGCACCGGCACCCAGGCCTTCGGTCACGCGGGCGCCCATCTGCACCTTGCCGGGCGCCTTGGACTGCGCCAGCGCCTGGGCATCGGTGTTGGCGACCACGAATTCGCAGCCATCCAGCTGCTGGTCGATCATGTTGTTGACTGCGTTGCCGCCCGCTCCACCGACGCCGAAGACGGTGATGCGCGGTTTCAGTTCCTGCCGCGTGTCGGGCATGGTGAGATTGAGTGTCATCGCTCTGTCCGCCTGTGTTTCGTTTGCGACCCCGGTCTTGTGCCGGTTGATCTTTTCTGCCTCTTATTCCGATACATGCTACCCAACTCCCGCGCGCGCGTCACGCGGAAATTTGGCGAAAATCGCGAAATATGGGGCGGAAAACCGCCGATTTTGCGGGATTTGGGGGGTGACCACCAGATGCGGTGGTCACCAATTGTCACGGAACCACTTGACGGCCCGTTTCAGGCTGCGCGCCGGGTAACGGTCCGCTGGTGTTTCAAAGTCCCACCATTCGTCCTGCGGATAGGCCGCAAAAAGCGCGAGGCCCACCGCCGAGGAAAAGGCAGGGCCGCAGGTCGATTGCGGCAAGCCCTGCACGCGCAACGGACGCCCGAGGCGCACCTGGTTGCCCAGGATGCGGCTGGCCAGACCGTCGAGCCCAGGGATCTGCGACGATCCCCCGGTCAGAACGATCCGCTGGCTGGGCAGATGATCGAACCCCGCCGCATCCAGACGCGCGCGCACCTCTTCGAGGATCTCTTCGACCCTGGGACGCATCACGCCGATCAACTCGGCGCGGCTGACGGTGCGCCGATCATGGTTCCAGTCGCCCGTGTCGCTTGCCAACTCGATGATCTCGCGATCATCCATGCCCGTGGCGATCACGCCGCCGAACCGTGTCTTGATCCGCTCGGCATCGCACATCGGGATCTGAAGGCCCTGGCTGATATCGCTGGTCACATGGTCCCCGCCCATCCGAACGGTATCGGCGAAGATCATGTGCTTCTTCATGAAGATCGACAGGCTGGTCGTGCCGCCGCCCATGTCGATACAGGCCGCGCCCAGTTCCTGCTCGTCCTCGACCAGGCTGGAGATGCCGGCGACATAGGGCGCGCTGGCCAGACCGGCGAGTTCCAAATCGCAGCGCTTCACGCAATACAGCAGCGTCTCGATCGCCGCCGCCTCGATCGTCAGCAGGTGCATGTCCACCGACAGGCGATTGCCCACATGCCCCCGGGGGTCGCCCATGCCCGTGCGGTGATCGAGCGAGAAGTTCACGGGCTGGGCATGCAGCACTTCGCGCCCCTGACCGAGATCGGGGATATCGCAAGCCGCCAGTACACGGGCGACATCGGCGTCATGCACTGTGCCCGTCGTCAGGGTGATCTCGCCATCGAGGCCGTAGCTGCGCGGCCTGGCCCCGGCAAAGGAAACGATCACGTGATCGACGCGCACCTGCGCCATCTTCTGGGCGGCCTGCACGGTGGTGCGGATCGCGCGCTCGGTTTCCTGCACCGTGTCGATCTCGCCAAACCGCACCCCGCGGGACCGGGTGGTGTTGGCGCCGATGACGCGAAAGCCCGCCTGCCCCGCCATGGCCCCGACGCCCTCTGACGCCGCGCCGGGATCGGTTTCGTCGAAACGCAGCACGAGACAGGACATCTTGTGCGACCCGATATCGAGAACGGCGAGGACGCCACGGCGCATCGCCTCTTGCCGCTTGGCCCGCATCGCCCGTTGGGACTGATAAAGCAGGTTCATCCGCGTTGATCTCCGCTGAGGGGTTGAGGGTTGGGTTCGCCGTCGCGCAACTGGCGCAGCGCGGTCATGGCATCGGGGCTGAGCTGCACGGTCGGGCGGCGCGGGTTGCGCAGATCGATCCGCATGACATCGCGCGACAGGATTTCCTGGACATCATCCAGCGCCAGCACGCGGTCGAGCGCGGCGCGCGCCCCGGTTTCCGGAAGCTGGATACGCAACCCACTGTCCAGAACCACGTCCCACCGGCGCAAGCCGACACGCACCAATCCGCGCAGCCGGTCCCCCAGCGGCTCGGCCACGGCGAACAACGCCAGGGCCTCGTCCACGACCATGTCTGCGCCTGCACCGCCCACCATCGGCAAGGGACGCTCGGGCACGCGGTCTTCCAGGCCGGCCACGAAATGCCCTTCGGCGTCGATCAGGACCGTGCCTTCGCGCGTTTGCCAGATCAGGGCCGGAACACGCTCGGTGATGGTGACCGACAGGATGCCACCGGACTGGATACGCAGATCGGCATCCGCAATCGCCGGCAAGGCAACGAGCCGCTCGCGCAGCATGTCGAGGTCGATGTCGAACGAGGATTGCGGCAGGTCCAGGCCCATCGCGCCGCGCACCTCGTCGGTCACGACGGGGCTTGCCCCCTCGATCGCCATCAGGTTCACGCGGAACTCGGGGCGGTTCTCGATCTCGCGGCGGATTTCCTGCACGCCTTCAACCAGCGCCGTGACATTGTCCTCGTCGGTGAAATACCAAAGCGTCCCAAAGGCCAGCGCAAAGGCAGGCAGGCCCACCCGCAGCAGGCGGCGAAAGAACGGGGTCAGCCACAGGCGCTGCACCCGGTAGGTCCAGATCGAGGGCGCGGGATCGACGCCGCTCCGCCTGCGCATCAGCGATCGCATGAGGCATCCTCCACCATCCAGCGGCAGAGCGCGCCGAAGGAATATCCGCAGGCCTGCGCCTGCTCGGGCGTCAGGGAGGTGGGCGTCATGCCGGGCTGGGTGTTTGTCTCCAGCAGGATCAGGCCGTCGAGCCCCCTCGCCTCATCCCAGCGGAAATCGGTGCGGCTGACCCCCCGGCACCCGAGGGCGACATGCGCGCGGGTGGCATAGTCCATGCAGGCATCGAAGATCTGGGAGGGCACATCGGCGGGCACGACATGACGCGACCCGCCGGGGCGGTACTTGGCGTCGTAGTCATACCAGCCCTCGGTCAGGATATCGGTCACGGTCAGCGCACCGGGGTCGCCCTCGCCCGCCCCCATGACCGAGGCGGTCAGCTCGCGCCCCGCGGCGAAGGCCTCGACCATGACATGCGCGGGCATGTCGGCAGACAGTTTCGGCGGATCGTTCGCCCCCTCGGTCACGAGGTAGACGCCCACCGACGAGCCTTCGTTGTTGGGCTTCACGACATAGGGCGGCTCCATGACGTGTCGGGCCATCACCTCGTCCCTGGAGCGAATGACGCTGTCGACGATGGGCAGGCCCGCCGCGCGGTACACTTCTTTCGAGCGGGTCTTGTCCATCGCCAACGCCGAGGCCAGCACACCGGAATGGGTATAGGGAATGCGCAGCCATTCGAGCATGCCCTGAACGCAGCCATCCTCGCCCCAGCGGCCATGGAGGGCGTTGAACACCACGTCGGGGGAAAGATCGGCAAGACGTTCGGCCAGATCGGGGCCGGCATCGACCTCGATCACCTCATAGCCCTCGCCCCGCAGCGCCTTGGCGCATTCCGTTCCCGTGCTGAGCGACACGTCCCTCTCAGCCGAGGGGCCGCCCATCAGGACCACGACGCGGGAGGCTGTTCTGCTCGAACTTGCCACCACTGTGCCTCATCTGCCGCCGGTGTTCTTTTGGCCCGGTCAGCTTTTCTTGTTATTCTACGACCCGGTCTTTGCCGGGCCGGTCGGTGTCGGTCGCCCGACACGCTTGATTTCCCATTCTAGCGTCAAACCGCTGGTCTCGAAAACCCTTTTTCGGACAAGCTCGCCCAATCCTTCCAGATCGGCAGCACTGGCCCCACCGGCATTGATCAGGAAGTTGGAATGCATCTCGGACATCTGGGCCCCGCCAAGGGTCGCGCCGCGCATGCCGGCATCGTCGATCACCTTCCAGGCCTTCAACTCGTGGCTGTCATCCGCACGGCCCGTCGAGGAAAACCCCGCCGGGTTGCGAAAGGTCGATCCAGCCGTCCGGTCCTTTGTGGGTTGGGTCGCATCGCGTTTTGCCAGTTGCTCGTCCATCCGCGCAAGCAGCGCCTCGGGGTCTCCCGCCTCGGCGCGCAAACTCACCTGCGTGATCACTGCGCCCTCCGGCAGGTCCGTGTTGCGGTAGGCGAAACTGACGTCATCTGGCCCCAGGGTGACGATGGTGCCATCGCGCAACACCGCGCGGGCAGAGACGAAGTGATCAGCCACGTAGGAGCCATAGCAGCCGGCATTCATCCGCAGCGCCCCCCCGATCGAGCCGGGGATCGTCCGCAGGAATGTCAGGTCGCGCCCACCCTCCGCCGCCCGCTTGGCGACCTGCGCATCGAGGGCCGCCGCGCCCGCGTGAACGAGGTCACCCTTGATTTCGACGCCATTGAACCCGCGCCCGAGCCGGATCACGACACCCTCGATCCCGCCATCCCGCACGATCAGGTTCGAGCCGACCCCCATGGGGAAAACCGGCATCTCGGGATCGAGCGCCGCGAGGAAATCGGACAGGTCCGCTTCATCCGCGGGCTGAAAGAACCAATCGGCCGGACCGCCGACGCGCAGCCATGTCAGTGAAGACAGATCGCGGTTTCGCGTCAGGCGTCCGCGCACATCGGGCATCTCGATCTCGGTCATCCCCTGCCCTCCCGGCTGCGGGCCCAGCCCAACTGCGCCCCGATGGCCAGCCCCACCGGCATGGGCAAGAGCACGCCCAAGGCCTGCTCGAGCCGACCGGAGGACAGGAACGTGCCAAGGATCAGGCCGGATAGGCCGAAACTGGTGGAAAGGATTGCAGCGCCCGTGGTCATGGGCGTTCTCTAGCCCGAGCGCGTGGCCCGGGTCCAGTGGCCCTCATTCGCCCGGGGGCGTCTGCGCTTCATTGGCACCGAAGGAGGCGCGCAGGGTTTGGGCAAGCCGGATCAGCGGCCAGCGCAGGACCGAGACCCCGGCGGCCATCACACCCAACCCCCACCACGGCCCCATCGACACGGTCACGAGCCCCAGAAGGGGAATGCCCGTTGCGATCAGCAACCAGGCCGCTGGCCAGTGAAAGCGCGTTGGCATCATGCCTGCCAGGCAGGCTGTCAGCGCCCAAAGGCAGGCCAGGATAAAGGCAAGGGGCATGGTCAGGCCCTCCAAACCAGGTGACGCGCGGACGCGCCAAGTGGGCGGCGGACCACCGATGCGGTGGCCGCCAAAATGACAGAAACGGGATTTCCCCGGGGCTGCAAGCTGAAAAACCCGTGTCGCAGGGGCACCGCGATCGCGCACGAGACGCCCCGAATGACCTGCGCCGGCCCCGGCATCAGGCCCACGGGCGCATCCTCCGAGGCGGGCAGACGGGCAAGGATCGACAGATGGCTCATGCGCTCCCCCATATGGCGGCGGAGAAACAGGACAGGCAGGCCGCGATCCCCAGCCACGGCACCCAAACGGGCACGGCAAACCCGTCCCACGGGCCTTGGCGTTTCACACCGATCAGGGCAGCGTTCACGATGGAGAACACGATCAACAGGGCCAGCGTGGTGATCTCCGCCAGCTCTGCCACAGGCAGCGCAAGGGCAGAGAGGATCACCGCCACCCCGATCAGCAGAGAGGCCAGAACCGGTGTTCCGAAACGCGGGTGGGCGTGGTGGAAGATCGCCAGTGTCGGGCTGCGCCGTCCGAGACCGAAAAGAACCCTCGCGGCCATGATGATCTGCGCCAAAACGCCGTTCAGCGCGGCGAAGACGGCGATGACGGACAGGAACCAGGCGGAGGTTCCCGTCGCCGTGGACCAGACCAGCGCCAGGGGCTGCTCGGATTGGCCAAGCGCCTCGACCTCGACGCTGCGGACCGCCGCCATCGTGACCAGCGCGTAGAGAATCGCGGTGATCGCCAGCGAGATCAGGATCGCGGCCGGCATCGTCCGGCGTGGGTCACGGGCCTCTTCCGCCATGTTGACGAGGTCGTCGAACCCGATGAAGGCAAAAAAGCCGAAGATGGCAGCGAAGGCGATGCCCGACCATTGGGGTGCCGGGGGCGCCACCCAGTCGGCCACAGGCTCGGCCACGCCGAAGCCCGCCCAGATGATCAGGATCAACCCGCCAACCTCGACCGCGGTCAGCACCGCCGCGAAACTCAGGCTTTCGACGACGCCAAGGATGGCGATCGCGGTCAGCGCAACGCCAAGCCCCACGGTGGCCACCACCGGGTCGATATCAACCACGCCGGTCAGATAGCCGACCCCGCCGCGCAAGACGGCCGCCGAGGCGACCGTTCCGGCGATGATGTTGATCGCGCCGACGATGACGGCCAGCCAATGCTGGCGCAGCCCGATCTCGACATAGGAACTGTCGCCCGCCGCCTCGGGAATGCGCGCCGACAACTCGGCGAAGGCCAGGGCCGAGGGCACGGCCACCAACCCGGCCAGCAGGAAGGACACCGGCGCCCAGACACCCGCCGCCCCGGCTGCTGCGCCCACCAGAACATAGATGCCCGCGCCGACCATGATGCCGATGCCGTAGGCCGTCATCAGGCCAAGACCCAGCCGGCGCTGAAGCGCCTCTGTGCCCGGGGGCGTTATCTCAGGGCGCGCCTGCACCGGCCTCCTGCCCTTCGGCCAGCCGCTTGGGCAAGCCATGCGCCCAGGCGCTGATCGTGCCCGCCCCGAGGCAGACCACCATGTCGCCCGGGCGCGCCTCGGCCCGGACCAGTTTTTCGAGGTCATCCTCGGAATTCACCGCGACCGCGTGGCGGTGACCATGCCGGATCAGCCCGGCGACAAGATCATCCCGGCTTGCGCCCGCGATCGGTTCCTCGCCGGCGGCATAGACCTCGGCGATGCCCACCACGTCGGCATCGTTGAAACAGCTGCAGAAATCGTCGAAGAGCGAATGCAGGCGCGTGTAGCGGTGCGGCTGATGCACGGCGATGACGCGCCCCTCGCAGGCCTGCCGCGCGGCGCGCAGCACGGCGGCAATCTCGACCGGGTGGTGGCCGTAATCGTCGATCACGGTCACGCCGCCCACCTCGCCCACGCGGGTGAAACGGCGGTTCACGCCCTTGAAGTTGGCGAGCGCGGCGCGGATTTCATCCGCCTTCATGCCCAGGTGCCGCGCCACCGCCACGGCCGCCAAGGCGTTCGAGACGTTGTGATCGCCCGGCATCGGCAGGGTGCAGCCCTCGATGATCTTTCCCTCCGGCTGAAGCGCGATGTCGAAATGCGCGATGCCGCCCTTGTAGGTCAGGTTCATCGCCCGCACGTCGGCCTGCGCGTTGAAGCCGAAGGTCGTCACGCGGCGGTCGGTGATCTTGCCCACCAGCGTCTGCACATCCGGATCATCGGTACAGCACACGGCAAGCCCGTAGAACGGGATATTCGACACGAAATCAAGGAATCCCTGATGCAGGTTCTCCTCGGTGCCCCAATGCTCCATATGCTCGGGGTCGATATTGGTCACGATGGCGATGGTCGCGGGCAGACGGTTGAAGGTGCCGTCGCTTTCGTCGGCCTCGACCACCATCCAGTCGCCCTGCCCCACCCTTGCGTTCGACCCGTAGGCGTGGATGATGCCACCATTGATGACGGTCGGATCCACCCCGCCCGCATCCAGCAGCGTCGCCACCAGCGTCGTGGTCGTCGTCTTGCCATGGGTGCCCGCCACCGCGATGTTGGAGCGCAGGCGCATCAACTCGGCCAGCATCTCGGCCCGGCGCACCACGGGCAGGCCGCGCAGACGGGCGCTGTCCAGTTCCGGATTGCCCGGCTTGATCGCCGAAGAGATCACCACGACCTCGGCATTTTCGAGGTTCTCCGCCCGCTGCCCGATGAAAATCCGCGCGCCGAGCCGTTCCAGCCGCTCGGTGATCTTCGACGGTTTCAGGTCGGACCCCTGCACGTGATACCCGTGGTTCAGCAGAACCTCGGCGATGCCCGACATGCCGATACCCCCGATCCCCACGAAATGGATCGCGCCCAATTGGGTCGGAAGCTTGGTGACGGCGGCAGCACTCATTCTTGGTCCTCATGTGTCTTGGCGGGCTTGAGGCCTGCGAGTTCCTCGACCAGGGCGACAAGGCGTTCGGTGGCGTCAGGCACACCGACCGACAGCGCGGCCTGGGCCATGCGCCCCGCGGCCTCGGGCTGGGTCAGCACCGACGCGATGGCTTCGGCCAGCGACTCGGGGGTCAGCTTGCTTTGCGGGATGCGGATCGCGGCCTCGGCCTCGACCAAGGCCTTGGAATTGGCGGTCTGGTGATCGTTGGCGGCAAAGGGATAAGGGATCAGGATCGACGGGCGCCCGATCACGGACAGATCCGCGAGCGACGAGGCCCCCGCGCGGCAGATCACCAGCTGCGCCTCGGACAGGCGGCGCGGAATGTCCTTGAAGAAGGGTTCGATCTCGGCCCGAACGCCCATCGCCTCATAGGCTGCGGCAACGGCCTCGGCGTCCTCGGGGCGGGCCTGCTGGGCGACGCGCAACTGGTCGCGCAGCTCTTCGGGCAGCAACGCCAGCGCGGCCGGAACGGCCTCGGAAAAGACATGGGCCCCCTGGCTGCCCCCGAAGACCAAAAGGCTCATCGGCCAGTCGCCGGGCGGCGTGTAGGGCGCGCCCGCGCGGTCCAGCACGGCGGCGCGCACCGGGTTGCCCGTGTGGATCGCCTGCGCCCCCTCGGGCAGGACCGTGGGCCATGTGCCACAGGCTACCGTGTTGACGCGCTTGGCGAAGATGCGGTTGACCTTGCCCGGCACGCCGTTCTGTTCGTGCAGCATCCGGGGCCGGCGCGTCAGGATCGCCGCCGCAACCGCCGGGATCGTCGGGTAACCGCCGAAGCCCACCACCACGGCGGGCTTCTCGCGCCGCATCCGCAAGGTGGCCGAAAGAATGCCGCCGAGAATCCGGAACGGCGCCACAAGCTTGGCACCCACACCGCCGCGCGCGAAACTGGCCGACGCGACCTCGCGCACCTCGACGACATGCGGGAAGCCACCGGTGTAGCGCGCGCCCCGCGCATCGGTCGAGAGCGTCACCCGCCACCCCTTGCGCACCATCGCCTCGGCCAGCGCCTGCGCGGGGAACATATGCCCGCCGGTGCCGCCTGCCGCGATGATCAGATGGGGGTGGTGCATCATGTCCTGCCGTGCCGGTTGAGAAGGAAATCGCCGATGTCGCCCTGCGGGCGGGTGCGGGTGAAACACAGCAGCATCCCCACCGCAATGCCCGTCGCGATCAGAGAAGAGCCGCCGTAGGACACGAAGGGCAGCGTCATCCCCTTCGCGGGCAGCAGCCGCACCGCGACGGCCATGTTGATGAAGGCCTGCAAGGTCAGCAGGCTGACCAGGCCCGTGCCCGCCAGCCGGATGAACGGGTCGCGTTCGCGCATCAGCCGGAAGAAGCTGCGCATCGCGATGCCCGCGTAAAGCGCGATGATGATCAGGACCAGCACGAGGCCATATTCCTCGGCCGCGACCGCGATGATGAAATCGGTATGCGCGTCGGGCAGCGTCCACTTGACCGAGCCCTCGCCAAGGCCCGCGCCGAACAGCCCGCCCTCACGGATCGCGTCCGTGGCATAGGCCAGCTGCGTGTTCGGATCGATCTCGGCCGACAGGAACCCGTCAATGCGGCGCGCGAAATGTTCCGAGTTGTTATAGGCAACGACGCCGCCGAGCCCCACAAGCCCGAGCACGACGAATAGGATCATCATCGGCGCACCAGCGACGAAATAGATGACCGACCACGCGAAGACGATCAGCGCCGCCTGCCCGAAATCAGGCTGCATGGCCAGAAAGCCCACGATCATCACCGCCACGAACAACGAGACGGACTTGCCGGGCGGGCCGCCGATCTCCTGGCTGGCGGCGACCATCCATGCGGTGAAAACCACGAAGACGGGCTTCAGGAATTCCGAGGGCTGAAGGCTCGCGAAGCCGAGAGAGTACCAGCGCACCGCGCCTTGCCCGTAATCGGTGCCGAAGACCGGCAACAGGGCCACCGCCGCAACCGCTGCGAAGAACCCAAGCACGCCCATCCGGCGCACCGTCGTGGGCGACAGCATCGAGACAAAAACCATCACCGACAGGGCCATGCCGCCAAAGGCCGCCTGACGGATCACGTAGTGGAACGGATCATGGCCGTTGCGCTCGGCCAGGGGCGGAGACGAGGCAAAGCCCAACAGGATGCCAATGGCGAACAGCGCCAGAATGCATCCCAAGGTCACGCGATCGACCGTCCGCCACCAACGGGGCAGAACAGCCTCGCCGGATTGCACGATCACCGTGCCATGCGCGATTTCCGTCATGGGATTGCCCGATCCCTTTTTGTTGTCGTTGCCTGGTTCTGCCTCGTGCCCCGGTTTTCCGGGGTCTATCGCGTTACTCTAGCCGTATTCGGGCTGCGGGGCCAGCAATAACGCTTTTCAGCCGGTCAGCCGCGCGGCGGCTCCCACAGTTCCAGCTTGCGTCCATCGGGGTCCATGATCCAGCCGAAGCGCCCATAGGGATGCGCCTCGCGCGGTTGCACCTCGTCCACGCCCTCGGCCTTGGCGCGCGCCAGGATCGCGTCCAGATCGTCGACAATCAGGTTCAGCATGAACTGCGCCGAGGACGGTGCGAAATAGCTGGCGTCGGGGAATGGGGCAAAGACGGTCCGTGCGCCCTGCGGAAACGCCTCGGCGCTGTCACGGTGCAGGAAGGCGAGGCCACCGTCCGCGTCAGACTCCATGCCGAGAACCCGGGCATACCACGCTTTTGTCGTGTCGAGATCGGCGCAAGTGAAGAACACGCCGCCCAATCCAAGAACCTTTGCCATGTCGCCGCCCCCGGTTCGGGATGGCCTTAACCATAGCATGAATGGCGCATTGCATAACGGGGTATGGAAAGACCGCTACGCGAAAGGCCTAGCTTTCGCCGCGACATCCAGTTGCGCACACCGCAGCAACCTCAGCCCAGCTTGGCCACCTGCGCGACGAAATCATCGCCGCGTTGCTCGAAATTGTCGTACTGGTCGAAACTCGCCGCTGCCGGGGCCAGCAGAACGGTCTCGCCCGGCTCCGCCTCGGCGGCGGCACGGGACACGGCCGTGGCCATGTCGCCGCAAACCTCGTGCGGCAGGTCGCCCAAATGCAGGGCGAAGCCTGCCGCCTCGCGCCCGATCACGTAGGCTTTCACCACGTTGCCCGTGGCACCGGCCAGCGCCTGCATGCCGCCTTCCTTCTCCAGCCCGCCACAGATCCAGCGGATACGCGGGAAGGCCGACAGCGCCTTGACAGCCGCATCGACATTCGTGGCCTTGCTGTCGTTGACATAGGCCACGCCAGCGATCTCGGCGATGCGCTGACTGCGATGGGGCAGGCCCTGGAACGTGTGAAGCGCCTGTTCGACGACGCGCGGGGACAGGCCAAGCGCACGCGCGGCCGCGTAGGCGCAGGCGGCGTTCTGGTGATTATGCGCGCCGGGCAGGCCGGCGATGCCGCGCAGGTCGATCGAGGCGGCCTGCCGCCCCTTGCGCGTTTCCGACAACCAACCTTTCTTCGTCACGATATCCCAGCCCGCACCGGCCAGCTTGCGGCTGGCGACCCGGATCAGGCGCGCGTCTCCGTCGCCCTCGCTGAGTTGGTTCGCCAGGTAGCGCCCCTCGGGTTCGTCGACGCCGATCACCGCGCGGTCCGGCCCGCCCTCGGCGAAAAGCCGACGCTTGGCGGCGAAGTAGCCCCCCATCCCGCCATGGCGATCCAGATGATCCGGCGACAGGTTGGTGAAGACCGCGATATCCGGCGTCAGGGCGCGGGCCAGATCCGTCTGGTAGCTGGACAGTTCCAGCACGATCACCTCGCCGTCGATCGGCGGCTCGAGGTCCAGAACCCCGCGCCCGATATTGCCCGCCAACTGACAGGGCGTGCCCGCCGTCTGAAGGATATGGGCGATCAGGGCCGAGGTCGTGGATTTCCCGTTCGACCCGGTGACCGCCACCACGCGCGGGGGCGTGTCGTGATGCACCCAATCCCCCTGCCCCAGCGAGCGGAAGAACAGGCCGATATCGTTGTCTACGGGCACGCCCGCCTCCATCGCGGCGGCGATGGCACGATGCGGCGCAGGGTAGAGATGCGGGATGCCGGGCGACGTGATCAGGGCCGCGACGCCGTCGAAGGCGCCGGATTTCATCGGGTCCACCAAGGTGAAGCCCTCGGCCTCGGCGGCGGCGCGCCCGGCCTCGCCATCGTCCCAACACAGCGCCTCGGCGCCGCCCGCACGCAAGGCCCGCGCGGTCGAGATGCCCGAGCGGCCCAAACCCAGAACCATGACCTTTTGGCCTTCGAAACCCAAGACGGGGATCATCGCACGCACCCTTTGTTCCAAGTCGCTTCGACATAGGCGCTTCGCGGCCCCGATGCCAGTGCGCCCGCACCTTCGCGGGACACAGGCACGGCGGGGATCAGGCGCACAGGCGCGGGCGAATGTGCCCCGTCAGGGGCGCGTGAGGCCGCGCCTCCCCCTTCCGCGCGCTCAGCGCAGTTTCAGCGTGGCAAGGCCGATGAGCGCAAGGATCAGGGAAATGATCCAGAAGCGGATGACGACCTGGGGCTCGGCCCAGCCCTTCTTTTCGAAATGGTGGTGGATCGGCGCCATCAGGAAGACGCGCTTGCCGGTCGATTTGAAATAGAGGACCTGGATGATGACGCTCAGCGCCTCGGCCACGAAGAGACCGCCGACAATCGCCAGAACGATCTCGTGCTTGGTGGCCACGGCAATGGCCCCCAAGGCCCCGCCAAGGGCCAGCGACCCGGTATCGCCCATGAACACTGCCGCCGGCGGCGCGTTGTACCACAGGAAGCCCAGCCCGCCGCCAATCAGCCCCGCCGTGAAGACCAGCAACTCGCCGGTGCCCGGAACGTAATGAACGTCGAGATACTCGGTGAAATCGACGCGACCGACCGCGTAGGCGATGACGCCCAGGGTGCCCGCCGCGATCATCACCGGCATGATCGCCAATCCGTCCAGCCCGTCGGTCAGGTTCACCGCGTTGGCCGATCCCACGATGACGATCATCGAGAACGGCACGAAGAACCAGCCCATGTTTATCAGGACATCCTTGAAGACCGGCATGGCCAGTTGGGCCGACAATGCGTCCGGATGGGCATAGACGGCGACGCTCCCCGCGACCGCCGCGATCAGGAAGCCGATCGCCAGCCGAACCTTGCCGGACACGCCCTTGGTATTGTTACGGCTGACCTTGGCCCAGTCATCTGCAAACCCCACGAGGCCAAAGGCGACCGTCACACCCAGCACCATCCAGACATAGATATTGTCGAGCCGCGCCCAAAGCAGCGTCGACAGCGTCAATGCCGCAAGGATCAACAGCCCCCCCATCGTCGGCGTTCCCGACTTGGTGGTGATGTGATGCGCCGGCCCGTCCTCGCGGATCGGCTGACCGTTCGAGTACTTCCGCCGCAACGCGTTGATCAGGGGACGCCCGAAAATGAAGCCGAAAATCAGGGCCGTGAAGAAGGCGCCGCCAGCGCGGAACGTGATATACCGGAACAGGTTGAAGAAATCGCCGCCATCCGACAGCTCGTTCAGCCAAAACAACATCTAGCGGGGCCCTCGCCTATCATCCGCAGCCGCTTGCCCCAGTTTCCTGAGCGCGTCAACCACGCGGGAGACCTTGCTGCCCTTCGATCCCTTGACCAGCACGATATCGCCGGGGCGCAACTCGCGCGGGACCAGGCGGGCCAATTCGTCGGCGGTCTCAGCGTGAAGGCCACGCTTCGCGCCGGGCAGCGCCTCATGGAGATGCTGCATCAGCGGGCCAGCCGTGTGCACCAGATCCACCCCTGCCATGCTGGGCAGATCCGCCACCTCGGCATGCATCACCGGGGCCTCGGCCCCCAGTTCAAGCATGTCCCCCAGGATCGCGATGCGCCGCCCGCCGCGCTCTGGAACGGTACCGGCCAATACCTCGAGCCCCGCAGCCAGCGAGGCCGGGTTGGCATTGAACGCGTCGTCGATCAGGTCGATGGCGATGTCGTCGGTCATGCTGAGCACCAGCCGCTCGCGGGTGCCGCGCCCTTCGACCGGCGTCCAGTGCCCCAAGGCGATCGCGGTTTCGGCCGGGTCTGCGCCCGCGGCGTCTGCCCCCGCAAGGGCCATCAAGGCGTTCATGGCCAAATGCCGCCCGGGTGCCATCAGTTTCAAGAGCCGCTCGACGCCGCGATCCTCGGCCCGGATGACCGTGGCCTCGCCAACGATCCGCGCGTCCAGCAGGCGCAGATCGGCGCCCTCGGCCTCGCCCACGCGGATCAGCTGGGCGCCGACCCCCTCGGCCTTGGCAAAGAGGATCGGCGCGGTTGCCACGTCGGCATTGGCGATGGCCACGCCGCCGGGTTCCAGACCGTCGTAGATCGACGCCTTTTCATGCGCGATCCCGTCGAGGCTGCCGAACGCCTCCAGATGTGCACCGGCCACGATGGTGACCATGGCGACATGCGGCCGGGCCATCCGCGCGAGGGGGGAGATCTCTCCGGGGGCGTTCATGCCGATCTCGATAATGGCGAAATCCGTCTCCACCGGCATCCGCGCCAGCGTCAGGGGAACGCCCCAATGGTTGTTGTAGCTCGCCTCGGCGGCATGGGTTTTGCCCTGTGCGGACAACGCCGTGCGCAACATCTCCTTTACGGTCGTCTTGCCGACGGAGCCCGTGACCCCAATCACCTGCGCCTTGGTGCGCGCGCGACCCGCGCGGCCAAGCGCCACCAGCCCATCCAGCACATCGGGCACCAACAGGCAACGCGCGGGATCGACGCCCTCGGGCACATGGCTGACCATGGCCGCCGCAGCGCCTTTCTCCAAAGCCTGCGCCACGAACTCGTGCCCGTCGCGCGCCGCCGTCAGCGCCACGAACAAATCGCCCGGCGCGATCGTGCGCGTATCGATGGAAACGCCCGTCGCCGCCCAGTCGCCCGCCACTTCGCCACCGGTGGCGGCGGCGGCATCGGCGGCGGTCCAAAGCACGCTCATGCCCGCCCCTCCAGCGCGGCCACGGCGACGCTCGCCTGCTCCACGTCATCGAAGGGATAGACCACGTCCCCGACGATCTGCCCCGTCTCGTGCCCCTTGCCCGCGATCAAAAGCGCATCGCCTGGTTCGAGCGCATCGACCGCGCGCAGGATCGCTTCGGCCCGGTCGGCAACCTCGATGGCATCGGGGCAGCCCTGCTTGACCTCGGCCCGGATCAGGTCCGGATCCTCGGAACGCGGGTTGTCATCGGTCAGATACAGCACGTCGGCGTTCTCGGCCGCAGCCTTGCCCATCAGCGGACGTTTCGTTCGGTCGCGGTCGCCACCGGCGCCGAAGACGATCACGAGCCGCCCCAGAACATGCGGGCGCAAGGCCTTCAGCGCGGTCTCGATACTGTCGGGGGTGTGCGAATAATCGACATAGACCGGGGCGCCGTTTTCACGCCGCGCCGCCAGTTGCATCCGCCCACGCACGCCGCGCATCTCGCCCAGGACCGAGAACACGGCATCGGGGTCCTCGCCCGCCGCGATGCACAGCGCTGCCGCCGTCAGCACGTTCATCGCCTGGAACGCGCCGATCAGGTCCAGCCTGATCCGCCGCGGTTGCCCCCAGACCGTGACCAGCACGTCCTGCCCGGTTTCATCCATGCGCCGCCCGGTGATGCGGATCTCGGCATCCTCGGCATATTGCGCAATGCGGATCAGTTCCAACCCGTCGCGCTCGTCCAGCGCGTTGGCGAGGCGCCGCCCGTAAGGATCGTCCACGTTGATGACAGCCGAGCCCTGATCCAGCAGCAGATCCGAGAACAGCCGGGCCTTGGCCTCGAAATAGGCCTCCATCGTGCCGTGATAGTCGAGGTGATCCTGCGTCAGGTTCGTGAAGGCCGCGGCACAAGGGCTGACCGCTTCCATCCGCCGCTGGTCGAGACCGTGCGACGAGGCCTCCATCGCGACGCGGTCGATGCCTTCGGATTTCAGCTCGGCCAGGAGGCGATGCAGCGTCAGCGGATCGGGCGTGGTATGGATACCGGGCGCGGTATGGCTGCCTTCGACGCCCGTGGTGCCGATGTTCACGGCAGGCTCGCCCAAAGCCTCCCAGATCTGGCGCGCGAAACTGGCGACGCTGGTCTTGCCATTCGTGCCCGTCACGGCGACGATCGTCTCGGGCACCGCGCCGAACCAGAGGTTCGCCGCATGCGCAAGGGCGGCGCGCGCGTCCTCGACCACCACCAGCGCCACGTCCGCGCCGGACAGCGCATCGGTGGCCAAGATCGCCCCTTCGCGGTCCGTCAGGATCGCCGCAGCGCCATCCTCGATCGCAGCACCCACGTAGCTTGCCCCATGGACCTGCGTGCCGGGCAAAGCTGCGAAAAGGCAGCCTTTTTCGATCTTCCGACTGTCGATGACAAGGCCCGTCACCTCGACATCCCGCCCCTCGCGCGGGGTCAGTCCAAGGGCCGAAAGCGTGCTGGTGTGGTTGGCCATGAAATCCCCCGTTCCGCCCCGCCCGACTGTCGCGCGACGCTCAATTCGAGGAGCTGGATAGCGGAGAAACGGGGGGCTGTTCAATCTCGGGTCGCAAGCCCAGCAGGGGTGCGACACGCCGGATCATCTCGGCGGCGACGGGCACGCTGGTCCAGCCCGCGGTGCGGCGCGGTTCCGGCCCCGAGGTTTCCGCCGGTTCGTAGAGCGTGACCACCAGCACATATTCCGGATCATCGCTGGGGAAGACGCTGGCGAATGTGTTGATATTGCGGTCCTCGAAATAGCCCCCTTGGGGGCGCGGGAGCTCAGCCGAGCCGGTCTTGCCGCCCACCGAATAGCCTTCGACCTCGCCGAAGCTGGCGGTGCCATCGGTGACCACCGCGCGCAGCAGCTCGCGCATCCGGGCGCTGGTTTCCTCGGAAATCACCCGCTCGCCCAACACCGGCGCATCCCGACGCAGAAGCGTGGGTGTGACCCGCGTGCCGCCATTGGCAATGGTCGCGTAGGCCGCCGCAAGATGCACGGGCGACGTGGAAACGCCATGCCCGTAGGAGATCGTCATGGTCGACAATTCGCCCCACCGGCTGGGGGTCAGGGGCCGCGCCGCGCCCGCCTCGACCAGTTCCACCCCTGTCGGCTCCAGCAGGCCCAGGCGGTCGAGAAACGCGCGCTGCCGCTCGGCCCCGATCATGCGGGCAAGGCGCGCCGTGCCGATATTGGAGGAATGCACGAAAACATCCGTGACGGACTGTTCCGGTCCATAGCTGTGAAAATCGCGGATCGCGAAACCCGCCATGCGCAGCGGCCCGGTCGTGTCCACCATGGTCGAGAGATCGACCAGGCCCTCGTCCAGCGCCTGCGCCACGGTGAATGTCTTGAACACGGAGCCCAGTTCGTAGACGCCCTGAAGCGCGCGATTGAACAGCGGGCTGTCGGCCTGATCGCCTTCGGTCAGGGGACGCGGCCGCGCGTTGGGGTCGAAATCGGGCAGGCTGGCCAGCGCCACGATCTCGCCGGTGTCGGCATCCATCAGGACGGCTGCCGCGCCGCGCGCGTTCATCAGCGCCATGCCACCGGCAAGGACCTCTTCCACCGCGGCCTGCACCGTCAGGTCCAGCGACAATTGCAGCGGGCCATCGCGCGCCGGGTCACGCAGATCGCTGTCGAACTGCGCCTCGATCCCGGCCACGCCGACGACCTCGGCGGCGTTCACCGCCTCCTGGCCGAAACCCGCACCGCCCAGGATATGCGATGCGACGGACCCGTTGGGATAAAGCCGCATCTCGCGCGGCCCGAAGAGCAAGCCCGGTTCGCCAAGGTCATGCACCTGCTGTTCCTGCTCGGGGCTGATATAGCGGCGCAGCCAGATGAACCGCGCTTCCGAGGTGAAGCGACGGTGGAGCGCATCGGCGTCCATATCCGGAAAGATCTCGGCCAATCCGTCCGCTGCGGCGCGCGCGTCGATGATCTCGTGCGGATGCGCGTAAAGCGCGTTGGTCGCGAAATTCGTGGCCAGAACGCGCCCGTGGCGGTCGATGATATCGGCCCGCGTGTTCAGGATCGTATCGCCGCTGCCGCTCGCCACGCGCGGCTCTACCGGTTCGGACGTGGCCAGCGCCGCCATCCGGTAGCCCACGGTGCAGAACGCCGCGAGGAAACAGACCGCAACCAGCAACAGGCGGCTTTCGGCGCGCACGCGCAGCTTGTCGCGTTCCGCCTCGTGCCGAAGACGGCGGTTCTCCCGCTCGATCGCGTCGGGGTTTTCGCCCTTTTGACGGGCGTCCAGAATGCGCGCCAGGGGGCGCAAGGGCGTGCGCAGGCTCATGGATCGTCCCTCCCCTCGGGGGTCGAGGCGTTTTCCAGCAACAATTCTTCAACCGCGTCGGCCGGGTCCGGCGCGGGCAGCGGATAGGGGATCTCGATCACGTCGCCGAACTGTTCGGGGGCCAAGGGCATCAGGCCCAGCCTGTCGAAATTGAAATCCGCAAGGTCGCGCAGACGGTCGGGCCGATTGAGATAGGCCCATTCGGCGCGCAAGACCGACAGGCGTTCATGTTCGGCCCCGATGGCGCGCTGGAGACGGTCGACCTCGCGCAAGGCTTGCTGGGTCAGGATGGTCTGGTGATACGCCCAATACCCAAGGCCGATCACTGCGAGCGCCGCCAAAGCCGTGACGAAGGTCCGCATTTACCAGCCCCCCTCGACCTGCGGGACACCAAGTGATGCGGCATCGACGCCCCGGGCGGGCGCGTCGGTCCGCGTGGCGACCCGCAGCTTGGCAGAGCGCGCCCGCGGGTTGGCCTCGATCTCTTCGGGGTCGGGCGGGATCGCCTTTTTCGGGGTCAGGTCGAAGCCCGGATCGCGAAGCGCCTCGGCCGGTGCATGGCGCGAGCCACCGCCCCCGCGGCTGGAGCGTTCGGCGAGGAACCGTTTCACCACGCGATCCTCGATGGAATGAAACGACACGACGGCCAACTTGCCGCCGGGCTTTAGCACGCGCTCTGCCGCCTCCAACCCCCTGACAAGGGACATGAATTCGTCGTTCACCGCGATGCGGATCGCCTGAAAACTGCGGGTCGCCGGGTGGCTCTGACCCGGTTTCTTGCGCGGCAGGCAGCCCTCGATGAGCGTCGCGAGATGCAGGGTCGAGGTGATGCGCCCCTTGGCGCGCTCCGAGACAATCGCCTTCGCGATGCGCCGCGCGGCACGCTCTTCCCCGTAGTGAAACAGGATGTCGGCAATCAGCGCCTCGGGGGCGTCGTTCACGATATCCTCGGCCGAAGGCCCCTCGCGCCCCATGCGCATGTCGAGCGGGCCGTCGCGCAGAAAGGAAAAGCCGCGCTCGGCCATGTCCAGCTGCATGGAGGAAACGCCAAGATCCAGGGTCACACCGTCCAGGGCGGCAAAGCCCACGCTTGCGGCATGGGCGTCGAGGTCCGCGAAATTTCCCGCAACCAATTTGAGCCGGTCGCCATAGGCGCCGGCCCAATCCTCGGCCATCTCAAAGGCCAACGGGTCACGGTCCACGCCGATCACGACATCCGCCCCCGCCTCAAGCAGACCACGGGCGTAGCCACCAGCGCCGAAAGTGCCGTCCAGCCACACGCCAGAAACCGGAGACACAGCCCGTATCAACGGACGCAGCAGAACGGGAATATGCGGGGCCTTGTCCGGGTGCGACGCGTCCGTCATTCCACCGGCTCGACCTTGCGCGCCTCAAGCTCGCGATAGGCGGCCGCGAGCGGATCGAAATAGGCATCATCCTGTCCCATCTCGGCCAGCATCGCCTCGTAATCCTCGTCCGCCGCGCTGGCCTCGGACGGCTTGAGGATGTGAAACTGGTCGCCATGGCCCTGGAACAGCGCCTCTCCGTCGACGTCGATCTTCTCGCGGGCGGCCTGTGACAGCACGAGACGTCCGGTATCGTCCAGAACGGTCGCGTCACACTTGGTGTAATAGAGATAGCCCATCGCCTTTTTCAGCGGACTGCCGGGCGTAAGCTGCTGGATCATCTGGTCGATCTGGTCGAACGCATCGCCCGACAAGCATTCCAGGTAATTTTTCTTGGGGTCGCCATAGGCGATGTACAGGCGCGGTGCGCCGCCGGGCGCATAGTCCTTGTCGCAGTTCTGCAAGACGCGACGGAACTTAGCCGGGATCGAGACCCGGCCCTTTCCGTCCACCTTGTTGAGGCTTTCGCCCAGAAATCTGCGGTCCACCGCGTTTGCCTCTTTTTCGCCTCATTCGAGCCTTATTCCAGCCCCGAAACGGAAACGGCGGATTGAGCAAGCTGCCACTGCTCAATCCGCCGCCCTCGTCCCATTGCTGGGTGTCCGACTACGCAGGCCACCTGGGGGGATGTCTGCTCGCTTGCGCGCCGGATCTCTTTGTCTTGGCGTTCGAGATTGCCTGTATGAACACCTGCCGTTTTTGTTGTCTTTTCAGGTCTTTGCGACCCGTTGTTCGATCTCGTCTGCCGATGGATAATTTGTGCCATGGGAAACCTCCCCACTCAACACCTTTTTTTGGGTTTATCTGCCAAAGACTGGGAAACAGGGCCCTTGAGCACCCCTGTCGTTGCCCATTTGCAACGAAAGAGGCGGCCCAGATTGTGGGCCGCCCGCATCAAAACACCATATGTAGTGAAAATCAGGCCTCGCCCGGGGCATTCCCATAACGTGGCAGGTTTTTCCAGATTTTGCGCCGCGAGGGCGGAATTGGCGGGTTTTCCCACCCCGAGCCTTGCGAATCACCCTCTCGTGATGCGCGGATAAGGGTCGGTGTCAGGCCAGCCCACCCTCGATGAATCGCTTCGCGAGGTTCGCATAGGCCTCGGCCATCGGTCCCTCGCCTGCCGCGATCGGCGTGCCCGCATCGCCCGCGATCCGCGTCTCAAGGCTGATCGGAAGCGCACCGAGGAACGGATGGCCCAGCTTTTCGGCTTCGGACCGGACGCCGCCCTCGCCGAAGATATGCGCCTCGTGACCGCAATTGGGGCAGATGTAGCTCGCCATGTTCTCGATCAGGCCCAGAACGGGGGTCTTGAGCAGGTCGAACATGTTCAACGCCTTGCGCGCGTCGAGCAGCGCCACGTCCTGCGGCGTCGACACGACGATCGCCCCCGTCACCTCGGCTTTCTGGCAGAGGGTCATGGCCACGTCGCCCGTACCCGGCGGCAGGTCGACAAGGAGCGTGTCCAACTCGCCCCACTCCACCTGGGTCAGCATCTGCTGCAACGCCCCCATGAGCATCGGGCCGCGCCAGACCACCGCCTTTTCCTCGGGCAGCATGAAGCCGATCGACATCATGGTGACGCCATGGTTCTTGAGCGGGATGATCGTCTTGCCGTCCGGGCTGGCGGGGCGTTTGTTCACACCCATCATGCGCGGCACGCTGGGGCCGTAGATATCGGCATCCAGCAGGCCCACGCGCCGCCCCT
Organism: Maritalea mobilis; assembly: GCF_019800885.1. Classification (GTDB taxonomy): domain Bacteria; phylum Pseudomonadota; class Alphaproteobacteria; order Rhodobacterales; family Rhodobacteraceae; genus Roseibacterium; species Roseibacterium beibuensis. Next base: position 1,171,968 of record NZ_JAHVKE010000001.1, read on the forward strand.
GCCGCGCCAGCGCCACGGCGAGGTTCGTGGCGACGGTTGATTTGCCCACGCCCCCCTTGCCGGACCCGATCCCGATGATCGTCTTGACACCCGAGGGTTTCATCGAGCCTTCCTGCGGCTTCATGTGCCCGCCCATTTTCAACGTCGGCGGCTCGCCGCCTTGCGGCGCGGCGGGCGGGGCCTTTTGAGTCGGACCATGGGCGGTCAAGGCGACGCTCACGCCGTCGACACCGGGCAGGCGCGAGACGATCTGTTCCGCGGCGCGGCGCACTCCATCCATGCCACGCGCGGCCTCGGGCGTTTCGGCCTCGATGATGAAACTGACCTTCTCGCCCTCGATCCGCAGGGCACGCACCATGTCGCGACTGACCAGGTCGCCGCCATCGGGCAGTGTCAGCGCGCGCAACGCGTCGAGGATGCTGTCGCGGGTCTGGGTCATGGGGCGCGTCCTTTCCTGAGCAAATCCGTCAACCGCCACATAGGGCACAAGTCAGCGGCGCGCACCCCCCAGAAAGATGATCGCGGCCAGAAGCATCCCCGCGCCCCCTGCCACGGCCAGCGCCGTCCCGATACCGAGCCGCTCGGCGAGCGCCCCGATGGACAGCGCGCCGATGGCCACCGTGCCAAACCCGACCACCACCCAGAGCGACATCACCCGGCCCCGGTAGGCATCGGGCAGTTCCGTCTGGATCGCGGCTTGCAAACTGACGCCACACCATGTGGCACAGAACCCCGCCAAGGCCGTCGCGGCCAGGGCCAGCGGCCAGACAGGGGCCAAGCCCATCCCGATCACGGCAGCAAAGCCCAGGACGACCGCTATATAAACCGCCGGTGGAATACGCGCGCCGACCGCCCCGGCGCCGAACGCCTTCAGCAAGGCCGACGACAGCGCCCCGGCCCCGGCCGCCGCCGTCAACATGCCCAAGCCCGCCGCGCCGCGACCGAAGGCCCCGTCAGCCAGCACCGGCAAGACCTCCAGGGCACCACGCACGAGCGTCGCGAAGACCAACGTGATCAGCAAAGCGCGCCGGATCAGCGGCGTGCGCCAGGCATAGCGCACCCCTTCCCGCAACTCGGTCAGGAACGGCGCACGCGCGCGCGGCGGAAGATCCCTTGGGCGCAAGCCTGGCAGAACGGCCAGCATCGGGAGATAGCAAGCCACAGCGACCCACAGCGCGAACGCGCCGCTGAACCCCGCGATGATCCAACCGGCAGCGACCGGCGCCACAAGTCGCGCAAGGTTGAAGTTGAGCGCCGTAACCGACACCACGTGCTGCACCATGTCCGCCGGGACCAGCCGGGGGCCAAGCGACATGCGCACCGGGTGATGCGCGGCCGAGATCACGCCGACACCCAATGCGGCCATCGCCAGCGCCAGCGGTCCGGCGATGGGCAAGGCAATGGCCAGCGCCGCCAACACCGCCGCCATGCCGCCATTGGTCACCAAAGCCGCCCGCCGGATGTTAACGCGGTCGGCCAGCACACCGAACAGCGGACCTGCCACAAGGGTCGGTGCAAGGCTGAGGCTCGCCACCAGGCCGACGAACTCGGCAGAGCCCGTCCTCTCCCACGCAAGCCAGGAAATGGTCACCCTCTGGATCCAGATCGCCTGCACCGCGAAGAACACGCCGCCGAAAAACCGGCGGAACTGCGGATCCCCGAATGCACCCCCTGCAATCATGCAAAAGCCCGTTTACGTAGGGGAAAATAGGTCAGCATGATGTATGCATTTTCTGCATAGCGGCGTTGAAGCCTTGTTTATTGTGCACCCGCAGCATTCGCCTATCTTCTTCCTCAACAGGGGCGCGGCCCCAAGCACTACACTGAGCAGGACGCGTGGCAGTTCCACAGCCGCCTCCGGCAGAAAACGCAAGGACAAGAAACATGGCATTTGTTTCGAGCAATCGCAGCACCGTCGCCCTGGGCAGCCGCCTGGGCGAAATCTGGCAGCAAGCCGCCGAAGCCTACGCGACCTGGCGTCTGTATCGCCGCACGTTGGCCGAGCTTCAAGGCCTGTCGGGGCGCGAAATGGCCGATCTCGGCCTGAACCGCTCGATGCTGCGTCGTGCAGCACTCGAAGCCGCTTACGGCAAGGACGTCTGATCGTCCGAACACGGAATTCGCTGGCCTCACCTCCTCCCTTCAGAGGCCAGCGTCGCGGGGCGCATCCCCCTCCTCCCTTGGATGCGTCCGCACAATCCGCCCGGATCCTCCCTCCGGGCAAAAGATCGGCCCCCTCCTCCCATCTGGGGTCGTGACAGCGGCGGTGATCCTCTCCTCCTCCCTTGAGGATCACCGCCGAAAAATTCCGGGGCCTTGCAGCCCCAAACGGCATCGGCGCCCCTCCTCCTCCCTTGGGGGCCGGTACTCAGGCGGTGATCCTCTCCTCCTCCCTTGAGGATCACCGCCGCCCAATACCGGGATCCTCCCTCCCGGACGTCATCGGTGCCCCTCCTCCTCCCATTCGGGGGCCGATAACAAAAGGCGGCGGCTGACCCTCCTCCTCCCTCGGGTCATCCGCCGCCTTTCTCTTTTTCGGACCTTTTCAGGCGCGGTCGTCCTTGGGGGAGCCCATCACGACATAGGTTTGCAGGGTCGCCACTTGCGGCAAGCTGCCCAGCACATCGGTATGGAATCGCTTGTAGGCGCCAAGATCCGACACCTCGACCCGCAGCAGATATTCCACGCTGCCAGTGATGTTGTGGCACTCGCGCACCTCGTCGGCCTGCGCCATAGCGCGTTCAAACGCCTCTTGCGCGGCTTTCGTATGCTCGTTCAACCCAACCGAGATATACGCCGCGAAGCCGACCCCCATGGCGGCGGGATCGAGCACCGCGCGATACCCGCGGATCACGCCCGCCTTTTCCAGCGCCTGCACCCGCCGCAACGTGGCCGAGGGTGACAAGGCCACACGTTCGGCCAGGTCGAGATTGGAGATTCGGCCGTCGCGCGACAGCTCGCGCAATATCTGGCGGTCTTTTTGATCAACACTGCCCATGGATTGCAAAACTACCCGTTCAACGGCAAGGTTTGCAATTTCATTCCGCAACGGCGCGCATAGATTGCGCCGCATGACACCCGATCTTCTGACAGCGCTGATCCTCTTCGCCTTCGCGGCATCCATTACCCCGGGGCCGAACAACATCATGCTTCTGGCCTCCGGCGCGAATTTCGGGCTGCGCCGGACGGTGCCGCACATGCTTGGCATCTCGCTGGGTCATGCCCTGATGACCTCCCTGGTGGGGCTGGGGTTGATCGGGCTTTTCGAGCTGCTGCCCTGGCTGCGCCCGGCCCTGATGGCGGGCTGTGCGGTCTACCTCGTCTACCTCGCGTGGAAGATCGCCAACGCAGCGCCCCCGCCCGAGGCCGAGGACTTGGCCAAGGGCCGCCCGTTGACCTTCCTCCAAGCTGCGGCGTTTCAATGGGTCAACCCCAAGGCTTGGTATATGGCGATCTACGCACAGACCAACTTCGCCCCCGAAGCCGGCATCCTCGGCGCCACCTGGGCCGGGGCCGTTGCGGTCGCCCTCGTGTTCGCCGCAACGAATCTGCCATCGGTCACCGTCTGGGCCTGGGGCGGAACGCAGTTGCGCCGTTGGCTGGACGGCCCGGGGCGGCTCAGGGCGTTCAACATCACGATGGCGTTGCTGCTGGTCGCCTCGCTCTGGCCGATTCTGTCCAGCGGGTTCGGCTAGAGCATCGAGGTCGCTGCCCGTCGCCGCAATCGCGGCACGGCACGCCCCAAAAGCGCCGAGGCTTCGCGCAGGCGCAACACGGGCCGCGCAGCTTTCATTCGGCCCATCCGTGGGTGGGCAAGAACCTCGGGCATCAGTGCCCCCGCCTCTCGCAATCCCAAATCGGCGGGCGGAGACAGCCGTGCCACGGCCATTTCGCCCAAGAGAAGGCTTTCACAGGGCGCACCTTCCGCCCAAACGATCTCGTGCCGCTCGAACAGGATATGAACGTAGGTCACCCATCGAGCACGCTTTTGGCTGACGCCCGGCAACCCGAGGAAGGCGCGCGCGGGCAGCAGCACCTCGGGGACACCGAACATCATCTCGACCCGGGCGCCGCGCATCAGCACCCGGTGCTGTGGCGACAGGCGCAAGGCCCTGCGGTTTCCGATCACCCCGGCCTCGAAGCAGACAGGCGCCATGTCGCCTCGCGCGCTGACGTCCTTTTTCCCGACCCAGAGGATCGGCTGCGCCCCATGATCGAGGGTGCGGACACGATCCCCGGGCTGCAACCGCTCAACCGCGACGGTTCCGCGCGGCGCCGAGATCAGCGTGCCCGCGGCGAAACAGACATAGGTCAGGTACTCGGCCGGGTTCTGGTCGCCCGTGTAGAATCCGGGCAAGGCACCGCCGTTGAAATTGTCGAAATACCAGCTTTCAAGGTCAAATTCGGGCGTCCAGACGACCTGAACCGCGTCGCCCGCATCGTCCACCATCTCGAAGACGACCGCATGGCCGCTATCGCCGCCCACGCCGATCGGATCCGACCGAATGACCGTCGCCTCGAAATCGCCGCCGCCGCCCATTCCGTCCCAAGACAGGTGATAGGTGTCGCCCACCTCAAACGTGTAGGGCGACGGGTCATCCGGCGCGGCGGTGATCGTCAGGTCGTTCGTGGCGGTTGGCGGATAGTCGAAAATGCTGCTGTTGCCCATCGCATAGACATTGTCGCCGGTCGACGCGGCGAATTCATTGTCCAAAGCGGTAAAGACGATAGGCAAGCCAGCCCCCCAGCGAGGTCAAAAACGACCGCCGGAATACCAACGCCCCGTTGCCGATTGGTGAATCTGGCCGGGAAGATGCTTAAAATGCCACCTAGAAGGGCACGTCACCCGCGGCGTCTGCCGCCACGACGAAACGACCGACGACATGCTTTTCGCCGGCCTTGTCAAAGGCAATGCCCAGCTTGTCGCCCTCGACCGAGATCACCTCGCCATAGCCGAATTTCTGGTGAAAGACGCGGTCGCCGACGGTAAAGGCGCTGACCGCCTCGGCGTCGATGGTGACGTTCTTGGCCTCGGACGGCTGGCGCATTCCGAACCGGCCCTGGTTCTGCTGCAACCGTTTCCAGCCCGGGGAGTTGTAGACATCCGCGCGCGCGGCCTTGTCCTGCAAATCGCTGCCGCGCATCATGCCCGACACGGGACTTGCGCTCGCCGCCATCCCGCCCTGATGCCCATAGAGCCCCGGCGGGGTCAGCACCTCGACATGCGCCTCGGGCAGTTCGTCGATGAACCGGCTGGGAAGCTGGCTCTGCCACTGACCATAGACACGGCGGTTGCCCGCGAAGGAGATCGTGCAAACCTTTTCGGCCCGCGTGATGCCCACATAGGCAAGGCGGCGCTCTTCCTCCAACCCTTTCAGCCCGGTCTCGTCCATCGAGCGTTGCGAGGGGAACAACCCGTCTTCCCATCCCGGCAGGAACACCGCCGGAAACTCCAGCCCCTTGGCGGCGTGGAGCGTCATGAGTGTCACTTTCGGCTCATTGTCATCCTGCTCGTTGTCCATGATCAGGCTGACATGTTCGAGGAACCCTTGCAGGTTCTCAAAGGATTCAAGGGCCTTCACGAGTTCCTTGAGGTTTTCCAGCCGCCCCGGCGCCTCGGGCGTCTTGTCGTTTTGCCACATCGCCGTATAGCCGGACTCGTCGAGAATCACCTCGGCCAGTTCGATATGGCTCAGCGCGTCGGCGGCGGGACGATCCTCTTCGATCAGGTCATCGACCGGGCCCACCTGCCGCAATCCGCCTTGCATCAAGGCCCGCCAGTGGCCGACCTGGTCCACCAGCCGCGCCAGTTCCTTCAGGCCCTTGCCGGACAGCGCCTTGGCCTCGACCGCCAGCCGCGCGCCTTCCAGCAGGCTGACACCATTGCTGCGCGCCATGCGCTGGATCGTTGCCTGCGCCTTGTCGCCAAGGCCGCGCTTGGGGGTGTTCACGATCCGCTCGAAGGCGAGGTCATCCTCGGGGCTGACCACGACGCGGAAATAGGCCATCGCGTCGCGGATCTCCATCCGCTCGTAAAAGCGTGGCCCGCCGATCACGCGGTAGGGCAGACCGATGGTCAGGAACCGATCCTCGAAGGCGCGCATCTGGTGGCTGGCGCGGACGAGAATCGCGATATCGTTGGGGCCGATCGGGTCCATGCCCCGGGTGCCCTGCCCCATCGCCTCGATCTCTTCGCCGATCCAGCGTGCCTCTTCCTCGCCGTCCCAATGGCCGATCAGGCGGACCTTTTCGCCGTCCTCGCCCTCGGTCCAGAGCGTTTTGCCCAAGCGGCCCTTGTTGGCCTCGATCACGCCAGAAGCGGCCGCCAGGATATGCCCGGTCGAGCGATAATTCTGCTCCAGCCGCACCACCTTCGCGCCCGGAAAATCCTTTTCGAAGCGCAGGATGTTGCCCACCTCGGCCCCGCGCCAGCCATAGATCGACTGGTCGTCGTCGCCCACGCAGCAGATGTTGGAATGCCCCTGCGCCAGCAGCCGCAGCCACAGGTATTGGGCGACGTTCGTATCCTGATACTCGTCCACGAGGATGTAGCGGAACCAGCGCTGGTATTGCGCCAGCAGGTCCTCGTTCCCCTGGAAAATGCGGATGACATGCAGCAGAAGGTCGCCGAAATCGACCGCGTTCAACTCGACCAGCCGCGCCTGGTACTGCGCGTAAAGCTCCGGCCCACGCCGGTTGAACGCCCCCGCATCCGCGGCCGGCACCTTGTCGGGCGTCAGCGCGCGGTTTTTCCAGCCGTCGATGATGCCGGCCAGCTGCCGCGCGGGCCAACGTTTCTCATCAATGCCCGCGGCGTTGATCAACTGTTTCATCAGCCGAACCTGGTCATCGGTATCGAGGATCGTGAAATTCGATTTCAGGTCCACAAGCTCGGCGTGGCGGCGCAAGAGCTTCACGCAGATCGCGTGAAAGGTGCCCAGCCACGGCATCCCCTCGACCGTCTGCCCCATCAGCGCGCCGATACGATTTTTCATCTCGCGCGCGGCCTTGTTGGTGAAGGTCACGGCCAGAACTTCGTTCGGGCGGGCCGTCCCGGTGGCCAAAAGATGCGCGATCCGCGCGGTCAGCGCCTTGGTCTTGCCGGTGCCAGCCCCTGCCAGCATCAGGACCGGCCCCTCCATCTGCTCGACGGCCTCGCGCTGCGCGGGGTTCAGCCCGTCCAGATGCGGCATCGGGCGCGCCGCCATCGCGCGCGCGGACAGGGACGCGGCCGAGGCCGCCTCGAAAGCGTCGGAATCGTCGAAACTGCTCATGGGCTGATCATAGGTCGGACACCGCGCTTGTTAAAGGTTTGTTCGCAGATTGTTCCAACCGCACTCAAATCCGGCGGAGGCAACAGGTTTTTCGATGGCTCGCCACTGGACAAGCGCGGCGCAAGACGATCATCTCGGCGTAATGGACCTGCACAGCCGCTTTCCCGCCCTGTCCGATCTCAAGGCCCGCGCCCGTCGCCGCATTCCCCATTTCGTCTGGGAATATCTCGACAGCGCAACCGGGTCGGAAAAGATCACCGAGCGCAACCGCGCGGCGCTCGACAAGGTGCTGTTCCGCCCCGCGGCCCTGCGCGGCGAGATCACGCCAGACCTGTCCACCACGCTGTTCGGCGAAGATTTCCCGGCACCCTTCGGCATCGCACCGCTTGGCATGTCCGGCCTGATCTGGCCCGAGGCCGAGCGCATCCTTGCCCGCCACGCGGCCCGCGCGGGTATTCCCTACACGCTGTCCACCGTGGCGACGCGGACACCGGACGAGTTGAAGGGCCATATCGGAGACCATGGCTGGTTCCAGATGTACCCACCCAAATCGCCCGAGATCCGCGACGACATGCTGCGCCGCGCGCGGGAGGCCGGGTTCAAGGCGCTGGTTCTGACCGTCGATGTGCCCGCTGCCTCGCGCCGCGAAAGGCAGACGCGGGGCGGGTTGGTCCAGCCCCCGCGCCTGACGCCGCGCCTGTTGTTGCAGGTTGCGCGCTGCCCGGCCTGGGCGCTCGGCATCCAGGCCAGCGGCATGCCTCGGATGCGGCTGATGGACTCCTATGCGGACCAGAAAAAGACCGGCCCCCTGCCCTCGACCGCGCATGTCGGCTACCTGCTGCGCGCGGCCCCGGATTGGGACTATGTCGCGGCGCTGCGCGACAGGTGGGACGGCCCGCTGATCCTGAAGGGCGTGATGGAGCCCGAGGTCGCCATCCGCGCCGCAGCCGAGGGTGTCGATGCGGTCTGGGTCTCGAACCATGCCGGGCGGCAATTCGACGGCGCCCCGGCCTCGATCGACGTGTTACCCGAGATCCGCTCTGCGACCGATCTGCCGATCCTGTTCGATAGCGGGATCGAAGGGGGGCTCGACATCATGAGAGCCCTCGCCACGGGCGCCGATTTCGTCATGATGGGCCGGCCCTGGCACTACGCGCTCGGCGCTTTGGGGCGGCAGGGGCCAGCGCACCTGCACGACATCCTCGCAAGGGACATGGTATCGAACATGGCGCAAATCGGTGCCCAGACCCTCGACGCGCTTGCCGCGCGCGGAATGCAACCCGCCGACTGACCGCGTGCCCGCGACTTCTATGCAGTTGCCCGAACCCGTCACGCCGCTTACACATTCTGCATCTGCGAGATGGAGGCCTGCGCCCAAATGACTGATTTCAAGAAGATCCTCATCGCGAACCGCGGCGAAATCGCCATTCGCGTGATGCGCGCGGCCAACGAGTTGGGCAAACGCACCGTCGCCATTTACGCCGACGAGGACAAGCTGAGCCTGCACCGCTTCAAGGCGGACGAGGCCTACAAGATCGGCGAAGGCCTTGGTCCCGTCGCGGCCTATCTCTCGATCCCGGAAATCATCCGCGTGGCCAAGATGGCGGGCGCCGATGCGATCCATCCGGGCTATGGCCTTCTGTCCGAAAACCCCGATTTCGTGGATGCCTGTACCGAGGCTGGAATCACCTTCATCGGTCCCAAGGCCGAGACGATGCGCAAACTGGGCGACAAGGCCAGCGCGCGCAAAGTGGCCATCGAGGCGGGCGTCCCGGTGATCCCGGCAACCGAGGTTCTAGGCGACGACATGGACGTCATCCGTGCCGAGGCTGACACCATCGGGTATCCGCTGATGCTCAAGGCCAGCTGGGGCGGCGGCGGACGCGGCATGCGCCCGATCCACAGCGCCGACGAGCTCGAGGAAAAGGTGCGCGAAGGCCGCCGCGAGGCCGAGGCCGCCTTTGGCAACGGCGAGGGCTATCTCGAAAAGATGATCACCCGCGCCCGCCACGTCGAGGTGCAGATCCTCGGCGACAAGGAAGGCAATATCTATCACCTCTACGAACGCGACTGCTCGGTGCAGCGCCGCAACCAGAAGGTGGTGGAGCGCGCGCCCGCCCCGTACCTCAGCGAGACGCAACGCGAAGAGATCTGCCGCCTCGGCAAAAAGATCTGTGAGCACGTGAATTACGAATGCGCAGGCACAGTCGAGTTCCTGATGGATATGGACACCGGCGCCTTCTACTTCATCGAGGTGAACCCGCGCGTGCAGGTGGAACACACCGTGACCGAGGAAGTCACCGGCATCGATATCGTGCGCGCCCAGATCCTGATCGCCGAGGGCAAGTCGCTGACCACGGCGACGGGCGTGGCAAGCCAGTATGACGTCACGCTCGATGGCCACGCCATTCAGTGCCGCGTGACGACCGAGGACCCGACCAACAACTTCATCCCCGACTATGGCCGCATTACCGCCTATCGCGGCGCGACGGGCATGGGCATTCGCCTCGATGGCGGCACGGCCTATTCCGGCGCGGTCATCACGCGCTACTACGACAGCCTTCTTGAAAAGGTCACGGCCTGGGCCCCGACGCCCGAGGCCGCCATCGCCCGGATGGACCGCGCCCTGCGCGAGTTCCGCATCCGCGGGGTCAGCACGAATATCGATTTCGTCATCAACCTGCTGAAACACCCGACCTTCCTGAACTACCAGTACACGACCAAGTTCATCGACGAGACCGAGGAACTGTTCGACTTCCGCCCGCGCCGGGACCGGGCGACGCGCATCCTGCGCTACATCGCGGACATCACCGTAAACGGGCATCCCGAAACAGCGGGCCGCCCCCTGCCCCCGGCCGAGGCGAAACCGCCCAAACCGCCCGCTCTGCGGGTCGAGACGCCGCCGGCAGGTACGCTGCAATTGCTTGAAGAGAAGGGCGCCAAAGCCGTTGCCGATTGGATGAAGGCGCAGGACCGGCTGCTGATCACCGACACCACGATGCGGGACGGGCACCAGTCGCTGCTGGCCACGCGGATGCGCTCGATCGACATGATCAAGGCCGCGCCTGTCTACGCGGCAAACCTGCCCGAGCTGTTCAGCGTGGAATGCTGGGGCGGTGCCACCTTCGACGTGGCCTACCGCTTCTTGCAGGAATGCCCTTGGCAGCGCCTACGCGACATCCGCGCGGCCATGCCCAACATCATGACGCAGATGCTGCTGCGCGCCTCGAACGGGGTGGGCTACACCAACTACCCGGACAACGTGGTGCAGGGCTTCGTCGCGCAGGCCGCCGAAAGCGGCGTCGATGTGTTCCGTGTTTTCGACAGCCTGAACTGGGTCGAGAACATGCGCGTCGCCATGGATGCCGTGGTCGAGTCCGGCAAGATCTGCGAAGGCACGATCTGCTACACCGGCAACGTGATGGACCCGGATCGCGCCAAGTATGACGTGAAATACTACGTCGCCATGGCGAAAGAGCTGGAAAAGGCCGGCGCGCATGTGCTTGGGCTCAAGGACATGGCGGGGCTTCTGAAACCCTCGGCCGCCGAGGTTCTGATTCCGGCTCTTAAGGATGCGGTCGATCTGCCGATCCATTTCCACACGCATGACACGGCGGGCGTCGCCTGCGGCACGATCCTTGCCGCGTCGCGCGCCGGGGTGGACGCGGTCGATTGCGCGATGGACGCGCTGTCTGGCAACACCAGCCAGGCGACGCTCGGGACGGTCGTCGAGGCGCTGCGCCACACCGACCGCGACACCGGCCTAGACATCGCGGCGATCCGCGAGATCAGCGACTACTGGGAGGCCGTGCGCACGCAATACGCCGCCTTCGAGTCCGGCCTTCAGGCCCCCGCCTCCGAGGTCTACCTGCACGAGATGCCGGGCGGCCAGTTCACCAACCTCAAGGCGCAGGCGCGCTCGATGGGGCTGGAAGATCGCTGGCACGAGGTCGCGCAGATGTACGCTGACGTGAACCAGATGTTCGGCGATATCGTGAAGGTCACGCCGTCGTCCAAGGTGGTGGGCGACATGGCGTTGATGATGGTCAGCCAAGGCCTGACCCGCGCCGATGTCGAGGACCCCAAGAAAGACGTCTCTTTCCCCGACAGCGTGATCGACATGATGCGCGGCAATCTCGGCCAGCCGCCGGGCGGCTTCCCCGATGCGATCGTGAAAAAGGTGCTCAAGGGCGAAAAGCCCCAGACGGACCGGCCCGGCAAGCACCTCGACCCGGTGGACCTGGAAAAGACCCGGGCCGATCTGGAAGACCAGCTCGAGGTCGCGATCGATGGCGAGGACCTCATGGGGTATCTCATGTATCCCAAGGTCTTCACCGACTACACCAACCGCCACAAGGATTACGGTCCTGTTCGCACCCTGCCCACCAAGACCTTCTTCTACGGTATGGAACCGGGCGAAGAGATCGAGGCCGAGATCGACCCGGGAAAGACTCTGGTGATCCAGTTGCAGGCCGTGGGCGAGACCACCGACGATGGCGAGGTGAAGGTGTTTTTCGAATTGAACGGCCAGCCGCGCACCATCCGCGTGCCGAACCGCAAGGCGGCGGCCACGCAAGCGAAGCGGCCCAAGGCCGAGACCGGCAACGCCGCCCATGTCGGTGCGCCGATGCCCGGTGTGGTCGCCTCGATCAGCACCTCGGCAGGCCAGGTGGTCACGAAGGGCGATCTGCTGATGACAATCGAAGCGATGAAGATGGAAACCGGCATTCACGCCGACCGCGACGCGGTGGTCAAGGCGGTCCATGTCACCGCCGGTGCCCAGATCGACGCCAAGGACCTGTTGGTGGAATTCGAAGCGTAAGCGCGCCGGACATTTCGCGAAAAAATCGGCCGCTGCGATCCTCTCGCAGCGGCCTTTTTCATGCGATCGATGCGACCGAACAGGGCGTGGTCATGCGGGGAACAGACCACCTTCGCGGGCGGCGGCGAGTTCATCAGCGTCGATAGCGCCGTCCGCGTTCGCGTCGGCCTCGTCGAACAGCTCCTGCGTCAGATCGGGATAAGCCGCGAGCATCTCCTCATAGGAATATGCGCCATCCCCGTCGGTGTCTTCCAACATGGTTTGCGCAACAGCAGCGATACCCGTGAATGCCATGGTGGCAACGAGCGGCAGAAAGAAGCGTGTCATTTTCGGGTCCAGAAATGCGGCCCACATGCGGGCCGCGAGCCGAAGGCACCATGCCTTCGCGACTGAATATATTTGCCGACATTCTTACGCAGAAGAGACCGCCACTTTGGTTACATCAATGTGATCGACCGGCCTGGAACCGCTACTCGATCCGGAATTCGGCGACCTTGTCCGACAGATAATAGACCCGGTAGACACCCGGCTCGGCGCGACCGAGGAAGTAGAGTGTGAAGTCCGAACCGCGCGGCTGGTCCTCCCAACTGATCGAGGTGGACCAGTGGACGCGGTAGGATCGCCCGGTTTCATACCCCACCGGCATGAGCGGCAGGCCATCCGGTCCCGTCACCCCGATCCAGTCCGAGTAGAAGAAGAACTGGTTTTCACCCGCCTGCGCATCGGTGTCAGTGGACATCGCCGGGGTCAGGGTGAGGTCGACCTGCATCAATCGACCCGGGCCGGTCGGTCGGATCGTTCCGGGCACGTCCTGCCCATTGAAACGCTCTTCCAGCGTCAGCATGTCGGTCACGCCCACGCCCGACACCGCCATCGACAAGGTCGCGGCGGGCCGCAAGACGCTGGTCACTTCGACATCGAGATCCAAGGGTACGTTCAGGACATTGCCATCCTCGGGGTCGCCGATCTGCATCGTGGCACTGGTCACCCCTTGCGGCACGACCCAGACGGCATCCAGAAAGGCCTGCTCGGTCTCGGCCGGGAAATCCCGGGGGCGGCGGGCATAGATCGACGTGGCGCCCGGTTCATAGACCGGCATGTGGTCGAAATGCCCGATTGCGCGCAAGCCTTCTTCGGCGCCCGGAAGCATGAGCAGAATGTCGGACGAGTTGATCGAAACGCGGTCCACCTCGTCGGAGAAGGCCACGTCGAACACCATGCGGATATGGAAATAGTCCGCCTCGTCTCCCGAGCGGTGCACATGGGTGGCGCAGCAGAAAATGCCGCTGTCGCCCGAGAAATTGGGGATCGCGTCGTAGCGTTGAACAGTGATGGCGTTCGGGTTGAGCAGGGATTGCGCCATGCCCATAGCAGGAACAAGCGACAACGCAGCGGCCAATATCGTTTTCGAGAAATTCATGAAATCCTCCTGGCAATATGCGGATCGACTGTGCGCCCCCCGATCTTGATCGGTCAAGCACGCCAATCCTGCACATGCGTGGATCACGATCGTGACCGCACTGGGGGCAAATGCGCCCCGGGGACCTGCCGCGACGCCGGGTCCCCTCCGCTTTCGCGGGTGGTGCCGGAAAACCGCTTTTCAGGGCGCATGAATGTCCGAGACCCAATCGCCCGCAAGAGACTCAGGCGCCAGCAAGCCACAGCGCCGCCGGGCGGCGGCACGAGAGCGCCCAAGACACGCCCGCAGGAAAATTGTTATTTATCATGACGTTGCGAAAGGTTCGGCGAAGAAATCGCGCGAAATGCAAAAATGGGAAAATCCCCTCTTGCGCCCCGGAAAAACTCTTTATAGATACACGCCTCACAGAGCGGGTGTAGCTCAGGGGTAGAGCATTACCTTGCCAAGGTAAGGGTCGTGAGTTCGAATCTCATCACCCGCTCCAATTTCTCCGACGACCCATCGGAGAACCGCACTCAAGCCGAAAATCGATGTTCGCAGTAGAGTATATCCCCACCTTGGGGGGCCCTCGCCGTGTGCGTCTGTGGGCGTGTTGCAACTATGCGCCGGCCTTTTGACGCTTTCCAAGGCGCGGCTGTGCCTTTTCGCCGTGTACAGGCTACACATGACACCGGAAGCGTTGCGCGAGCCTTTTCGAAGGGACAGCTTTCTGCGGCGCGTCACACGGGGAAACTGTCCGAATGGTTCGAACGCGGCTTGTCGTTTGCCTTGGCATCAGCTGTTTTGCGCACGGGGTCCTTGCGCCTGCTGCGTCTGCAGACACGCTCTCGCAGATGCCGACGCTGAACTATTACGGCCTTCCGGGCCTCGTCGACATGCCCACCGCCAACGTGATGCCGGATGCCGATCTTTCGCTGACCGGCTCCTATGTCGATGGCACCCTGCGCGGCACGATCGCATTCCAGGTGATGCCGCGCCTGACCGCAACGTTCCGCTACGCCGCGATCCCCGAATTCACGCCGGACAGCACGCCGATCAACCAGGATTACTACCTCGATCGCAGCTTTGACCTGCACTGGCAGATCCTCGATGAGGATAGCTGGTGGCCGTCGCTGGCCGTGGGCATTCGCGACATCGCGGGCACCGGCGTCTATGGCGGCGAATATATCGTGGCGACCCGCCATTTCGGCGCCGATGACCGGCTGGCGGTCACGGCGGGCCTGGGTTTCGGCCGCCTGGGCGAACGGGACGGCTTTGCCAATCCTTTTGGCCTCGGCAACCGCCCGCCGCGGGATTTCGGCCTTGGCGGCACGGTCAATTTCGACCAGTTCTTTCGCGGCGACGCGGCGGTGTTCGGCGGGGTCGAATACCAGGCGAGCGACCGCCTGCGGCTGCAGCTGGAATATTCCACCGACATCTACACCGCCGAGGCCGCCGATGGCGTGATCGAGATCGAAAGCCCTATCAATCTCGGGGCGACCTATGACATGGGCCGCTATGGCACCATCGGGGCGCATTACCTTTACGGCACCACGTTCGGGCTCAGCTATTCGCTTAGCACCAACCCCCGCCGCGGCGCGTTCAACGGCACCCTCGACGCCGCGCCAGAACCGGTGCGCCCGCGCCCTGTCAGCGCGGAACCCTACGCGACAAGTTGGGTGTCGCAGCCCGATGGTGCGCCGATCCTGCGCGACAATGTCGAACGCCTGTTCGAGGAAGACGGCGGGCTGGAACTGGTGTCGCTATCGCTCGATCCGCAGCGCGCCACGATCCGCGTGCGCAACATCCGCTACGGACAGGAGGCGATGGCGCTTGGCCGCGTGCTGCGCGTGCTCAGCGTGACCATGCCCAACTCGGTCGAAGTGTTCGAGGTCATCTTCATCGTCAACGGCGCCGACGCCAGCCGCGTGCGGGTGAACCGCTCGGATGTCGAGGCGCTGGAGCATGACGTGAACGGGGCCTCGGGTCTTATGGCGCGCGCCGATGTGGAACCGGCCGGGCGCGTGGGGGACCCAGACACGATCACCATTCGCGGCACCACACCCGATCGTCTGACCTGGGGCATCGGCCCCTATGTCGAGACGGCGCTGTTCGACCCCGACGCGCCGTTCCGCGGTGACCTCGGGCTCGAGGCGCAGGCGCGCTTTGAGTTCGGCCGCGGCTTCGTCGCCGAGGGCGCGCTGCGCGTGCCACTGATCGGCAACCTGTCGGATGCGCGGGTGGTGGATGGCGTCGAGCCCGGCGGACCCTTCCCGGTCCGCTCGGAATCGGCGCTCTACTACCAGGAAAGCGAGGCGCGGCTGGACCGCCTGACGCTGTCCCATTACGGGCGCCTGGGCGATGACCTCTACACCCGCCTGACCTTTGGCTACATGGAGCGCATGTTCGCCGGGGCCTCGGCCGAGGTGCTGTGGCAACGCGTCGATAGCCGCCTTGGGCTGGGGGTCGAGTTGAACCACGTCTGGCGGCGCGATTTCGACGGCGGCTTCGGCCTGCAGGATTACTCGGTGACCTCGGGCCATGTGTCGGCCTATTTCCCGATCTTCGGCGATTTCACCGGGCAGGTGGATGTCGGCCGCTACCTGGCCGGCGATTACGGCGCGACCCTGCGGGTGGACCGCGAATTCGCCAATGGCTGGCGGGTGGGGGCGTTCGCGACCTTCACCGATGTCAGCTTCGACGAATTCGGCGAAGGCTCCTTCGACAAGGGGATCGAACTGACCGTGCCTCTCGGCTGGTTCACCGGCACCTCGTCGCGGTCCGAGCAGACGACGACGCTGCGCCCGATCCTGCGCGATGGCGGCGCGCGCTTGTCGGTGGAGGGGCGGTTGCATGACCTGATCCCCGACTATCACCAACCCGCTCTGGAAGAGACGGAGGCGATGCTGTGGCGTTGATTTCCCTGCCCCGGCCATTGGTCGTTTGCGCGGCGGCGGCCTGTTTTGCGCTGTCGGCCTGCGGCACCGCCGAGGAAAGCCCGCTGGGCACGGTTCTGGGTGGCGTCGCCTCGGGCTTTGGCCAGGTCGGCGGCGGCAGCGATGCCGCCCCGTCCGATCCGCGCCAGGTGTTGGACCGCGCCACCATCGAGGCCATCGGCCAGCCCCTATTGACCGCCGAGTTGACCGCCCTGCCCGGCGCCAGCCTGATGACCCGCGTGGGCCGCAACCGTGGCGTCGACAGTTGGCGCGACAGTGCGGGGCTTGGCCTTGCCCTGAGCGATGCAGGCCTGTTGCGCGCGACCCGTGGCTTTGGCTTCGACCTGATGTCATCCGATGCCTCGGGAACGGCCCAAGCGCTGGCCGCGCGCCGCCCCGCCGAAGTGAACCGCACGATGGTTTACCTGGATGGTGAATTGCGCGAGGCGCGTGAAATCCATCGCTGCCGATTGACCGTCGAGGGACAGGCGGGCATCGAGATCGTCGGGCGCAACCATGCCACCACCCAGATCTCCGAGGTCTGCAGCCGCCCCGATGGCGACAGCTACACCAACCGCTACTGGGTCGAGGCCTCGGGCACGATTCGGCGATCGGAGCAGTGGATCTCGGACGAGGTCGGTAGCATCCGGCTGGACCGGCTGACCGACTGACGGGGTGCGCCCCGGACAAGTCTGCGGCAGCCTTGCCACAGGCTGCCGCAAATATCGGCAAATGCGGCGATGATCCGGTTTTTTGCCCCACCCGGCCCGCTGCGGCTGTTGATAGAGAGCCGGGCTTTGTGCATAAAAGTGCCAACTTGTTTTTGGTTTGGAGACCTGACCATGAAAAAGACCATCGCAGGCGCACTCGCCGTCATCGCCATGGCCGGCTCGGTCGCGGCGCAAGAAATTCAGCCGCTGGACACCACGGCCTCGACCCAGGCCGAGGGCCTTCCGGTCCTCAGCACGATCCCGATGGGCGCCATCGTCGTCGGCGGCGTCGTGATTCTGGGCGGCATCGCCATCGGTCTCGCAGCCGACGGCAGCTGATACCACGCAGATTACTGAATGTGGCCCGTCGCGCCTTGTGCGCTGCGGGCCTTTTTTCTCCAGACCGGCAACTCCCCCTTTGCCTGCCCCCCGATCCCCGACTGTCGCCATCGTAGGCACAAACGGTGTCCCGGCCCGCTATGGCGGCTTCGAGACCCTGGCGGAACAATTGATCCGCTGCGCGGCACGAAAGGGGATCGCCGAACGGTTCACCGTATGGTGCCCCGCGCAGCGAAACGCCCGGCATCTGCCGCGAACATGGCTCGGCGCGCGTTTGAGGACGCTGCCACTGAGAGCCAACGGAATACAATCCATTCCCTATGATTTCGCCTCGATGGCGCTTGAAGCCTGGGGGCGCGATAGCGCGGATTGCATCCTCGTGCTCGGCACATCCGGGACAGCGGCCCTCCCACTTCTGCGGCGGACAAGCCGGACACGCCTCATCGTGAATATCGATGGGCGGGAATGGGGGCGTGAGAAATGGGGCAACGCGGCGCGGCGCTTCCTCCGCTGGTCCGAGGCCAGTGCGGTCCGCAACGCACATGAGGTGATCGCCGACAACGCCGCGATCGCCCAGGAAATCGAGACACGGTATGGCCGCACACCGCACGTCATCGCATACGGTGCTGACCACGCCCTTGACGCGGAGCCCGCAGATATTTCCGACCTTGCCCTGCCCGACAGCTACGCCCTGGCAATCGCGCGCGCAGAACCCGAGAACAACCTCGAGATGATCCTCGAGGCGTTCGCGCCCTACCCTGATCGTCCCCTCGTGGTGGTCTCGAACTGGCAGGACACGCCCCACGGGCGCGCCCTCAAGGCCAGGTACGGCCCCGCGCCCCAGCTCTTCTTGCTGGATGCGCAACACCAGGCCGGCCGCCTACGTGCCATCCGGGAGCGTGCCAATGTCTACGTGCACGGCCATTCTGCCGGCGGCACGAACCCATCGCTTGTCGAGATGATGCCATTCGGGCGACCGATTGCGGTCTTTGACTGCGCGTACAACCGTGCCACGACCGAAAACCAGGCCGCGACGTTTGACGACGCTCAAAGCCTCGCCCGCCTGCTGCCGGACCTGTGGCAACCGCAGACCGCAACCGCCATGGGCGCGGCCCTCGCGGAAATGGCAGCGCGCCGCTACCGCTGGGACGAGGTCGCGGCGGCCTATTTCGATCTTATGGGGCTCTGAGGCTTTCCCAACCGCCGCAGCACGCCTATAAGCGCCCGCGAGACAAGGGAGAAACCCCGATGCGCACCGCCCAGATCACCCGCAAGACCGCCGAGACGGCGATCACCGTCGAGATCGACCTCGATGGCACCGGCAGCTACGACAACCAGACCGGTGTGGGGTTCTTCGACCACATGCTGGACCAGTTGGCGCGCCATGCCCTGATCGACATGAAGATCATGGCAGAGGGTGATCTGCATATCGACGACCACCATACGGTCGAGGATGTGGGCATCACGCTTGGCCAGGCCTTAACGCAAGCGATGGGCGACAAACGCGGCATCCTGCGCTACGGTGCGTGCCTGTTGCCGATGGACGACGCATTGGTGCGCACGGCGCTGGACCTCTCCGGCCGCCCCTACCTGGTGTGGAACGTGGATTTCCCGACGCAGAAGATCGGCACCTTTGACGTGGAACTCGTGCGCGAGTTCTTCCAGGCGCTGTCGACCCATGGCGGCATCACGCTGCATGTCGATGCGCTGCACGGGATCAACAGCCATCACATCGCCGAAGCGGCCTTCAAATCCGTCGCCCGCGCGCTGCGGGACGCGCTGGAACCCGACCCGCGCAAATCCGACGCGATCCCCTCGACCAAAGGCAGCTTGTAGGCCGATGACCACCGTCCTGATCGACTACGACTCGGGCAACCTGCACTCGGCGGAAAAGGCGTTTCAACGCATGGCCGCCGAAACCGGCGCAGGCCCCGTGATCGTCACGTCCGACCCCGATCTGGTGGCCCGCGCCGACCGGGTCGTGTTGCCCGGAGACGGGGCCTTCCCCGCCTGCCGCCGGGGACTGCGCGGCTTCGACGGGTTGGAAGAGGCCCTGATCGACGCGGTCGAGGCGCGCGCCGTCCCCTTCCTTGGCATCTGCGTCGGCATGCAGATGCTGGCCAGCTGGGGCCGGGAATACGAGGATGTCGAAGGGTTTGGCTGGATCCCCGGTGAGGTGGTTCGGATCGAGCCGTCGGATCCGTCGCTCAAGGTCCCCCATATGGGCTGGAACGATCTGGTGATTGATCGGCCCCATCCGGTGCTGGACGGGCTTCAGACGGGCGATCACGCCTATTTCGTGCATTCCTACGCCATGCGGGTCGATGACCCTGCCACGCTGCTCGCCCATGCCGATTACGGGGGGCCGGTCACGGCCATCGTGGGCAAGGACACCGTGGTGGGCACGCAGTTCCACCCCGAAAAGAGCCAACGCGCGGGCCTCCGCCTGATCGCGAATTTCCTGAACTGGCGTCCGTAACGAAAAAGGGCGCCGCGTGGCGCCCTCTTTGTCGCGACCCACATCGCCTTACTGGATGCGCACCCAGGTCTGCCGCGCGCAAAACAGGCCGCCCGCAACGCATCCGCGCAAATTCAGGCGGTCGCCCTCGACTTCCATCCGGCCGATATAGATCCGGTCATTCGCCGGACGATAAACCGAGCCCTCGTATTGCCCGCCACCCTGCGGCACCATGTCGATCACGATCTGGCGGCCGATATTTTCGGATTGATACTCGCCCGTCTCGTCGAAGGTGCGGATGATGGTCCCGCAAACGGCGCTGCCACAGGTGCTCATACGGACAAAGGCGAAGGCTCCGTCATCGGGTTGGGTTTGCCAAATCCCTTCCGCGATATCGGCCGATGCGGTGCCTGCCAGCCCCATGACGAGGGCAAGGCCCAAAGCCAGTTTCTTCATCTGGATTTCCTCCCAAAATCTCCTCAGGGCGGAGGGTGCGGTCAATTCACGCGATCTGGCAAGGCTGACGTGGCGGCGGGATCGCGCACCGCGCCCCTCGAAAGGCCGGCTTGCCCCGCCGCGTTCCAGGGTGCAAAAGCACGGCGACGTCCCACCCAAGCCCGGAACTACACCATGATCCTCTATCCCGCCATCGACCTGAAAGACGGAGCCGCCGTTCGCCTGCTGCGCGGCGAGATGGACAAGGCGACCGTGTTCAACACCGACCCCGCGGCGCAGGCGCGAGCGTTTCAGGATGCGGGCTGCCAATGGTTGCACCTTGTCGATCTGAACGGCGCCTTCGCCGGGGAACCCGTCAATGGCGCGGCGGTTGAAGCGATCCTCGAAGCAACCAGCGTGCCGACGCAACTGGGCGGTGGGATCCGCGACCTGGAGACGATCGAGATGTGGCTGAACAAGGGGATTGCCCGCGTGATCCTGGGCACCGTCGCGGTCGAGAACCCCGACCTTGTCTGGCACGCCGCCGCCTCCTTTCCCGACCAGGTCGCGGTTGGCATCGACGCCCGCAATGGCCGCGTCGCGACCAAGGGCTGGGCCGAGGAAACCGATGTGATGGCGACCGACCTCGCCAAGAGCTTCGAAGACGCCGGTGTCGCGGCGATCATCTATACCGATATCGACCGCGACGGCGCGATGGGCGGCCCTAACGTTCAGGCCACGGCCGATCTGGCGCGGGCCACCTCGATCCCGGTGATCGCCTCTGGCGGCGTGTCGTCGCTGACCGACCTCGTGGCCCTGCGCGACACGGGCGTGATCTCGGGCGCGATCTCGGGGCGGGCGCTTTATGACGGCGCCCTGGACCTTGCCGACGCGTTGGCAGCACTCGGATGAGCCTGTTGCGCGCGAACACGCTTCCCCCTGCCCCTGCGATCGCGTAGTTCAGTCCCATGCTCAAGACCCGCATCATCCCCTGCCTCGATGTCGCCGATGGGCGCGTCGTGAAAGGCGTGAACTTCGTCGACCTGATCGATGCCGGCGACCCGGTGGAACAGGCGCAGGCCTATGATGCCGCCGGCGCGGACGAGTTGTGTTTCCTCGACATCCACGCGACCCACGAGAATCGCGGTACGATGTATGACCTCGCCACCCGAACGGCCGAGCATTGCTTCATGCCGCTGACGATCGGCGGCGGTGTGCGCACCGTCGAGGATGTGCGTAACCTGCTATTGGCAGGCGCCGACAAGGTCAGTTTCAACTCCGCCGCCGTGGCCGACCCGGATGTCGTCGCCCGCGCCGCGGACAAGTTCGGCAGCCAGTGCATCGTCTGCGCCATCGACGCCAAGACGGTCGCCCCCGGCAAATGGGAGATCTTCACCCATGGCGGGCGCAAACCGACCGGCATTGATGCCGTGGAGTTCGCCAAAACGATCGTGGCCAAGGGTGCGGGGGAAATCTTGCTGACCTCGATGGATCGGGACGGCACGAAACAGGGTTTCAACATCCCGCTGACCCGCGCCATTGCCGATGCGGTGCCGGTGCCGGTGATTGCATCTGGCGGTGTCGGCACGCTCGATCACCTTGTCGAGGGCGTGACTGAAGGCCATGCCAGCGCGGTGCTTGCCGCGTCGATCTTTCATTTCGGGACCTACACCATTGCCGAGGCCAAGGCCCATATGGCCGCGGCGGGCATCCCCATGAGGCTGACATGAGTACGCTGGAACGACTGGCCGCAACGATCGAATCCCGCAAGGGCGCCGATCCGAAATCCTCCTGGACGGCGAAGCTGCTGGCCCGCGGCCCCAAGAAAGCCGCCGAGAAATTCGGGGAAGAGGCCGTCGAAGCGATCATCGAGGCCGCCCGGGGCGACCGGGAAAGGCTGACGAGCGAGGCCGCGGACGTCCTGTACCATTTCCTCGTCATGCTCGCCTCGCGCGACGTGGCCCTGGCCGATGTCTATGCCGAGCTGGAACGGCGCGAGGGCACCTCGGGCATCGAGGAAAAGGCCCGACGCTGACCTGCTTGGTCAGAGCTTGGAACTGATGATTCCCGTGGCGAAGCCGCCCATGCGCAATTCGCCGAAGAGGCGCTGATATTCGATCTTTGGACAGCGGTTCTGGATCACCGTCAGACCTGCGGCTTCGGCTTTCGCAGCCGCCTCGGCGTGTTCGACCCCGATCTGCATCCAGATCACCTTGGGGCGTGGCTCCATGGCAAGCGCTGCATCCACGATCTCGGGAACGGCCTCGGGGCGGCGGAAGATATCGATCACATCCACCCCGCCCTCGATCTCGGACAGGTCGGCCACACAGGTCGCGCCGAACAACTCCTTTCCGGCCTGCCCCGGATTGACGGGCACCACACGGTAGCCTTTGAGCTTGAGGTATCGCGCCACGTAGTGACTGGGTCGCACCGGGTTCGGGCTGACACCGACGCAGGCAAAACTCTTGGACTCGCGCAGAACGCGACGAAGCAGGTCATCTGACGGGTTTGTTGTCATGCCCATTCGCATAGCACGTCAAAAAAGCGCCCGCAGCGGAAATCCGGCGGGCGCAAGTCACGGAACGAGGGACAGTGATGGATGCTACGGCGTTCCGGGCCGCTGCATCTATTTAACAAATGGGGCCTTCTGGCGCGTTTTGAAGGGTGGAAACAAATTCGTGATCACGCCTTGCGCACCATCAATCGAAGATATCGTCGAATAAATCGAACGCTTCTTCCATCACTTCGCGCAGCATCCCTTTGCGTTTCTTGTGCTTTTTCTTTTTCCGGCGCGGATCCGCTCCGCCTTGCCAATCCCCGCTGCCGGCCCAGTCCGGCTGAGGGCGTCCGTGTGGGGCAGGCGTCCGTGGGCTGCGCTTGGCTCCGCCCCGCTCTTTTTCGGGCTTGAGCCATTTCATCTCGTGCAAGGGCGCCCCGCAGGAACCGCAGGCCAGTTCGTGGCCTTGCCGTGCCGTCAGCCGCAAGGTCTGCCGGCTTCCGCAATAGGAACAGGTGGCGATCTTAGTGTCATAGGGCACAGGCATTCACTCCGGCTTGGCTTGTGACACCGCATATAGAGAGACTGCCGCCGCATTCGAGACATTGAGCGACCCAAATCGGCCAGACGCAGGGATCCGGGCCAGCAGATCGCACAAATCACGGGTCCGCTCACGCAGCCCCGGCCCCTCTGCCCCCATCACGAGCGCGACGGGTCGGTCTGCGTGATCGGCAAGTGCCTCTCCGATCTCGACCGTTCCGTCCCCGTCGAGGCCGATCAGCGAGAACCCCATCTCGCGCAAGCGCTCCATCGTGTTGCCGAGATTTGCCACGCGCAGATAGGGCTGGCGTTCCAAAGCACCCGATGCCGTCTTGGCCAACGCGCCCGTTTCCGGCGCGGAGTGCCTGGCCGGCGCAATGACAGCGCGCGCCCCGAACACCTCGGCCGAGCGCAGGATGGCGCCCACGTTGTGCGGGTCGCTCACGCGATCCAGCAGGACAAGGCACGCCCTCCCTTCGCCGCGCAAGACGATGTCATCGAAGCTGCCCCAATCGAGGGGCTTGACCTCAAGCGCGGCGCCCTGATGCACAGAGCCCGGATCAAGCGGCACCGGGAACTTGCGCGGATCCGCAATCTCCGGGGCCAGCCCGGCGACGGCGATGGCGTCGGCCAACTTGGCCTCGGCATTCTTCGTGACGACGAGGCGCAGTTTCTCGCGGCGGGGGTTGTTCAATGCGTCCCGCACCGCGTGCAGACCGAAGAGCCAAACGGTTTCCGCCGCGGCAGCCCGTTTGCCCCGCTCTTTCTCGATCACCCAAGTGGGTTTCCTGGCCATGCTTTCACCGTTTGTCTCTCTATTCGGGTAGGGGTTACGGCTCCTTCTTTGAAATGCCAAGCCCGGCGCAGCAGTTATGACAGATTCCCCGTTGACGCCCCCGCGGTGCGCTATTATTCACCCCCTCGCGTCGGGCGACGTGCTGCAAGGTGCGGCAGCGGACTGTAACTCCGCCGGGGAGACCCATGCCTGGTTCGATTCCAGGGTCGCCCACCATTCCCCCTCCCACAGATTGAACAGAAATTCGTTGTTCTGCCGCGGATCGAGTAGGCTCAGAGCCGGTTAATTCGGCTGCCACACCAGATGTCGCCTGCACGTCGGGCTGAAAAACCCGGCCCAAACTGCCCAAGAATGTGGCAAAAATGAAACTACGGCGACACCCTGCTTGTATTCAGCATCTGCCGTTGACGACCCGTCGCATATAGTGGGACTTGTCAATGACTGCCGACGGCGCTGTGAGAATCTGAAAGCAGCCGCTGCTATGACACTGGGGGAATTGTGGTGACCTATACACCCGACGCGTCAGGCTTTCGTACGAAAGCGCGGCCTTCCCGCGTTGAAGTGCTGCGTAGTCAGGGCTACCTGATCGCCAAGCGAGGGTTCGACCTCGTCTTTTCGACCATTGTCTTGCTGCCGGCGATGCTGGTGGTTGCGGCGCTCCTGCTTGTTCTCAACCCGATCTACAATCCCGGACCCTTGTTCTTCCGCCAGATTCGCATGGGCCGCGGATGCAAGCCGTTCTGGACCTTCAAGTTCCGGACGATGCGGGTGGCCAAGAACTCGGCGAAGCAGTGCCGTCCGATCGATGCCCCCCTCGAAAAGGATCGCATTACGGCGATCGGAAGTTTCCTGCGCCGCTCTCGCTTCGATGAGTTGCCGCAGATCTTGAACGTGTATCGCGGCGACATGAGCCTGATCGGGCCGCGCCCGGATTACTACATTCACGCCCATCGCTTCATGAGAACGATCCCCGACTACCGCGACAGACACGTCGTACGTCCCGGCATCAGCGGTCTGGCGCAGATTGAACTGGGATATGCCGAAGGGTACGCGGCCACACGACTGAAGACGGCGGCTGATATCGAATATATCCGCAAGGCAAGCTTCAAGCTCGACACCTGGATCCTGTGGCAAACGATCCGCACCGTCGTCGGCATGCACGGAGAATGATCGTAGTGATGGCAGCCCGTTTCCGACGCTGCTAGCATACGAAAAATCCTACAATGCCCGGGGACAAGAAGAGCAGCCATGCCCGGCGATACCACGTCAAAACCCGCATCGGAGTCGCCACAGGGCGGCAAATCCGGGATAGACCGCCCCTTCAACGTCGTGATCGTTGGACAGAGCGGTCGGCTGCAATATGAAGCAGCTCTGTTTTGCGTCTCGTTTCGAGCGACCAACCCCAACTTTGCCGGCCGTCTGTTTGTTGCGGAACCCGTTCCGAATGCCGCTTGGTCACGCAATCCGCGCATGAATGACGACGCTGTTCGGCAACTCCTAAGTGACCTGGACGTCGAAATTCTTCCCTTCGAAGCAAACCACTTCGGAGAGGCCTATCCCTACGGCAACAAGATCGAGCTTTTGTCCGCCTTGCCGGCCAACGAGCCCTTCGTGTTCTTCGACAGTGACACGTTGATCCTTGGCGATCTGGCGACGGTGCCCTTCGATTTCGACAGGCCTGGCGCCAGCAAGCGCGTGGAAGGCACCTGGCCGAAACTGGAGCTTTACGGTCCTGGCTATACGCAGATCTGGAAATCGCTCTACGACAAATTCGGCCTGGATTTCGAAAGCTCACTGGACCTGGGCCAGCCCGACGAATACTGGCGCCGCTACCTTTACTTCAACGCCGGCTTCTTCTTTTTCCGCTGCCCGCAGGAATTCGGGGAACCGTTCCTCGAATACAGCCTCGCCATCCGCGACGATCCCCCGCCGGAATTGGTGTGCCAAACACTTGATCCGTGGTTGGACCAAGTGGCGCTTCCCCTCGTGATCCATTCTTTCGGCGGCGGGCGCGAGACACTCCCCGCTGGCCTGCTCGATGGTGAGATCAGTTGCCACTACCGTGTCCTGCCGTTGCTCTACGCGCGCGAGGATCAAAGGGTCATCGACGTGCTCGAAAAGGTCACCGCGCCGAACAAGGTCAAGAAAGTCCTAAAGGCCTACGAGCCCTTCAAGCGCATGATTTATCAAGGCAAAGGCGCCAAGGCGCGGGCGCTGTTCGATCAAGGCGACCTGCCACGCCGGGAACAACAAATCCGAAATACCTTGAAGCGAGAAAACCTCTGGCTTCGATGAAACGCGCCTGATCGCAAGCAGAAAGGCCCGCCGCGTATCAGCGACGGGCCTTCGTTTTTTCGTCAAGCCGAGTGTTAGCCCGCCGTCGCCGACTCGTCCTTCTTGCGTTCGGCGTAGATCATCAGCGGCTGCGCGTCCGAGGTCACGGCCTCTTCGTTCACGACCACTTCTTCGACGCCTTCGGCACCCGGCAGATCGAACATGGTATCCAGCAGGATATCCTCCATGATCGACCGAAGGCCCCGCGCCCCGGTCTTGCGTTCGATCGCGCGCTTGGCAATCGCGACCAGGGCATCATCGGTGAATTTCAGCTTCACGTCCTCGAGCTCGAACAGACGCTGGTACTGCTTGACCAAGGCGTTTTTCGGCTCGGTCAGGATCTGCACCAGCGCATCGGCATCGAGATCCGTCAAGGTGGCGATCACGGGCAAACGGCCCACGAATTCCGGGATCAGGCCAAACTTGAGCAGGTCTTCGGGCTCAAGCTCGGTAAAGACCTCGCCGATGCCGCGGCTGTCATTGTCCTTCACGTCCGCACCGAAGCCGATGGCCGACCCTTTTCCGCGCTGCGCGATGATCTTTTCCAGACCGGCAAAGGCGCCGCCACAGATGAACAGGATATTCGTCGTGTCGACCTGCAGGAACTCCTGCTGCGGATGCTTGCGCCCGCCCTGTGGCGGGACGGAGGCGACAGTCCCCTCCATGATCTTCAGAAGCGCCTGCTGCACCCCCTCGCCCGACACGTCGCGGGTGATCGAGGGATTATCCGACTTGCGGGTGATCTTGTCGACCTCGTCGATATAGACGATGCCGCGCTGCGCACGGTCGACATTGTACTCGCTCGCCTGCAGCAGCTTGAGGATGATATTTTCCACATCCTCCCCTACGTAACCCGCTTCGGTCAGCGTGGTGGCGTCGGCCATGGTGAACGGCACGTCGAGAATGCGCGCGAGTGTCTGCGCCAAGAGCGTCTTGCCGCAGCCGGTCGGGCCGATCAGCAGGATATTCGATTTGCTCAGTTCAATATCCGATTTGCCGGCATGGTTGAGACGCTTGTAGTGGTTGTGCACGGCCACAGACAGCACGCGCTTCGCGTGCGCCTGGCCGATGACATAATCGTCCAGCACGTCACAGATTTCCACCGGGCTGGGCACGCCATCGGTGGCCTTGAGGCCGCTGGTTTTCGTCTCTTCGCGGATGATGTCCATGCACAATTCGACGCATTCGTCGCAGATGAACACCGTGGGTCCGGCGATGAGTTTGCGCACCTCGTGCTGGCTCTTGCCGCAGAACGAGCAGTAGAGCGTATTCTTCGAGTCGCTGCCGGATGAACTTGCCATGTCGTCTCCCTCGACGGGTCGTCGCGGGGCGGGTGCCCCAATTTCGCCGGCGCCGGGCCGAACTTTGAAAAAGACTAAATCAGCCCCGGCGCCTTCACAATCTCAAATTCCCGAGGCCAGAAACCGTGTCATTTCCGCCTCGGAACGGTCAACACGACCGTGATCAACCCTCTGCGCCAGCGCGGCTTTCCACGATCTCGTCGATCAGGCCCCAATCCTTGGCCTGTTCGGGATCCATGAAATTGTCGCGTTCCAGCGCATCCACCACGGTCTCCATGTCTTGGCCCGTGTGTTTAACGTAGATCTGGTTAAGACGGTCTTTCAGCTTCTGCGTTTCCTGGGCATGGATCATGATATCCGTCGCCTGCCCCTGGTAGCCGCCCGAGGGCTGGTGCACCATGATCCGGCTGTTGGGAAGAGAGAACCGCATCCCCTTCTCGCCAGCCGTCAGCAAGAGAGAGCCCATCGACGCCGCCTGACCGATCACCAGGGTCGACACCTTGGGCTTGATGTACTGCATCGTGTCGTAGATCGACAGGCCGCTGGTCACGACCCCACCGGGCGAGTTGATATACATCGAAATTTCTTTCGACGGGTTCTCGGCCTCGAGGTGCAAGAGCTGCGCCACGATCAGGCTCGACATGCCGTCATGCACCGGGCCGGACACGAAGATGATCCGCTCTTTCAGCAGTCGCGAGAAAATGTCGTAGGCCCGTTCCCCGCGACTGGTCTGCTCGACCACCATGGGAACGAGGGTGTTCATGTAAAACTCGTGGGGATCTTTCATGCCGCCTGCCTCACTGATGCGCGTCGCTTTGACCAAGAGTCTTAGGGGGGCTTGTGGGGGGCTGCAAGGGCGCGCGACGCCTCATGGTCAGCGGCCGGTTACGCACTAAGTCCGCCCGGATGACAAAGGAAGCAGCTTTCACCCCGACCCGACACGCCGCGCTGGAACGGCTCAGCGCATTCTTGCCTCACGCCGGCAAGGATTACGCCGCGAAACGCAACTTCGATCTGCCCGAACAGGGGCATCCGCATGTTTCGGGCCTGTCGCCCTATTTGCGCCATCGCCTGCTCACGGAAGAAGAGGTTGTCGAAGCGGTTCTGGGCCGCTTTTCAATGTCTTCGGCCGAGAAGTTCATTCAAGAGGTTCTGTGGCGCAGCTACTGGAAGGGGTGGTTGGAACTGCGGCCATCGGTCTGGTCCGAATATCGCAACAGTTTGGATGCTGCGCTGTCGCGCCTGTCGCAGGACCCCAAGTTCGCCGAGCAGGTCGCAAAGGCCGAACAGGGTGAAACCGGCATCGACGTCTTTGATGGCTGGATGCACGAGTTGCGCGACACGGGCTATCTTCACAATCACGCGCGCATGTGGGCGGCCTCAATCTGGATTTTCACTCTGCGCCTGCCGTGGGAGCTTGGGGCCGACCATTTCCTGCGCCATCTTCTGGATGGCGACCCCGCATCCAATACGCTCGGATGGCGTTGGGTCGCCGGCCTGCAGACCCGCGGAAAGAACTATGTCGCGCGGGCGTCGAACATCGAGAAGTTCACGGATCGCCCGATCGGAAACGGGCTCGACCGCTTGGCGCGGGATCCTGGCCCGCTGGACGGGCCCCCTCCCCCAAGCCGCCGCGAACCGCCAGCGGGCGGAACACCGAGGCCGGGCGCAGTGACGGGCGTCTTGCTGACCGAAGAGGACCTGTCGCCGCGCGTCCTGCTCTCGGCGTTGCGTGAGCCGCCTGTCGCCCATGCCATCTTGAATTCCACGCATCAGAGATCCCCGCGCGGTGTCAGCGCGCCCGTTGCGCATTTCGCTGCTGGTGCCTTCGCGGACGCCCGCACGCGGTGGCAGGACAAGATGGGCGCACCGGGACCAGACGCGACCGACCCGGTCGTCATTGCCGATTGGGCGCAGGCGCTCGGGCTTGACCAGATCGTGACCGCCTATGCGCCAACCGGCCCGGCGGCGCGGGCCCTTTCACACTTGGACAGGATGCTGGCAGAGCGGGGAATTGCCCTGGTTCAGGTCTTGCGTGACTGGGACAACGCGGCGTGGCCCCACGCAACCCATGGGTTTTTCCGCTTCAAGGAGCGGATTCCAGACATCATCGGCCATTTGCAAAGGTGATCTGCGAGCAAGTTTCAAAAATACAAGCTTTACGTCACTTCAATGCTAATTTGGCGCCAGAAACAGCCAAGAGAAGTTCGATTTTGTAAGGCGACTGCCAGAAGAGATCGCTCCAAACCCTCGAAATCTCGTCCGGTTCTTGGCCTAATCCCGGGCCGGTGGCTGGAACTGCGCCAAATCACGCATCAAGGCGACGAACCCTTCGACCTGGGACGCCAAATCCGCCTCGCCCAGCTCCGCGGTCGCGCGGCTGGCATCCCCGACCGTGCCCTTGGGGTTCAAATCATGGGATAACCAGCCGATGTTCGCCTCTGCCATGTGATAACCCAACCGGGCCGAGCCCTGCCGCAGGGCAGTTTGCGCGCTCGCAAAATCCTCGGCCAGGTCCATCCGAACCAGTTCCGGATACAACGCCAGCATCATCGAGGTCTCGGACAAACCGCCATGAATATCCACCATCGGACCGTCCGGATAGGAATAGACACGCTCTCCGGCCAGACGGGTCCAGGCCGTCGTCACGACGGACATGCCATGCGTTTGACGCAACTCGCGCGCGACGATCTCCATCGGGGGCACGTTCCCGCCATGGCTGGTGATGATGACCATCTTGCGCAACCCGGCCCGCGCGACGCTTTCGCCGATTTGCAGCCACGTCTTGACCGCTTGTTCCCAATCGACCGTCAGCGTCCCGGGAAAGGCGATATGCTCATTCGACTTGCAGATCTGCTGAACCGGAAGAAAGGTGACCGGCAAATCGTCCGGCACGGCCTTGGCGCAGCGCGCGACCATGCCTTCGGCGATCAGCGAATCCACGCCAACGGGCAAATGCGGCCCGTGCTGTTCGATGGCCGCGATCGGAAGCACCGCGATCCAATCGCTCGTATCGGCCTCGGTGAAATCGAGAGTCGTCATCTCGCGCCAATGGCGTTTGGGAAGGCTCATCGCATCCTCCTGTCTTGCGGTGCGATCCGCAGATGATCCTGCCCACCGTCACTTGGCCAGAGCTTGCGCGGCTTGACCGCGACACGCCCGCGACGTTGCCGCATTTTCATTCAGCCCTGCCCGAGCGGCGGGCGATATCGAAAGACGCCGGTCGCCCGTGACAGCACCGCGCCCGTTTCATCCCGCAACTCGGCCTCCGCGAAATAGGTGGATCGACCACCGCCGACGCGCCGGCCCTCTGCGATCAATCGACGGCCCTTGGGCTGACCGACATAGTTCACCGTCATCGACAGGGTCATCGCATTCTGTTTGCGGCCTAGGTCGCCGGTGAAACACCCGGCATAGCCCATCGCCGTGTCGAGAAGCGTGGCGTGGATTCCACCGTGGGGGATGCCCTGCCGGTTCATGATATGCGGGGCCAGGTCCATTTCGACCCGCGCCCAATCCTTGGTCCAACCCGTCACCTCGTAGCCGAGATGCTGCTGGATGGCATAGGGATCTTCGCGGAGAACCGGGTTCAGGTCCGTCATCCCAAGGCCTCCAATCCGCCCGTGGCATAGCCGGGGACGAGGGCGCCAAGCTCCAAGGCGCGCTCGGGGTTCGAGGCATTCCCGTCCAGCGCCCGCTTTTTGACGCCTTGCAGGATCGCCGCCATGCGGAAGAAACAGAACGCCACGTAGAACCCGAAATTCTCGATCCGCGCCAACCCCATGTTTTCGCAGTAGAGCGCCACGACCTCGTCATCGCTCGGCAGGCCCTCGGCCGCGCGGTCAACGCCCTCCAACCCCCGGCCTTGCGATCCGGGCGGCATCTGCCATTGCATGATCACGGCGGCCAGATCCGCGAACGGATGGCCGATGGTCGACAATTCCCAATCCAGAACCGCCACGATATCAGGGGTTTCCGCCGCAAAGAGAAGGTTGTCGAGCCGGTAGTCGCCATGCACCAGCGTCACGCGCCCGTCATCCTCGGGGCAGGCGCGGTCCAGTCTGGCCATCAAGGCGTCCATCGCCTCGATCGTCCCGGTTTCCGTCGCGCGATACTGCTTGGTCCAACGGTCGATCTGTCGCCGGTAGTAATTGCCGCGCGGCCCGTAGTCGGACAGGCCAGCGGCGTCCAGATCCATACTGTGGATGGCCGCAAGAACGCGCACCATCTCCGTGAAATAGGGTGAGCGGTCTTCCTTGCGGAGTTCCGGTAGCCGCGGGTCGTCAAAATTGCGGCCTTGCACGTGTTCCATCAGGTAAAAGGCCGAGCCGATGACGGTTTCATCCTCGCAAAGCGCATGCATCTTCGCGACCGGCACGTCACTATCGGCCAGCGCGCGCTGAACGCGGTATTCCCGGTCCACCGCATGCGCCGATTTCAGCAACTGCCCGGGCGGTTTGCGGCGCAGCACGTAGCTGAAGCGCACGCCCCGCAACAGGTAGGTGGGGTTCGACTGGCCACCTGCGAATTTCTCGGCAGATACGGGCGGGTCCAGACCCTCCGCATGGCGCGCCATCCATGCGCCGATCGCTTCGAGGTCAAGATCACTCATTTCGTCGTGTTCGAGTATTTCCGCAACTCGGCGCGGGCGACCTGCCGACGATGCACCGCATCCGGCCCGTCGGCGAACCGCAAGGTCCGCAGATCGGTGTAAATTCCGGCCAAGGGCGTATCCTGGCTGATACCGGTCGCGCCGAAGATCTGCATCGCCTCATCCACGACCTTGAGCGCCATGAGCGGGGCCTGCACCTTGATCTTGGAGATCCATGGCTGCGCCGCCCGTACACCGGCATTGTCCATCATCCAGGCCGCCTTGAGGCACAGAAGCCGGGTCATCTCGATCTCGATCCGGGCATTGGCGATGATGTCGTAATTCGCGCCCAACTCGGCCAGCGGCTTGCCGAACGCCTCGCGCCCGAGGGCCCTTTTGCACGCCAGTTCAAGGGCATACTCGGCACGTCCTATGGCCCGCATGCAATGATGGATGCGCCCCGGCCCAAGCCGCCCCTGCGCCACTTCGAAGCCGCGCCCTTCGCCCAGAACGACCGCATCGCGCGGCACGCGCACATCGGTGAACCGGATATGCATATGCCCGTGCGGGGCGTCGTCATGGCCGAACACCTCCATCGGGCGCAGCACTTCGATGCCGGGCGTGTCGGCGGGCACCAGCAACATGGTGTGGCGCGAATGTTTCGGCGCATCCGGATCGGTGCGGGTCATGACGATATACAACGAACACCGCGGATCGCCCGCGCCGGTCGCCCAGTATTTCTCACCGTTCAGGACGTAGTCTTCGCCGTCTCGTTCGCATTTGAGAGAGATCTGCACCGCATCCGAGGACGCCACGTCCGGCTCGGTCATCAAGTAGGCCGAGCGCGTCCGCCCCTCCATCAATCCGGGCAGCCAACGCTCTTTCTGGGCGTCCGTGCCGTAGCGCTCCAACACTTCCATATTTCCAGTATCGGGCGCGTTGCAGTTGAAAATCTCGGGCGCGATCGTCACCGCCCCCATCTCTTCGGCGAGATAGGCATATTCGACGGTGGTCAGCCCGTACCCCTTGTCGCTGTCGGTCAGCCAGAAGTTCCACAAGCCCCGTGCTTTTGCCTTTTCCTTGAGGGCGTCGAGAATCTCCACCTGCCGCTCGGTCATGGCGAACCGGTTGCCGGACGGATGCCGGCCGACCTCGGCGTGATACTCGGCATCCAGCGGCGCGATCTCGTCGCGCACCATGCGCCGCACCTGTTCGACCAGCGGGCGCACCCGCTCGCTCATGCCCAGATCCATGGCCGCTGTCATGGCCCACTCCTCCCCAAAGCCTCACTCCCACCGGCGACGCTAGACCGCGCATCCGGGGCTCGCAAGCGGTCAGGCTTGCCTTGCGCGGGCAAATGGGGTGAGTTGCGCCCAAGTTTGGAGGAGACGCATATGCCTGACGGACAGACCCGCCACACCGGCCCTTCGCTCGCCCCGTTCGATTGGGCCGACCCGTTCCACCTGTCGGCACAATTGTCGGAAGAAGAGCGCATGGTCGCCGAAAGCGCCCGTGCCTACGCCCAGGACAAGCTGGCCGCGCGTGTGACCGATGCCTATCTCAACGAGACGGTTGCGCCGGAAATCTTCGCGGAAATGGGCGAGATGGGCCTTTTGGGCGTCACCATCCCCGAAGAGTTCGGCGGGCTTGGCGCAGGCTATGTCACCTATGGCCTCGTCGCGCGCGAGGTCGAGCGGATCGACTCGGGCTATCGCTCGATGATGTCGGTGCAATCCTCGCTGGTGATGTATCCGATCAACGCGTACGGCACCGAGGAACAGAAGCGGAAATACCTGCCCGGCCTTGCCGCCGGCACGCTGATCGGCTGTTTCGGCCTGACCGAACCCGATGCCGGCAGTGACCCGGCTGGCATGAAGACCGTCGCGAAGAAGACCGAGGGCGGCTACATCCTGTCCGGCGCGAAAATGTGGATCTCGAACGCGCCCATCGCCGATGTTTTCGTCGTCTGGGCCAAGTCCGAGGCCCATGGCGGCAAGATCCGCGGCTTCGTTCTGGAAAAGGGCATGAAGGGGCTGTCCGCGCCCAAGATCGGCGGAAAGCTGAGCCTGCGCGCAAGCGTGACGGGCGAGATCGTGATGGACGGTGTCGAGGTGGACGAAGACGCGCTCCTGCCCGGTGTCGAGGGGCTCAAGGGGCCGTTCGGCTGTCTCAACCGTGCCCGCTACGGGATTGCATGGGGTGTGATGGGCGCGGCCGAGGATTGCTGGCACCGCGCCCGGCAATACGGGCTGGACCGCACGCAATTCAACCGCCCGCTCGCGCAGACGCAGCTGTTCCAGAAGAAACTGGCAGACATGCAGACCGAGATCGCCCTTGGCCTGCAAGCCGCGCTGCGCGCGGGCCGGATGCTGGACGAGGGCAGCTGCGCCCCCGAGGTCATCAGCCTGATCAAGCGCAACAATTGCGGCAAGGCGCTGGAGATCGCGCGCCACGCGCGGGACATGCACGGTGGCAACGGGATCATGGCCGAGTACCACGTGATGCGTCACGCCCAGAACCTCGAGACGGTGAACACCTACGAGGGCACGCATGATGTCCACGCGCTGATCCTCGGGCGCGCCCAGACGGGATTGCAGGCCTTTTTCTGAAGGATCAACGCGCCCTCGCGGCGTGAATTGCACCACGCTGGCCAGAACCGGCGCCGCACGACGTGGCGTCGGACTGGCCCTGCAAACCGCGCGTGTTACTCTGCCCTTCAATCCGGCCCGGGGAGGGGCCGAAGGGAGAGTGACCGCATGGACCTGACCTATTCACCAGCAGAGCGCGCCTTTCAGACCGACGTGCGCGAATTCCTTGCCGAGAACCTGCCGCCCGCCCTGTCACGAAAGGTCAACGCGCGCGGCGAGTTGACCAAGGACGACATGGAGCGCTGGCACGCGATCCTGAACGCGCGCGGGTGGCTGGCTGGCCCATGGCCCAAGGCGTTCGGCGGCCAGGGCTGGGGACCGATCGAGCAGCACATTTTCGAGGAAGAATGCTGTCTTGCCGGCGCCCCGCGCATCGTGCCTTTCGGCCTCAAGATGCTGGGTCCCGTACTGATGAAATTCGGAACGCCCGAGCAGCAGGCGACCTATTTGCCGCGCATCCTCGATGGCACGGACTGGTGGTGCCAAGGCTATTCGGAGCCGGGCGCCGGGAGCGATCTCGCCAGCCTCAAGACCCGCGCCGAACGGGATGGCGACGACTATGTCATCAACGGGCAAAAGACCTGGACGACCCTCGGCCAACACGCCAACCGGATCTTCTGCCTCGTGCGCACCAAAGCCGATGGCAAGCCGCAGGAAGGCATCAGTTTCGTTCTCGTCGACCTGGACACCCCAGGGATCGAGATGCGCCCCATCCGCCTGATCGAAGGCGGGCACGAGGTGAACGAAGTGTTCTTCACCGATGTGCGTGTGCCGGTCACCAACCGCGTCGGCGCGGAAAACGAGGGCTGGACCATCGCCAAGTTCCTGCTGGGCCACGAGCGCACGAATATCGCGGGCGTCGGTTTTTCCGTGCAGGCGCTGGAACAGGTCAAGCAGCTGGCGGGCAAGGTCATGCGAGGGGGCAAACCCCTGATCCAGAACACGCTCTTCGCCGCGCGGCTGGCACGGATCGAGGCCGAACTGGACGCGATGAAGATCACGAACCTGCGCATGCTGGCGCGCGCTGCGCAAGGCGGCCGGCTTGGGGCCGTGCCGTCGATGCTCAAGATCAAGGGAACCGAGATCAGGCAAGCCATCAACGACCTTGCCCGGCGTGCCCTGGGCCCCGCCGCGGCCCCCTTCCCCTCCGAAGACCTCGACGGCAACCTGCCCATCGCCCCCGAGGGGCATGCCCATCACGCCGCGAGCTACTTCAACAACCGCAAGATCTCGATCTACGGCGGCTCGAACGAGATCCAGCGCAATATCCTGGCCAAGGGGATGATGCAGCGATGAATTTCGAGATGAGCGACGACCGCCGGATGCTGGCCGAGACGATGCGGCGCTACCTGTCCGAGCAATACGGCTGGGAGCATCGGCTGCGCGTGGCCTACACCGCCCCCTATCACGACCCGCAGAAATGGACCGGAATTGCCGGGCTTGGCATCTTCTACGCATTGGTAGGCGAAGATCGCGGCGGCATGGGCGGGGCTGGGTTCGACATCGCGGTCATCTTCGAAGAGCTCGGTCGCGCCCTGTGTCCCGAGCCCCTGCTCGGAGCGGTCATGGCGGCGCGGCTTTTGTCGGCGGCGGGCGCGCCCCTGACGGATCTGCTCTCGGGCGATCAGCGCTACGCCGTCGCCATCGGCGAACTGGACGCGCCCTATGATCTGGACGGGATCACCTGCACCGCCGAGGATGGCGGAGACGGTTGGCGCCTGACCGGGCGGAAATCCGTGGTCTATGGCGGCGGCGTGGCGGACCGTTTGCTGGTCGCGGCGCGGGCCGAGGAGCGCCTCGCCCTGTTCGACGTGGCCGCAGACGATGCCGACCTGCGGCCTTACCCCATGATCGATGGCGGCCCTGCCGCCGAATTGCTCCTCGATGGCGCGAAAGCCAAATTGCTGATCGCCGATGCGACATCCGCCCTGACCGACGCACTCGACTGGGGGGCCTTGGCGCTCACGGCCGAAGCCCTCGGCGCGATGGAGACGACCTATGCCATGCTTCTCGACTACTTGGGCACCCGCAAGCAATTCGGGCAGCCCATCGGCGCGTTCCAGGCCCTGCAACATCGCGCGGTCGATCTGGCCATCGAGATCGAGCAGGCGCGCTCCATCGTGATCCTCGCCGCCAGCGCAATGGCTGGGCCGGACCAGGCTAAACGCGTGGCGCAGGCCAAGCATCTCGTGGGACGGATCGCCCGGACCGTCGCCGAGGAGGCCATCCAGATGCATGGCGGCATCGCCATGACCTGGGAGTATCCCGTCAGCCACTATGCCAAGCGGCTGGTGATGATCGACCATCAACTCGGCGACACCGATCACCATCTCGAACGCCTGATCGAACAGCTTCAGACAGGGTGACGCGCCGGACACGGCCCCTGGCTGGCTGTCCTCCTTGCCGCATCTTTATCCCGGAAAATATGCAGGGGCGCGCATAGCGCCGCAGCGCAGGACGGGGCTCGATGCCCCGTCCCGCGCTTCCCCGGGCGACGCAACGACTCAGTCACATAGCCGGGCGACGACGCTTTCCGAGGTGACCCGCCCGATCGGCGTACCGGCGTCTTCCACGATCAACGCCGTTTCCCCCGCGGCCAACCGATCCATCAGGTCGCGCACGGGCGTCTCGGCCCCCACGCGCGGCCCCTCGCCCGGGCCTGCCTCCATCACGTCGCGCGCGGTCAAGACCCCGAGCGGGTTCATGTTGGCGACGAACTCGGCCACGTAGTCACTGGCCGGGGCCGAGAAGATCTCGCGCGGGGTGCCGACCTGCACGATGCGCCCGCCCTCCATGATCGCGATACGATTGCCGATCTTGAACGCCTCGTCGAGGTCGTGACTGACGAAAATGATCGTGCGTTTCAGGTCGCGCTGCAGGTCCAGCAACTCGTCCTGCAATTTCGTGCGGATCAGCGGGTCGAGCGCCGAGAAGGGTTCGTCCATCAACAGGATGGGGGCGTCCGTGGCGAACGCGCGCGCCAGACCCACGCGCTGCTGCATCCCGCCCGACAACTCGCCCACCTTGCGCTCGGCCCAATCCGACAGGCCGACGAGGCTGAGTTGCCGGTCGACCGCCGCAGCCCGCGCGCTGGCCGACAGGCCGGCCAGTTCCAGGCCGAGCCCCACGTTCTCGCGCACCGTGCGCCAGGGCAGCAGGCCGAATTGCTGGAACACCATGGCCACCGTGTTCTGGCGCAACCGGCGCAGCGCCGCCCCCTTTGCCTCGGTCACGTTGACCATGCGCCCGTCGGCGGACACCTCTACCGATCCGCGCGCGACGGGGTTCAATCCGTTTACCGCCCTCAGCAGGGTCGATTTGCCGGACCCGGAAAGGCCCATGAGGACAAGGATCTCCCCCTCGGCCACCTCGAGAGAGCAATCATGCACGCCCAGCACATGACCGGTTTCAGACTGGATCTCGGCCCGGCTTTGCCCCTCATCCGCCATCGCCAGCGCGGGCGCGGGATGGGGCCCGAACATGATGCAGACCTCGTTGAAGCGGACAGCTGTCATTTCGTGCGAACCCTCAAGAGACGATCCAGGATGATGGCCACCACCACGATGATGAAGCCCGACTCGAACCCAAGCCCCGTGTCGACGCGGTTGAGCGCGCGTACGACGGGCACGCCAAGGCCATCCGC
Organism: Maritalea mobilis; assembly: GCF_019800885.1. Classification (GTDB taxonomy): domain Bacteria; phylum Pseudomonadota; class Alphaproteobacteria; order Rhodobacterales; family Rhodobacteraceae; genus Roseibacterium; species Roseibacterium beibuensis. The sequence goes on from NZ_JAHVKE010000001.1 coordinate 1,210,691, forward strand.
CCCGACCAGCGCGGCGATCACCACCATCGAGAGCGACAGCATGATGGTCTGGTTCAGACCAGTCATGATCTGCGGCAAGGCGTAGGGCAGCTCCACTTTCCACAACAACTGCCTTGGTGTTGCGCCAAAGGCCTGCCCCGCCTCGATCAGGGATTGCGGGGTGGACGAGATGCCCAGATGTGTCAGGCGGATCGGCGCGGGCAGCACGAAGATCACCGTCGCGATCAGGCCGGGCACCATGCCGATTCCGAAAAACACGATGGCCGGGATCAGATAGACGAAGGTCGGCAGCGTCTGCATCAAGTCCAGAACAGGCCGCATCCCGGCATAGAGGCGCGGTCGGTGGGCTGCGGCAATGCCGATGGGCACGCCCAACCCCATGCAGACCACGCAGGCCGACAGGACCAGCGTCAGGCTCTCGGTGGTTTCTTCCCAATAGCCTTGGTTCACGATGAACAGGAACCCGACGGCGACCAGGGCCGGCACTTTCCAGCCCCGGTGAAGCCACCATGCAATCCCGGTCAGGATCGCGATGATCAGGATCGAATGCAGATCGGGCGGATACAGGTAGACCTCTTCACCCCGGCCAACATCGCGGATCCAGCCGGTATTCGGCGGCTCCTGCAACAGGGTCAGGATCGCTTCGATCATCAGGTCGAGGAAATCCGAGATCCAGTCGAACACCGCTGAACCGTTCGCTTGCAGCCAGTCGAACCCGGCCTCGGCGGCATCCCCGATGCGGATCTTGCACTCGGTCAGGTATCCAAGCGGCCCTAACCCCTCGGTATCCTCGGGTGTCTCGCACTCCGTCACCCAGCTCAGCATCGGGCGGTGTCCTTTTGTCTTGTCGCGACCCGGTCAAAGGGCGCAGGCTGAGGCCAGTTCAGCCCGGAGGTGTCTTTATGTCCGACCTTACGCTCTACACGCATCCCATGTCGCGCGGCCGTATCGCCCGCTGGATGATGGAGGAAGCCGCCCTGCCCTACGAGGTAAAGGTCGTGCGTTATGGGGACGAGATGAAGTCGCGCGAATACCGGGCGATCAACCCGATGGGCAAGGTGCCCACGCTGATCGACCGGGGCATGGTGATAACCGAGGTCGCCGCGATCTGCGCCCATATGGCCGATCTCGCGCCGCAGGCGGGGCTCGCACCGCCACCGGGAACGCCCGAGCGCGGCGCTTACTATCGCTGGCTGTTCTTCGGCGCGGGCGCCGTGGACCCGGCGGTCAGCGTCGCCTCGCTGGAAGTGGAAACCGACGACCCGCAGATTTACCGGCGCGTCGGCTGGGGCAGCCTGACGGCGGTGGCGGCGACGCTGGAACACCTGCTGGAAGACGGTCGAAAACATATCCTGGGAGAAGCCTTTTCGGCAGTCGATGTTTATCTCGGCAGCCAGATCGCCTGGGGCTTGCAGTTCGGAACCCTGCCCGAACGCCCCGGTTTCGCGGATTACGTGGCCCGCATCACGGACCGTCCGGCCGCCAAGCGCGCCGTCGAACTGGATGACGCATTGTTGGACGAGGTAGAATAGGGCGATGGCATAGCCGCCACCGCCCCAAGCCGGTCATCCTCTCAAAGGCCGAGCGCCTCGCTGACGGCCGCTGCTGCATCGCCGCCATCGATCGTGGTCACGCCGTCGAGCCAGCCCATCACAAGGTCGGGATTGGCGGCCATCCACGCACGCGCGGCGTCGGACGGGTCCTCTCCGTCGTTCAGGATCGCGCCCATGATCTCGTTTTCCATGGCCAAGGTGAACTGGAGGTTGTTCAGCAGCGCGCCCACGTTCGGGCATTCCTCGGCATAACCGGCGCGGGTGTTCGTGTAGACGGTCGCGCCCCCCAGGTCGGGGCCGAACCAGTCGTCACCACCCGTCAGGTAGGTCATCTCGAAATTGGCGTTCATCGGGTGCGGCTCCCAGCCGAGGAAGATGATCGGCTCATCGCGATCATTGGCGCGCGCGACCTGCGCCAGCATGCCCTGCTCCGAGCTTTCGACCACCTCGAACTCCGCATCCCCAAGGCCAAATGCGTTGGCCTCGATCATGTCCATGATCAGGCGGTTGCCGTCATTCCCGGGCTCGATCCCGTAGATCTCGGCGTCGAGGGCCTCGACTGCACCCGCGATGTCGGCGAAATCCCCGATCCCAAGGGCGGCGCCCGCCGCGTTGGTGGCCAGCGTGTATTTCGCCCCTTCGAGGTTGGCGCGGAGCGTGTCGACGGTGCCGGCCTCCCGATAGGGCGCGATGTCGGCCTCCATGGTCGGCATCCAGTTGCCAAGGAAGATGTCCACATCCCCTTCGGCCAGCGAGGTGTAGGTGACGGGCACCGACAGGACCAGCGTCTCGGTCTCGTAGCCCAACGCCTCCAGCACGACGGTCGTGGCCGCCGTGGTGGCGGTGATGTCGGTCCAGCCCACGTCGGAGAAGGTGACGCTGTCGCAGTCGGCCATGGCCGGGGCGGCGGCCAGCGCGGCAATGGCGGTGGCGGTGGTGAGGCGGATCATTTGGAACACTCCCTTGTGTTTTTGTTCGTTTCGTCTTTCCGGCGCGGAGTTGACCACCCGCTTGGCATCGGTGCAAGCGGCACATCCGGATTTTTATTGATTGATGAGTCAATCAAAACGTCTTAGGTCCGTGATTGCAAGCAGTTGGTGAGAAAATGCCTAAAATCGGAATGGAAGCGATCCGGCGAGAGGAACTGGTGGTCGCCGCGATCCACGAGATCGGTGAACGCGGATCGTTGAATGTCACGGTCGGCCAGATCGCGAAGCGCGCGGGCGTGTCGCCGGCGCTGGCGTTCCATTATTTCAAGGGCAAGGACCAGATGTTCCTTGCGGCGATGCGCTCGATCCTGACGGTCTACGGGGCCGAGGTGCGCGGCGCCCTTGTCGCCGCGAAACGGCCCGAAAACCGGTTGGAGGCGTTGATCCGCGCAAGTTTCGGCCCCTCGAACTTTCGGCACGAAGTGGTCGCTGCATGGCTGAATTTCTACGTTCTGGCGCTGACCGACGCCGGTGCGCGCCGTCTCCTGACGGTCTACCAGCGTCGCCTGCGGTCGAACCTGGTCCATGAACTGCGCCCGCGCGTGGGTGACCGCGCCGACGCAATCGCCGAACGACTCGCGGGGCTGATCGACGGGCTCTACCTGCACGCCGCGCTGGATACGGGCGACACCGACGGCAAGGCGGCCGCCGAACAGGTCTTGGCCGCCCTCGCCTGTGACTTGAAGCAAAGGGACAGCGAATGATCGAGATGCAACCGAACGCCAGCCATTTCATCAACGGCGCCTATGTCGAGGACGAGGGCGGGGCCGAGATCGCCCTGACCTATCCCGCGACCGGCGAGAAGACAGGCCGCGTCTTTGCCGCCCGTCCCGACATGGTGGCCGAAGCGGTGCGCGCGGCCGAAGCCGCCCTGCCCGTATGGTCGGCCATGACAGGCGCCGAGCGCGGGCGCATCCTGACCCGCGCGGCGCAGATCATCCGCGAGCGCAACCGGGACCTGAGCATTCTGGAAACGCTCGACACGGGCAAACCCCTGTCGGAAACGCTGGTGGCCGATGCGGCCAGCGGCGCGGATTGCCTCGAATATTTCGGCGGCATGGCGGCGACGATCACCGGCGAAACGGTGCAACTCGGTGCCGATTTCGCCTACACGATCCGCGAACCGCTGGGGGTCTGCGTGGGGATCGGGGCATGGAATTACCCAATCCAAATTGCCTGCTGGAAGGCCGCCCCTGCATTGGCCTGCGGCAACACAATGGTCTTCAAACCCTCCGAGGAAACGCCGCTGACGGCGCTCAAACTGGCGGAAATCCTTGTGGAGGCCGGCGCACCGCCGGGCGTGTTCAACGTCATCCAGGGCGCGGGCGAGACAGGCGCGGCGCTGGTCGATGACCCGCGTGTCGCCAAGGTCTCGCTCACCGGGTCGGTGCCCACGGGTCGTAAGGTTTACGAGGCGGCGGCGCGCGACCTGAAACACGTGACGATGGAATTGGGCGGCAAATCGCCCCTGATCATTTTCGACGACGCGAATGTCGAGGATGCCGTCTCGGCCGCGATCAACGCGAATTTCTACTCGACCGGGCAGATCTGTTCGAACGGCACGCGGGTGTTCGTGCAAACCGGCATCAAACAGGCGTTCCTGACGCGGCTGGCCGAACGCACGGGCGCCGCCGTCATCGGCGACCCGATGGACGAAGCCACGCATCTTGGCCCGATGGTCAGCGAGGGGCAGCGCGGGATCGTGCTGAACTATATCGCCAAGGGGCTGGAGGACGGCGCGCGGCTCATCACGGGCGGCAAGTCCATCGACGGTCCGGGATACTTCATCGAGCCCACCGTTTTCGCCGACGTCACCGACGACATGGCCATCGCGCGCGAGGAAATCTTCGGCCCGGTCATGTCGGTCCTCGACTTCGAGACCGAGGAAGACGTGACGCGCCGCGCGAATGACACGGAATTCGGGCTGGCGGCGGGCGTCTTCACCCGCGACCTCGCCCGCGCGCATCGCATGGTCCGCGCCCTTCAGGCCGGAACGTGCTGGATCAACCAATACAACCTCACGCCCATCGAGATGCCCTTCGGCGGGGTCAAGGCCAGCGGCATCGGGCGCGAAAACGCCCGCGCCGCGATCGAGGCCTATAGCCAGCCGAAATCCGTCTATGTGGGCCTGAGTGCGGTGGAGGCGCCGTTCTGATGGAAGCCGATTACATCGTCGTCGGCGCAGGCTCTGCCGGATGCGCCATCGCCTATCGCCTCGCCGAGGCGGGCAAGCGCGTGATCGTTCTGGAACATGGCGGCACCGATGCGGGGCCGTTCATCAAGATGCCCGCCGCGCTGTCTTACCCGATGAACATGCCGCGCTATGACTGGGGCTACCAGACCGAGCCCGAGCCGCATATGGGCGGACGCCGCATGGCCTGTCCGCGCGGCAAGGTGATCGGGGGGTCCTCGTCGATCAACGGGATGATCTATGTGCGCGGCCATGCGCGCGACTATGACACCTGGGCCGAGATGGGTGCGCAGGGATGGTCCTATGCAGATGTGCTTCCTTACTTCCGACGGATGGAGCATTGGCACGGCGACGCGGGCTGCGGCACGTGGCGTGGCACAGACGGCCCCCTTCACATCACGCGCGGACGGCGCGACAACCCGCTCTTCGAAGCCTTCATCGAGGCCGGATCGCAAGCGGGCTACGGCCGGACCGAGGACTACAACGGCCACAGGCAAGAGGGGTTCGGCGCCTTCGAGATGACGATCTGGAAGGGACAGCGCTGGTCGGCGGCGGATGCCTACCTGAAACCTGCCCTCAAGCGCGAAAATTGCAGCCTTGTCCGTGGCCTGGTGGAGCGCGTTCATATCGAAAACGGCCGCGCCACAGGCGTCTGGATCAGGCGCGGCGGCGGCGAAGCAGAGCTGATCCGCGCCCGCGCCGAAGTGGTCTTGTCGGCCGGGGCGATCAACTCTCCCAAACTGCTGATGCTGTCCGGCATCGGCCCGGCGCAGCACCTTGTGCAACATGGCCTTCCCGTTGTGGTCGACCGCGCGGGCGTTGGACAGAACCTGCAGGACCACCTCGAGCTTTACATCCAGTATGCCGCGAAACAGCCCGTGTCCCTCGCCCCCTACTGGAGCCTTTGGGGCAAGGCGCTTGTGGGCACGCAATGGGTGCTGACCCGCTCGGGCCTCGGCGCGTCGAACCAGTTCGAGGCTTGCGGCTTCATCCGCTCGCGCGCGGGGATCGACTATCCCGATATCCAGTTCCATTTCCTGCCCATCGCCGTGCGCTATGACGGCTCGGTCAGTGCCTCTGGCCACGGGTTCCAGGCGCATGTCGGGCCCATGCGGTCGAAGAGCCGGGGGCGCGTGGCGCTGACCTCCTCCGACCCGGCGGCAGCGCCGTCGATCCTGTTCAACTACATGAGCCACGAAGAGGATTGGCACGATTTCCGCAAGGCGATCCGGCTCACGCGCGAGATTTTCCAGCAGCCCGCCATGCAGGCCTATGCGGGCGATGAATTGCTGCCGGGCGCGGATGTGGCCAGCGACGATGCGCTTGACGACGTGATCCGCGAACACGCCGAGAGCGCCTATCACCCCTCGGGGACCTGCCGGATGGGGCAGCGCGATGATCCCGCGGCGGTGGTCGACCCGGAAAACCGCGTGATCGGGGTGGACGGTCTGCGGCTGGCCGACAGCTCGATCTTTCCGCAAGTGACCAACGGCAACACCAATGCGCCCTCGATCATGGTCGGAGAGAAGGCCGCGGATCATATCCTTGGCCGCGATCCCCTGCCCCGCGACAACCGTGGTCCGTGGATCGCCCCGGATTGGGAGCAGGCCCAGCGCGAGACGCCGCTGCCCACCGCCGCGCAGTAGGGCCTCAGCCCGCCCCGATCCGCAACAGGCGGCCGAAGGGCGGATCGTCAACCGGCCCCAAGCCCGGCACGGCCCAGAGCACAGGGTAAGCCGGCGCCGGGCCAAAAGGCGCGTCGAGGTCGGTCAGCATCACGAGGATCGATGGCGAAAGCCGTGTCGCGCACTCTAGAACCGGGACGAAATCGGTTCCGCCACCTGTGCGCAGGGGCATGTCATGCAGGTCGCGCCATGACCCGGGGTCAAGGCGGCGGGACTCGAACACCTCTTCGTCGAAGGCCAGCAGATGCGCCTCGGCCCCGGTACGGCGGGTGATCCCCTCGGCCTCGGACAGGAACAACGACAGAGTCAGCGGAGCAATCGAACTGGATGTATCGAGGCCGATGGCGATGCGCGGGCGGGTGTCGAGCCGGGCCATCCCCGGCTGGTAGGCCGGGTCAGGCGTGCCCACGGCCTGCGCTTGGGCGGTCATGGCAATCCATCGTGCTGCGGGGCGGCGGTGGCTGAGATGCGGGCGATGGATAAGCGCGCGGGACAGGATGCCACGCAAGTGCACCTCCCACGGAACGGAGGGCGGCGAGATATCGGCAAGCACGGCACCCAGACGGCCAATCCCCGTTCCCGCCTTGCGCCCCGCCTCCATCGCGCGCAGCAGCTGGTTGCGCCAATCGGCGGTTTTCTGGCGCTCGCCCTCGGGGTCGGGCTCGCCCACCTCGACATCCTGCGCGAATCCACGCGTCACGCCGAATTCCCGCGCCTTCTCCGCGCGTTTCGGGTCGCTGTGCAGGAACATGGCCAGCCGGTCCGCATCCCAATCGGCGAGGGCCGCAATCGGGGAACGGGCTGGTTCACCGATCTCGTCCAGCAGGTCGGTCAGGGTCACGGCCGGACGCGGCAAGGCATGTCCGGCCAACAGCAGCGTCTCGTTGATGATCCCATCCGCGGCGAGGCCGAAGAGCGAACCGTCGAACCGCGCGCCAAGGCGTTCGGCCAACCCCGCCTGCCGGTCGGAATGGCGCAGTGCCACGTGCAGCACATGGTGGGCCGCAAGCCCCACCGCCTCCTGCAAAGGCAGGCTGTCGAAGCCGGGGCCATAGAGGATCGTGTCACCCTGGGTGCGCGTGGCGCCCGTGCCGTCTCGGTGCCGGCACCAGAGCGACAGAACCGCCAGTGCCGGGTCAACCTCACCGAGATGGGCGAGTGCGGTGGCGGCGCGGGTGGAATGGATGCTCACGGCAGGCCCGCCGCCTCGCGCGCGCGGGCGTAATCGGCATAGGCATCGGAAGTGGCAAAGGCCTCTTGCCAGCCATTTTCGATTGCCTTGGAGATCAGCATCTCGAACCCGAAACTGGTCAGTTCCGACAGCGGCAAGGCGCGATGAGAGGGGTCGGACAGGCCGCGCATATCTGCAAGGATCTCGATCGCGGCGGGCATGGTCTGGGCGTTTGCCGTGCCGATCAATCCGTAGATCAGGGCCGTCAGCCCGTGAAGCGTTGACGGATAGAGATCTGCGCGTTTCCCGCGTGGCGTCTCCAGCATGTCGGCAACGTGGACCGAGGCTTCGATCTCGTCGGCGATCAGGGCGAATTCGGCGCCGGCCGCCTCCCCCACGGTGCCCGAGACCATGACCTGCCGGGTCATGCGGTCGGGGACGGCGTGCATGATCTGGCTGACCCGCGCCCAACTGCGCGGCGTGCACGCGATAGTCTGGCCCCGGCGCAGCGCGTCTTCGGTCGTTTCCAAAAGGTCGGGGCGCGCGCGCAGAAAGGCCGCCACGGCGGGGTGAACACCAGCGGACGCGGCGTAGTTTCTCAGCCAATCCTCGGCTTCGGCCTGCACGATCAGGTGGATCAACCGATCCGACAGCGCGGTGCCCATGTCGTAGGCGATGGCCCCGTCCTCGACCATGTTGCCCGCCGCGACGATGAAAACGCTATCGGGAAGGCGGTGGCGACCGACGCGGCGTTCCTGCAACAACCCGTAGACCGTAGGCTGCAACGTCGGCGCGGCGGCGGTAAGTTCGTCGAGGAACAGGATCGCCGGGCGATCGGGATCGTCCGGCAAATCCTCGGGGCGATACCAGACGGTGCGTCCGGCCTCGTGATCGTAGAACGGCAGGCCTCGCAGGTCCTGCGGCTCGATCGTGGTCAGGCGCAGATCGAAAAGTTCAGCGTCCATTTCCCGGGCAAGGGCCTGCACGATCTCGGTTTTGCCGACGCCGGGCCGACCATGCAGCATCCAGCTGCTGGTCAGCGCCCCGTTCGCCTGCACCTCCCACGCCGCGCGCAGAACGCGCAAGGCTTCACCGGCGGACACCGCGCTTGCATTCACCGTCATGGCTCAGGCCTCCGCCGGTTCGGGCTGGCTTTCGGCGCGCTTGTCCATCCATGCCGCAAGCCGTGCATGGGCCGACACGCCCCGCGCCTCGATCCTCACTTCGCGGATCATCTGCCCGTCGCGCAGGTTGGCCTGGTGCAGCATTTTCTCCGTCAATTCCGGCCCGAAAAGATCGCGTTCGATCAGCGCGCGCTCCTCCGGGTCGAGGTCCAGCACATGGGGGCCTGGATGCGCCGATTGAATCGACACCAGGGTCAGTGGCGGCACGCGGGCCAGTTCGGATTGCTCGACCACCAACGCCAACTCCCCCTCTGCCATGTCTCGGCGCGCCGCGATCTTGCGCAGCACCGCCCTGCCCCGAAAGACGAGCGCGTCCAAACGGCGCGCGGCTTCATCCTCACTCATCAACCGTTCCCGTCCGCGGTCGGACAAGCGCAGCACCTTCAACTCGACCACGCCAATCAGAAGAACCATCGCAAGCGGCGCCTGCGTCACGGGCAAGGCCATGCGCGAGGATGAAAAGGCCAGCAAAATGAAAGGGATGAGCGCCGCGAAATACCGCAAGAGCTGCATTTCAACAAGCAACCGCAGCCACAAACCGATGCCGGCGCGCCGCGGCACCAATGCCACGCGTCCGAAGAATTTCTTCGGCAAAGATCGTGTTTCCAACACGCCGGCATTGCGCAAGGTGTCGCGGGTAACGACCAGCATTGGCGTCCTCTTCACAGTGTCTGCAGCAAAGCCTAGCGTAAAACACACAAGGTCCAAGGGCTTCGGGTGGTTTGTAGCTGCCAGCTTGGGTATACCGCTTGTGACGCTTGTTCCCTCAGGAAGGATCCGACCCCATGGCATTCGACGCGCTGACCCTGACCTGCTTCAAGGCTTATGACATTCGCGGACGGCTTGGCGACGAATTGAACGAGGACATCGCCTATCGCATCGGCCGCGCCTTTGCCGAGGTTCTGGGGGCAAAACGCGTGGTGATCGGGCGTGACGTGCGCCCAACCTCGGAAAGCCTCGCCAACGCGGTGGCGCGCGGCCTGATGGCCTGCGGTGTCGAGGTGCTGGACCTTGGGCTGTCCGGGACGGAAGAGACGTATTTCGCCACGACCCATCTGGGCGCGGATGGCGGCATCTGCGTGACCGCATCGCACAACCCCATGGATTACAATGGCATGAAGATGGTGCGCGCCGGATCCGCACCGATCGGAAAGGCCGACGGCATGGCCGAGATCCAGGCGCTGGCCGAGTCGGGGGGCTTCGCCGCCGAGGTCGGGGGCGGTCGTGTTGTGGATGCATCGGACACGCGCGCCGCCTACGTGGAAAAACTGCTGAAGTTCGTCGAGATCGACGCCCTCAAGCCGCTGAAAATCCTCGTGAACGCTGGCAATGGCGCGGCTGGCCCAAGTTTCGACGCCTTGGCCGAGGGGTTGGCGGCGTCCGGATCGCCGCTGCAATTCGTGCGGATGCATCACGAGCCGGATGGCCGTTTTCCAAATGGCATCCCGAACCCGCTGCTCGATGAAAACCAGCCTGTGACCGCCGACGCGGTCGTGGCCGAAAGCGCGGATATGGGCGTGGCTTGGGACGGTGACTTCGACCGGTGTTTCTTCTTCGATCACGAAGGCGGCTTTATCCCCGGTGAGTATGTCGTCGCCCTGCTGGCCGAGGCTTTCCTCGCCAAGGAGGCAGGTGCCAAGATCATTCACGATCCGCGTATCATCTGGGCGACGCAGGCGGTCGTGTCCAAGATGGGTGGCGAGGCGATCCAGTCGCAATGCGGCCACTCCAACATCAAGCAGGTCATGCGCGACACCGGTGCGGTCTATGGCGGCGAAATGTCGGCCCATCACTATTTCCGCGATTTCATGGCCTGCGACAGTGGCATGATCCCGTGGCTTCTGGTTGCCGAACTGGTCAGTCGCCGGGGCGAGAGCCTCAAGGACCTCGTGGCGGAATTGCGCAGCTCCTACCCGTCCTCGGGCGAGCGGAATTTCCGCGTGGACGATGCGAAGGCGATGATCGCCAAGATCGACGCGGAATACGGCCCCAAGGCCGACGCGCGCGACGAGACTGATGGGCTGAGCCTGAGCTTTAGTGATTGGCGCTTCAATCTGCGCGCATCCAACACCGAACCCCTGCTGCGGTTGAACATCGAGTCCAAGGCTGATGCCGCCCTTGTTCAGGAAAAACTGGCGGAGATGCAGGCCCTGATCGCTGGCTGATCCGGTTCTGTGGATATCCTGTGGATAGATCGGGTTTGAATCACGATACCTGATCAATCCGCTACCCACCGCCGGATAGAGGCGTGAATTGTGGAATCTGCTTTTGAGCGGGTGCCGCGGTATTCAATCCGAATGCATGCCGCTCGGGCCTTGCTCGCGCCCGCGCCCTGCCCCATGCTCGCCCCAAAACATACGGGACCTGCATGGGCTATGATCTGATAATTCGCGGCGGCCACGTGATAACCGCCTCCGGGCAGTTCCACGCCGATATCGCGGTATCGCAGGGGCGCATCGCGGCAATCGGACAGAGCCTCGGAGACGGGAATGACGTTGTCGACGCGGGCGGTCTGATCATCACCCCCGGTGGCGTCGACCCCCACTGCCATATCGAGCAGATGTCCGGCATGGGCCTGATGAATGCCGACACGTTCGAGACGGCAACACGCTCGGCCGCGATGGGCGGGACAACCAGCGTCATTTCCTTCGCCGCGCAAGCCAAGGGTCAACGCCTGTCCGACGCGGCCGCCGATTACGCGGCCCGGGCCAATCGCGGTGCCGCGATTGACCACGCGTTTCACCTGATTATTGCCGATGCCACCGTGCCCAACCTCGAGGCCGACCTGCGCGAGTTGATCGCCGCCGGGCACAGGTCGCTCAAGATCTTCACCACCTACAATATCGGTCTTGGCGATGCCGAGATCCTGCGCGTGTTGCATATCGCCCGCGAGGCCGGCGCCCTGACCTGCATCCATGCCGAAAACGACGCGATCATCGCCGCGGCGCGCGACCGGCTCTTGTCCGAGGGGCGCACGCGGCCCATCGACCACGCGGCCTCTCGCCCCCGGTCCGCCGAAATCGAAGCCGTCGCGCGCATGTGTCGCCTCGCCGAAGACGCCCGAGCCCCGGTGATGATCTTTCATGTTTCGACAACCGAGGCCGCCGCCGAGATCCGCGCCGCCCGCGCCCGCGGTGCCCCCGTCTGGGCGGAAACCTGCCCCCATTACCTGTTCCAGACCGAGGACATCCTCGACAAGCCGGGGGTCGAAGGCGCGAAATGGATGTGCTCTCCACCGCAGCGCACGACCCGCGATCAGGACGCCCTCTGGCACGCGCTCGCGCTTGGCGATCTGCAACTCGTCTCCTCCGATCACGCCCCCTACCGCTTCGATGAAACCGGCAAGCTGTCAAACGGCGCCGACGCCCCCTTCCCCGCCATCGCCAACGGCATGCCGGGCTTGGAGTTGCGCCAACCATTGATGTTCGACGCGATGGTCAGCAAAGGGCGCCTCGGCCCGGAGGCTTTCGTGGCCCTGACCGCCACCCTGCCCGCGCGCCTCTATGGCTTTGCTCGAAAGGGTGACATCGCGCCCGGCATGGATGCCGACCTCGTACTCTGGGATGTCGGTCGCGAGGTGACCTACAGCGCGAACGACCTGCATGACAACGTCGGCTACAATCCCTGCGAAGGGGTCACGGTCCGTGGCTGGCCCGTGCGTACGATCCTGCGCGGCCGAACCATCATGCAGGACGGCACCTATCTCGGCGAACCGGGTACAGGGGCCTGGATTCCGCGCCCCACCATCGGCACCCGCCCCGCCGACATCACCGGAGCCCAAACATGACCATTCCCCGCCCCGACAGCCCGAACGAATTGGCCATCACGTTCCTCTACTATCGCGATCTTGCACAGGCTGAGGCCTTCTATCGCGACGTGATGGGCTTTCCCCTCGTCATCGACCAAGGCGGCCTGGCCAAGATCATGCGTATCTGTGACGGCGCCCATATCGGTCTCGTGGACGAGGCGCATGGCATGCACAAATGGGCCGAAACGCGCCCCGTACAGCTGTGCGTGCGCGTGCCCGATGTCGACGCCTGGTACGCCTATATCGAGGCGCAAGGCGTGGAGAACCTGTCTCCGATGTTCGTCAACGACACGATCGGCATCCGCGCCTTCGTCTTCGACGACCCGGAAGGCTACCAACTGGAAATCCAGCAAGCCACGCGGGCCGGTGCATGAGCCGATTATTCGTCATCAATCCGAATTCATCGGAAATCGTAACGCAAGGCATCGACGACGCCGTCACGCCCTTGCGCGCCCTGGGTGTGACGATCGAATGCCTGACCTTGGCCGAGGGCCCGCCGGGCATCGAAACGCAGGCCCAGGCTGACGAGGTCGTCACCCCCCTGTTGCGCCTCGCCGCGGACCTGGAGGACGACGCCGCAGGCTTCGTCATCGCCTGTTTCGGCGATCCCGGCCTTCACGCGCTGCGGGATCGGACAGCCAAGCCGGTGCTCGGAATCCAGGAATGCGCGGTAATGACGGCGCTGACCTTGGGCCAGGGCTTTGGCGTCATCGCGATCCTTCCGGCCTCCATTCCAAGGCATATGCGCGCTTTCGGCGCTATGGGCGTCACCGACCGGCTCGTCGGAGACCGCGCCTTGGGCCTCGGCGTGGCCGCGCTGGCCGATGAAGACGCAACCCTTGCCCGGATGATCGAGGTCGGCCGCCTGTTGCGCGACACCGATGGCGCCGACGTGCTGATCATGGGCTGTGCCGGCATGGCGCGGTTCCGCGCGCCCCTGGAACACGCCCTCGGGATACCGGTGGTCGAACCCTGCCAAGCCGCGACCGCCACGGCCATCGGGCGCATCGCGCTGAACCAAAGCCACAAGATCAGAGGCTCAAATGCTGGATGAAACCGCTAAAGGCGTCTTCACGATCGCCGTCACCCCGTTCCTGCCCGACGGGGCGCTCGATCTCGACAGCATCGACCGCATGGTCGCCTACTACGAAGAGAAGGGCGCAACAGGCCTGACCATTCTCGGGATGATGGGCGAGGCCGGAAAACTGTCGGCGGCGGAATCCGTTACGGTCGTGCGCCGCGTCATCGCGCAAGCCAGCGTGCCCATCGTGGTTGGCGTATCGGCGCCGGGCCTCGCCGCGATCAAGGCGCTGTCAGAGACCGCGATGGACGAAGGCGCGGCAGGCGTGATGGTGGCTCCGCCCTCCAGCCTGCGCACCGACGACCAGATCACCGGCTATTTCCGCAACGTCTCCGAGGTGCTGGGAAAAACGCCTTGGGTCTTGCAGGATTTTCCGCTGGCGACCGGCGTGCAGATGTCGCCCAAAGTCTGCCTGCAGATCTTTGCCGAGAACCCGACCTGCGTGATGCTGAAACACGAGGATTGGCCGGGCCTCGAAAAGATCACGACGCTCCGCAATGCCGAGGCCGATGGCGCACGGCGCGTTTCGATCCTTTGCGGAAACGGCGCGCAGTTCCTTCCTGAAGAGATGCTGCGCGGGGCCGATGGCGCCATGACCGGCTTTGCCTACCCCGAACTGATGGCCGAGGTCGTGCGGCTGGTGACCGCGGGAAAAGTCGAGGCCGCGCGCGACCTGTTCGACATCTACCTGCCGCTCATCCGCTACGAAAGCCAACCCGGCCTCGGCCTAGCCATCCGCAAATACACGCTGGCCAAACGCGGCGCGATCGCCCATGCCACAGCCCGGAAACCGGCCCCGACCCTCTCCGCCGAGGCCATCGCAGAGATCGAAACGCTGATCGCTCGGCAAGAGGCCAGCTTGGCCGCGCGATCCTGATCCCATCTTTATCCTTCAAATATGCAAGAGCGCGGCACGCGCGACAGCGGCGCAAGGGGCTCGATGCCCCTTGCGCCGCTCGCCCGGGCGACGGCAAAGCCGGCGCAAACCCTCAAGGTGTCAGGACGCCATCTGCACCTGGCTTTTCGCGGCCTGCTGCACGATTCCGGCATCGAACAGCGACGCGATCTCGGCATCCGGCAACCGCGCCACGTCTCCAAGGATCGCCTCGGTATGCTCACCCAGAACCGGCGCGGGGCACGGGGCCTCGCGCGGGTCGGCGGAAAAGGCGAAGGGCGTGCCGGGGACCTTGTAGGAGCCGATACCGGGTTGCGCGACCCGGCTGAACATCGGGTTGTCCAGCGACAGGTCGGGGTCTTCGGCCACCGCGCGCTGGAAATCACGAAAGATCGACCACGTCACGCCGGCTTCGTCGAAATGCGTCGCGAAATCAGGCACGTTGCGCGCGGCAAACCACGGGCGCAGCAGCTCGGTGATCGCGTGACGGTGGCGGAACCGCGCCCCCTCGTCGCGAAGGCTTTCCCCTAGCCGTTGTTCCAGTGAGGCCATCTCTTCGGTGGTGCCCGTGACATTCATCAGCCCGCGCCATTGCCGGTCGGTCAAGCCGATCACCATCACGCGCTCGCCATCGGCGCAGAGGAAATCCTGACCATACGCGCCATAGAGCGCATTGCCCGACTTGGGGCGCGAGGTGCCATTCACCTCGACCTCGCCGATGATGCCCAGATGGCCCAGCATCGCGGCCGCCACGTCCTTCAAGGACAGGTCCACCGCGCTGCCCTGTCCGGTGCGCAGCCGCTTGCGTTCCGCCGCAAGCAGACCGGACACCACCATGTTGCCCGCGATGCAGTCCCAGGCCGGCAAGGCATGCGCCACGGGCTCGGTCGATCCCTCGGGGCCGGTGGCATCCGGGAACCCGATGGCCGGGTTCACGGTGTAATCCACCGCCGGACGCCCATGGCGATCCCCCATCAACGTGACCATGCACAGGTCGGGGCGGCGTTGCGACAGGGTTTCGTAATCCATCCACCCCTGAACCCGCAGGTTGGTGATGAACAGGCCCGCATCCTCGCCCGGGGCGGTGATGATCTCGGTTATGATCTCGCGGCCGCGCGGGTGCTTCATGTCAATCGCGATCGACCGCTTCCCCTTGTTCAGACCGGCCCAGAACAGGCTCTGCCCGTCGCGGGTCACCGGCCAGCGCCCGGCATCGAGCCCGCCTTGCAGCCGGTCGAAGCGGATCACGTCCGCCCCCATCTGCGCCAGTGTCATGCCCGCCAGCGGAACCGCGACAAAGGCCGAGCCCTCGACCACGCGCATACCATCGAGAATGCCCATCAGTCCCACTCCGCCGTCGCTTGCATGCCCAGGTAGCCCTCGGGCGTGGCTGTCCCCAGCTCCATCGACTTGCCGCCGGGCGCAAGGCGCCCTTGTAGCCGCAGATCATGGCTGTGGAACATTGGATGCACACCACGGAAGCGAAAGCGCTTGGGCGGCTCGCCCACATGGCGCTTTGCGGCTTCCATCAGCATGATCGCCTGCATGGGCCCATGCGTGACAAGGGCCGGGTATTTCTCGACCTCGCGCGCATAGGGCAGGTCGTAATGGATGCGGTGCGCGTTGTAGGTCGCTGCCGAAAAACGGAAAAGCCGCGCCTCGTTGATCGGCACGGTTTCGTCGAAATCGGGCTCTTCCAACTCGGGAACGCGTTTTGGCGCTTTGAATTCGTCCGGGATGTGAAGGTAGACGATATCCTGTTCTTCCTCGACGAAACTGCCGGTCTCGCCCTCGATCTGGTGGGAAACGGTCACGAACACCATGTCGCCGGTGCCGCCCGATTTGGGCGTCACCGATTTGATCGTGGACAGGCGGCGCAGCCGTTCGCCCACCCTTAGCGATCCGAAGAAACTGAGCTTTCCCGCCGCCCACATCCGCCGCTTGAAGGCCAGCGGTGGCAGGAAGTCGCCCAGTTTCGGGTGCCCGTCTTCGCCCAATTGGCTGAGAGGAACGAATTCGGGGAACGCCGCCCAATGCCAAAGCCTTGGCATCAGGCAGCCGCGCCGCACATCCCGCCTGAGCGAGAGTGGATGCGACACCGCCGCGCTCATCATGCCCGCCAGTTCGGGCGTCAGGCTGCCCCAGCGTTCCTCGGTTCGGCCGACCCACTCTTCAGCCTCGCGCATCGCCACCATTGGAAAAGTCTCCACCCGGCTCATGCGGCCGCCTTCACACCCAGAACGCTGGCCATTGTGTCGCCCATGACCGATGGGTTCGGCGCCACGGTGATCCCGGCCTCTTGCAGGATCTCGACCTTTTCCTGCGCGCTTTCGCCGAAGGCCGAGATGATCGCGCCCGCGTGGCCCATCTTGCGGCCCTTGGGGGCGGAGAGACCCGCCACGTAGGCCACGACCGGCTTGGTCATGTGCTCGCGGACATATTGCGCGGCGTCTGCCTCCTGCGGGCCGCCGATTTCACCGATCATCATCACGGCATCGGTTTCCGGGTCGGCCTCGAACAATTCGAGGATGTCGCGGAAGGACGAGCCGTTGATCGGGTCGCCGCCGATCCCGATGGAGGACGAGATGCCGATGCCAAGCGCCGACATCTGGCTGGCGGCTTCGTACCCCAGGGTGCCCGAGCGGCCCACGATGCCCACGCGACCGGGCTTGTAGATATGCGGCGGCATGATCCCCATGAAGCCTTTGCCCGGGCTGATGATGCCGGCGCAGTTGGGCCCGATCAGGCACATCTTCTGGTCATCAGGGAAGTGGCGCAGGAAGCGTTTGACCTTCATCATGTCCTGCGCGGGCAGGCCGTCGGTCACGCAGACACAGGTCTTGATGCCCGCGGCGGCGGCCTCCATCATCGCGTCGGCGGCGAAGGGGGGCGGCACGAAGAGAAGCGAGGCCTCGGCGCCGGTCGCTTCGACCGCCTCGCGCACGGTGTTGAACTGCGGGCGGTTGAGGACGGTAGTACCCCCCTTGCCCGGCGTCACACCGGCCACGACATTCGTGCCTGCATCGATCATTTCCTGGGTGTGGAACTGTCCGATCCGACCGGTCATCCCCTGAACGAGGACACGGGTGGTTTCGTCGATGAGAATAGCCATGGTCCTGTCTCCTTATTCGGCGGCGATGGGGTGCGGGCGGGCGGCGACGGCGGCCTCTGCGGCCCCGGCCAGCGTGTCGGCCGAGATGAGCGGCAGACCCGAGTTTTCGATGATCTGACGGCCTTCCTCGACATTGGTACCCGAGAGGCGCACCACGACGGGGATGGTCAGCCCGACTTCCTCGTAGGCCTGCACCACCCCTTTCGCGATCCAGTCGCACCGGTTGATGCCCGCGAAGATGTTGACGAGAATGACCTCGACATTCGGGTCGGTCAGCACCGTGCGGAATGCCGTGACGACCCGTTCGGGGCTGGCCCCACCCCCGATATCGAGGAAGTTTGCCGGCTCGCCACCCGCAAGCTTGATCATGTCCATTGTCGCCATGGCGAGGCCGGCGCCGTTGATGATGCAGCCGATATCGCCATCGAGGCCGACATAGGCGAGGCCATTGTCAGCGGCCATCGCCTCGCGGGCATCCTCCTGGCTGGTATCGCGCAGCGCCTCGACCTGCGGGCGGCGATAAAGCGCGTTGGTGTCGAAGCTCATCTTCGCATCGAGCGCCACCAGATCACCCGTGCCGGTGATGGTCAGCGGGTTGATCTCGACCATCATGGCGTCGAGGTCGCGATAGGCCCGGTAGCAGGCGCGCAGCATCGTCACCATCTGGCCGATCTGCTTGCCCTTGAGACCCAGCTTGAAGGCCAATTCGCGGGCTTGGTATTCGATCAGGCCGGTGGCCGGGTCGATGACCATGCGCACAAGGCTGTCGGGTTCGGAATGGGCGAGGTCTTCGATCGCCATGCCGCCATGGGCGGAAGCCACGATCATGATCCGCTCGGTTTTCCGGTCGAGCACGAAGCCGAGATAAAGCTCCTGCGCGATGTCGGTCGCCTCCTCGACCCAGAGGCGGTAGACGCCTTTGCCCGCCGCGCCGGTCTGCTTGGTGACGAGTTGGGTGCCCAGAAGCGACTGGGCATAGTCGCGGATCTCGGCCTCGGACCGGCAGACCTTCACGCCACCGGCTTCGCCGCGCCCGCCCGAATGGACCTGCGCCTTGACCACCCAGGCCTCGCCGCCCAACTGGCGCGCCTGGTAGGCCGCCTGCTCGGGCGAGTAGGCAAGGCCGCCGCGCGGCACGGGAACGCCGAACCCCGCAAGGATTTCCTTGGCTTGGTATTCGTGAATGTCCATCTCTCTTCCCTCCGGTCTGTGCGCGAATGCGCCTTCCGTTCCTTACGCCTTGGCCGCGATGGCCTTGGCCATGTCGATCACGTTGCGCGCCATCTTCTCGCTGGCGGCGTCGATCATCTTGCCGTCGAGGCTGGCGGCGCCGCGCCCCTCGGCCTCGGCCTTCTTAAGTTCCTCGATGATCCGTTCGGCGCGCGTCACCTCGGCCTCGGGTGGGCTGAACACCTCGTTGGCCAGTTCGATCTGGCTGGGGTGGATCGCCCATTTGCCCTCGCACCCCAGTGCGGCGGCGCGGCGCGCGCCATCCTTGTAGCCCTCGGGATCGCTGAAATCGCCGAAGGGGCCGTCCACGGCGCGCAGGCCGTAGGCGCGACAGGCGATGACCATGCGCGTGATCGAGGCATGCCATTGGTCGCCCGGATAATCGGGGTTCAGCCCGCCGATATTGGTGGTCCGCGCTCGCATCGAGGCGGCGTAGTCGGCGACACCGAAATGCAGGCATTCAAGGCGACCGCCGAACTGCGCGATGGCCTCGACATTGGCCATGCCAAGCGCGGTTTCGATCAGCGCCTCGAGGCCGACGCGCTTTTCCTGCCCGCGCGCCTGCTCGATCTGGTTGACCATCGCCTCGACCATGTAGAGGTCGGCAGGCACGCCCACCTTGGGCACCAGCAGCGTGTCGACCCGGTCGCCCGCCTGCTCCATGATGTCGACCACGTCGCGGTACATGTAGTGGGTGTCGAGCCCGTTGATGCGAACGCTGACCGTCTTGCCCTTGGCGGCCCAGTCAATGTCGTTGAGCAACTGCACGGCGTTCTTGCGCGCCTGTTCCTTTTCAGGCGGGGCGACGGCATCCTCCAGATCGAGGAAAACAACGTCGGCGGCGCTTTCGGCCGCCTTCTCGACCATGGAGGGGTTGGAGGCCGGCACGGCCAATTCGGAACGATGAAGCCGTTGCCGCCGCAGCGGATGAAGCGTGTGGGACACGATTTTCTTCCTTTTTACAGTCTGTTACTCAGCCGCGATGCGCAGCTTGGGCTGGAGGTGGGCCACCCCGGTGAAATGTCGCTGAGCTTCGGCCACGCCGGCCCCCATCGGGATCTGCGCACCGGCCCGAACCAGGGCCATCTCGGCGATGGACAGCGCGGTCAGGCACATCCCTTCGTTCAGATCACCAAGGTGACCGATGCGGAACACCTTGCCCGACAGCCGCCCGAGGCCCGAACCGAAGCTGGTGTTCATCTCCTCGTAGGCGATGCGGATCACCTCGGTCGCATCCACGCCAACCGGCGTGCGAATGGCCGATACCGTGTTCGAGTAGAGCGAGGGATGTTCGGCCACCAGGTCCAGGCCCCAGGCGTGCACACCGCGGCGGATGCCCTCGGCCAGTCGCGCGTGCCGCGCGATGACCTCGTCCAGACCCTCGGCAAAGATGCGGTCAAGCGCGGCGCGCAGGCCATGAAGCAGCGGCGTCGGCGGCGTGTAGGGGAAATACCCGCCCGCGTTCATCGCCCGCATGTCCGCGAATTCGAAATAGGCGCGGCGCATGGTCGAGGTTTTCGCCGCGTCCATCGCCTTCTCGCTGACGGCGAGCACACCAAGGCCTGCCGGGCACATCAGGCCCTTCTGGCTGCCGGTGACGGCGAGATCGACACCCCAATCCTCCATGCGGAAATCGATCGAGCCGATGGAACTGACCCCATCGACGAACAGCAGCGCATCGTGGAAGGAGGCATCGAGTACGCGGCGCACAGCAGCGATGTCGGAGGTGACGCCGGTCGCGGTCTCGTTATGGGTGACGAAGACGGCCTTGATCTCGTCCTTGGTGTCGGCGCCGAGAATACGC
The DNA here is from genome assembly GCF_019800885.1 of Maritalea mobilis. Classification (GTDB taxonomy): domain Bacteria; phylum Pseudomonadota; class Alphaproteobacteria; order Rhodobacterales; family Rhodobacteraceae; genus Roseibacterium; species Roseibacterium beibuensis. Next base: position 1,231,394 of record NZ_JAHVKE010000001.1, read on the forward strand.
TCGAACTCGGCCACCGGAACACCGGCGCCCCAGGCCACGTCAACCACCTGCACATCGAGGCCCAGGCGTTCCGCCATCTGCACCCAGAGGGTCGAGAACTGCCCGTAGCGGGCCATCAGAACCTTGTCGCCCGGGTTCAGCGTGTTGGTGATCGCCGCTTCCCATGCTGCGCTGCCCGAGCCGGGAAACAGGAACACCTCGCCGGTCCGCATGCGGAACACCTGCTTGAGGTCTTCGAACAATCCGATGGTCAGATCCCCGAAATCGGGCGCCCGCATGTCCTGCTGCGCCACGTTCATGGCGCGGCGCACGTCATCCGGCACGTTTGTGGGGCCGGGAATGAAGAGATGGGTCTGACCGATTTTCATGGGCTGAGTCCTTTTCCGCCGTTGGCTTGCGACGACGTTTGCCCATTTCGCAGGCGCAAGTGAAATCATTCCGGGTCGCGCTGTAAACGCGAGATTTTACATGCTACAATATCTGTGAATTTGTAAATTTTTCTGGATACAAAGGCATGCTGAAAACCTTCATCGGGCCCCGCCTCCGCCGCCTCCGCCTGGACCATGAACAGACCCAGGCACAGATGGCCAAGGCGCTCGGCATCTCCACGTCCTACGTCAACCTGTTGGAAAAGAACGAGCGAAGCGTCTCGGTGCCGGTGCTGCTGAAACTTTTCGAGGTCTACGGCGTCGACTGGCGCGAGATCGCGGAGGATGACGATACGGCCGTTCTGGCCGACCTGCGCGCGGCGTTGCAGGATAATTTCTTCGAGGCGAACCGCCCCGACCTGACGCAGCTTCGCGCGGCGCAGATCCACGCGCCCGATCTGGTGACGTCGTTTCTGAAACTGCACCGCGCCTACCTGGCAGCCACCGACCAGCTTGCCACGGTCGCCGCCGGGTCCGGCGATGCCAGCCAGGTTCTGACCACCTCGCCCGAGGCAGCGGTACACAACTTCTTTCGTCGCCATCACAATTACTTCGAGGCCCTCGAACAGGCCGCCGAGGCGTTCTGGGGCGGTCGCCGGATCGAACCCGACGATATCTATGCCGCGCTCAAGAGCCGCCTGATGGACCGGCTGGGCCTGCGCGTGCGTCTCGTGACCGTCGATGACATGCCCGACAGCCTCCGCGAATATGACGAGGACCACCGGGAGGTCCTGTTATCCGAGGCGCTGGACCATCCCAACCGGGTGTTCCAGCTGGTGCATGTGGCGGGGCTGATCGAACACCGCGCCATGCTGGATACATTGCTTGCGCAATCCGGCATCGACAATGCGCAAGGGCTGGCCCGCTGCCGCGTCGAGCTGGTCAACTATTTCGCCGCCGCAGTCCTGATGCCGTATGGCCCGTTCCTGTCCGAAGCGCTTGCCTGCAAATATGACTTCGACCACCTCGCCATCCGGTTCGGGGTCAGTTTCGAACAGGCCTGCCACCGCGCCACGACGCTGCAACGCTCGGGTGCGCAGGGGGTGCCGTTCTTCTTCCTGCGTGTCGACAAGGCCGGGAATGTCACCAAGCGGTTCAACGCGACCGACTTCCACTTGGCCGAGTATGGCGGCGCATGCCCGCGGCTGGAGGTGCACACCTCGTTCCGAACACCGGGGCGGATCGTGCCCCAGTTCGTCGAGATGCCAGACGCGAGCCAGTTCTTCGTTTTCTCGCGCACGGTCGACCGGCCCAGCGTCACGCGCCACAAGCAGGATGTCCGGCTTGCCGTCGCCATGGGATGTGCCACGGACCACCTCGACCAGATCGGCTATGGCGAAGATCTCAGGGCCAGCCACGCGCACCCCACCCCCATCGGCATCAATTGCCGGATCTGCCCGCGCGCCAATTGCGACCAGCGCGCCCACAACGCTGTGGTCCTGTCCGAACCCGTGAACGAGAAACGACGTGGCCGGACGCGATATGCGAGCTGAGTAGCGCGGAGAGAGGCCCCTGACGTGGCGGCGAACGGGAGTTTCGCCTTTCATCGCGGGGCACGTGGGACTATTGCTCGCGGCACGGGAAAGGCCGGGATAGCAGAGATGACCGACAGAGCCGCAGGGCCAGAGGGACGGGCGGATACGATGCCGCGTTTCGCAATCGCGATCCCCATGCTCGATGAGGCCGGTGCCGCCGAGGCGCTTCTTTCGGCATGCCGGGACGCGGCTCACCCGCTGGGTCCGTACGAGATCTGCGTCACCAATGATGGATCGCGTGACAATACAGCCGAGGTTCTGCTGGCGTTTCGCGCGGCCAATCCCGATGTGGCGATGACCATCGTGACCCATCCCCGCCCCGGCGGGCAATCCGCCGCGATCCACGACGCGGTGCGCGCGGCCCGGGCCCCGATCATCGTGACGCTGGATGGCGACGGGCAGAACCCGCCGGAAGAGTTGCCCAAGGTCTTGGCGCCGCTTCTGTCCGACACCTGCCCGGATCTGCTGGGCCTCGTGGCCGGGCAGCGCGCCAAGCGCAACGACCCTCTGCCCAAGCGGCTGGCGAGCCGCGCGGCGAACGCGCTGCGCGGCTGGATGCTGAAGGACGGCACCCGCGACACCGGCTGCGGCCTGAAGGCGTTTCGCCGCGATGCCTTTCTCGCCCTGCCTTACTTCGATCACATGCACCGGTTCCTCCCCGCCCTGTTCCAGCGAGACGGCTGGAGCGTCGCCCATGTGGACGTGGCCCATCGCCCGCGCGTTGCCGGCGAATCCAAGTACACGAATCTCGGCCGTGCCATTGTCGGGGCCAGCGACCTGATCGGCGTGGCATGGCTCATCCGGCGGCGGCGCAAGCTGTCGGCGGCGGATGTCTCCATTTCGCGGGGGACCGAGGACGAACAACACGAGGCACCGGAGATTGCCCAATGACCGAGCAGATTTTCCAATGGCTTTCGATCGAAAGCTGGACCGAGTTCTGGTGGGTCGTTCTGGGCCTCTCGGCGCAACTCGCCTTTTCGATGCGCTTCATCGTGCAGTGGATTGCATCGGAGCGCGCCGGACGGTCCTACGTTCCCCTCGCTTTCTGGTACCTGTCGATCATCGGGGGAACGTTGCTGCTCTCCTACGCGATATACCGGCAGGACGTGGTCTTCATCCTGGGTCAGTCGATGGGCGTGATTGTCTATTCGAGAAACCTTGTTCTGATCCACCGTGCCAAACGGGAGGGGCGCGCCGGGAAAGACCCGGCAGACGCCGCCCGCGCGCCTGACCCCGCCGCGGAGTAAACCGGCACCATGACGTCTCACGATATTCCGTCTGCGCGGTCCACCGGGATTTTGAGCCGGCTGGCCCCGCTTGCCGTCCTGCTATTGTCGCTGTTCAGCTTCGGGGTTGGTTTGACCGAACTGCCCGTTCAGGACCGTGACGAGGCCCGCTACGCCCAGGCCAGCCGCCAGATGGCGGAGACCGGCGATTGGGTCGATATCCGCTTTCAGGAGGACGCGCGTCACAACAAGCCAGCCGGCGTTTACTGGATGCAAGCCGCTGTATTGCGGGCAACCGGGCAAACCGGGACGACCGAGATCTGGGTGCAACGCATCCCCAGCTACCTGTCCGGGGCGCTGGCCTGCCTAGCCCTGATTTGGGCGGGATCGCCGTTGGTCGGACGGCGAGCCGCCATCTTGTCGGGGGTCATGCTGGCCACCGTCTACATGCTCCATGCCGAAGCGCGCACGGCCAAGACAGACGCAGCACTTCTATTGGCGGTCATCCTCGCGATGGGGGCGATGGCGCGGGCCTGGCTCGGCGCGGATTGGCTGAAACAGGGCCGCCGATGGGCCGTTCCGGCCATCTTCTGGACAGCCATGGCGGCGGGGCTGCTGATCAAGGGGCCGATGATCCTGCTGCCGGTCCTGGGCGCAGCGGCATGGATCTCGATCTCGGGACGCAGCCTGCAATGGACCAAAGGGCTCAAACTCCTGCCCGGACTGGCGTGGATGCTGCTCCTCGCGCTGCCGTGGTTTGTGGCGATCATGATCCGTACCGAGGGCGAGTTCCTGATGGCCTCAGTCGGGGGCGATCTCGTGGAAAAGATCACTGCCGAGGGCGAACATAGTGGCTTCCCGCCGGGCGTTTACCTGGTGACGATGTGGTTCACCTTGTGGCCGTGGAACGTTCTTGCCCCGCTGGCGGTCGTCGCGGGCTGGAAGGCCCGCAAATCACGCGAAACCGCGTTCCTGCTGGGCTGGCTGATCCCGACCTGGCTGGTCTTCGAAGCGGTTTCGACAAAGCTGATCCACTACACCCTGCCGACATATCCGGCGCTCATGCTGCTCGCGGCGGGCCCGCTTGTGGCGATGATCGACAGCACGCGACGCTTTGCCGGGTGGCCCGCGCATCTTGGGGCCTTCGGATTCACCCTGGGCACGGTTTTCTTCGTTGCGATTGCCTTTGGAGGGCCGATTGCGTTCGGAGAGGGCATTGACCTTCTTTCGGTCGCAGGTGGGGTCGCTCTCGGCGCCGCAGCTGTTGCCGGCCTGATCTGGCTCTACCGTGGCCAGGCGAAACGTGCCTTGGCCTCGCTTGCCACGGCCGGTGTTATGATGGGGTGGACGATGACGGCCGTCACTCTGCCCGCGCTCCATGACTATTGGATCACCCCGCGCCTGGCCGACGCCATGGCGCAGCACGAATGCCTCGTTAGGCCGATCTCTCTCAGCGGGTATGCAGAGGCGAGCACGGTCTTTCAGTTCGGTCGTGACACGCTGCACCAGTCACCGCCCCAGGCACTGGCATGGTTGGCCGAGGGTGAGAACCGCGCAGCGTGGATCGATACCCGCCGCCTGCCCGACGGCATGGACATGCCACCGGAGGGAATTGACGACCTAACGGAGATCCGTGGCACCAATTACACCAACGGAAGACGCGTGCACTTGCGCCTATACGTTTCCCCTGGCGTGCCCGCCCCCGCTGACCCATGCGCCCCTGTCGAATAGCCACAGGCCCCGCCGCGCTGCCGCTGCTGGTGGCATTCCTGACGGTGCTGATGGTCTCCCTGATCCTGGATGCACCGGTGCGCGCTGCACTGGACGGAGCGCCGGATTGGCTGCGGTCAGCCGGGGAACGGGTCACCTGGTTGGGCAACTCCAACTGGATGTTCACGTCTCTCCTGGCCGTGATGGCCATCGCCGTCCCGCTGGCCGGCCTCTCCCCCAGCCCAAGAACGCGTCGGCAGGCGGTTCTTGCCTTGCGACTGGCCGTGGCCCTGTTCCTGCTGATCCTTCTGTCGGGGATCGCGGTTCAGGTCTTGAAACACCTCTTTGCTCGGGCCCGACCGGAACCATTTCGACGATCTGGGCGCCTATGCGTTTCACCCGCTGACGTTCCAGTTTCGGTACACGAGTTTTCCGTCGGGCCACGCGACCACGATGGGCGCCTTGGCCGTCTTTGTCGCTGCGGTGACACCGCGCCTTTGGCCGCTGGCGGCGGGGATGGCGACGGTCGTCGGCATCAGCCGTATCGTCGTGGAAAAGCACTATCCGTCGGACGTGATCGCGGGGCTGGTTCTGGGTGGCGCCTGTGCCTGCGTTCTGGTTGCTGCGTGGCGCCGAACGGGTTTGCTACCGCCCAGCCCGGTTCGCCTTTTGCGCGCGATGCGACCGCGCAAAGATGGGAAACGCGACAGGCCGCCGGGGCTCGCACGGGGTGCGCAGGCGCTTCTGCGCGCTTTCGGTCAAGGATTTGCCGCCCTCAGGCGGTCGCCGACACCGAGGTGACCCGCGCCAGCATGCGAATCGTCACGATGGCCCCCAGCCACATGCAGAACACCGCGGTCCAGGATGTCAGCGACATGATCGCGCCGCCCGACACACCGGCCCCGACGGCACACCCCCCCGCCAGCATTGCGCCGAAGCCCATCAGGATCGCCCCCGCAAGGTAGCGCTCCATCGGCGTGTCGGGACCGAAGCGTTCAAGCTTCCACTCCCGCGCCAACAGGGCCGAGGCCCCCGACCCGATAAAAACGCCCGGCACAAGGCCTATGCCGAAATTCAGGATGACCGAACGCTCGGAGACCAGCGCCATCAGCGTGTCCGTCGCAGGCCCGGTGAAGGTGACGGAAAGGATCGGCACGATTTCGAACGAATTGGACGCAATGGCATAGGTTGCGACCCAGCCCATCGCCACGGCGACACCGACGAAAATCGCAGCAATGGATTTTCCGATCATCACCTCGCGGCTGCGGGCCAGGACCAGCGCCCCGATCAGTGCAACACCGGCAATGGCGGCCACCTGCCAATGGTCCAACCCCAGGACCGGCCCAAGGTCTCGTGCGCTGCCACCAACCAGCCAGAGCTGCGAGATTTGCTCGCGCGCCGGGGCGAGCACCCCGGTAAACGACGCCTGTGCGACCAGCGTCACCACAAGCCCGGTCACGAGTGCGCGCAGGTTGCCCGTGGCCGACAGCACCAGCAACCGGCTGGCACAGCCGCGCGCCAGAACCATCCCGACCCCGAACATCAGCCCGCCGATCACGGCGCCCGACATGCTTCCGGTCGCGGCCAGCTGACGCGCGTCGCGCACGTCGAGCAGGTTCGCCGAGATCGCCGCCTGTGTCAGCATCAGTGCCGTGGTGAACACGATCAGCCAGATCGCGAGTTTCGACCCCACGTGCCCCTCGGCCACTTCGACCGTTGCCGCCCGCAGGCAGAAGCGCGACCGCTGTGCGGCCCAGCCGAAGACAAGACCGGTCAGGGTCCCGGCAAAGCCCAGGACCAGCGGTTCACCCCAAGTGACGAGCAGATCTTCCAGCATGTGAAGGGCCTCCAGATTGGAGCGGACCCTATGGGAGAGGCGTGCCGCGCGCGTTGATTTGGCTCAAATCGCGCGCGGCGCTGCCCCTACTGGGCCGCGATGGGCTGGCGTGCCAGTTGGCACTGCGACCAGAGATCACCAAGCGCCTCGACCAGACGGTCGACATCCCCTGCGCTGTGCACCGGCGACGGCGTGATGCGCAACCGCTCGGTCCCCTTCGGGACGGTGGGATAGTTGATCGGCTGGATGTAGATGCCGTGATTGGCCATCAACTGGTCCGAGATGAAGCGGCATTTCACCGGATCGCCGACCATCACCGGGATGATGTGGCTCTCGTTTTCCAGATGCGGAATGCCAAGCGCGTCCAGACGCGCCCGAACCTCGGCCACGCGGTCCTGATGTGCGGCACGCTCGGTCTGGCTGTGCTTGAGATGACGCACGGCAGCGCAGGCCCCGGCCGCCACGGCGGGCGGCAAAGCGGTCGTGAAGATGAACCCGCTGGCGAAACTGCGCACGAAATCCACCAGGGCCGCCGATCCGGTGATGTAGCCGCCCATGACGCCGAAGGCCTTCCCGAGCGTGCCCTCGATCACCGTCAGGCGATCCATCAGCCCCTCACGTTCGGCGATGCCGCCCCCCCGCGGACCGTAGAGGCCCACGGCATGCACCTCGTCGAGATAGGTCATCGCGCCGTAGCGGTCGGCGATGTCGCAAATCGCCTCGATGGGCGCGATATCGCCATCCATGGAATAGACGGACTCGAAGGCCACGATTTTCGGGCAATCCGCCGGCAAAGCGGCAAGCTTGGCCTCGAGGTCCTCCAGATCGTTATGCTTCCAGATCAGCTTTTGAGCGCGGGAATGGCGGATCCCCTCGATCATCGAGGCATGGTTGCCCGCATCCGACAACACCACGCAGCCGGGCAGCCGCGAGGCGAGCGTTCCCAACGCGGCCCAGTTCGACACGTAGCCCGACGTGAAAAGAAGCGCTGCCTCCTTGCCGTGCAGATCGGCCAGTTCGGCCTCAAGCTCCACATGGGCATGCGTGGTGCCCGAGATGTTGCGTGTGCCGCCCGCCCCTGCCCCGGTCTTGTCAAGGGCCGCACGCATCGCGGTCAAAACGTCAGGGTGCTGGCCCATCCCGAGATAGTCGTTCGAGCACCAGACGGTGATCTCGCGTTCTTCGCCTTCGTGCCGGTTGATCGCCCGGGGAAAGGCGCCGCGGCGGCGCTCCAGGTCCTTGAACCAGCGATAGTTCCCCTCCTCCTTCAGCGCATCGAGCTCGGCGCGGAAGAAGCCGTCATAGTCGTTGAATTGCGTCACTGGCCGGTCGCCTCCAGGATGATGGAGTCCAGTACCGCCTCGACCTCTTGCATGGGTCCGTCGGGGTAATCGCGGTGGCCCAGCATGACCTGCCCATCGCGCTGCATCACGAAGATTGAATAGGGGCAATGCACGATGTTCATCGGGTCGGCCTCCATCACGCGGCGCGAGATCGCGGCCGAGCAGAAGAGGTAGATCTCGGCCTCTTCGAAGATCGGCTCGGCCCCTTCCGCGCCGACATCCTCGGCGGTGCGGTTCAGCATGTCCCCGACATGGCTGGTGTAATCGATCACGAGCCCACGATTGATGATCGCGTTCTCGACCGCGAAGGTCGCGTCCTCGAAACTGCCGTCGAAGGGAAAGGTAAGCGCGTGCTGCGCCGATGCCGCCGATGCCGACAGGGCGAGTGCCGCCGAGAGTGCCAGTGCCTTTTTCATAGGTGCCGTCCCCAGGTAAGAAAGCCCGGACGGCGGGCGCATCCCGCCGCCCGGAAAAAATATATCACATCAGCCGAACATGTCCTCGACGATGGCGTCGTACCAGCCAAGGCTTTCGCGGTAGGTCTCGGCCCGGGTTTCGGGCGTCTCGTCCACCTGGCTGATGAAGCTGTCGACGCTGGCGATGCCCTCGTCCGTCGCCTCGTAGGTCGCGCCCACCTTGACGCCATCCTCGGTGGCGATGAGCGACCAGCAGGTGTTGGCGAAGCGCGGCGGGAAGGCCCGGCCATCGGCCAGCGCGGCGACGATGGCATTGGCCGCCACCTTGGCCTGGCTGTTGGCCGAGAAGCCCGACTTCGGCATCGCGCCCTGTGCCGCCGCGTCGCCCAGAACATGGATGTTCGGATCGATCCGGCTGGACAGGTCATAGGCCGAGACCGGCGCCCAATTGCCATCGTTGATGCCGGCGGCAAAGACGATGCCCCCGGCACGCTGCGCCGGGATGACGTTGCAGACATCGACCTGCTCGACCTGGCCATCGATGTTGATGGTCATGGCAGCCGGGTCCACGGTGACGTTGCCGCCGCCGAAATCCGGACCGATGCGCTGGATCATGCCGGGGTAATGGCGTTCCCATCCATCCTCGAAGAGGCCCTGCTTGGAGAAGTTCTCCTTCGGGTCGGCCACGAGGATCGTCGCGGTCGGGTTCACCTGAGACAACAGATGCGCCACCATCGAGATCCGCTCGTACGGCCCTGGCGGGCAGCGATACGGGTTGGGCGGGGCGACCATGGCAAAGACACCGCCTTCGCGCATATTCATGATCTGGTTCTTCAGAAGCTCGGTCTGGCTGCCGCCCTTGTAGGCATGGGGCATCACGTTCTGTGCCGCCGTGGACCAGCCCGGCACGCTGTCTTCGATGAAGTCGATGCCGGGGCTGAGCACCAGCCGGTCATAGGGCAACACGTCCCCGCCGGCCAGCGTCACGGTCTGCGCGTCGCGGTCGACACCGGTGGCCCAGTCATGGACGACGTTCACCCCGCCCGAGGCGATCCCGCCATAGGTGTGGCCAAGGCTGTCGAACTCGCGGAAGCCGCCGAGATAGAGGTTCGAGAAAAAGCAGGTGTAGTAGGCGCGGGTGGGTTCCACCAGCGTCACGTCGATCGCACCCTGCGATCCGTTGGCGATGTAGCGCGCGGCCGTGGCCCCGCCTGCACCGCCCCCGACGACGACGACACGTGGGGCCGTTTGCGCGCGGGCGATCATTGGCGCGCTGAGCGACGCCGCCAAAGCGGCGGTCGTGCCCATGAATGCACGTCTGTTGATGGTCATTTGGGTCTCCTCCCTTTGCCACCCCGGTCTGTTCGCTCTGCCGGAGCCAGAAAATCCGGATCTCCCCTTCCGGACACACCGGGTCTCCTCACCCGGGATACTCACGCGACCTTGGCCTATTGACCGACGGTCTCGAAATACGCGGCCAGCGCGGCGATCTCCTCATCGCCCAACCGGCCGGTGATGGTTTGCATCACCTGATGTTCGCGCTCTCCCGAGCGATACGCAACAAGTCCGTCGATAAAATCGACAGGCGCCATGCCCGCGATCGACGGAATATCATCCCCGCCTTGGGGACGATGACAGGTGGTGCACTCGTTGGAAAGATACTCGCCGTAATACACGTCGCCCTCCATCCGCACGATCTGCAGCACCTCGTCAGACGGGGCCAGCAGGACGGCCGTGGCATTCGCGTAGACAGGGTCGGGGGTGCCGCCCTCTTCGCGCAGGAAGGCAACGAGGTCAGCCCTGTCCTGTTCGTCGTGGATGCCGCGGAAAATCATGCGCAGGCCAGGCACGTAGCCAGACGGATCCGCAAGAAAATCGTCCAGCGCGTCAGCCGTCCAGATCAGGCCTTCAGACGCCGCGTCGATCAGGGCCTCGGAATACCGGTAATCCATGGCCACCGCCGCGGGCCGCCCGACGATGCCATCGAGATGCGGGCCGATCCGGTTGATGGCGCCATCGCCGATCATGTGACAAGCGGCACAGGGCCGGTAAAGCTCGCGACCCCGCTCGGGGTCGCCTTCGGCCAGCACCGGGGTTCCGGTGCTGGCCGTCAGCAAGAGGATCGCTGTCAGAAAGCGGTTTCCCATAGGGTTACTGCGGAGTTTCCGACATGATGTAGGCAAGAACCGCCCGGATATCCTCGTCTTCGTCGATGCCGTTGAACACCATCCGGCTGCGCGGCATGAACGCGCGCGGATCATGCAGGTAGGCGATCAGGTTTTCCTCGGTCCAGACAAGACCTTCCTCTGCCGCCTCCTGGAATGCCGGCGAATACCGGAAGTTCTCGCGCATTCCGGCCTCGGCACCGACGATCCCGTTGAGAGCCGGCCCGACGCGGTTCCGTGCACCTTCGCCAACCTCGTGGCAGGCTTGGCACTGACGCCAGATGGTTGCGCCGGCGGCGATCAGTTCCGGGCTCGGGCCGGTGTCGGCTGCGGCTTCTTCCACGACCTCGGGTTCGGCAGATGCTTCTTCCTCATCGTCCTCTTCCGGGGTCACGTCGAGGATCGTCGCACGCATCGTGATCTCGACTTCACCTTCGGTGCAGTCGCTCATGCAGGGCTCGCGCGTCCAGGCCACGACTTCGGTTTCGTCGCGGTCGTCCATGAAGAACCCGTCGGCATTCGGCATCTCGACATCGTGGAACGTGTCCTGGTTCAGGACAAAGTCGTCATCCACGACGTTGTTGAGATAGAGCAGATAGGCCACGATCGCGTAGGTCTCGTCCGGCGACAGGCTTTCGGCCTGGCCGTAGGGCATCGCGCGATGAACGTAATCGACCACGGTCGAAAGGTAGGGCCAGTAGGACCCGATGGTCTTGGTCGGATCCTCGTAGGTCAGCGTTCCCTCGCCACCGGCAAGGACCGGCCAGCGGCCCACGGCCTCGCCGAAGTCACCGTGGCAGGCGGAGCAGTAATCGACGAAGAGTTCTTCGCCGGTCCAGACGTCCCCCTCGCCCACGGGAAGACCCACACCGTCGGGGCGCACGTCCCAATCCCAGGCCGCGACCTCTTCGGGCAGCGCGGGACGGCCCAGGCCGAAGCCACCCTCGCGAGAGGCTGCGGCGTTTTCCTGCGCCAGGGCAAAAGTGGCGGTGCCAGCCAGAAGCGCAGCTGAAAGCGTAAGCGTTTTCATCATCTTAACCGACCTCGACATTTTCGGCTTCGCCGTTTTCGTTGACGTACCAGGTCTGGATACCGTTGTTGTGGTAGATCGAGTTCTCGCCCCGGAATTCGCGCAGCTGCTCTTTCGTGGGCTGCACGTATCCGGTGGAGTCGATCGCCCGCGACTGCAGCAGCAGCGGAGAGCCATCCCAGTCGAACTCGTAGTAGAAGCGGTGCATCGACTTATCGAGCGACGGGCCCGACATGCGTGCCTGGTGCCAGTTGCGACCGCCGTCCAGCGTAACGTCGACGCGCGGGATGGTGCCACGGCCCGACCATGCCACACCGGTCAGGACCATCGGGCCGGGGCCGTGAGTGATTGGTGCTTGCGGGCTGGGGTTGGTGATGACCGACTTGGCGTCCATGACCCAGGTGAAGCGGCGGGCATCGCCATCTTCCAGAAGGTCGGTGTACTTGGACGTCTCCTCGCGGTGATGCCAGGGCTCGTCCCCGACTTCGAGGCGGCGCAGCCACTTGATCCACATGTTGCCTTCCCAACCCGGCACCACGAGGCGCAGCGGGTAGCCCTGCTCGACGCGGAGGGCTTCGCCATTCATCTTGAAGGCGACCAGGCAATCGTCGAGGGCCTTTTCCATCGGGATGGAGCGGGTCATGCCAGCGGCATCGGCCCCTTCGGCCAACAGCCAGCGGCCATTCGTCTGCACGCCGGCCTCTTCCAGAAGCAGGCGCAGCGGCACGCCGGTGTATTGCACGTTGTGGATCATGCCATGGGTGAACTGGCAGCCATTGAGCTGCGCGCCCGCCCATTCCATGCCGGTGTTGGCCGCGCATTCGAGGAAGTAGACGTGGTTTTCCCGCGGGAAGCGCATGATGTCTTCCATCGTGAAGACCATTGGCGTGTCCACGAGGCCGTTGATCATCAGGCGATGCTCGGCCGGGTCGATCTCGGCCGCGCCGCCATGGTGGCGCTCGAAACAGATGCCGTTCGGCGTGATGATCCCGTCAAGCTCGTGCAGCGGGGTGAAGTTGATCGAACTGACCAGGTCAGCCGTCAGCCACGGCACGGTGCGGCGCACCGCTTCGGTCTCGTAGGGCGAGGGCATGCCGTAGGGGGCGTTGTCGACGCCGGGGCCAAGATACTGGCGCCATGGCTGGGGGTCGATGATGGCCGGGTCCGGTGCTGCCTGGGCATGCACCAGCTTGCCGCTGGCCAATGCGCCGCCCGCTGCCGCCGAGGCGGTCAGGAAGCTACGGCGCGAGGGGGAGAAGGATTTTCCGTCAGACATGACTACTCCTTTTCTTTGGGGCAGGCCGGGCGATCAGCCCGCCACCACGTCCACGCTGTTGTTGGGTTCAATATTAACGGTGCCGAGTTCGCGGATGTGGTTCTCCACCACGTCCCAGATCGGCGGGCCTTCGGTGCCTTCGTTGACGCTGGCCCAGCCGGCGACGACGTAGGTCTGATCGGGGCTGATCGGTTCCCCGGTTTCCAGAAGGGTCATGTTGGTGACGCGGTTACCGGCCTCGGCCGCGGGGTCGATCCGGTAGCCCATGCCACCGACGCGCACCATGTCCCCGCCCTGCTGGTAGTAGGGATCGGGGTTGAAGATGTTGTCGGCCACGTCCTCCATGATCAGCTTGAGGAACTCGCCGGTCATCTCGCTGCGATAGGCGGCCGGATAGCTCATGGCCGTCGCGTTGAAGATGTCTTCGCGGGTGATGTTCTGCCCCGGCACGACCGTTGCGCCCCAGCGGAAGCCGGGCGACAGCGCGATCTGGGCATCGCGCTGCGAGATCAGCGCGTTGCAGATCACGTCGTCCCAGGTGCCGTTGAAGTTGCCACGGCGATAGAGCAGCGATCCAGCCTGGCCGATCACTTCGGACATCTCGGCCTCGAAGGGTGCACGGGTCTCGGCGACCAGCGCGGCCATCTCGGGGTCCGGGGTGATCACGTCCGAGAAGATCGGGATCAGGCGATGCTCGATCCCCTGCATCGCGCCGTCGCGCACATCAAGATCGATCCGGCTGACGAACTTGCCGTGGCTGCCCGACGCGATGAGGAACGTGTTTCCGACCTGCACTGGCTCGGGCAAGGCGTCATGCGTGTGGCCCGTGAGGATCACGTCGATGCCGGGAATGTCCTCGGCAAACTTGCGATCGACGTCAAAGCCGTTGTGGGAGAGAAGTACAACGAGCTCGGCGCCCTGCGCACGGACCTGCTGCACGACTTCCGCGATCCGCTCGCGGCGCAGGCCGAAACTGTATTCGGGGAACATCCACGAAGGGTTGGCAATCGGCAGATAAGGGAAAGCCTGCCCGATCACGGCGATATTCGTGCCGCCCCGTTCGTACATGCGATAATCGTCGAAGACCGGCTCGTCCCATTCGGCGTCGAAGATGTTGGCGCCGAGGAAAGCCGGGTTCACATGGTTCTCGATCAACTCGTTCACGCGGGCCGAGCCAAGGGTGAATTCCCAGTGCGAGGTCATCGCGTCCACGCCGAGCGCGTTCATGATCTGCACCATGTCCATGCCCTCGGTGCGCAACGCGGGCAGCGAGCCGTGCCAGGTATCGCCGCCATCGAGGACCAGCGCCTCGGGGCGATCCGCCTTGATCGCGTTCACGACGGTCGCGATGCGGTCGACGCCGCCCATGCGGCCATAGGCATTGGCCAGCGAGACGAAATCGTCATAGGTCAGAGCGTAATCCATCGCGCTGCCCTGCTCGATCCCGTACATCGCGCGGAAATCGGCGCCCACGATATGGGGCGGCAGGCCGGTCATCTCGCCGACGCCGAGGTTGAACTCGGGCTCGCGGAAATAAAGCGGCTGGGTCTGCGCGTGAATGTCGGTGATGTGGACAAGGGTGACATTGCCCGAGCCGCCGCCGCCGATCAGGTCGTCCTGCGTCAGTTGCTGCTGAGCAGCCAGGCGGGCCCAGTTGCCGAAGCCCGAAGCGCCGTAAAGCGCAGAAGTTGCCATCGCGGCCTGGAGGAAGTGGCGACGGGAGATCATGGATTCACCCTCTGGTTTTATTCAGGTTTTTGAATGTGTTTGGGCGAAAGGCCCGCCTCGGATCACTCCGGGGCGGGCCTTGTCGATGTCTTAGTTGCGGACCGAGGGGCCTTCGACCGTCAGGCCGTTGCCGCGCGAGGCGACATACAGCTCGAGGGCGATGAACTCGGGGCTGCCTTCCGCGAAGGTTTCCGCACGCGTGTCCCGGATGCAGCCGCGGAAGCGCGAATGCGTCGAGTTCAGGCGGGCGTTCTTCAGACGGTAGGTCGGGAACCCGTTGATCTGACCCTGGCTGAGATGGTCTGCACGGATGTAGTTGCCATAGTTCTGCTCATGGCAGGTGGCGCAGCTCATCTCGAGGATGCCGTACTCGGTGTAGTAGATCTCACGACCCATTTCCCAGGTTTCCCGGGCCGGGCCATCGATCGCCACGTTGACGACGGTGCCACGTCCGACAGACGCCAGCAGCGCTTCGAGGTTGACCATGTCACGGCTGGACCAGCCAAGTGCTTCGGCCCCCATCCGTTCGGTCACGCACTCGTTGATCTGCATGGTGATCGTCTGGACCTCGCCACGCTCCTCATCCCACTGGGGATAGACGGCACGCACCTCGGACAGGTTTTCCGGGGTCTCGTGACAGGTCGCGCAGCTATTGCCCTCGGTGCCCATGGCCGTGTTGAAAATCTCGATCCCCTGCTCGACGAAGAGCATGGCGGGGTTGTCGAAATCATCCATCTGCATGGCCTGGGTCTCGTCCGACCGGAAGGTCCAACCCGAGTAGATCATGTTGAGATGACCATCGAGGTGATCGGGCGCTTCGGTGCGCACGATCATCTCCATATCGCCATTGATGATCAGGTCCGCGTCCTCGTCGGCCGACAGCGTCGCCGCGGTGCCCATCAGGGCCATGGCCGCCACACTGCCGAGCGCGAGTGCTTTTTGCATTTTTTTCATGGTCGTTCGCCTCCTCCCTGCGATGACCGGCACCTATCAGGCGACCGTGATGTCTGCGGTGTCTTCGTAGACGGACCCGTCGTCATCGTACCAGGTGAAGTTGAACGTACCCGTCTCGTTCACCACGGCCGAAAACTGGAAGTAAGGGTTCGTCGACACCGCCGGCTCGATGGTCACGTCGATGACGTTCTCGCCGTTGAAGTCGCAGGTGAAGCGGTTGATGATCGAGCGCGGGATGACGTTGCCATCGCCGTCACGACGCTGGCCGCTTTCCATCGGGTGGCTGATCAGGGTGCGGATGGACACCACGTCGCCGGCCGAAGCCTCACGCGGGACACGCACACGGGGGGTAACATTGTCTGCCATTTCTCGTGTTCCTTATGTCTGTCCTCAGCCGCCGCAGCCGCCGATGGTGACTTTCACTTCCTGCTGGGCCCGAAGAAAGGTGCCGTCGGGCATGCGCGCGATCGCGATCACGTCCTGCTCACCGGCAAGACGGATACGGGTCGACGCGGCCTGAGCACCGGCTGCGGGGCCAAAGTTGAAGGTGGCGACGTCCGGGCTGGGGTTGCCGGCGGCCAGAAGAATGATCGCCTCGGCGCCAGGGGCGTCGACCTCGATCGGCACTGTGTTGCCGTTCTCGGCGATCTCGGGGGCGATCAGGGTGATCCCGTCCGAGCTGGTATCGGCCCCGCCGGTGAAGGCGTTGATCGCCGCGTCGACATCCTGGGCGGTGGCGACGCTCGGCAAGAGCGTGATCGCGGCTGCGGCGCCAACGCCGGTGCCAACGAACTGCCTGCGGTTCATTTCCATAGTCTCGGTTCTCCTTTCTCGGCCCGACCTTACTCGGTGAGCGTCAACAGATATGCGACCACGTCCTCGACCTGCTGAGCCGACAGGATCGGCTCGATCGGGCCTTCGGCAGCGCGGCCGGTGTAGCCGTTCCCGGGGCGAACGAAGCCGCTGACCCGGTAAAACGAAGGCATCGCCGAATCCGGGAAAATGTTGTCCGCGTTCACCAGCATTCCGCGAAGCGCGGCTTCGGTCCAGCGATCTGCCGCGCCATCAAGCGTCGGCCCAACCTCCCCATGAAACGGGTAATCATCCAGCGCGGTGACCTGGTGGCAGGCAATGCAATTGCCCAAGCCCCGATCGGTCATCACCTCTTCCCCACGAACCGGATCACCCGGCATCCCCGTGAGGGAGACTTCAACCTCGCCATATTCATTGGCAGCCACATCGTCCGGTGCGATCACGTCGGCGTGCAGCGCCGTTGCAGCCACACCGAATACGGCTGCGATAAGCAGTTTGCGCGTCATTTTTCCTCCCTAGACGGTCGTTCCGCCTTGCATACAACCGTAGACGAACTCGCGTTACGATTGCAACAACACATTTGGTTTTTTGAATACAACTCTCGCGAGACCCGAATTTCCATCAGTCGGACGCGCCGATCCGCTGGCCCGAAGCAGCCCGTTCGTTAAACATTCTCGCATGATAACGTTGGAAATCTTCCTGACCGTCATAGCCCTCGGCCAGCACCCAGTTGAGCAGGTCGTACATGGTGGGCGCGCCGAACGCTCCGGGCATGGTGACGACCGCGGCCTCGGCGCCGCTCAGGCCATCGGGCACCTCCGAATCGAAGAAGAGAATCGTCGGCGTGAACATGTTCCGCCAGCGCCGGGCAATATCGCTTTCCGACATGACTTCGCCGTCGAAATCGGTCACCTCGGTCGCGCCATGCATGTTCAGCCGGACGAAGAAGAACTCCTCCGACAGCATCTCCTCGATCTCGGGAACGACGAAGACCTCTTCGTGCATGCGCGTGCAGTAGATGCAGCCCCGCTGCTCGATGATGACGGCGAAACGCTTGCCCTCGGCGTTGGCGTCCCCAAGATCCTCGCGCAGGTCGCGGAAGGTTTCGTGCAACCACTCCGCCTCGTGCAGGCCATCCCCGTTCAGCGTCTGCGCCGCTGTTGCGAGCGGCGCGACGGCGATCATGGCCGCGGCGATCACGGTTCTCAGCATTCTAGTCTCCTCCCAGGTTGAGGGTGCCCGTCAGCCCATCTGACGGAAGACCTCGAAATTCTCGATCATCCACTGGCCGATGTAGTTGAGGGCGTTGGTGGCGATCAGCACGCCAAAGACCACCAGGAGCACGCCCATCGTCTTCTCCACCGCGCCAAGATGCCGGCGAAAGCGGCCCATGAGCTTCATGAAAGGTCCGACGAAGGCGGCCGCCCCGATGAAAGGCAGCGTCATGCCCAGACCGTAGGACGTCAGCAGGATGGCCCCCTGCCCTGCCGTCTCGGTGCCTGCGGCGGTGAACAGGATCGCGGCCAGAACGGGGCCCACGCAGGGCGTCCAGCCGAATGCGAAGGCGAGGCCGATCAGGTAGGCCCCTCCAAGGCTGAGGTTGCTGACACTTCCGGTTTCGGCACGCCATTGGCGATTTAGAAAGCCGATCTTGAAGACACCGAGGAAATGCAGGCCCATCACGATGATCAGCGCCGCCGCGATCCAGCGCAGCACGTCGAACCAGTCGCGCAGCAACTGCCCGAACACCGAGGCCGAGGCCCCGAGGCCGACGAAGACGGTCATGATCCCGGCGGCAAAGATCGTCGCGGCGAGAATCGCCCGCGCCCGGACGGCCGCGGTGGCCCCTCCGCCCTCCGCGACCTGATTGACGCTTACACCGGCGAGATAACTCAGGTAGAAAGGGACCATAGGTAATATGCAGGGCGACAGAAACGACAGGAGTCCTGCCACGAAGGCACCCCAGATGGTTACATCGAACATGACTCCTCCCAAGCCATCACATTCAGGTATTCAGATTAGAAACGCTTTTCGAACGCCGTCAATCGAAACGCGAAAACCCAAGCGCGCCATACTCGCCATGGTAGTGGCGCTTGGGAGCCTCCTGCCCCTGCCTGCACTGGCAGACCTGCAATTGGTCATGATCGAGCAGACGGGCTGTTTCTATTGCGCACGCTGGCATGAAGAGGTTGGCGATGCCTATGACCGCACGCCCGAGGGCGCGGTCGCGCCCTTGCGGACGCTGCAACTCTCCGAGCCCATTCCGGATGACCTCGACATACAGGGACGCGCGGTGTTTACCCCCACCTTCATCCTTGTCTCCGATGGTCAGGAAGTGGGCCGCCTGGAGGGCTATCCCGGTGAGGACTTCTTTTGGGGACTGCTTCAGCGTATGATCGAGCAGACAGGCGTGGATTTGGAAACGGAGGCCGCAGGCGCGACCAACTGATTGGCGCAGCGGGTAAAGACATTGGCACGGACCGCAATGGGTTTCAGCGAGATCGCCGATTTCATCGGTGTGGAAAAGACCGACGCAACGGCGAAGACGCCTCCGCGCGGCCACCGTCCGCTGACCCGCGCGACCATTCTGCCGGCACCGGGAGAACCCATGGATGACGCCACCTGGCGGCTGTTGCGCGACCATGCGCAGGAGGCCTCTGATTTCCTGAAGGCCATCAGCCACGAAGGCCGTCTCATGATCCTCTGCTCGCTAGCCGATGGCGAGAAGTCCGTGACCGAGATCGAACAGCTGCTGTCCTCGCGGCAGGCGGCGATCAGCCAGCAACTCGCGCGGCTGCGCCTCGAAGGGCTGGTGACGGCCCGACGCGAGGGAAAACAGATCTTTTACAGTTTGACAGATGACCGGGCCCGCCGGATCATCGAACAGGTTTACGAGTTGTTCAGCAGCTAAACGCTTTCCCGCCGAACGATAATGATCGCGGCGCGGACGTTCAGCCACGCAGGGAGGGAACATGCTCGACATTCTCGGGGAGACCGGGGCCGTCCTGCTGATCGGGCTGGTCGGCGGGATCATCCTGGGCCTCGCGGCCCGGGTCGGCCGCTTTTGCACGCTCGCCATGGTCGAGGACGCCCATTACGGCGATGACACCAGTCGCCTGTGGCTGTGGGTCATGGCCTTGGGGACGGCCATGGGCACCAATTACGCGCTGCAGGCCATGGGTCTGATGGAGATCAGCCAATCCTTCTACATCACGAACGCCTTCCCGATCCTCGGGGCCGTTCTGGGTGGACTGATGTTCGGCTACGGCATGGCGCTGGCGGGAAATTGCGGCTTCGGGCATCTGGCCCGGATCGGTGGCGGCGATTTGCGCTCGCTCGTAATCGTTCTGGTCATGGGCGTGACGGCGATGATGGCGATCTCGGGCCTGCTGGCCGCGCTGCGCATCCAGCTATTGCCGGTGGTTTTCTCGCCCGAAACCCCGCAGAGCTATCCGCACGCCATCGAACGTCTGACCGGCATCGATTCCTCTTTGATCGGCCTGGCCTTGGCGGTTGTCCTGATCGTCGCGGCGATCCGCTTCCTGCCGGCGCACCGTCGGGTCTCGCACCTGATCTGGGGGGTGGTCGTGGGCCTGACGATCACCTCGGGCTTTTACGGCACCTATTGGGTGACCAACACCGGCTTCGAGGTGTTTCCGATCCTGTCGCACAGCTTCACCGCGCCGGTTGGCGACACGATTCACTACGCGATGTTCTCCAGCGGGCTCGACCCGAAATTCGGCATCGCGTCGGTCGTGGGCGTCATCATCGGCGGCGGTATCGGCAGCGTGATCCGCTTCGGGTTCCATTGGGAGGCCTGCGACGACCCCCGCCAGTTGAAGCGCCAGCTTGCCGGAGCCACCCTAATGGGGTTTGGCGCGGTCATGGCCGCGGGGTGTTCCGTTGGACAGGGCCTGTCGGCCTTTTCGATGCTCGCCTATACCGGTCCGATCACCGCGGCCGCGATATGGGCGGGGGCCTGGTTCGGCCTGCGCCAACTGATCGTGGGCTTTGCAACCCAGCACTGAGGGCAGCGCCGGCATGGCCGGCGCGCTTGGTCCCCTCAGGCATTCCAGGCGATGGTGCGCTGGCGTTGCGTGCCCAGCCCCTCGATCCCGCAGGCGATCTCCTGCCCTTCGCGCAGATAGACCGGCGGTTTCTGCCCCATGCCCACGCCCGGCGGCGTTCCGGTCGAGATGATGTCGCCCGGCTGCAGGCTCATGAACTGGCTGATATAGCTGACCAGGTGACGGACGCCGTAAACCATCGTGGCGGTCGATCCATTCTGGTAACGGTGGCCATCCACCTCCAGCCACATGGCCAGCGCCTGCGGGTCGGCAACCTCGTCCGCCGTCACCATCCACGGGCCGGTCGGCCCGAAGGTATCGGCCGACTTGCCCTTGACCCATTGGCCCGCCCGCTCGATCTGGAACGCACGCTCCGACACGTCATTAACGATGCAGTAGCCCGCGACATGGTCCATCGCGTCGGCCTCATCGACGTAGGATGCGGGTTTGCCGATCACGATGCCCAACTCGACCTCCCAATCGGTTTTCTCCGATCCGCGCGGGATGCGGATATCGTCGTTCGGGCCGCAGATGGCACTGGTCGCCTTGAAGAACAGGATCGGTTCGGGCGGGATATCCATTCCGGCCTCGGCGGCGTGATCGGCGTAGTTCAACCCGACGCAGACCATCTTGCCGATGTTCCCAACACAGGCGCCGATGCGCGGCGCGCCCTCCACCAAGGGCAGGCTGGACGGGTCGATTGCGGACAGGGACGCCAGGCCTTCAGGCGTCAGAACCGCGCCCGAGATGTCACCCACATGGTCCGAAAGGTCGCGCAGACGCCCCTCGGCATCCAGAATCCCCGGCTTTTCCGCCCCGGCCTCACCATAGCGCAAGAGTTTCATGTCCCGACCTCCCGTTACCTGACGTGTTGCCACGGGTTTGCCCAAGCGTTGCGCCGCCTGCAAGCGGCAACTGCCCATGGACGCCCGCCCACGGTTGCGCCAGCATGGCGAAAACGGATCGAGCGGGAGGGGTACAGATGACCCATGACATCGTGATACTTGGTGTGTTCGTGGCGGATACGGCCTATCGTGCCGCGCGATTGCCCCGGATGGGGGAAACCCTGATCGGCTCGGGCTTTTCGCTCGGGCCTGGGGGCAAAGGCTCCAACCAGGCGGTCGCGGCGGCACGGGCGGGCGGCGACGTGGGATACCTGACCAAGCTGGGCGATGACGATTTCGGCGCGATGGCCCGCGAGATCTGGGCCGAGGCCGGGGTGACGTCGCTCGCCACGATCGATCCGACGGGCTTCACCGGGGCGGCGTTCATCTTCGTGGACGAGGCCACCGGCCAGAACGCCATCATCATCAGCCCGGGCGTCGGCGGCACGATCGCACCTGCCGATGTGGCGGCGCAGGCGGGCGCGGTGCGCTCGGCGAAAATCGTGATGACGCAACTGGAACAACCGCTGGATGCCGCCGAGGCGATGCTGCGCACCGGGCGCGAAGGTGGCGCGGCGACCATCCTGAACCCCGCCCCAGCGCAGGATCTGCCGGATGCGATGCTGTCCTTGTGCGACTACGTCACCCCGAACGAGACCGAAGCCGAAGGTCTGACCGGGATCGCCGTCACCGACCTGGCCAGTGCCGAGGCCGCGGCGCGATCCCTGCTGGCGCGCGGGGTCCGCAAGGCGGCCATCGTGACGCTGGGTGAAAACGGCGCGCTTTGGGTGGACGACACGCGCGTGGTTCACAGCCCGCCCATGTCCGCCGGGCCTGTCGTGGACACCACGGGGGCGGGCGATGCGTTCAACGGCGGGCTGGCCGTCGCCTTGGCCGAGGGTCGTTCCCCGGACGATGCCATGCGCTTTGCCACTGCAACAGCCGCCCTCTCGGTGACACGCCCCGGCACGGCACAGGCCATGCCGACGCGCGCCGAGATCGAGGCGTTGCTGGCGGGCGCCTGACCCCGCTTCAGATGATCGCCTTTTCAAGGAACGGGCGGTTTTCGAGAATGCGCTCCACGCCCAGTTCCGACAGGTCCAGCGTCTGGTAGCTGCCGTGGACGATCAATTCGGCCACGGCCCGCCCCGTCGCGGGGGCCTGTTGCAGCCCATGGCCTGAAAAGCCGTTGGCGCAAATGAAGTTCGGGCAATCCGGGTGCCGCCCCACGATCAGGTTGTGATCGAGCGTGTTGTAATCGTAGTGACCCGCCCAGTGGCGGATCGGCTTGATCGCCTCGAAGGCCGGGGACCGTTCGGCGAGGGCCGGCCAGATGATCTCTTCGAATTCATCGTGGCGGGGATCGAAATCGTCCCAGTCGACGGCGGGGTCCTCCAGCGGCGGCGCGCCGGTCAGAAAATAGCGCCCCTCGGGGCGGCAATAGACGCCGGTCGGGTCGATCATCAGCGGCAGGCGACCGCCATTCACCGTGGCCGTGCCTTGCGGGCTTTGGGCGCAATCGAACACGAAAACCGTCCGCTTCCTCGGCTCGATGGGCAGGTCGAGGCCCGCCATCCGCGCCACCTTGGCCGCTCGTGCCCCCGAGGCGTTGACCACCGTCCCGGCAGAGATTGTGCGGCCCGACTTCAGAACCACGCCGGTGACGCGTCCAGC
This sequence comes from Maritalea mobilis, assembly GCF_019800885.1. Taxonomy (GTDB): domain Bacteria; phylum Pseudomonadota; class Alphaproteobacteria; order Rhodobacterales; family Rhodobacteraceae; genus Roseibacterium; species Roseibacterium beibuensis. Next base: position 1,254,480 of record NZ_JAHVKE010000001.1, read on the forward strand.
CTCGGCAACAAGATCCACCACCTCGTCAGCCAGGTATTCCCCCCCCTGCGCGCGGGCCTTGGCCCGGAATCCGTGCATCAGCCCGGTATTGTCGAACCACCCCTCACCCGAGCGGCCATAGGCGGCGAGCCGGATATCGGCGACATTCAGATGCGGAAAGGCGCGGGAGAGCGCCTCCTGGTCCCAAAGCACCACGTCGGCACCGCAGGCGGTCTGCACCGCGTGGTTCTCGCGCAGGATGCGCTCGGCGGTTTCGTTATTCGCAAGATAGAGGTAGCCGCCCTCGTGGAAATGCAGGTCCGGACCGGGGCCATCGACCGCCACGGACTGTGCGAAATCCCGTATGACCTCAAGCCCGTACTGGCTGATCTTCACGTTGATCTCGTTGGAAAACTGCGTTCGGATCCCCGAGGCCGACAAGCCGGTCGATGCGGTCGCGTAACTGGGGTCGCGTTCGACCACCAGAACGCGCCCGTTGAAATCGGGGTCAGAGGTCAGGTAGCACGCCACGGCAGAGCCGATGACGGCCCCGCCCACGATCACCACGTCATAGCTATCAGCCATCTTTCCCCGCCTCGCTGCACGCAACTTGCCCTAGCGCGGGACCCGGCAGGCTGACAAGACACCCGGGCGCCTAGCGGTATTTCTCGATGAAAGCGTCGATGGAAAGTGCCCGGAAATCGGGCAGCGCCGCGCCGAAGGTCTCGTGCGACCAATCCCACCACGCGATCTCCATCAACGCGTCCGCCTGTGCCGGCGTGAAGCGTCGCTTGATGGGTTTCGCCGGAACGCCTGCGACGATGGTGTAGGGATCGACATCCTTGCTCACCACGGCCCCTGCCCCCACGACGGCCCCGGTGCCGATGGTGACACCGGCCAGAACCGTGACGTTATGCGCGATCCACACATCATGGCCGACGGTGACCCAATGATCCTTGCGCCATTCGAAGAAGTCACCCTCGTCCTCGCCGAACCCGTATTGCTCGGCCCGGTAGAGCGCGTGATGCTGGCAGGCCCGCCATGTCGGGTGGTTGCCCGGGTTCAGCCGGACCATGTTGGCAATGTTCGTCCACTTGCCGATGGTCGACCAGATGACATGGCCGAACTCGCAGATGTAGGAGTAATCCCCCATCTCGCAGGCGGCCATCTTGGTGAACCGCCCGACCTCGGTATACCGGCCGAGCGTCACGTCCGCCCCGACCTCGGCATCGGGGTGAAGCGTCGGCTCCACCCCGAGTGTTTTCTTGCTCATGGCGTCATCCTTCAATCGTGGCGCACGCCGATCAGCCACAGGCGGATGCGTTTGGACAGCCAGTCGATGGCGAAGATTAGCACCAGCACATTCAACACCACGAAGGCCACCTGATCATAGAGCGATGCGCGGAAGCGCTCGATGATGATCATGCCGATGCCGCCCGCCCCCACGATGCCGAGGATCGTCGCGGAACGCGTGTTCGACTCGAGGAAATACAGCGATTGCGAGATGAAGACCGGCAGGACCTGCGGGATGTAGCCATAGCGGATGATCGCCAGCGGCCCCGCCCCGGTCGAGCGGATCCCCTCGACCTGCTTGCGGTCGATATTCTCGATCGCTTCGGAATAGAGCTTGGAAAGCGTGCCGAGGTCCGAGACGAAGATCGCCAGCACGCCCGCCAGCGGCCCCAAGCCCACGGCCCGCACGAAGACGAGGCCCCAGACCAGTTGATCCACCCCGCGCAGGATGTCGAGAAAGCGCCGCACGACATGGCGCAGGAGCGGGATCCGCATCACGTTCCTGGCCGCGAGGAAGCCCACGAACAATGCGCCGATGGTGCCCATAAGCGTGCCGAGGAAGGCCATGGCAAGGGTCTGCGCGATCCCCTTGTAGATGTTGGCATATTGCCAGTCGGCCATGTCGCGCCACACCACGAAATTGCGCAGCAGGTCCCAGACCCGTTCCGAGGCGTCGGCCAGTTTCCAGATCTCGAAATACCAAAGCGACCCGATGACATAGACCAGCGCGATGGCCCACGGCGCCCAGCGGCGGATCTGGTGGCCGATCCCGCCGAAAGCGCCGGGATGTTCGGCGCGGACGGCGGCGACCTGCGTCTCGTCCAGCGCGGACAGCGAAGCGATGCCCATCAGAAATTCTCCTTTCCGATGAAACCGTGCCGGATGCGTTCCGAGATCAGGTCGATCACGGTCACGGTCAGAACCACGAGGATGAGGACGGCAAGCACCCGGTCATCCGAGTAGAAGGAGATGACGCGGTTGAGTTCCTGCCCGATGCCGCCCGCGCCCACGAACCCGATGATCGACGAGGCGCGCACGTTGATCTCGAAGCGCAGCATGGCATAGCTGAAAAAGTTCGGCGCGACCTGGGGCACGACCCCGTAGGCCATCTTCTCGGCCCATGTGCCGCCGACCGCCGTGATCCCCTCGATCGGTCGAGAAGAGGCGTTCTCGTTCACCTCGGAAAACAGCTTGCCCAAGGCGCCGGTGGTGTGGATCGCGATTGCAAGGACACCGGCCAGCGGGCCGATCCCGATCATGAAAACGAAAACCAGCGCCAAGAGGATCTCGGGGATGCCGCGAGAGAGCTCGAACACACGGCGGGAAATCCAGTAAGCCCAGCGCGAGGGCGCCAGGTTGGCCGAGGCGGAAAAGCTGAGAATGAAGGCAAAGAACGTGCCCAGGAGCGTGGCGGTGATCGCCATCAGGATCGTTTCGAAGATCAGGCCGACATAGTCCCAGAAGTCGGTGTACCAGTAGGTGAGCGAACCGGGGACGGCGCGGCCCTCCTCGGTGCGGCCCTCGAACAGGAGATCCCATTGCAGGTCGGGGATGATCGTTCCGAAATACTCGAAGATACGCGGCACGCCGCTGGCCAGCCGATCCGGGTAGAACTGGCTGATATAGATCGACAAGCCGAGGCAGATCGCAAAACCGGCGAGAAGCAGGATGTTCCACACCCGCTTGGAGGCGCGCAATTCGGCGCGGTGCCGTTCGAAGGCGTGGACCGCATCGTGCGGCGCATCCCCCGTCGCACCGGCCGATCCGCCCATCATGATGATGTCAGACATGGGATGCTCCGTCAGGCCAGTTCGCGCACGGGCTGCGCCGCCGGGATGGAGGTCGAGGTCGCGGCCTCGTTGAAGGCTTCATGCGCTTCGGCGCCGTAGATCTCGCGCGCCATGGCAGTGGTCAGCAGGTCGGGCGTGCCGTCAAACACAATGCGACCGTCCTGCATGCCGATGATCCGGTCGCAATACTGCCGCGCGGTGTCCAGCGTATGCAGGTTGCAGATGACGGTGATGCCGTCCTGCTTATTGATGTCGCGCAGCGCGTCCATGACGATCTTGGCATTCATCGGGTCGAGCGAGGCGATGGGCTCGTCCGCAAGCAGGATCTTGGGCTCTTGCGCCAGGGCGCGGGCGATGGCGACGCGCTGCTGCTGGCCACCCGACAGCGTTTCGGCCTTTTGCAGCGCCGTATGTGCCATGCCAAGGCGGTCGAGCGCCTGAATCGCGAAGGCGCGTTCGCGCGGGGTGAAGACCTGCGCCATGGAGCGCCAGGTGGGGATGGTATGGAGGCGGCCGGTCAACACGTTGGTGATGACATCGAGGCGGCCGACGAGGTTGAACTGCTGAAAGATCATCGCGCAATCCGAGCGCCAGGCCCGCAGCTCCTTGCCCGAAAGCTGCGCGATATCCGTGTCACCGAACAGGATCTGGCCCTCGGACGGGTCGATCAGGCGGTTCAACAGGCGCAGCAGCGTGGACTTGCCCGCGCCCGAGCGGCCGATGATGCCGACCATCTGCCCGTCCGGGATCTCGATCGTCGCATTCCCCACGGCGATGTTCTCGCCGAATTTACGGGTCAGTTTCTCAAGCTTGAGCATGTGCGTCCCCTTTGCCTTCGCGGTATGGTTGTGCCCGGCCAAAAAACGACCAAGGGGCCGATGCGATCCGCACCGGCCCCGGCCAGGAGTCTCGACGTTCAGCGTGCGCCCTCGGCGGCGCGACGCATGTTGATGATCGGCTCGTAGAACTCGTGGTTGATCGGCCAGTAGCCCATCGACTCGCCGTCATTGATGGCGTCGAAGCAGGCGCGATCCTCGGTCTGCAACTGCATCATGGCGCCCATGACCAGGTCCTTCAATTCCTGGGGCAGGTCCGAACGGATCACGCGCGGGCCGTTGGTGATCAGGTTCGACTGCCAGATGATCTGGATGTCCGACATGTCGAGCATGCCGCGATCCACCATCGAGCGCAGGTTGCCGCGCGAGTAACCCTGGTTGATGTCGCCGACACCCGAGGTCCAGGTCACGCCGGCGTCATACTGACCATTCAGCACGGCGACGACGGCCTGCTCGTGACCGCCGCCAAAGCCGGTTTCACCGAAATACCCTTCGAGCGGGCCGCCCAGTTGTTCGGCCAGTTCAAAGGACGGCACCAGGTAGCCCGAGGTCGAGTTCGGGTCGGCGAAGGCGAGCGTGCGGCCTTCCATGTCCTCGATCGTGTCGATGCCGCTGTCGGCCAGCGTGTACATCACCGAGTAGTACCCGAGCGAGCCGTCGATCTGCATGGTGGTGTAAAGCGGTTCGACCGCTTCGGGGTCCTGCAGATAGATGCCCGCATAGCCCGAGGAGCCGAGACCGGCGAATTCGAGCTGACCGGCCAGCAGGCCCTGCATGACGCCCGCGTAATCCGAGGCGGGGAACAGCTCGACATCCACGCCGAGGCGCTCTTCGAGATAGGCTTCCTGGCAGGCGTGGTCGCGCAGGCGGTCGGCTTCGTTCTCGCCGCCCAGCAGGCCGATGCGGAACACGGGCACATCCTCGCGCCAATCGGCGTCCTGTGCCAGCGCGGCGGTGGAAGTGAGGGCAGTCGCACCGAGGGCGAGCGCTGCAATCGTCGGTTTCATCATGGGTCAGGTCCCTATGGCTGGTTCCGGTGGATTGGTCCGGTGCGGGGCATTGCCACGACCATCGCAGCCCACCCCGTCGAGCCGGGGTGCTAGGGGTGTTTTGTGACCGTTCGGCGAAACCGAGATGAAAGATATGTAAACACGCGCCAAGCGATTGATGCGGTGTGTGCTTTGCACGAGTCGACCTCGACGGTTGCCGACACAACCGGCGGTCGGCGGGATCGACAAACCCCGTATTTGTTGACTTTTTCGCCCGAAAAGTGCGCAGCCGGGCGGGATACAACCGTTGGCCCGCGATTCGACGCGGCGCCGCGCGGCGGCTGAATTGGGCAGCCCCCCAAACTGTCACCAAAACATCATCCCGGCGGCATGCCCCCGTTACAAAACGCGCCTTCTACGGGGCATCTCCAGTCGCAAGGACAAGACCGATGTTCGATCAGGCCGATTCCGCCACCCTGACCCTTGGCAATGCCCGCATCGTCACGCCCGATGGCATCGTCGAGGGTGGCCTCGCCATCGACGGTGGCCGTATTTCGGGACTGACGGACGCCCGCGACGGGCGCGACCTGGCGGGGGCCTTCCTGATCCCGGGCATCGTCGATCTGCACACCGATCACGTCGAGCGCCACACACATCCGCGCGGCGGCGTCATCTGGCCCTTCCTCCCCGCGCTGATGGCCCATGACGGGGTGGTGATTTCAGGCGGCACCACCACCGTGTTCGACAGTCTTTCGGTCGGCGCCTCGATGAAACGTCCAGAACGGCGCGAGATTCTCGAACCCCTCGTCGCAGCTATGCTCGAAGGACAGGAGCGCGGCCTGTTCCGGGCCGAGCACCTTCTGCACCTGCGCTGCGAAATCTCCGACCCGGCAACCATGGCGCTCACCGATGCCACCGTCGGCCTGCCGATCAGCCGCCTCGTCTCGGTCATGGATCACACGCCCGGTGACCGGCAAAGCCCCGATGTGCAGCGCTGGTTCACCCACATGATCCACGAGATGGAGGTCGATGAAGAAACCGGCCGCGTCATGATGGAGGACCTCTTTGAACGCTCCCGCACCTGCGGGGCCGAGGTGCGCGCCCATGTCATCGCGGCATCGCAGGCCGCGGGCCTACCCCTGATGAGCCATGATGATCGCACCGAGGCCCATGTCGACCAGGCCGTGTCCGAGGGCATCCATATCTCGGAGTTTCCCACCACGCTGGCGGCCGCGCGCCGGGCGCGCGAGGCTGGCCTGGCCATCATCGCCGGCGCGCCCAACTACCTGCGAGGCGGGTCGCAATCGGGCAATGTCGCGGTGGCCGACCTGCTGGCCGAAGGTCTCGTCGATGCACTGGCGTCCGACTACATCCCGCGCTCGCCCTTGGACGCGGCGTTCGCCATTGCCGCCGATCCGGCCCTGCCCCTCGATCTACCTGCCGCCCTCGCCCTCGTGACCCATGCGCCAGCGCATCTCACCGGCCTTTCGGATCGCGGCGCGATTGCCGAGGGGCTACGCGCCGACCTCGCCGCCGTAAGGATCGAGAACGGCCAGCCGGTCGTGCAGGCAGTCTGGCGCGAAGGCCGACAGGTGTTTTGAAGGGAGGCGCAGATGACCCCGCTCAAGATCGGTGCCGCCCTGATGGTGGCCGACCTGCCCCACTTCCGTGACTGGCTGATCGCCGACCAGCGCGATCTGGAGGTTCAGGATTTCCTGCTCCCCGAGGTGCTGCTCGGCGACTGGCAGGACCGCGTGGCTACTGCCAAGGCCCATCTCGACGGGTTCGAGGGGCGTTTGGGCATCCACGGTCCCTTCTATGACCTCGCGCTCGACACTGCTGACCCCGAGATCGCCCCCATCGTCGCGCGGCGCTACGTGACCGGGGTGCGAACCGCCGCCGCCCTTGGTGCGTCGCAAATCGTAATCCATTCGCCCTATACGACATGGGACTGGTTCAATCTCGGAAACAATCCGCGTGTGGGCAACACCCCCTCCGCTGCGGACCGCAAGATCGAGCGGGTCCACGCCATTCTGCGCGAGGCCGTCGCGGTCGCCGAGGCCGAGGGCGTCACGCTGGTCATCGAGAATATCGAGGATATCGATCCCGGTTTTCGCCGCGATCTGGCCACCAGTTTCGGGTCGGACGCGGTAAAACTCTCGATCGACACCGGCCACGCCCATTACGCCCATGGCGCGACCGGTGCGCCGCCGGTCGATTACTTCATCGCCGATGCCGGGCCGCTTCTGGCCCATGTCCATTTGCAGGACGCCGATGGGTTCGCCGACCGTCACTGGGCGCCCGGGCGCGGCACGGTGAACTGGCACGCGGTCTTTGCGGCCATCGCCGCCCTGCCCCAGCGTCCGCACCTGGTGCTGGAACTGTGCGAGGCTACCGACATTCCCGCCGCCATGGCCTATCTGCAAGGTCAGGGTCTTGCCTGTTAAAGGCACCAGCGCGCATCACCCCGCGCCCAAGCGCCGAGGCGGGTTCAAGGCCCGCCGAGGCGCTTCCCCCTTACGCGACGCGGTTGCCCGCCGACCAGACGCCGCGCAGCACCGGCACGCCGCGCACGGTGGCGAAGCGGATCAGGTCGGCGCGCATTCCTTCGGCCAGTTGCCCGCGATCCATCAGGCCCGTTGCCTGAGCCGGGGCGGTCGACACCGTGGCCATGGCCCGCGCCATGTCGCCCCATATCTCGCCCAGCTTCACCGCCGCATAGAGCAGCGCCGCCGGAACGTAGTCCGACGACAGGATGTCGAGCAGGTCGGCCTCGGCCAGCTCCTGCGCCGCGACATTACCCGAATGCGATCCGCCGCGGATCAGGTTAGGCGCGCCCATCATCACCTTGATCTCATGCTGGTGGCAGGCGCGTGCGGCGTCTTCGGTCGTCGGAAACTCGGCCAGCGCAATCCCGTGTCCGGCCGAGCGCGCGACATGATCCACCGTTGTATCGTCATGGCTCGCCAGCACGGCGCCGAGGCGCTGCGCGGCCTCGACCGCCGCCCGTTCATGCCCATCGCGCACCCGCGCGCCCAGCGCCGTGCGGCTTTCCACGTGTTCGAGGAAAACCTCCTCGGACAGGCCGTGCTTGCCCTTCATGTAGGTGCGATACTGGTCGATATCGGCGAACTGGCGCTGGCCGGGCGTGTGATCCATCAGGCTCAGGATGCCGACGCGATCCGCAGGCGCGAACTGCGCCAACTCCTCGACCAGCGTTTCCGAGCAGATCTCGGCGCGCAGGTGGATATGGTGGCTGATCTTCAGCGCCCCGGCCCCGCGCATCTCCAACAGCTCATGCGCCAGGTCGCGCGCATAGCGGGACCAGCCGACCCCGCCCTTGCCCTCGATAGAGCCCACGCGGATCGCGTCGAACACGGTGGTGATGCCGCAGGCCGCCAGCTCCGCGTCATGGGCCACGATGGCCGCGTCATGGGGCCAGTGCGCCGAGGGGCGCGGCCGGATGTGGCGTTCGAGGTTGTCGGTATGCAACTCGATCAACCCGGGCGCCACGTAATCGCCCGCGCAATCCACGGCGCCCGCCGGCACCTTCGGGCCAGTCGAGATCTCGATGATCTCGCCACCGCGCATCGTGACCGCTCCCGTGACCTCCCCCGAAGGCAGGATCAGGCGGGCATTGGCAAGCGTCAGCGTGTCGGGCATCAGGGCGTGGTCCTTGGGCATGATTTGGTCAACCGGAGCAGGGAAAATGGATAGGTTCAAGCGCTATGGCATCTACGCGGTTCCCGAGGGCGCGCTTTACCGCGCAGGCTCGGATTGGCTGGGGTGGGACAGCGCGGCGGGCAAGGCCGTCGCGCAGCCGCAGGTGCCGGGCCTGCCCACCGCGCCGGAGGGTCTGACGGCGACGCCGCGCAAATACGGGTTTCACGGGACGATCAAGCCGCCCTTCCGCCTGGCCGATGCGGAACAAGCCGATGATCTGGATGCCGCCACCCGCGCCTTTTGCGCCACGCGCGCGCCCGTCGTGATCGACCGGCTCGAGGTGCGCCGTCTCGGCGGGTTTGTGGCCATCGTGCCAGCCGCACCCAGCGCGACACTGTCCGATCTGGCCGCAGCGACCGTCGAGGCGCTCGACGGTTTCCGCGCGCCCGCGACCGAGGCGGAGTTGGAGAAACGCCGGAAATCCGGCCTCTCCGTGCGGCAAGAGCAGAACCTGCTCCGCTGGGGCTATCCCTACGTGATGGAGGAGTTCCGGTTTCACATGACGCTGACCGGCAAGCTCTCTGGTACCGACGCGGAGGCCACGCGCGACGCGCTCAGCGCACAGTTCGCCCCGGCCCTGCCCGAGCCGTTCATCATCGACAGTCTCTGCCTGATGGGCGAGGACGATCAGGGGATGTTCCACCTCGTCCAACGCTACACCTTCTCGGGGTAAAGCGCGGCCATGGCCTGCGCCACCGCAGCGCCAAGCGTGCCGGAATTGTCGATCTCGGTGACGTGCATGCCCTCGGGGATCTCGGGCGCGGAGCGGGCAAGGCGCTTGGCGATCTCGGCCTCCGTCTCTCGCGCGCGGCCTTCCAGCCGGGTGATCAGCACCTCGGGCGTGGCGTTGATATGCAGAACGTGGACATCGTCGAAAACGCGGCCCGCCTTGACCAGCACCGCGCGCGACAGGTTGGCGAGCACGTCACGCCCGCTGCGCAGGATGGCATGCACCTCGCGCGGGATGCCGTAGCTCAGGCCATGCGCCTGCCAATGCAGCGCAAAATCCCCGCCCGCCGCCCGCGCCGCGAACAGGGCGGGACTGATCCCGTCGAAGGCCTCGCCGCCCGCCGCCTCGGGCCGCGTGATGACCCGCCGCGCGCGGTAGAGATCGGGACGCGCGGCGCAGAGCGCCTCCATCACGCTGTCCTTGCCGACGCCCGAAGGCCCGACCACCGCGATGAAGCGCCCGGTCATCAGGCCGCCCTCGGGGTGAAGGCCGAGACGTCGATCTCGCGATCCGCGACCCGCTCGCGCGCATCAAGGTCATGGAAGATGCCGATAATGGCCGCCCCTCCCGCCTTGGCCTCTTCGATCAGGCTCAGGACCGTCTCGCGGTTGGTGGCGTCAAGGCTGGCCGTGGGTTCGTCCAGCAAGAGCGCGGGATAGGCATGGGCAAAGCCGCGCGCAATGTTCACGCGCTGCTGTTCCCCGCCCGAGAAAGTGGTGGGCGACAGCGACCAGAGCGTTTCGGGAATGCGCAGCCGGGTCAGCAGATCGCGGGCACGGTCCAAGGCCTCTCCCTCGTTGCGGCCCAGCGCCAGAAGCGGCTCGGCCACGACCTCGAGCGTGGGCACGCGCGGCACGACGCGCAGGAACTGGCTGACATAGCCCAGGGTTTCGCGCCGCAGCGCGAGGATGTCCCGCGGCTCGGCACGGGTGATGTCGATGCCATTGATCCGCACCGATCCGGCCTGAGCGAGGTAATTGCCGTAAAGGATGCGCATCACGGTGGATTTCCCCGCCCCGCTTTCCCCGGTCAGCGCCACGCATTCGCCCGGCGCGACCGAGAACCCGGCCCCTTCGATCACCGGGATGACGGCGCCCCCCTGGTTGTGCAGCGTGAAATTCTTGGCAAGGTCTTCGACTTGGATCATGGGACGCCCCCTCAAACTTGCAGAACCGAGCTGACGAGCAGCTGCGTATAGGCCGCTTGCGGATCGTCCAGTACCTGGTCGGTCAGGCCGGTTTCGATCACGTGGCCGTCCTTCATCACCATAAGCCGGTCAGCCAACAGGCGTACGACAGCAAGGTCGTGCGTGACGACGATGGCACTGAGGCCCATGCGCCGCACCAACCCGCGGATCAGGTCGAGAAGACGCGCCTGCACGCTCACATCCAGGCCCCCGGTCGGTTCGTCCATGAACACCAGCCGGGGCCCGGTCACCAGGTTGCGCGCGATTTGCAGGCGTTGCTGCATGCCGCCGGAAAAGGCCGAGGGACGGTCGTCGATCCGCTCATCCGCGATCTCGACCCGGCCCAGCCAATCAAGCGCCTGTTCGCGGATGTCGCCATAATGCCGCGCGCCAACGGCCATCAGGCGCTCGCCCACGTTGCCGCCCGCACTGATCCGCATACGCAACCCGTCTCGCGGGTTCTGGTGCACGAAGGCCCAATCGGTGCGGCCCAGCATCCGGCGTTCAGGCTCGGACATTTGCAGCACGTCGCGCGGCCCCTCGGCCCGCGTGTCGAAAATGACCTGCCCCTCGTCCGGGGCCAGATGCCCGGCGAGGCAGTTGAGCAGCGTCGACTTGCCCGAGCCGCTTTCTCCGACGATCCCCAGCACCTCGCCGGGATAGAGGTCGAAGCCCACATCGGCGCAACCGATCCGCGCGCCGTAGCGTTTCGTCAGGCCGTGAACGGATAAAAGCGGGGGCATGAATGCATCTCCAGGAAACGGGTCATCATCGGGTCGATCGTGTCGGGCGCATCGAAGGGCAGCATGTGGCCGGCGTCGATCTCGACCAACTCGGCCTTGGACAGGGCGGCATAGGCGCGCCGCTCCATCTGGCCGGTCAGCATGCTGTCACGCCCCAGCAGGCACAGGACCGGCATCGTCAGCCGCGACAGCAGCGGACGGCCATCAAAGCGCGCCGTGGCCACCATCGCATCCTGGAACCCGCCGCGGTCCATCGCCGTGATCCGGTCGCGGATGGCCGGGCGGGCGGCCTCGTTGGCGGTGCGCCGCGCCATCATGCGGGCGAACCCGGCCGGGCCGGGAAACCGCGAGAAGACCGGCGCCGTCCAGACGCCCAGCCGCTTCGGCATCCAGTCGGGCAACGACAGGGGCACGTCGACCAGGACCAGCGCGCGGCAGCGCGCAGGCAGCTTGGCCGCCAGCGCCATGGCCACCATCCCGCCCAGCGAATGGCCGACGATGGCAAAGCGCGACGGAAGGCTGGGTGCCAGCGCCTCGGCATAGGCCGCGACCGTGCCCCCCGCGCGTGGCGCAGCGCCGTGGCCGGGCAACTCGGGCCACAGGCCGCCCTCGGCCTCCGGTCCCCAGTGCAGCCCGTTCAGGCCCGTCCCGTGCAGCCAGACGCAATCGCTCATGCAGGCACCTCCGCCCCGGCGACCCCGACATGCCCCGCCGCGCGCCGCGAGGCGCAGAAATCGGTATCGGAGCAGACGAACATGCGGCTGCCCTTGTCGTCGGTGATGACCTCGTCGAGGTAGCTGTCCTCGGCCCCGCAGAGCGCGCAAGGGTGCGGCGCCTTGGAGGGATCAAACGGGTAATCCTCGAAATCGAGGCTGACGACTTTGGTGTAAGGCGGCACCGCGTAGATCCGCTGTTCGCGCCCGGCCCCGAACAGCTGAAGCGCCGCGCTTTCAAGCTTGGGGTTGTCGAACTTGGGGATGGGCGACGGGTCCATCACGTAGCGCCCCTCGACCTTCACCGGGTAGGCATAGGCGGTCGCAATCTCGCCGTGCCGGGAGATATCCTCGTAGAGCTTCACATGCATCAGGCCGTAATCCTCCAATGCATGCATGCGCCGCGTCTCAACCTCGGAGGGTTCGAGGAAGCGCAAGGGCTCGGGGATCGGAACCTGGTAGACGAGGATCTGATCCTCGGTCAGGGGATCTTCGGGGATGCGGTGACGGGTCTGGATGATCGTCGCCTCGCACGTCCGCTCGGTCACCGCGACACCCGCGGTCTTTTCGAAGAACTTGCGGATCGACACGGCGTTCGTCGTATCGTCGGCCCCCTGGTCGATCACCTTGAACGTATCGTCCGGGGTCAGGCAGGCCGCAGACACCTGAACACCGCCGGTGCCCCAACCATAGGGCATCGGCATTTCGCGCGAAGCAAAGGGCACCTGGTACCCCGGCACGGCAACCCCCTTCAGGATCGCACGGCGGATCATGCGCTTGGTTTGTTCGTCAAGATAGGCGAAGTTGTAATCAGACATGGGACCCTCGGAGGGGATTTGCGATGGAATGGCTGTTTTGGGGCTTTGCCGGTCTTGTCGCCGTGGTGGCGGCAATCATCGGTGTTGCGCTGTATGTCGTGCTGATCCGCGACCGCGACGCCCCGAACCAGGGGCCGCGCAAACAGCCCCGCCCCGGTCGGATGCCACGATCCGACCCGCGCCGCGGCGTGCCGAAATCGCGCTGAGAGACGGCCGTCGTCACACGACGCGCATGCGGTCGGGATCGGCGGCGGCGATCATGAGCCCGACCATCGCAAGCCCTGTTTTGGCCTTCTTCGCCTGACAGGCTGGCCCCGTAACGGACTAGAGAAACGCAATGGCCGACATATGGATCATGCTCGCCATCGGTGCGCTGTTCGCCTTGGTCCTCGGGCGCTCGGCGATCATCGCGTTCTGGCCCGAAAGCGAGGCCGCCCGGTTCTACGAATTCCATCTCGGCGCCATGGACCGCGTCGTCGACAGCAATGACGATGACGGCGGCGGCGATGGTGGTGGGGGCGACTAGGCTCATTCCGCGGCGTCTTTCAGACCTGTCTGCATCGCCTCGGCGCGCAGGCGTCGGATCAGCTCCAGCTCGGACTGGAAATCGACGTAGTGCGGCAGCTTGATGTGCTCGAGGAAACCGGTCGCCTGGACATTGTCCGAATGGTAAAGGACGAATTCCTCGTCCTGCGCGGGCGCGCCGACATTGTCTTCGCCTAGTTCCTCCCACCGCAGCGCCCGGTCGACCAGCGCCATCGAGATCGCCTTGCGCTCGGTCTGGCCGAAGACAAGGCCATAGCCACGCGTGAACTGCGGCGGCTCGGTTTTCGAGCCGGTGAACTGGTTCACCGTTTCGCATTCGGTCAGAACGACCTCGCCGATCTCGATGGAAAAGCCCAACTCGGGGATCTCCATCTCGACCGGCACAGTGCCGATGCGAAGCTCCCCGACGAAGGGGTGATTGCGCCCATAACCGCGTTGCGTGGAATAGGCCATCGACAGAACGAACCCCTCGTCCCCGCGCGTCAGCGCTTGCAGGCGCAGCGGACGGTCGGCGGGAAAGTCGAGCGGTTCCCGCGTCAGGTCGCGGGGCGTCTCGGGGCCGTCGGGTTCAGACTGGATCAGGTCTTCGCGGGCCAGGAACTCCGTTACATGGGGCAGCGGGGCCTGGGCCGCTTCACCCTCGGCCACGTCGGGCGCGTCCAGCCCCTCGGCGGCCAGGGCGAAATCCAGAAGCCGGTGCGTGTAGTCGAAGGTCGGGCCCAGCACCTGCCCGCCGGGCAGATCCTTGAAGGTCGCGCTGATGCGCCGGTCGCAGTCCATCGCGCCGGTCTCGACAGGTCGTGTCGCACCGAAACGCGGCAGCGTCGTGCGATAGGCCCGGATCAGGAACACGGCCTCGATCAGGTCCCCCCGCGCCTGCTTGATCGCCAGCGCGGCGAGGTCGGGATCATAGAGCGACCCCTCGGCCATCACGCGGTTCACGGCGAGGCTGAGTTGTTCGCGGATTTGCGCAAGGCTCAACTCGGCCACGTCCTTGTCGCCACGCCGCTCCTCGGCCAGCCACGCGTGGGCGTTGTCGATGGCGCGCTCTCCGCCTTTCACGGCCACATACATGGGTCAGACCTCCTCGACGCGGGTGGAGCGCGGCAGGCCCGCCACGCGGTCGCCGCAGGTGAAATAGGTGTCGAAGCCGAGCGGGAACTGGCGACGGTTGGCCCGGAAGGCCGCAACCTCCGGCAGGGAAAGGCGAGCGCTGTCCTTTATGCCGGGGCCGGTCAAGACCGCGCCGGAATTGTCGAGCGTATCGATCTCGACGATCAGCGTCGCCGCGCGATCCGGGTATTCGGACGTGCCGACCGGGAACCGGGTGACGGGCTGCAACGCCGCCCAAGTGCCGAGCGCGAACATCGCGTGTTCAGGCCCGACAAAGGGCGCGCCGGTGTGAAAGGTGATCCACCCGCGCAAGGCATCGCTGTCATGGGACGGGGCAAGGTAAAGGCCGGTCGTCGCGTCGCAAAGGGTCAGGAGCAGCGCACCTGCCGCCCCCGACGCCGGCGCAGGCGGGCGCGCCCCGGCCAGCGTCTCGATCCGTCCGGGCCGGGACAGGGCCGTCAGCGCCGCCCGAAAAGCATGGGCCGCATCGCGGGGTGGATCGGCGAAGCCGCCGTCGAGATACTGGGCCTGCATCAGTTTTCCCCCCGCACCATCGTGAAGAACTCGACCTTCGTGGCGGCCGCTTTTGCCGCGCGCGTGGTCTTTCTCGCCTCGGCCTCCGCGCGCAGCGGCGCCAGGATGGCGGCGTCCAAGGCGTCCGCCTCGCCCTCTTCGGCCAGCGCGTCGATCAAGGCGGCCAGCAAGGCCGCGTCACGATCCCGCCCCTGCACATGACCATGCCCAACGGCGCCGCTATCCAACCGCACGGAACAGCGCGTCACCGTCATCTCACCAAGATTGAACGGGGCCCCGGTGGCCCCTGCCCGGCCGCGCACCATGACGGCCCCGACCTCGGGCGCGCGCAGGACCTCGTGTGCAGGAAGATCAGAGCTGTAGTTGGCCCAGAGCGCCCGCAGACGGGCACTCGGTGCCTTGGCCAAGGTGGACAGCCGGGCCTTGCGCGCTGCGATGGCTGGGTCGTCCGGCGCTTTGGATGCAGAGATCGACATCTTTTCAGGTTGTCCATATTTATATACAACTATACAAATTGATACGGCGCAGCCTGAGTCGGCACAAGCCCCATTGACGTGAAGATTTGGTGACAGCATGGGACGTTCCCCCCTTTGGACCGCGATCCGCGACCGGCTTTCCGAGGAAATCGCCGATGGCCATTACGGACCCGGCGACAAGCTCCCGACGGAACTGCAACTAGCCGAGCGCTTCGGCGTGAACCGCCATACGGTCCGCCGCGCGCTGGCCGATCTGGCCGAGGCCGGAACCGTTCACGCCCGGCGTGGTGCGGGGGTTTTCGTGCGCCACCGGCCAACGCTCTACCCCATCGGGCGGCGCGTGCGCTTTCACCAGAACCTCATGGCCGCGGGCCGCATTCCTGAAAAACGCATCCTGCATCTCGAAACCCGCGCCGCAGGGCCCGAAGAAGCGGAGGCATTGGGGCTCACCGAAGGAGACGAGGTCCATATCTACGAGGGACTCAGCCTCGCCGATGGCGCCCCGATCGCGCTGTTCCGCTCGGTCTTTCCGGCGGCCCTCTTCCCCGACATGCTGCGCGCGTTGCAAGAGACCCAATCCGTCACCGCCGCCTTCAAGGCCCACGGCCTTGCCGACTACACCCGCGCCCGTACCGAGATCACCGCCAAGACGGCGCAGCCAACCCTCGCCGCTCACTTGCAGCTGCCCGCCGGGGCCGCGATCCTGCGCACGATCAGCGTGAACGTGGATGGCGACGGTCGCCCCGTCGAATATGGCCGCACGTGGTTTGCCGGCGACCGCGTCGCCCTGACCATGGGCGAGGATGGTTGATGCCCCGCCCGGCGTGGCGCACACTCCAACTCAAACACCATGAGGGAGGACACGTATGGGCACGTTCGACGAAGATCTGTTCGAGAAAGGGATGGCGCGGCGCAAGGCCACTTTGGGCGAGGAATACGTCGCCAAGAGCTTCGAATCCGCCGACGACCTGACCCAAGGATTTCAAGAAGCGATGACTGCCTGGGCCTGGGGCTTCGGCTGGGGCGATGACGCCATCGACGCCAAGACGCGCAGCCTGATGAACCTGTCGATGCTGGGCGCGCTCGGCAAGATGCACGAATGGGAAATCCACTGCCGCGGGGCCATTCGCAACGGTGTCACGCGCGACCAGATCCGCGCCGCCGTGCATGTCGTGGCGATCTATTGCGGCGTGCCCCAGGCGCATGAGTGTTTCCGTGTCGCCCGCAAGGTCCTGGACGAGGAAGGGATGCTCTGACGTGGCGGACACCATCACGATGCGCCCCATCGGACGTGTCATCTCGGACCGGACGGAACCCATTGACGACGACTGGGACAGCATCGCCGCGCGGATCGAGTTGGACCCGGCGCAGTTCACGGCCGAGGCCTTGATGGGCCTCGAAAGCTTTTCCCATACCGAGATTGTCTTTCTGTTCGACCGGGTACCGGACGCGAAGATCGAAACCGGGGCGCGGCATCCGCGTGGCAACCCCGACTGGCCGCGCATCGGCATCTTCGCACAGCGCGGCAAGAACCGCCCGAACCGCATCGGCGTAACGGCTTGTCGCGTGCTGAAGGTCGACGGCCTGACCCTTCATGTTGCGGGCCTCGATGCGATCAACGGCACGCCGGTGCTGGACATAAAGCCTGTCATGTCGGGCTTCGCCCCGCGCGGCCCCGTGACGGAACCGGATTGGGCAAGCGCGTTGATGCAGGGCTATTGGAGTCGCTGAGCCGTCAGCCCTGCAAGGTACGCAGCAGCGCTTCCGCCTGTGGTGACAGGGCCGAGGGGCTTTGCACCGCGATCATCAGGTCGCGCGTCGCCCAAGGCTCGTCGATCGGGATCATCACGATGCTTCCGTCGCCGAGATAGGCCTCCACCGCGCCGAAGGGCAGGATCGCGATCCCCAGCCGCGCCTGCACCATGCGGCGCACGCCATCGAAGCTTTTGACCTCGACCGTGGTGCGGATCGTGATGCCCAGATCCGCCGCGCGCTTGTCCACATGGGCCTGAAGCGAACTCTGGCGCTGCAAGGCCACCACGCTCTGCCCGTCGAAATCGCGCAGCCGCAAGGATTTCCGCTGGCTCAACGGATGATCCGACGGCGCACAGACCACAAGCGTGTCCCGCCGATAGGGCAACACCTGCAACCCGCGCGCATCGGTGAAAGCCGAAAAGACACCCAGATCCACCGCACCGGATTGCACCGCCTGGATGATCTCGACGCTTTCCATTTCCGCCATCTGGATGCTGATGCCGGGGTTCGCGATCAGGAACTCGGCCAGGTCCTCGGGCAGGAATTGCGTGATGGCCGAGGTGTTCGCGGCCATCCGGATCGTGCCCTTGTGACCTGCGGCGTAATCATCCAGCTCGGCCTGCATGCGCGCGACCTGACCGGCCAGCGTCTCGGCATGGCGCAGCATCAGCCGACCGGCCTCGGTCAGGACAACGCCACGC
Organism: Maritalea mobilis; assembly: GCF_019800885.1. Taxonomy (GTDB): domain Bacteria; phylum Pseudomonadota; class Alphaproteobacteria; order Rhodobacterales; family Rhodobacteraceae; genus Roseibacterium; species Roseibacterium beibuensis. The sequence goes on from NZ_JAHVKE010000001.1 coordinate 1,272,405, forward strand.
CGGTGGCGCTGGATCAGGCCGGCGCCAGCCTGCTTTTCCAGTTCCGAGATGCGGCGGCTGGCGGCCGAGGGCGCAATCCGGTGCCGCGCGGCAGCGGCTGCGATACTTCCCAACTCGGCCAGGCTCCGGAACAGGGCCAAGGAGGTCAGATCATAGGCCATGCGGCTACTGCCCTCGTGTCACCCTTCCATGGTCCGCGACTGCATGCGCTTGTGGTCACGCATGGTCAGCCAGATCGACAGGCCAAGGAACAGCACCGTCAGGACATAAAGCGTCACCGAGATCGGGCTTGCGATCAGAACGCCCCAATCGCCATCCGAGATCGACATCGCGCGGCGCAAATTACGCTCCATGTCACCCCCGAGCAGCAGCCCCAGAACAAGTGGCACAAGGCTGACATCGAGCTTGCGCAGCAGGTAGCCGAGAACGCCGAAGATGATCATCAATTCGAGGTCGAAGGTCGAATTCGAGATCGAGAACACGCCCACGAAGCTGACCGCCGCCACGATCGGCATCAGCGCCCAGGTCGGCACCATCATCAACCGGCTGAAGATGCCGATCATCGGCAGGTTCAGGATCAGCAGCGCCACGTTGCCGAGATAGAGCGAGGCGACGAGGCCCCAGACGAGATCGGGCTGACGCTCGAACAGAAGCGGCCCCGGCTGCACGTTGAGCGAGATGAGCATCGCCAGCATCACGGCCGTCGTCCCGGACCCCGGCACGCCCAGCGACAGCATCGGGATCAGCGCGCCGCCGGAGGCCGCGTTGTTCCCCGCCTCGGGCGCCGCGACACCGCGCGGATCGCCCTTGCCGAATGTGTCGTCCTTGTCGCTGGCCTGCTTCTCCATCGAATAGGACATGACCGAGCCCAGCGACGCCCCCGCACCGGGCAGAACACCGGCGACGAAGCCGACGACCGATCCGCGCAGAATGGCCCATTTCGTCGTCCAGATCGTCCTGAAATCGGGGATCCAGCTGTCGATTCCGATCGGCTTGGCCCGGTCCTTTGCCGCCTTTTCCAACAGCATCAGGATCTCGGAGATCGCGAAGAGACCCACCAAGGCCACGATCGCGTCGATCCCGTCGTACAGGTGGTAATTGTCGAACGTGTAGCGCGGGATGCCAGAGATCGGATCAAGCCCCATGGTCGCGATCATCAGGCCGAGCAGGGCCGAGATCAGCGTCTTGCGCGGGTCCACCCCGGCGATGCCGCCGATGGTGATGAAGGCCAGGATATACAGCGCGAAGTAATCCGCCGGGCCGAAATAGATCGCCATGCGCGCCAGCATCGGGGCAAACAGCGTCAGGCCGATCACCGCGACGGTCGCGCCGAAGAACGAGGCCACGCCCGAGATCGCAAGCGCATCGGCCGCGCGCCCCTGTTGCGCCATCGGGTAGCCGTCGAGCGTCGTCATCACCGCGGGCTCATCGCCGGGGATATTCAGCAGGATCGAACTGATCCGCCCGCCATACATGCAGCCGAAATAGACCGACGACAGAAGAATGAGAGACGAGGTCGCGTCAAAGCCGAAGGCAAAGGTCAGAGGGATCAGGATCGCGACACCGTTCACCGGGCCAAGACCGGGCAAGGCGCCGATCAGCGTGCCTGCGAAACATCCCAGCAGAAGCAGCGCGATGTTGAGCGGCGTCAGGGCAACAGCGAAGCCGTGGGCCAGAAGGGAAAAGGTTTCCATGATCGCGCCTCGTCGGAAATGTCAGGAGAACCAGCGACCCAGCACCGCCAGCGGCAGGCCGAGGACCTGGTCGAACAGCGCCCAGAGCGCGGGCGCGAACAACGCGCCAAGGATGATCGCCTTGACCGGTGAGCCGCCCAGAACGATCCCCATCCCGGCAATCAAGCCGAAGGTCGCGAGCGGAAAGCCCAGTGGAAGCAGCAGGAAGGCATATCCCAGAAGGATCGCCAGCGCCGCCACCTGTCGCAGCATGTGAGACCGGTCGGGCCAGGCAACCTGCCCGGTGGGAAACACCACCAGGGAGGCCGACAGGATCATCGCCGGAATACCCACGATCATCGGAAACACGGACGGGCCCAACACATCGCCGAAACTGGCAGTGTAGTCGCGCCCATACCAAGTGTAGAGCGCCGCGATCATGAAGATCGCGACGCCCGCAAGTCTGACACTCATTCGATGATGCCGATGTCGCGCGAGATCTGCGCCATGACTTCTTCCTGCTCACGGACGTAAGCCTCGAAGTCGTCGCCGCCGCGCCAGATCGGCACGAGGCCGAATTCAACGGCTGCGGTCTGCCAGTTCTCGGAGTTGTAGAGCGTTTCAAGGCGCTCAACCCACGCGGCGTAGTCTTCGTCCGACACATCGCCGCCGGTGTAGAGACCGCGCCAGTTGTAGCCGGTCACGTCGATGCCCTGCGAAATGGCGGTGGGGATGTCGGGGAAGGCCGGGATCGGCTCGTCCGACAGCGCCGCGAGGATGCGGATGTCGCCGGATTCCACGAAGCCTGCGATCTCGCCCATGTCGGTCGACACGACGTCGATCTGGCCGCCCATCATTTGCGTCACGGCATCGGTGCCGCCGTCGAACTGCACCCAGCGCAGGTCGCCGAGGTTCTCGAGCCCGCCTTCACGCGCCACCATCAGCAGGCGGATATGGTCCCAGCCACCGGCGCCGGACGAACCCGCCGTCACCAGCGAACCGGGGTCGGCCGCCATCATCTCGGTCAGCTGTGCCAGCGACTCGATCGGGCTTTCGTCGTCCACGGCGATCACGCCGACATCCGCACCCAGCATGGCAAGGTAGCGCATGGCGTCGATCGGCGCGGGATAGCGGCCCTGTGCGATCTGCGTGATGCCCACGGTCGAGGTGGCCACGATCAGGTCCGCGTCACCCGGGCGCTCGTTGGCGACCATGGCGTAGGTCACGGCGCCGACACCGCCGGGCATGTTGGTGATCTGCACGTTGCCCTCGACAAGGTCCAGATCGCTCAGGATGCGGCCGATGGTGCGGCAGGTGAAATCCCAGCCACCGCCGGGATTCGACGGAGCGATGCATTCAGTGGCCGAAGCCGGCGCTGCGACCGTCACCATGGCGGTCATCGCCAGACCAACAGCGGCCGACGTGGTGTTGAAGATTTTCATGTAACGTCCTCCCAGAAACGTGGTCGTGAGCAAAAGACGTTTGCTGACCGATTGCAAGGGCATGCGCAGGCAGAAAGCGACAGGCATCGAAATTTTCCATGCTGCCATTCTTTTTACGCATGGCAACAGCCGACCCGCGCACACTCCGCCAGACGCCCGTGATTCCGCCATGATTTCCTTTACTTGGCAGGCTCAAATGCCCAATTCGCACGGCAACCCCCACACTTTAAAAGCTGTCAAGGTGCCTTCAGCACGGTATTTGAACGGTCGTGCGCTGCCGCGCGCGCCCTTGCCGAAAGCCCCCCGATCTTGCCACTTTAGCGTCACGAGCCTCGCCGATCCCCGGCCGAGGCCTTCGAAAGGACGAGACACATGGCCAGCACCGCGCCGGTGCCCGAAGGGTCCCACATCACCATCTGCGAAGTCGGCCCTCGTGACGGGTTCCAGAACGAGAAAACCTTCATCCCGACCGCGAAAAAGATCGAGATCGTCAACGCGCTCTTCGCAAGCGGCCTGCGCCACATGCAGGTGACGTCCTTCGTCAGCCCCCGCGCGGTGCCGCAACTGGCCGATGCCGAAGACGTGCTGGCCGGGATCGACCGTCCCGAAGGCGCCCATGTCACCGCCCTCGTGCCGAACCTGCGCGGCGCCGAACGGGCGGCGGGCGCGGGCGTCGATGCGGTGCATACGGTCGTGTCAGCCTCCGAAACGCATAACCTGAAGAACGTGAACCGCCCCGTCGATCAGTCCCTGGCGGAATTCGAGGCGGTGTTCTACACGCTCGGCAAAGCCGGGATCGCGATCGAAGGCGGCATCGCCACGGCCTTCGGCTGCCCCTTCGAAGGGATCGTGCCGCCCGAACAGGTGGCGCGCATCGCAAAGCGCTATCAAGAGCTGGGCGCCAGCAGCGTGTCGCTTGGCGACACCACGGGCATGGCCACGCCGCTGACGGTCAAAGCCGCCATCCGCGCCATCCGCGAGGCCGCGCCGGGGCTGGAGATCCACCTGCATTTCCACAACACCCGCGGCGTCGGCCTTGCCTGCGTGATGACCGGGCTGTCCGAGGGCGTGACGCATTACGACGCCTCGGTCGGGGGGCTTGGCGGCTGTCCCTTCGCGGCCGGGGCCACGGGCAATATCTGCACCGAGGATCTGGTCTACCTACTGCAGGAAAGCGGCTACGAGAGTGGCGTCGACCTCGACAAGATCATAGACGCTGCCGCGTTGACGCAAGAGGTGATCGGCCGCCCCCTGCCCGGCCAGGTGCTCAAGGCCGGACCGCGCCTGAAACGCCATGACCCCAACCTGACCGTGACGGCCGCAGGATGAGTTCCCTTCCCCTTTCCGGCGTCCAGGTCATCGACCTGACGCGTATTCTGTCTGGCCCGTTCTGTTCCATGATCCTGGGCGATCTCGGCGCAGAGGTCGTGAAGGTCGAGGCCCCCGGCGGCGACCATGTGCGCCAGCAAGGCCACAAGGTCGACGATCTCTCGTGGTATTTCGCGGGTTTCAACCGCAACAAGCAGTCGCTGGAACTGGACCTGCGCAAGCCCGAGGGCGTTGCCGTGCTGGAACGGCTGTTGGCCCGCGCCGACATCCTGACCGAGAATTTCCGCCCCGGCGTTCTGGACAAGATGGGCCTGACCGAGGCCCGCCTGAAAGAGATCAACCCCGATCTCATCGTGGTCAGCGTAAACGGATATGGTTCGACCGGGCCTTATGCCGACCGACCCGCCTTCGACTTCATCGCGCAGGCGATGTCGGGCTACATGGCCACGAACGGTACGCCCGAGACCGGCCCCCTGCGCACCGCGCCGCCGATCACGGACCTCGTGGCGGGCCTCTATGCCGCGCTCGGGGCCGTCGCGGCCCTGCGCGGGCGGGAAAACGGCGGCCCGGCCCAACGGGTCGAGGCGTCGATGATGATGTCCATGATGTCGATGATGGCCTACCTGTCCTCGAACGCGCTGGCGACGGGACGAGACCCGGTTCCGACCGGCAACGACCACCCGATCGCATCGCCCTACGGCTTGTTCCGCGCCTCGGACGGCGATATCGCCGTGGCCCCCTCGACCGAGGTGATCGTCCAGCGTTTCATGAAGGAAATCGGCCTCTCGCACCTGCTGGACGAGCCGCGTTTTGCCAACAATGCCATGCGGGTCCAGAACAGGGCCGAGTTGAATGCCCTGATAAACGAGGCAGTCGCGGATGGCACCCAGGCGGAATGGATTGCGCGCCTGAACAAGGCCGGCGTGCCCTCGGGGCGCGTGCAATCCCTGACCGAGGCGCTGAACGATCCGCAGGTCGCAGCGCAGGAGATGGTGCTCGACGTGCCCCATCCCGGCCATGGCACGGTGAAGATGACGGGTTTTCCGATCAAGTTCTCGGAGACCCCGCTGCGCATTCGGCACACCACGCCGGAATTGGGCGCACATGGTCGCGAAATCCTACGCGCTGCGGGGTATGAAGAGGCGGAAATCGACGCGCTTGTTGCGCAGGGCATAATGGGGGCGGGCGTGGAGACGGACTAGGCCGGGCCCGGCATTCCCGGCCAACCCGGTTGATGTTCAAGGCAGAATGCCTATCCTTTCTGCACATGCAAACAGATCACCGCGACCTGACTGCCGATATCGCCCCGCCCGAGCATCTGACCCGCCTCCTCAACGGTGAGTTCGACGATCCCTTTTCGCTGCTTGGACCGCATGAGCGGAATGGGGAACGGATCGTGACCGTGTTCCTGCCGGGCGCAGACAGCGTTTCAGCAACGCTCGAAGGGGTTGAAGACCCCTACCCGCTTTCCCCGGCCAAAGAATATGAGGGCATATTCTTCGGCCCCGTGCCGGGCGATGCGCCCTACCGACTGCACGCCACCGCCGCCGGCGGCGCCTCGTGGGAATTTGACGACCCTTACCGCTTCGGCCCGGTCCTCGGTGAAATCGACGACTACCTGATGGGGGAAGGCACCCATAAACGCCTGTGGGAGGTGCTGGGCGCCCATGTCATCACGCATGAAGGCGTCGAAGGCACCCATTTCGCCGTCTGGGCGCCGAACGCGAAACGCGTCTCTGTGGCCGGGGGCTTCAACCTCTGGGACGGCCGCCGCCATGTCATGCGCCGCCGCGCCAATACCGGCGTGTGGGAAATCTTCATTCCCGGCATCGGAGAGGGCGAGCCCTACAAGTACGAGATCCTGGGCGCGGACGGAAAACTCGGCCCGCTCAAGGCCGATCCGGTCGGCTTTGGCTCGCAACACCCGCCGGAAAACGCCTCGGTGGTGCGCGACATTCGCGGCTACGGATGGCCCGATGGCGACTGGATGAAGACGCGGGCCGGGCGCAACGCCCGCACCGCGCCGATTTCGGTCTACGAGGTGCACCTTGGATCGTGGCGACGCAAGGAGGGTGGCCGCCCGATCTCTTATGTCGAGGCCGCAGAGGAACTGGTCGAGTATGCTGCCGACATGGGCTTCACCCATATCGAGCTGATGCCGATCAGCGAATACCCGTTCGACGGATCATGGGGCTATCAGCCGGTGGGTCTGTTCGCACCGACCGTGCGCCACGGCCCGCCGCACGAGTTCCGCGACCTGGTCGCGGCTGCCCACAAGAAAGGGCTTGGCGTCATCCTGGACTGGGTGCCGGGGCATTTCCCGACCGATCCGCATGGCCTCGGCCATTTCGACGGCACGGCGCTTTACGAACATGCCGACCCGCGCGAGGGGTTCCACCAGGACTGGAACACCCTGATCTACAATTACGGGCGGACCGAAGTTAAGAACTACCTCGTCTCCAACGCGATCTACTGGCTCGAGGAATACCATGTCGACGGGTTGCGCGTGGATGCCGTCGCCTCGATGCTCTACCGCGACTATTCACGCGCCGAGGGCGAATGGGTGCCCAACAAGGACGGCGGGCGCGAGAATTACGAAGCCATCGCCATGTTGCAGGAAATGAACGCCGCCACCTACGGCGCGCAGCCCGGCGTCATGACCGTGGCCGAGGAAAGCACCTCTTACCCCAAGGTCTCGGCGCCCGTCGATCAGGGGGGGCTTGGCTTTGGCTACAAGTGGAACATGGGCTGGATGAACGACACGCTCGACTACATGTCGCGCGAGCCGATTTACCGCCAGCACCACCATCACCAGATGACCTTCGGCCTGACCTACGCCTTTTCGGAGAACTTCATCCTGCCGATCAGCCATGACGAGGTCGTGCATGGCAAAGGCTCGATGTTCGGCAAGATGCCCGGCAACGAGGATGAGAAACTGGCCAACCTGCGCGCCTATTACGGCTTCATGTGGGGGCATCCGGGCAAGAAACTGCTGTTCATGGGGCAGGAGTTCGGCCAGCGGTCCGAATGGAACCATGACGCCCAGATCGACTGGGCCGCGCTGGACGATCCGCGCCATGCCGGGCTGCAACGCCTCGTGCGCGACCTCAACACGCTTTACCGTGGCACGCCTGCCCTGCATGCGCTGGATGCGGACCCGCAAGGGTTCCAGTGGATCGAGGCCGATGATGCCGCGAACTCCGTCTACGCGTGGCTGCGTCGCGGCGGGCCGGACGACCCCAACGCGGTTGTCATCTGTAACTTCACGCCCGTCGAACGCCCGGCCTACAAGCTGGGCCTGCCCGCCACGGGCCGCTGGCGCGAGGCGCTGAACACCGACGCCGAGATCTATGGCGGGCAAGGGCGTGGCAACATGGGTGCGGTCGAGGCCCGATCCGAGCCGCTGCACGGCCAGGCTGCCAGCACCGAGATCTACCTGCCGCCCCTCTCCACGGTCGTTCTTGTCCACGAGGGCTGAGCGTCGTCTGACCGACCTGTTTCCGAGAAAGGAGCCGCGATGCCCCTGACCGACCGTATTGCATTCGACGAGAATGCCGTCCGCGCCGAAGCCGATGCCGCGCGCGACGCGCTGACCACCGCTGAAACGAGTTTCGAGGCTGAGCGCCGGATTGCCCGCCGCCTTGGCGGGCGCGTCGAGGGCGACCGTGCGCTCTTCGGGTTCTGGACACCGGAACTCCTCGACCAGCGCGTGCCCTCGGGCGATATCTTCCTTGAAATCCTGTCGCCCCTTGAGCCGCTCGACCTGACCCGCGCGCATCAGACCGTGCGGTTCGAACGCGCATGGGTCCCGGTTATCCGCGAGGAAGCACATTGCTTTACCGCCGTCACCGGTATTCGCGCCGGCAGCCGAGAGACGATCGGCGACTTCTACGCGCTGGCCTGGAGGGATGCCGAGGACCAGTGGCACCGCATCCTAGACCCGCTGGCCATGTCGCTGCCCTTTGGCGCGATGGCCCCGGCGGAACTCTATGACGTGGCCGCGATGCAGGCCGGGCGCGGCGACACGGCCTATTTCGAGGCGCTGCGCGGCAACGCCCCGCACAAGTTCGGCCCACCGGGCAACATCCTGCAAATTCATGCCCCCACCGCGACGGCGGGCGGCACCCTGGCCAGCCTGACACGTCACTACCAACGTCTGGCCGAACGGGTCGCCCGCGACCTGCCGCTGGAACCGGCCGATCAGCTTTTCCTTGGTTATGACGCTGTTCAGCTTCTGCCGGTCGAGCCGACCACCGTCTACGAAACCGGCCCGGATTTCTGGCAGGAGCAGGACGGCGACAGCGATGCCGTGGAGGTCTCTCTCCTTCGCCCGGACACGACGAACTGGGGCTACGACATCGTCATTTCTGGCATGTCCACGGTTAACCCGGTCCTTCTTGAATCCGGCCGTCCCGATGAGTTGATCGACCTGATTTCGGTGCTGCACAACTTCCCATCGAAGCCCAAGAAACTGGTTCTCGACGTGGTCTTCGGCCATTCCGACAACCAGGGACTCGATGCGCTGAACAGCCATTTCTTCGCCGGGCCGAACATGTATGGCCAGAACCTCGACTACCAGAACCCCGCCGTGCGCGCGATCCTGCTGGAAATGCAGCGCCGCAAGGTCGATTTCGGCGCCGATGGCGTGCGCGTCGACGGCGCGCAGGATTTCAAATGGTGGGACAGTGCCGCACAGGTCTTGCGCCATGACGACGACTTCCTGCAGGAGATGGCCGATATCGAGCAGGAGGTCGCGGGCACCCGCTATCGCCCATGGTTCATCTTCGAGGATGGCCGCCCCTGGCCGGACGAGGATTGGGAACTGTCCTCGGATTACCGCGCGGTCATTACCGCGCAGCGTGACGATGACGTGTTCCAATGGGGGCCGCTGACCTTCGCCCATAACACGCCGTTCCTCTATACCTTCTGGCTGTCCAAATTCTGGCGCATCCGCGAGATGCTGGACGTGGGCGCGAACTGGATCTCGGGCACGTCGAACCACGACACGCTGCGCCGGGGCACGCAGGTGAACCCCAAGCTGAACGTGAACACGCGCCTTGGCCGCACGCGAATGGAGATCCTCGACAAGGCCTATGACAACCCGGCTGTCCATGTGCTGACCTATGTCGCGCTGCCCGGCGTGCCGATGGATTTCCTGAACGCCATGGCGCGGGCGAGTTGGGGCTTCATCCGCAACCAGGACGACCGCTACGGCGTCAAGGTCGTCGCCGAAGAGGCGATCAGCCTGAAATGGCAGGTCGATGAATACAGCTACTCCGTGCCCGCCAATTTCCGCCGCCTGAAGGAATTGGGCTTTGAGACGCGCGAGGAATTGGCGCGCTTCATGGAATTCCTGCCCGCGCTGGTCGAAGTCACGGAATACGATCTTGAGGAAATCGCGCGGCTTCTATCCAAGGCAGAGCCGCCACTCGCCGGACCCGAATTCACGGTGGTGAACCTCAAGCGCATCGCGCGGGCGTGGATGGACGACATGCACGATTACTGCAACGTGTCGAACTCCCTGCCCTCGCTCGATGGCGAACAGGCGGCGTTCTGCCTTGCCACGCGCAATTTCCGCCGCGCGCGGCCATGGCTGCGCGACAATTACGGCCCGAAGGATCATTTCGACTACCTGCACCCGGTCAGCGGTCGGACAGTGTTCACCTCGCTCCGGCACGGGCCGGACGGCGAGCAGGTCTTCTCCGTCGCGCATATGGAGGGCAAACCGACGGATGAGATCGACCCGCTGACCTTGCCCGTTCCCGGGATCAAGGGCACCGGCTGGCGTCTTGCCCTCCGCACGCCTTCAATTGGCGGAGATTATACCGGCGGGCCGATTACCCTGAAGGACTCGATGGCGCTGGTCTATACCCGAGCGCCGGGCTGATCCTTACCGCTTGTGTGCCGCCATGATCTTGGCCGCCCGCGCGATCCGCGGATCACGGCCCAGACCCTCGGGCCCAACGGGCAGGCGTTGCCGCCAGTTCGGATACTCCGTGGTCGTACCCGGCAGGTTCGGTTGCGGCACGATGTCGAGGGCACATTCGACCTGCACCATCGCCAAGGCCGAGCGCGTCGCCCCCAGCGCATGGTGCATCGCATCGACCGAGGCCGGGTCCGTCCCGTCCGGCGCAACCCTTGCCGTCATAGCATCGAAAGCCGCGACCTCGACCTTGCGTCGGTCAAGTTCCTCTTCCCCGAAGCCGGGCGTGATATGGCCGAGATCGCGCCGTGTCGTGACCTCCTGCCCCTGCCGCCAGCCTTTCCACGTCGGCAGATCGTGGGTCGAGAAACTGGCGATGGACCGCCGCTCGAACGTCTCGGGCGGGCGGAAGGCCGGTGCATCGCCGGGCAACCGTTCGAACAGTTGCAAGCGGCAACTCAGAATGCCAGAGGCCGCCAGCCTGGCGCGCAGCCCCCTTGGCACGTTGCCCAGGTCCTCACCCACGACAATCGCGCCTGCCCGGGCCGCTTCCAGCCGGACCACGGCCAGCATCGCCTCGCGCGGCATCTGGACATAGGCCCCCGCCGCCCCCTCGGGCACCCAGAACGCGCGGTCGAAGCCGAGGATATGGTCGATCCGGACCGCCCCCGACAACGCCATCTGGCAGCGAAGCGTCTCAGCCAAGGGGCGAAATCCCTTCGCGATCAGCGCATGCGGGTTGAACGGCGCAAGACCCCAGCTTTGCCCATCGGCGGAAAACGCATCGGGCGGCGCCCCGAGAGAGGCGCCGAAGGCAAAGCTTTCGCGGTCTTCCCAGGTCTCGGCGCCAGCCGGGTGGGTCCCCACCGCAAGGTCGAGGTAAAGGCCCAAGCCCATGCCTGCCGCCTTGGCCCGGTGGTTGGCCGTCTGCAATCCTTCATGCGCCCGCCATTGCAGCCAGGCGTGGAAGGTCACGGCATCGCGCAACCCGGCCTGCGCCTGCGCAACCTCGGCGCTGCTCGGGTCCTGCAAGGCAGCGGGCCAATCCGTCCAATAAGCCCCGTACTGGTCCGACAGCGCCTGATGCAGGGCGAAGCGGTCGAGCGCCGCGCCCTCGGCTTTCCTGAATTCGGAAAACCCGGGATCGCCCCCGGCCTCTTGGAAGGCGGCGAACGCCCTCTGCAAAGCGGCCCGGCGCTTCGGGATCTCCATGGCATATTCGACGGTTGCGTCGCCGGGGGAGGCCGTTTGGCCCGCCGTGACATGAAAGGCGCTGAGCCGGCGGCGATGGGACGGCGTGTAGGGGCTGAAGCCCCCGGGATCGTTGAAGAAACCGGCATGGATCGGGTTGAGACCCAGAAACGCCGCCCCCTGCCGCGCCAGACCTTCGCCCGCGACGGCCAGATCCTCGTAATCGGCCAGGCCGCCGATCTCGGCCGGGCGCATTGCGTGAAGCGGCGCCATCAGCCCCCAGCAGCGTGACGGTTCCGGCAGACGCCGTGGCGCCACGATCAGCGTGCAGACGGATGGGCCAACCCGCAGCGTGTGCAACCCCAGCGGCAGGCCCGGCAGGCTATCCCCCTGCCCTTCGCATTCAGTGCCGTCTTCCAGTTGCAGGGACCAGTCCGCACCAGTGGGGGCCAGGTTTCGCAGCGGTTCATCCGGCACACCGACGGCCCAGGCCGGCAGGCGGCGCGCGGTCGCCTTTGCCTCGAGCGCATGGAGGCGATCCGCGGCCTCGGCCTCGGCCTCGGTCGCGGCCGGCAGCCCCATCGCGGCCAGCAAGGCCCGCATCGTCGCACGCCCGGTCCGACGCCGCCGCCCCGTCTGATCGGTATAGGACGGAACAATCCCCGCCCGGACCGCAAGCGCCGACAATGCGTCAGCCATCCCGCGCCTCAAGCACACAGACGGTGACCGATGGCCCCGCGACCTCCATCGTATCGCCCACTTCTTCTGCGCCGAACCACGCGGCGGCGCTGTCGATCCTGCGCGACCAGAACCAGCCCCCGGTCGGATCAGGCAAGGTCACACTCACGTCCTGGTCCCCGGAATTGAAGACGAGGAACAGGGCTTCTTCACGCTCGGCATAGGCCGGGCTGCCCGAGGCCATGCGCAACTCGGCGCACAGCACGCGACGTTGGTCATCATCCCAGTCGTCCTGCGCCATCGGCGCGCCATCCTCGCGCCACCAGAACAGGTCTTCGACCCCGTCCACCGCGCGTTCCTGGCTGTGCAGGAACCGTTTCTGCCGCAGGATCGGATGCGCCTTGCGAAACGCGATCAAATCACGGGTGAAGGCGCGGAAGTCTTCGTCGGCGTTGTCCCAGTCGATCCAGCTGATCTCGTTATCCTGGCAATAGGCGTTGTTGTTGCCCTTCTGGCTATGCCCGACCTCATCGCCGGCGAGGATCATCGGCGTGCCTTGGGACAGAAGCAGCGTCGCCATCATGTTGCGCCGCCGCCGCCCCCGCGCCGCGATCACGTCGGGATCGTCGCTTGGACCTTCCACCCCGAAATTGTCCGAGAAATTCTCGCCATGCCCATCGCGGTTATCCTCGCCATTGGCCGCGTTGTGCCGCTCCACGTAGGACACGACATCGGCCAGCGTGAACCCGTCATGCGCCGTCAGTAGGTTGACCGAGGCCGTGGCCGGCCGCCCCGAGTGGTCGAACTGCACGGCCGATCCGGTCAGGCGGTCGGCCAGCTCCGGCACCATTCCGGCATCACCGCGCCAATAGCGGCGCACGCCGTCGCGAAACTTGTCATTCCATTCCATGAACGGCGGCGGAAATGCCCCCAGCTGATAGCCGCCCGGCCCGATATCCCATGGCTCGGCAATCAGTTTGGCCTCGGTCAGAACCGGGTCCTGCCGGATCGCGTCAAAGAACGCCGCCCCGCGGTGAAAGCCGTGATCCGTGCGCCCCAGCGTCGAACACAGGTCAAAGCGGAACCCGTCCACATGCATCACCTCGACCCAGTAGCGCAGGCTGTCGAGGATCATGCGCAGGACCATCGGGTGATCCACGTTCACCGTGTTCCCGGTGCCCGTGTCGTTGATGTAGCTGCGCCCGTCCGAGGCCAGGCGGTAGTAGCTGAGGTTGTCGAGGCCGCGGAAACACAAGGTCGGACCGGCTTCGGACCCTTCACAGGTATGGTTGTAGACCACGTCAAGGATCACCTCGATCCCGGCGGCATGCAGCCGGGCGACCATGTACTGGAACTCGGCGATCTGGCCGTCCGTCAGGTAGCGGGGCTCGGGCGCGAAAAAGCCAAGCGTCTGGTAGCCCCAGTAATTCGTCAGCCCCTTTTCGACGAGGAAACGGTCATTCAGAAATGCCTGCGACGGAAGCAACTCGACCGCCGTGACGCCGAGATCGGTAAGGTAATCCAGCACGACGTCCGACCCGAGCGCAAGAAAGCTGCCCGGGTGATCGGCCCCCGGAAACCGCTGCGTGAAGCCTTTGACATGCGCCTCGTAGAGGATCGTTTCGGCCTCGCGCGTGCGCGGGGCACGATCCCCGCCCCATGAAAAACTGGGGTCCTCGACCGAGCAGCGCGGCATGTAGGGCGCGCTGTCGCGCTTGTCGAAACTCAGGTCCTGGTGGCTATTGCCCACCGTGTATCCCATCAGCGCGTCATGCCAGCGCGGGTGGCCCGTGAGACGCTTGGCATAGGGGTCGATCAACAGCTTGTTGTAGTTGAACCGGTGCCCCTGGTGCGGGGCATAGGGACCGTCGGCGCGCAACCCGTAAAGCTGCCCCGGACGCAGGCCCGAGACATAGCCATGCCACACGTCGCCGTCGCGTTCGGGCAGATCCAGGCGATGTGTCTCGTGCTTTCCGTCCTCGGAAAACAGGCAGACCGTGATGCGCGTGGCATGTTCCGAGAACACGGCGAAGTTGACGCCCTCGCCATCGAATGTCGCGCCGAGGGGCGCCGCGCGGCCTTCGGCCATCGTCAATTGTGCGGTCATGCGGGGGTGGCTACCTCGTGATAAAGCCGGGCATAGGCGGCGGCCGAGGCCTCCCACCCGACGGGCTGGGCCATCGCGTTGCGCTGCATCCGGGCCCAGGTCGCCTTGTCCTGGTAAAGTGTACAAAGGTCGAGAAGCCCCAGCGCAAGGGCGTGGGACGTGAGCGGATTGATCTGGATGCCCGTCGCCACCCCCTTTGCCAGGGCGGCGGGGTTGGCCGGGATGACGGTATCTGCCAGCCCCCCGGTTAGCGCGACCAGCGGGATCGTCCCGTAGCGCAGGGCATAAAGCTGGGTCAGGCCACAAGGTTCGAAGCGCGAGGGGACAAGGATCGCGTCCGCCCCCGCGATCAGGCGGTGCGACAGCCCTTCGTCATAGCCAATATGAACCGCGACGTTCTCATGATGCGCCGCCTTGCGGAAGGCCGCCTCCAGCTTGGCCTCACCCGTGCCAAGCAGGATCAGTTGCCCGCCCTGATCGACAAGGGCCGGCAAGGCCTCGATCAACAGGTCGAGCCCCTTCTGCTCGGTCAGGCGAGAGACGACGACGCAAAGCGGGCCACCGGCCTCGGGCAAGCCGAATTCCCGGCGAAGGGCCGCCTTGTTCCTGGCCTTGCCGCGCGGGGTCTTGAATGGCGCGGCGATCAGGGGGTCGGTCGTCGGATCCCAGGCCTCGGTGTCGATCCCGTTCAGGATGCCCGCCAGATCGCTGGCCCGGGCCTCGATCACCCCATGGAGGCCGGCGCCGAACTCGGGCCGGGTCAATTCCCGCGCATAGGTTGGCGAAACCGTTGTGATCTTGTCGGACCAGACCAGGCCCGCCTTCAGAGCATCCACCTGCCCCCAGAATTCGAAACCTCCGTCCTGCACGAAATCAGTCGGGTCGAGCCGGAGCGTCGACAGTCTGTCCCGCGGGGCGAGGCCGTGAAAGGCGATGTTGTGGATCGTCAGGATCGTGGGAAGCGCGCTGCCCTTTTTCTTCAGGTAATAGGGCGCGAAACCCGCCTGCCAGTCATGGCCATGCAAGATATCGGGCCGCCACTTGCCGGCCCCTTCCATCGCGACACGCGCTGCCATCCAGGACAGCGCCGCGAAGCGTTCGGGATTGTCGGCCCAATCCGTTCCGCCCGGCCCCATGTAAAGCGAGCCATCCCGCTCGAACAAATGCGGCGCATCGAGGACCAAAAGGTCGATCCCCGCGGCCTTGGCGGCAACCACACGGCCCGTGCCGCCAAAGAGGTCACTCTCTTCCAAAACGGTTTTCGCCTTGCCGATGGCCTGCATCACGCCGGGATAACCGGGCAGCATGACCCGCATCTCGACGCCCACCTGCCCCATGACGCGCGGCAGCGCGCCCACCACGTCGGCAAGCCCCCCCGTCTTTACGAAAGGCACGCATTCCGAGGCGACCGACAGAACCTTCATCCCAGGGCAGCCTCCCGCTTGTCCAGCATCCGCTTGGTGATCAGGGTGACGCCCCCCTCGGACACGCGGAACCACTTGGCGTCCTCTTCCGGGTCCTCGCCCACGACCAACCCCTCGGGAATCTGGACGCCACGGTCGATGACCACCTTGGTCAGCCGCGCATGCCGCGCAATGTTGGCATGTGGCAGAACCACCGCCTGATCGAGGCTAGAATAGCTGTTGGTATGCACCATGGTGAACAACAGAGATTGCCGGATTTCGGTGCCTGAGATGATGCATCCGCCCGATACAAGGGAACTGACAGCGATGCCGCGCCGGTTTTCCTCGTCATGGATGAACTTGGCGGGCGGGACGATCTCGGAATAGGTCCAGATGGGCCAGTTATGGTCCCAAAGGTCCAGATCGGGCGTGAAGCCGGTCAGGTCCACGTTCGCCTTCCAGAACGCATCGAGCGTGCCGACATCGCGCCAATAGGCCGGAGCCTCGGAGGCGTGGCGCACGCAACTGTCGGAAAAGCGATGGGCCATCGCCTTGCCGTTCTTCACGATGTCGGGGATCAGGTCGCCGCCGAAATCATGGCTGGAATTCGGATCCTCGGCATCGGCGATCAAGAGCTCGCGCAGGAACTTCCAGTCGAAGACGTAGATCCCCATC
The DNA here is from genome assembly GCF_019800885.1 of Maritalea mobilis. GTDB lineage: Bacteria > Pseudomonadota > Alphaproteobacteria > Rhodobacterales > Rhodobacteraceae > Roseibacterium > Roseibacterium beibuensis. Next base: position 1,288,826 of record NZ_JAHVKE010000001.1, read on the forward strand.
GAGGCCAGCGCGACGCTGGGATCATCCGGGGTGCCGGGCGGGTCGGCCGGTTTTTCCAGAAAGCTGGTGATCCGGTCGTTGGCATCCACGCCCATCACGCCGAAAGCCGTGGCCTCCTTGCGCGGCACGGTCAGGCACCCCACGGTCACATCCGCCCCCGTCTCGACATGCTGGCGTATCATCCGCTCGTAATCCATCTTGTAGATGTGATCACCCGCAAGGATCAGGACGTAATCCACCCCGTAGCTGTCCACGATGTCGATGTTCTGCGTCACGGCATCGGCGGTGCCCAGATACCATTGGTTTTCGGCAACACGCTGGCTGGCCGGAAGAATATCGAGGTATTCGTTGCGCTCGGGGCGGAAAAAGCTCCAGCCGCGCTGGCAGTGACGTATCAGGGAATGTGCCTTGTACTGGGTGGCGATGGCCATCTTGCGGATGCCGGAGTTGAGGGCGTTCGACAGGGCAAAGTCGATGATCCGCGCCTTGCCGCCGAAATAGACCGCTGGCTTGGCCCGGTTGTCCGTCAATTCCTTGAGGCGGCTTCCCCGCCCCCCGGCCAGAACGAAGGCCATGCTTTTGCGCATCAAACGTGAAGAGCTGTCGACCATGGATCGTGGTCCTCCCTGTTCCCGGTCGTGGCGTCCACCGGGGGGCCGCCGTTGCGATAGCCCGACCCGGCGATGAGATGGCCCAGCCGTGAAAAAGCTGTCACTGCCAAACACATCCAGGACCAGCCTAGGGAAACACGGGACAGTTGCAACCGCTCCGCACCGCAGGTCGCCACCGATCAGATGACCGGCTCCGCACCCCAGACATCGGCCATGTAGCCCCGGATCGTCCGGTCGGACGAGAACCAGCCCGAGCGCACGGTGTTGAGCGCGGCCATCCGCGTCCAGCCATCGGCATCCCGGTAAGCGGCATCCACCTCGCGCTGCGCGCGCCAGTAGTCCGTGAAATCCGACGACACGAGGAAGTAATCCGGCCCGGACAGGTTCTGCACGATATGGGCGTAGCGGTCGGGCTCGTCGGCGCAGAACGTGCCGTCGCGCACGGCGGCCAGCGCGGCGGCAAGGCGCGGGTCGGCGGCGATGGCCTCGGCCGCATGGTCCTTGATCTTGCGTCGCGCCACGACCTCGTCCGCCGTCATCCCGAACAGGAAAAAGTTCTCTTTCCCGACCCGGTCGCGGATTTCCACGTTCGCGCCATCCAGCGTGCCGATCGTCAGGGCACCGTTCAGCGCGAATTTCATGTTGCCGGTGCCCGACGCTTCCTTGCCCGCGGTCGAGATCTGTTCCGAGAGGTCCGAAGCCGGGATCAGACGCTCGGCCAGCGTCACGTTATAATTCGGCAGGAACACGATCTTGAGCTTGTCGCGCGTGATCGGGTCGGCATTCACCACCTCGGCCACGTCGTTGATCAGACGGATGATGTCCTTGGCGAAATGATAGCCCGGGGCCGCTTTGCCCGCGAAAATCTTGACCCGCGGGGTCCAGTCCGCATCAGGCTCGGCCCGGATCGCTTGCCACAGCGCAATGGCCTCGAGGATATTGAGATGCTGGCGCTTGTATTCGTGTAGGCGCTTGATCTGCACGTCGAACATCATCGCGGGGTCGAGAGCGATGCCATGCTCGGCCTCGATCCACGCGGCAAGGTCCGCCTTGTTGGCGCGCTTGGCCTCGGCATAGGCCGACAGGAAGCCCGCGTCGCCGACATGCTCTTCCAGCCTGGACAATTGTTCGAGGTCACCGACCCAATCCTCCCCGATCCGCTCGGTGATCAGGCTGGCCAGACGCGGGTTCGACGACAACAGCCACCGGCGCGGCGTGACACCGTTCGTTTCGTTCACGATCCGGTCCGGGTGAAGCGCGTTCAACTCCTTGAACACGGTCGATTTCATCAACTCGGTATGCAGGGCCGACACCCCGTTGACGCGATGCGCCATGACAAAGCTCAACTCGCCCATCTTCACCACGCCGGGTTCGCGGATCGTCACGCTGCTTGACGGGTAGGCCGCGCGGTGCGCCTGGTCGATCCGGTCGATGATTTCCAGATGCCGCGGCAGGAGACGCCCGAAAAGATCGTCCGACCAGCGCTCCAACGCCTCGGGAAGCAGCGTGTGGTTGGTGTAGCCCAGCGTGTTGCGGGCAAGGTCCATCGCCTCGTCGAAGGGAATACCGTTGTCATCGTGCAGCAGGCGCACCAGTTCCGGCCCGGCGATGGCCGGGTGGGTGTCGTTCAACTGGATCGCCACCTTTTCCGGCAGCTTGCGCAGATCGCCGTGCTCCATATCGAAGCGTCGCAGGATGTCGGCCAGCGAGGCGGCGGTGAAGAAATACTCCTGCTTCAGCCGCAGTTCCTTGCCGATCTCGGTCGTGTCGTCGGGGTAGAGCACCCGGCTGATCGTGCGCGCCATCGCCTCGGGCGCGGCAGCGCCGACGAAATCGCCCCGGTTGAAGCTGTCGAGGTCGAACCCCTCGACCGGTTTAGCGGCCCACAGGCGCAGCGTGTTCGCCCAGCGCCCCTGCCAGCCGACGATGGGCGTGTCATAGGCCGCGGCGATCACCGCCTCGGCGGGGTCCCAACCGGCGTCACGGGCGTCGCCACCGAACCCGATGCGATAGCGCGCCTCGGGGCGCTCGAATTCCCAGGCGTGATGTTCCTGCAACCAGGTCTCGGGCAACTCGACCTGCCGCCCATCGACAAAGCGTTGGCGGAACAACCCGTGTTCATACCGGATGCCGTAGCCATGCGCCGGCACCCCGAGACTGGAGAGCGATTCGAGGAAACAGGCGGCCAGCCGTCCAAGCCCGCCATTGCCAAGCGCCGCGTCGGGTTCGTCCGCGATCACCGCCCAAGGCTCCAGACCAAGCGCGGTCAGCGCCTCGCAGGCATCGTCGAGCAGCCGCAGGTTCACCAACCCGTCCTGCAAGAGCCGCCCGATCAGGAACTCCATCGACAGGTAGTAAACCCGCTTTGCCCCCGCCTCGTAGCTTTTCCGGGTCGAAGCGAACCAGCCGTCCACGATCCGGTCCCGCACCGCGAAAGACAGGGCCATGCGCCAGTCGTAGGTGGTGGCGTGGTCCGCATCCTTGCCCATCGTGTAGGTCAGGTGATGCAGGATCGCCGCGCGCATGTCTTGCGTCGTGAATGTCGTTGAAACCGTCATGGCGTCTACCTTCGAAGAGTACATGGCACGATATGCATCCTGCCTTGTTTAACAGCGAGCCCCCCGATGCAAGCGCATGGCGCCAAAACGGCGGACACACCGGGATTATTCGGCACCTGTGCCGGAAAAGGCCGACTGTTGGGTCGGGTTTGCCGCTTGGTGTCTAATCCTCGGGCAATGCTGAAACGGCGCCAGCGTCATGCCTGGGCGGCCTGGATCGCCTCCCAGATTGCCGAGGGCGTGGCCGGCAGGGTGACATGGTCAACCCCCAGGGGCGCCAAGGCATCCGCGATGGCCGAGGACAGGACCGGCAGCGCGCCGACCGTTCCCGCCTCGCCCACGCCCTTGGTGCCCAGCGTATTGGACGCGGTCTCGACCGAGGCCGTCTGCGCGTTGAAAAACGGCAGGTCGCTGGCGCGTGGCATCGCGTAATCCATGAAGGACCCGGTCAGAAGCTGGCCGTCCTCGTCATAGCGGATCGCCTCCATCATGCCTTGGCCAAGGCCCTGCACGATGCCCCCATGGATCTGGCCTGCGACCAGGAGCGGGTTGATGACCTTCCCGATGTCTTCGAGGGCGGTGTAGCTGCAAATCTCCATCTCGCCGGTCTCCGGGTCGATCTCGACCTCGGCGATGTGGCAGCCGTTGGGGAAGCTCGGGCCTTTCGTGCCCTCCCAGCGCTCGGCTGAAACTGTAAGGTCATCCTCGGCCAGGAGACTCTCCAGCGTGATCGCCCGGTTCGTTCCCGGCAGCTTGAAGGTGCCATCCTCGAAGGTCAGCGCCTCTGCCTCCGCGTCGAGATGCCGGGCAGCGTGAACGGAGAGTTGCGCGATGAGATCCTCGCACACATGCACCAGCGCACTGCCCGCCGCGCCAAGACTGCGGGAGCCGAAGCTGCCGGTCCCCTTCGGCACCACGCCAGTATCGCCGGAAAAGAGCGAGACCTTCTCCAGGCCAAGCCCGAAAGCATCCGCCGCGATCTGGGCAAAGGCCGTGTCATGCCCCTGCCCCGCATCGCCCGTCCCCAGCATCAGGCGGCAGCCCTCGGGCGACAGGGTGGCCGAGGCATATTCCGGCATCGGTTTTGCCGGAGGTCCGCCCGCGATCTCGATCGTGTAGGCCAGCCCAGCGCCGCGCAGCTTGCCGCGTGCCTTCGCCTCTTGCTTGCGCGCCGCGATACCGGCCCAGTCGGCCGCCTGAAGCGCGCGGTCGAACAGCGCCGGAAAATCGCCGCTGTCATAGACATAGCCCAGCGCCGTTTTGCGCGGCAGTTCCTCGGGTTGCAGCATGTTGCGCCGGCGCAGCTCGACCCGGTCGATGCCGGTCTCGCGCGCGGCGATATCGATCATCCGTTCGATGATGAAGGAGGCCTCGGGCCGACCGGCCCCACGATAGGCTGCGGTCGTTTGCGTGTTGAGATGCACGCCCTCGACCGCGACGCGGATCGCCGGGATGCCATAAACGCCCGTCACCGAAGCGATGTTGTTGAAGCTCGACAAAAGCGATGTCGCGTTGGCATAGGCCCCGATCCCCGCCACGACGTCGACCGAAAGCCCAAGGAACCGCCCTTCGCCATCCAGCGCGAGGGTTGCCTCGGCCACCTGTTCCCTCGCCTGCGGGTCCGAAAGGAACGCCTCGGAGCGGGTCTCGATCCAGCGCACGGGCCGCCCGAGTTGCCGCGCCGCCACAAGGATGGGCGGATACTCCGGCATGCCACCGTTCTTCATACCGAAGGTGCCGCCGCAATTCTCGGACACGACGCGCACATCGCCCTCGGGCACACCCATCTGGGCGGCCATGGCTTCGGCCAGGCGATGGGTGGCCTGCGTTCCGGAGGTCATGACGTAGCGCCCGGTCTCCGCGTCCCATGACCCGATAGCGCCGCGCGGCTCCATCGACACGGCGGTGACGCGATTGATCGACAAGCGGCGCGTGACGCGGTGCGCGGCCTTGTCCATGGCATCTTGTGTGGCCGCTGCATCGCCCAGTTCGACGCGAAAGATCCGGTTGTCCGAAGCCGTAGGCCAGACCGCGGGGCCGGTTTTGGCCTTGGTCAGGTCGGTGATCGCAGGGCGATCCTCGAACTCCAGCTCGACCATTTCGGCGGCATCCATCGCCTCGGCCAACGTCTCGGCCACGATGGCGAGGATCGGCTGGCCCAGGTGATGCACCTCGTCACGGGCCAGGGCCGGAAAGGTCGGTGCGTGCAGGTCGCCGACCAAGAGATGCGGCGGAATCGCGGGGCTCGGAAACGGCTTCACACCGGCGACATCGAGCGTGTCGGCGTCGATGACGGCCAGCACCCCCGGCATTTCGCGAGCCCCCTCGGCGTCCAGCGCAACGATCTTGCCCGCGGCCACCGGGCTGCGGACGAAAACGAGATGGGCCGCGTTGTCCGGCGTCAAGTCGTCGGTGTAGCGACCTTCTCCGCGCAGCAGAGCAACATCCTCGCGACGTGCGACAGGGCGTCCGACAAGCAATTTCCCATCCCCCATGAGTGGCGTCGTTTTGGTCAAAGCTGATGCCCAACCCCTCGATTTCAAGGCGAACCCGCCGAGGCGGCACGAGGTCATCGCGCTCCGCGTCTTCCAACGGCAGTCATGTCGCGCTCCGCGATCTCCGTCAAGGAAGCCGCGTCGGCGGGGCCGGTGTGCCATAGGGCAATAGACTGCCTGCCTCGGGGATGGATTGCCCGGAACCCAAACCCGCAGCGCGGTCACAGCATGCAGGCGCGGGCATCCCCCGATGACATTGACCGGGATCAATGCGAGGCGCAGTCAATAATCGTATTCGACAACAATAGATTTCACGAAGGGAGATGGGCAACATGGCACTCAACTGGAAAACGGGCGGGATACTGCTCGGCGTGGTGTTCTTCCTCGCCGTGGCACTCGTCAAGCCGATCGGGGTCTCGACCCAGTTCGTCATCCTCGACGGCATCCTCTGGAACGCGGTCGACAATTCGGTCGTCACCGCAACGGAGGAAGGCGGCTACACCTCGACCAACGCCTACCTCGCGCGATCGAACGGCAAATACGCGGCCTCGGTCGCGAACCCGTTCAACTACAGCTTCGTCTTCGTGCTGGCGATGATGGCGGGCGCCTTTGCCTCGGCGATGGCGCGCGGCGGCGTTGGCGCCTCGGAACGGAGCATGCCGCAGGTCTGGCGTGACAATTTCGGCGACAGCACCCTGAAACGCTACGCCGTGGCCTTTGCCGGCGGCTTCATCGTGCTTTACGGCGCACGCCTCGCGGGCGGCTGCACCTCGGGGCACATGATGTCGGGCATGATGCAGACGGCTGTTTCGGGCTACATCTTCGCCGCGGGCGCCTTCCTCGCCGCCATTCCCACCGCGCTTATGCTGTTCAAGGAGGCCTGACCCATGACGAGCATCATCCTCGCCCTCGTGATCGGGGCCTCCTTCGGCGCAGTGCTGGATCGGATCGGGGCCACGAACCCCAATTATATCAGCAAGATGTTGAACCTGACGAACCTGCACCTCATGAAGACCATCCTTCTGGCGATCGGCACCGGGTCCATCCTGATGTTCGGCGGCCAGATGCTCGGCATCATCGATGTCGGGCACATGTCGGTGAAGGCCGCCTATATCGGCGTGTTCATCGGCGGGCTTCTGCTGGGCGGCGGCTGGGCGTTGTCGGGCTACTGCCCCGGCACCGGGGTCTGCGCAGCCGCCTCGGGCCGCAAGGACGCGTGGTTCTTCGTGGCTGGCGGCCTCTTGGGCGCAGCGGCCTACATGGCGACCTACCCGATGTGGGACAATTCCGGCCTTCTGGAAAACATCCTCGGCGGAAAGGTCACGCTCGGCACGGTGCCCGGATCGGACTATGCCGGCCTGACGGCCATCTCCGGTGATCTCCTCGGGATCGTACTGGGCACCGTTTTCGTTTTGGTGGCGTTCCTTCTGCCCGAACGTCCATCAGCCGCGCGCGGCGAGGTGCTGCCGGCGGAATAACCACCTCCCAGCTTGACGGCTATCAGAACGGGCGGCGCAAAAGCGTCGCCCGTCGCCGTTGCACCTCAAATTTGAGTGATCACTCAATTCACGGATTGAGCAATCACTCAAAAACCGCCACTAGCGTATCATTGAAACCGCCCAAGGAAAGGGACCGCCCAATGGTCGACTTCACGATCCATACGCTCGACACAGCCCCTGATGCCGGCAAACCGCTGCTCGAAGCATCGCTCAAGGCCAATGGCCGCATTCCGGGCCTGCACGGCACGATGGCGGATGCGCCGCCCCTTCTGGCTGCCTACCAAGAGGCGCATCGCCAGTTTCTTGCCACCACCCTGACCGACGAAGAGAAAACCGTGGTTTGGCAAACGGTGAACGTCGAGCAGAACTGCCACTATTGCGTGCCTGCCCACACCGGCATCGCCAAGATGATGAAGATCGACGACGCCATTACCGAAGCCCTGCGCAACGAAACCCCGCTGCCGACCCGCAAGCTCGAGGCGTTGCGCGACTTTACCCTGCTGGTGGTGCGCCAGCGCGGCTTTGTCGAAGACACCGATGTCGAGGCATTTCTGGCCGCCGGCTTCACGACAACCAACATCCTCGAGATCGTGCTGGGGGTCGCGCAAAAGGTCATGTCGAACTACGTGAACCATTTCGCGGGCACGCCGGTTGACGCGGTGTTCCAGAAATATGCCTGGCAGAAAGCACCGTCCCAAGCAGCAGAATAAAGCATGGAAGGGCGGCGCATGCGCCTGCGTCGCCCTGCCCCGTCTTGTTCGCAAGTACGAAGGATGGGAGAACAGACCAGCGACCGGGATCACCGGATTGATGAGGAGTCCGCCCATGCCGCGCGCGGCAAACTACGATCGCGATGCCACGCTTGACGCAGCCATGACCCTGTTTTGGCGCAAGGGGTATCATGCGACCTCTCTCAAGGACCTCGAGGGCGCCCTCAGCATGAAACCGGGCAGCATCTACGCCGCTTTTGACAGCAAGGAAAACCTCTACCTGCTGGCGCTCGCGCGTTATTTCGAGACCTCGCGCGGCCTTTTCCGTGCTCAGATGGCACGCTTCGCCTCGCCGATCGAGGCCTTGGCCGCCCACGTGCGGTCCTTTGCCGAACTCACGCCACAGGACCGCGCGCGACAAGCCTGCATGCTGACCAAGACGTTGGTCGACACCCGTACGACCGATCCGAAGATCGCAGCGGCCACACAGGACTACCTCGACCAGATGGGGGCCGAGTTCCGCGCGGCCTTCGCGGCGGCGCAAGACAAGGGCGAAATCCCACCCGACGCGGATACCGCGCGCCTTGCCCGGCGCTATCAGGCCAACATCACGGCGCTGCGTGTCGAGTTGCACCGCGACGCGCCGCAAGATGACGTCGTTCAACTGGCCGAGGATATCGCCAGGGAAATCGAGGCCCTGCGCCAGGCGCCCGCGCCAACCCGATAGGCGCACACCCGCGACCAGGGCGACCGGTCCTTTCATCGGAAAATAATGTCGCAGGCTGTTGAGGTGCCCCGGCGCAGGCCTACCTATTTTTCAGAAATTTCTGAAATCTCTGCGCGAACAGGATTTTGGGCATGAAAACAACGCCTCTCTTGCAGGAGTTCATCCTGCATTTCGGAGAGATGGGCAGCCGGTGGGGCATCAACCGCACCGTGGGGCAGATCTATGCCCTGCTGTTCCTCTCATCCGAGCCGCTGAACGCGGAAACGATCACCGATGCGCTCGGGATCAGCCGGTCGAACACCTCGATGGGCCTGAAAGAGTTGCAAAGCTGGAACCTTGTCCGGCTCAAGCACATCCCCGGCGACCGGCGCGACTATTTCACCACCCCCGACGACCTGTGGGAGATCGTGCGCACCCTCGTCGCCGAGCGCAAGAAGCGCGAGATCGACCCGACCCTCACCAAGCTGCGCGAGTTGGAGATGCAAGGCCCCGCTGGTGACGACTACGCCGAGGCCCGCATCGCCGAGCTGCGCGAGTTGATCGAGATGATGACCGGCTTCTACGCCGAGTTAGACCGGCTTGAGACGGACCGGCTGGTGAAGCTGATGACGACGGGCCGCCGGATCGCGGGCCTGATCGACAAGACTGGCGGGGTCATCCCGGCCCTGGCGAAACGCAAGTAGCGGACGAACGACCATGGAAACGCTCGACACCCTCATCCTCAGCCGCATCCAGTTCGCGGCGAATATCTCGTTCCACATCCTGTTTCCGACCATCACCATCGCCCTTGGCTGGGTGCTGTTCTTCTTCCGGGTGCGCTTTGCCCAGACGCAGGACGACAAGTGGATGGCGGCCTACCGCTTCTGGGTGAAGGTCTTTGCCCTCAGCTTCGCCATGGGCGTCGTGTCGGGCATCACCATGTCCTTCCAGTTCGGCACCAACTGGCCGGGCTTCATGGAAACCGTGGGCAATATCGCGGGGCCCCTGCTGGCCTACGAGGTGATGACGGCCTTCTTCCTCGAAGCGGTGTTCATCGGCATCATGCTGTTCGGCTTTTCGCGGGTGCCGGGGTGGCTGCACATGCTGGCCACCTTTCTCGTCGCCTTCGGCACCACCATGTCGGCCTTCTGGATCATCGTGCTGAACAGCTGGATGCATACGCCGCAGGGTTTCGAGATGATCGACGGCGTGGCGCACGCCACCAGCTGGGTCGAGATCATCTTCAACCCGTCCATGCCCTATCGCTTCGCGCACATGATGCTGGCCAGCTTCCTGACCGTGGGCTTCCTCGTGGCTGGCGTCTCGGCCTTCCGCTGGCTGATCGGCGACCGGTCGCGCGAAGTGCGCGCGATGCTCAAGACCGGCGTGGCGATCGGCGCGCTGCTGATCCCGGTGCAGATCTTCATGGGCGACCTGCACGGTCTGAACACGAAAGAATATCAACCCGCCAAAGTCGCCGCGATGGAGGGGCTGTGGGAAACTCAGGAAGGCGCGCCGCTGGTCCTGTTCGGCATCCCGGATGAGGAAGCGCGCGAAAACCGCCATGCCATCGAGATTCCGGGCCTTGCCTCCTTCATCCTGACGCACGAGTGGGACGGCGAGTTGACCGGCCTGAACGATTTCGTGGCCGAGGACGGAACCGCCCTGCACCCGCCGGTGGCCCCTGTCTTCTGGTCCTTCCGCGTTATGGTCGGCACGGGCGTTGCCATGCTGCTGCTCAGTTGGGCCGCGGTCTGGTTCATGTGGCGCCGCCGCGACCGGCACGAGGGGCAGATCGCAGGTCACTGGTTCGCGGTCGAGGGCCTGCCCAAACCGATCCTCTACGCGCTGGTGCCGATGGCCTTTTCGGGCTGGGTTGCCACGCTGGCCGGGTGGTACACCACCGAGATCGGCCGCCAGCCTTGGCTGGTACAGGGGGTCATGACGACCGAGATGGCCGTGGCCGAGGTGCCTGCGCCGATGGTCCTGGGTACGCTGGTGACCTATCTGGCGATCTACGCCGCCCTGCTTTTGGCCTATATCGGTGTCATCGCCTACCTCGCGCGCAAGGCCGCGCGCGGGGATGACGGCCGCGCCATCGACATGAGCCATTCGGGCAAGGCGCAGGTCGCCGCCCTCAGCCCTGCGGAGTGACGCCGATGCTGCCTGATTTCGCCAACCCCGCCGACTGGCTGCCCTGGACCTTCGCCTCGCTCATGGGGCTCTCCATCCTGATCTATGTCGTGCTCGACGGGTTCGACCTTGGTGTCGGCATCCTGTTCCCGCTGGCCGAACCGGCAGAGCAGGACCGCATGATCGGCTCGATCGGGCCGTTCTGGGATGCCAACGAGACATGGCTCGTGCTGGCGGTTGGCCTGCTGCTGGTGGCCTTTCCGCAGGCGCATGGCATGATCCTGTCCACGCTCTACCTGCCGGTCTTCGTCATGCTGGTGGGGTTGATCCTGCGCGGCGTGGCCTTCGAGTTCCGCGCCAAGGCCCACGCCCGTCACAAGCAATTGTGGAACCGCCTGTTCTTCACCGGCAGCCTGATGACCGCCTTGGCGCAAGGATTCATGCTGGGGCTCTACATCATGGGGCTGGAGCAGACGCTCGCCACCTACGCCTTCGCCACGCTGACGGCGGTTTTCCTTGCCGTTGGCTACAGCTTCATCGGTGCGACCTGGCTAGTCCACAAGACCGAAGGCGCACTGCAATGGAAGTCCGTGCGCTGGGGCCGTGAGAGCCTCTGGGGCGTGATCCTCGGGATCGGGGCCGTGTCGCTGGCCACACCGCTGGTCAGCACCCGCATCTTTGACAAGTGGCTGGCCGCGCCGCAGGTCTTCTACCTTTCCCCGCTGCCCATCCTGTCGGGGTTGGCGATCGTTTGGCTGTGGCGGATGCTGCGGGCCATGCCCTTCGCCGAGGATCGTCGATCCTGGCTGCCCTTCGCCGTCTCGACCGGCCTGTTCGCCTTGGCCTATATCGGCATGGCCTACAGCTTCTATCCCTATGTCGTGCCGGAACAGCTGACGATCTATGAGGCCGCTGCAGCCCCCGAAAGCCTGCTGATCATCCTCATCGGGGCGGTCTTCGTCATTCCGACCATCCTCGGCTACTCGATCCTCGCCTACACGATCTTCCGCGGCAAGGCGACGGAACTGCGCTACGACTGAGCGCCACCGTCCTTGGCGGGATCGAGCACAACCGGCTCGGTCCCGTTTTCCGGTAGCTGCACACTTTCCGGCGGGTCGTCATAGATCGACCAGCCGTAATCGCTCTGACTCTCCGGCAGATCCTGCTTGCGGAGGTTGCGCGCCATGTAGGTCTTGGCGATGAAATTCGCGGTGATCGGCGCGGTCAGGAACAGGAACAGCGTGATCAGCAGTTCATGCACCGAGAGGTGCCCCTTCTCGACGTAGAAATAGATCATCGAGGCGACCAGAACGCCACCGACGCCGAGCGTCGTTGCCTTGGTCGGTGCATGCAACCGTTGCAGCGAGTTCTTCAGCTTCACAAGGCCGAACGACCCGACAAAGCCGAAGACCCCGCTGATGACGAGAAAGATCGAGATGAGCAGTTCAGCTGCGAAACTCATGTCTGCCTCACTCGATGATGTCGCCGCGAAGGACGAAGCGGCAATAGGCGACGGTCGAGACGAACCCCACCATCGCGACCAGCATGGCCGCTTCGAAATAGATCGCCGTACCGCGCCACACGCCATACAGCACCAACAGCGCGATGACATTGATTACCATCGTGTCCAGCGCGAGGATGCGGTCGGCCGGGTCCGGCCCGACCCCGATGCGCCACAGGTCCAGCAGGAGCGCGATCCCGTAGCAACTGGCCGTGAAGTAGAGGGCGTATTCGATCATTGGAAGATCTCCTTCAGGCGGCGTTCGTAGCGGGACTTGATGTCGTCACGGACGCTTTCGGGATCGTCGGTATGCAGGCAATGCACGAGGATGCTGCGCCCGTCGGCCGACAGCGTCGCGGACACCGTGCCCGGCGTCATGGTGATGGTGCCGGCCAGAACCGTGATCGCCTCGGCCGAGGTCAGTTCCAGCGGGATCGGGATCCAGTGCGACCGGATGCTCGGCTCGCGCTTGAACAGGATGATCATGGCCACCTGCACATTCGCGACGATGATGTCCCACAGGACGATCAGGAAGTATTCCAGCACCTTCAGCGGATGGCCCAGCTTCGGCCGGTTCGGCCAATAAGGCGCGGTCACCATCGGGATCACCAGGCCGAACCCAAGGCCGAGGATCAGGTTGCCCAGCGTGAAGGTGTTGACCAGGCCCAGCCAGACCAGAACCAGCGTCAGGCTGAGCAGCGGGTGGGGAACGAGACGGCGCAGCATCGATCAGTCCTCCTCACCGGGAACGGGGTCGAGAACGGCGGAGACATAGCCGTCGCGGTCGAAAAGTTGCCCCGACGTGTCCTCCAGATAAGCCGCCACCGGCCCGGCAAAGATCGCAAGACCAGCGAGGGCCGCCAGCGCCAACATGGTCGGGGCGACCTGCAACGCGCCCGCCCGCGCCTGGCGAACGGGCGCCCCCTCTTCCTCATCGGTGGGTTCGGGCGTCAGCACAGGGATGGCCGTCGATTTCCAGAACAGCGCACTCCCGGCGCGGGCGAAGCCCACGATGGTCAGCAGCGACCCGATCAGGATCGCCGACCATGCCCAGGGCATCTCGCCCGGGGCGCGCAACGCGTCCAGCACCAGAAGCTTGCCCAGGAAACCGCTGAGGGGCGGCATCCCCGCCATGGCGATGGCGGCGGCAAAGAACAGCGCCGCGAAAAGGCCGTTCTGCACCGTCGCCGGGACCGGTTGCAGGCTGTCGCTGTTGCGTTGCGTCACGATCAGATCGGCCACGAGGAACAGGCAGGCCGCGGCGAAGGTCGAGTGGATCATGTAGTAGAGCGCCGCCGTCGTCGCCACGGGCGAGAATGCCGCCACCGCCACCAGAAGCGTGCCCATCGACCCCACCACCGAGAAGGCGATCAACCCCATCAAGCGGCGCGCGCCCAGAACACCGAAGGCCCCGACCGCGATGGTCACGATCGCCGCCGGGAACAGCAGCGACGCGACCAGACCATCCGTGCCGGGAATGCCCGGACCGAAGGAAATCGTGTGCACCCGCAGGATGGCGTAGGCGCCGACCTTGGTCATGATCGCGAACAGTGCGGCCACCGGTGCCGGCGCGTTGGCGTAAGTCGCGGGCAGCCAGAACTGCACCGGGAACAGCGCCGCTTTCACCGCAAATACGATCATCAACAGCGTTGCGGCGACCCGCACCAGCGCCGCCTCTTCCGCCGGGATCTCGGCCACGCGCACGGCAAGGTCGGCGATGTTCAGCGTGCCCGTGGACGCGTAAAGCGTTCCCAATGCGAAAAGGAACAGCGTCGATCCGGCGAGGTTCATCACCACGTATTGCAGGCCCGCGCGCATCCGCTCGCGCCCGCCGGAATGGATCATCAACCCGTAAGAGGCGATCAGAAGAACCTCGAAGAACACGAAAAGGTTGAAGACGTCGCCCGTCAGGAAAGCCCCGCAGATACCCATGAGCTGGAACTGGAACAGCGCATGGAAATGCCGCCCCCGCGCATCCCAGCCGGTCGCGATGGCATGGATCAAGGCGATCAACGCCAGGATTGAGGTCAACAGCACCATCAGCGCCGACAGGCGGTCGAGCACCAGCACGATGCCGAAAGGCGCGGGCCAGTCGCCAAGCCGGTAGATATGCGTCTGCCCATCGGCGGCCAGCATGACCAGCCCGACCGCTATAGCGGCCAGCAAGGCCGTGCCCGCAACCGAGGCGGCGCGCGCCAGCGTGATGTCGTGGCGCATCACGAAACCGATCAGCGGCGCCAGCATCGCCGGCAGAACCACGGGCAGGATGATCCAGTGCATCATGCTTGGGTGTCCTTCTCGGGGGCGGCCGCGTCATCGGCGGTGTCGATATCGATGCGGTCGGTCTCGGACTCGAAGAACGCGCCCAGCCCGATCATCACCAGGACCGCCGTCATCCCGAAGGAGATCACGATCGCGGTCAGAACCAGAGCTTGCGGCAGCGGGTCGGTGTAGCTTGCCTCGCCATAGGGCGACAGGATCGGCGACTGGTCGATCGACAACCGTCCGCTGGCGAAGATGAACACGTTCACGGCATAGGACAGCAGCGCGAGTCCGAGGATCACCGGGAATGTGCGCAGGCGCAGCATCAGGTAGACGCCCCCCGCGGTCAGCACGCCGACCGTGCTTGCAACGATCAACTCCATCTCAGTCCTCCGTGTCGCGGTCTTTTGCCGCCTCACCCGGGTCGTAATCCATCGGACCCTCGTTCACCGTCTGACCGGCAAAGCGCGCGATGCGGCTGAGGCTGTAGAGCATCAGCATCACCGCGCCCAGAACGGTCAGGAACACGCCCAGGTCGAACAGCATGGCCGTGGCCAGCTCGAACTCTTCGATGGGCGGCAGGTGGATATAGGTGAAGGCGCTGGTCAGGAAGGGCTGCCCGGCAAGCCACGCCCCTGCCCCCGTCAGCCCTGCAATCACCACGCCCAACCCGATCAGCGTGTGATACTCGATCCGCTTGCGCTCCTGCGTCCAGGCAAAGCCCGAGGCCATGTATTGCATCAACAGCGCAATGGCGACGACGAGGCCGGCAACGAAGCCGCCGCCCGGCTGGTTATGCCCGCGCAGGAAGATATAAAGGCCCACGACCATCGCGATGGGCATCAGCACGCGGGTCACGACCACCATCATTAGCGGGTGCCGGTCGCGCGAGCGATCCTCCGAGTAATCGGTGTTCTTCAGCCGCCGCGCCGACGGACCATCCAGCAGCGCGTGCATCAGGGCGTAGATCAACAGGCCCGCGATCCCCAGCACGATGATCTCGCCATAGGTGTCATAGCCCCGGAAATCGACGAGGATCACGTTCACCACGTTGGTGCCGCCCCCACCCTCGTAGCTGTTCGCGACATGGAAGCCCGAGATCGTGTCGATATCGCGCATCAGGAAGGCATAGGCCAGCGCGCCGACACCACCACCCGCCGCCAGGCCGATCAGCCCGTCGCGCATTTTCAATCCGGTGGAGCTTTCCTTGGGCGTGAGTTTCGGCAGGAAATGCAGCGCCAGCAGCAACAGCATGATCGTGACCGTCTCGACCGAGATCTGCGTCAGCGCGAGGTCGGGCGCCGAGAGGTACACGAACCCGGCCGAGATCGACAGGCCGATGATCCCGATCAAGACCAGCGCGCGGAAGCGGTGGTGATGCATGCCGACGACCGAAATGGTGGACACGATCAGCATGATCCAGCCCACTGCGATCACCGGTGGCACGGGCAGCATGTCGCGCGTCGGGGCGGACAGGCCGCTGCCGGCATAGGCGATGTAGCCAAGCGCGACCGCGGTCACCGTGAAAATGGCAAGGTATCGGCTGATCGCGCCATTATGCGTGCTGTCGGTGATCCCGCGCGAGAGAGCCACGATACCAGCGACGAGGCGGTCGAAGATCGCCTTAGCCTCGGGGCGCGGCGCGGCGATCCATCCCTTGTCCAACGGGCGATGCAGCATCAGCAACAGCGCGCCGCCCGCCACCGCGATTACCGACATCCAGAGCGCGGGCGTGACGCCATGCCAGATTTTCAGATGCGGGTGCAGGTCGGCCCCGGTCACGGCATTGGCCGCCGCGGTCACGATACCCTCAGCAAGGAACGGCGCGACCCCGATCGCGATCACGAGCGTCGCCAGAAGCGCGGGCGCGGCCCACATGCCGAAGGGCGGATCATGCGGCGTGTGCGGATAGTCGTCGCGCTGCGGCCCGAGGAAAACATGGGCCACGAAGCGGAAGGAATAGGCCACCGATAGCAGCGCCCCCAGCGTCGCCAGAACCGGCACGGCGTAATGGCTGCCGAACCAGTCGGTGTGCGAGGCCTCTTCCAGCATCATCTCTTTCGACAGGAACCCGTTGAACAGCGGGATCCCCGCCATCGACAGCGCCGCTACCGTCCCGATCAGAAAGGTGACCGGCATCAGGTGGCGCAGCCCCCCCAGCCGCTTGATGTCGCGGGTATGCGTTTCGTGATCGACGATCCCCGCAGTCATGAAGAGCGCGGCCTTGAAGGTCAGGTGGTTGATGATGTGGAACACGGCCGCGACGGCGGCCGCTTCGGTTCCGAACCCAAGCAGCATGGTCAAAAGGCCAAGGTGGCTGACCGTCGAAAAGGCCAGCAGCGCCTTCAGGTCATCCTTGAAGAGCGCGATCAGCGCGCCCAGCACCATCGTGACAAGACCAGTGGTCGCGACGATGTAGAACCACGCATCTGTGCCCGCCAAGACCGGCCACATCCGCGCCATCAGGAAAACGCCCGCCTTCACCATCGTGGCCGAATGCAGGTAGGCCGAAACGGGCGTCGGCGCGGCCATCGCGTGCGGCAGCCAGAAATGGAACGGGAACTGCGCCGACTTTGTGAAGGCCCCCAGCAGGATCAGGATCAGCGCGGGCAAATACCACTCGGAGGCCCGGATCGCCTCGCCCGCCTGCAGGATGTCGGTCAGGTTGTAGCTGCCCGCGATATCGCCGAGGAGCAGCATGCCCCCGATCATCGCCAGCCCCCCAGCGCCGGTCACGGCCAGCGCCATGCGCGCGCCCTGGCGGCCTTCGGGCAAGTGCTTCCAATAGCCGATCAACAGGAAGGACGAGAGCGAGGTCAGCTCCCAGAAAATAAGCAGAAGCAGGATGTTGTCCGAAATCACGATGCCAAGCATCGCGCCCTGGAACAGCAGCAGGTAGGTGTAGAACTGCCCCATCGGGTCGGCGCTCGACAGGTAGAACCGCGCATAAAGCGTGATCAGCAAGCCCATCCCGAGGATCATCCCGGCAAAGAGCAGGCCCAGCCCATCGAGGAAGAACGACGCCGAGAGGCCCAGTTGCGGCAACCACTCGATCTCGGCCTGGATCACCTCGCCACGCAACACGGCCGGGGCAAGGATCATCAGCATGACAAGCGCCAGGGCGGTCGGTGCCGCCGTGAAAAAGGCGGATGCCGTGCGACCGGCGCGGATCATCAACCCCGGGACAAGCGCACCAATGAAAGGCAGCAACGCAATGATAAAGAGGAGATGCCCCGCGTGGCTCATGCTTTGACCTTATTCAGCTTTCAAGTCGTTTGACAGGTAACGTTCAACCCGCGGGGCTGTAAAACATAGCTTCCGCCTTTGCGTAAGACTGATTTTGCCGAGCAAAGGTCGAAAGGGCGTGATCGCACTGGATGAAAGCGCCCAATGCCGAGGGCGAAATGCCCGACGGCGGGGGCCAGCGCATGGCAGACGACCAACGCCAGCGCCCGAGGCTGTGCCGGGCCGGGCTGCGACATCCGGGCGGCATTCCTCTCTTCACAAAAGCGGCCAAATTTGATCTTCCCGCGATCGATGGAAAGGTTGAACCAGATTACCGGGGTCCGTGCGGGGAAACGTGGGTTCGCCCAGCGCACGGCGCTGCGCCTGAGCCATGCCTCGAAAGCTGAACCGGAATATTCGGGCCGAGGGTGGCAGATCTCACCCGAAATGCCTGTTCTCGCACCGGCCTCCATTTCCGTCATGCAAAGCGTCAAATGCGCCGTTGGCCTTGGGTTTTGCCTCGAAGATCCTCTCCTGAAAGTAAACGTTCGATGACCTCGCTTACCGATCTATCAAAGCTCGACGATATCCTCGCTCTGGACCTGCCCGCCCCGGATGCCGGCGCGATCGAGGGCGCGCGCGCGCGTCAGAACGCCCTGACCAAGCCACCGGGGTCCCTCGGGCGCCTCGAAGATCTTGCCGCCTTCATGGCCGGATGGCAGGGCACTGACCGTCCCACGATCGACCGCGCACAGGCCCTGGTGTTTGCTGGCAATCACGGCGTCTGCGCGCAAGGCGTAAACCCTTTCCCGCAGGCGGTCACCGCCCTGATGGTCGCGAATTTCGAGGCAGGCGGCGCGGCGATCAACCAATTGGCCCGGACGGCTGGCGCTGACATGACCGTCGTCCCCCTCGACCTAGACCACCCGACCGCTGATTTCACGACCGGCTCCGCGATGACCGGGGCCGAGTGCCTCGACGCCTTTCTGAAAGGGGCGCAGGCCGTCGACAGCACGGCAAGCGTCGTGATCCTCGGCGAAATGGGCATCGGCAATTCGACCGTCTCGGCGGCCTTGGCCCATGCCATCTGCGGCGGCACGGCCCAGGATTGGGTCGGACGTGGCACGGGCAGCGATGAAGACGGACGTGCGCGCAAGGCCGACGTGGTGGCGCGCGGTGTCGAACGACATCGCCACCTGTCCCCGCTGGAGATCCTCGCCGCCCTCGGAGGCCGCGAGCAGGCCGCGATTTGTGGTGCGGTGGTGGCTGCACGTCTGGCGCGGATCCCGGTGCTGCTGGACGGATATATCTGCACGGCAGCCGTCGCCCCCCTCCACGGTGCAAACCCGGCCTTCCTCGATCACTGCCTGATCGGGCACCAGAGTGCCGAACCCGGCCACGCCCGCCTGTGTGGCGCGATGGAAAAGCAGCCGATCCTGCACCTCGGCATGGCCTTGGGGGAAGGCACCGGCGCGGCGCTGGCCCTTGGTATCCTGCGCGGGGCCCTCGCGTGCCACAATGGCATGGCCACCTTCGCCGAGGCTGGCATAGGATGACCAATATTCTGCGCCGCAGGTGGGCCGAGATGCGCTTGGCAGTTGTGCTGCTGACGCGCCTGCCTGTGGGGCGGATGCAAGACTCGGCCACCACGCTCGCGGAAGCGCGGTGGGCCTTTCCCTTCGTCGGGGTAATCGCCGGTGGGGGCCTTTGGGCAATTCTGCACCTGGCGCTTGCCTTGGGAGTCAGCCCGCTTGGCGCAGCCTTTCTCGCGCTCGGCGGGCTGGTCCTGCTGACCGGCGGCTTGCACCATGACGGCCTTGCCGATTTCGCGGACGGGATCGGCGGCGGTTGGGATCGCGAGCGGCGGCTCGAGATCATGCGCGACAGCCGCATCGGCAGTTACGGCGTGCTGGCCCTGATCTTCGCGGTGGGCATCGGCATGGCGGGTGTGGCCGACCTCGGGCCCAGCCTGACCTTGGCCGCCGCGATCTTCGTCTCGGTCCTCTCTCGCCTCGCCATGCTCGGGGTCCTGCTTTTCATGCCGGCTGCGAGAGCCGACGGCCTTGGCCATGCCGCCGCGGACAGTGCCAATCTTTCCTGGGTGCCGGCCGCCCTGTTCGTCGTTGCCCTTGGGTTGGTCATCGGACTGCCCGCCGCTGTCGTCCTGGCCGCCATGAGCCTTGTGTCGTTGGTGATCGCCCGCCTTGCGCAAAGCCGCATCGGGGGGCAAACGGGCGATGTCCTTGGGGCAGTCCAATACATCGCCGAAACCACCGGCTGGCTCGTGTTGTCAGCGACCCTCGCGACCTGATCGGTATGGCCAAAAGGCAGGTGCGGGATTGGCGGCACAACATGCCAGCCGCCAGGGTGGCCGTGGTGGGACGCGCAATTCCTGCTATCCGGCCCGCGCAAGGCCATACGGCATGCAGAATGGGGTTTGTCCGCGTTCATCATGATAGATGCCCATGGTGAGGTCGGTTTTGTCCTGTCACGGATCATTCGCGAAATGTTCCGCCCCGATCATGACCGGATTGACAGGATAGTCATCGACTTTTTCGAACAATTATTGCGCCCATTCCGGTTCTGAATCGCAAAATAATTTCATTTTCAAGATCTAACCCAAGGTTATCCACAACCATTCCAACCCCAACATCTGTCTATTCTGCATTGTCTGGCTCAACAACGGGAGACGCGCCCGAGCCGTCCGAAGTGGCGGTGGTCAACTGCATCGTCGAACCGATTACGCCGTCGATGCCATCCCGCTTTTCGCCATCAACGCCACAACCGGGAGTCCGCTGACCGGAATCATCCGAGAAACTCGGCGCTTCGTTCGCGAGTCCCTTTTCGCGCCACTGCTTTTGATTGTTGCGCCCATGGTGTCGCTCTGACGGCCCATGCAGTCTGGCACCAGGGGAACCTCAAGTGAATGCGCGCCCTAACCTCCTGCCTTCGAGAAACGACTCAGCAGGTCAGCCCGAGAATCCGACGTGTGAAACGGCCCCCAAATGACTCGGATCAGGGCCGGCGACCCGCGATATTTTCAAGTCCAGCCTCTGAAAACCTTGGCCCAACGCACCTGTTGGGATGTGCGACATGTGGAAACATGTGCGCACCCACCGCCCAACATTCACGCAAGGCCAGATCTCAAGCCCATGAAAATTATAGAAATATTCTTCGTACTTTCATGCCGCCGCCCAGCCAGGCCATCAACTGTCCTCTCACGTTTACAGTTGAAAGTGTAAACTCAACTGGACATAATCAAGTCGGCGGGGCGTAGACCTGTTTCCGCCGGGGAAATGAGAGATTGATCGCCGACACGTCGTCCGGGGTCGTCGCTTGTTTCTGAACATCTGAACGGAAGAGGAGATCAGAATGTCAGATGATCCAGACAAAGTATGGCCGACAGGCCTGACGCTGAGCGAGGCCGAGGAGGTGCATAGCTACCTCATCGACGGCACCCGTGTTTTCGGGGCCATCGCTCTGCTGGCGCACCTGCTGGCCGCAGTTGCCACGCCGTGGCTCGGGTAAGGAGGATACGTCATGAACAATGCAAAACTCTGGTTGGTGGTTAAGCCGACCGTGGGCATTCCGGTGTTCCTCGGCGCGGTTGCGGTGGGCTCTTTCGCCGTCCACGTCGCCGTTCTGAGCCACACCACGTGGTACAACGACTACCTGACCGGCCAGCCGCTGGGCAGCGGTGCAGCAGCCGTAACGGCCGAAGCAGCACTGGTCGCACCCGAGGCTGAAACGGCGTCGTATGCCGCTGCGCTCGATCAAGGCACGTTGCCCGACGACGTTCTTGCATCGGCAAGCGTCACAGCGCCGCTGGTGGAATAACGCTTCTGCAAGCCTGTGGCCCCATCGATATCGGGGCCACAGGAAATTCCTCCGGATTATCGCCACGCACCGCCTTGTCGGCGGTCGTGGCCCCCCGCCGAGACGCAAGGTGATGCCGTTCAACTACCGCCAATATGCCCTGACAAAGCTGTCGCGCATCACGCCGCGGTATCTTCCTTTCGCCGATGTGGCGACCGAGGACGTCCCTCTCCGGCAACTTCTGCGCTTGTCGCTGTTCCAGGTCACGGTCGGCATGGCGCTGGTTCTACTGGTGGGCACGCTGAACCGGGTGATGATCGTGGAGCTTGGGGTGCCCGCGACATTGGTCGCCGGCATGCTCGCCCTGCCCCTTGTCTTCGCCCCGTTCAGAACCCTGATCGGGTTCAAGTCCGATACCCATGTCTCCGCCCTCGGGTGGCGTCGCGTTCCCTTCATCTGGAAGGGGACGCTGTACCAGTTCGGCGGTTTCGCCTGCATGCCCTTTGCGCTGCTGGTGCTGTCCGGCTACGCCGAGGCCGTGGATGCACCGCGCTGGATTGGCCTGTCATCGGCCGCGCTGTCCTTCCTTCTGGTCGGGGCGGGCGCCCATACCGTTCAGACGGCAGGCCTTGCCTTGGCGACCGATCTTGTCAGGGAAGAGGACCATCCCAAGGTCGTCGGCCTGATGTATGTCATGCTGTTGATCGGCATGGTGCTCAGCGCCCTAGTCTACGGCGCGCTGCTTACGAATTACACGCCCGGTCGACTGATCCAGGTAATCCAGGGCACGGCCGTCGTGACCGTTGCCCTGAACCTGACCGCGATCTGGCAGCAGGAGGCGCGCGACCGCGCCCGGGCCCAAAGGCTGGCCGGGTCGATGCCGCCCACCTTCCGAGAGGCCTGGCGCCTGCTGGTCGCCCGCCCCGACATGATACGCTTGCTGGTCGTGATCGGCCTTGGCACCTTCGGCTTCGGCATGGCGGATGTGCTTCTCGAACCCTACGGCGCGCAGGCGCTCGGCTTTTCCGTCGCCGAAACAACGCGGCTGACGGCGCTGCTTGCCGCAGGCACGCTTCTGGGCTTCGGCTATGCCTCCAAGGCGCTGGCCACCGGCGGGCGTCCGGCCCAACTGGGCTCGATCGGGGCGCTGATCGGCATCCCTGGCTTCATCGCCTTCATCCTGTCGCCCACGATCATGGGCACGCCCCTGTTCCTCGCCGGTACGCTGGCCACCGGGATCGGGGCCGGGCTCTTTGGCCATGCGACCCTGACCGCCACGATGCGCGCGGCCTCGGCAGACCAGATCGGCCTGTCGCTCGGCGCATGGGGCGCTGTTCAGGCCACCTGCGCCGGCATCGGCGCCGCGCTTGCAGGCATCGTGCGCGATATTCTGGTCGAGCTGCGCCCCCTCGATGGGCTCGAAGCCTACACGCCCTATAATTTCGTATTCATGGTCGAAATCGCATTCCTGGCAGCGGCGATCATGGTAGCGGTTCCAATGGTTATCCGGCAGCGCAAGACGCGCGCCAAAACGGTTGCTTCCGAGCAACAAAGCACCCAGATGGAGGTCCCATGACAACGGTAATTACACGGCTATTCGCCTCCAAGGCACCGGCGCTTGCGCTGGCAGAACGCATGAGAACCATGGGGTTCCCCCGTGATGAGGTCATCGTGGTCACGGCGGCGACCAAGGAACCCGCCGAAACCATGAGCAAGGCAGGCGTCAAGGACAAGACGGCCAGCGCCTACATGAAGCAGCTCGAAGGCGACGCGGCGGTGTTCATCGTGCGCGCCAGCTACAAGCCGCTGACCGCCACCACCATCGCACGCGATCTTCTGGCTGCCGAAGACACCGTGGACATGGGCAAGGTGGACGAGGAAAACTTCGTCAAGGATGCGCCCGCCCAATCCGCCCCGAAGATCCTGAAGGATCACCCGCTGTTCTTCACCTCCCGCAAGAGCGTGGACAGCAAGCGCAACGGGTTGGTGACACCGGGTTGGGGCCTCAAGCTCATCAGCAAGCGGAAGCCGCCGGAAAATGCCGTGATGAAAGGCGGCAAGTTCATGTCGCAGGGCATCTGGCCGATGCCCCTTGTCTCGGACAAGCCGCGCAAGAAATCCGTCATGACAGATCACCGCTTCATGTCGGAATCGTTCTGGCCCACCCCCCTTCTGTCCGACAAGCCGCGCCACAAATCGGTGATCCCGGGCGGGGACAAACCGCTGTCGCGGATGCTGAACTGGCCGACGATTTCGCGCTGATATCGCGGCGGTGAGGGGGACGGTCGCGCCCGCCAAGCCGGGACTAGGCAAGAGCGCCTAAAGCGGACTTCGGGAAGACCGCCCTTGAGCACGACACATTTACGCCCGGACCGGATGATTGCATCGTTCGGTCCGGGAAGCAGATCCGATTACACGCTTTCGGCATTGATCGGCGAGCCTTGGAAAGCAAACCGCTCGCCGGGTGCATATCGGCGGGTTGACGGCTCAGGACGCAGATCCAGCCGATTTCTCCCGAGACTAAGCTAAAGAACGTCCGAGCGTCTCACGTCGCCCTGCCGCCCGTGGCCCGCGCCGGGGCATCCACCTTGATCGACGCAAGGTGGCATTCGGCCAAACGCCGCGCCGTGCGGGCGAAACTGGGATCGCGGGAATGCTGCGCCGCGACGATCGCCCCGTCGATCAGGACAGCAATACTGCGCGCCATTTCCGGCACATCCGCCACCTTCATCTCGATCGCCTGGGCCCTGAGCCACGTGATCAGGTGCTCCTTGTGCAAGTCCGCGGCCCGGCGCACGGCCTCGTTGCCGGTATCGAACTCGGCCACGGCGTTGATGAACGGGCAGCCATAGAAGCCCGGATCAGCGAACCATTCCTCCAGAACGTCGAACACGGCAAGGATGCGGTCCTGGGCGGGGCCCTCCACCTCCGCCAGTCGTCCGAAGAACCAGTTGCGCCAGGTTTCGCCCTCGGCCTCCAGGACGGCGGCGATCAATTCCTCTTTGGAACTGAAATGGTGGTAGAGCGTGGCCTTCGCGGTGCCCGCCCGATTCAGGATGGAATCGATCCCGGTCGCGGCGAAGCCATGATTGCAGAACAAGAAGGAGGCGGCGCTCATGATCTTGTCGCGCGCATTGTTTGGCGGCAGGGCGGCAAAGCTCCAGCCCGATCCGTCGCGGACACAGATGTCCTGAACACCGTCTTTCATCTTGCACCTTTCCTTCCGTGACCGGGTAAGTCGCGTCATGCGATTCGCGGCCGGCTGACCCGATACGTGTCGGGATCGCGCGCCATCTACCGCATACCCGGGCCGAAAAAACAAGACAGATCCGTCTAACACCTGCGCTGTGGGGATTCCGGCGCACATCCGACGTCACCGTCGTGTCCGACAATATGAAAATCGGCCGCACGGCAGGGCGCGACCGCCATTTTCTGCCTGAAACGCAAAGCGGACACGCAGTCTAACAAAAATTTTGCCCAAAAAAGTGACGGCGAAAGAATCCCACGGCGATTCTGCGACGCGGCATTGACGGTCGGCCATTCGCCCCTCCGAATTAGACAGAACGGTATGTTCGGTGCGCGGGTCACCCCGCCCCGGAGCCCCGAGCCGGAGAGCAAGAAGAGATGAACGTGACAAACGCCAAAGACTTTGCCGCGGCCCAGCAGCCCCCCGTCAAACCGCGCAGCACTCCGGTCCTCGGGGCGCATGTCGCCGTCAAGTCGCTGAGCCACACTTACCGCAAGTCGGATGGCCGCGTGCTCGAAACCGTCGATTTCGAGATTGGCCATGGCGAGGTCGTCGCCCTGCTCGGCCGCTCCGGCTGTGGCAAATCCACCCTGCTCCATATGCTTGCGGGTCTGACCAAACCGTCCGAGGGCGAGGTCGTCATCAACGGCAACCCGGTGCGGGAGCCGTCGCCCAAATGGGTGATGATGTTCCAGGCGCCGTCGCTTTATCCCTGGATGACGGTGGCGCAGAACGCCGCGCTCGGCCTCCGCTTCGGCCGCCGCAGCAACGAGATCGCAACCCGCGTGCCCGAGGTCCTGTCCCTCGTCGACCTGGGGAGTTTCGCAGACCGCAATGCACAGGAACTTTCGGGCGGGCAGCAACAGCGCGTGGCCCTGGCCCGGTCGCTGGCGCCCAGCCCCGAGATGCTGCTGCTTGATGAACCCTTCTCGGCGCTCGACGCGTTCACCCGCCGGTCGCTGCAACAGGACGTGCGCAAGATCGCCAAGGATCTCGGCCTGACGCTGGTCATCGTGACCCATGACGTCGGCGAGGCGGTTCGGATGGCCGACCGCGTCCTTGTCCTGAAATCCAACCCGGGCCGGATTGCCGAAGATACCAAGATCGACCTTTCGGACGACGAACGCAACGGCGGCTCCGATGCCTTCGCGGCCGAACATACGCGCCTGATGGGCCTGTATTCCCGCGTCGCCGAGATCGCGGAGATGCCCGACTAGCGCCTTTCGCCGAATGACTGCCTGACCACCCTTCCCCCTCCACCCCCCTGCCAAGGATACCCGAGATGAACGAAACCGATCTCCGCCGCGCCGAACTGGAATGGGCGCGCACAGCCTACGCAGACGATTACACCCGCCGCGGTGCACTCAGCCTGTTCGCCAAAGGCGGTGTTTTCGCGGGCCTGTCGGGCCTGCTGGCCAGCTTGCCGCAGATGTCCTACGCGCAAGAGGACGAGGTTGTCCGCATCGGCTACCTGCCGATCACCGACGCGACCGCGCTTCTGGTGGCCCATGCCAATGGCTACTTCGCCGATGAAGGTCTCGAAGCCGAGGATCCGACCCTGATCCGGGGCTGGGCGCCGCTGATCGAAAGCTTCGTGGCAAACCGCTTCAACCTCGTCCACTTCCTGAACCCGATCCCGATCTGGATGCGCTACAACAACAACATCCCGGTCAAGGTTCTGTCCTGGGCCCACACCAACGGCTCGGGCGTGGTGGTCGGGGCCCATACCGATGTCACGGATTTCGCGGGCCTTGGCGGCAAGCAGGTGGCGGTGCCGTTCTGGTACTCCATGCACAACATCGTGCTGCAATACGCGCTGCGCCAATCCGGGATCACGCCGGTGATCCAGGATCAGACCGCGCCCCTCGCCGACAATGAATGTAACCTGCTGGTGATGCCGCCCCCCGACATGCCGCCGGCGTTGGCCGCCCGCTCGATCGACGCCTACATCGTGGCCGAGCCCTTCAACGCCCTTGGCGAGGTGATGGCCGGCGCGCGCATGCTGCGCTTCACCGGCGACATCTGGAAAAACCACCCCTGCTGCGTCGTCGCCACCCATGAAGAGGCGATCAACGCCCGGCCCGAATGGGTGCAGGCCGTCACCAACGCCGTGGTGCGCGGCGCGATCTACGCCTCGAACAACAAGGAAGAGGTCGCGCAGATGATCAGTCGCGACGGACGGGGCTACCTGCCCGCACCGGCCGAGGTCGTGCTGCGCGCCATGACCCATTACGACAGCGCGGAATATGCCGAGAGCGGCGCACTGACCCATGCCGATTGGGGCAATGGCCGGATCGATTTCCAGCCCTGGCCCTATCCCAGCGCCGACGCGCTGACCGTGTCCTACCTGCGCGACACGGTGGTGTCGGGCGATGCGGCCTTCCTTGCCGATCTCGACCCGGCCTTCGTCTCCGAAGACCTCGTCGACCGCCGCTTCGTGCGCAACGCGGTGGAGCAGTTCCCCGAGTGGCTCGAAGATCCGTCGGTCAATCCCGGCAATCCGTTCGAGCGCGAAGAGGTTCTGTCGCTGTGACCGACGTGACGCAATCCCCCTCCCCGGCCCGCGTTGGGCTGCCGCGACTTCCAAAGTCGCGCAGCCTGCTGAACGCGATGCTCGGCCTCGCGATCCTGATGGGGTTGTGGTGGCTGGGCGGCTGGGCGGTGGCGGACAACCCGCGACTCTTCGCTTTCTCGAACTTCGCGCCCGAGCCGACGCTGACCCGGCTCTGGCAGATGATCCAGTCCGGCGAGGTGATCGAGATGTCGGTTCCGTCGCTGGAACGGGTGGGGCTGGGGCTGATCTACGCGGTGGCCATCGGCGTGCCGGTGGGCATCCTGATCGGCCGCGCCCCGCGCGTGAACGAGATCTCGAACGTCCCGTTCCAGTTCCTGCGCATGATCTCGCCGCTGAGCTGGATGCCCATCGCGGTGCTGGCCTTCGACACGTGGGATGGGGCCATCGTGTTCCTGATCATCATGGCCGCCGTCTGGCCGATCCTGTTCTCGACGGCTGCTGGCGTCCGCCGCATCGACCCGGCCTGGCTGAAGGTGGCGCGCAACCTCGGGGCCAACCCGTTCCACACGCTCTTCGTGGTCATCCTGCCCGCGATCGCAGTGGATATCCTGACCGGCATCCGCCTTGCGCTGGGTGTGGCCTGGGTGGTGCTGGTGCCCGCCGAATACCTCGGCGTCACAAGCGGGCTTGGTTATGCGATCAACGATGCGCGCGACACGCTCGACTATGCCCGCCTTGCCGCCACGGTGGTGGTGATCGGGATCATCGGCTTCGGCCTCGACGCGATGGCCGGGCAACTCATCCGCAAATTCAACTGGGTGCGCTCCGACGGGCACTGAGCCCCGGCGCGCACCCGCAACGAACCCCTTACGACCCAGAGACGAAACGGAGGAAATCCAATGTCTGAACCTGCAACTGCACTCACCGGCTGCCTCGTTCCCGAAGGCCTCGACCCTATCGACAAGGACGGCCTGAACGCCCTGATCGCGAAGGGCAAGGAAAACCCCCAGGCGATCAAGACGCTCAAGTGCAAGACCGTCGCAGAAGGCCGCTTCCGTCACGCCAACTACATCCGCGACCTCGAACCCTACATCGTGGACGAGCCGCCCGCGCTTCTGGGTGATGACACCGCGCCGAACCCGTCCGAGGCGTCGCTGGCCGCACTGGGCAGCTGCATCGCCGTCGGCCTTCACGCCAACGCCGTCGCGCGCGGCATCGCCGTGAAGAAGCTGGAACTGGAACTGGAGGGCGATCTGAACATCACCGCCGTCTGGGGCACCGGCGACACGTCGGAAAAGCCGGTCGGCTTCACCGATGTGCGCATCAAGGTCGATATGGAAGCGGACTGCCCGCAGGACGAGATCGACGCCCTGATCACCCACGTGACCCAGTGGTCGCCCGTGTTCAACACCTTCTCGCGCCCGGTGAACATGATCGCCGAACGCGTCTGAGCCTGACCGCTCGGGGCCGTGGCGTACACGCGCGCGCGCCACGGCCCCGGCATCACCCTCGACAAGGAGTATCGAGATGAATGTTGCAACGGCGCTCACCGCCTATGACTTTGACGAAATCGACCGCATCTCTCGGGAAGACCTGGCCGCGATGGCCCGCACGATCGACGAGGAACGGGTCTATGCCGAAGACATCATGCGCGCGTATGGCAAGGCCGGTGCGTATGGTACCCACCTCGGCGGGATTGACGGCGATGTCGACCTGAGCTCTGCCGTCATGGCCATGGCGCGCGCCTCCGAGGAATGCCTGTCCACCGGCTTCTGCGTGTGGTGCCAGGACACGCTGGCCTGGTACATCGCCTCCTCGGACAACGGCTATCTGAAATCCGAGATCCTGCCAAAGATCGTGGCCGGCGACTCGCTTGGCGGAACCGGCATGTCGAACCCGATGAAGGCCATGGGCGAGATCGAGAAGATGCGCCTGCAGGGTGAGCGCGTCGCAGGCGGCTACAAGGTCAAGGGCATGCTGCCTTGGGTCTCGAACCTGCTGGAGGACGGCTATTTCGGCTCGATGTTCCATGTCGAGGTCGAAGGGGCTGACGAGCCCAAGCGCGTGATGGCGATTTTCCACGCGGCCTGGGACGGCATCAAGATCAAGCTGGACCACGATTTCGTCGCCATGGGCGGCACCGCCACGGTCAACGTCCAATGCCGCGACGTGTTCGTGCCCGATGAATTCATCCTCGGCGACCCGGCGGGCGAATTCATCCAGCGCATCCGCCCCGGCTTCACCCTGCTGCAATGCGGCATGGCTGCGGGGATCATCAAGAATTGCATCGACCTGATGAAGCAGGTCGAAGGCCCGCTGGGGCATATCAACCAGTATCTCGACAAGCAGCCCGCCGATATCGAGGCCGAGTACAATGCGCTGGTCGCCGACGTGCTGGAGATGTGCAAAACCCCCTATGACCTGTCCGACGCCTTCTACCTGCGCGTGCTAAAGGCCCGCCTGAAGGGCGGCGAACTGGCCATGGAGGCCGCCCATTGGGCGCAGCTTCACATGGGCGCGCGCGGCTATGTCAGCCGTGGCGCCGCGCAGCGCCGCCTGCGCGAGGCGTATTTCGTGGGCATCGTGACGCCCGCGACCAAGCATCTGAAAATGCTGATCTCCAAACTGGAAGCAGCCCAAGCGGCCTGATCGGTCGCCACGGGGCAGGCGACGCGCCTGCCCCCCATAAGCACCACCACCCGGTTACATCCCCCCCCCTCACGGAACCATCACAGGGAGTCCGAACCATGGAATCTGCGCTCATCTCACCCGCCGACCTCAAGACCCTGTCCGAAGCCGATCTCGCCGTGATCATCGACACGCGTGACCCGGAAAGCTTTGCGGCCGGACACATCCCCGGTGCCGTCAACATGCACGACATCTTCACCTTCCTCGCCACCTCGGACGCCGAGGGCATGGCCGCGCTGAAAGAGAAATTCGCGGCCGAGTTCGGCGCGGCGGGCCTCGACGGTGAAAAGACCGCCGTCATCTACGAGGCGTCCATGAACACCGGCTTCGGCCAGTCCTGTCGCGGCTTCTACCTGCTGTCCTTCCTCGGCTACCCCAAGGTCAAGGTCCTGCATGGTGGCTTCGCCGCCTGGACCGCCGAAGGCTTCACCGTCTCGACGGCGGTCGCCGCGCCCACCCCCGGCGGGTTCGAGATCGACGAGGCCGCCGGTGCCATCATGATGGATGCCGAAGCAATGAAGGCCGCCATCGACGACCCCGAGGCCGTGATCCTCGACGTGCGCGACATCGACGAATGGATCGGGACCTCGTCCTCGCCCTACGGTATTGATTTCTGCCCGCGCAAGGGCCGCATCCCCGGTGCCGTGTGGATCGAATGGTATCGCATGATGAAGCCCTCGGCCCATGGCCCGATGATGAAGTCGCGCGAAGAGGTTCTGGCCGAATGCGCCACCGTCGGCATCACCCCCGACACGCCGGTCAAGCTTTACTGCTTCAAGGGCGCGCGCGCCTCCAACACCTTCCTCGCGCTCAAGGAGGCCGGGATCAAGGATGTCTCGATCTACTTCGGATCGTGGAACGAGTGGTCCCGCGACCCGGCGCTGCCGATCGAGGAAGGCCTGCCCTTCACCGCCTGAACATCCCTTTGCAAACATCTGACTATACGGAGAAAACCAGATGACCACCCGTGCTGAACTGACCGAGAAGATCGTCGCGCACAAGACTTTCCACGACATCAAGTGGGCCGATGTGGCCAAGGCCGTGGGCCAGTCCAAGGAATGGACCACCGCCGCGCTGATGGGCCAGATTTCCCTGACCAAGGACCAGGCCGAAAAGGCTGGCAACGCCCTGGGCATGAATTTCTCGGACGAAGAGATCGCGCTGCTGATGACGGTGCCCTATCGCGGCTCCTTGCCGACGGCGGTGCCGACAGATCCGCTGATCTACCGCCTCTACGAGGTGGTGAACGTCTATGGCACCACGATGAAGGCGCTGATCGAGGAAGAGTTCGGCGACGGCATCATGTCGGCCATCGACTTCACCATGGATATCTCGCGCGAGGAAAACCCCGCGGGCGACCGGGTGAAGGTCGTGCTCGACGGCAAGTTCCTGCCCTACAAGATGTATTGATCAGGCCGGGCGCGCCCGCCCGTCGCGCGCGCCCGACCTTCGCCAAGGGGGTTCTCCACATGTCGCATATCGCTGTCATCGGTGCGGGCCAGGCCGGCTCGGCGCTTGCCGCCAAGCTGCGGACGCTGGGGTTCGACGGGCGGATCACCCTGATCGGGGCCGAGCCTGTGCCCCCCTACCAGCGCCCCCCGCTGTCCAAGAAATACATGGCCGGCGAGATGGCGCTCGAACGGCTCTATCTCAGGCCGACGCGTTTCTACGACGATCAAGACATCACGCTGGTGACCGACACTCGCGTGGCCGCGATCGACGCCGACAGCATGACCCTGCGGATGGAGGACGGAAGCACGCTCTCCACCGATCAGATTGCGCTGACCACCGGGGCCGACCCGATCTGCCTGCCGCCCGCCTTGGGGGGCGACCAGCCGGGCATCTACACGATGCGCAGCCTGGCCGATGCAGATGCCATGGCGCCTGAATTCGTGCCGGGACGCCGCGTGCTGATCGTCGGCGGCGGCTATATCGGCCTCGAGGCGGCGGCGGTCGCGGCCTCCAAGGGCCTGACCGTGACCTTGGTGGAAATGGCGCCGCGCATCCTCGCCCGTGTGGCGGCGGCTGAAACCGCCGACTGGATCCGCGCCATGCACAAGGGCCACGGCGTCGACATCCGCGAAGGCTGCGCGCTGAACGGGCTGGCGCGATCGGGTGACGGCCCGTTCACCGCGACCCTGTCCGACGGCAGCACGCTGGAGGCCGATTTCGTGATCTGCGGGATCGGCGTGCGTCCTGCAACCGCCCTAGCCGAAACCGCGGGCCTCGCGCTCGATAACGGGATCGCCGTGGATGAGTTCGGGCGCACCAGCCACGACCGGATCTTCGCCGCCGGGGATTGCGCCTCCTTCCCGTGGAAGGGACAGCGCATCCGCCTTGAAAGCGTGCCCAACGCCATCGACCAGGCCGAGGCAACCGCCGCGACCATGCTGGGGCAAGGCGCGCCCTATGTCGCGCGGCCGTGGTTCTGGTCCGATCAATACGACGTCAAGCTTCAGATCGCGGGGCTGAACACCGGCTACGACCGGGTCATCGTGCGGCCCGGCGACAAACCCGGCAGCCAGAGCCACTGGTATTTCCGGGGCGGGACGCTCCTGGCCGTCGACGCGATGAACGACCCGCGCGCCTACATGACCGGCAAACGGTTGATCGAGGCCGGCCAATCCCCCCTGCCCGAGGCCGTGGCCGACGCCACCACGCCGCTCAAATCCCTGCCGCTTGCCGCAAGTATCGCCGCCTGAAGGACGACCGCCGATGATCAAGATCACCTTCATCACCGCCGACGGGGCCGAACATGTCACCGAAGGTCGTGCCGGCCTGTCGCTGATGGAGGTCGCGCGGATGGCCGATGTGCCCGGGATCCTCGCCGAATGTGGCGGCGCGTGCAGTTGCTCGACCTGCCATGTCCATGTCGATCCGGGCTGGGTCGCCCAACTGCCCGAAAAGGACGAAATGGAGGCCGACCTGCTCGATTTCGCCTCGGATGTGGACGAGGCGACGTCGCGCCTGTCCTGCCAGATCACCGTGACCGTTGACATGGACGGGCTGCGCGTCAGCATACCGGCAGAGCAGGGCTGAGCGCCCTGCCCTGACGCTGCGCTCTCAGGCCAGGTGTTTTGCCAGGAACGCCTCGGTCCGATCATGGGCCGATGCCGCGGCATCGGCCACATAGGACGGGCGCGCATCGTTGGCGAAGGCATGCCCGGCCTCGTAAAGGTGCACCTCCATCTCGGGCAGCGCGGCCTGGGCCTCGGCCCGCATCTCGGGCGGCACGTGATCGTCCTGCGCGCCGAAATGGGCCAGCACCGGGGCCTTCAGCGGTTTGTCGAGGTATTGCGGCAGCCGCGTGCCATAGAAGGACACGGCGCAAGCCACGTCCAGCACCTGCGCCGAGCGAATGGCCAGCCCGCCACCCCAGCAGAAACCGATGACACCGACCTTGCCGCCACGCGCAGCAAGCGCCCCGACAGCCGCGTCGATATCCATCATCGTCTGGTCGAGATCCGAGGCCAGCATCATGTCACGGCCCCGCGGCGCCTCGTCAAAGGGGACAACCGCACCCTTCTCATGGCGGTCGAACAGAGCGGGAATCGCCACATCGTAGCCGAGCGCCGCGTAATGGTCGGCCACGCCCTTCAACTGATCGGTGATCCCGAAAATCTCCTGCACGATCACGAGGCCGCCGCGCCGCTCGCCCTGGGCGGTCGCCATCCAGCAGTCAAGTTCATGGCCATCGGCCGCGGTCAGGGTCGTCATCATGTCGCGTCATCCTCGCGCAAGGGAAGGCGTCCGCCCCGGACATGCACCGGGGCGGACAGTCAGGTCACTCGGGCGTCGCCACACCGGCCTCGGTATAATAGCGCAGCGCTCCGGGGTGGTAGGGCATGGCATTCGCCGGCGCCATGTTGGCAAAGTCCGCCCGCGCGAAGGCCCCGAAGGAGGCGGCCAGCGCTTCCTGGTTCTGATGGATGATCGAGGTCAGGTTGTAGACCACCTCTTCATCCACGTCGGCATTCGTCAGCAGCATCCAGGGGACCGCAACAAGGTTCGCGCCCCAATCCTGCAGGCCGTTGATATCCTCGTTCTGGGGCAGCGCCCGGATCGAGCCCGAGGGCAGAACCTCAGCATAGGCTGCGAAGCCCTCTTCGCTGTCATCCATCGAGATGTAGCACAGGCCGCCACGGTCCTGCATCTGCACCGCCGCCTGCTGGCCCGCACCGGCATTCAGGCTAACCAGCGCGATATCGACAAGGCCATCGCCCAGCGCGTTGATCCCGTCGACGAAGGACGAGACCGGCACCTGCTCGAAATCGTCGTAGGACATCCCACCGGAGGCCAGGATGCCAGCGATGTAGTAGGGAATGATCGTGGACGAGGTATATTCCGACGCGATCCGCAGGTCGCCGCGCCCTTCGAGGTCGGCGACGGTCTGAAGGCCGAGGTCACAAGGTGCCATGACGCCGGTGGTCAGCGGGAACATGGTGCCGACAAGGCGGACGTTCGGATGCTCACGGTCGAAATTGCCGCTGCCGGTATAGGCAAAGGCGGCCTCGGCACCGTTCACGTAGCCGAAATCGACCTCGCCCGAGTTCAGAAGCGGCATGTAGCCGACCAGCGGCTGCGTGCGCACGGTCAGGCCATTGTCATTGGCGACCACGGCCACCGCCTGCCCGGAGTTATAGGCGAGCGAGCCTTGCGCACCGGTGGCCATCGAAATGACCTGCGCCATCGCGCCCCCGGTCGTTAGCGCCAGCGCGGTCAGGCCCGCGCCCGTGAGAAGTTTAAGATCCAACATGGTGTCCTCCCTTTAGGATTGGTGTCGTCTCAGGTCGTCCGATTACTTGTGCTTCCCCGGCGCAGGACGATCAGCCCCAGCGCCAGCGACAAGGCCGCCGCCGCGGCGATGCCGTGGGCCGTGGTCGACAGCCCGATAAAGCCAAGCGGCAGCGTCAGCGCGCCGAGCGCCACGAACAGCAGCCGAAGAAGGATGTTCAGCGGCCCTGCCCAGTGGGCCGAGATGCCGATGGTCACCCCGGCGACGCCGATGGCGGTCAGGGTGGCGGCAATGGCAATATCCGTGGTCGAGCCGATGAAAAGCAACTCCGGCTTCGCGACGAACGCGAAAGGCAGGATGAAGGCCGCCCAGCCGATCCGCATCGCCGCAAGCCCCGTGGCCACCGCGCCGGCCTTGGAAATCGCGGCGGCGGCAAAGGCCGCCAGCGCCACGGGCGGGGTGATCATCGACATCATGCCGAAATAGAGGATGAAGAGATGCGCCGCGATGGGCTGCACCCCGGCCTCGACCAGCGAGGGCGCGACCAGCGAGGCAAGCAGCACGTAAACCCCCGAGGTCGGCATCCCCATTCCGAGGATGATGCAGACCACCGCCGAGATCAGAAGCAGCAGGATAAGGCTGGAGCCCACGGCATCGACCAGCACCAGCGTCAGCGCAAAGCCCAGGCCCGTGACGTTCAGAACTCCGATCACGAAACCGGCCGCGGCAACGACCAGGATCAGGTCCACCATCGAGGTGCCGGTATCCACGAAAACCTTGCCGAAGGTGCGCAACGTCAGGCGCGTTCCCTTGTACCCGCGCAACCAGCCCGCGACCGCGATGGCCACGGCGGCCAACAGCGCCGCGTCCTCGGGGTCCGAGCGCATCCCGAACAGCGCATAAAGCAGGATCGCGAAGGGGATCAGGAAATGCCAGCCCTGCGCCATGACCTTGCGCACGGTCAGGTCCGCATCCTCGGGCGCCGCGATATCGTCACGCGCCGCGATCAGGTCCACCTGCATGAAGGCGCCCAGATAGTAGAGAACCGCCGGGATCAGCGCCGCGGCCGCCACCTGGGCATAGGGAATGTCGAGAAATTCGGCCATCAGGAAGGCGGCCGCGCCCATGATCGGCGGCGTCAGCTGCCCCCCGGTCGAGGCGACGGCCTCGATCGCGCCCGCGTCTTCCTTGGAATAGCCGCCCCGCTGCATCAGCGGAATGGTGATGACCCCCGTGGTCGCCACGTTCGACACTGCCGAGCCCGAGATGGACCCGAACATCGCGGACCCCACCACAGCGATCTTGGCGCTGCCGCCCCGCGCCCGACCCGTCGCGGCCATGGCGAGGTCGGTGAAAAAGGCCCCGCCGCCCGCCGCGAACAGAAGTTGGCCGAAGAACACGAACAGCAGAACCGTGATCGTTCCCACCGCCAGCGGCGACGAGAAGACGGCAGAGCTGTCGAAGCCGACGTAATCCACCAGCCGCTGCGGTGACAGTTCACGCCCCACCAGGCGCCCCGGCACAAGATCGGCGAACAGGGCGTAGACCAGGAAAACCGCCACGATCCCGAACAGCATCAGCCCGGCGCGGCGGCGGATCCCTTCCATCACGCCCAGAACCACGATCGCGCCGACCATGGTGATCTGCCACGGGCGGTAAAACTGCTCCTGCAACAGCCAGACGAAATCGATGGCCGCGTAGATCAGCGCCCCGAAACAGGCGACCGCGATGGCAAGATCGACGATGTTTGGCCGCGCCACGGGTCGCCCGCGCGGGCCGAACCGCAAGAAGGCGATGGTCAGGGCCAGCCCCAGTTGCAGCGCCATGTATTGTTGGCGCAGCAGGGCAAAGCCCAGCCGCGTGTGCAGCTCCAGATTGTAGGCGATGCAGGCCAGCACCATCACGCTTGCGAGAATGGCCACGGCCCAATGGACCCAGCCGCCCGACGGCACCTCATCGGGGACGGCACCGGCTTCGACCGATGGCGAAACGCTCATGCCCCGACCTCCTCAGGCCAGTATAGCCGCATCGGATTGTCGATCAGAAGCTTGCGCTGCAAGGCGTCGTTCGGTGCGATCTGCGGGATCATGTCGACCAGCGCGCCTTCGTCGGGCATGTGGCTTTTCATGTTGGGATGGGGCCAGTCCGTGCCCCAAAGCACGCGATCCGGGAAACGCTCGACCAGCGTGCGGGCAAAGGGCACCACGTCGTCATAGGGCGGCCCGGCGACACTCAGCCGCTCGGGGCAGGACACCTTGATCCAGAAGCGTTGATCGCTCTCCATCAGGTCCAGCACATGGCCGAAGCCTTCGCCCTCCAGGCCATCGGCCACCTCGGGCCGGCCCATGTGGTCGATCACGATCACGCCCGGCAGCGCGGTGATGAAAGGGGCCAGTTCTAGCAGCTCGGCGCTTTCGAAATAGACAACCGTGTGCCAGCCCAGGTCGGCGATGATCTCGGCGATGCGCACGTAGTCATCCTTGGGCGCATCCCCCACAAGACGCTTGAGGAAGTTGAAGCGCACGCCGCGCACGCCGCCCTCGTGAAGCGCATTCAACTCGGCGCGCGAGATATCGGCATCGACCACCGCGACGCCGCGCGCCCGCCCCTCGGACCGGGCGATGGCATCCAGCATGGCGGCGTTGTCGGACCCGTGGCAGGTGGCCTGCACGATCACGTTGCGCGACAGGCCGAGATGATCGCGCAGCGCGAACAGGGTTTCGGCAGGCGCATCGACCGGCGTGTATTTCCGACGAGGCGAGAAGGGAAAGACCGCAGCCGGTCCGAAGACATGGCAATGCGCATCGACCGCGCCCGCAGGCGGGCTATAGGCCGGCTTGGACGGTTCCGCGAGATAGGGCAGGTAATCCGGGTCGGGTCCGGTACGTTCGACGAGTTCCATGACGCTCCTCCTTCGTCCTTACCACTCTGACCAAGTCGCGACTATTTTTGAAATGGATAGTCGTGTTCCAATCCATCATTCAGAATGATATGGAGATTGAAATGAAACTGAATTTCGACCTGAATCTTCTGATCGTTCTCCATGTTCTGCTGGAGGAACGCAGCGTCACCCGAACGGGCGAGCGACTCGGGCGCACCCAGTCGGCCATCTCGAACGCGCTGAAACGGCTGCGCGATCACTTCGATGATCCGCTCCTCGTGCGCACGCCCGACGGGCTCAGCCCGACCCCGCGCGCGGCGGAACTGGCCCCGCTCGTCGCGCGGATCCTGCGCGACGCGGGCACGGCCATCGCCCCGCGCGGCGGGTTCGACCCCGCCACGGCCAGCGCACAATTCGCCATCGGCGCGCCGGATCGGTTCAACCTGCCCGTCTTCCTGCCCCTTCTGGAACATCTGGGCCGCGTCGCGCCCGGCATCGTGATCAACCTGCGCACCACCGACCGCGACTATGCCATCCGCCTGATCGACGAGGGCGAGATCGACATGGCCGTGGGCTGGTTCGACGCGACACCCCCGCATCTGCAACGCCGCCTCGCGTTCGAAGACCGCTTTGTCTGCCTCTGCCGCCGCGATCATCCGCTGGTCGCAGGCGGCCTGCATCCCACGCTCGACGAAATCCTGTCCTATGCGCACCTTGTCGTCAGCTCGACCGGCGACCGCCGCGCCGCGTTCGATGCCGTGCTCGACCGGCATGGTGTGCAGCGCAACATCGCGGCGACCCTGATGAGTTTCACCATCGTGCCCGAATTGCTGCTGACCTCGGACCTGATCGGGGTCTTCACACACCGCACGGCCGAGTATTTCGTCGAACGATACCCATTGGTGACCGCGCCCGTCCCGCTCGAAGTCGCGCCCATCGCCAATCACCTGATCTGGCATTCGAGGTTTGATGCCGACGAGGCCCATGGCTGGTTGCGCGGCCGGATCGAGATGGCCTGCGCGGACAAGCTCGACGAGGGCGCGCGCGCAATCCGGCTCCGCGCCTGATCTTCGGCCAGCGTCGTCCGGGACCAAAACCAACACGAGGCACGCGGGGCATCGTCCCCTGGCCCTGCCCCACAGGTTCCGGCTTGCACCAAAGCCGCATTGCGGCGCCCAGTGTCACTGCCAGTGCATGCGGAACAGCTCTGCAGCCACCTCGGCCTCGGAATCGAAGGTGATCGTTCTGGCCAGCGCCTGCCCTTCCTCGGCAATGGCCCGGGCCTCGGTCGGGTTGCTGCGCACCCAGTCGATCTTTTCTTCCAGATCGGACATGTCCGCGGCGACCGGCACGAAATGGCGGCCGGGTTCGAGGCGGTGCGAGAACCACTGCCTGAAGCCGAACGGACTGGCCACTTTCAGCACGCAACAGCCCATCTTCATCCGCTCCAGCATGTTGTCCCACGAGTTCGTGTTGCCATCGACATCCAGCGCGTATTTCCGTCCGGCCCATTGCGTGCGCACGATCCTCTCTCCGAGCAGACCGGCCGCCTTGAGTTGCGAGCGGAACCGAAGCCCCGGGGTGTCGACGAACCGGAAATCCACGCCGGCGATGTCGCGGCACTTCATGGCCATCCGCAGGCGCTGCACGACACCGGGGTTGTCGACATGCGCCGGATCGACCGAGAGCAGCCCCAACCCGTTGGACTGGCCGCGCCAGATAATCTCGTCGCGGCGCTCATCCCAACTTGGGGCCGCCTGCCCGACCAGATGGGCCGCGTGATACCCGGCGGCGTTGAAGAAATAGTAATCGGGAACCGGCACGATGCCCGAAAAACAGGTGCAGTACGAAAAGCGCGCAAAGCCCGGGTCTTCGCCGTCGGACAGGTCGCAGACCGCGTGCCGCACCTCCCTGCCGGCCAGGGAAAACCAGTAAACATGGGCGCCGCCGCGCTCGTAAATCCGTTCGGTGTATCCCTCGACCTTGTCGGGCCGCGCGGCCACCACGATGGTATCGCCATCCCAGTGCAGATGCATTTCCTGCCAGCACGGGATGGTGGGGTCGGATACCGCGCGCAACCGAAGCGGGGCAAAGCCCAGCGATCGGATCCGCTCCGACATGCGTTCTTCGATCAATGACAGTTTCTGCGCGGTGTCCACCGAATGTCCCTCTCGCCCGCCACGACCGTCAAAGGATGCAAGCCACCTGTCAATGACGGACCACTCCAATCCCGGTCGCATGACAATGCGCGCCCTCCCATACCCGACGCCTAGTCCGGCGCCATGTCGGGGTGGCGTAGCGTAACGATCCGGCCCGCCTCGACGGTGTCGCGCGTCAGCGCGCCATCGGGCCAGGAGACTTCGACAACGGCCGTGTCATGCGCGCCCAGCCCGACATGCAACCGCACGTGATCCTGTGCCGCCCAATGGCTGCCGCCCGTCTGGCCAAGGGCCTGAACCCGCCCGCCCGCAGAGACCCATACCCGCGCGCCCAGACCGTCGAGCGACCATGGATCGCGCAGATCGATCTGCACCCAGTTTCCCCTTGGTGCGGCGCCCATCAACAGCGTGTAGCTTGTATCCGTCGTCCTGCCCCCGTCCCCGATCACAAGGTCGAGCGCCCCGTCGAGGTTCAGGTCCCCAACGGCGATCGCGATGGGCTCGCCCATCCCGCCATGGGGCAAGCTGTGGGCCTCGAACCGGTCTGTCCCGTCATTCTCCCAGAAGATCAGGCGCCAGCCCCCCTCCCCGTCCGAAACCAGCGTCATGGCGTCGGCATCCATGTCATTGTCGAAATCGCCCTGCGTCACCGCGTGGGAGGCCGCCTCGGGCGGCACCCCGTGAAACGGATGCCAATCGCCCTCCTCCATGCCGCAACACCGCAGAACCGTGTCGAACCAGGGGGCGAACCGCCGGTTCCTGTTGGTCAGCCAGATGCTGTCGGGTGCCCCCGACGCCGAGCGCAGCGCGACCCCGTCCGTGGACCATCCGTTGAGCAAGTCCTCGCCCGTGGTCACGAAAACCCCGTCTTCCGTGCCTCGGAACAGCACGGTATGCGGCGGCTCGGTGCTTTGGGCAAAGACGAGGTCCAAGACATCATCCGCATCGAAAAAGCCCGGGATCACCTGCCGGTACTGGGCGAGATTGGCCACCATCCCGTTCGGCGACCCGACGCGAAAGCGCCCGGGCTCAGGCGCCCAGGTGCCGTCCTCCTGCGCGACGTAAAGTGTGGTCGAGAACAACCAATCCGACCGCGGCCGCGCGCCGAAGATCAGCCCCAGACGCCCTCCCAGGTTCACGGGTGTCACGACATAGGCGCTGCCCAGATCATGGGCCAAACCGAAACGGTCCACGGCGTTTTCATCGACGAACCCTTCGGGCGCATTCAGGAACACGCGATTGGCGGATTGCGCCCGTTGATCCCACGTCGCCCTGCCGAACTCTCCGCCCTGCGCTTCGACCAGATCGCGGTCGCCGTCTCCATCGAGGTCGACAAGAACAGCGCCATGCTGGTCCCAGGCATTGAGAACCTGCCAGTCGGTCGGCCCGTCGGGCGCGCCCGGGTCGTACACGACCTGCGCATCCGGGAAAGCCGCCGCGCCCGACACCCAGCGGTGATGATGGTTGAGGTAGACGTCCGGCTCCGGCCCGCCGCCCATGTCTCCGATCACGATGCCAAAGGCCTCGGCGGTGAAAGGCCGCCGCACGCCCTCTCGGTCCGGCAGATGCAGGCGCTCCGATTGATCGAGGAAGACCACGAGCGCGGCCCCGACCTCGGCCAAGCCAGGCGCGGCCAAGGCCAGATGGAGAGCCAGCCCTTTGGCCAGCACGCCCCAGGCACGGCTTGGACACGGCCCCTGCGGTCTGGCCCCGCGCCCGGCAATGGGCCAAGCCCGACCACGCATCACGTCCCTCATCCCAGCAACAACTCTCGATACCCAAGGGCAATAAGTGCAGGCTTTTGACCCGGTGACAAACCCAAGCGACCGCGCAGGAAGAAAAAAACGGGCGCGCGCACGATCTGCCCCCCAGCTTTAATTCGATGTCTACCTTTTGCGGGTAAGTCTGGGACTCACGGGAGCGTTCCGCCAAGGCCGCCCCCGCATTTCCCACAGAGAGCCGACATCATCCCGCCCCGCCTTTTCGCGTGGGGCATCGCAGCCTGTCGCGCCCTCGGCCAAACGACAGGTTTTCGACGCATGACCATGATCCATGCCACATCTGCCGAAAGGGACCGCGCGCTCCTGCCCGCCGGGATGTCAGACCGGCGCGACGTCGAACTCCGGCAGAACCGCCGCGGAGGATCGCGTGCGCCAGAGATCGACCTTGCCCAGATCGTCGAAGGTCAGGTCGTCACAAGCATCGCCGAACACCTCCCGAAGATGCGGGCGGAGAAGATCGACCACTCCCGCCCGGTTCGACGCCAACCGTTCGAGGACCGAGGCGCGCACCGCGCCTGTTGGAAAACCGCGGTCGACAAGGTCGCGAACCGCGTCGGCCACCGCGTCCGGATCGGGCGGAACCACGCGGCTATAGGCCGGGTCCATCATCTCGACACGTCCCCCGCCGGATTCGACCGTCACCACGGGAAGATCCAGCAATTGATACTCGATGCTGGCGCGCATCGGCCCCTCCCGCTTGGACAGGCACAGCCCGACCCGCGCCCCCTGCACGGCACGGGCGTACTCCGCCCCCTGCAGCAGCAAGAAGGCGCCGTCGCCAATCTCGTGATTGTAGAACTCCGCAGCGGGCAGCAGGGTGCGCACCCGGGCAAGCGCGGCAGCGGTCGGCCTCCAATACAGCAACCGCAGGCTTGGGATCGCACGGGCAAGCTCGTGCCGCTTGTAGCCTTCAAGCCCGGCGACATAGACGGCATCCACGGTCTTCTCGACCCCGCCCGCCCGATCGAACTGGCTCTCGTCGACGAAGTTGAGCGAACTGAAATGAATCGCCGGAAGGCCAGCACGCTGGCACAGGCCCAGCTCATCCATCGTGTTGGCCAGGACAAGGAACCGCCCCGCGGGCCACGCCTGCCTATAGGCGCTGATCTCATCGGCCAGCGCCTCGGCCTCCTGGACGGTGGCGATGCCCCAGGCCAGCGCCAGGAGATGCAAGGCCGGACGCGCGCGCATCGCCTCCGGCAGCAACGGGGCAATCCCCAGGGTACAGCCGTGAAACAGGCTCCGCTTGGACAGCGTGACCAACGGATCAAGCGACACCACGCCTCCGAAATATTGATCCGCTCCAGTCATCCGTGCCCCGTTCGCCCGTCGCGTCCCCGCCCCCCGAGGGTGCGTTCAATCCTGTATCACGTGCCGGCCGCAAAGAAATTGCGCTTTCCGGCCCGCTTTCCTATCACACGCTGGTCGGTATGAGGAGCCGAGATGGACAAGGAACACCTCCTGCGGGCGGCGGAAGCTCTCGATGCCGAAGACGCCGAGACTGCGTGGAGTACACTCTCTGATCTGCGCGGCCTGTCCGCGACCGCGGCGGAACGGCGCCTGACGTTGAGCCTGTGGAAACGCGCCGTCCAGTTAAGCTTGGCGAAAGAGCGTTTGTCGTCGCCCGATGCCCTCGCGATCCTGCGCTTTCTGGGCGAGTTGGACCGCATTGTCGCAAGCGGCAATCATTGGCGTCTCTACGATGACCTGACCGCGGTGGACTCGGCGATCGACGCCAATGCCCTTGCATCGATCCTTGTCACTGCGTTGGGCGACGTGCTGCCCGACATGCCGCTGGAATTGCGCCAGGAAATTCTCATCCGCTGCTTCATGGCCGGGCAGTCGGACACGCTGACCGAGCTTTGGGGCCTGTATTTCCGAACTGCACCGGATTTCGTGCCGGATTTCTGGCTGTTCCAGGCCTTCTTCCGGTCGCTGCACGAAACCGGGGACGATGCGCCCGGGGCCCGGATTCTCGAGCTCTGCCGTGACGCGGAACGCGACGATCTGCTGCCGCTTCTGGAAATCTACCGCGCCTTGCTGCACCAGCGCGACCTGACGGATGCCTTCACCAAGGCGCGCGACCTGACCAATCCGATGCAGCGGCGCATGATGGTGCTGTGGCTGCGCGGCGCGTCCCACAAGCACGACCTCATCGCCGAAGCGGTGCGGCTGCATGCCGAGCTCAGTGGCCCGGATGACGTCGACGAACGCGCCTATATGCAGGCCCGCCAGAAAGCGTCCGAAGGCGCCTGGGACGAGGTTCGCTCCATCACCGCGACCCTGCCCGCCGATGTCGATTTCCGAGGCGAGGCCCTCTGCCTCGAAGCGCTGGCCGAGGCTCATTGCGGGAATTTCGACGCCGCCCATTCTGCGCTGCGCCACGTCCGGGCGCGCCGGGATGTGCCTTGGTTTCTTGCCGGTCGCGCGGCCCTTGTCGGCTGCGTCGTGTCGCGCATGGAGCGCGGCGCGCTGCCGCCCGAGCTTGCCAGCCCCCCGACCCTGTCGGTTGTCGCGGGGCGTCCCTTGGCGCAGTCGCTCTGGATCGGCCCGCGGCTCAGGTGGATCGAGGAGATGTCGATCCGCTCCTACCTGCGCAACGGATGGCGCTACCAGCTTTTCGTCTATGACCTGCCCGAGAACGTGCCCGACGGGGTCGAGGTGATGGATGCAACAGCCATCCTGCCGCGCAATACCGTGTTCCGCGAGGGCGCGGGCAGCGGCATGCACCGGGGATCGCTGGGCGCGTTTTCCGATCTTTTCCGCTACGCGCTCCTGTCGCGGCGGGGCGGGCTCTGGACCGATACCGACGTCATCAACCTCGACCGGTTCGAGCCTGACGGCGCCCGCTTCATCGCCAGCGAGTGGACCGATGCGGGCATTGTCGGGCCAAACGGCGCGC
This sequence comes from Maritalea mobilis, assembly GCF_019800885.1. Taxonomy (GTDB): domain Bacteria; phylum Pseudomonadota; class Alphaproteobacteria; order Rhodobacterales; family Rhodobacteraceae; genus Roseibacterium; species Roseibacterium beibuensis. The sequence continues at coordinate 1,333,250 of NZ_JAHVKE010000001.1, forward strand.
TTATGGCCGCGCCGGCGGGATGCGCGTTTCAGTCCGCCGCGCTCGAACGCGCCCGGATGCTGCATGCCCGGCCGGACATGCATTTCGCAAGAATCGGGCCAGAGCTCCTGGCCGAGATGATGTGGCTCGGGGATGCACAAGACTACGACCTTTTGCCGCCCGACTACCTGAACCCGATCGGCTGGATGGAAACCGGCCGCCTGCTGGGCCCGTTCGAGGAAACGGCCGCGGCCCTGTCGCGGACGCAGGCGCGATGCCTTCATGTCTATACCGAAACCTGGCGGCTGATCGGCCTCGGCCTCGACGCGGAACCGGCAGAGGACGGCAGCTTCCTGGCAACCCTGAACGAGCGGCTGAAGGACGCCCCCGCCGACCGTTCCGTCCGCGACCTGCTGGAGGCATGAGCCCATGATCATCGCCCATGACGACATGATGCGCCGCGCCGGAATCGAGGGGCCGGTGGCCTCGCTCGAGGCTTTCCTGCAAGGCACCCGCGCGCCGATCGGGGCGATTGCCGCCTCGGGCGCCGACCCCGTGCACCTGATCGACGCAGAAACGGACGCGGCCACCCTTCGCATGGCCTTGCGCCGGGCCGGTGCCGTCGAAGACCGGTACTGGCAGATCCGCATTGCCGAGCGTCTCCTGTCCCTGGAGGAGAATGCACGTGTGTCCGCGGACCTGATCGGCTGGCTGATCGAGGCGGGCGAAACCGGGCGCGCCCGCGTCGTGCACGACGCGGTGGCGGGCGGTCGCGGGCCGGGCGCGGACCGCACGCTCGACCTGCTGCTGGCCGAGGGAGATTTCGACGCGGCCCTGAGCTGTGACGATGCGGGCGGTCGGGAGGCACGGATCGGTCGGGCGGCCCTTGCCGCGGGCCGCTGGGACCTCGCCGCCGAGATGATCGGGGCGGCGGAACGGGACCACCCCGACAGTGCGGATGTCGCCAGCCTTGTGATCCGCCAGATCGCCTTGCGCGATGGCCCCGACGCCGCGATTGCCGCCCTTGCGGACGGCCAGACAGGTCTGGCCCGGCACAGCGCGGCCGCCCGCGTGCTGCGCTACCGTCTGCAGATGGATTGCGGGCGACACCTCGAAACATTCGAGGAGTTGCAGGCAAAGCTCGAACAACAGCGCGATGCCTGGGGCTTCTACTGGCTGGCCGAGGAAGCGGCGGCTCAGTGTGACAGCCTGCTGGAGTTCGGCGCATTGCTTGACGGCACGCTGGCGCTTTACCCGCTTCAGCGGCAGATGATCCGGCAGAAGGCCGGGCTGGCCGCCACGCTCGGTGATTTCGAGACCACCGAGGCCCTTCTGCCGACGATCCGCCTGTTCTCGGAATGGGCGTGGCACGAAACACGGGTCACAACCGCCTGTCAGAACGCCGCGAGCAACGTTGTCGAGGACGTGCTTTCGGAAGCGGCGGCGGTTTCCGTGCCAAGGGAGCGCGTGAACCTCACCGTCGCCCACTATTACTATTACTACAATGGCACCCCCGAGGGCCTTGAACGCGCGGGTGATCTTGCCGCACCGCTGGCAAGAAGCCTGTCCGACGATCCGCAGTTCCAATGCCTCAGGCTGCGACTGGCTCTCGCGCGTGGCGAACGGGACGCGGCGGAACAGGACTATGATGCGCTTCCCGGTGGCCTTGCGCGGACCGCGGCACTGGCCCCCTTCGCGGCGCGGTTTGCCGCCGATGCCGGCGAACACGCGCGCGCCGCCGAGATCTGGCGGGACCACCTGACCTGCAGCCGCGCCATGGCGCTGAACGCAAGATCCGCCCATCCCGAAACCGTGCATCTGCAATGGCATCCGGGGCAGCGTGATGTCCTGCTGTTCATGACGGTGTTCAACGGGATCGAGTTTCTCGACTGGTTCTTCGACCATTACCGGCGGCTTGGCGTCGACCATTTCTTCGTCGTCGACAACGGGTCGACCGACGGGTCATTCGAGTGGCTGGCCGCGCAGGGGGATGTGTCGCTGTTCCGGCAGACCGGCAGTTTCCGCCAATCCGCATGCGGGCTGACATGGGTCAATCACCTGATCCGTCGTTTCGGGGTCGGCCATTGGTGCTTCTACGTCGACGTGGACGAGGCCTTTGTCTTTCCGGGCATGGAAATCGGACGCACCCTGGCCGACCTGCTCTCCTATGCCGATGCGCAGGGGTGGCGGAGCATTCCCGCCATGATGCTCGACATCTACCCCGAGGACCTGAGCGCCGGAGCCGGGGAAAACCCGTTCGAGCGCAGCAGATACATCGACCGCGACTACCTGTCCTTCGCCAACGAAGTGCCGCCCTATCACTTCGTGCAAGGCGGTATCCGGGCGCGTCTGTCGGGGCGCAGCCTGATGATGACCAAGGCGCCTCTGGTCCGCCCCGACCGCGATTTCTGCTTTCTCGCCAACAACCACCAACACAGTCACGTGCCGGTGGCCGACCTGTCTGGCGCGCTTCTTCATTACAAGTTCATCGGGGACCTTCTGGCGCGCGTGGACGAAGCCATCGAACGTGACGAGCACTTCATGGGCGCCCGTTTCTACAAGGCCTTGCAGTCCCCGCTGCGCGCCTCACGGGGCAAGGATGTTCTTCTGAGCGAGCACACGGTCGCCTACGAAGGCCCGGCGCAACTTGTCGAAATGGGCCTGATGTCGGCCCCCGAAGATTCGTGCCTGTTGCCTATCGGGCCCACATCGCGTTCTAGATGAATTTGCAGAGAAACCGGACTGGCCCACATCGCGCGGCCACGGTATGTTTGACCCAACGTCATTCCGAGTCACGGAGATAACCCATGAACTTTTTTGGACGTGTCGCCCGTTTGGCGCTTTCCATCCTTCCCATTGCGTCCGCTGCCTCCGCTGGCCAGCCGACGATGCCGAGCGACTGGGAAATCGCGCAGCGCACCGACAGCGTGGCAGCCTATTCGCGCTTCATCCTCGATAACCCCGACAGCCCCTATGTCGAAGAGGCCCAAAGCCGGATCGAGGCGCTCGGCCAGCTGGAAGCGTCCATCACCGCACGCGTTGCCCCCGTTGTCGATGCCGGTCTCCAGTCGGCAGGCAGCGGCGCTCGCCTGATGAACATCTGAGCCAACGCGTAGGCAGGAGAGCAGACATGAACATTCGGACGTCCACCGCCGCCGCATTGACGGCTGCCACCCTCGCAGCCGCGGCCGGCGCGCCGGCTCTGGCGCAACAAAGCGAATTCATCGCCATCGGCAACGTCGCCGAGAACGACTCGAGCTTCGGGATGCTCAGCTTCCGCCACGGGCTTGGCATGAGCCTTTACGACGGGATCGTCCTGCGGTTCGACGCAGCGCGCAGCGCCTACGAGGCCGGCGCTTCGGACGGAACGCTCGACAACTTCCGCCTCCTCGTCGGTTACGCGATGCCGCTCGATGCGACCTCGCGCCTGACCTTCTTTGGTGGTCTGTCCTATCGCGAACGGTCCTACTCGCCCTCCGCGCCGTTCCTCGACGAGGTGGATGAAGCAGGGGTGTTCCTGTCGGTGGAATACAACATCGACCAGACGAACGGGAACGAAGGCTTCGCCCTGGCCGAGTACGACTCGGTCGAGGACACGTTCTACACCAGCGCGTTCTACCTGTTCGGCCTGAACAACGACATTCGCGTGGGTCCGACCTTCAACTATCTCGACGAAGGCGACTATTCCCGTCACGCCGCCGGTGTGCGGGCCGCGTTCGACATCGGTGACTCCAGCGAGATCAGTGTCACCGGCGCATGGGCCGAAGGTGACACGGGCGCTGCAACGATCGACTCCTCCTATGTCGAAGTGCAGTTCCGCCTGACCTTCTGACGCAAAATAAGGCAGCCGCCCCCATCGGGGCGGCTCCTTCACCTGCCGGCACCCAAAGGATCGGGGCACGTTTCATGGTCTTCGGGTTCTTGCGCGCTCTGTTGGGGGATCGCACCCCAGAGTCTGGCGAAATCGAGCCGTCTCAAGACGACGCGACGCTGGAAATCCTGCCACAACCCTTGGACAAGCCTGACCCGCTGCTGGATGGCGGTTACGAGGTCCTGCGCCGATCCGCGCTGATCTACTCGAACTTCCGTTCCGGTACGCACATGTTGCGCTCGTCGCTGCTTCAGCTGACGGACCTTCAGACGGGCGGCGAGCTGTTCGCGCGGGCCAACCGGGAACCGGGCTCTTTCTCGGACTACGCCGCGCAACCCGATACCGAGGCCGCCGAGCTGCTGCTGGACCCGGAACGCCATCTCCCGCATTTCCTTGCGCATCACTTGTCGACGCTTGCCCCGTCGCAGCCGGTGGTCTTCGATATCAAATACTCGCAGGCCGCTCGGCTGGGGGTGGACGACCTTACGCAGGCGCCGACCATTCTGAAGTTTTTCACCGCCCTGCATGTGCCTGTTCTTCATGTCATCCGCCGCGATGTCGTGGCTCAGGCCGTGTCGCATCTGCTTGCCGAAAAGCGCGACCAGTTCTTTGCCGACGCGGCCCTGTCCAATGGCCAGGGCAAGTCGGCCTCCCCGGTCTGGCTGAACCCGACCGAGGTCTGCGACCTTGCGCAAGCGCGCAGCGAAGAACAGCGCCGCGCACAAGCGCATCTTGCGGCCGTTTCGGCCGATGTCTGCACGCTCTACTACGAGGATTTGGCCGGGCCGAATTTCGTGCCCGAGCTGCGACGGATCTTCCAGTTTCTCGACCGCTATGCGCGGGTCGCGCCCGGCTACCGGGCACCGACGCGCCCGCAGAACAGCCGCCTCGATGTCGCGAACCTCAACGAGATTTACGACATGGCCATGGAACGCATGCCGGGTCTGCTCCGCTAGCCGCCCGTATCGGCCTTTTCCTCGGCAGCCTGAGCGCGGGCTTCCCATTGCGACCTTGTATGTTGGATCGCGGGGTCATCCTTGAAATATTCGAGGGCTCCGTCGATCACGCGCAGGGCGAACTGGTGGTCCTCCGGAGCCAGTATGCGGTTCAGCGCGGCGCGGACATGCCCGATATTGACCGTGCTGCGACTGAGCGCGTCAAGCAGAAGGACGTGGCACTGCCCTATCTGGCCGGTGCTCTTGGCAATCGCCGCGCGCGCCATCAGCGCCGGGATCGGAGTGACGGCCTGGCGTTCAATCTCGGTCGCGATGGCGTTGGCCTTCGACACTTCCCTGGTATTGAGCAGGCTCAAAACCAATTCAAAGCCGCCAAGGACGTCTTTCCCGGATTTCCGCATGGCCCGGCGCCAAGCGATGCGCGCCAAGCGGCGGTATCCGGCCGCCTGGCAGTATTTGCCGATAATACTCCAATGCAACGCCGTGTAGTCGTCGCGGAGCATCCCGCGCATCACGTCACGCGGAAATATCGTGCGATCCCCGGCCTTGGCATGGGTCGAGAGGCGGGCGGCATACAGCCATTCCGAACTGGCGCCGTAGCGGCGGGCCAGATCGTCGTAGATCCGGGCTGCCTCGGCATTCCGGCCCTCGAGGCTGAGGTCGCGGGCCGTATATGCGCGGTCGAGGTCATCGGCCGAAAACCGGGTCTCGATCGGTCTTCCGGATCGGGTGTCGCCCGCAAGAATTTCGTCAACCATGCACGCCAGTTTCCTGGCGTGCACCCCGTGAATGACCGCCAGATGCGACGTCGCGATCTCATGAACATTCAGGCCGCCCTCGGCCAAGAGGGCGTATTCCTCGGCCCCGTTGTTTGGCGGGCCCGGGAAGGTTTCAGGACAAAAGATGTAGTCGATCCCAACAGGGGTCAGGCGCAATCGATGCCCCCAGCGCAGGCGGTTGAGCCGCGCCTGAACGGGAAACGGGGCATCGTGATCGAACCGCGGCAGCTCTGGCGCGAGGTTCGAGTTGGGATCGATCAGTATCGTGTGTCCAAGCTCACCGCCCTTTGCCTGCAACGCCCCGGACAGGACGAAGGCAAGGAACCCGGCGAATGAATACCCGACGAGGTGCAGTTCGCGTTGGCCGAACTCGGCCAGAAGCTCTTCGGCCATGGCGTCGGCGAGGGACTGGAGGCTGTCATGGTTCGCGACCAGAGGATCGTCTTCCGCCAGGTTCAGGCCGAATACGGGGCGCCCGTCCCGGGGCAGGTTCTCGACCATCTCTCGCGCCCAAAGACACGCCCCGCGCAATCCCGCAACCGCGATGAGGGGCGTCTTGGTGGCATCGCCGTCCCGCAAGGTGACAAGGAACCGCCGCCGCGGCCCGGTCTTGGAACTGGCGGCCATGGCGTGCAGCCGATTGAGCGTCGCCTCGGCAAAGAACCGGTCGATATCGAGGCGACGGTCGAACGCCTCCTCGGCGGCGAGGAGGAGTTGCATGGCCGACAGCGAGTTGCCGCCGGCGAGAAAGAAATCTGTATCTGGCCCGGCCGGCGGCGTCCCGAGGATGGACGACCATGCAGCCACCAGCCGCTCATCGACCTGGGACAGGGCCGCGGTTTCGGCGTCGGTGTCGGCGACCTTGCGGCGGTCAGACAAGACGGCACGCAGGGCAGCCCGGTCGACTTTGCCGTTCGGTGTCAACGGCAATTCGTCGAACACATGGAACTCGGTGGGCAGATGGCTGCGCGGGAGTGTCCGGGCGAGCTGGGCTCTGAGCGACGGGATGTCCACGGTCGCATCGGGCACGATGGCCGCCGCAATCCCTGTGACGCGGGTTTTGTCGTCCGACCAAAGCGGCAGGACCGCAGCCGTCGCGACGCCACCGCACTTCTGCACGGCATCTTCGACCTCGGCAGGTTCGATGCGATGGCCGTTGAACTTGATCTGGCTATCGATGCGGCCGTGGAAATGGAGGCATCCATCGCTGTCCCGGCTGACCCGGTCGCCGGTCTTGTAGAGGCGCACCTCGCCCGGCCCCGGCAGGCCAAGCCGCTTGGCCGGGAAGGTCCGGAAACGGTCTGCCGTCAGGTCTGGCTGGCCGATGTATTCACGGGCAAGCCCCGGGCCGCCGATCCACAATTCGCCAGCGAAACCATGCGCAAGGACATGGCCGATCGGGTCCAGAACAAAGGCCATGTTGTTGGGCAATGGCCGCCCAAGCGGAACTGGGCCGGTTTCGCCCGGCGCGATGGGGTGGATCGTCGTCAGTGCGCTGTTCTCCGTCGGGCCGTAGACGTTGAACAAGGTGGTGTCGGGGTGGTTGCGAAAGAACCGGCCGGTGTGTTCGCGGCTTGTCGCTTCGCCACCGGTGGCGACCCAGCGCAGCGTCCGGAACACCTTGGGTCGCGTGTCGACCAGCAGGTTGAACAGGCCGGTTGTCAGGAAGGCCTTGGTGACCTCGTAGTCTTCGAGGAGGTCACCGATTGCCCGCGCATCCCCCAAGGGACCCTCTGGCGAGACCAGTTCCGCCCCGTTCAGCAGCGCGCCCCAGATCTCGATGAAGGTGGCATCGAACCCCGGCGATGCGAGTTGCGGGACGCGGTCGCCGGGTCCGGGCGGCTCGGGGGTCAGCCCTGCCGCAAGGCGGGCAATGCCGCGATGCGGGATGGCCACGCCCTTGGGGCGCCCGGTCGACCCCGAAGTGAACACGATCACGGCTGTGCGGTCTGGATCTCCGGTTGCGGGGGTGGGCAACGGCGCCTGGCTCATCACATCCGTTGGTATGGCGGGTGGCAAACGCTCGATTTTCGCGTCAGAGGACAGGTCTGCGCCATCGACGCCGGTCGAGATGACCGTCGCACAACCTGCAATGGCGATCATGTCCCGCAAGCGCGCAGCCGGAAGGGACGGATCGAGCGGCACCACGACGTGACCGGCAAGCATCGCGCCCAGCAACGCCCGAACGTGGTCTGCACCACGATCGGCCATCAAACCGATGGGCGTACCCGGTTCCAGCCCCTGCCCGCGCACCCAGTCGCACACGGCCAGCGCCTGGGCCGCAAGCTCTCGATAGCTCCACCGCAGACGAGGCGTTCGCAACGCTGGGGCCTCCGGCGTGCGGCGGACCTGTTGAAGAAAGAGCGCGCCGATATCTGCCCCGTCAGGATAAGCGGCTGGGGCCGTTGCATGGCGCGCAAACTGCACCAGATCCCCCTGCCGCGGCACGAGCGGAAGGGTTGTCGGGCGGATACCCGCGGGATCGTCGGCACAGGCGACCTGCAACAGCATGGCCCGATACGCGGCAAGCGCGCTTTCGAGCGTGGCGCGGGTGAAGAGAAGCCTCTGACCCCTCAGGCGGAATCGCAGCCCTCCATCCGCGCGAAAGATGGCCAGGTGCAATCCAACCGGCAGGGGTTTCGCATCCGGCTCGACCCGGTCGACGCGGCAATCTGCGAAGACCGGTTCAGCCGTTTCATCCCCGTAATAGATCACCGACGCACTGCTTGGGCCCATCGGCGCCACCGGGGCCGCCCCGAGCGGGAGTCGAGACAGGGTCCGGCTCACGTCCCCGGCGAGGCGCGCCACAGTCGGCCCCTCTTCGAGCGACGCGCTCAGTTGGACATTCTCGACGCACATGCCGACCACGGCCTCGGCGGCGGCGTCGGTCCGTGTCGTGCGCGATACCGAAACCGCCACCTCGGGTTGGTCGCAGATCCGGCTGACCAAGACCTGGAACAAAGCGGCGGACAGGCCGAAGACCGTCGCATTGCAGGCCAGCGCGGCACGCTGCACGAGATCGCTGTCACCCGGGTCGAACACGGTCTCGGCATGATGCGCCATTGAACCCTGCGGCTCGGCAGCCCCTTCGCCCTGCGTGGGCCAGGCAGGATCTGCGACCGGTTGAGCCGGGGATGGATCCATCTTGCGGCGTGCCCCCCCGGACAGAAAACTGCGGTAACTCGCTGGCGTCGGGAGTGAAGGGCGATCGGACGAGCCGCCGGCCTCAAGCGCATAAAGGCGCGAAAGATCCTCGGCCAGGATGCTGAATGTGCTGTGATCCGCCATGATGTGATGGGTAAGGCAGACCAGCACGTGATCGTCCGGGCCGCAGAGCAGCAGGTGAAAGGCGTGAAGCGGGCCCTCGGCGAGGTCGAACCGCCGCTGCGACAGCGCGGCAAGGCGACGTTGCACCCAGGCCTCCGGATCCGTTTCGGCACGGGGGCATAGCTCGGCCTCCATCCCGGCCCATCGCGGCGCTGCACTGAAATCGGGCATGGCCTGACCATCGCGCACCGAGATCCGCAACCGGAACGCGTCGTGACGCTCCAGGAGCCGCCCGATTGCCCGATCGAGCGCCTCCAGATCCAGCGCGCCCCGGATGCGCCACGCGCGGATCTGGTTGAAACGCGCGCCCGCCTTGCCGAAGCGTTCGGCCATCCACATCGCGGTCTGCGCCTGCGTCAGGCGTGCAGCCCGGTCGGTCGGGGCTGACTCCGCCTGCCGTTTCGCGGCAAGCCTTTGCCGCGCGCGCGCCGCCTGCTGCAGCAGGTCCTCGCTCATTCGAGTTGCCCGCTTTCGGTCGGGGCCTCGGCAAAGGCCTCGGCAATGCGGGGGCGCACCGTGTCGCCGCGATGTGCTTCCAACCAGGACGCAAGGCTGGCGACATCGCGTTCGATCGCCAGGATGTCGCCCGGCACAAGGACGCCTAGCTCCTCCTCGATGCGCAGTTGAAACCGCATGAGCGATAGCGAGTCGCCGCCGGAGAGGAAGAAATCGTCATGTCGGCCATGACCCTCGCGGATCAGGATCTCCTCGATCATCAGGACCAGCAGCGCCTCGAGCGCCGTTTGCGGCGCGGCATAGACCGGGGTGAACTTGTCCTGCAAGCGGGCGGCCGCCTCGATCCGGGCCGGTTTGCCAATGCGATTGAGCGGGATCTCGGACACCGGGAAGACGCTGCGCGGAACCGCCTCGGCCGGGAGCCGGTCAGCCACCCTCCGAAGGATCGCATCGGGATCGAAGGCATCGGCATCCACGGGCACGACCGCGGCCAGCACATCCTGCCCAAGGGAGGGATGCGGCGCGCCGAAGACGATCGCGGCGGCGACGTTGTCGTCCTGCAAAAGCGCAGCCTCGACCATGACCGGGGACGCCATGGCGCCACCGCGATTGATCAATTCCTTGAGGCGGGCATGGATGCGCACGTGCCCGCGCTCGTCCAGTTCCGCAAGGTCGCCCGAGCGAAGCCACCCTTCGTGAAACGCCTCGGCCCGATCGCCGGGATAATCCGCGTATCGCGTGATGACGTTCGGACCGCGCAGCAGAAGCTCGCCCTTTTCCGAGGGCGCCGTCGTGACCTCGCCTGCCTCCGTCAGGATCGCGACCTCGGTGCCTTGCGCAGGACCGATGGTGCCGTGGATCGGCACCTCTCCAAACGGTTGGTGCGCGACCCAACTGGACGCCTCCGTCATACCCATCCCTTCGAGCAACGGGCAGCCGAGATGATTCTGAAGCAGGTCGCGGGTGACGCCATCCATTGCCGAGGAAGAAGACCGCGCAAACCGGAGCGACACATCCCGCGCAAGACCCGCATCCCGTTCAAGCGCCTGCGCGACGCTGTGATGGATGGTCGGCACCGCGGTGTACCAGTTGGCACGAGTTACCGCGCAGGCGGATAGAACCTGCGCCCCATCCCCGTTGGCCAGAGGCACGGTCGCCCCCCCTGAAAATACCGGCGTGAGGGTGCCGATGCACAGGCCATGCACGTGGAACAGCGGCATCGGGTTCACGCAGACCTCACCGGGCGACAGGGCGAGGGTTCGGGCCGCCGATTGCGCGCCGCTGGCCAGGTTGGCCTGGGTCAGTTCCACGACCTTGGGGCGGCCGGTCGTGCCGGATGTCTCGATCACGAGGGCCGGAGCGGCATCGTCCACCGGCTCAAGCGCTGCCTGCCCGCCACTGGACTGAGCCTCCGGCTCGAGATGGAACTCCGCAAAACGCGTGGCCGGAGAGAGCCGGAGCACCGGAACATCCACCGGCGGCAGATCGAGACCGGAAGGGACAACAAGGGCCTTGACCGATAGCCGCTGCATAAGGTCCGGCAATTGGCGCCCGGTCGAGGGATCGACGGGCACCACCGGGACATGGGCGAGGAGGCCGAGAAAGGCCGAAACGGTAAGCGGCCCCCGCTCTGCCCAGAGTGCAACGCGGTCGCGGCCCCGAACCCCGGCTTGCGCGAGGGCGGATCCGACGCTGGCCAGAAGGTCCGACAGGGCCGCGTAGGACAACCCATCGCGCCCATCCGCCGACAGGATCACGGGCGCAGACGGCGCGGTTCGGGCAAATGCCTCGATCCGTTGGCCGATGAGAGGCGGTCTGACGTCTGGCACGGGGCGATGCCTTTCATGGAACACGGATGCCGAGAAGTGGTAACACTCCGGCAAGTTTGGGCGCAATCGCGGGGTTTTGACGAAGCCCGCGGTTTCATCCGCTTCCTCTTCGATCGAGATAGCCACGCGGCTTGTCTCGCACGCTCGAAACCGCAACACACACTCCGACCCGCGAGCAAAAGCCCGGTCCCGGGCCTCCTCGGTCAGACCGGTTTCACGTCGACACTGTGATGGCTGGTCTGGTCGCCCGAGGTCCGCAACACGCCCTTGACCGGCGCCACGTCGGCGTAGTCGCGGCCATGGGCGACGGTGATGTGGTCGGCGCCGACGATACAGGCATTGGTGGGGTCGACCTCGATCCAGCCGGCCTCGGACCCGCACCAGGCCGAAACCCAGGCATGCATGGCATCCGCGCCCTCCAAGCGGGGCTGCCCCGGCGGCGGAATGGTGCGCAGGAAGCCCGAGACATAGCCCGCGGGAATACCCAGGGATCTGAGCGCGGTGATCGTTATGTGCGAGAAATCCTGGCAGACGCCGTGGCGATTGGCGAAGGCCTCCTGCGCGGGTGTATCGACATCGGTGGCCTCCGGATCGAAGCGCATTTCCGCATGCACGGCGTTCGAGATCGCCTCGACCGTTTGCCGCACGGTCGAGCCCGGCGCGCGAAGCGACGCGGCAAAGTCGGCAATGGCGGGATCCTGCAGGATCCGGGGCGAGGCCCCGAGGAAATGATGCGGCGCGGCGGGATCGAGGCTGCGATAGGCCGCGATGTCCGCGGCGAGGTCGCTCAGCCGTGGCGAGAGGTCCAGGCTGCCCGCCGGCGCGAGACGCTCGGCCGAGGCACTGAGCGTGAATTCGATCTGGTCGATCGGCTGGTGAAAGGCGAGGACGCTCATCGCATTGCCGAAGAAATCCGTCGTGTCGCGCCGCTCGTTCGGCATCGGATCGACGGTCAGCAGGCGCGAGCTGACGGTCTGGCGCCCCGGAAGGTCGGACGGCAGCAGATGCACCAGGGTGCGCGCATGATCCGACAGGGCGCCGTAATTGTAACCGATCGACAGGCTGATTTCGTATCGCATGGCGCCCCTCAGACCAGGTAGGCCGCTGACAGCGCCGCCGAGGCCTCGGCCAGTGACGCGCGCACGTGGTGCAGACAATCCAGGGTCACGGTGTCGGGATGGGCCACGACAAGCTCCGTTTCAAGCCGGAGCAGGACGCCCAGCACGTCCGACACGCGCCCCTCGACCTTCGCGTCGGGCAGGTCTTCGGCAATCTTTCGCATCGCGCTGACCTGAAACAGGATCGAGCGCGGGTTGTGAACGTCCAGCGTCAGAAGGTCGGCCACGGTATCCCGCGTCGGATCGATGCGGTAGCGGCGCTGGTGAGAAATCCGGCTGTCGCCGTATTCGAGCGCCATGTCGAGCAGGCCCGAGGACGGATCCTCGCCCGGGATGGCCGCCGCCAGAACGGCGGCAGCGGCATCCGCGCGTTCGATCGCGCGCCCGAAGGTCAGGAAGCGCCAGCCCGAGGTGCGATGCATGTTTTCATGCACCAGGCCGTTGAACCCGGTGATCTTGCGCAGCAGGACGCCAAGCGCGCGGGCGGACTCGTCGCCGGGCTGGAGCGCGCCAGACATCGCCTCAAGGCTGTTGACGAGATCGGTCAGCGCCGCCCAGCCATCGACGGAGAAGCGGTCGCGGACCTTGCCGGCACAGACCCGCGCGGCCCCGAGGGCGGGCGCGATGGCGGCATGCGCCGGCTGGGTCACGTCGATGAAGAGCGCACCGAGGAGGTTCCCGACCTCAACGAGGCTGGCATCCGCCGGATCGCCGGTTTCCGCCAGCCGCAGGTGGTAGCCGCGCAAAAGCCGGATCGCGCCCTCGGTCCGCTCGACATAGCGGCCCAGCCAGTAAAGGTTATCAGCCGCGCGGCTGGGCAAGGCCCCCGTGTCCTCGCGCCGGAAACTCTCGCGGTCGAACAGGGTCTCGGCCGCCGCCGGTGCGTCGCACATCACCCAGACATCGGCCACCGACCCGCCCTGCTGCATGGACAGCGCCGTGGCATCTCCGGTGCGCCCGACGCGGGCATAGCCGCCCGGCAGGAAAACCCAGCCCTGCGGGGTGCGCGCAGCGAAGACGCGAATGCTCATCGGGCGGGGCTGCATCCGGCCTTCGACCCAGCAGGGCGTCGTGGACAGGGTCACCGCCTCCTGCCCGACAAGGTTCGGCGCGTTCTCGTCGATCCAGTCGGGCAGCGCGTTGGTTTGCAGATTGCGCGCCTCTCCGGCCAGGGCCGCCGCGCTGCCGATGTCGAAGGGAAGCGCCCGGCTGAGCGCGTCGCCGATGAACATCTTGTCTGCGTTCTGCTTGACGAAATCGCGTTCCGCGGGCTGTCCGCACCACCAGGTCGCGATATTCGGCAGGCGCAGCGGTTCGCCCAGGACGACCTCTGCGATCTTGGGCAGGAAGGCGAGGAGCACCCGGGTTTCGAGGATGCCAGAGCCCAGCGCGTTTACGATATTGACGTTCGACTGCCGCAGGGCATCGACCAGCCCCGGCGTTCCGATCCGCGATGTCTCGTCCAGCTCCAGCGGGTCGGCATAGGCCGCGTCAAGCCGCCGCCAGAGGACCCCGACGGGTTGCGGACCGGACACGGTGTTGACCTGCACCTCGCCGTTCTTGACGATCAGATCCTCGCCTTCGAGGAGCGGCAGGCCGAGATAACGCGCGATATAGGTGTGTTCGAAATAGGTGTCATTGCCGGGACCCGGTGACAGGACGGCAACGCGCCGCCCCGCCACCCCCGGCAGCGCGTCCATGGCGTTGCGGAAGGCGCGGAAGAACCCGGCAAGGCGGCGCACGTTGGTCCGCGAGAACGGGTCGGAGAAGATGCGCGCCGTGGCCATCCGGTTTTCCAGCGCGAAGCCCGCGCCCGACGGCGTCTGTGTCCGGTCGCCCAGCACCAGCCACGAGCCGTCGGGGCTGCGCCCGATCTCGAAGGCGATGTGATGCAGGAAATGCCCCGACGCGGGGGCGATGCCGACAAGGGGACGGTGCCACTCGGGGTTCTGCGCGATCAGGCGTGCGGGCAGATGCCCGTCGCGCACGAGTTGCCCCGGGCCATAGAGATCGGCCACCACCCGTTCCAGCAGCTCGGCGCGTTGCGCAAGGCCCGCGCAGATATCCTCCCATTCGCTGGCGTGCAGGATGACGGGAACGTGGCTTAGCGGCCATTCGCGTTCCTGCAACGGATCGGCGCTGTATTGGCGATAGAAGACGCCCGCATCGCGCAGGTACTGGTCGCCGCGAGCGAAGCGTTCGGTCACCTGGTCTGGCGTAAGCTGCGAGAGCTGCCGGATGAAGCCCGCCCAGACCGGGCGCATATTGCCATTGGCGTCGAACAGCTCGTCCGCGACCCCCGGCGCGACGTGGTAGTCGGCCAGAAACGAAGGGAGCCCCTCGGGCCCCGGCTGTTGTGCCCCGCCACTCATGCGAGGCCCGGTGCGCGGCGCAGATCGAGTGTCATCGGGAACTCCGGATGCGGCAGGTCCATCGCGGGGGTGTAAGCGCCCGTGCTGTGGCCATGCGCCTCGAACCGGGCAAGGCGGCGCGCCTCCGCCTCGTTGCCGTTGACGGGGAAGGTCTCGTAATTCCGCCCGCCGGGATGCGCCACGTGGTAGACGCAGCCGCCGATCGGTCGCCCGGTCCATGTATCGTAGATATCGAAGGTCAGCGGCGCGTTGACCGGAAGCACGGGGTGCAGCGCCTCGGCCGGTTGCCACGCCTTGAAGCGGACCGCGCCGACGCTGGTGCCGGATGTGCCGCTGTCGGCCATCGGGACGGGGCGGCGGTTGCACATGATGCGGTACCGGTCCTTTGCGGCGGTCGTCATCTTGACCTGCAAGCGCTCGACCGAGCTGTCGGTGTAGCGCACCGTGCCCCCGATGGCCCCGGTTTCACCAAGCACGTGCCATGGCTCCAGCGCCTGCCGCAGTTCGAGATGAACGCCCTCGGCCTCGACCTCACCGCAGAAGGGGAACCGGAACTCGGCCTGCGCCTCGTACCAGACGGGATCGAGATCGAAGCCGTGGTCGCGCAGGTCGCGCAAGACCGTCAGAAAGTCCTCCCACAGGAAATGGGGCAGCATGTAGCGATCATGCAGCACGGTGCCCCACCGCACGGGCCGCCCCTCGACCGGGTCGGCCCAGGCCCGAGCGATGATCGCCCGCAAAAGCAGTTGCTGGGCAAGGTTCATGCGCGGATGGGGCGGCATCTCGAAGCCTCGGAACTCCACCAGGCCCAGGCGCCCGGTCGGGCCGTCCGGCGAATAGAGCTTGTCGATACAGATCTCGGCGCGGTGCGTATTGCCGGTGACATCCGTCAGCATGTTGCGCAGAAGCCGATCCACCAGCCAGGGCGGCGGGGCGGCCCCCTCCCCCGGTTTGGGGATCTGCGACAGCGCGATTTCCAGCTCGTAAAGCGTGTCGTGCCGCGCCTCGTCGATGCGGGGTGCCTGGCTGGTCGGGCCGATGAAAAGGCCCGAGAACAGGTAGCTGAGCGACGGGTGCCGCTGCCACAGCAGGATCAGCGATTTCAGAACATCGGGGCGGCGCAGGAACGGGCTGTCATTGGTCGTCGCCCCACCCACGACAACATGGTTGCCGCCGCCCGTGCCGGTGTGACGGCCGTCGATCATGAACTTGTCCGCGCCAAGGCGGCAGAGCCGCGCCTCCTCGTAG
This sequence comes from Maritalea mobilis, assembly GCF_019800885.1. Lineage (GTDB taxonomy): Bacteria > Pseudomonadota > Alphaproteobacteria > Rhodobacterales > Rhodobacteraceae > Roseibacterium > Roseibacterium beibuensis. The sequence continues at coordinate 1,349,185 of NZ_JAHVKE010000001.1, forward strand.
ATCGCCTCGGTCGTCGCCACGCAATCGTCCCAGCTTTCGGCCGGGTGGATGTTGACCTCGATCACCCCGGGATCGGGCGCGACCCGGATCACGTTGAGGCGCGGATCGTGCGGGGGCGCGTATCCCTCGATATGGACAGGCAGGCCCATTTCCTTGGCCGTCGCCTCGGCTGCGCGCAGGAGATCGAGGTAATCCTCTGCATCCTCGACCGGCGGCATGAAGACACAAAGGCGGCCATCGCGCGGCTCGACCGAGATCGCGGTGCGCACCGCGCCGCCGATGGTCAGCTCCTGCTCGACAAGGTCTTGCACAGGGCCGGCGGGCGCGGGGGCCGACACGGGCTGGCGGTGTCCTGCGCTCGCCTCGGGCAGGGCGTCGCCCGCCTCGGCATGGTAATCGGGCAGCGGGTCGCGCGGGGCCGTCGGGTCGGTGACATAGGTGTAGGGGAACTGCGACGGCGGGACGTAGGGCAAGGTGCCCAGCGGCAAGCGATAGCCCACCGCGCTGTCGCCGGGCACGAGAAAGACCTTGCCACGGCGCAGCTTCCATTTCTCGGACCGCCAGCGATGCCCCGTGGCCCTGGATTGCCAGCGCTGGATCGGCAGGACATGGCCCGCCGCTTCGGTCAGCCCGCGCGCAAAGACCCGCGCGATCCGCGCCCGTTCCTCGGGATCCTTGAGCTTGGAATTCTCCGGCGAGACATTCTCGGGCAGGTTGCCTTCCTTTAGGATCCATTCGGCGGGATCCTCGTAGGCGGGGGTAACGAACTCGGGCTCGACGCCCAGCTTTTCCGCCATGGTCTGAAGGAACTGCGCGGACTGCTCGGCGGTGACGCCGGTATCCTGATCTTCGCGGGCGACGAGGGCATCATCGGCCCAGACCGGTTTGCCATCGCGCCGCCAATACAGCGAAAAGGTCCAGCGTGGCAGGCTTTCGCCGGGATACCATTTGCCCTGCCCGTAATGCAGAAAACCGCCCGGCGCGAACCGGTCGCGCAGCCGACGGATCAGCTTGTCGGCGAGGCCACGCTTCATCGGGCCCACGGCCGCGGTGTTCCATTCGTCGCTTTCGAAATCGTCGATCGACACGAAGGTGGGCTCTCCCCCCATCGTCAGCCGGACATCGTTCGACCTCAGCGCGGCGTCCACCTTGCGCCCGGTCTCGTTCAGCTTGTCCCAGGCCTCGTCCGAGAAGGGCTTGGTGATCCGGGGGTGTTCGGCCACGCGCGAGATCTGCATGTCGAAGGCGAAATCGGTCTCGGCAAAGGTGGCCGTCCCGCTGATCGGGGCTGCGTTCTTGTAATGCGGGGTGGCTGCAAGCGGGATGTGGCTTTCCCCGGTCAGAAGCCCCGAGGTCGGATCGAGGCCGATCCACCCCGCCCCGGGGATATAGACCTCGACCCAGGCGTGCAGGTCGGTGAAATCGTGATCCGTGCCTGACGGGCCATCAAGCGCCTGCACGTCGGGTTTCAGCTGGACCAGGTAGCCCGAGACGAACCGCGCCGCGAAGCCGAGGTGGCGCAGCACCTGCACGAGAAGCCAGCTTGAATCCCGGCAGGACCCTGAGCGTTTTTGCAGTGTTTCTTCCGGGGTCTGAACGCCCGGTTCCAGCCGGATGGTGTAACTGATCTCCTGCGCGACACGGGCATTCAGCTCGACAAGGAAATCCACCGTCCGGGTCTGATCAAAAGCGATCGAACCGATGAACTGCGCCAGAAGCGGCCCCTCGCCTTCGGGTGTCCGGTAGATGACGAGATCATCCTTGAGATCTGCGGGATAATCGAAGGGCCAATGCTCGGCGCTGTCTTCGACGAAGAAGTCGAAGGGGTTGTAGACCGTCATGTCGGCGACAAGATCGACCTCGATCTTGAACTCGCGCACCGGCTCGGGGAAGACGAACCGCGCCATCCAGTTGCCATACGGATCCTGCTGATGGTTCACGAAATGCCCGCCGGGCGACACCTTCAGACTATGGGAAATCACCCGTGTCCGGCTATGTGGCGCGGGCCGCAGCCTGACGATCTGCGGTGAAAGCGTGACCGGCCGGTCATACTGGTAATGGGTGAGGTGGTAGAGGCTGGCGTAGATTGACATGTCACTCGGGGTCCGGGGCGTTTGAGGTCGTTATCGCAGGTTTCTTTTGCCCGTCCCAGCGTGGCCCGACACCAGCGGCCATTTATTTTGGCTTGCAGCACGGCAAGCCCGCGCATTGGGCGATCCGCCCCGACCCTGCCGCGCGGATACGCGCATGCGCGAGGGGGCCAAGGTTCCGCCTGCCGTTTCGTTCCTGTCCCCCGCAGCCAACGCCACCCCGGCACGCGACAGCCAAAGCCGCCTTTGGGGACGGCTCATTGTTATTGCAACGGAGTTTGACCTGAGTCATGTCGCCCCGTCACCGCCATGCACACACTGTCGGCGGGAGGATACACCGATGATACGGGACAGCGAAATGCCGCTGCCCGGTGCCAGTTCGGGTGCCGGAGTGCCGGCGACGCAAGCCGATACATCCTCGGAGGTCTGGGCCGAGGCCCAACGCTTCATCGACGGATGGAAGGGAGGCATCAACATCGCGCATGAGGCGCTGGACCGGCATGTGGCCGCGGGCCATGGCGGCGACCTTGCGATCCGATGGCTTGGGAAGAACGGCACGCGGCGCGACCTGCTCTATGCAGATCTGCTGGCCGAGGCGAACCGCTTTGCCAATGTTCTGACGGACCACGGGCTGCACCCCGGCGACAAGGTCTTCGTGATGGCCGGCCGTGTGCCCGAGATCTATGCCGCCGCACTCGGGACGTTGAAGGCCGGACTGGTGTTCACGCCGCTCTTCTCCGCCTTCGGGCCGGAACCCGTCCGCACCCGCATGGAGATCGGCGGCGCGAATGTGCTGGTGACGACGGAAGGGATATACCGACGCAAGGTCGCGGCTTGGGCGCATGAGATCGAGACCCTGAAGCTTGTCCTGATCCTTGGCGACACGGCGCCGGAGGGCTGTGTCGCGCTTGGGCCTGCCCTGGCGGCGGCGTCGCCCGCCTTCGACACGGTGGCCACACGGCCCGAGGACCCGGCGCTGATCCATTTCACCTCCGGCACCACTGGAAAACCGAAAGGCGCGGTGCACGTCCACAACGCGGTCCTCTACCATGCCTATTCGGGGCGCAAGGCGCTTGGCCTGGAACCCGGGGTCAAATACTGGTGCACCGCCGACCCGGGTTGGGTCACCGGCACCTCTTACGGGATCATCTCACCGCTCGTGAACCGCGCGACGATGCTGATCGACGAGGCCGAGTTCGACCTCGAACGCTGGTATTCGACCGTGCAGGACGAGCGCGTGGAGGTCTGGTATTCTGCCCCAACCGCGATCCGCATGATGATGCGCGAAGGCGCGGAGGTGGCCAAGCCCTTCGACTTCTCGTCGCTGAGGTTCTTGGCTTCGGTCGGCGAACCCCTGAACCCCGAGGCCGTCGTCTGGAGCGAAAAGGTCTTCGGCCAGCCCTTCCACGACAACTGGTGGCAGACCGAGACGGGCGGCATCATGATCGCCAATCAGCCGGGCATGGAGGTGAAGCCGGGCTCGATGGGCAAGCCGCTGCCGGGCATCACGGCGGGCATCGTCGAGCGCGTGGATGGTGCGGTCAGGGAACTTGGCCCCGGCGAGATCGGCGAGCTTGCGCTGCGTCCTGGCTGGCCCTCGATGATGCGCGCCTACCTCCACGAGCAGGCGCGCTACGACAAGTGCTTTGTCGACGGATGGTATCTGTCTGGCGACCTCGCGATGCGGGACGCCGATGGCTACTTCTGGTTCGTGGGCCGTGCCGACGACCTGATCAAGAGCTCCGGCCACCTGATCGGGCCGTTCGAGGTGGAAAGCGCGCTGATCGAGCATGACGCCGTCGCCGAGGCGGGCGTGATCGGCGTGCCGGACGAGACAGCGGGCGAGGTGGTGAAGGCCTATATCACGCTGAACCCCGGCTTCGACCCTTCCGAGGCGCTGGAACGCGACATCCGCGGACATGCACGGAAAAAGCTCGGCCCCGCCGTCGCGCCGCGCGAAGTGGTGTTCCGCAAGACGCTGCCCAAGACCCGCTCGGGCAAAATCATGCGCCGCCTGCTGAAGGCGCGCGAGCTGGGCCTGCCCGAGGGGGATATTTCCACACTGGAGACCGACGAGACATGAGTGCGATCGACAAGCCCCGCCTCGACCGGGCGCACGTGCTGGACCTGCTGCGCCAGATGATCCGCATCCGCCGCTTCGAGGACAAATGCGCCGAGCTTTACACCCAGGAAAAGATCCGAGGTTTCCTGCATCTCTATGACGGGGAGGAGGCGATCGCGGCAAGCGTGATCCCGGCGCTCCGCGAGACGGATCGCATCGTTGCAACCTATCGCGAACACGGCCACGCGCTAGCGCGCGGCGTCCCTATGACGACCGTCATGGCCGAGATGTTCGGCAAGGCCGAGGGGTGCTCGGGCGGGCGCGGCGGATCGATGCATATCTTCGACGCGGCAACCAACTTCTATGGCGGGAATGCCATCGTGGGCGGGGGCCTGCCGCTTGCCGGTGGTCTCGCGCTTGCCGACCGGATGCAGGGCGCGGCGAATGTCACCGCCTGTTTCTTCGGGGAAGGTGCGGTGGCCGAAGGAGAATTCCACGAGACGCTGAACCTTGCCGAACTCTGGGATCTGCCGGTGCTGTTCGTCTGCGAAAACAATGGCTACGCCATGGGCTCGGCCATCGCACGGACGGAATCCGAGACCGAGATTTTCCATAAGGCCCAAGCCTACGGCATCGAGGCCGAGCGCGTGGACGGTATGGACGTGGTCGCTGTGGAGGTTGCCGCGCGCCGCGCGATTGCCCGCATCCGCGAAACGGGACGGCCGCATTTCCTTGAATGCAACACCTACCGGTTCCGCGCGCATTCGATGTTCGACGCCCAGCTTTACCGCGACAAGGACGAGGTGGCCGCGTGGCGGGCCAGGGGCCCCATCGTGCGATTCCAGGGCTGGCTGCTGGAGAACGGGCTGATCCACCAATCCGACGTCGACGTGATCGAGGCGCAGGTGGCCGCCGAAATTGCCGAGGCCGTCGACTTCGCCGAACGCGGCAGTTGGGAACCGGTCGAGACGTTGGAGCACCACGTCCTCGGACCGCAGCCTGCACCACCAGCGCCGCCTGACCCCGCCGGAAAGATGGTGGAGACGACCTATCGCGAAGCGGTCAAGCAAGGCATCCGCGACGCGATGCTGCGCGACGAACGGGTGTTCCTGATGGGCGAGGACGTGGGCGCCTATGGTGGATGCTACGCGGTCTCCAAGGGTCTGATGGCCGAGTTCGGCGAAGACCGCATCCGGGACACGCCCCTGAGCGAATCCGGGTTCACGGGCGCGGGCATCGGCGCGGCGGCGGCGGGCATGCGGCCCATCGTGGAGCTGATGACGGTGAACTTCAGCCTTCTCGCGCTCGACCAGATCATTAACACGGCCGCTACGATCCGGCATATGTCGGGCGGGCAGTTCGGGGTGCCGTTGGTAATCCGCATGGCCACGGGCGCGGGCAAGCAGCTTGCCGCGCAGCATTCGCATTCGCTGGAAGGGTGGTATGCGCATATCCCCGGGCTGAAGGTGCTGGCGCCCGCAACGCTCGAGGATGCAAGGGGGATGCTCTGGACCGCGCTGGAGGATCCCGACCCGGTGCTGATCTTCGAGAACGTGATGCTCTACAACATGAGCGGTCAGATCGACGAGGCCGCCGGACCGGTCGACATCTCGAAGGCCGCGGTACGACGCACGGGGAAGGACCTCAGCCTCATCACCTATGGCGGGTCGCTTTTCAAAACGCTGGAGGCGGCGGAGGCGCTGGCGAAGGACGGGATCGAGGCCGAGGTGATCGACCTGCGCAGCCTGCGCCCCCTTGATGACGCGACCATTCTGGCATCGTTGGAGAAAACCCGGCGCTCGGTGATCGTCGACGAGGGCTGGCGCAGCGGCTCGCTTTCCGCCGAGATCATGGCGCGGATCATGGAACAGGGGTTCTGGTTCCTCGACGGGCCCGTCGCCCGCGTCTGCTCGGAGGAGGTCCCGATCCCCTACCCCGCGCATCTCGAACAGGCCGCGATACCGCAGGTCGAAAAGATCGTCGCCGCCGCCCGCGCGCAGATGGGGCGCTGACATGAGCGTCTTCACAATGCCGTCCCTCGGTGCGGACATGGAGGCCGGACGGCTGGTCGAATGGCTAGTGAAGCCGGGCGACACGGTCAGACGCGGCGATGTCGTGGCGGTGGTCGAAACCCAGAAAGGCGCGATCGAGATCGAGATCTTCAAGGATGGCACGGTAACGGAGTTGCTGGCTGACCTCGGAAGTGAGCTTTCCGTGGGCGCGCCGCTTGCCACGGTGCTGGCCGAGGGAGAAGCCCCAGGCGCGAGACCCGGAGCGCCCGCCCCGTCTCCGCCCGCGCCAGAAAACGCCAAAGCCCGCGCGGCAGAACCGGACGTCGCACCGGCGACCACGGAGCCCCCCGAGGCCAAACCCGCGCCGCAGTCGCCACCGGCGTCTGTCCGTCAGCCGAGTCCCGTGCCGACCGCGCCACCCGCTGCCCCCGGCCCCAGGCGCGCATCACCCGCCGCGCGGCAACTGGCCGAGGCGCATGGCATCGACCTGGCCACCCTGACCGGGAGCGGACCCGGCGGGGCGATCCTGTTCGCCGACGTGGAGCACGCGACCAGTGGCGCGCGCGACACGAAGGCGTCGCCTATAGCGGAAATGCGCAAGGCCATCGCCGCCGCCATGACCCGCGCGAAGCGCACCATCCCGCATTTCTACCTGTCCCAGACCATCGACGTGGACCCCGCGATCGCCTTCCTCGAACGCCGGAACGCGGGATGTCCGCCCGAGGACCGCATCCTGCTTGGCGCGCTGTTCGTCCGCGCCACGGTGTTGGCCGCTACCAAGGTTCCGGAAATGAACGGCCACTACCTTGACGAGCAGGGCTTTGTCCTGTCACCCGCGGTGAATGCCGGCGTCGCCATCGCGCTGCGCGGTGGCGGCCTGGTTGCGCCTGCCCTCATCGATGCCGTGTCCATGACGCTGGAGGAGACCATGGCAGGGATGCGCGACCTTGTCGGACGTGCCCGCGCCGGTCGGCTGCGCGGCTCGGAAATGACGCAAGGCACGATCACCATCTCAAGCCTCGGCGAAAGCGGGGCCGAGGCCATGACCGGTGTCATCTTCCCGCCGCAGGTCGCGCTTGTCGGAATCGGCGCGCCGCAACTGCGCCCATGGGTGGTCGACGGGGCCGTGGTGCCACGCCACGTCGTGACGCTGACCATATCCGCGGATCACCGCGTCAGCGACGGGCGCAAGGTCGCCCGCTTCATCGCGGCCTTCGAAACCCTCATTCAAAAGCCGGAGACCCTATGACCTCACCTGATTACCGGGCGGTTTTCCTCGAGGAACTCTGCCGTATCGCGCCGGACATCGACCCCGAAACCGTGGGCGACAACGACCATATTCAGGACGACCTGGAACTGGATTCGATGGATATCCTCAATCTCGTCACCGCCCTGAGCGAACGTCTGGGCATCGACATTCCTGAAAAGGATTACCCCGCGATATCAACCGTCAAATCGGCGGCCGATTACTTGTCGCGGCAAGGGGCGTAGGCCCGGCGCCTTGAACGGAACGTCGCTTGGGTGTTGCGAGGGTTCATCGACCGCGCCTCCGCCCGGACAGTTGTGCCGCGCAGGGGGCGCGCAACCCGCCACCCGCCCCGGTCAGACCCGCTCCAGCGCCGTGGCGATGCCCTGGCCCACGCCAATGCACATGGTGGCGAGCGCCATGGTGCCGCCGGTAAGCGACAGCTCCAACGCCGCCGTGCCGACAAGCCGCGCGCCAGACATGCCAAGGGGATGGCCAAGCGCGATGGCCCCGCCGTTCGGGTTCACCCGCGGGTCGTCATCTGCGATGCCGAGGTCACGGAGCGTGGCAAGCCCCTGGCTGGCGAAGGCCTCGTTCAGCTCGATCACGTCGAACTGGTCCGCGCCAAGACCGAGGCGCGCCATCAGCTTTTTCGAGGCTGGCGCAGGCCCGATGCCCATGATGCGCGGCGGAACGCCTGCCGTCGCACCGCCAAGGATGCGCGCGATGGGCGTCAGGCCGTGGGCTTTCGCCGCCGCCTCGGAGGCGATGATCAAGGCCGCCGCCCCGTCATTGACGCCCGAGGCATTGCCCGCCGTGACCGTCCCCCCGGCGCGGAAGGGGGCCTTGAGCTTGGCGAGCGACTCTGCCGTGGTGTCGGGGCGTGGATGCTCGTCGGCGTCGACAAGCACCGGATCGCCCCGCCGCTGCGGGATGCTCACCGGGGTGATTTCCCGCGCGAGGCGTCCACTGGCCATCGCCGCCCCGGCCTTTTGCTGCGAGCGGAGCGCGAACGCGTCCTGATCGGCGCGGCTGACGGCGAAGTCCTCAGCCACGTTCTCGGCCGTCTCGGGCATCGAATCGACGCCGTATTGGGCCTTCATGACCGGGTTCACGAAGCGCCAGCCGATCGTCGTGTCATGGATCTCGGCCGCGCGGGAAAAGGCGCTTTCGGCCTTCGGCATGACGAAGGGCGCGCGCGACATGCTTTCGACCCCGCCCGCGATGGCCAGGTCGATCTCGCCCGCCCGGATCGCGCGCGCCGCCGTCATCACGGCGTCCATGCCGGAGCCGCAAAGCCGGTTGATCGTGCTGCCCGGAACCTCGACCGGCAAACCGGCCAGAAGCGCGGCCATGCGCGCGACATTGCGGTTGTCCTCTCCCGCCTGGTTGGCGCAGCCGAGGATCACCTCCTCCACGGCGGCCCAGTCCAAGCCGGCGTTGCGCTCCATCAGCGCGCGGATCGGGATCGCGGCCAGATCATCGGCGCGCACCGAGGACAGGGCCCCACCATAGCGCCCGATGGGTGTGCGGATGTAGTCGCAGATGAAGGCCTCAGGCATCGCCGCGTTTCCTTTTCTCGTTCTCGGCCCGCTCGGCCCGGAACGGGGCCAGCATGTCTTCGACCGGTCCCCTGCGGAAGGTCTTGCCCGCCGCCCTGGCGACCGCGTCGAGCATGCCAGCGATCTTGGCCTCGGACTGGCCCGAGCCCCACCAGATCGGCCCGCCCCGCCAACGTGGAAAGCCGAAGCCATGCACAAGCGCCACGTCGATATCGCCCGGCCGTTGCGCGATGCCCTCTTCAAGGACCAGCGCCGCTTCGTTCAGGATTGCCCCCAGCAGCCGCGCCTCGATTTCTTCAACAGGAATATCGCGCGGGGTCACACCGGCCGCCGCGCGGGCCTCGGCCATGATCCGGGCCGTCGTCTCGGATGGCTCGGCGCGGCCCGAAGGGTAGTCATGCCAGCCACCGCCCGTCTTGCGGCCAAGCCGTCCGGCCTCGCAAAGACGGTCGGGGATGGTGCAGTAGCGTTCCTTCGGGTCGCGCGTGGCGGCCAGGCGCTGGCGCGTTTTCCATGCGATGTCGAGGCCGGACAGGTCGCTCACCGCAAGCGGCCCCATGGCGAAGCCGAACCCGGTGGCGGCGGCATCGACGGCCTGCGGGGTCGCGCCATCCTCGACCAGGAACTCGGCATGGCGGCGATAGGCGGCGTAGATCCGGTTGCCGATGAACCCCTCGGCCACCCGCGCGACGACGGGCTGCTTGCCAAGGCGCTTGGTCAGCGACAGGGCCGTGGCCAGCGCGCTGTCATCGGTCGCGTCGGCCCGGACGATTTCCAGCAACCGCATCACGTCGGCGGGCGCGAAGAAATGCAGGCCCAGCACGCGCGCCCGATGGGACACCCCTGCTGCCATCTCGTCGATATCAAGATAGGAGGTGTTCGTGGCGAGGATCGCATCGGGCCTAATGTGGTGTTCCAGATCGGCCAGCAGGTCCTTCTTGATCTGCATGTCCTCGAACACCGCCTCGATCACCACGTCGCAGTCCGAAAGATCGGCGCGTGAAGCACTGGATGTCAGTGCATCGAGGCGGCGCTGCGCCTCGTCCGGCGCGATGCGGCCTTTCTGCACCTGCCCCTGCAAGTTGTCCGCGACCGCCATGGCCGATGCGCGGGCAGCCTCGGCATCGCGTTCGACCAGCGTGACGGGCAGACCGGCCTTCAACGCCGCGCGGGCAATCCCCTGCCCCATCGTGCCGCCGCCGACGATGCCGATGCGGGTGATCGCCATTGGCCGCGCTTCCAGCCCGTCGATCCGTCCGGCGACGCGTTCGGCGAAAAACAGGTGGCGCAGGGCATAGGCATCCTCCTCGCCCCGCAACTGCTGGAACACGCGCCGTTCCTCGGCCAGGGCCGTGTCCGCATCCGTGTCCGCCGACAGGCGGGTCAGGCGGATCGCCTCGCGCAGGTTCGGGCGCCCCTTGCCGCGTTTGAGCGCCGAGGCCTCGGCGGCGTCGATTTCGTCCGGTGTATCCACGGGCACCGGCAGATCCCGGAGGATGCGTTTGGTTGGGGCGGCCCGGATCGCCGAGATGGCGGCCGCGATCAGGTCATCCGGCGCGTCACTGTCGGCGATGGCGTCGATCATGCCAAGGTCCAGCGCCTGTTGCGCCGGAACCCGCGTGCCGCCTGCGATGAGCCCGATGGATTTGGCAACGCCCACAAGCCGCGGCAGGCGTTGGGTGCCGCCCGCCCCCGGCACGATCCCCAGCGTGACCTCGGGCAGACCCACGACCGCGCGGGGCGCGGCAATGCGCAGGTCGCAGCCGAGGGCCAATTCGTAGCCCCCGCCGAGCGCCGCGCCATGGATCGCGGCGGCGACGGGATGCGGGCAGGCCTCGATCGCGGCGATCACGTCGGGCAATTGCGGCGCAGCAAGGGGCGCGCCGAATTCGCGGATATCGGCCCCGGCGATGAAGGTCCGCCCCGCCCCGATCAGGACGACGCCCGAAAGCGTGTCATCGCCCGAGGCCCGCCCGATCGCCGCCAGGAGCCCCTCGCGCACCGCGAGGCTGCCCGCATTCACAGGCGGGTTGTCGATGGTGACGATCGCGACCCCGTCGCGGTTCTCGACGCGGATCACGTCACTCTCGGCGGTTATCTCGGCAGTCATTTCGGCAAATCCAGGCTAAAGCGGACAACAACGTTGCGTATGACGTGGGTGGAGCTGCCGAACACCATCACCTGCCACTCCGCAGGATCGGTCCGAGCATCATCTGACCGACGATCTCGCGTGGCGCCAAGGCGTCAAGTCAACTCCATCATCTCCCCAGATATACTCTGATAAAGCGCGCTTTGGAAAACCCTGAGCAGACCGGCATCCGCACCGGTCGGATCGCTATGCCGGACTGCTCGATGACGGTCTCGAACAGGCCCGACAGATCGCGCACGTCCGAGGTAAAGTGTGCGACCCGCTGTCCGCGCGAGGACGCCGACAATAAGGCGCGACGGATCATTGGGTTTGCGCGCCCCCACAATTCAACGCCCGGCAGCAGCGCGGACACGACCACCTATCTTGGGCCGCCCCCCCTGTGATGCCACTCCGCGGTCCCTTTAAGCGTCGTGAGCGCGCGGAAAAGCGTGCTCTCGTGATGTAAGACCGAAACAGATCGGCACCGCTACCGCGGGTATGCCGGGTCTATCCCCCCTCCCGCCAGGACAGTGCAAACGGCACCGCAGCGGTGCCCTGGGCCCCCGGCATGACAAACTCCCCGGTCAGGCCGGCCGCGTCGATCTCGGCCGTCCAGGTGCCGGACATCGGAACATCGCGCGTGAAGGGCGTGCAGGAGGCCCCAAGTTCCCCGGCAACATGGCTGACCACCGACAGATCGCCCGCCGCGCGGCCGGTCAGACCGGTGCCGTCATCCAGCCTGCGACCAATCAAGGTCAGCTCCGAGGTGATGACCCAATCGGCGCAGGCCGTCGCGCTGCCGCCGGGCTGGCCGTCTGTGCCCGGGCGAACCAGCGTGATGCGCCCCTGCCCCTCGACCACACCGGTGTCGCCGAGCGCAATGGACAGACTATTTTCGGAGAGGGTACAGCCCGCGGGCAGGCCGTTGCCAGCACAGACCGCCGCGGCATCCAGGATGCCCACAGCTACCGTCGGGTCGGCGAAGATCGACTCCACAGACATGTCGGGATCGATGCCCAAGGCCAGAAGTTCAGCGCCACTCAGCAACCCGAAGGCCGCGGCGCGGAAGCGATCGGCGGCCAACTCGCCGTCACCGGATCCGATACCGCCCATGAACTCGAGCATCTCGAGGGCGAACATCTGTTCGAACCGCTCGAAAAGGCAGTCGAACACGTCCTGCCTGTGGAGATCGTCACCGACATGCACCCGCTGCGCGCCGAGCAGAGCCCCCATCATCTCGGGGCCATTCTTGGCCGACATGCGCTCCTGCCATTGCAGGACCAAGGCAGCGCGCTCTGGCAGGGCCCGAAACTCCGCATCGCTCATGCTACAGGCCGCCTCAGCCGCGCTGGCCGCAATGCACAGGACGGCGGCGCAAGCGAGCCCTCCGATCCGGTGAGATGTCCTGTCCATGCTCTCCTCCTGTCTGGCTTGGCCGCGGGCATAGCAGAGAAAAAGAATGCCGCCGCATGAAAGGCACTTATAACCAGCACCGCAGAAAGGACCAAAACCTTCGGGTCTATCAATCAATGCCCCTCGTTCATCTCAGGTCACCAGGCAGCGAGGGGCGACGGCTCACCGTCCAAACTCAGCCGCCTCACAAGCGTCTGGAAAGGCGCGCAAAATTCTTGGGATTTTTTTACCGGGAAATGAAACGGACGCAGTGGCGGAGGAGGTGAAAGGCAAAGGATGGTATCAGCGTGGTTCGTGCCGCTTCATGAAAACCCGCTAGCCAATTGATTTACTTTTCCTTTCTGGATCATGGCGTTCCAATCCGTCTTATGGCGGAGTCTGGCAGGCCATCGCCATTTGCTACCTTTTCGACAGCAAGGTAGCACAAGGAGATCCGACCAATGGCATTGACGGTGAAGCAAATCGAAGCCGCCCGTTTTGGAATTGAAAAGGAACGGTTGAGCGATGGAGGCGGCCTTTATCTACGGCTCTTTCCGAACGGTTCCAAAAGATTTCAGGTTCAGGTCGCCCGGGCGCCAGGCAGCAAGTCTCGCGGCTGGATCACCCTGGGTGCTTACCCTGAACTTAGTCTGAAAGCGGCCCGTGGGATGGCAGCGCAAGTGCGGGCGATGGCAGATGAAGGGAAGACTATTGACGACATCCGGGGCGTCATGAAGGGCGAATGCGTGGGCGGGCCGGAAACGATGGGAAGTGCTGCGAACCTTTCGCGCTCTGGCCACCATCCGAACGACGCGGACCTGCCGCCAGATGGATCTGACTTGCTTTTGCGCGAGGCGGCCAAGGAATGGTTCGAGAACAAACGCAAATCCCTCAGTAGCGGCAAGCACATCGACCAAAACTGGAACACCATCGCGGCCTACGTTCTGCCCACTCTTGGAGATATGCCCGTGTCCACGATTCACATGTACGACATTATCGAGACGTTGGCGCCAATCTGGCACGCCAAGAACACGACGGCTTCCCGGACCCTTGCAAGACTGAGAGAAATCATCGAGCGGGCGCGGATCAAGTACAGGCTTGAGATCGCGAACCCGGCGGTATTTTGCACGCGCACCGCATTCGGATACACACGTCATCGTACGAAACACCATGCCGCCTTACCGCTCGGGCGAGTACAAGAATTCTGGCAATGGCTTGAAGAGGTGCGTTGTGACGAGACGACCCGCCTTGCAACACAACTCTTGGTGCTGACGGGCAAACGGACCAATGAGGTTCGTTTTGCGGAATGGGCCTTGATCGACGCCGCCCAGCGTATCTGGAATACGGATGCGCGCCTGATGAAATCCCGCCTTCCTCATCGGGTCCCATTGAGCCATCAAGCAACCCGGGTGCTGGAAAACGCAAGCTTCCTGACTGGTGGAAAGAAACTGGTTTTTGCGAAACCGAGTACGAAAAGCGGATCCTTCAGCGAGAATACGATCCTCAACCTTGTGAAACGGTTTGACCCTGAACTCACCGGTCACGGGTTTCGTGCAAACTTCAAAACGTGGTCTAGGCGGGCGAAAGGGTATGACTTCGACGCGATCGAGTTCTCGCTGGCGCATGTGCAAACGAAGCTTGAAGAAGCGTACATGCGCGACGACCTCATTGAGGAACGGGCAGAGTTGATGCAGGACTGGGCGGACTTCGTCACCGACGGGAGCCTGCCGCAGTCGCTTCGCCAGCAGTTGGGCCGTGGCTAACGCATTTTGCAATTGAAGGCCCGGCACCAGTGCATCGTTCGCGATCCAAAAGTGTCACGGACCGGCAACCGTGGTGCGGGCCACCGTTGAGATGGGCGGAAAGCAGACCTTCGCTGCGCATCGCATGAAGGACCAAAGGCAGTGACATGATCCGCGTGCTGATCCATCTGAAGCTACGCAAGAAGGACTGGCGACCGACATTTATGTTGCCAAAAATTAGGGGGCTATATACTTAACTAGCCAAGCGGTCGGTTCTTGAAGCCGGGGCATCTACGTGCTATTCGATAGCGTAGCAGCCTTTGCTTGGTGAACGGCCCCTGGGCCTCCTCGTGATAGCCAAGATCGCCGATATGGCGGGCTGCCCATCAATAGTACAGCGTCGTCCCGTGTGACCAGAGATCGTACTCGTAAGTTATCTGGTGCTTGATCAAGTCATAAGACCTTTGATCCTGTCGTTCCCATTTCCTCTGGATCGCCCAAGCGCAGTAGTCTGCGACCTGTAGGCATGGATCACACTGGGATGGCCTGAAATCCACCGCCCAGTTTGCACTGACGGTCTGCGACATTACATCATTGAGCTCTCTGCAGAACGTCATTCGTTCCTTCTTCGTCCCGATGGATGCCGCTGTCACCAAGAGGTTGTCTCCGTCACCGAGTTGCGGAGCGATGGCGTGTTTGAACTGGTAAAACCACGGATACTTATAGAACCGCGCTTTGCTGGTTGTGATTTTCGGATGCGCCTTCGCCTTCTCGCAAATTGTGGCCTGAATACTTACCTCGTGCCGGCGGATCACATCAAATACTTGATCTCGGATCTCCTGCTTGTCGGTAGTCGCATGAAAATAGTCCGAGACAGGCTCTTTACCCCAAACCATTTTTCGCCGCAGCCTCACTAAATCTGCGGCAACGCTCAAGTCTGACAAGGTAACGGTGCAGATTATGAAGTAGTCAGATATGTTCTGGCCGCGCTTGAACGTGAAGCAACCAGCTTCGTCGGCAAACAGATATTTCTTAGCCAATTTCGACCTATTCAATAATTTTATTCATTTCGTCAAACAAGAATGGTGCAATAGAGACGGTTTTTTGCTTCTTTGCCGCTGCCTTAAAATGCTCAATATCAGTGCACATCTCCATCAACCCTTGAACACGTCCGATCTGGTGAATCAGCATGTTCCGGCCATCCTGATTGAGCCACTGGTGAAAACGGGCGCGCCGCTTGCCTTCGTCTGTGATGTTTAGGCGGTCAAGTTCCTTTTTGACGTAACCATTTTCGAGAGGTTCATAGACATACTTGTTGATGAACTTGCCATAGTACTGCGGGCGCTTGCCGTGGCTAGTGTCGTTTCCATAAAGCCTGTCCAACTCGCCAAAGAACGCGGCAGGAAAGGTTTGAATCCACTTTTGCAATCCCTCGGCAATGTACTTCGATAGCAATATCCGAAGGGCCTGATGGGATCGGTCAAGTTGGTAGCCTGTGGCTTCGTCTACCAGGGCAATGATGCCAACTTGTGCAAGTGCCCTGACAAGCACTTCGGCCTTCTGGGCAATGTGCCGTTGATTATGGGGAAGCACATCCGCGTCGCGCGCTTGAAGAAATACCTCGCAAACCATCGGCAGGATTTCCGCGCGGTATCCACTTGCTACCGCACCTGACGGAAGATGAAAATGAATGGGGCGGCTCTTCTCCAAAAGTTCTTTTGAAATAAATGGCTTAATTGATTTTCCCTGCAGGATTGCAGGAAGCTGCTCTTCACCCCCTTCTTTCCTCACGTTGGCTTTTCGGTGCCTGCCCATAGCCTCCAAGAATGTCGCTTGGGTCAGCACTCGTGTTTCATCGTCAAGCACATAGCACTCAATTTCGGTTTCGCCGATTTGAATCGGAGTGTGAGGTGCCCCCGCGACCGTCTTGCGCATGTTCGACTTGAGTTTTCCTAGCATGGCGTCTGCGACACTCTCGAACGCGTCGGGAATTGGCTCAATCAGGTTCTTCTTCTCAGGCATTAATTAGGCTCCTGTAGGTCAGCCGCTTATTAACCATGCGGTCGATGGTCATTTCGATGAAATCCATAGTGCCGAACTGCGCTGTGTTGTGACGGAAGGAGAACTCCTTCACGTAGCGATGCAAGTGCTTGGCGCTCATGTAGTGATAGATGCCGATGTAGCCGCGCTTGAGCAGCGACCAGAAGCTTTCGATGCCATTGGTGTGAGCCATGTCGCGGATGTATTCGCCAGCCGAATGGTTCACGCGGATATGCTTGTAGCCCGCCGCAGAAAGACCAATGTAGCCGCCATGTGTGTCGGTCACGATGGTCGCGCCGCTCTTGCAGTGATCGCGAACAAACTTTTCCAGCTTAGGTGCTTTGGTGTTCTCGACCACTACTGCACGAACTGCGCCATTTTGATCGCGGACGCCAACCACAGCAGTTTTGCCGACTACGCCACGGCCCGCCCGAAGTTTCTTGTTGGCGTGTTTGTTCTTTTCACGCCCGCCCACATAGGTCTCATCAACCTGCATCTGACCGTCCATATGATCGTCGCGGTCTTTCAGCCAAGTCTCACGAATGCGCTGCGCAAGAAACCATGCGGTCTTCTGGGTGACGCCCAATTCACGGGCCATCTGCGTGCTAGGGATGCCCTTGCGGGCGCTGGTGAGCATGTAGATTGCCAGAAGCCACTTTTGCAGGGGAAGGCGGCTTTCGGCCAGCACAGTGCCGGTGCGGACGCTGAAATGCTTTCGGCAGTCCTTGCAGCGATACGGCATGGGCTTGTGGTCCTTGCACTCGGTCACGCTGACCGAACCACAGTGACCACAGACAGGCTCGTCGCCCCAACGCTTTGCTTCGAAGAATTTGCGCGCGGCTTCCTCGTTTGGGAACTTCTGGAAGAACTCAAAGGTGGAAAGCGTTTCTGGGTTCGACATGATGCAGGCTCCTTATGGACCTGTGTAACTTAACTAGCCAAGTCGCGAAATAGAAAAATGGCTAGTTAGGTATATAGCCCCCAAAAATTATGTCGCCCGCCGATGAAAGCCCCAGCGATGATCGGACGCAGACGGCGTTCCATCAGTTCCCTAAGCGCGTCCTCCTGAAAATCTTGTCAGAGAGGCCAACTCATGACGAGGGTAGTCAAAGCTTATACAACCTACCGGTTATCGATCGGGCGGATCAGATCAGCATGAGTTCGCGGCTGATGATTGCAGCATGCGCCCGGTTCCGCGCGCCAAGTTTTCGGCAGATGTTGCGCATGTGCATTTTCACCGTCACCTCGGTGATGGAGATGTCCCGGGCGATCTCCTTGTTCGTCATGCCGTCGGCCGCCAGCCGCAGGATGTGCAGTTCACGCTTCGTAAGATCTTCCTGTCCCTTGCTGGCCATCGCAGCCTTTGGCTCGCCATCCGGTTTCACCGGGATAAATGTCTGGCCCGACTGGATCAGGTGCAGCGCACTGTCGAGGGACCTCAAGGGCATGGTCTTGGGAATGTAGCCACGCACACCAAGCGACACGCAATCCGACAGGAACCTGGAATCGAGGCTTCCCGTGAAGAGAACGACGGACGCTCCTCCGGCGGCATCGAGCACCGCCTTGACCGAGGCCAGCCCGGCCATACCCGGCATCTTGAGGTCCAGCATGATAATATCGAATGCCGCCGTCGAAAGCTTTGCAAGGAGGCCCTGCAACGCTTCGACCAGCGTCACCTCGTAGTCGCCGGTCTTCGCCAGGGCGGCTTCTACCGCCTGCCCAAGAAGAAGATGGTCGTCGGCGATGATCAGCTTCATAGCGCGCAGTTTCTCCGCTGTACTTGGCGCACCCCGTATGGGAACGGCGGCGCGATCTTCGACTGGCCGCCATCGACAGGATGCCACGCCGGTCCCTGCCGAAAACAGCGCACGGGTGTCAAATTAGAAGCATTTCTGGCAAAGAAAAGGAGAAGGCATGCCCATTGGGCGGCATCCATCCTTATGGGTGGATGGAACCGACGAAAGATATGCAGCTCATACCTTTGACAGATTTGTTTGGCATTGGGGAAGTGAGAAACAGCTTGAGAATGCGATACACCTATTCAAACACCCGCCGGGCCGTGCTTCTCGCGATAGCGGCTGCGGGTGCGCTCGCCCTCCAGGGGGGCGGGGCCACCGCACAGCAGGCAGAGGCACCGCCGGACACAATCCTGACGGTCGTGCCCGCGCCCGGCGCCATGCCCGTTCACTTCACCGACGCCGATCTCGCCGATCTGCCCCAGCACTCCTTCCAGACGTCCACGATCTGGACGGTGGGGGTGCCGGAGTTCTCCGGCCCTTCTCTTGCGAGCGTTCTTGCGGCGGCAGGCATGGAGGACAGCGTGCGGCAGATCCGGCTCACGGCGCTCAACGACTATGCCGTGCTGATCGACATTGAACAGATCGAGGAGGACGTGCCCATCATCGCCAACCGGATGAACGGCGCGACGTTCAGCGTCCGTGACAAGGGACCGCTCTGGGTGGTGTTCCCCTTTGACGCCGCACCGCGGTATCGCGCCGAAACGATCTTTGCGATCAGTGTCTGGCAGCTACGGCATATCGAGGCTCTTTGATCGTGGAAGGCCGGGCAGGCATCTCCAACGCAACGGGCTGGCGTCCCCATGCCGTGGCCTACCTGCTGGTCGGCCTTCTGGTGTTGAGTTTGATCGGCCTCGCCCATGGCGCATGGCGCCTTGAGCAGAACCTCAGGGCCGTGCGCGAGGCCGAAGGCGACAATCGCGCCTGGAACGTGTCGCAACTCGAGACGGATTATCAGGATTTTCTGTTCGCGTTGCGAGATGCGAGGGATGCCTTTCAAAGCGGCCCGCCGCTGTCGATCCAGCGGACGGACAGCGAAATGCGGCTCGAGTTTGACATCTTCTACAGCCGCATCACCGCCTTCAACGCCACCCTCAGGCGGTCCGAATTCGAAGACGAATTCCGGGCGCGCCTCGATCAATTGCTGACATTCCGTGATCTCACCGCCGATGCGGTCGATGCCATCACGGCGGGTGACATCGCCGCCCTCGACGCGCTCTATTCCAATGTCATCGCGTTCGAGGTCGATATCCGGGAATTGACGGTTGGCGCGCTTCACGCGCTTGTCTCTCGTGCCGAAGCCGCCAGGCTCGAGGAACAGCGGCTGCTTCGGTCATTCCTGGGGCAAGCTGTCCTCCTCCTCGTTCTTACGCTGGTCTCGGCAAGCCTTGCCCTGCGCCTTCTGGGACTGATCCGCAGACAGGCGGAAGAGACGCTCCAGGCGCAGGCCTTGGTCAACAAGGCTTTCGAAGGGGCGCAGGAGGGGGTGCTTGTCTGTGATGCCGATGGCCGGATCCTCCTGAGCAACCCGACGGCTCGCGAGATCTTCGGCTATGATCCGGGCGAACTAGAAGGAAAGCTTCTTGAGGAAACGGTTGTTCCGGCTTTTCGGATGCGCCGATATCGCATGGGCATGGCAGAGGCACTCGCTCAGGTGCGCGCCGGAGAAAGCGGCGGCCTTGGTCCCATCCAGTTCGAGGGGCTGCGTTCCGACGGCGAGGTCTTCAAGGCTTCCGTCGCCTTGCGTGCAGAGGCCGCGTATGACGAGGCCCTGCGCATCTTTGTCTTCGTGCGCGACATCACCGAACGGTTCGAGTTCGAAGAACGGCTGCGCGTGGCGTTGCACGAGGCGCGCGAGCATTCCGATGCCAAGGGTCGGTTCCTCGCGACCATGAGCCATGAGCTGCGGACTCCGCTGCACGGTGTGGTCGCGTCCCTCGACCTTCTGCGCAACGGCGAGTTTGACGACGAGACATCATCTCTGCTCGCCACGGCGAAGAGTTGCAGCGAAAGGGCGCTGACGCAGATCGACTACGCGCTGGATGCGATCCGCAGCGAAGGCGACAACGAGGCCCCGGCACCGTTCGACCCGGTCGCAGCCGTCCGCTCGATAATCGCCGAGATGGAACCCCTGGCGCGTCTGGAGGGCAACGTCATTTCTCTCGACCTGCATGGCCTGGAAGACCGGACGAGGATTTCTGGTCAGCCCAAGGCCTACGCGCGCACGGTATTCAACCTCGTCGGCAATGCGGTCAAGTTCACGTCCGGCGGGCACATCACGATCCGGCTTGAAAATCGTCCCACCCGCGGAGCAGAGGCGCGTGAGCTGCTGACGGAAGTGCGCGACACTGGCCCCGGCATTGAAAGAAAGGACTGGGAAAAAATCTTCGATCCGTTCGAACAGAGCGAGGCCACCCACCAGGCCGCCGCCAACCCGGGTTTCGGTCTCGGGCTTTCGATCGTGAAACAGGACGTGGCACGCATGCGTGGCAGGATCGAGGTCGACAGCGAAGTCGGGCAAGGCGCGTGTTTCCGGTTCACGATCCCCTTCGTGGAAGTCGGCGCGTCCGCTGCGCCACAAGCCGATCGCCGCGATGGGGAGACCGTCACGGCGAAACGGACGCCCCGCCAGCCCATGTATTCCCGCGCGCTTGTCGTTGACGACAATCCGGTAAACTGCGCACTGGTCGCGCGGATGTTGGAGCAAATGGGCATTGCCACGCAGTGCTGCGTTTCGGGCGCGGAGGCCGTGGAGATGGCCCGAACCCGTCGCTATGGGTTGATCCTGATGGATGTCCGGATGCCCGTTATGGACGGTGTCGAAGCCACCGAGATCATTCGCCGTGGCGGTGCCTCCCGCGACGCCGTGATTATCGGGATCACGGCACATGTGGATTTCACGTCGTCCGAGGCCTACCGAGGTTCGGGCATGACCTCCGTATTGATCAAGCCGTTCGGCAAGAAAGACCTCGCGCGCCATCTCGAAGAACACCGTACGGCAGGACACGCGGATGTCGCGGTCCCCGACATGAGCGACGAGGCGCGGCATCGGGCCCTCGTTGCCCTGCGCGACGCGCTTGACCTGATCGGTGACAAGGTCGGTTTCGCGCTTGCGTCGGATGTCTGCGCCGGGGCCCGGGCTGCTATCGCTGCGGCGCGTGCCAAAGACCCGACCACGGCCGACAAGGCCCATTCCGCGGCGGGGTCGGCCCTGATGTTGGGGCTGTCCGATCTGGGAAGACTGCTTCAGGATCTCGAACGTATGGCGGATGCCGCCGAACCGACGGACACCCAAGCGCTGCGGACGCTTCTGTCGTCGCTGACCCTTGAGGTCCATACCGTTGACGAGGTGCTTCGGGATCTGTCACGCGGCGACCCAGGTGGTCACCAGAATGCGGCGGGTGAGGCAAAAAGCATCTCGGTCGCGTCCGAGTGATCGCGCAGACGCGCCCCTGTCGCCTCTCCATTCATCCGCGCCCATTTATCGAAAGTTTGCCCTGGTAAACCTTTTCGCAATGCGACTGACTTCCGTGCGGTTGGTCAGTTCGTGGGGCATGTGACACCTTTTCAAAAAAAGAGAATTCCTGAGAGGCGGAAAGGCGGGGGCACCGATGCTGAAAAGACTTGTCGCGATGATCAAGAAAATTGACGGGCACGGCTTCATGGAGCCCATGCCCTGTGCAATGGGCGGCGGCGCGTCGGTCGACATAATGGCGCCGGCGCCCCGCTGGACCGCTGACGCCAGGCTCCACCCCACCAGCAGACCCACTCGACCATCCGACTGCCATCAGACGCCGTCGCCTTTGAGCGCGGTGTCCCACCTGCTTGGGCCGAACGCGGTCGAAAGACGCATGGTCATGTTGGTCCCCGAAGGATCCACCCTCTTGCGTCACGCGGGCTGGCTCGATGACGCGACGCAGGGCTGCAGCACCACGTCCGAACCCGCAGATGTGCGCGGCGCGCCGAATGTCGGAGATTCACCTGGCGCCATACTGCTCGTTGACCTTGCAGTATTCCCGCGTCTGGCCACCGCAATCGACTGGCTGATAGCACTTCGAAACGACGTGCCCGGTGTCGTGGTCGCCGTGGCCTTCGACCAGTTTCCGGAGCACGACATGAGCTGCGAAAGGTTCCAGGTCGCCGACGTGAGCGTGCGCTTGCCGATTTCTCGCCCGGCGCTCGGGTTGGCGGTCAGCGCAGCGATGACAAATCATCGGTTTACATTGCCACTTCGGCGGAAACCGATACTGCACTGAGTCAGTGTAGCACTGGACCTCGGTGACGACCTCTTGAGGCTTCAACGCTGCACCGGGGTATTCTCCTGTCTCTTTTTGGGCAAAAAGCCACGTCAGGGAGGGCTGTTTTTCCGCGAAGGCCAATGCAGATCGCCGAAGGGCAGCCGAACTCGCAATTATCGCCCTCGTGACCGCAACCGAAATCTGAGCGAGGGGCGGTATAGAATTCTCTTCCGAGAAGCTGCTCAGCAGACATAATCCCATCAAACAGTATGGCTATGCTGTTCTTTGCCCTGGAATTTCTTGAATTTGGGCAAATCTCAATGGGCATCGCCTTCGATCGGATTGCTCGTTGCCGCGCAATCGAATGAAGATTTTCTTTCGAAAGCTGGGAAAAAACCAAAGATACCCATCCGGTCGCTTCTGCCCAATGCGGCGGCCACGTTTCCGCCCCTTTCCGCCTCGAATTTGATCGCCAACAAGGAACAAAGGGCTGCCGGTGCGTGCAGCCCGAAGAACTGCAAACTGAATTGAGCGGAAGGACCTCGCATGAAACACATCGCCAAGTACGTCACTGGAGAGGCAGGGGCCATTAAGGTCGACTGGATCGTTCTGACCGCGGCTTGCATGTCACTCGCACTTGGAGCCGTGTCTTTAATCTCCGGCGGTGTTCGCGACGTCGGGCTTGAAGCCACTGCAATGATGTCGAACTATGAAATCGATCATCATTTTGATACCGAATAGAAAATCCATGCGCGGCAGGTGCCCCCGAATGGCGTCAGCAATTGAAGGTATTGCTTGCGGCCGGGTAGTTTGAGTTTTGTGACTGCGTCGCGTTGCAGGCCATGGGCGATCACCCCTAGGCCCCTTCGAGACTGCGGCGATCCTGTTCGGTGCGGTTCTGGCGGTCACGCTGGCCAAGACCTTCGCTGAATTCTTGGCCCATGCGCTGGATGCGGGCGAACCTGTGCCGCGCGCTGCATGGCGGGCGGCTTGCCGACCGGCGGTCGAAGTCCTCGAACGCCGCTTCCTCGGCGTGTTGGGTAACGTGTCACGCTACAGAGGCGGGCTGGTCTTGCTGGATGTTCAGGGACATGCGCTGCTGCATTTCGTCGAGCCATCAGACTAACCCTTTAGCGCAGATCGTTCGAACACCCGGCCTGAAACCCGTTGTCGCAATGGGCGATCAGGCGCTGCGTATCGGCGGGGGTCCAATTCGCGGGGTTTGTGACCTGAACCCAGGGCCCCACGTAGTCTGGGCCATAATAGGCATGCCCGTGGCCCGGCGGCGAGCCGAAGGACAAGGCCATGTCCAGGGCCAACTGAAACTGAGTGACAACGGGCATGAAGACGAAATGCTCGGACATGTCGGCGGCGGGGGGATCGCGCATCCATTGCGGCGCCCGCCAGAGCGAAGCGGGTTCGTAGAACACCACCGGATCACTGGAATACTGCAAGAACACGATACGCATGTTCCCCCACTCGGCCGGGGCCTCGGACGCGTCGCTGGTGTGCGATGCGTACCGCACCAACGATCCGTCCCCCACTTCAGGCAGGACCCACGGACTACCCGGATTGCGCTGGTTCTGAACATAGGACCAGAAGGCCGATGGAAAGGGTGGGCCGACCCAGAAGGCGCCGTCGATCGGATCGTCGAGCAATCGGAACAGGTTGGTGGCATGCATGGACGACCACGCCCCAAGGCTGAGGCCATGCACGTAAAGGCGTGGCCGCTGATCGGGCGGCAGCGTCTGCCAATATCCATGCACCACCTCCTGTAGGGCGGTCGCCTGTTCGAGGCCCGTATTGGTCTCGAGGATCAGGGCAAGGGGGGATTGAAGGTAGGAATACTGCACCGCCACTGTCGCGATATCGCCGTTATGCATGTACTCGACCGGGTCGTGCGAGCCGGGGTCCATCCAGCCGGTGCCGGTGGGGCTGGCCACGATCAGCACCTCCCGCTGGAAGGCGTCGAGGCGGATCAACTCGGCCAAGGCAAGCTCAGCGCGGTCCAATGGCGTGTCCGCATTCGCGCGGCCAACATAGACTCGGATTGGGTCGAGGGCGTCGCGGCCCGTGAAGGCCGAGATCACCTCTGCATCCGGCCCCGTGGTGATGAAATCACGCCCCGGTGTGCCGATCCCCCCCCAATCGATCAGCGACGCGGCGCTGCCGACCGTCATCGGGTCATTCGGAGGCGGGGGGGCTTGATCGAATAGCGCCTGCGCGGCCTCGTAGCTCTCATCGAGGCCGAGGATGACCCGGTCCAGAATGCCGTCGCGCGTGATGACGAACAGCAGTGCAACGACCGTGACAAAGCCCAACACATTGGCACGTCGGGGCGGCATGATGCGATAAAACCGCTGTCTGATCAGGCGAAAGAGCGAGGCAACCAGGCGCCCGACAAAGAAGCAAGCGGCAAAGGTTGCGAGAGCGATCGTCACGATGCGTGCAAGGTACAGACCGTCCGCCAGCTCCATACCCATCTTCTCGCGCAGATCGTTCTGCCATGTCAGGCTCGACCCAAGAACCCACGTAAACAGGATCAGGACAAAGATTGAAACAATCCATGTCGCGATGCGCGCGGGACGGCCTTTCAGCTCAGGCAAGTCGGCCGCCCGCCACGGCAGCGCAACGACCTTTCCTGCGAGATAGCCAAGCGCCGTCAGCAAGCCGCCGAGCACACTCTGCGTTTCAGGGCCGCGTGGGATCAGCGAGGGCGTCAGAGATGCCGCGAAAAAGACAAGGCCCAACAAAACACATGGCACCGAGACAGGACCGATCATGCGGGAAAAGGTATTTGCCAGCATCACGACCTCCTGCAAGTTCGACGGGATGCGGAGAATGTTGGCAAAGCCCACCCCGCAACGCCAAGGTTACGTCGATGCGCCTGTCGAGGAGAATAGCATGCATGATTTTTTTGCAGGAGCGCGCGGAATGCGAGGCGTGTGCATGGTCATCGCGACAACCATGCTGGCCATGCCCGAACCGTCGAGCGCGCAAGCCGACCTGTACGCTGGCGAGGTGCCATTCCTGACCCTGCGCAATTTGACTGAGGCCGACGAACCGGGCGAGCTTTTCGGGGATGAGCGCAGCGCGATGAGCGCCGGGCGATGCCACGTGCGCGAGCTTGATCTCCAAGGCCTGTCATCACTTGCAGATGCGGCGCCGTCCTTTATCCGCGAAGAGTTCCTGAGTGTCGAAAACATCGAACTGTCCGACCCCGCGGACATCCTTGGAAGTTGGCCAAGGGGAGCGGACACCCCCGCACCCGCGCTCTACGTTCATGGGTACTATATTGGTTTCGAAAAGGGATGTCGCCGGGCCGCCTTGCTTCAGCAGAACGCCAATATCGAGGGGCGTTTTCTGTGGTTCAGTTGGCCGTCCGACGGATCATTGGCCTATTACACCCATGACGAAGCAGATCTCTACTGGAGCGTACCCGACATTGCCGACGCCATTATCGAACTCGAGGCTCGCTTCGGCGGAGGTGTCATTGACGTGGTCGGTCACAGCCTCGGCGCGCGGGGTGTGGTTCTGGCACTCTACGATGTCGCCAGTCGCGCGCCGGAAACGCGTATTGACGAAGTTGTGCTTCTGGCACCCGACATGGATTTCGGCATTTTTGAACGCATGTTGCCGCGCATCCGACCGATCGCGGACAACATTACCGTCTATGTCAATGCAGGGGATCGGCCATTGGTGAGCTACCCCCCGAAATTCGGACACTGACGTAGGCTACGATTTGCGGTCTGCTGATCTTCGACGAGAAGGAGATCAGAGATGTCGAAACGGAAGCAGCATGCGCCTGAGTTCAAGGCGAAGGTGGCGCTTGAAGCGCTGAAGGGTGAGCAGACGGTGGCCGAGCTGGCGAGCCGGTTCGGGGTACATCCGACGATGATCCACGCGTGGAAGAAGGCTCTTTTGGAGGGCGCGTCTGGCGTATTCGCACGGGGCGGCAGGAAGGCCCCGGAGATCGACGAGGAGCAGGTCAAGGAATTGCACGCCAAGATCGGGGAGCTGGCCGTGGCCAACGATTTTTTGTCCAGAAAGCTCAAGCCGTGGACCGGCAAGTGAGGCGGAAGATGGTTGAGCCTGCCAATCCCGATCTGTCGATTGGCAAGCAGTGCGAGTTGCTGTCGATCTCGCGGTCCTCGTTCTACTACCAGCCCAAGGGCGAGACGGCGCTGAACTTGATGTTGATGCGCAAGATTGACGAGCAGTTCCTGGAAACGCCGTTCTTCGGGGTGCGGGAAATGACCTAGCATCTGCGCAACGAGGGCCACCTGGTGAACGAGAAGCGCATCCGTCGGCTGATGCGGCTGATGGGCCTGATGCCGATCTACCAGAAACCCAATACAAGCAAGGCTGCGAAGGGGCACAAGACCTATCCCTATCTGCTGAGAAGGCTACGCGTGACCCGACCCAACCAGGTCTGGGCCGCGGACATCACATATCTGCCGATGCGGCGCGGGTTCCTGTATCTGGTCGCCATCATGGACTGGCAGACCCGCAAGGTGCTGGCCTGGCGGATCTCGAATACGTTGGAAGCGGAGTTCTGCGTCGAGGCGCTGAACGAAGCGATCCACCGCTTCGGCCCGCCCGAGATCATGAACACCGATCAGGGCTCGCAGTTCACGCCCTTCGCCTGGACCGACCGGTTGCGCCGATCCGGCGTGCGCATCTCGATGGACGGCAAGGGCCGGTTCCTCGACAACATCTTCGTGGAACGGCTCTGGCGGAGCCTGAAATACGAATGCGTCTACCTGCACGCCTGGGAGACCGGATCAGAAGCGAAGGCCGGCGTCAGAGAGTGGATCGAGTTCTACAACCGAAGGCGCCCCCACTCCGCCCTTGGCGGCAAGCCACCGGCCGTGGTCTATTGGCTGAGTAGAGACGAAACCCAACCCGATCAGCAGGAGCAGAGAGTAGCTTAGATCACGCCGGAAACTGTCCAAGGATCGGGGAGTGGCTCAGGCCGATCGCGTCGCCATCCTGACGGGCAACACCTCTCCACTCATCGTCGAGGAGGCGCTGAGCCAAGGCGCCGCAGGTTTCATCCCCAAGTCACTACCGGCGAAGTCCCTCATTAATGCTATTCGGTTCATGCACGAGGGGGAAACATACCTTCCTTCTGCGTTCTTACAGGCCCCGATCATCAACTCCGCCAATTTCATTCGTGAAAAGCTGTTGCCCCGCGAATACGAGGTGCTGCAGCAGGTCTCTCTTGGCAAGAGCAACAAGGAAATCGCGAACGAATTTTCCATCAGCGATGCGACTGTGCAGGTTCACCTCAAGGCGATCTTCCGCAAGCTCGGGGTCAAGAACCGGACGGAGGCCGCGCTGATGTTAAGCAAAGCCACGGTTGAGTGAGCACTCTTTGCTTTTGTTGTCGAAAACGTAGGTTTTTATCGAGCGCGGGGGATGTGCCGATTTCAACATTCATAGGGACATCCCCTAAGGCTCGGAACACTAGCTGTCCTCCGATCGAGAGGAAACTGCCGCCCGCACAGCTCTCACCAAGCTGCACTCATTAACGGGCTTGGTCAGCACAGAATGGAAGAGATTTCCGTTCCCTCCGAGAGTCGCGGGCTTCGCAGTAACGAGCACACATGGAAGCGGTGGATCTTGACGTCTTGCGATGCGCGCTAGGTCCACGCCACTGGCACCGGGCATATCGAGATCCGTGACAATAACCGAGTATCGACCCGGCTCGGTCTCAATGTGTTTTGGGGCATGCTCTGGATCAGAAAACACGGTGCAAATCGCACCATCCTTGGCAAGCATTCCTGATACGATATGCGCGATATCGCTATTATCGTCGACCACACATACCCGCCGTCCAGACAGATCTACATTTGGTGTTACATCGGTGTCATGGCTGGTCTGCTTCTCAAGAAATTCCGTTCTGGTGGCGGGCCACGCGACGACAAAAATGCTTCCTTTCCCCAGTTGGCTGTCTACCCATAGCGCTCCGCCAATCTCTTTGAGGATGCCTGCCACGATCGGCAGGCCCATCCCGGTCCCTGCATCTCCCTTCGTTGTCATATAGGGTTCAAAAAGTCGATCGCGAACCGATGGATCAATACCATCGCCGGTATCTAAAACAGCGAAATATTCGTAAAGTTCATCGGCGTATAAATGTCCAATATCAGGCGCAAGCTGGACATGCTGCTCGGCGTTGCTACCGGCCAAAACTTGGACTGTTGCGTTGTCTCCGGACTCACAGGCATTCAGGGCTAGGTTGAGAATGACCTGTAACAATGCCGTTCGGTTGGCAAGAACAGGCATTGCAGCTTCTGGCAGCGCGATGTCTACCGCATGTTTATCGATACGCTCCGTACCGAGAAGATTGACCGCATCGACGATGGTGTCGCGCAAATCCAAGATGCATTTCGGACTGTTTGGTTTGGAAATATCCCCGAGACTGTCCACCAGATCACGTGTTGCATCCATTGCGCGCGCGATGCGGTCCAGACCGATGTGAATTTCTTCGTTTTCTAAGCCGTACGGCTCCAACAACGTGACAGACCCTGAAACGACTGCCAGAAGGTTATTGAGATCATGAGCAACACCGGATGCAAGCTGTGCTACGGTTTCACGACGTTGCGCCACCTGAAGTTCTTCTCGCAATCTTGCGTGTTCTGCCTCCATGATACGTTGCTGGGTGATATCGCGCGTAATGCAGAGTACTCCACCGTCCTCTGTCAGGCTAAGTGTCAAGTCTTGATCGATGACCTCACCGTTGCGGCGAATGCCCTTGAGATGCCCGCGCCACTTCTTTTCGGCCCTCAGGCGCGGAAGGATCTCAGTAGACATCTTGGTTTCGCCGTGGGTTGTAGCAAGGTCTTGCCATTTTAGTGTTTTTATTTGCCCATGGCTCGTCACGTCGAATATGCGTCGATACTCGGCATTCATGTAGACAAAGCCCCCCTCAGAATCCGTTATCGCAATGCCGTCGCTTGAGGACTCCATCGCCTGCGCGCGGACACGCATTTCCCGCTGATGCGAAGTCTGCAATGCAGTGATGTCGGTCTGAATAGACACGAACCCTTCCAATCGGCCGCTCTCGTCATAAAGGGTTTGGATGTCCTTGTTGACCCAGTATTCTGCGCCCGAGCGGCTGACGTTGAGCAACTGCGCTTGGATCGGTCGTTTGTCGCGTAACGCGGCACGGACTCGGTCAACAATCACGGGATCCGTTCGCTCGTTTTGCAGGAAATCGCCTGGCTTCTGGCCGCGGATTTCATTGAGCTTCCAACCAGTGTGACGCTCGAAAGCCGGGTTCACCCAATCCACCCGACCTTCAACATCTGTGACTATCACTAAGTTGGACGTAAGCTCTGCGATGCGGCTAAGGCGTCTGATTTGCAGCTGTTGCTGCCGGCGCATCGTGATATCCTGCACCACGAAAACGTAGCCCCCAGTGCCGAGATCGGAGTCTCTCTTGGCTGTGGCTGATGCCTCGAACCAAAGCGTTTGACCGTCGCGATCGATGGAGTATTCATGCTGTTCGCTATGACCTGCTTGATCTGCTTGCTCCATCATTAGTCGCGCCAGTGCAGCTAAATTCGGCGGCAGGACGTCTTCCGGAATTTGGCCAACCGCATCTTCCGGCCGTAGGATAGGTTCGAAATCCCCTGTGGAGCGATAGCTTTCGAAGCGGCCATCCGCATCAAACTCAACGACGAGATACGGAATGGCCGCAAGCGTCGCCTCGGTTCGGTTGCGTTCCTGTATTAGGTTGGAAATGGCATTCTGTGCCTTTGTCTCGGCAGCAGTGCGATCGAGCACGACACCGATAGCATTCGCGACCGATTTTAAAAGCTGTATCTCGACCGGCGTAAAGGTGCGCCTCGCCCGGACGGCGTCAAAGCCCATGAACCCGGTCAGCTGCCCATTCTTGGTCATCGGCACAGCAAGCAGCGACAAGATGCCCTGCATTTGCAGTACCTCCTTTACTGCCGAGCCATCCGAAAGGGCGTCCACGTTGGGGATATGGACAGGCAAGCCAGAATCAAGATCAGGTCTCCACTCCGCCATGATGTCGTCGGGCATGTCCTGCAACTGGTGGATCATCGGCTCGATCCCTGCCGCAACCCATTCATGCGTGTTATCAAGCCGATCCGGTGGCCTGAGCCGGAACACATATGTACGGTCGGATCCGGCGAGCTCGCCGGTGCGCGCCAGCGCGAGGTCGATGGCCTGATCGACCGAACCGCTACGATCAGCGAGCAGTTGATTTGTGATGGTGATGATTTGGTCCTGCCATTCCACCACACGCTCGTACGCGCGGCTCAGAACGTCGAAGGATGTTTCCGGAAAAAGCGACGGCGCCGACTGGTCGCCACCATTGTCGATTATTCGCGCGAGGATCGAATTGTAATGCGCCAGTCGGAGGCGATCGAGGGTTTGCTCAAGCAGAGAAGCTATGCGCTGAAGCAATTCCAGATCGAAACGCGAGAAATGCCCCGCCTGCGAAGACCATAAAGTCAATGCCATATGTTCATCTTCAGGCACTGCAACCGGCGCAGACAGAAGCGAAAGGAAGCCAGTTTTTTCGACAAGTGTATCGTACAGACCTGCATCGCGCAGATTCGCAAAGCGTCGTGGCTGCAAGAATGAACTTGAACAAATCTTCAGTTCCTGCGCGTCGATATCGCAGCGTGTCGAAGCGCGGATCCTGACGCCCTCAGTCCCGTCAAAAGAAAGCAATAGCCCCATATCTGCGCCGGTGGCATGTTGGCAGATTTCCAACACATACCGCAATCCCTCGTCCGGAAACTCGCTGCGATGAAGCACGTCCATGGCAGCCAAAAGTGTATTGGCGTGGCCAGACGAGATCTTCTCCTTCTGAAGGAGGCGCTCACGATCAGCCAGAGCGGAAAGAAGGCGTTCTGCCTCGATCATCTCGGCGCCCCGTCCGTTATTGATCGCGGTTGCGTTGCGTTACTACCAAAGACAATGGCTACTACCATCAGGTTACCGTGCTCGGAGTCGCCGCGAAATGTCTCGCCCTGTTCGCCGAAACTGAACACCCCAAGAAATGGAGCATCGTCAAGCGCTTTACAGATGCCATGCACGACATCATCCATCCGCGTGCAGACCGACAACATGCAACCGCCGCAATACACGATCAGTCCGCCGGTCACCTCATCCTCAGGAAGCTGGTCACGGCATGCTGCCGTGATACGCCCGGCGCGCTTCGCAAGACTATCCTCCGAACCTGACATCAGCCAGATCTCCTCGCCCTCTGGGATGTGCGCGAAAAGCTCGAGCCGTCCGTCCACATGCGCGACGACTGGATGCACAAGAAGATGAAATGCAGCTCCGTCAAACTCGTAGGATTTGCGCCCGAGCGGGCACATCGACGCATCGGAAAGGATTGGCAGGCTTTCTGTTCGTGGCCGGACGGGCAAGCCCGCCCATTCCAGATAGACATCGGCCGCAGGGCGTCTGTCGATCTCGATCAAGCAACGCCCATGCGCGCGCGTCACCGTCCCATGCTTGTCCGTCGGTGCGTATCCGTTCTCGAAAGAACATGCGACGGGAACGGACGGGAACATCACCGAGATCACGACCGCGTCTTGCGCGATCCCATCGATCGCAAATTGGCTCCAGTTACCCGTCACGTCGTTGTCGGCGGAACTGCCCCCAACAATCAACGCCGGACGTCCGATAACATCTTTGATGCCTTCGAGTAGCGCCTCCTCATGTCCGGGTGCAGAGGTCAGCCAAACGAGGTCCGGCGCCTCGCCGGGGCGCCCAGCTCTACGCAGAGCCTCTCGAGTGACACGTTGCGCCGCGGCACGCGGATCATCGCCGATCGGTTCAAGTGCCGTCCCGTAGGCGCCTTGCGGATCCCAAATCGCAAAAGCGCCGATGGCCGTGCCGGTCGCAATCGCAGGTCCTTCATCAGACATGACCCCATGGCAAGACGATCCGCCATGAAGCGCGCCACACCCCAAATGAGCAACGGCCTCTTTCCAAACTTCTTCGGCGGCACGCATTGTGCCGTAGTGCAGCGTCACGAAATCGGGCTTGCAATTTGTTGCTCCAAGGCGCGCAGCCAAGTTGCCGATGGCATCCGCGACACTGGATGCTTCACTTACAGCGGTGGCTATTCGAAAAGAGGCCGCGCTCTCGCCAGCAAGGGCCACCGGCGCTTCGGGTCGTATTTCTGGTTTGGTCATCTCAAGCGCCGAAGATTAGGCTTGTCCGCACGTAATGCAGGTGATTACCTGCGCTGTCGTCAAATCATTTCTTTCTTAATCGCCATGATGACAGCCTCAGTCCGGTTTCGAACGCCCATCTTACGACAAATAGATTTTACATCCATTTTGACGGTGGTTTCCTCGACGCCGAGTTCGCTACCAATTTCTTTGTTCTGCAGCCCTTCGCACAACAACGCGAGAACACGCTGCTCACGAACCTTGAGATCGAAGGGGATGTCGCTATCGGACGACCGGCGCAAAATGAAGTCACTGGAAAGAAATATCTGGCCGTCAGCGATGATTCGTATGGCATGCCCCAACATCTTGGGCGGCAAGGATTTGGGGATAAAGCCGGATGCGCCTGCTCGTATGGCTCGCTCAACGACAGTGTCGTTGGCAACCCCTGAGAACAGAGCCACAGCACCTTTATTCGCCTGCAGCAAAGTTTTTAATCCATTGAGTCCGGTCATGCCTGGACCCTCGTAATCGACAAGGATCACGTCGTAGTGGTCAGCCTGCGCAATCAATTCCTCTGCGACCCTGACATTCATCGCGACGTCAACGTGAAACCCCTCTTCTTTGATAAGAAAGTCGCCGAGCGTCTCGGTTACGAGGACATGGTCGTCCACTATGAGCACGCTCGGCATCTCCTTGCGGGCCTTGGCTGCACGTTCCATCGTCACCACCCGTTCCATCGTCACCACCTGCTCTCTCTATCCATTGGTGCAATGTCTTCGTGAGCAGTTGGCTTAAAGTTTGTCAACGCAAACTAACTTAAGAGGCTCATAACATCCAAAGAGAAAGATAGCTGCAGTTGGAGGGTTCGGAAAGAATGCGGCCAGCATCTGCAAATTTCCGCGTATTATCAGTAGACTGATGAAAAAAATCAGAACGTAAGCCAGCGCAAACTGTTCAGATTCTGTCAGGGCTGCAATTTTCAAGCTCGGGGCGGGGTTCGCGCGGCGGGCGGCCGATCACTTCCTTGAGCTCGTCCAGCTCGATGAAATTGTCGGCCTGGCGGCGCAGGTCGTCGGCGATCATCGGCGGCTGGCTGCGGATGGTCGAAACCACCGACACGCGCACGCCCTTGCGTTGCACCGCCTCGACCAGCGGCCGGAAATCGCCATCGCCCGAGAACAGGACGATGTGGTCCACATGCTCGGCCATTTCCATCGCGTCCACGGCCAGTTCGATGTCCATGTTTCCCTTCACCTTGCGGCGGCCGGTGGAGTCGGTGAACTCCTTGGCGGGCTTCGTGACCATGGTGAAACCGTTATAGTGGAGCCAATCGACCAGCGGCCGGATCGGCGAGTAGTCATCGTTTTCCAGAAGCGCGGTGTAGTAGAAGGCCCGCAGCAATTTGCCCCGCTGCATGAACTCCTGCCGCAGCAGTTTGTAATCGATGTCGAAGTTGAGAGCTTTGACGGCCGCGTAGAGATTGGAGCCGTCGATGAAAAGCGCCAAGCGCTCGTCCCGATAGAACATTCGATAATTCCTTTGAAAAATGAGGTTTGAGAGGGCGTTTCCGCTAGGCCCACATCTTTGGCAGAACCTTCGATCGGTTAATCGCTTGCGCGATTACCCATAAAAAACCCATGGTTGGAGAGTGTTGCATTCAGACCAAGGGCCAGTGCAACGCGACCAACCGGCAGTCGCAGGCTTGCGTCTGCAAAGTGCATGCGTTCGGTTGTAAAGTCATTTGCCGCAAGGAACCTGGAAGCGATCATGACGGGCAATTCGGGGAAGTTCCTACGCATGGTGTGCAGCGCATCGACCGCAACGACGAACGTCGGGAAGATATCGATATCAACCAGAAGAATGGGTGCGGTACGGTCGACAGCCGTTTTCTGTGGCACAGCGTTTAGATCTGGCAGGATGGTCAGGTTGCGAACCCGGCCGTTTAGCCAACTGACATGGTCGATCAGCGTCGATGTGGTTTGGCAAATCATGCAAACTGAGCGCTGAGATGCCCATGGGCCCAACAAGAAATGATCTTTTGATGATTGGTGATCGGTTTGGCTGGCGCGCGACGATGATATCTTGGGTGAGGGAAAATTTTCCGACCTCACATCGTAAAAGTATGACTTCAATGCCGCGATCCCAGATAGCGGCCAGCGATCATGTCTCATTTTGGTGGCGGTACGTTTGGTAAGTCATGGAGTGGGTTGATTTAACCGGTAACCCAACAAGCACCCAAACCGTTGTGAGATTTAGTTTTTTGGGGCGCTCATTAGAAAGTTTTTACGCCCGCGAGGCGCAGCATCTTCATTGAAGCGCGATCAATCTGCTTGCACGTCTCAACAAACACATCGCCCATATCGGCGCGCGAGTCGTCAAAGGTATCAGTTGAACCAATTAGAAAAAGCGCGTGATCTTCGACGTCTCCATGCGATTCCGCTCCTCTCCCAGCCTGGGAAACTTATCGGAAAACTCCAGCTTCAACCGATCCAATTTTCAGGGAGCAGAGCACTGAATTTGGGTATTCGGCTTCGTCGTTTGGCGCAAGCGTGCCTTGCCGTGAAACTTCGAGAAGAAGGGCCCAAAACGCGCCATCTGCGCATCCGTCAGCCAACAAAGATCAGATGTGTTTACCGCACGTTTTTTTCACCGTGAATCACGCTCGATGCACAGACCAATGGGTCCTGATCCTAATTCTCCTGCGCCTGAGAACATCCAATGCAAATGAGCATATTTGCTCTCGAAAGAATGCATGTTGCGCCCGGCACTGTGTGGTATATAGATGCCAGTAATTAACTAGTGGTTATGTTTAACTTGAGCCCATAGCAAGGATGTGGCGGTTTCATTTCCAACCAATGATCGCCACATCCATTTTAACGACAAAGATCCTGCATAATGACGAAGGAATACGCCACATGCGACAAGAGCGAACCTTCGTTCAGCCGGAGTTTGTTGGTGAAAACGACGTGGGCGAGAAAGGAAAACAAGACAAGTTCGATCTTTTGAAGGTCATACTGCTTAACATCATGTTCTGGGGGTCGGCCGCTGTCAGTCTCGCTTTGATTTACCTGGTGGTGTTCGTGGCCCTCTAACTCTTCGCAACGCTCATCCATGACATTTCATCAAGCTGTGGATGACCGATGAAATTCCAATATATTTTAGGAATGGGGTCGCCTTTGTTGCATAAATGTGATGCTGGCCAAGGCCCCATTTCCCCGCACGGCCTCATTCCTCAGCGTTCGTGACCAGTACCTGCCGGGGCTGCGTTCCAGCTCGTCTCCGGATTAAACCATGAAGCCAAAGAGACCCGTGGCCTAAGCGCTCCGTCATAGGCCGGTTATTTCCTGGTCTTGTAGTTCGGGGGAATGCTTCTGCTCATGCTGCCCAGCCGCCTCGCTGGATTCACGAGATGAAGCTCTTACCGGATTTGCGCAACAGACCCTAGACAACGCCGTTTGAAGAGCTCGCTTCAGTCGCTTTTTGGTTACGGGCTTGCGAAGCGTGACATCACCGATTGGCCGTCGATCCGTCCCGAAATCATCATCGCGCACTTGATATGAAAGAAGAATAACGGCCACGTTGGATGCGCGGCGGCGAAATGCGAGAAGGATATCGACCGCAGTGCCAAGGTCGGGGAATGCATCGACGTTGAAGATTATTACGTTGAATGGATGGTTGAAAGACGGCAGCGTTTTAAGCTGACTTACTATCGGACTGGTGACTACTAGCGCCACCCCAAGTTTGCGGGCTTTTTCATGCAATTCTGACGCCTCCGTATGCTCAAAGCCAAGCATCAGGACGGAAGCCTGCCGCAAGCCACCGGCTTTGATCCTGGAGGGTGTCGAATGTGATAGTTGGTCGATCATTGCCTCTCCATCAAAGGGGAGCACATTCGTTGGCGAAGTTTGTGTAAGGCCTGGCTGAACGATCTCTGTGCCGTGTACTTCGTCGCGCATCTTTTGACTTCCTCTGCAATGCTGGAGCATCTTGGCGCTCTCCACGGTGCCGGCTTTCCCGGCTGACGCAGGGCCTCGCTACCGAGGTCCAGTGCTGCACTGGCTCAGTGCTGCATCGGTTTCCGCCGAAGTGGCAATGTAAACCGATGATTTGTCATCGCTGCGCTGACCGCCAACCCGAGCGCCGGGCGAGAGATCGGCAAGCGCACGCTCACGTCGGCGACCTGGAACCTTTCGCAGCTCATGTCGTGCTCCGGAAACTGGTCGAAGGCCACGGCGACCACGACACCGGG
Organism: Maritalea mobilis; assembly: GCF_019800885.1. Taxonomy (GTDB): domain Bacteria; phylum Pseudomonadota; class Alphaproteobacteria; order Rhodobacterales; family Rhodobacteraceae; genus Roseibacterium; species Roseibacterium beibuensis. The sequence goes on from NZ_JAHVKE010000001.1 coordinate 1,385,911, forward strand.
CACGTCGTTTCGAAGTGCTATCAGCCAGTCGATTGCGGTGGCCAGACGCGGGAATACTGCAAGGTCAACGAGCAGTATGGCGCCAGGTGAATCTCCGACATTCGGCGCGCCGCGCACATCTGCGGGTTCGGACGTGGTGCTGCAGCCCTGCGTCGCGTCATCGAGCCAGCTCGCGTGACGCAAGAGGGTGGATCCTTCGGGGGCCAACATGACCACGCGTCTTTCGACCGCGCTCGGCCCAAGCAGGTGGGACACCGCGCTCAAAGGCGACGGCGTCAGATAGCAGTCGGAAGGTCGAGTGGGTCTGCTGGTGGGGTGGAGCCTTGCGTCAGCGGTCCAGCGGGGCGCCGGCGCCATTATGTCGACCGACGCGCCGCCGCCCATTGCACAGGTCATGGGCTCCATGAAGCCGTGCCCGTCCATTTTCTTGATCATCGCGACAAGTCTTTTCAACATCAGTGCGCCCGCCTTTCCGCTCCTTTGGAGGTCCCGGCTTCGTCCTTGATGTCACACGCGCCATGATGAGACCAACCATGCGTACGTCAGTCGCTCAATGAAAAGGTTTGCGAAGCCAAACTTTCGTAAGCGGGCGCGGACGAACGGAGAAACGAAGGGTTTGGTCAGCGCGATCAGTCAGAGGCGACCGAGATGCTTTTTGCTTCGTCCGACGCATTTGGGTGACCACTTGGGGCGTCGCGAGGCAGATCTCCAAGCGCCTCGTCAACGGTATGGACCTCTGGGGTCAGCGACGGCAGACTGAACTACCCCGGATTTGCCGAAGACGCCATCCTATTTAACAGTTTGAGCCTTCGGCAAATCCGGATCGGTTCATTTCGGCAATAAGCATTGCGCTGACAGGCTTTCGGGCGCGATATTCCCGCCGGATTTCTCTGTTATCCGGCGGCACAAGCCGCGGACATTACGGCCTTCAAGGCCACGGTCGTGCCGGTCGGCGAGGATCAGGCCCCGCTGATCGAACAGACGAACGAGATCGTCCGTCGGATCAACGCAACAGCGGGCAGCGCCGTATTGCCCGAGGCGCGGGCGATCATCCCAAGGACAGGCCGGTTACCCGGCATCGACGGCAAGGCCAAGATGTCGAAATCCGGTGGCAATGCCATTGCCTTGTCCGCGTCGCCCGGGGAAATTCGCAGTGCTGTCAGAGCGATGTTTACCGATCCTTACCACCTGCGTGTCGAGGACCCGGGTCGCGTTGAGGGCAACGTTGTCTTCACCTATCTCGACGCCTTCGACCCGGACCAGGACGGGCTTGCCGAGCTTAAGGCACATTATCAGCATGGCGGACTAGGCGATGGTCAGGTCAAGGCGCGTCTGGAAGCTATCCTTCAGGACCTGATCGCCCCAATTCACGAGCGCAGGGCAAAACTCTCCCAAGACCGGAGATACATTCGTGAGGTGATAAAGGACGGCACGGAACGGGCGCAAGAGCGCACCGAAGCGACAAAGCGCGAGGTGGTGAATGCCTTGGGTCTGTTCCAGTTGTAGATGATCAGCGACGGGCGCTCCGGATGAAGGTCCGTTTCGCCCTCAATCGCCGACCTCAGCCGATCGAAAACGTGCAGGATTCACGAATGGCCGGTCCGGTGAAGCTGCATCACAGCGTCCGGCCAGAACGCCAAAGTCCGGTATGGGCCGGAAGTGACCTGCCACGGCATCGCGAAATGCCAGAGTGGATAAGCCCCCCTACCCTTTTCAAGGCTCCAACCGATCACCAGGCTCAAACGATTTCGATCGCTCCTCGTGGACCGCTGCCGAACATGCCTGCTCCAATCGAGACACAAGATCATCGGCAGTGAGCCGGTGCAGTGTATTCGCGTCGGGGTTGAACTCGATCACGTCCGTGTCCGGGTGCGATGCGATCAACCGATGTACCCATTGAAGCTGGCGCACGATGGTCTTCGGCGTCTCGCCGATCAGCCCGGGTGTGATGAACACACGATTGTTCGCCTCACTGTTTGGCCCCACATCTTTCGGAGCTGCCGCCATCAACTCTTCCAATTGCTGCTGCGCCTTTGCCTCCGCTGCCTTTGGACAAGGCATGATACGAGGCGGACGGCGCCGCAGGAATGCTGAGCGCACGGCCGAAAGGGTTTCTTCGGAGGCGCTGACGAGATCTCCGGGCGCGGTCGGATCATGAAATGGCCATCCGCGTTGGTTAGTTACGATTTCCCAGCGATTGGTCTTTGCCCAAAAACTCGCGAAGCTCATCGCTTCGCTCTCGCCGCTGGCGTCGGTCGACAAGCGGACAAGATTTGGATGGAGCCGAAGTCCAGACTGGTCCGCGAACCGAACGCGAAAGGCCTTCTTTTTGGGGTCCAGCTTGATTGTCGGCTTGGATTTCCACTTTTTGACGAAGCGCAAAACCCTCGCGAACAGATCACCGAGCGGCGAAAGCGTCAGGCTTCGGCGAGCAGCATCTCGCGAAACGGATGAAGCGTCTGGTGCAAGTCTTCCAACAAGACGGTCTGACGCTCTATCTGCTTCCCCTGTTGCTGCAACATGTCCTCGAGGACCCTCATGCGCTTGTCCAACTGCTCCAGTTGGGCGTTCTGGCCTTGCATCTGCGTTTCGATCCTCGCCAGCAATTCCACGAGACGCTCCCCGATCTGGATGGCTTGATCCTCCGGTCGATCCAGCATTTCCAGGTACAATTTCAGGAGTGTAGATGTGTCCCTTTGAATCTCGCCCGTCGTGTCCGCCGTGTGACCAGACACGAACATTAGGTTGTCCAATCGTGCCATGACTTCTTGAATCTGCAGCTGCTCGAGGGTGGTTTCGCTCGTCATCGTACCGTTCCTTTTCGGTCAACTTGTCAAGTTTTGGAGAATGTGTCGCCAGCGCATCCGCAAGCAGCAGAAGGTCCAGGCGGTTGCGCAGTCGGCGCCGGGCTGCATTGTCCACAAAGCGCTGCCCGAGCGCTTTTGGCATCAGATCGTCGCTCAGATGGCGTCCCGCGATCTCGTAAGCGGGGTCTTCGCTCAGCGAAAAACGGAAAGCCATAATGTCTTTATTGTTCGGCGCCTGGTTCACCAGAACGCCTTGCGAATGCATTTCGCGGCGAAATTCTTCGACGCTTTCCGGCTGCCGTGCTGACAGAACGAAGCCGACTGACGACGCGATCTGCCGCATCACGTCCGATTTCAATCGCCGATTTGGCAGGTAAATTCCATGGAGGGGCCGTGCGCTCGGCAATCCAAGATGCTTGCGAACAAATATCTCCGCACGGTCACATCGCGCCTTGCGATTTCTGAGATCGATCCAGCGACCGCTGAAGCTACGAGGCAACAACACGGTATGGCTGTGATCCTTTCCACCCCGGATCGTCGGCCGGTGTTGTGCGGAGATCCATGGGATCGAGAGCGGATCAAGCCCGAGGCCAGTCATGGCCGTGATGAGAAGATTTTCCCATTCCCCTTGTCCGAGGCAAAGGCCCGGCGGCAAGGAGATCGTCATGTGGATCCACGGTTTTACCGGGGCATCTGGCGCGGCCGTATCGTCGACTAGTTGCTTCATATGCAAGGCTGTGTGCGGAACACTCGCGGAGGGAACCGTTCCGCCGATGAGGTCCGTTTGATATCCCTCCGCGCCCCGAAAGGCGTAGCCCAGGACACTCCCGGGCAACGCGTGTTCTTTGAGGTACGGGCGGGTCATTTCCCACCCGCCCTCTTCGGCGTCGTCTGGAGCTGCCGCACCAATGCCCGCAGGTCCTTCGCCAGTTTCTCGAGCTTCTCCACACCCTCACCAGCCGCAGTAGACTTGAGCAAACGGGTCAGGTGGTTCACGCCAAGGCCAAGCAGCGCGATGGAGCGGTCACGCTCGACCTCGCGCATCGCGAGGCCAAGAACGAGGGTCCGCCGGGTGTACTCCGACTTCGTTTTGATGCGTGCCCGTGCCATATCAGCGAACACCTGCTCAGCGAGTTCGTGGTCGAGCCAAGCCTCGAATTTTTCTTTTCCCATCTCCGCTCACCCTTCGAAGTCAGATTCATTAGGGTCGAAAGCGTGATCCTCATACTCGACACATTCCCTTGTCGCGATGTATGCCGCGACTTCGTCAGGCAGCCACCTGATCGTACCCGGCCCGATCCGGCGGGCCCTCGGAAAACGCGGATCCGAAGTCATCCACCGGTGCAGCGTCGAGCGCGTCACACCGAAGATGACGAGCAGTTCCGCACGCGTCAGCAGCGGCGCCGTCCTGTTCAGCCGGATCGCGGGCGCTTCATTGCCCCGCGCATTCGGCCCGCCCTCGGCCACCTTGCATTCAGGCACGTCTTCAGACTGCGCCTCCGGCACATTGCGCGCCAGCGAGGCACGCCGATTAAAATTTTCAGTCACGATTTGGACTCCTCGTATCGCAGTCTTGACTACATGCGAAAATCGAAGCAACGTCCGAACTGTCGAGGAACGTACATTGCCACTTATCGCACCGGCGGAAAGCCTTTTGACCCGCTGGTGGGATAAGTGTGCGAGAAATCCGTGAAAACGAAAACCCGGATTTTTGGCCCTAAACACGGTTTTCCACATATTCGTGGATGCCGGCGCTTGGCCCCTATCTTCACGAGAACTGCAGCAAAATGCTGCATCGTCTTAGGCTCTTTATAGAGCAGCCAAAAACAAGTTCGAAATGACGTATTGAAGTGCGACGCCCTCGCCACCCTCAGGCCACACATTGACCCTACGCCACCAGTTCTTCAGCACCCGGCGGGCAACTAGCCCTGTCGCGCCTGCCTTTGCGCCCGCTGGAAGAAATGCCGCGTTGCTTGCTCCCTGGCGTCCTTGTCGGTCATGACGATGTTCCGCATCTCGTTGTCTTGTTGGAACATCTTCACCATGCCTTGGAAGAACGCCTGCGAGAACGCGTTATAAACGACATCCGCCGGATTGTTCCGCACCATCTCGGTCATGTCTTCGTCCATGATATCGCGGGTCACCCGCTCGAACCGAAGGAAGTCTTCGCGTGAAAACTGGGTGCCGTGCCGCTCGTTGAACGACTCAATAATCTCGGACAGCGATTTCTCTTCTTCCTCGGTGTAGGGGTTCGCGCCAAACTCGGTGATCGGGTCGAGCGTTCGGGTCTCGCCCGCGCTCAAGGATGCGCTACCGTCTTCGCCGTTCTTCAACTTGAACGCGGACAGGTTCAGCATGTCGTCGGTGATCGTGATGTCGGCGGGCACATCGCGGGACGGCAGCAGGCGCGACAACCACGATGTATAGGCATAGAGTTTTTCCAACCACGCATCGTTGAGCGACACGACCTGCGCCACGAAGGCGTAGAACCGCTGGAAACTCTTCAAGAGTTGCCGGAACTCTTCCTGTTCCGCCTCATCTTCGTCCAGTTCGAAACGCTCAACGGCAAGACGGACTGTGCCTTCCAGCGTGAGGCGGTCTTGGGTTGTCAGGTCGCCTTTGAAAAACTGATCGGCAAACCGTTCGACCTCATCTTTTTGGATATAGGTCGCGTTCGAAATGCGCTGTTCCAGATCGTAGATTTGGTTCAGGTCGGTCCGCTCTTCGAGCGCGGTCGCCTCGAAGAAGGGCGCGAAGGCCTCTTTGACCTCGTCCATCGTGTTCTGGAAGTCGAGGACGAAGGTTCGAGTCTTGCCGGGGTGGGTCCGGTTCAGACGAGCAAGCGTCTGAACCGCCTGCAAGCCGGCGAGTTTCTTGTCCACATACATCGCAACGAGTTTCGGTTGGTCGAACCCAGTCTGGTATTTCTCAGCGACGACGAGGATCTGGAACTCTTCTGTGTCGAACTTCTTCGGCAGTTCCGTTTCTGCGAACCCGTTCGCGGTTGCCTCAGTCCAGACATTGCCATCGATGTTGAGATCGCCTGAGAACGCGACCAGTGCCTTGAGATCGGCATATCCCTTTTCCGCGATGTAGTCGTTCAGGCGCTGCCAGTAGCGAAGGGCATGTTCGCGACTCTGGGTCACGATCATCGCTTTCGCCTTTCCGTCGAGTTCCTTGGCAACGTGACGGCGGAAGTGTTCGACGATCACCTCGACCTTCTGATCGATGGCGGTCGGGTGCAGCGAGGCGTAGCGGGCGACCCGCGCCTGTGCCTTGCGGCCCTTGAAGGCAGGATCATCCTCGATGGTTTTCTCAAGTTGATAGTATGCCTTGTAGGTCATGTAGTTCTGGAGCACGTCCAGAATGAACCCTTCCTCGATTGCCTGACGCATCGAATAAAGGTGGAACGGGTGGGGTTTGCCGTCTGACCCGATCCGCCCGAAGCGTTCCAGCGTCACGTTGCGCGGTGTCGCGGTGAAGGCGAGGAACGAGATGTTCTTCTGCGGCCCACGCGCTTTCTGGAACGCGAGAACCATGTCTTCAATGTCCTCCGAACTCGTGTCGTCGCGGGTCAGCGCGTCGGTCATGCCCTGCGCTGCCTTGCCTGACTGGGACGAATGCGCCTCGTCGATGATCACGGCGAAGTTTTTGCCGCCCTGACCGGAGATTGTCTTCAAGTGTTCAGTGCCGAACTTCTGGATCGTCGTGATGATGATCCGGGCGCCTTTCAGGATCGCGTCTTTCAGGTCGCGAGAGGTGCCATCAATCTTCTTCACGACGCCCTCGGTCTGGGCAAACCCGCCGATGGTGTTCTGCAACTGTCGGTCCAGCACCAAGCGATCGGTCACGATGATCGCAGTATCAAACAGCGGTTGGTCGTTCTCATCATGCAGGTTGATGATCTGGTGGGCGGTCCAGGCGATGGTGTTTGATTTGCCTGACCCTGCGCTGTGCTGAATGAGGTAGTTCTGCCCTGCCCCCTTGGATCGCGCGTCCGCGAGAACTTTGCGCACGGCGTCGAGTTGCTGGAAGCGAGGGAAGATCAGAACCTCTTTGCCGTTCCCGCGTTCCAGATGGATGAAACGCCCGATCAGGTCGAGAAGCACCTCGCGCGAGAACACCGCGCGCCCATCCGGCAGATCCTTGTAGAGGTAGGCGACCCGGTTCTCACCCGGCACATCGGGGTTTCCGGCTCCACCGTCGCGACCACGGTTGAAGGGCAGGAACCGCGTCTTGCCGTTCATCAGGCGCGTGGTCATCGACACGTTGTCCTGATCCACCGCGAAATGGACGATGGCACCGCGTTTGAAAGTCAGCAGTGGTTCGCCAGCGGGGGAACGGTCTTTCCGATACTGCTTCTCGGCGTGTTTGACGTTCTGCCCGGTCAGTAGGTTCTTCACCTCCAGCGTGGCGACCGGGATGCCGTTGACGAAGGTCACCAGATCGATGGCGTTCTTGTTCTTCGCCGAGTAGGCCACCTGCCGCATCACGGATAGGATGTTTGCCTCATAGAGGCGCGTCAGGTCCGGGTTCAGGTTCGACGCGGGTTTGAAGAAGCACAGCGCGAAACGGATGTTCGGCACCAGTTTGATGCCCTCGCGCAGCACGACATGGGTCGGGTTGTCCTTCAGCGCCTTGTCGAGACGCTTCAGAACCTCTGCCTCTGCCTGCGCGCTGTAGTGGTCTTCCAGCACCTGCCATGCGTCGGGTTGCGTGACCTTCAGAAAGCGGAACAGCAACTCGGTGTCGAGGGCATGGGCAACGTCATAGTGGGACGGGCAGTCGCGCTCAATGTATCCCTGATCGCCGGTCAGGCAGGCGACGATATGCGCCTCGAAGACCTTCTCTTGATGAATGTCGGCGGTGGTGTGGATCGTCGTCACGAACAATTTCCTTCAGCTAATGGATTTTAGCCTATTCCGGAGTGTTATCACCCGCTCTCCCAAGATATGATATTGTCTGGCCAGATTTTCCCTTTGCGCTGTTAAATCGCGGATTTCTGCTTGTAGAGCAGCAATGGTTTCCGCGCGTTCTCCATGAGGCATGATCTTTGCGTTGCCTGCGCTCTGAGCGGTGTGCTCACAAAGTTCAGGTTGCGCCAGCACCCAAGCCTCGGGGCCTACAGCACGCACTTCTTTCTTCACGCTTGGATGCATTTTCTTGAACGGATTGGGGAGCGGCTTGCCTGCCGCAAGTGCGGCGGCCACGGCTTTGATGTAGTTCAAGCGTGTTGCGTCACGCCGCTCCTGAAGGGTTTGGTTTTTCTTTTTCCACTTAGTAGTTCCAGCCGGAGCGACGTTTGTTCGCTTGGTTTTTTTCCCCTTCGGCGGTGGGTTGCGTGGGCCAGGTTCATCAACAGGCGCGTAGCCTTGGTCACGAATCTTCTGCTCGAAGTTGGCCCGTGTCCAATTCATTCTACCGGCCACTTGAACCTCGCCATGCTTTGCTTGTGTGGAGAACTGAAATCAAGCGCCCATCTCCTCTTGAATGGCGTCGAGGCGGCGGTCGGGGGTGCCGGATTTGGCGTAGGTCGCCACGTCGATCTGACCTGTGACAGCGGCGGCAATCAGGGCGGAGCGGTATTCTTTGAGGCGGTCGATGGATTGTTCGTTCTTGGTCTGTAGATGCGTGATTTGTCCAATCCGTTCTTCGACATATTCCGAGATCAGTCGCTGCTCTTCATATTCAGGCACCGCAACTCGGATTCTGCCGAAGTTGTCGGCATTCAACCGCATGAACCCAGAGTGACCGGTGCCCAAACCCTTCGACAGAAGCCGAAATGCTGCCATCATTGGTTCCGTCTTGAACAGTCGAAGGAAGTAGGCAGCGTGGGCGTTAGAATCCACATCGAAGATTGAGTAGTCGGGACTGACGATGCCAGCACTATTGGCCAGACCGAACAGTCCGATCGCCGCCCTCATTCGGTTCATCACGATCTGACCGGGAAATACCTTCTTGTAGTTGATGAGATCACTTGGCGGGATTTCCTTGTCTGAAACATCGTTGTGAGGAAGCAACCCTTCCTTCATCCGCAACGAGAACAGAGTCTCCTGACCGTCACTGCTATATTGAGTGTTCTCGCGGAAGAAATGTTTCAGGCGATAGACGTTCCAGTGTCGTGGTCGGTGCGAAGTCCATTCCAGTTCGTCCTCCGGAACAAGTTCTGCATCAGGATCAATACCAAGAGTGACCGCGCGCAGAATGTCATCTTCGAGTTTCTCCCCCAGCAACGCCACCAACCGCTGCTTTTGCTCGATCAGCAGGTCTATTCTTGCGGTCTCACGGTCCAGAAAGTCGGCGATCTGGCGTTGGGTCGCGAGGTCGGGGACATTTATCGGGATGCTCTTGATACCGCCTAGCGTAAGACCGTAGCGGGTGACGCCGTTTGCGGCATTTCCGAAGTCCTCCTGCGATTTCTTCGAGAGCAAATGCCAATAGAGAAACGGACCGATCATGCGTCGACGATCAGCGCGCAAGATCGAAAGATGATACCCGCACACCAAATCATCTGCAGTTGATTTCACGAGTGCTGGAACGCCGATATCGTCCGCGGTCTCGGAGTCCTTAGTGATGATTACGTCATCAACCTTCACCCTGAACTTCTTGATTTCGGCTGCGGTTGCACTGCCCAGTTTGAACGGCATGTCGTTGTGGATGAAGTTGTTCTTGTAGACATCAACGTAGTTGCAAAGACGGACCGGATGCTCGTCGGGGTCGACGACCTTATCTACGTTACTGGTCAGAACCATTGCCACATCGCGCAGTCGGTGCGTTGTCACTCGACCACCTCCTGCAGCAGACCGGCGATCTCTGCTTCCAGCGCCTTCAACTCGGCGTCGATTTCTTCCAGCGGCCTCGGTGGCACGTATTTGTAGAAATAGCGGTTGAAGTTGATCTCATACCCGACACGCCCGACGCCGCCGTCTGCTGCGTCGGTGTAACTCTCGTCCACCCAGGCATCGGGAACGAAGGGTTTTACCTCGCGTTGCACGTATTCCGCCCAGTGTTCATCTAGCGGCACCAGTTCGTGATCGCGCAGATCGGTGTCGGGTTCGGGATTGCCGTTCTTGTCGGAGCAGACCTCGGCGTCTTCATCGCGTTCGGACAGGGCAGACAGGATTGCCTTCCTGACCGGCGCACCGACCTTGACGCCCGCGCGACGGAGGGCGGCGGAGAGCGCCTTGTCGAAGTCGTCCCGGACGATCCATCGTTCGTCGGCAGGCAAGTGATCCTGCAACGCGTCCAGAACGCGGGACTGGTCGTCTTCATCGAGTTTCTGGAACGGTTTCGCCTCGCGCAGCGTCTCCAACGCCTCGGGCGTGACGGCAAAGGCGAGTTTCAGCGGGCGTTCAACGCGGATTTCGCGATACCCGAAGTCGGTGGTGTCGAAGATCTTGGATACGTCACCCCAGTCGCCATCGCCGTTCAGCATCTCGGCATAGATGCGGGCGATCTCATCACACGCCTCGGCCGGGATTTCGCGGCGCTTGGACCCGAGCGACTTGCGCATCGATTTCCAGAACCGCTCGCCGCTGGCGTCGATCAGTTGCACCTTGCCGCGACGCGCGGTGTCTTTGCGGTTGGTTAGCAACCAGACATAGGTCTGAATGCCGGTGTTGTAGAAGAGGTCGGTCGGCAGCGCGATGATCGCCTCGACCCAGTCGTTTTCCAGCATCCACCGGCGGATCTCGCTTTCACCCGACCCGGCACCGCCGGTGAAGAGGGGTGACCCGTTCATGACGATTCCGATGCGCGACCCTTGTTCGTCGTTGCGCATCTTGGAGATCATGTGCTGCAGGAACAGCAGCTGCCCGTCCGAGATGCGGGGCAGACCCGCGCCGAAGCGCCCGGACATGCCCAACTCCGACGCTTCTTCCTTGATCGGGTCTGCATACTTCTTCCAGTCCACGCCATAGGGCGGGTTCGACAACATGTAGTGGAAGCGTTTGGTCGCGTGGGCGTCTTGGGTCAGCGTGTTGCCAAAGGCGATGTTCTCAGGGTTGTGCCCGGTCACCAGCATGTCGGACTTACAGATCGCGAAGGACTCGGGGTTGAGTTCCTGCCCGAAGAGTTCGACGCGGATGCGGTCGTTCAGCGCCTTCATCTCCATTTCGGCGATGGAAAGCATGCCGCCCGTGCCTGCGGCAGGGTCGTAGACTTGCCGGATAACACCCGATCCGGTCAACGCTTCCTTGTCGTTGATCAGCAGGAGCGAGACAATCAGGCGGATGACCTCGCGCGGGGTGTAGTGTTCACCCGCCGTCTCGTTCGAGATTTCCGAGAAGCGACGGATCAGGTCTTCGAACAGATACCCCATCTCGAGGTTGGAGATGGCGTTCGGGTGCAGGTCGATCTGGGTGAACTTGTCGAAGACCTGATAGAGCAGACCGGCGTCATTCAGGCGCTTGAGTTGATCGGTGAACAGGAACTTGTCGAGGAAGATATCGCGGACATTGCCCGAGAACTTGGTGATGTAGTCGATCAGGTTCTTGTGGATGTCCTTGGCGTCCTGCCCCTTGAGAGAGGCGAAGGTGAAGCGGGACAGGTTGTAGAGACGGATGTCTTGCCCCACGACGCCGGAAAGGAGGGTGTCGCGCGCATCGTCGTCCATATCGTCAGGCAGGTTGCCTGCCATGCGCAGCACTTCGGGTTTGGTCTCTTCGAGGATGCAGTCGAGGCGACGCAGAACGACGAAGGGCAGGATGACCTTGCCATACTCGGATTGCTTGAAATCGCCGCGCAGGAGTTCAGCGATCGACCAGACGAAGGAGCCGAGAGATTTAATGTCCGTACTCATGAAACCTTATGTGCCTCCAAGGTGCGCGCAATAGCTGTTTGGTCGGTTTTTCGGGAGCTTAACGAGCGCTGCGGGAGGCATCCACCCTGCTTGCCACATGACGCATGCGCCACATTGCCGGAACGACAACCACAAAAAACCGGAGCTTGAACCGCTGCCTGACTCTGAAATTCATAGCGAAAGAAGCCATCGCCATTGAGGCTGCATGGTTGGCCTTCGCCCAATGACAACCGCAGCCGACCCGTCGCCTCAGAGTTTGCCCACGCTCCGCCTACTAAGCTCCACCTCTTACAGCATCGCCATTCAAAAGCACGATCTGCTGGTCCTGCGGACTGCGTGCGCCGGGGTCGGTGTCTAACCCCAGTCGCTTTAGAGCGTAATAAAGAAGCGCGCGCCGCACCGGGATCTTGGCGACGCCATCCGTCATGCCGTAATCCATTTCGAACACCCGCTTTTGGGCATCCGACAGATCGGGATGTGGACCGATTTCCAGAACAACCTCTTCCAGCCAATCCACATCTTCTTCCGGACTGGAGCCACGCGCGGCCCCCACCTCGACGTCGAGCATGCGCGAGAGAACGAAATCCTTGAACATCGCGTCCTTGAGGCAGAACGCCCGCGCGTGCCATCGGAATCCGTCGAAGGCCAAAGCGTGTGGCTCGATCACCCTCTCGCCCGGCTCCGGGCGGGACATCGATTGGTAGGTCACCGAAAGCGCCCGCCCTTCCACAATCGCCGTGTAGACATCGCGGAGCACCGACGGATCTACACCGCGCGCCGGCACGGGTGTGCCCGCAAAATCGGGAAGGACCGCGATCCAGGACTGCTCGGGCGCAACCAGCCCGTCTTCGACCGCCCGAACCTGCGCCAGAAACCCGGCGGCGTCCGGCTCGTAATATCGCGGCTTGAAAGCTTTGCCACGCCGGTAGCACTTCGCCTGCTTGTCGTAGGTCAGGTTCGACTTGCGGCCTTCGAGATAGGTGTTGATGTCGATCGACGCCTGCTGGGTCGACAGGCTGAAGGCCTCGATCAGATCCGACCGGTTCAACCGCCCCGTCCAGAACAGGCGGAACTCGATGAACTCGTATCGTTTCTCCGCGCTCCACCGGGGCCCTGTCCTCTTGCGGCGACTCATTAATCCAGACCGATCTTAGGCACGCCTCTTCGGTGTGTCCATTTTTTAGATTGACTCATTTTTATGTCGCATCCACGTTCGCGCCGTTAACGATTACTTGATAACACAACATCTGGGGTACACACCATGAAAACACGCAACCTGAGCGCCGCCGCAGCCCTTCTGGGTGGCCTGACGATTCTGTCGGGCTGTGCGACAGTGACGCGCGGCACGGAGGACGTTCTGGAAATCGTGACGGAACCCGCCGGTGCCGAGGTTCAAACTTCGAACGGTTTTAGCTGTGGCAGCACGCCGTGTGCGATCCGCATGCCCCGCCGCTCGGAATTTGTGGTGACGATTACGCGCCCGGGATGCCGACCTGCTCAAGTCAACGTTACGCATCGCACAGCCGATGCGGGTGCTGCGGGCATTGCAGGCAACGTGCTTGTTGGCGGCGTCATCGGCCTGGGTGTTGATGCGGCCACTGGGGCGTCGCAAGAGCTCGTGCCAAATCCCGTCGAGATCGAGTTGGACTGCTGATCCCGGAGCCGCCGGGAAACGGTTACTAAGCGGCTGGCGGCGTCCTGCCGCCAAGCGGCGCTCGATACCAAACTCAAGATTTTAGGGAATGATGACCATGACGCGCGTAGCGATTTCCATTTTTTCGGCAGCAATCCTGACGAGCCTGGCATTATCCGGGCCGGTCATGGCACAACGAGTTGTCGAAGGTCGGGTCACCGTCGTGCGAGACGTCGATACCGTCGTCGTGGCAGGGACGCCGGTGAGACTGAATGGTGTGGATGGCCCCGAGACATCGACGGCGGCAGGTCGCGACGCGCGGCGCTTCATGGTCAATCTCGTGCGCGGCAAGATCGTCAGCTGCCAGTTGAACGGCGATCGCACCTACGACAGGTGGGTGGGCACGTGCTTCATCGACGGCGAAGATATCGGGGCAATCGCCATCGCGAATGGATACGCCCTCGATTGCGCGCGGTACTCTGGTGGGCGGTATCGTCATCTTGAAACGCCAGCGGCGAGATCGAGACTGCCGCGAGCCGGATACTGTCGGTAATTAGTTGGTGGGGTGATCGGATGCGCGTTTTGCACACGGCGGATTCGCCCAGATCGCGCAGGCCGTGACGCTTGCACTCCTCGTCGAACGCGCAAACCTGCACCTGCAAGACCTCAAGCCGCGATACCAGCTCGAGACTGCGCCGTCGGACCTAGCTCTCCATGTTCTAGACCTCGACATGGCTGGCGACCGGCGCACGACCCGCTCCCTCTCGGGTGGCGAACGGTTCTTGGTCTCGTTGGCCCTCGCCCTTGCCCTGTCGGGCATGGGCACACATGGTGCTCTCGCCGGCACGCTGTTCATCGACGAGGGCTTCGGCTCGCTCGATGCCGACAGCCTGGATCTCGCAATCGATGGGCTGGAACGACTTCAGTCGCAAGGACGGACCATTGGCGTCATCAGCCACGTGCAGGCAATGAAAGATCGGATCCCGGTTCAAGTGGAGGTGGTCAAAACCGGCGGGGGGGGGGCGAGCAAGGTCCATCTGATGACATGAAGGCGAGGAACGAGATGCTCTTTCGCGGTCCACGCGCTTTCTAAAACACCAAAACCATGTCCTCGATATCATCAGAATTGGTGATATTGCGGGTCGGTGCGTCGTTCATCGTCCCTGCCGCCTTGCCGGACAGGGACGAATGCGTCTCAAGGCTTCGATACGCCCAGAGATCAAGCGTTGATGGAAATATTCTGGCCAAGCCAATACTCTTCATATTCTTGAAGAACCGTCTCAACGGGGCCAATGATCCGATACGTCTCGTCTTGCGCAGCATCTTGTGCAACCTGAAGCGCTTCGCAAGCTTCAGCTTCGCTCATGGATGGGGTCAAGACTTCGGAAATCTTGGCAGCCGTCCAATGCTCGAGGCAGTCCACAACCTGAATGTTTTTGTCGATCCAATCAGCGCTCTGAATGAAATCCTCCATGCGGTTGTGCAATTCTTCCAAGAGCTCCTCACCCTGCTCATTCAGTGAGAGGTAGCTGCCATTGAAGTCCGGCTCATCCGAACGGCACCGGCCCGTCTCGTTGATCTTGCGCCCAAGCGGCGCCAGGCCTTCAAGGAAGCGATGTACGCCTTCCACGTCGACAGCACAGCCGAAGATTGCTCCGGCACCAAAATGGGTGGTGAGCGGAAGCAGTGAAGGCGCCTTGCAAACGCCGAAGCAATGTTCGGAATGGAAGAAATCCATAGACGGCACGTCACTGTCGGGCGCCAGATAGCAGGAAATCGCCAAGCCGGTGGAAATGTCCTCCGGCTCAAGGACCTTACCAGCCTCTGCATTAGTGTGTTCCGACCTTTTCATCTCACATGCCCTCTCTCGTAGTCAATGAGTGATTGTTTTTGATTGTCCATAAAGGGAATCTGAACGTCAAGTCGTTATTGTATGTCGAACATGGATCGTGTACGGATTTCTGCGTCCGCGCTTTGAATGAGGGGGGATCCGCCTTCTTTTTTTTCTTCTCCTGGCCATGCTCCGATGATTTCGAAAGCAGCGAGTTTCGCGACTTCTGCGCGGCCTGTTACCGTACACATCGCCTGAGGCCGACACTTACGGTCGATGGATTGTTTGCACTTTTTTCGGTGGCGGCAGAGGCCCGGCACACGACTTACGACGCGCTAGCCGCTAAGATGGACGCGCCGTATCCGTCTGTGGCAGTGCTCGCCGCGCAAATATCAGAGGGTCGTGGACGTCGGCGTGGGTTGAGGCTCCTCAAGCGGTTGCCTGGTTCGGATCGCAGGCAAATCCTCTTGGGCACGACGAAACTTGGGGGGGCCATCACGCGACGCTTTGCCTGCGCCGGCTCCAATCAAATTGACAGAACGGCCGTCCAAAACCGACTAAGGGACTCACTGCTGCCTGCGCTATCCGTGGCTCGCGAACACGCGCCGAACCTAACTCTCAGCACGTTTTGCGTTCTGTTGTTTATCGCAGAGCACGGTGCGGATTTTGGCGGCAAAGGACAAGCAGCCAACCTTATCTCCAAGAGCACGGGAATAGTGAACCTGCCCAAGCACTTCTCGATCTTGGCCGGCGGCAACACGGAAAAGCCAGGCCTAGGCCTCATCAAGATCGAGCAGCATAGCTTGGATCGTCGTATTGTCTTGCCTAGGCTTACCGACAAAGGTGTTTCCGTCGTGGCATCGATCGCAGCAGCACTACGCTCCAAAGAGCCAGCACCGATGCGCTTCCCAAAAGCGGAAAAGCTTCGTGAGGCCGATTGCCCGGAAGATGTGAAAGGGTTCGGCAAAGAGGATTTTGACGAAAAACGAATTTAGCGATCCAGCAACCAAGACTGACGAGGGGTCGCAAGCTGACACCGCAAGGCAGGCTCAGTGACCTCCCACGACAATCCAAGCAGGAAGGCGGCAGCGATATTGGAACGACAACTGTAATGTTTGATCTCAGGATCATCTTCGCCCGCTTGCCCCGGCGAAAAGTACGTGCGCGCCGTCGTCTGTTGTACCTCGAAACCGCTCACCGGCCCTCGCGTCGATGACGGGGTTTTACCCCGCTGCGTGAGGTATCTTGCTATCCCATCGGTTTGCGCGGTGTTGAGCGGGCAATCTTCCCGTGATCAGGCCCATCTCCCGCCCTGATGCCGGACAAGGCCTACGAGTGATGCGCAGGCGTCCAGATGCGCCCAGCCTTCGCCTATCTGTTTGCCGCCACGGGCTTGGTTCACGCCGTCACACATTCTCGCAACGACCCGCCTGCCCTACCCGGCGTCCTTCTGCTTCCGCGCGGCCTCCAGCCCCATCTCGATGAGCTTGCGTATGGCTTCGGTCTCGCTGTCGATGCGCTCATCGAAGCGGTAGTCACGGATCTGATCGGCCTGGTGCTGGCTCAGGCTGATCAGTTTCTTCACGGGGAACTGGGGCGGGCGACTCATCTTTTCTCTCTAGCATGCGCTTTTGTCGTTGACTAGCTATAATATATATGCACAATATGTGCGGGCAAGGCGGTGCGCCAACACCACCTCACCCTGACCACGCCAAATCTTCTGCGGAGATTCAACATGGCTGACTATGCTCTTAGCACGCCCCCGGGCGGCAGCGGAACCTGTTCCGCACATCCCCACCCTTCCCGTCTCATGCTGGCCTTCGGGCAGTTCCTCGACGCGGCCCATGACCTGATCGCCGCGGAGTGGGATCTCTGCGGACATTCCGGGCATGATCCGGCGGTCGATGCCTGGTTCCGCGCCGCCGAAGCCGCGCGCGCCCGTGTCCTCGAGATCATCGGATCCGCTCTCGATCTGCCCACCGACCAGCCCACCGACCAGCCGGATCAACCGGGCGACCGGCACCTGCGGACGGTCCTGCAGCTCTTCCGCACCGCCATGCTCTCCTCCGATCCCGACGAGATCGCACAGCTGCAGTGCCAGGTGACACAGATGCCTCAGCGCTTCCTTGCGCTTGGCGTCACGGGGGTGGACGGAGCCGTGAACCGGCTGGTCCTGCAAGGCCTCGACCGGCTCAGTGACTTCCTCCTGATCGAAGAGGATATCCCCGAGCCGGTGATCGTGGCGCGCTCCGCCGAGGACGCCCACGTCGTTCCCCTGGCGGACATGGCCGAGGACGAACTGGTCTTCTGATCCTTCCTGATCCGTAGGCGGGCGAAGGCCCCTGCCCGATGCGCCCCGCGCATCGGCCGAGGCCCGAGTCCATCTGCTCTCCTCCCTCGCGGGATTGTCCCGCCGTCCCGCCGCTGGCCCGTCCTGCGGCGCTCCCCCTCCCCTTGCCGTTCCCTCACCATGGAGCTTGCCCATGACCACGCCTTTCTCGCACATCCCCTTCCCCGACACCCTCATGATCCAGCCGCCCGATCACGACACGCCGCTCTTCGTGCCGCCGCGCTCGCGCCATGTGGAGTTGGCCGACTGGGTCACTCTCTCCGATCCCATCCCCGAAACCTGGCTGGAGGCCGCCTGTGCCAAGGGCTTCACCATCGATCGCCGGATCCGGGATCGCTACCACGTGGTGCTCACCTGCAAGAGTTGCGGTGCCCAGACCGTGGCCAAGGCCTACACCCTGATGTCCGGCCAGCCCCGTTGCGGCGGTTGCGCGCTGCAGACGATCGAGGCGAAGGCCGAGGCCGCGGGTCTCACCTTCCTGCGCCGCGATCCCGATCATCACGCCTACGGCATCTACCGCGCCTCCTGCGGCCATGAGTTGCGCCGTCAGTACAAGCTGGTAGACCGCGCCGCGGCCGGCAAGACCGGCATTCGCTGCGGCACCTGCCTGGCAGCGCTGGAAGACGAAGAGGCCTGTCGCCAGGGCTGGGAGCGAGTCGGTCCAGATCCCGAGGGCGATCCCAACTACCGGCTCTATCGCCACGGCTGCGGGCATGAGCAGCGCATCGCGCGGACCAACATGCACTGGGGACAGTGCGACTGCGCTTCCTGCGGATCGGGCTGGTCGGCGCGGCCGTCGCAGATCTATCTCGCACAGATCTCGCTGCCCGAGACCGGACTGCGCGTGGTGAAGCTCGGCTATAGCGGCAACCCCGAGAAGCGCTTCCGCCATCAGCTCGGCCTGCCGCCGTCCGCCGAGGTCGAGATCCTGCGCCTCCTGCCGATGCCGACGGGGCACGACGCCTGCGCCGCCGAGCGCCGGGCCAATACCGCACTGGTACGCGCGCATCCGGACGCGGTCATCCAGCCAGAGGTCTATGCCGGACAGATCAACGTGGTCAGCGAGATCTACTGCCCGAGCATCCTGCCACGCATCCATGGCCTCATGGATGAGATCGCGGCGGATGTCGCCGGCGATGGCGCGGAGGCCGGGGAGCGCATCGACCCCGACGCCGGAACGCAGATCCCGGCACGGCCCCTTCGGAAAACGGACTGAGCCTTTCCCCTGCTCCGTCCCGGCGATCTCCATCCCGCCGGGGCGGACCCCAACTCCCCCCTCGCCAATCCCGAACCGCCAAACCCGTGAGGTGCCCCATGTTCCAGTCCACCGTCCCGCATGACCTCCCCCACCAGCACGATGTCCCCGACCCCGCGACGCTCTCTCCGTCTCAACCGGATGCCGCGACCTGGATCGCCTGTGCCGAGGACATGCTCGACCGGCTCGCCCGCTCCGCGCAATGCTACCTGAGCTTTGTCGAAGCCGACGCCGGACTGGACAACGCGGCGGAGGACGATGGTGCGAGCGGCGACCCCAGCGCGGAAGAGGACGGGGAAGACACCGCCACCGCTCGGCCCACACCAGCGCCCAGCGAGGCGTCCAGCGCGCCCCGCGACGAACACGACGAGACAAGCGACTGGGACCATCCCGAGGAAGAGATGAGACCGGAGGACCTCGATCTCCTCTCGGATCCCGAGCCCCATCTCGACCCCGCGCCCGTGCCACTGGCCGAGGCGCTGGACCCGCGCGCGGGGCTCAGGCCCAAGCCGCTCCATGCGCTCCTGATCCTGCGGCTGGCCCGCACGTTTGGCAGCGTCGCGGCCTTGCAGAAGCGCCTTTGCGCGCCCGGCGCCATCACCGCGCTCACCTTGGCCGAGGACGAGATGTCCGAGCTTTTGAGAGACATGCTCCCGACGTTTTTGATGCCAGCCAAGACCGCTCTGCTGCGCGAGGCGGTCTTGCAGGAGGAAAAACCCCGGTCGCGGGTGTTCCAGGACCTCACCAGTTCCCTGCGCAGCGCGTTGGAGATGCAGACGCCCATCATCCTGGTCGGGTCGCCCGGTCACGCAACCGCCCGCCCCCTCGCGGAGTTGGCGCCGACCGTGCTGCCGCTCGCCCCGTTGGACCGGCCCCTCCTGTCTCATCTTCTCTTTCTTCTCCGGCCCGATCTCGGGCCTGTTCCCCCGGAGAATCTGCCCGGCGATTCCGATCTGGCGCGTCTCGCGCCCACGGCCCTGCTGCTTGCCTTGCGCACGCAGGACCGGGCGGACCTGCTCGCCCGCATCGCCGAGGCCGTGGCCCCGGCCCGTGAGACGCCCACCGCGGCAGGCCGCAGCCTCTCGGCCTTCCCCCTGCCGCCTGACGTGCGCTCGGCGGTCGAGCAGCTGCTTTGCGATCTGCGGGACTGGCGCGCGGGCGCCCTGCCCTGGAGCGACGTCTCGCGCGGGCTGCTGCTGACCGGCCCTCCGGGCAACGGCAAGACCGAGCTCGCGCGTCTCATCGCCCGCGAGGCCGGGATCGAGGTCCGCGCCGCCTCGCTGGCGCAGTTCCAGTCCTCCGGCGCGCGCGGCAACGAGGTCATGCGCGAGATGCATCACTTCTTCGCCGAGGCCGCGGCGGCGGCGCCTTGCATCGCCTTCCTCGACGAGCTCGACGCCTTCGGCGACCGCGCGCGGCCGCGCGATCACAACAGCGCCTGGACCGACACTATCGTGGCGGGCCTTCTGGAATGCCTCGACGGGTTCGAGACGCAGGAGGGCGTCGTGACCCTGGCCGCGACGAACCAGCCGGCCAAGATCGACGCCGCGCTGCGCCGTCCCGGGCGCTTCGACCGGGTTCTCTATCTCGGCCCGCCGTCGCCCGAGCTGATGGCGCAAGCCATCGGCTGGCATCTCTTCCCCGATCTGCCAGCGGCAGATCTGACTTCACCCGCCAAACAGGCCCTCGGCATGACCGGCGCAGAGGTCGCGGCCCTTGTTCGTGCCGCCCGCGCAAGGGCCCGGCAGGCGAACCGGGCCCTCACGCTCGAGGATCTGCAGGCCGCGCTGGACGACATCCGCCCGCCGCTCGAGCCCTGCACCCGCCATCGCGTGGCCATCCATGAATGCGGGCATGCGCTGGCGGCCCACGCCACCGGTCACGGCACACCGAAGCTCATCGCCTTGCACGCTCAAGGCGGCACCACCGAGGCGCTGGAAACCCGCGGCGTCCGCGGCCGCCCAGAAATCGAGGCGGCCCTCGTCACGCTCATGGCCGGCCGCGCCGCGGAAAAACTGGCCTTCGGGAACGCTTCGACCGGCGCGGGCGGATCCGAGGAGAGCGACCTCGCGCTGGCCACCACGCTGGCCGCGAGCCTCGAGCTCAGCTGGGGCCTCGGCGACACCCGCCTCTGGCGCGCCTCGCCCGAAGAGGCCGTGGACCACCTGCGCCTTGACCCCGTCCTGCGCGCCCGCGTCGACGGGCATCTCTCAAAGGCGGAGATCGCGGCGGTCAAGCTGCTTAAGGAGCGGAGGGAGGCGTTGGAGCGGATGGCAGAGGCGCTGGTGGAGAAGACGGTGTTGAAAGAGGGCGAGTTGGAGAAATGGGTGGGACGATCGGCCAGAACAGGGTCACAGGCAGATGAAGGCTGCGCGGGCGCTTAACACCTGACTTGGCGCGTCAGCGGTATGAAGATAGAATAAAGTCGCTGCGATTGCGATTAAGGATGGAAGAGCAGGTCTGGTGCCAAATGCTACCCCGCTCGCTACCCTAAATCGAAGTCGCGGAGAAAAACCACTATTCTACAACCACATAGAAGGAGCAAGTGGCGGAGGAGGTGGGATTCGAACCCACGGTACGCTTTCACGCACGCCGGTTTTCAAGACCGGTGCATTCGACCACTCTGCCACTCCTCCGGGCTCATCGGGCGGGCCGAAAACTCCCTTAGCCGCGCCGATGCGATTCTGAAAGGCAACACTGTGCGCACAGGCGACGCAGCGGCTTTTCAGAACGCCTTCCAGGTTGTATGATCTTGAAAAAAGGCAGGCACCCGTGCGCAAAGCACGATCAATAACAACACGTGCGACACGCACGGACCGAGCGCGGAAAGAGCAGTACATGACCCGTAATACCCCCCTCCCGCACCGGGCCCGGCTTGGGCTGATCCTATGCACCGTCGTGGCGCTTGGCGCCTGTTCCGAGACGGGCGAGTTCTCCTTCGGCTCCCGCAACGCCGACGCGGATGGCCCCGCGGCCATCGGCGCCACGCGCCTGATCGAGCGCGATGTCGAAGCCCCCGAGGTTTTCCAGGTCACCGACCAGGGTCTTTGGGATGGCCGCCCCTCGCTTGGCGGGGTCTGGGTTGCGCATCCCGACGCCACCGACCCCGAGCGTGTCATCATCCGCAACGAGGAGAACGGCCGTTTCGTCATCGGCGCGCTGTTCCGTCGCGAACGCGAAAACCCCGGCCCGATCATCCAGATCTCGTCGGATGCGGCGGCGGCGCTCGAAATCCTTGCCGGCGATCCCGCGACGATCCAGGTGACGGCGCTGCGCCGCGAAGAGGTCGAGGAGCCCGACCCCGATTCCATGGCCTCGGCCGACCCCGAGGCCGCCGCGCTGCCCGAGGGAGAGGCGCCCGCGACCCTGGCCGCCGCGGCGATCACCGCCGAACCGCTCGACCCGATTGCCGAAATGGCCTCGGGCGCGATTGCCGAAAGCGAAGCCGCCATCCCCGCGCCAACGCCCGCATCCCTGCCAACCGGCTCGGCCCTAGACCGGCCTTTCGTCCAGATCGGCATCTTCTCTGTGCAGGAAAATGCCAACAACACCGCTCAGGCCTTGCGCAACGTGGGACTTGTGCCCACCATCTACGATCAGGAGAGCAACGGCCGCCGCTTCTGGCGGGTGGTTGTCGGTCCGGCGCCCACCGCCTCGGATCGCGCCGCCGTTCTTGAATCCGTGCGTGAACTCGGTTTCGAGGATGCTTATTTCGTGACGCGTTAACCGCCTGAAACGGATCAAATGACAGCTGCCACATTTCGACACCCGATCCAGCGCGCCGCCGCAAGCCTTCTCGCGGCGGCGCTTCTCGTTCTGGCCTTCACGGCCGCAACCCTCGCCCAGGCCTTCGAGACCGAGGCGCGCGCCGCCTACGTGATCGACCACGGCACCGGGCAGGTGCTGCTGGCGCGCAATGCCGAGGACCCGCTGCCGCCGGCCTCCATGTCGAAGCTAATGACGCTTCTGATGACGTTCGAGGCCCTGGACGATGGGCGCCTGACGCTGGAAACCCGCCTGCCCGTCAGCCAGCACGCGATGGATTACGGTGGCTCGACGATGTTTCTCAACACCGCCGACCGCCCCACGGTCGAGGACCTGATCCGCGGCGTGATCATCAACTCCGGCAATGACGCCTCCGCCGTGCTGGCCGAGGCGCTGTCGCCCGACGGGACCGAGGAAGGGTTCGCCAACCTGATGACGCAGCGCGCGCGGCAGCTTGGCATGATGAACTCCACCTTCCGCAATTCCAACGGCTGGCCCGCCGACGGCCATGTCATGTCGGTGCAGGATCTCGGCATCCTGGCCGAGCGGATCATCACCGAGCACCCGGAATACTACACCTATTTCGCCGAGCGCGAGTTCGACTACGAAGGGCGCGCGCCGCAGAACCGGTTCAACCGCAACCCGATCCTCGGCATGGGGATCGGCGCGGACGGCCTCAAGACCGGGCACACGCAAGAGGCCGGCTACGGCCTTGTCGGCTCGGCCCAGCAGGGCAACCGCCGAGTGACCTTCGTCATTTCCGGGTTGCCGTCCTCCGAAGCCCGCGCGCGCGAGTCCGAGCGCATCGTCAACTGGGCGTTCCGGCAGTTCGTCATGCGCGAAGTGGTCGAGGAAGGCACCGAGATCGCCCGTGCGCCCGTCTTCATGGGCACCGCCGAGACCGTGGGCCTTGCCCCCGCCGAGAGCGTCGAAATGCTGATCCCCGCCCTGCTCGATCCCGAGATCACGGCGGAGGTCACCTATACCTCGCCGCTTCCGGCACCGGTCATCGCTGGCGACGTGGTGGGCGAGTTGGTGATCCACCAGGGCGTGCGCGACCTCGAACGCCGGGTGCCGGTCGTCGCGACCGAGACCGTCGCGGCAGGGGGGCTGATGACCCGGCTGCGCACCGCGGCCCGCTCGGTCATGACGCAGGTTCTGGGGCCGACGCCCGAACCGGCGGCCGGCAGCTGATCCGCCAGACAGGCGAGGCCAGGGTTTGACAGGACGCTTCATCAGCCTTGAAGGCATCGACGGCTCGGGGAAATCGACCCAGTCGCGACGACTGTCCGAGCATCTGCGTAGCGTCGGGCGCGACCCGGTCCTGACGCGTGAGCCGGGCGGGGCTCCGGGGGCCGAGGAAATCCGCCGCCTGCTGGTCGAGGGGGATCCCGACCGCTGGTCGCCCGAGACCGAGATCCTGCTGTTTACCGCCGCGCGCCGCGATCATCTGGAGCGCACCATCCGTCCAGCGCTCGCGGCGGGCCGGGACGTCATAACCGACCGCTTCGCCGACTCCACGCGGGTTTACCAGGGCGCGACACGGGGCGACCTGCGCGCGCTGGTCGATGCGATCCATGCCGATGCCATCGGGGTGGAGCCGGACCTGACGCTGATCCTCGACATGGACCCGGAGGTGGCCCTGTCGCGTGGATTGGCCCGCAATTCCGGCGAGGACCGGTTCGAAGAATTCGGCCTGCCCTTCCAGCAGAAACTGCGCGCCGGGTTTCAGGCCTTGGCCGAGGAATTCCCCGACCGTTGCATCCTGATCGACGCACAGGCCGATCCCGATACCGTTGCCGCCGTCATCGCCGCCGCCGTGGATGCTGCGTGAGGCGCGCGACATGTCCCGCCGCGATCCCCCTCCCCCCCAGTTTGCGCGCGTGCTAAACCGCACCCATGAGCGATGACGCCCTTCCCGAAGCCGACCGGATCGACGGCGCGCCCCACCCGCGCGAGACCGTCACCCTGTTCGGGCAAGACACCCCCGAGGCGGAATTCCTGTCCGCGCTCAACTCGGGGCGTCTGCCCCATGGCTGGCTGCTGACCGGACCCCGGGGCGTCGGCAAGGCAAGTTTTGCGTGGCGGGCCGCGAAATACCTGATCGCCACCCCGCCGGATGGCGGTGATGCCCTGTTCGCCGCGCCCCCTGCGGCGACGCTCGATATCTCGCCCGAAAACCCCGTCGCCCATCGTATCCGGGCGCTGAGCGAGCCGTCCCTGATGCTGCTTCGGCGCGGCTGGGACGCGGACAAGAAACGCCTCAAGACCCAGCTGACTGTGGATGAGGTGCGCAACCTCAAGGGGTTCTTCGCCATGTCCTCCGGCGGCGGGCGCCGCGTGGTGATCGTGGACTCCGCCGACGAGATGAACGCCTCTGCCGCCAATGCGCTGCTCAAGGAACTGGAGGAACCGCCGCGCGATACCGTCTTGTTCCTCGTCTCGCATCAACCCTCGGGCCTGTTGCCGACCATCCGCTCGCGCTGCCGGACATTGCGGTTCACCCCGCTCGGCCCGGCCGACCTGTCCGCCGCGCTGGCGCAAGCCGGGCACACGCCGCCCGAGGGCACCGAGGCCGAGGCGCTCGCCGCGCTCTCCGGTGGATCGGTGGGCGAGGCCATCCGCCTGATCTCGATGGACGGCCCGGCGCTTTATGCCGAGATCGTGCGGCTCCTTTCGACCCTGCCGGACATGGACCGCCCCACGGCCCTGCGCTTGTCCGAGGCCGCTGCCGCGAAAGGCGCCGAGGCGCGTTTTGACCTGACGCTGTCCCTGCTCGACACGGCGCTGTCTCGCCTTGCCCGCGCAGGCACGACGGGGCAGGCGCCCGCCCCCATCGCCGCCGGCGAAGACGCAGTGATCGCAAAACTTTCACCCAATCCCTGGGCAGCCCGCGCCTGGGCCGAGCTTGCCGCAACGCTCACCGCCCGTGCGCGCCAGGGCAAGGCGGTCAACCTTGACCCTGCCGCCCTCGTATTCGATATGTTCCTCGACCTCGACCGGACGGCGGCCCGTCTCGCCGCCCCCGCCTGACCGAGACCGAAGGACCAAGTTTTCCGATGCCTGACAGCACCCCCCAGATCGTCGACAGCCATTGCCACCTCGACTTCCCGGATTTCGCCGGGGAACTGCACGAGGTCATCGACCGCGCCGCTCGCGCGGGCGTCTCGCGCATGGTCACGATCTGCACCCGGCTGAAGAATGCCGACAGCGTCCGCGCCATCGCCGACATGCACGCCCCCGTCTTCTGGGCTGCGGGCACCCATCCGATGAGCGCGGCCGAAGAACCGCTGGCCACCGTCGAAGAGTTGGAGGCGCTGGCCAAGCACCCCAAATTCGTCGGTATCGGCGAGACGGGCCTCGACTATCACTACACCGCCGAGAGCAAGGACATTCAGCAAGAAAGCCTGCGTATCCATATCGAGGCCGCGCGCAGCACGGGCCTGCCGCTCATCATCCACGCCCGCGACGCGGATGAGGACATGGCCCGCATCCTGGCCGAGGAATACCGCGCCGGCGCCTATAGCTGTGTCATGCACTGTTTTTCGTCGGGGGCGGGGCTGGCGCAAGCCGCGCTCGACCTCGGCTTCTACCTGTCGATGTCGGGGATCGCGGCCTTTCCCCGCTCGACCGAGCTGCGCGAGATCTTCGCCGCGGCCCCGCTCGACCGCATCCTTGTCGAAACCGACAGCCCCTACCTCGCGCCGCCACCCCATCGCGGCAAGCGCAACGAGCCTGCCTATACCGTGCACACCGCGCGCGTTGGCGCCGAGACCTTCGGCGTGTCCGAGGCCGAGTTCGCCGCCTCCACCACCGCCAATTTCGACCGCCTCTTCTGGAAGGCCGCCGACTGGGCCAAGGCCGCCTGAATGGGCGAGCTGCGTTTCACCATCCTCGGCTGTGGATCGTCTGGCGGGGTCCCGCGCCTCGGCGGTCACTGGGGAGAGTGCGACCCGGATGAGCCGCGCAACACGCGCCGCCGATGCTCCATGCTGGTCGAGCGCGACGGCGAAGAGGGCACCACCGCCGTCCTGATCGACACCTCGCCCGACCTGCGCGCGCAATTGCTGGATACCGGCATCGGTCGGCTGGACGGGGTGGTCTATACCCACGCCCATGCCGACCATGTCCACGGTCTCGATGACCTGCGGATGATCGTGTTCAACATGCGCCAGCGCCTGCCCGTCTGGGCCGATGGCGCGACGCAGAACGACCTGCTCAACCGCTTCGGCTATGCGTTCGTTCAACCCAAGGGCAGCGCCTATCCCCCGATCCTCGATCTCAATAGCATCGAGGGCGACGTGGTGATCGACGGCCCCGGTGGCCCGATCACGCTGACGCCTTTCGAGGTCACGCATGGCAATATCCATGCGCTCGGCTTTCGCATCGGCGATCTTGCCTACCTGCCCGACGTCTCCGACATCCCAGACGCGGCATGGCCGGTTCTGGACGGGCTGGATTGCTGGGTGCTGGACGCGCTGCGCCGCACGCCGCATCCAAGCCACGCGCATCTGGACAAGTCGCTTGGCTGGATCGCCCGCGCCGCGCCGCGCCGTGCGATCCTGACCAACATGCATATCGATCTGGATTACCAGACCGTCCTGAGCGAGACACCGGAGCACATCACGCCCGCCCATGACGGGATGGTGATCACCTACCAGACCTGAGGCACTGACATGGCCGAGCTACTGGGCGTCGTCCTGCCCGTCTTTCTCGTGGTGGGCGCGGGCTATCTCGCCGTGTGGCGCGGCCTCTTTGCCGACACGGCGGTCAACGGGCTGATGGTGTTCGCCACCAAGTTCGCCATCCCCTGCCTCCTGTTCACGGCCATCGCCACGCTCGATCTCGGGCAGGAGTTCGACCTGCGACTGCTCGCCAGCTTCTACACCGGATCGGCCAGTGTCTTTGCCCTCGGCATCCTTGGGGCGCGGTTCATCTTTGGCAGGCCCATGGCCGACAGCGTCGCCATCGGTTTCGTCGCGATGTTCGCAAACAACGTCCTGCTGGCCCTGCCGATCATGGAGCGCGCCTATGGCGCCGACGCGCTGGCCCCGAATTTCGCCATCATCGCCGTGCATGCGCCCTTCTGCTACCTGCTCGGCATCATCACGATGGAGATCGTCCGCGCGGGCAGCGCGCGGCCCCTTCAATTGATGCGCTCGGTCTTCACCGCCGCCTTCACCAACGCGATCATGATCGGGATCATGCTGGGGTTCGTCGTGAACCTGACGGGCCTGCCCATCCCCGGCGTGGTGGACGAGGCGCTGGGGCTGATGGTCCGCGCCGCCCTGCCCGCCGCTTTGTTCGGCCTTGGCGGCGTGCTCTACCGCTACAAGCCCGAGGGCGACGCCTTTGTCATTGCGATGATCTGCACGCTGGCGCTGCTGGTTCACCCGGTCATCACCTATACGCTGGGCACGAATGCCACGGCCCTCAGCCAGGGGCAGTTGCGCTCGGCGGTCATTGCCTCGGCCATGGCGCCCGGTGTGAACGCCTATCTCTTCGCCGACATGTACGGCGTGGCCCGACGGGTCGCGGCTTCCTCGGTCCTGATCGGGACCGGGCTGACGGTGATCAGCGCCTCGCTCTGGCTGCTTGTTCTGCCGTAAAGAAGAACCCGGCCGAAGGGGCCGGGTTCTCCACTCGAATTTCTTGCGGCGTCAGCCCGGCGACATGCCCCGCAACCGCTCGGACCGGCGGCGCAAGATCTCGACCGTGGTCAGTAGCAGGATCGAAATCGACACAAGGATCGTCGCCGCCGCAAGGATCGTCGGGCTGATCTGCTCGCGCAGGCCGGTGAACATCTGCCACGGCAGCGTCTGCTGACCGGCAGAGCCGACGAACAGAACGACCACCACCTCGTCGAAGGAGGTGATGAAGGCGAACAGTCCACCCGAGATCACGCCCGGCAGGATCAGCGGCATCTGGATCTTGAAGAAGGTGGTCACCGGGTTCGCGCCAAGGCTGGCCGCCGCCCGCGTCAGCGACCGGTCGAAGCCCACCAGCGTGGCTGTGACGGTGATGATGACAAAGGGGATACCCAGCGCGGCATGGGCCAGCACGACGCCCCAATAGGTGCCCTGCAGCCCGACACGGGAATAGAAGAAATACATCCCCGCCGCCGAAATGATCAGCGGCACGATCATGGGCGAAATCAGGATCGCCATGATCGCCCCCTTGAAAGGCACATGGGTCTGGCTGAGGCCGATCGCGGCCAGCGTTCCCAGCGACACCGACAAGAGCGTCGCCATCGGCGCGATCACCAGCGAGTTGCGCAGCGGCGTCATCCACTCGGCCCCGTCCAGGCCCCAGAGCTTGCCCACGATCAACCCGAACAAGGCCCCGACCAACACCGGCAACACGATATACCGCTCGCCCTTCCACGCCCACATGGCGCCAGCGAACCCGGCCCCCAGAACGGCGCCGATCAGCAGGCCGCGCCACGGGTAGCCGTCATCGCCAAAGAAGTCGCGGTAATGCTTCAGCGAATACCCCTCGGGGTCCAGCCGCAGCATTTCCGGCGTGAAGGTAAAGAAGTCCTGCGCGTTGAAGCTGAGCGGGATGATGATCAGGATCGGGGCGATCAGGAAGAAGAAGATCAACCCGCAGATCACGCGAAAGCCGTAGAACCAGATCTTGTGACCGGTCGAGGCATAGGGGGGCAGTTTGTGGTCCATGTCTCTGTCCTTTCCCTCAGCCCAGCTTCACGTTGTCGATGCCGACCATCCGGTCGTAGAGCCAGTAGAGCGCCAGCACGAGCGCCAGCAGGATCGATCCGAGCGCAGCGGCCAGACCCCAGTTCAGGCTTTCCGAGATGTGGAAGGCGATCCGGTTCGAGATGAACGTGCCGGTGCGGCCGCCCACCAGTTCCGGCGTGATGTAATAGCCGATCGACAGGATGAAGACGAGGATCGACCCCGCGCCGATGCCCGGCACCGATTGCGGGAAATAGACCCGCCAGAACGCCGTCCACTGCGTTGCGCCCAGCGACTTGGCCGCGCGGACATAGGAGGGCGGGATCGTTTTCATCACCGAGTAGAGCGGCAGGATCATGAAGGGCAGCAGGATATGCGTCATCGCAATAATCGTGCCCGTCTGGTTGTTGATCAGCGCAAGCCGAGCGTCATCGGCCACGAAGCCCAGCCAGACCAGCGTGTCGTTGATCACGCCCTGGTTTTGCAGCAGCACCTTCCACGCGCTCGTCCGCACCAGAAGCGAGGTCCAGAACGGCAGCAGCACGAGGATCAGCAGCAGGTTCGACGTGCGCAGCGGCAGGTTCGAAAGAAGATAGGCGATCGGGTAGCCCAGCAGGATGCAGCTGATCGTGATGACCAGCGACATGAAGATCGTGCGCTGGAACAGGAGCAGGTAGATGCGCTGCTCGTCCGGCTGCTGTTCGATCCCGTCCGGCGTCAGTTGCAGGTCGACAGCGGCAAGGAAATAGCCAGCCGTGTAGGGATCTGAAAACGCCTCGATGGTTTCCCAGATGGGCATCTCGACCCAGCCGTCGTCCATGTCTTCCCAGACGGCGCGCAGATCGACGGTTTCGAACCCGTCCACCGCCGTGTCCGCCGCCACGAGCATCTCGGCGCCAACCCCGTCATACTCGACGACAGACGCTGCGGGGACGGTCACGAGATCGCGATAGAGCGCAAGGTAAACGCTATTCCACGGCTCTTCTTCGAGCGGACTGTCTTGGTCTTCCTGCTGCACCGTGCGGGCGAAACTGCGATAGGCGTCCGCCGTCTCGGGCAGCAGAGTGCGGATACCGTCAGACAATTGGAACAGCGGCTCGGGCCCGGCGGCATCTTCGCCCTCGGCCTCCAGCGTCGCAGCCCACTCGGACTGCGCAGCCAGCCAATCGGACGAGGCCATCATCTCGGCCCAGGCGACCGGGTCTTCCCACGCTTCGTCGAGATCGATGAACTGGTCGGCATATTCCTCGCCCACATCGTCCACCCCGCGGCCGGAGCGGCGAAACATCGAACTCAGGCCCGTGGTCTCGTAATTCAGGCGGCTGCCAAGGCGCGTGTGGATCCGGCGCTCGGCCGCTTCGATGAAGTCATAGGTCAGCGCGGCATAGGTCGCCTCGTCCGGCAGGGTCTCGGCATCCCAGTCATCCAGGGCAACCACGGTGCGCGGCAGGGTTTCCGACACGATCTGGTTCTCGACCGAGCGGAACAGCATGTCGATGATCGGCGCCACGAAGGTGACAAGCACGAACAGCAGAAGCGGTGCGATCAGCATCAATGCCCGCAACTTTTGCGCGCGCAGGGCGCGGTTCAGGCTGACCTTGAGCGGGCTGCCATCCGCGGCCAGCACCGGCCCCGTGCTTTCGGCATCCGCGCGGCGCGCATCGGCGGCGGCGCGGCTCATGTCTCCGGCGTCGGTCGCACTCATTCCGTGCCCTCCACGACAAGGATCACGCTATCGGCGGTGCGGCGGCGAATGTCCGCAACCTCCTGGTATTCAGGGTCGTTATAGGCGGCGAGCGCGGCCTCGTAGCTCGGGAACTCGATCACCACGTGGCGGCTGAGGGTGTCGCCCTCCATCACCTGCGCCTGTCCGCCACGCACGATGAACTGTCCGCCCAGCGCCTTGAGGATCGGCGTGTCCCGCTCGACATATTCCTTGTAGGCCTCGGGATCGTTCACGGTGATATGGCCGATGATATAGCCTTTGGGCATTGCGATGCGCCTTTCGCCGTCAGTCGTTTGGGTAGGGTGCGCTTCAATGCACCGCCTGTGCGTCGTGACCGCCGCTCGGGCCGGTCTTGCGGGCGGTGCGCTCAAGCGCACCCTACGCTGGGAAGGACCCGGGGCCGCCGCGCGGGCGGCCCCGGACCGGATCACGTCAGATGTCGATTACTGCGACAGCCAGGCCTGGAAACGGGCATCCAGGTCATCGCGGTAGTCGGCCCACCATTCGTAGTTGAACAGGAAGGTGCGCGTGGCGTTCGCCGGGTCGGTCGGCATGTGCGGTGCCATGTCGATGCCCAGGTCGGCGTGGGTCGAGACCAGCGGCGCCGAAGACGCACGGGCAGGACCGTAGGAGATGTACTGAGCCTGGTCGGCCAGACGCTGGGTGTCGGTCGCGAAGCGCACGAAGTCCAGCACGCGGTTCAGGCGATCTTCCGGCAGACCCTCGGGGATGATCCAGCCGTCCAGGTCGAAGACCTGTGCGTCCCACATCATCGCGACCGGCTGGTCCTGCTCTTCGATCAGGCTGAACAGACGACCGTTATAGGTCGAGCCGAAGACGACCTCGCCATCGGCCAGCAGCTGCGGCGTGTCGGCGCCGGCGGTCCACCAGACGGTGCTGTCCTTGACGGTGTCGAGAACGGCAAAGGCGCGTTCGATGCCTTCTTCGGTTTCCAGCACGTCATAGACGTCTTCCATGGCGACGCCGTCACACATCAGCGCCCATTCCATGTTGCCGATCGGACGACGCTCGAGGCTGCGCTGACCCGGGAAGTTCTCGAGGTCGAACACATCACAGATATCGTCGGGGGTGTTGCCGCCCCACTCTTCCACGTCGGTGCGGTAGCCGAAGGTGGTCGAGTAGACGATCTGCGGGATGAAGCAATCCGACACGATCAGGTCGCCGAAGTCTTCCGACGCGGGCGTGCCATCGGGCGCAGGCGCCAGAACCTCGTCATGGTCGATTTCCATCGCCAGGCCTTCGTCGCAGAGACGGATGGCGTCCGAGGCCACCACGTCGACGAGATCCCAGGTGATGTTACCGGCTTCTTCCATGGCGCGCATGCGGGCCACGGCCTCGCCGGAGCTTTCGTCCCAGATCACCTCGAGACCTTCGTGCATGGCCTGGTAAGGGTCGGAATAGGCGCGGATCTGGCTGGTTTGGTAGGCACCGCCCCAGCTGACCAGGGTCATGCTGTCGGCCATGTTGCCATGCGCCTCGGCCAGCACCATCGGCGCTGCAAAAGCGGCACCCGTGGTCAAAAGCATCAAGCTCTTGAGTTTCATTATGTCTCTCTCCTTGCTGTTGGACGTAAGTTTCACGTTCCGATTGGTTTTAGTTGTGATTGGGCCGCCACCGGGTCGTCCAAGGAAACCCGGCGGCTGTTCGGCCATGTCAAGCGTCCAGCGCCCGGCAATCCTGCGGGCGCCAGCCGATCTCGATCTGCTCTCCCGGCTTCAGGCGACGCTGATCCGGGGCATTCCGTGTCTTGATGATGAAATCATCCTTGCCCGCAACGCGCAGACGCGTGCGGTAGATGTCGCCCATGTAGATGAACTCCAGCACCTCGGCATGGATCGTATGGGCCTCCGGCGACAGCCGGTCCTTGTTGTATTCCACGCGCTCGGGACGGATCGACACCAAGGTGCGTGCGCCGACCTCGCTGACATTCACGGGCAGCGCGTCGATCACCTCGCCATCGTCCAGCGTCACCTCGCAGCTGTCCTCACCGATCTTCGAGATGGTGCCTTCCAGCGTGTTGTTCTCACCGATGAACTGGGCAACGAAACTGTTCTGCGGCTCTTCATACAACTCGTCCGGCGGCGCGAGCTGCTGAATGCGGCCATCGTCGAACACCGCCACGCGGTCCGACATGGTCAGCGCCTCGGTCTGGTCGTGGGTCACGTAGACCGTGGTGATCCCGAGGTTGTGCGCCAGGTTGGTGATCTCGAACTGCATGTGCTCGCGCAGCTGCTTGTCGAGCGCGCCAAGCGGTTCGTCCATCAGCACAAGCTCCGGCTCGAACACCAGCGCGCGCGCCAGGGCGATCCGCTGCTGCTGACCACCCGAAAGCTGCGCCGGGCGGCGACCGCCGAACTCGCCCATCTGCACCATGTCCAGCGCGCGCTTGATCTTGCCCTCGCGCTCGGACTTGCCCATGCCACGCACTTCCAGCGGAAAGGCGAGGTTCTCGGCCACCGTCATGTGCGGGAAAAGGGCGTAGTTCTGGAACACCATCCCGATGCCGCGCTTGTGCGGCGGGATGTTGTTGATCGGCTTGCCGTCGAGAGTGATCTCGCCATGCGTCGCCGTTTCGAACCCGGCCAGCATCATCAGGCAGGTGGTCTTGCCGGAGCCCGAGGGCCCAAGCATGGTCAGGAATTCGCCCTTGCCGATCGCAAGGTTCAGATCTTTCACGACGAGCGTTTCACCGTCGTAGCTCTTTTGCACGCGCTCGAACGCGACGAAGGCGTCGTTTCCGTTAGAGGTCAAACCTCACTCCCCTGTTGTGCGCCCGGTGTTACCCCGGAATTTGGCAGCCAATAAAACAAGCCCCTTTCAATGTTGCAACCAATTTACCGGAACAGACCCCACAGAACTGCCCTGTGAAACGGCATTTGCTTGCTTTTCGGGCGCTTCCGAGACGTCTTGTAAGCCTTTGCACCTTGCCTTAGCACCGTCTGGACCGTCCCGACCCGAGGCTTGCCCGCAACCGTGCCCTGCACAAACCCGATGTCCCGCCCTGCCCAGACCCATTCCGAACGCCCGCCCGAGGCGACCGGGAAGGCGGCGTTGCGATGAGCGCTCGGCAATCTCTCGATATCGACGTCGGCGCGGACCAGCCGGGGCTCGGCCTGGTCGGACGCTTCTGGCGCGAGCATGTCGTGCAGCATTGGCCGATGCTGGTGCTTGCCACGATGCTGATGTCGGTCGAGGGCGCAGCGCTTGGCGCCTTCGCCTGGCTGATCCAGCCGCTCTTCGACGATTTCTTTGCCGCGGGCGAGATGGACGGCGTTGTGTGGATCGCGCTCCTGATCGCCGGCCTTTTCCTCGTCCGCGCCCTGGCCGGTTTCTTCCAACGCCTGATCGTCGTCACCATCGGGCTCAAGGTCACGATGGCGCTGCAATCGCGGCTGGTCTCGCATCTTCTGACGTTGGATCAGAGGTTCTTCCAGGACAATTCGCCGGGTGCACTGATCGAACGGGTGCGCGGCGATACCTTGTCGCTTCAGGGCGTTGCCTCGGGCACGCTCATGTCGCTCGGACGTGACGCGATTTCCATGGTCTCGCTGCTCGCCGTCATGCTCTGGACGGATTGGCAATGGACGCTGCTCGCGCTCTTCGGCATTCCGCTTCTGGTGCTCCCGTTGCTTGCGGTGCAGCGCTACATTCGCAAGACCACCCGCCGCGCACGAGAGGCAGCCTCGAGCCTCTCGAACCGGCTGGACGAGATCTTTCACGGCATCCAGACGATCAAGCTCAATCGCCTTGAGGAGCATGAGGACAGCAGGTTCGCGCGTGAAACCAGGCGGTTCCTGAAACCCTCGGTCAAGGCGCAGGCCGGGTCGGCAGCGAACCCCGCGCTGATCGATCTGGTCGCCGCAGCGGGATTCGTCGTGGTGGTCTATTTCGGCGGCTCGCAGATCATCGCAGGCGAGAAGACGATGGGCGAGTTCATGTCCTTCTTCACCGCGCTCGGCCTTCTCTTCGAACCGCTGCGTCGCCTCTCGTCGATCTCGGCGCGCCTGCAAACAGCCATGGCCTCGCTCGAACGCCTTTACGCCGCGCTCGATGCGCGCCCCAGCGTGCTGCCGCCAGTGCAGCCGGAACCGATGCCGGCTGGCGATATCACCTTTGACGATGTGAGCTTCGCCTATGGCGATGCAACGGTCCTTCACGGCCTGTCCTTCCGCGCGGAGGCCGGCAAGACCACGGCGCTGGTGGGCCCGTCGGGGGCCGGCAAGACCACGGTTTTTGCACTCCTGACGCGGCTGATCGACCCGCTGTCGGGCCGGATCAGCATCGGCGACATGCCGGTCGAGCGGATCGACCTGGGCGCGTTGCGCAGCTCCATCGCCGTTGTCGGGCAGGAAACCGCCCTGTTCGACGAGGGCATCGCCGACAATATCCGCATGGGTCGGCTTGATGCGAGCGACGCCGAGGTGATGCAGGCAGCAAGGGACGCCTCCGTTCTGGAATTTGCCGAAACGTTGCCTGACGGCCTCGACACCCAGGTCGGCCCTCGCGGTTCCGGCCTGTCGGGCGGACAGCGCCAACGCGTTGCCATCGCCCGCGCCCTGCTGAAATCGGCCCCGATCCTGCTTTTGGACGAGCCGACCTCGGCGCTCGACGCCCGGTCCGAGCAACTGGTGCAGCAGGCCCTCGACCGCTTGGCCGAGGGGCGCACGACACTCGTGATCGCCCATCGCCTTTCGACCATCCGCGAGGCCGACAAGATCGTCGTCATGGAAGAGGGCCGTGTGGTCGAAGAAGGCGCTCATGACGAGCTGCTGGCACGCAAAGGCGCCTATTGGCGGCTGCACCAATTGCAGGCCGCGGGAATTGACCCCAACATCTGAGGGGTGACGCGCCTCAGCCCCCAGGGTTCCCCTCTCCAGCGCAAAACCCACCCCCGGGCGGCAGCCTCTGGACAGAACCACGACACCACGAATCCAGTGGCCGCAGGTTACTCAGCGATCCGGGTGACGGACCCGGCACGCCGGGACCATCTCAAGAGCCTCGCCGCGCGGCACCTGAAAGTTCTCGTCGCTTGATTCAGGTCAAGGAGCGACTTGGGAAACAGACCGATAAAGCGAAAACCAACTGATTTGCTCGGGATTAGACGAGTCACTCGTGTACGCCGCGCTCGACATGGTTTCGGCTCTGCCATCGACCGCAACGGAACCGCATCGACCGGGATAAAGATTTCGGAGTTTTGCCCAATGAAACGACTTCTGACCGCAACGGTGGCAACCCTCGCGCTGGCCATGCCGGCCTCGGCGCATTTCCAGTTGATCTTCAACCCCGAAGCCAACCCGACCGCGCCCGCCGAGATGCCCTTGCACCTGATCTTCTGGCATCCGTTCGAAAACGGGCACGCGATGGACATGGGCACGCCCGAAGAGCTGTTCTACGTCTTCCGCGGCGAGCGGATCGACATCTCGGACAGCCTGACGCCGATGACCTTCACCGGCGCACATAACAGCGCCACGGGTTTCGAGGCGACCCTGCCCGTGCGGCGTAACGGCGACTATACCGTCGTGCTGGTGCCCGAGCCCTATTTCGAGGAATCCGAAGGGATCTACATCCAGCAGTTGACCACGGTCTATTTCAACAAGGGCGGCATCCCCACGGATTGGAACGAGCCGGTGGGCCTTCCGACCGAGTTCGTGCCCCTGAACCGGCCCTATAACGTGATCGCGGGATCGACCTTCTCGGCGCAGCTTCTGTCGGATGGCGAGCCTGTGCCGGGCGCGGAAATCGAGGTCGAATACCTCGCCGCCGAACCCGACATGGAAACCCGTACCGCGGGCGACCCAAGTGTCGGGCCGATGCCGGGCGGGGCGATCGTGGCCATGACCGACGAGAACGGCGTCTTCACCTTCGGCGTGCCGCGCGCCGGGTTCTGGGGGTTTGCCGCGCTCGGCGCGGGCCCCGAAACCGAACA
This sequence comes from Maritalea mobilis, assembly GCF_019800885.1. Taxonomy (GTDB): domain Bacteria; phylum Pseudomonadota; class Alphaproteobacteria; order Rhodobacterales; family Rhodobacteraceae; genus Roseibacterium; species Roseibacterium beibuensis. The sequence goes on from NZ_JAHVKE010000001.1 coordinate 1,422,720, forward strand.
TGACGGCACGGACCTCAGCCAGGACGCCGTGATCTGGATCCGCGCCTACGACATGGAGTGAGGCGCAATCCGGGCATCTCGGGCACGAACACAAGGTAGACGAGCCATGATCAAGGGACGGGGTTGGCGATTACGCCACCGGCGCAGGCATCGAAACGCGACTTGCGATGTCGCGAACGGCACCGGCTGCCCGATGGCCGAGGCTTGCGACACGCTGCTCAGTCTCGACCAGGTCGCCCCGTCATCGCAATGCACGATCCGCCGGCTGCATGGCCATGGCCCGACGCGGCAACGGCTGCTCGACCTCGGCTTTCAGCCGGGCCGCGAGATCCGGGTGCTGCGCAACGCGCCGCTCAACGACCCGCTGGAGGTGCAGGTGGGTGATACGTTCATCGCCCTGCGCCGGGCCGAGGCCCGCCATGTCGAGATCTGCAATGACTGAGCCACATCACCAACGGATCGCGCTGGCGGGGCAGCAGAACTGCGGGAAATCCACGATTTTCAATATCCTGACGGGCCTGCAGCAGCATATCGCCAACTATCCCGGCGTGACCGTCGACAAGAAATCCGGCACCTACATGTGGGAGGGGCAGCGTTACGACGTGACCGATCTGCCCGGCGCCTACAGTCTTTCGGCCTTCTCGCCCGAAGAGCGTGTCTCGCGCCAAGTGCTGCTGGATGAGCCGCCCGACGTCATCGTCAACGTGGTGGACGCCACGAACCTGCGGCGGTCGCTGCCCCTGACCTTCCAACTGCTTGAGATGGGGTTCCGCGTCATCGTGGCGGTCAACATGATGGATGCCGCCAGGCGCCGCGGCCTCGCCATCGACCTGCCCGCCCTGTCACGGCGCCTGACTGCGCCGGTCGTGCCGATGGTGGGGCGCTCCGGCAAGGGCGGCAAGGAGCTGCGGGGCGCCATCGCCGAGGCCGCCCAAGCCCCCGCGGCCGTACCCGCGACCCTGAACTACGGCCCGCTTGAAGATGACGTGGCCGCGCTCCACGCGCGCCTTTCCGCGATCCCCGGCCTCGATGGCCGGATGTCGCGCTGGCACGCGGTCAAGCTGCTGGAAAACGACAGCGAAACCATCGGACGCGTAAGCCGCCTTGGCCAAACGGACGTGATCGAGGCCGCCGACGCGATGCGCGCCCGCTTCGAAGAGGCCCACGGCCTCAGCGCCGGAGATCATATCAGCGCGACCCGCGACCGGCGCGCGACGGAGATCCTGGGCGACTGCGTGCAGGACACCAGGCATGGCACGGTTCCGGTCTCGGAACGGATCGACCGGGTGCTGCTCAACCGCTTCGTCGCGCCGCTCTTCCTGATCGCGACGGTCTGGGTCATCTACCAGCTTTCCATCGTGCAAGGCTATGAACTGACGCATCTCACCTGGCCGTTCCTTGCGGGCTTGCGCACCGTAGCGGCCAGCATGCTTCCCGATGCGGGCTTCCTCGTCGATCCGCAGATCCGGTCGCTGGGGCTCTGGATCGTGGATTCGGTCAATACGCTTTTGAACTACGTGCCGATCTTCCTGATCCTCTTCGCGCTTATCGCGATCCTGGAGGATTCGGGCTACATGGCCCGCATCGCCTTCATCCTCGACCGCATCCTGCATCGCTTCGGCCTGCACGGGCAGTCCACCCTGCCCTTCATCCTCGGCGGCGTGTTCGCGGGCGGCTGCGCGGTGCCGGGCGTTATGGCCACCAAGGGCATCCCCGACGCCCGCGCCCGTCTGGCGACGATCCTGACCGTGCCCTTCATGAACTGCATGGCCAAGATCCCCCTCTATACCCTGCTGATCAACATCTACTTCCCCGACGCCAAGGGGCTGATGCTGTTCTATCTTTCGACCATCACCGTGCTTGCCGCACTTCTGGTGGCCAAGCTGCTGACCTCCTCGGTGCTGGCCACGCAGCCCACGGCGCCGTTCGTGATGGAACTGCCCAGTTACCACATGCCCACCGTGACCGGCATCGCCCGCCGCGCCACGGACCGGACCTGGATGTATATCAAGAAGGTCGGCACCGTGGTCGTCGCCATCGCCGTGGTGATCTACGTGCTGCTACAATTCCCCGGCGTGCCCGAGGATCGCATGTCGGCCTTCGAGGCGCGCGGCGAAACGGTCATCGCAGAATTCTACGCCGCGCTTGAGGGGAACCCGAACCTCGCCGCGGTCGCGACGCCCGAGGACCTGATCTCGCTGGTCAATGTGCAGAGCACCTACAAGGCGCGCCGCCTGAACGCGTCCAGCCGCGAGGCGGCCGAGGCGCTGGACCAGGGCATTCGGGACAACCACCCGCAATTCGCCCCCTTCGTGCTGCGCGGCCGCGCCGAGGCCGACCGCGCGGCCTTCAGCGCCATGCGCGATCTGGCCAATGCCCGCAACACGCTGCGCCGCGAGATGCAGTCCGAGCGGATCGAGAGCAGTTTCCTCGGCCATATCGGGCGCGGGCTGGAACCGGTGACGCAATTCGCCGATTTCGACTGGCGCATCAACATCGCGCTCCTGTCCTCCTTCGCCGCGCGCGAAAGCTCGGTCGCGACGCTCGGGGTGCTGTTCGACCAGGAAGAGGGCGAGAACCGCGCGCTCGAGGATCGGATGGGCGACCAGCAGCGCGCCGAGGGCCGCACCGCGCTGTCCGCGGTGGCATTGATGCTGTTCTTCGCGCTCTACCCGCCGTGCCTTGCCACCGTCATCATGGTGCGGGTGCAGACGCAATCGACCGGCTGGATGGTCTTCTCGATCGTCTTCCCCACGATCCTCGGCCTCACCGTCGCCTCGGTTGTCTTCCAAAGCGCAACGGCACTTGGCCTGACCGGGCTTGAGACGATGACAGCTGTCTGGCTGGGCACATTCGCCTTGCTGCTCCTCGTCGCCCTGCCGAAACCGTGGTTGCCCGATCTGAGACAGCGGGCCGCGCCCGAGATCGAGGATGTGGCCCCATGACGACCCCGACCATAGACCTCGCCGCCGAAACCGGCAGCCGCTTGCCGGAAACCGCGCTCATCCTGTTCCTGTCCGCGCTTGCCCTCGCCTACCTCGTCCGCGGCGCCCTCAAGAAGCGGCGCCGGTTCCAATCGGGCGGAAGCTGCGGCGACTGCAGCGGCTGCGCGACATCGGGACCGGGCCCCTGTCCGGTCGCCACCGCCTTTACCCAACCCGAGACCGAAAGCACCAAGTAGGAGTATGTCATGCTGATGCGTCCGCTGTTTGCCCTTCCGATCCTCATCCTCTCGGCCGGGGCGGTCGCCGCCCACACGCCGGTTTGCGCGTGCTACGACAATGGCGACGGAACCGTTCTGTGCGAGGGTGGGTTCTCGGACGGCGCCTCGGCCTCGGGCGTGCGCATGGTCGTCTATGGCGACACCGACACGATCGTGATCGAAGGCGCGATGGACGAGAACAGCGAGTTTGTCTTCGACAAGCCCGGCGACGCGTTTCGCGTCCTGTTCGATGCCGGCGAAGGCCACCAGATCGACATCCCGAGCGACGAGATCTACTGAAGCGCGCCGCTTCAGCCAGATCAATCGCGCGCCCGCGCTCTGGCGGGCGTGACACGCCAAACCGCCGCCCGCAGGCGCGTTTGATCTATCGCTTCTGGAGTGATTGGTGCGGTCGAGAAGACTCGAACTTCCACGGGAGTTACCCCACAGCGACCTCAACGCTGCGCGTCTACCAATTCCGCCACGACCGCACGTGATCCCGGTAGGTGCGCGGTCTTTAACCGAGCGGTTTGACCTTGTGAAGAGGGGTCGGTGAAAAATCTGCACCCTGACGGGGCATCCCCGAAAAAGCAGGGGCGGGCCACCATGGGCCCGCCCCCGTTTCACCCGCGAAAGCGGCTTACTGGTTGACCTGGAAGGTCGGCATCGCGTTCGTGCTGGGCACCGGAACCAGCACGGGCTGGGCCGCCGGAACCGGGGCCGCGGCCCCTTGCGCGCCCTGCATCCGCATCAGCGCGGCGCGCAGCAGCGGCGTGCGTTCGGGCTGACCGGGCATGAAGGCCGCATCCGCCCCCTGCTCCAGTGCGCTGATCGAGGCATCGTACCACTGCACGGCCAGGTCACGGCGGGTGTTCGCGCCGAAGCCTTCGCGCAGGTGGTGGCCCAGCAACTCGCCATAGGCAGGTTCACCCAAGGCCACCAGCGTCAGCGCCGAGCCGACCGCCATCCGCATGTTGTCCTGCGCGTAGCCCACCGCCAGGCAGACCCGCGCGGTCGCGGCAAGGTCCGCCGGGGCAACGCCGGTCCCGGCCACAACCGTCTGCATCTCGCTGACCAGCGGGGCGCGGTCGATCAGCGACAGGCGGTCGATCTCGTCCGACAGCATGGCCGCGAAGGTGCCGCACTGTTCGGCGATCTGCGCCTGCGTCAGGCCCGCAATCTGCCCCATCAACTCTTCGCCGCGGGCCATCGCGTAGGTGCGCGCGACGCAGAACTGCTCGGACATGGCCTGCCCCGGTTCGGACAGGGTGGCGAGCGTCACGTAACCGCCATTCGACGAGGTCTGCAGCATCACCGCGTTGCAGCTGTTGGCCAGCGACATCTGCGGCTGCGCGTTTGCAAAGAGGTTCGGCATCCCGGCCTCGGCCGCCGGTGCAGGCTGAACCGGCGTCGGCTGTGCGGGGTTCACGATCACGGTCGTGGCAGGCTGCGTCGGTTGCGGCTGCGGGAAGCCGCTTTGCACCGGCCCGCCCTGCAGGCTGTCGCGATAGGCGTAGAGCAGCGACTGGCCGCGCAGGCCGGTTTGCTGTGCACCGCCCTGGTTGGTCGCCCAGAAATAGGCGTCCATCAGGAAATCGAACTGGTAGGACGAGAACTCGCGCCCGTTCACCGGGTAGCCCATGGCCGATTGGAAACGCTCGATCGCGGACCGCGTGCCCGGCCCGATCTGACCGTCAACCGTCCCCGCCTGGAAACCGAAATAGTTTAAAGCGGTCTGGGTTTCGCGGCCCTGCTGGGTGGCTGGAATGCCGGGGCGCACGACGCGCGTGCCGGTGGCAGGGCGCGGGCGCTGGCCCTGCGTCAGGGCATGACCAATGACGCCGCCGATGATGGCGCCGCCGATGAAGTCGGCGGCATCCGCCTCGGCCCGGTCGGCCGGTGCAATGGCCAGGGCGGCGATCAGGCTGGCGCTGGTCAGGAATTTCGCAAACATGTTTTTTGTCCCTCCGGGGTAATGCGAGCAAAGGATAACCTTGGAGAAACGTAACACAGGATTTTCCCCGGCTAAGGGGAAAATTTGGGCATTTCCGGAAAACCCTACCTTTCGAAACCGCGCTGCGGAGGGTGACAAACCCGTCCGCGCGGGGCATATCGCCGCCATGGTCGAATGGATCACATCGGACGCCCCCGTCCCCTACCCCGAAGCCGTCGCCTGGATGGAGGCCCGCGCCGACGCCATCGCGCGCGGCGAGGCGGGCGAGTGTATCTGGCTGCTGGAGCATCCACCGCTCTACACCGCCGGAACCTCGGCCAATCCCGCCGATCTGCGCATGCCCGACCGCTTCCCGGTCTACGAGACGCGGCGCGGCGGGCAATACACCTATCACGGGCCGGGACAGCGCGTGGCCTATGTCCTGCTGGACCTGAACAAGCGCGGCCGCGACATCCGCCGCTTCGTCACCAGCCTCGAAACCTGGGTCATCGCGGCGCTGGCCGAGTTCAACCTCCGCGGAGAGATCCGGCCCGGTCGCGTCGGCGTCTGGATCGCCCGCCCCGAGAAGCCCCCCCTGCCCGACGGCACCCCGCGCGAGGACAAGATCGCCGCCATCGGCGTGCGCATCCGCAAATGGGTCAGCTTCCATGGCATCTCGATCAACGTGGACCCCGATCTCGACCATTTCGACGGGATCGTGCCCTGCGGCATCTCGGGGCACGGGGTCACCAGCCTTGTCGACCTGGGCCTGCTGGTGACGATGGACGACCTCGACGTCGCCCTGAAACGCACCTTCGACGAGGTGTTCGCAAGCGACCAGGTCTTCTGACCGCGCCGAGGCAACCGGCCACGGAACCATCCGATCCATAACCACGTTGCCCTCCTGATCGCAGAGGCCCGGCGCTGCGCGCGCATCCACGGGCCGCACCACAGGAGGCCTGATGCCCGATATCGCGCCCACATCGCAGGCCGACTATGCTCCGCAAAGCCTGACCGACCTGCTGAACGACGTCGCCGATCTGAACGATCACGCGACGGAACCGCCGACCCTGCAAACGGTTCTGCACGCTTTCGGGCGGGCCGGGGTGCTGCCGGTGCTGATCACCGTTGCCCTGATCGTCGTCTCGCCGCTGTCGGGGATCCCGCTTCTGTCCAGTTTTGCGGGCCTCACCATCGCCGGGATCGCGCTGCAACTGGCCGCCGGGCGACACAGCCTGTGGTTGCCGAAATGGCTCTGCCAACGTTCGGTACCCCGCGACCGCCTCGATCGCGCCGTGGACAAGCTGCGGCCGCTCGCGCGGTTTCTTGATCGTCAAAGCCGTCCGCGCCTGCGCGTGCTGACGACCCCGCCCATGTCGCGGGTCCTCTTGCTGCTCTGCGGCCTGGGCGGCCTTGCCATGCCCTTCATGGAATTGTTGCCGTTTTCGTCCTCGCTCATGGCGATGGCCGTGGTCCTGACGGGGTTCGCCATCCTGACCCGCGATGGCCTCTGGGCCATCGTCGCGGGCGTGCCCATGATCCTTGCCCTCGGCGTGATCCTGACCGCCGGAACCGCCGCGACTGCTGCGCTTTGATCTGAGACAAGTTTTTCGCCCGAAACGTGTGGCCGATTGACGCGTATGCGTTGCGCCGTCAACGACCGCCCTGATAGAACGATGCCCAGAGGAAACGCGCGGGGAGGATTCTGTCGACACCACCCGTGCAGAATACTGACGGGAGACGACCATGGCAGACGCCACCCTTTCAGGGCATGACCACGAGCGACCGGGCTTTTTCACCCGGTGGTTCATGTCCACCAATCACAAGGATATCGGGCTTCTATATCTTTTCACCGCGGGTCTTGTCGGCCTCGTATCGGTGATCTTCACCGTTTACATGCGGATGGAGCTGATGGAGCCCGGCGTGCAGTACATGTACGTCGCATTCGAAGGCGCTCCGGGGATGATCGAGAACATCTTCACCCGCGCCGGTGAGGCCCTGGCCACGGCCGGTGGCGGCACCAACGCCTTCGCCGATCAGTTGTCCAGCCTTCAAGGCTCGATCCTGGGCGCCGTGTCGGGCACCGGGGACGAGGCCCGCGTGGTCATCGACGGTGCGCTGCGCGCCGAAGTGATCGACGTTCTGGACGCCGCCGCCGCATCGGCCAACCCGGCCGAAGCGTCGACCCTGCTGGGGCTGCGCGACCAGCTTGACGGCACGCCCGACGGGCATCTGTGGAACGTCCTGATCACCGGTCACGGCGTCCTGATGATGTTCTTCGTGGTCATCCCCGCACTCTTCGGCGGCTTCGGCAACTACTTCATGCCGCTGATGATCGGTGCGCCGGACATGGCGTTCCCGCGTCTGAATAACCTGTCTTACTGGCTCTATGTCGCGGGCACCGCGCTGGCCTTCTGCGCCGTGTTCATCGACGGCGGCGCCGGCCCGGGCTGGACGTTCTACCCGCCGCTGTCGTGGCAGGACGCGCCGACCAGCCGCGCCGTGGACTTCGCGATCTTCGCCGTGCACGTGTCGGGCGCCAGCTCGATCCTCGGCTCGATCAACATCATCACCACCTTCCTGAACATGCGGGCCCCGGGCATGACGCTGCACAAGGTGCCGCTGTTTGCATGGTCGATCTTCGTCACGGCCTGGCTGCTTCTGCTGTCGCTGCCGGTTCTGGCGGGCGCCATCACCATGCTGCTGACCGACCGCAACTTCGGTACGACCTTCTTCGATGTGTCGGGCGGCGGTGACCCGGTTCTGTTCCAGCACATCTTCTGGTTCTTCGGGCACCCCGAGGTCTACATCGTGATCCTGCCGGCTTTCGGCATCATCAGCCACGTGGTCTCGACCTTCTCGAAGAAGCCGATCTTCGGCTACCTGCCGATGGTCTACGCGCTGGTGGCGATCGGTGGCCTGGGCTTCGTCGTCTGGGCGCACCACATGTACACCGTGGGCATGACCCTGACGCAGCAGGCCTACTTCATGGTCGCCACGATGGTGATCGCGGTGCCCACGGGCATCAAGATCTTCAGCTGGATCGCCACGATGTGGCAGGGCTCGATCGAGTTCAAGACGCCCATGCTGTTCGCCATCGGCTTCATCTTCCTCTTCACGGTCGGCGGTGTGACGGGCATCATCCTGTCGCAGGCTGGCGTGGACCGGGCCTATCACGACACCTACTACGTCGTGGCCCATTTCCACTACGTGATGAGCCTCGGGGCCGTGTTTGGCATCTTCGCGGGCATCTACTACTGGTTCGGCAAGATGTCGGGCCGGCAGTACCCGGAATGGGCCGGCAAGCTGCACTTCTGGCTGTTCTTCATCGGTGCCAACCTGACCTTCTTCCCGCAGCACTTCCTGGGTCGCCAGGGCATGCCGCGCCGTTACATCGACTACCCGGAGGCCTTCGCCACCTGGAACTACGTCTCGTCGATCGGCGCCTTCCTGTCCTTCGCGTCGTTCCTGTTCTTCCTCGGGATCGTGGCCTACGCGCTCTTCGCCGGCCGCCGTGTCGAGGAACCGGCCTACTGGGGCCAGCATGCGGATACGCTGGAATGGACCCTGCCCAACCCGCCGCCGGAGCACACCTTCGAGGAGCTGCCGACGCGCGAGATGTGGGATCGCCAGCCGCACCACTGAGGGGCCATGCCGATCCAAACGCATTACAGACAGGAGGCCCCGGCATCGTCCGGGGCCTTCTCGTCCGGGCAGGGGGGCGAGGGCCGCGGCGCGCCGCGTCTCCAGCTTCTGCTGACCCCGCACAAGTCGCTGACACCCGAAGGGTTCGTCTGGTTCATCGGCGTCACGGCGGCCCTGATCGCCGTGCCGCTCTTCCCCGTGCTCGGCACGTCGGTCTTCTGGGCGCTTTTGCCATTCATGGCGGCGGCCATCGCCGGGATCTGGTTCTCGCTGAAACGGTCCTGGCGCGACATGGAGCTGTTCGAGGAGATCACGATCTGGGACGATCTGATCCGGATCGAGCGGCACGAGCCGCGCCGCGCCACCCCGCTCGACTGGGAGGCCAACCCCTACTGGGTCCGCGTCTCACTGCATGGGAAAGGGGGGCCGGTGCCCAACTACCTGACGCTGTCGGGCGGCGGGCGCGAAGTGGAACTCGGGTCGTTCCTGACACCGGGCGAACGCAGTCAGCTCAAATCGACGCTGGAGCGCGAGTTGCGGCCCCTCCCGACCTGACCCTTCTGCGGGAATGCCCCACCCCGGCGCCCATCGCGGACGCCGGGGTGAGATCTTAGCTCAGGCGCTCTTTCACCATCGGGCCGACCGCGCCGAAATCGATCTGGCCGGTATACTTGCCCTTCAGCACGCCCATGACCTTGCCCATGTCGCGCAGGCTTGTCGCCTCGGTCTCGGCGATCGCCTCGTCAATGGCCGCCGCGACCTCGTCCTCGTCTAGCTGGCGCGGCAGGTAGGTCTCGATCACCGCGATTTCCTCGCGCTCCTTTTCGGCCAGTTCCAGCCGCCCGCCTTCCTCGTAGGCGCGGGCGCTTTCCTGGCGCTGCTTGACCATCTTGCCGAGAATCCCCAGCAAGTCGTCCTCGCCCACGCCATCGGCATTGCCCTTGGCGCGCGCCGCGATGTCCTGGTCCTTGATCGCGGCATTGATCAGGCGCAGCGTCGACAGCCGCGTCTGGTCCTTCTCGCGCATGGCATCTTTCAGGCCGGTGGTGATCCGCTCGCGCAGCGTGCCCCCGTTCCCGCCAGTGTTCACTGTCTGGCTCATCGTGTTCGGCCCCCTTTCAGGACTATCCAAGGCGCCTAGATAGGGAAAAGGGCACGCGCTCACAACTCCCCCCGCCGCAGCGCGGCATCGGGCACCGCCGTGGCTTGACCGCACCGGCCGCGATCCTTAAACCCGCATCGATTTGCCTGCCGCCAGCTGCCACCGGAGAGATCCCATGCCCCAGACGCCCACCGCCTGCCTCGCCCTCGCTGACGGGACGATCTTTTACGGCCGCGGATTCGGGGCCACCGGCACCCGCGTGGCAGAACTGTGCTTCAACACCGCCATGACCGGCTACCAGGAGATCATGACCGATCCCTCCTATGCCGGGCAGATCGTGACCTTCACCTTCCCCCATATCGGCAATACCGGCGTCACGCCCGAAGATGACGAAACCGCCGATCCCGTGGCCGAGGGCATGGTCGTGAAATGGGACCCGACCGATCCGTCGAACTGGCGCGCGACGGGCCATCTCGTCGACTGGCTGGAAAAGACCGGGCGCGTCGGCATCGGCGGGCTGGACACCCGGCGCCTGACCCGCGCCATCCGGCAGCAGGGTGCACCCCACGTGGCGCTGGCCCATGACCCCGAGGGCAAGTTCGACCTCGAAGCGCTGGTCGCCGCCGCGCGCGGCTTTGCCGGCCTTGAAGGGCTGGACCTCGCCAAGGACGTCACCTGCGCCCAATCCTACCGCTGGGACGAGATGCGGTGGGCCTGGCCCGAGGGCTACACCAGGCGCGAAGGCCCAGCGCCCAAGGTCGTGGCCATCGACTACGGCGCCAAGCGCAACATCCTGCGGTGCCTTGCCAGCGCCGGCTGCGACGTGACGGTGATGCCCGCCACCACCACCGCCGAAGAGGTTCTGGCACAGTCGCCCGACGGCGTCTTCCTGTCGAACGGCCCGGGCGATCCGGCGGCGACGGGGGAATACGCGGTTCCCGCGATCAAGGGCGTGCTGGACGCCGGCCTGCCCGTCTTCGGGATCTGCCTCGGCCACCAGATGCTCGCCCTCGCGCTCGGCGCCAAGACGGTCAAGATGAACCACGGCCATCACGGCGCGAACCATCCCGTCAAGGACGTGGAAAGCGGCAAGGTCGAGATCACCTCGATGAACCACGGCTTCACCGTCGACAGCCAGACCCTGCCCGAGGGCGTGATCGAGACCCATGTCTCGCTTTTCGACGGGTCGAATTGCGGGATTCGCATGGCCGACCGCCCGGTCTTTTCCGTGCAGCATCACCCCGAGGCCAGCCCCGGCCCGCAGGACAGCTTCTACCTGTTTGAACGCTTCGCCGCCGCCGTCCGAGAGCACGCCAGCGTCAAGGCCTGAGACGGGCGCGAAAACTGCAACGGCGTTAACGGCACGTTAACCTCTGTGAGTTATCCTGTGGATTGTTGCTGAACATCCACGGGACAACTGGCGCACGGGTTGATGAACACGGGAAAACCGGAAACCGAGGGAAACCGCGCCAGCCATGCGTGGGATGTTTCGGGCTCCGGACAGGGTGTCGGCGCGGCCGCATCCTCCGTCGCGGTGCAATGCGACCCTTACGATACGCCGCCCGGCACCTTCGATGATCGCCTCGCAGAGATCCTGATCGGGCGCGGTCTTGCGACCGTCGCGCAGGTGAACGACGCCCGCGTGGCGACGCGGACGCTGGCCCTGCCCCTCGGGCGCATTCTGCAAGCGCGCGACCTGATCAGCGAGGCCGAACTGCTCTCCGCGCTCAGCCAGCTTTACGGCACGGCCATCGTTGACCTCCACAGCGACGCGCCCGACCCGGCGCTGTCCAGCGCCGTTCCCGCCGCGCGCGCGATCGGGGCCGAGGCGATCCCGTGGCGGCGGGCCGGATCTGCCTTCGTCGTGGCCACGGCACGCCCCGACCTCCTTGCGCAGCTCGAACAGGACCTGCCGTCGGGCATGCGCCTTCTTCCCGTCCTTGCCAGCCGAGAGCAGATCGCGTCGGCCCATCACGTCGCTTACGGGGCCAAGCTCGCCCGCGAGGCCGAGGGCCGCGCCCCCGAGGAACATTCCTGCCGGGTCTGGAACCCGCGCAACCTGGCCGGCCGCGCCTATCTCATGGTGATGCTTCTGGCCGCGCTCGCGGTTCTGCAACCGGGTGTGGCGATCGTGGGCGTCATGGGCCTTGCGATCCTGGTCTATGCCGCGAACCTGACGCTGAAACTCATGTCGCTCGGCGCCACGCTGATCGGCAAACGCCCGCCCCGGCCCGAGGGGGCCTCTCCCACGCTGCTGCGCCTGCCCGTTGTCACGGTGCTTGTGCCTCTCTACCGCGAGGCTGAAATCGCCAGCCATCTCGTCCGGCGGCTGGCCCGGCTCGATTACCCGCCCGAACGGCTGGACGTGATCCTCTGCGTCGAGGAGGATGACGAGATCACCAGCGCGGCGCTGGCTGCCACGCACCTGCCTCCGCACATCCGCGCGATCCGGGTCCCCCCGGGTACGCCGCGCACGAAGCCCCGTGCCCTGAACTATGCCCTGAACTTCGCACGCGGCACGATCGTGGGCATCTATGATGCCGAGGACCGCCCCGACCCCGACCAGATCACGCGCATCGTGCGCCGCTTCGCCGAGGTCGCGCCGAACGTCGCCTGCCTTCAGGGGCAGCTCGATTATTACAACAGCACGCATAACTGGATCGCGCGCATGTTCACCGTGGAATATGCCAGCTGGTTCCGCGTGCTTCTGCCCGGCGTGCAGCGCCTCGGCCTTGTGGTTCCGCTTGGCGGCACAACGCTCTTCCTGCGGCGCGAGGTGCTGGAGGCCGTCGGCGGCTGGGACGCGCATAACGTGACCGAGGATGCCGAGCTTGGCTTGCGCCTCGCCCGCGCGGGACATCGGACCGAGATCGTCGAGACCACCACCTTCGAAGAGGCAAACGCCGCCATCCGACCTTGGATCAGGCAGCGCTCCCGCTGGCTGAAAGGGTATCTCGTCACATGGGCCACCGCGATGCGCCGCCCGGTTTCGCTGTGGCGCGACGTGGGGACCTGGCGTTTTCTGGGGCTGCAGGTGCAGATCCTTTCCGCCGTGCTGGGATTCTTTCTCGCGCCGCTTCTATGGAGCTTCGGGATCAAGCTATTCGGCCTCTCGCACCCGCTTGACCCCTACATGCCGCCCGCGTGGTACCCGCCCCTTTTCGCAACGATGCTCTTCGGGACCGGCGTCACGTTCCTGGTCGCCCTTGTCGGCTGCCGCGCCCCGCATCTGCGCCGGCAACGCGTCTTCGCCCCGCTGATGGAGTTCTACTATATCCTCGGCATCGCCGCTGCCTGGCGCGCGGTGTTCGAGACCCTGTTTCGCCCTTTCTTCTGGGCCAAGACGGAGCATGGTCAATTCGGCGGCAATGCCGATATCGAGGCCGGCGACACCGCCGGTCCGCGCCCGCCTCAATCCTTCTCGGCTTCTTCCTTGAGCCGCACGACAAAGGCGATGGACAGGTGATCCTTCAGAACTTGCGCGGCCCGGTCGCCATCCCGCTCGGCGATGGCATCGACGATGGCCATATGTTCCTCAAGCGCCTTTTCCCCGCGCCCGGCCGCCGCCAGCGACGTCCGCGCCATCAGCGCCATCGAGCGGTACACAAGGTCCAACTGCTGCACGAGGTAGCGGTTGTGGCTGGCCAGGTGAATCTGGTGGTGAAAGCGCCGGTTGGCCCGCGCCAGCGCCTCGGGGTCATCCAGCAAGGCGCGGTCGGCCTCGACCATGTCGCGCAGCACCGCGATCTCTTCCTGCGCGGCGTGCTGGGCGGCCAGTTTCGCGGCCAGCCCCTCCAATTCCTGGCGCACGGCATAAAGCTCGGCCGTCTGCGCGTGATCCAGCGAGGCCACGATCAGCGACCGGCCATCCCGCGTCAGCAGGCTTTGCGTCTCAAGCCGCTGCAAGGCCTCGCGGATCGGGGTCCGGCTGACGCCGAAGCGTTCGGCCAACTCGCTTTCGACAAGCCGCGATCCGGGCCGATAGACACCCGAGTCGATCGCTTCGAGGATCAGGTCATACGCATCCTTGTGTGGCTCGCCGTTCAGTTTCATTTTACGTCTTTCCTTGTCATGCGGCGTCACGCTAGGCACCGCCCCGACCCTTGTCCAGAGCATGCAATGGCACACCCGGTGATGGCTCTGGACGTCGCCCGCCCCTCGCCCTAAGCCATTCTCCATGACCACACCATGCCCCAAACCGCATTTCGCGCATGTCGAGAGCTGGGTCTTCGACCTCGACAACACGCTCTACCCGCCCGAGATGGCGCTGTTCGATCAGATCAACATCCGCATGACGGATTGGGTGATGCGCGCGCTCGGCGTGGACGAGGCCGAGGCGAACCGGCTGCGCGTCAAGTACTGGCGCGAGCATGGCACGACGCTGGCGGGGCTGATGCGCCACCACGATGTCGACCCCGGCCCCTACCTGACCGAGGTGCACGAGATCGACTTTACCGTGCTTGCCCCGGACGCCGAACTTGCCGCCCATATCCGCGCCCTGCCGGGGCGCCGGATCGTCTATACCAACGGGACCGAGCCCTATGCCCGCCGCGTGTTGGAGCATCGCGGCCTGTCCGGCCTGTTCGATGCGATCTACGGTGTCGAACATGCCGCGTTCCGCCCCAAGCCGGAGCGCGAGGCCTTCGACCTAGTTTTTGCCAAGGACGGGTTGGACCCGACCCGCGCCGCCATGTTCGAGGACGATCCCCGCAACCTCGCCGCGCCGCACGAGATGGGGATGCGCACCGTGCATGTCGCCCCCGAACCCGATCCTGCCGAGCACATCCACCACCACACCGTGGACCTGAACGACTTCCTCGCGCATTTGCAGTGACGCCGGTGGACAGAGTGCCGCGTCGTCGCGGTGCCACAGCCGCCCTAGGTTTGAGACATGACCGAGATCAAAGATATCGACATCTTCGTTTCCGGCGGCGGCGTGGCCGGCCTGACGGCCGCCGCAGCCTTCGGGCAAGCCGGGTTTTCCGTTCTCTGCGCCGATCCGGCCCCCCCGGTGACAGACCGGGACGCCAAGGGGGCGGACCTGCGCACCACCGCGTTCCTGCAACCCTCGCGCACGTTTTTCGAACGTATCGGGCTGTGGGATCGGCTGGCCGATCATGCGATGCCATTGCAGGTGATGCGGATCGTGGACGCGGGCGGCGAGACGACGGAACCGCGCGTCGCGCATGATTTCGACGCCTCCGACATCTCGGAGCTGCCCTTTGGCTGGAACCTGCCCAACTGGCTCCTCCGGCGCGAGATGGTGGCCCATCTCGACACGCTGCCGAACGTGGAGTTCCGGCCCGGAACCGGCACGGCCCACGTGCTGACCCGCGAACGCGAGGCGCGCGTCACGCTCAGCGACGGCACGCGGCTGCGCGCCAAGCTTGTCGTGGCCGCCGACGGACGCCACTCGCCCGTGCGCGAGGCCGCCGGGATCGGCGTGAAGACCATTCGCTACGGGCAAAAGGCGCTGGCCTTCGCCGTCACGCACCCGGTGCCGCACAACAATGTCTCGACCGAGATCCACCGCTCGGGCGGGCCGTTCACCCTGGTCCCGCTGCCCGACTGGGAGGGCAAGCCATCTTCCGCCATCGTCTGGATGGAGCGCGGCCCCGAGGCCAAGCGCCTGATGGCGTTGGAAAAGGAAGACTTCGAAATCGAGATGACGGAACGTTCGGGGCACCTGTTCGGACCGCTGACGCTGGCCTCGAACCGCACGATCTGGCCGATCATCACGCAGGTCGCCGACCGGATGGAGGGCGAGCGCGTGGCCCTGATCGCCGAGGCCGCGCATGTCATGCCGCCCATCGGCGCGCAGGGTCTGAACATGAGCCTTGCCGATCTGCGCACGCTGCTGGACCTGGCCGAAGCACATCGCGACGATCCCGGCGCGGCGGACCTACTGCGCAAGTATCACCGCGCACGCCATACCGAGGTCGTGGCACGGATCACAGGGATCGACGCGTTGAACCGGGCCTCCATGGTCGAGGCGCAGGGCCTGCGCGACATGCGGATGCGCGCGCTGAACGCGATCTATTCGGTCAAGCCGGTGCGCCGGGTGATGATGCAGGCGGGTCTGGGCGCGCGGGGCTGATCAAAGCCGCGACTGGATGGCCTCGGCCGCCCACAGCGCCTGATCCGACAGGTCGGGGTTCAGCCCATCCAGGATCGCGTAGCCGAGCATTTGGTCGGCCAGATCCTGCGTGATGAAAGCCTCGTGCAACGCGTCCCAAGCGCCGGTCGGCCAGCCGGGGCCGAACAGGTCGCTGGTCTGGAACCGGAGCCCCCAGGCATAGGCCAGAGCTTCGGGCAGATCCGGATCGGCCATCACTCTGCCGATCAGGTCGCGGATCGGCCAGCCCCCGTGGGCCAGCATGTGCATCTCGTGAAAGAGGTCCGGGCCGAAGCGGCGCTGCATGGCGCGGTCCAGCATCATCCCGGCAAAACGGTCCAGCACGGCCCATTGCCTGTCGGACCAGAACGCGCGTTTGCCGGTTGGGAACCGCGCCAGAGACCGGTCATAAAGGCCGTTATGGCAGCTCTCGCCAGCGGCGAGGGTTTCCAGCAACCGCGGCAAAAGCCAGGACCAGATCCGCTGATCCAGCCCCTCCTCGACACTGTCATGCCATGACCAGACATCGGCCAGTGTCCAGGCGCGGGCGGGACGGCGCAAAAGTTCCGCGGCCCGATCCGGCCCCATGCACATCCCGCAGGTGCAGATGCCCAGATGCGGGGGCGGCGGGGCGTCGAACACGCGATAGGCGTCCTCGATCACCCGGTGAAACGGGTGGTCCGGAAAAACGCGGCCGGCGGCGATCTGTTCGCTTTCGAGCAAGGGGCGGGTCATGCCGGCAAGCTGCCCCGTGCGGCCTGCAAGCGAAATGGCGGCTTTCCCTACCCCAACGGTCCCGGCAGGTGTTCCTCGGACAACAGCACGTTGGCTTCGACATTGCCGACACCGGGCAGCGTCATGATCCGTCGCCGCAGCACCCGCTCGAAATCCGGCAGGTCGCGGGCGACGATCCGCAGGCGGTAATCATACATGCCCAACACGTGCTGCACGGTCTGCACCTCGGGGATGGCGGTCACGGCGCGCTCGAAATCCTCGAGGCTGACGCGCCCCTTGGTGGCCAGTTTCACGCCCAGAAAGACGGTCACGCCGAACCCCAGCTTTTCGAGATCGAGGTCGAGCTGGCGCGGTTTCAGCACGCCCGCCTCGTTCAACCGCTTGATCCGCCGCCATGCAGCGGGCTGGCTGAGGCCCACGCGGCGGCCGATCTCGCTGGCCTTGAGCGTGGCATCGCCCTGCATCACCCGCAGGATCGCGCGGTCGGTGTCGTCCAGATCTATCATAGCGGCAGGCTCTGCGCCTCCTTGATGGTGGCGACCTGCATCAGCGCCTCGATATCGGCGATATGCGGCAGGGTGAGGATCCGGGCGCGATAGACCTCCTGGTAATGCGGCATGGACTGCGCGATGACCGACAGGCGCACATCCACGACCCCAAGGAAGGTCTGGATCGCGATGACCTCGGGCACCTCGCGGGCTGCGGCCAGAAACTCGTCAAAGGCGCGCGGGTCGGTCTTGTCGAGCGTCACGCGCAGGCTCACCTCGACCGAATAGCCAAGCGCCGCCCAGTTGATCGCGGCCCGGCTGCCCTTGATGACACCTTGGGCCTGCAACCTCTCCAGCCGCTTGTAGCAACTGGCCAGGGGCAGGCCCGCCGCCTCGGCCAGTTGCGAGACAGGTTGATCCGGGTCAGCCTGCAAATGGCGCAAGAGGCGGCGGTCGAGATCATTCAGCATGGGTTTTTCTGTTTTTCTTTTTCAACGAATGATTTTCTACATTACGAGGGAAGATTTGCCAATTCCGTTACAGGCTTTCACGCAGCCAAGGCGCAGATTGCGCCCAGAGAGACGAACCGCAAAACGGAGAGACCCATGCGCGTTTACTACGACCGCGACTGCGACGTGAACCTGATCAAGGACAAGAAGGTCGCCATCCTCGGCTATGGCTCCCAGGGCCACGCCCACGCCCTGAACCTGCGCGACTCGGGCGCCAAGAACGTCGTTGTCGCCCTGCGCGAAGGCTCCCCCTCCGCGGCGAAGGCCGAGGGCGAAGGCCTGCAGGTGATGGGCATCGCCGAAGCCGCAGCCTGGTGCGACCTGATCATGTTCACCATGCCCGATGAACTTCAGGCCGAGACCTACAAGAAATACGTTCATGACAACCTGCGCGAAGGCGCGGCCATCGCCTTCGCCCACGGCCTGAACGTGCATTTTGGCCTGATCGAGCCCAAGCCTGGTGTCGATGTCATCATGATGGCCCCCAAGGGCCCCGGCCACACCGTGCGCGGCGAATACGTCAAGGGCGGCGGCGTGCCCTGCCTCGTGGCCGTGAACAACGACGCCACCGGCAAGGCGCTGGAAATCGGCCTGTCCTATTGCTCGGCCATCGGCGGCGGGCGCTCGGGCATCATCGAGACCAACTTCAAGGAAGAGTGCGAAACCGACCTCTTCGGCGAACAGGCCGTTCTCTGCGGTGGCCTGGTCGAGCTGATCCGCATGGGCTTCGAGACGCTGGTCGAGGCGGGCTACGCCCCCGAGATGGCCTATTTCGAGTGCCTGCACGAGGTGAAGCTGATCGTCGACCTGATCTACGAAGGCGGCATCGCGAACATGAACTACTCGATCTCGAACACCGCCGAGTATGGCGAGTATGTCAGCGGCCCACGCGTCCTGCCCTATGACGAGACCAAGGCCCGGATGAAAGCGATCCTGACCGACATCCAGACCGGCAAGTTCGTGCGTGACTTCATGCAGGAAAACGCTGTGGGTCAACCCTTCTTCAAGGGCACGCGCCGCATGAACGACGCCCACCAGATCGAAGAAGTCGGCGAGAAGCTGCGCGGCATGATGCCGTGGATCTCGGCCGGCAAGATGGTCGACAAGGCGCGCAACTGATCGGCGCGACTTCGAAAAGAAAAAGGCCCTCGGTCAGCCGACCGGGGGCCTTTCTGCATCTTGTTGGTTCGGATCACCGCGGCTGCGGCTCTCCCCGACGCGGTGCCGTCACAGGGTTCGGCCCGGGGCCGTCCTTGGCCAGCGACGATTTCGGCGCATTCGGGTCGTTCAGCCGCTGTTCCGTACGGCGCTTGCTGATGGTCGCCCAGGTGAGGAAGATCCCCATGGTCAAACAGAAAAGGGCGGCGAGAAAGATCCACGTGTCCATTGCTCGTCTCCTTGGAAACTGCTGAATTTTGCGTCGTCTTCAGACACAACCCGCAGTGACGCGTCAGGTTCCGTCAGGACGCCCCAAGGACCTGTTCCGACCCGGTCAGCCGCTTACACGACGGGCCTAGCAGGGCTGTGCAAGGACCAGAACCCAGACCGAGCCCGCCCGCGCGATCCCGTAATCGGTCAGACGCACGTTCAGGATATTGTCGCGATGCCCGGAGGACGCCATCCAGTCGGCCAGAACGCTGCGCATGTCCGGCTGCCCGCGCGCGATGTTTTCGGCCGCGAGACAGGCGGAATAGCCCGCCCGCCGCACACGATCCTGCAAGGTCGACCCGCCCTGCCCGTCATGGCTGAACCCGCCTGTACGGCTGAGGTATTCCGCGTGATCGGCGGCCGCCGCCTGAAGGGCCGAGCTGTGCGCCAAGGGGCGCACGATCCCGGTTTGCGCCCGCTCCACGGAAAGCTGGGTGCCAGCCGACGCGATGCTGAAACTTTCGCTCGGAGACAGGCGTGTGGTGCCGGGGGCCGATGAACAGGCCGCCAAGGCTAAAGCGGTCAGAAGGGTCAGGATCGGTCGGAGCATTCTGTGCGTCTCCTTGCTCGTGTTAAGCCTCGCACGGAGGATGACCTCGGCCGCGACGCCCTGCAAGGACTTGCGCGAAGAAGCCGGAAAGGCGCGGATCTCTGCCTGTGGAAATTTCTGTGTATGGATTTTGGGTAGATTAAAAAATAACAATAAAATAGGCGCTCAGCGCCTATAATCCTCCATTTCCGATCTGATAATTAAAATATCAGGCGCGATCAGCAAGCGCCTGAGCCAGCCGGGTTTGATGCTCGATCACCCTAGGCAGGTCGATCGTCGTGACCTGCCCCTCCGCAACCACGCGGCGTCCGTTCACCAGCAGGTCGCGGACCCGCGTCGGCCCGGCCAGCAGCAGCGCGGCCGGATCCCAGTTGCCCGCAGCCTCGATCCCGGACATGTCCCAAATCGCGATATCTGCCCGGTAGCCCAAGGCGATCTGTCCGCAGTCCGCTCCGCGGCCCAACACCTCGGCACCGCCCCGCGTCGCCAACCGCAAGGCCGTGCGCGCCGACATGGCATGCGGGCCGAAGGCGACGCGCTGCAACAGCATCGCCTGCCGCGCCTCGGCGACGAGGTTGGCCGCATCGTTCGAGGCCGACCCGTCAACGCCAAGGCCCACCGGAACCCCGGCGCCCAGCATCTGCGCGATGGGCGCAATCCCCGATGCAAGGCGGCAGTTCGAACAGGGGCAATGGGCGACGCCGGTCCGCGTGCGGGCAAACAGGTCGATCTCGTCCCCGTCGAGTTTCACGCAATGGGCGTGCCACACGTCGGGGCCAGTCCAGCCAAGCTCTTCGGCATATTGACCCGGGCGACAGCCGAATTTTTCGAGGCTGTAGGCGATATCCTCGTCATTCTCGGCGAGGTGGGTGTGCATCATCACGCCCTTGTCGCGGGCCAAGAGCGCGGCATCGCGCATCAACTCGCGACTGACGGAGAAAGGCGAACAAGGGGCCACGCCGACCCGCACCATCGCGCCGGGGCTTGGGTCATGAAACGTGTCGATCACGCGGAGGCAATCCTCGAGGATCGCGGCCTCGTCTTCCACCAGGGAATCGGGCGGCAGGCCACCGTCGGATTCGCCGATCGACATGGCCCCGCGCGTGGCGTGAAACCGCATCCCGATCTCGGCCGCAGCCTCGACGGTGTCGTCGAGGCGTGCCCCGTTGGGATAAAGGTAAAGATGATCCGAGGTCATGGTGCAGCCCGAAAGGGCCAGTTCCGCCAACCCGGTCAGCGCCGAGATGCGCATGTGTTCGGGCGTGAACCGCGCCCAGATCGGGTAGAGCGTTTGCAGCCACCCGAAGAGCGCCGCATCCTGCGCACCGGGCACCGCGCGGGTCAGGCTCTGGTAGAGGTGATGGTGCGTGTTCACCAGACCAGGCGTCACGAGGCATCCACCGGCATCAATGCTTTCACAATCGGCGACAAGACCTTGGCCGATATCAGAAATCACGCAGTCCGAGATCAGGATATCCACATCCCGCAACTCGCGGTCCGCGTCATCCATCGTCAACGCAAGCTGGGCGTTCCGGATCAGGACATCAGCCACCGACAGCCCCCTGCAGAAGCGCCAGCGCCTCGGCATGGAGCGCGGGGCTGGAGGCCGCCAGGACGCGGCCACCGCCATGCGCCGGGTTACCCTGCCAATCGGTGACGATCCCGCCCGCGGCTTCGATCACCGCGATGGGGGCGCAGATGTCGTAGGGGTGCAGCCCGGCTTCGATCACGAGGTCGATCTGACCGGCGGCCAGAAGGGCATAGGCGTAGCAATCCATCCCATAGCGCGTCAGGCGCACGGCGTCGCGGACCACCTCGAACCCGCGCCGATCCTCTGGCGTTCCGACTTCGGGGAAAGTGGTGAAGAGCGTCGCATCCGACAGAGACGGCGACGGGGCAACCGACAGGACCCGCCCGCCACGCGGCCCGGTCAGGCGCGCGCGGTCCAATCCCCCCTCGAACCGTTCGCCGATATAGGGCTGGTCGATGATGCCATAGACCGGCCCCTCGGCATCGCAAAGCGCGATCAGGACACCCCATGTCGGCGCGCCCGAGATGAACGCCCGCGTCCCGTCAATGGGGTCGAGCACCCATGTGTAGCCCGAGGTGCCTTCGGTCGCCTCTTCCTCCTCGCCCAGAACCCCGTCATCGGGGCGGCGTTCGGCCAGAACGGCACGCATCGCGGCCTCGGCGGCGCGGTCGGCGGCGGTCACCGGATCAAACCCGCCCGACGCCTTGTTGTCGGAGGTCAGCCCATCCGAGCGAAAATAGGACAGTGTCGCCTTGCGCGCGGCCTCGGCCACGGCATGGGCTGTCGCGATGATCGCCGGCACCTCGTGCGGCGGAATGCGATACGAGTGATGGAGCCCGGGCGAGGGCACGTTTGGAGTCATCGGGAACCTCGGTGCGGCGGGGCCGCCGGTCTGGAAACAGCGCCCGCCGAGGTTGCATCAACCCCGCCCGGGGTCAAGCGTGACGCCGTTTCAGGCGGCCGCGTCCGACAGCACGCGCGCCAGTTCGAACAGGCGGCGGCGCTGGTTCTCGGGGATGGCGTAGTAAGACCGGACCAGTTCCAGCGCTTCCTTGTCGGCAAGGATATCGCTGGGAAGGTTCGACGCCCCGGATGCCGTCTCGGGCGACACCACGTCGACGCTGTCCATGCCCTCGAAGAAGTAGCTGACCGGAACCGAAAGCGCCTCGGCGATATCCCAAAGGCGCGACGCGCTGACGCGGTTCATGCCGGTCTCGTATTTCTGGATCTGCTGGAACTTGATGCCGACCTTTTCGGCCAGCTGCTGCTGAGTCATGCCCACCATCCATCGACGATGCCGGACCCGCTTTCCGACGTGAACATCCACAGGGTGCTTCACGACGCTCTCCTTTTTTATTGCCAAACCTGTCTTCCAATGCCGTGGGGCAGAATTGAAACCACATGGCGAGTGCCACTCAACCCGAGCGACAGTGGAGAGTTAGCGCGCCACATTCAGGGATCAATCCCAAGTGGAAGAATTGTCGCGGTAACTCGCGTGCCTTCAGGGAAGGAGCATAGGAATGACATACGCGCTGATGACCTGTGCGTCGACGTGACAGCAGCGCGCGGGGCTGGTCCACGGGGCACGGCCCCGCTAGGTTTGGCCCCGGACACAGGATCACGGCAGGGGCGACGACAGGATGCGCGCATTTCAGGTCACGGGCTTCGACACCGCACCGGAACTGGTGGAAACAGATCGCCCGGCCCCCGGCCCCGGTCAGGTGCTGGTGCGCATTGCGGCCTGCGGGTTGAATTTTGCCGACCTGCTGATGATGCGCGGTCGTTACCAGGACACGCCGGAGCCCCCCTTCACCCTCGGCATGGAGATCGCCGGAACAGTCGAAGCGCTTGGCCCAGGCGTGACCTCCCCCGTTCCCGGCACGCGCGTGGCCGTCTTCGCAGGCTCCGGCGGGTTGGCGGAGTACGGCGTCTTCGAGGCCGCGCGCTGCGTCGCCATTCCCGACGCCATGCCAGACACCCATGCGGCGGGGTTTATCGTGGCCTATGGCACCAGCCACGTGGCGCTGACGCATCGGGCGAAGCTGCAACCGGGCGAACGGCTTTTGGTGCTGGGGGCCGGTGGCGGTGTCGGGCTGACCGCCGTCGAGTTGGGCGCGATCCTCGGGGCCGAGGTGATCGCCGTGGCACGCGGGCAGGACAAGCTCGACGCGGCCCGGGCAGCGGGGGCGCATCACCTGCTCGACGCCGAGGAGGTGGACCTGAGGACCGAGGTGAAGGCACTTGGCGGCGCGGACGTGGTCTATGATGCCGTGGGCGGTGACATGTTCACCGCGGCCCTGCGCGCGACCAACCCCTTGGGCCGCATCCTTGCCATCGGGTTCGCCAGTGGCGATGTCCCGCAGATCCCGGCCAATCACCTTCTGGTCAAGAATATCGACGTGCTCGGGCTTTACTGGGGCGGATACCTGAAATTCGCGCCGCAGGTCCTGACCGAAAGCCTGCGGCAGTTGATGGGCATGTATGACGCTGGGCAGATCACACCGCATATCGGCGCGACGCGCCCGCTGGAACAGGCCGCCGAGGCGCTGGATCTTCTCAAGACGCGCAAGGTCGCGGGCAAGGTCGTTGTCTCCATCTCGTAATCCGATCGTTTCCCGTATCGGACCATGTGACCTTTTCTGGCCACGTTCCGATCCAAACCGGGCGCGAATCCGCTCCTACCGCTGAAGCTGTCTGGTGACGGCATGGCCGCTTCGGGGGACCCGTGGCTGTGCCGAAGAGGATCGGAGCAAGGCGATGACCGAGTTTTTCGACGCGCAGGGGCGTGAGGGGTTTTCGGCCAATGCCGCGCTTGGCGGGGCGCGCGGCACCTATTCCATGACCGACGGCTCTGTCGCGGCCTTCACCGATGCCGCCCATGTCATCTGTTTCGCTGCTGGAACGCTGATCGACACGCCCAACGGTCGCGTCGCGGTCGAGGCACTGCGCCCCGGCGATCCGGTGATGACCGCCGATGAAGGCGCGCAACCGGTCCGTTGGGTCGGCAAGAGCCTTGTGGCCGGCGTGGGCGACCTTGCCCCAGTCGAGATCCTGCCGGGCGGACGCTTGGCCGTGGACCGTCCGCTTCTGGTATCCCCACAGCATCGCATGCTGATCGACGATTACACCGCTGAGCTGGTTTTCGATGCCAGGGAAGTGCTGGTGCCCGCGAGTGGTCTGGTCGATGGCAACACGATCCGCCGGGTGGAGCGCCCCTTGATGACCTATGTCCATCTGATGCTGGACCGCCATCAGGTGATTTATGCCGAAGGCGCCCCGACCGAGAGCTTTCATCCCGCCGATGACGGGCTTTGCACTCTGGGGCCCGCCGCCCGCGCGGCGCTGTTCCGCGCTTTCCCGGACCTGCGCGACAACCCCGACGCGTATGGCGAGTTGGCCCGCCCCTGCGCCCGGCCGCACGAGACAAAGGTGATGCAGGCGCTGGCGGCCTGACAACAAACTAAGATCTTACCCGCTTTCTTCAGACAATCGCCCGCGCGATGCTTGCGATCCGGGCTGTCACAAGGCCCGGTAGGCTTGCCGGATATAGTCCACCAGCGCGGCGGCCGGTTCGCTGCGGCTCAGCTCCGCGCGATAGAGGTTGATCTTGATCCGCGGCAAGTTGGGCAACGCACCGTTATGGTCGATCCGCTCCACATAGGGCGGTTCCGTTCCCTCGATACAGGCATGCACCGCCAGATCGGCCGAAACCGAGGCCTCGACGGTGCGCGTCGAGTCGCTTTCGACCGCCATCTCCCAGGAAATCGCCGCACCGTCCAAAGCGTCCTGCACGCCCCGCCGGAAAATGCAGGCATGTTCGAAGGCCAACCGCAGCGGACGCTGGCGCCAGACCTGCCCGTTATGCGCCCCGACCCAGATCAATTGCCGCTCCATCAGGGTTTCGCCGCCCGTGCCGACATGGTCTTCGGTGGTCAGGATGACATCCGCCTCGCCCCGTTCCAGCATCCGTTTCAGCCGCGAGGTGTAGGACGAGACCAGTTGCACCTTCATCCGCGGGAAGGCCGCGTTGAAGCGTTGCAACACCTGGGGAATCGCGGGGTAGACGATGTCGCTCGGCACACCAAGCACCAGTTCGCCCACGTAGCCCGGCGCGGTCAGGCGGCCCAGCACCTCGTCATTCAGATCGAGAATGCGCCGCGCGTAGCCCAGCATCTGCTCGCCCGCCCCGGTCAGAGCAAGCCGCCGCGACGAGCGGTCGAAGAGCCCCACCCCGATGGATTCTTCCAACCTTTTCAACTGCATAGAAACGGCGGATTGGGTCAGGTTCAGAAAGCCCGAGGCTTTCGTCACCCCACCCGCATCAACCACGGCCACGAAGGCGCGAAGGGCGGTCATGTCGAGGTTGCGTGGCATATCACGAATCCTGATTCAAAAGTTCAGTAACATTCACTTTAAAAATGCCTCGCTGCGCTGCATATATCAAGCATCGAAATGATCACCTGATCTTTGTTCACAATTCTAGAAGAGGTGTTGCCATGGCCACGCTTGCTACCAACCGCTTTGCGCCGTCGCGGCGCCAGTCCAATCCCATCGCTCTGCTGAGCCACGCCTATGCCACGTGGCGCCAGCGTCGTCGTCTTGCCATGCTTGACGATTACGCCCGTCGTGACATCGGCCTGACCGAGGGCGAGGCCCTGCGCGAGGCGCTGCGCCCGATGTGGTCGCTCGGCGCATAAGCGCGAGCGGAACTGACGACCGACCACGATAGCCAAAAACTATCGCATGCCGCGCCCTGCAATTGGGCGTGCGACTTGAAAAGCCGCCCATCCTTGCCGATATTCAGTCGCAAGGATGGGCGTTTTTTTTGACGCCCGGCCGTTTGTTTGTCTTAGGAGGACTGCATGGCTGACTATCATACGGCACGCGCCCGCGCAGGGGCCTTGCCTGCCCAGATCGACGAGGGCCTGCGCGCCCATATGAACAAGGTCTATGCCACCATGTCGGTGGGCATGCTGGTCACCGCCGGCGTGGCTTGGGCATTCGGCTCGAACCCCGCCCTGATGGCCATCCTGCGCGATCCGGTCACGCTTTCGCCCAACATCCTGGGCTGGGTTGTGATGTTCGCGCCGCTGATCATGGTGTTCGCCTTCGGCGCCGTCATCAACAAGCTGTCGGCGGCAGCCGCGCAGCTGTTCTTCTACGCCTTCGGCGCGGTGATGGGCCTGTCGATCAGCTGGATCTTCGCCGTCTTCACCGGTGTCTCGATCGCCCAGACCTTCCTTGTGACCGCGATCGCCTTCGCGGGCCTCAGCCTTTGGGGGTACACGACCAAGAAGGACCTGTCGGGATGGGGCACCTTCCTGCTCATGGGTCTGATCGGCCTGATCGTCGCCTCGATCGTGAACATCTTCCTCGCCTCCTCGGCAGTGGCCTTCGCGATCTCGGTGATCGGTGTTCTGATCTTCGCAGGCCTGACGGCCTACGACACCCAGTCGATCAAGCAGGAATACATCGACCACGCCCAGTACGGCGATCAGGAGTGGCTGGACAAGTCGGCGATCATGGGCGCGCTGCGTCTCTACCTCGACTTCATCAACCTGTTCATGTTCCTGCTCCAGTTCATGGGCAACCGCGAATAAGGGCGGCGACCACCAAACGAACCGAAAGGCCGGGCCAAGCGCCCGGCCTTTTTCGTTGCGCTGTCATGGAAGTTTCATGTGGCTTTCGCCGGGCGCGGGGATAGATCACGGCAATGGAACCGCCCGCCCCCACCCTGTCCGAGATCACCCGCGTGTTCGGACGGATCGGCCTGCTCAGCTTTGGCGGGCCGGCGGCGCAGATTGCGCTGATGCATCGCGAGCTGGTCGAAGACCGCCCCTGGCTGACCGAGACGCAATACCTGAACGCGCTGAGCTTCTGCATGCTCTTGCCCGGACCCGAAGCGATGCAACTGGCCACCTACGCCGGCTGGCGTCTGCACGGCACGCTCGGCGGCTTGATCGCGGGGCTTTTCTTCGTGGTGCCGGGCGCGCTGGTGATCCTCGGGCTGGCCGCGCTTTATGCCACCTATGGCGACATCCCCTTGGCCGAGGCGCTGTTTCTGGGCATCAAGGCCGCCGTCATCGTCATCGTTGCACAAGCGTTGTGGCGCGTTTCCAAGAAAGCGCTGAGTGGAACGCGCGCATGGGCGCTGGCCATCACCGCCTTTCTGGGCCTGTTCGTCTTCGCCCTGCCCTTTCCGCTGATCGTCCTCGGCGCGGGGCTGATCGGCGCGATGACCGCCAGAAGCGGCGGCACGTCGCCACCCCATGCCGTGCCGATGGCGCGCACCCTGCGCACCGTCCTTCTGTGGGGCGCAATCTGGCTGGTGCCGCTTGGCGCACTCTGGCTGATCGCCCCGGGCGGGACGCTGGCCGAGATCGGCCTGTTCTTCGCCAAGCTCGCCGTCGTGACCTTTGGCGGGGCCTATGCCGTCCTTGCCTGGATGGTGCAGGAGGTGGTCCAGACCCATGGCTGGTTGACCACGGCACAGATGATGGACGCGCTGGGGCTGGCCGAGACCACGCCCGGCCCCCTGATCCTGGTGACCGAGTTCGTGGGGTTCCTGGCAGGGGCCTATGAGGGGGGCATCGCGCTTGGCGTCGCGGCGGCGCTTGTCACGCTTTGGGTGACCTTTGCGCCGTGTTTCCTCTGGATCTTCGCGGGCGCGCCTTACGTCGAATGGATCGCCACGCAACCCCGCCTGACCGGCGCGCTGTCGGCCATCACGGCGGCCGTCGTGGGTGTCATCGCGAACCTCTCGCTCTGGTTCGCGCTGCATGTCGTCTTTGGCGAGGTCAGGCGGGTGGTCGTCGGCCCCGCGACCCTTTGGCTGCCCGAGGCGGCGACCTGGCAGCCGGATGCGGTGGTCCTGACGGGGTTGGCCGCGTTGCTGATCCTGTGGCGCAAACTCGACCTGATCCTCGCCCTGCCCCTGATGGCGCTGGCGGGCCTGGGGTGGCGCTTTGCCAGCGGAGTAATCTAGGCGCGTTTTCGCGGTTGACTCCTGCCCCGCCCAAGGTAAAAGGCGCACTCCACAGATTTGCGGACGCTCTTTTGCGTCCCGCCCCGCTTAACCCGAGGAGCCCACCATGGCGAAGCCGACCACCATCAAGATCCGCCTGAACTCCACGGCGGGGACCGGCCACTTCTACGTGACCAAGAAAAACGCGCGCACCATGACCGAGAAGATGACCGTACGAAAGTACGATCCCGTCGCGCGCAAGCACGTCGAGTACAAGGAAGGCAAGATCAAGTAAGATCGACCTCCATATTCCGACAGACCGGGCCGCGCACACACTGCGCGGCCTTTTTGTTTTTCAGGTCACGAAAGTCACAGCCATGCTGTCCGAGATCACGATACGGCCCACCACCGCCGCCGACATGGCGGCCATCGATACGCTCTTGTCCGAAAGCTACCCGGTCCTGCTTGGGCCCGATTACGAGGCGGAGGTTCTGGAAACCTCCCTGCCCGTCATCGCGCGCGCCCGGCCCGAGTTGGTGCGCTCCGGCAGCTACTATGTCGCCGAAGATTCGGCGGGCCGTGCGCTGGCCGCAGGCGGCTGGACCCATACCGGCCCGCAAGGGGGCGTCGGACCGCGCGACGTGGGCCATATCCGCCATGTCGTCACCCACCCGGATGCGACCCGGCGGGGCCTTGGCAGCGCCATTCTGGAACATTGTTTCGACAAGGCCCGATCACAGGGGATCACGTGGCTTTTGTGCCAATCGACGCGCACGGCGGTGCCGTTCTACCGCATCATGGGGTTCGAGGACCGGGCCGAGATCGACATCACGCTGGAACCCGGCATCACTTTTCCGGCCGTGGAAATGGCGCGCGTTCTCTGAGCGGTGACCCGGAAATCTCGAGATTTCCGGGCCGTTTTCCTCGAGGAAAACGCGCGCCTATAGCTCGACCGTTTCGCCCACTTCGGGCGCCACGACGTTGCGGCCCGGCAGGGCCGCGACCAGCGCCTCGGCGTCCTGCGCCAGAAGCGGGAAGGTCTTGTAATGGACGGGGATCACCGTCTTCAGATCGAAGAGTTTCGAGGCGGCATAGGCCGCACGCTCCATATCCATGGTGAAATGCCCGCCGGCGCAGAGAATGCCGATTTCGGGCGCGTGCAGATCCTGAAGCACCTTCATGTCTGCCATCACGTCCGTATCGCCCGAGACGTAGACTGTCCGTCCCTCGCCACGGATCATGTAGCCGGCCTCACCCCCGGTATACATCGGGCCGTTCGGCGTCGCGATGGAAGAGGAATGCGTCGCGTTCACCATGGTCACGGCGACGTCGCCGATCATCACCGTACCGCCCTTGTTGAACCCGGTGACCTCGATGCCCTCGGTCTCGCCCCAATGGCTCATCAATTCGTAGATGCCGTAGACCGGCACCCCAAGCTCCTTTGACAGCGCAACGGCATCGGTGGTGTGGTCGCCATGGCCATGGGTGATCAGGATGGCTGTAGCACCCGCCAGCATGGCGGCGCGCTTGTCGGCGGGCCACATCGGATTGCCGGTTTCCCAAGGATCGATCAAGAGAACCTGATCGCCGATCTCCAGGCGGATGCTGGCATGTCCGAGCCAAGTGTATTTCATGGTTACCCCCTGAACGTTGGATTGAATGCGCCTAGGGGGAGAGTGTCGCGCGCGCGCAGGCAGGTAAAGCCCCGGACCGCCTTATTCGGCCGGAAAGGCGTCGACCCGCTGGGCGGCGGCGTCCTGGTCGAGGACGCGGTTGCGCAGCGCGATTGCAAAAAGCGCCGACCACGCGCCCGCCAGGATCACGGCGACGGCCAGCGTGCTGGGAAAATCCAATCCCCGCATCATCAGAGGCGGGATGATCAGGATACAGGAGGTGAAAGACCCGATCATACCGGGAAACACGATACACAGGAAATTCTTTACAAAACGTTCCATGGGAGTGTCCCCCTTGAATGCCGATTTCCGCTTTTTTTCCGCGTTCGACCGATGGTTGGCCTGAAAACCTGTCCGGAATGAGGCAAGCTGAAGGAATTCGCGCCCAATTCGTTGCACCACCACCGGAGCCGACTGGTGCTTGCAGCGCCCCGGAGGCCTCGCTAAACCCGCCGTGACGCGAAAGGCCCCGCCGGGGCCTGTCCGAGTGACGGAGACCGCCCGATGTCCATCGACACCGCAACCGCCGCCAAGGTGGCGAAACTCGCCCGCATCAAGGTCGAGGAAGAGGACCTGCCCGCGCTGGCACAGGAGTTCAATGCGATCCTCGGCTTCATCGAGCAGCTGAACGAGCTGAACGTGGATGATGTAGAGCCGATGACCAGCGTCGAGCCGATGCGCCTCAAGCGCCGCGAGGATGTGGTGACTGACGGCAACCAGCCCGAAAAGGTGCTGGCAAACGCGCCCGACGCGCGCGAAGGCTTTTTCGCCGTGCCCAAGGTGGTGGAGTGATCGCCATGTCCGACTTGACAAAACTGACCATTGCCGAGGCCCGTGACGCGCTGCGCAAAGGCGATACGACCAGCGTCGAGCTGACCGAGGCTTGCCTGACGGCCATCGAGGGGGCCGATGCGCTCGGCGCTTTCGTCCACAAGACGCCCGAGATCGCGATGGACCGCGCGAAGGCTGCCGATGAGCGGATCAAGGCCGGCGATGCGCCCGCCATGTGCGGCATCCCCGTCGGCATCAAGGACCTGTTCTGCACCGAGGGCGTGGACAGCCAGGCCGCCTCGAAAATCCTTGAAGGGTTCAAGCCGAAATATGAATCCACCGTGTCGGGCCAGTTGAAGGACGCGGGCGCGGTCATGCTGGGCAAGCTGAACATGGACGAATTCGCCATGGGCAGTTCCAACGAGACCAGCGTGTACGGAAACGCCGTGAACCCGTGGCGCGCCGAAGGGTCGGCCGAAGCGCTGACGCCCGGTGGCTCGTCCGGTGGCTCGGCCAGCGCGGTTGCCGCCGACCTCTGCCTTGCCGCGACGGGCACGGACACCGGCGGCTCCATCCGTCAGCCCGCCGCCTTTACCGGGATCGTCGGCCTGAAGCCGACCTATGGCCGCTGCTCGCGCTGGGGCATCGTGGCCTTTGCCTCGTCGCTCGATCAGGCGGGGCCGATGACCAAGACGGTGCGCGACGCCGCCATCATGGGCCAGGCGATGATGGGCCATGACCCCAAGGACTCGACCAGCGCCGACCGGGCCGTGCCCGATTTCGAGGCGATGCTGACTGGCGATATCCGCGGCAAGGTGATCGGCATTCCGACCGAATACCGGATGGACGGCATGCCCGCCGAGATCGAGGCGCTTTGGGAAAAGGGCGCCGAGATGCTGCAGGACGCCGGGGCCGAGCTGCGCCAGATCAGCCTGCCACACACGAAATACGCCCTGCCCGCCTATTACGTGATCGCCCCCGCCGAAGCCTCGTCCAACCTGGCGCGGTATGATGGCGTACGCTTTGGCTATCGCGCCAAGCTCGACCAGGGCGACGGCATCACCGAGATGTACGAGAAGACCCGGGCCGAGGGCTTCGGCGCCGAGGTGAAGCGCCGCGTGATGGTCGGGACCTACGTGCTGTCCGCCGGGTTCTACGACGCCTATTACAACCGCGCCCGTAAGGTCCGCGCGCTAATCAAGCGCGATTTCGACATGGTCTTTGCCGAAGGTGTCGATGCGATCCTGACGCCCGCCACCCCGTCCGCGGCATTCGAGCTGGGGCAAAGCTTCGACGATCCGGTTCAGATGTATCTCAACGACGTCTTTACCGTGACGGTGAACCTTGCCGGTCTGCCCGGCATCTCGGTGCCCGCCGGGCTCGATGCCAAGGGCCTTCCGCTTGGCCTCCAGTTGATCGGGCGTCCTTGGGAAGAGGGTGATCTGCTCAACACGGCCTACGCGCTGGAGAACGCCGCGGGCTTTGTGGCGAAGCCCGGGAAATGGTGGTAAATTCGGCTCAACGTTCCTCCGACGAGGCCGAGCAATGATAAAACAAAGTGTAATCGTGGCTGCGCTGGTGGCCCTGTCTGCCTGCGTGAGCGTTCCCAACGACATGCCCGAAACCACCGAGGCTCGTGCTCAGGCCGCGTTCGAGGCGCGCCGCGCGCAATTGCAAGGCACGCCCGCATCGGTCCCGCCCACCGCTCCGGCCCCGACGGATGATATCGCCGCCACGGCCGCCGCCGCGATTGCCGAGGCGGAGGCGGAAACGGGTGGCACGCCCCCGGCCACGCCGGACACACCCGCGGCCCCAGCCCCTGCCGGTGTCGCAGCCCCGGCCGGTCGCGGCCTGCCCGCCCTGCCGGGCAGCAGCACGCCGCCGGATGACAGCGCGCCGGGTTGTGCCCAGTTTGCCACCGCCGGTGCCGCGCAGAACTGGTTCATCGCCAATGGCGGGCCGAGCATCGACCCCGACAACCTCGACCCCGATGGCGACGGGTTCGTCTGCGGCTGGCGCCCGACGAACGGCTGAGGCGACGTGCGCTCTCCCAATCACGGGCCAAGGCGTGACGGGCTGCGTCCCGAGCTGGTCGTGCTGCATTACACCGCGATGACGGAGTGCACCGCGGCGGAAAAGGCCCTGTGCGACCCCGCGCGCGAGGTGTCTGCGCATTACCTCGTGTCGCGGACGGGCGAGGTCATTCAACTGGTCGATGAAGAGGCGCGCGCCTGGCACGCGGGCGCAGGCAACTGGCGCGGCGCGGGCGACGTCAATTCCCGCTCTATCGGGATCGAGTTGGACAATGACGGGGGTTCGCCGTTCGCCGCCCCCTTGATGGATGCGCTTGAGGGCCTGCTTCGCGGCATCCTGGAGCGCTGGAGCATCCCGCCCGCAGGCGTCATCGCCCATTCCGACATGGCGCCCGAGCGGAAATCCGACCCGGGCCCACGCTTCGACTGGCAGCGCCTTGCCCGGCAAGGGCTTGCCATCTGGCCCGATCCGGCCCCGCTCGGCACCGTCGATTCCGACCGCTTTCGCGCCGATGCGCTGGCCTTCGGCTACCCGGATGTCTCGGACGATCTGCTGCTCCGCGCGCTGCGCCTGCGCTTTCGGCCCTCGGTCAGCGGACCGCTCGATGCCGCCGATTGCGCCATCGCGGCCGAGCTTGCCGCCCGATATGGACGTTGACCGCGACCGCCCGCGCCCATAGATGACCCAAGCGCGGAGGGCCGGATGGCCGCGGGGTGGCAACACCGCGAGGAAAGTCCGGACTCCCTGAAGCAACGGTGCCGGGTAATGCCCGGGCGGAGCAATCCGACGGAAAGCGCCACAGAAATGAAACTACCCCGGTCCGCCGGGGAAAAGGTGAAACGGTGGGGTAAGAGCCCACCGCGCGCTTGGCAACAAGGGCGGCACGGCAAGCCCCACCGGGAGCAATGCCGAATAGGGATCGCATCACGGGGCGCTTCACCCCCGCGATCCGGGTTGGCAGCTAGAGCACACCGGCAACGGTGCGCCTAGAGGAATGGCCATCCAGAGGGGGCAACCCCTTGGACAGAATCCGGCTTACAGGCCCTCCGCGCGTATTTCCTACTTTTGATCCGGCATGCCGGTGGATTCGCCCCCTTGGCCCGTGATATGCCGTGCGCAAAGCAAAATAGCCCGCCGAGGGGCAGCTCAAATCGTGCAGCACCTGAAACCCACCTCCAAGCATGGCACCGTGATGGCGGTGTCGATGATGAAGGACGAGGCGCCCTTCCTGCTGGAATGGTTCGCCCATCACCTTGCTGTCGGCTTCACCGATATCCTCGTCTACACGAATGACTGTTCCGACGGCACGGTCGAAATGCTGCAACGGCTTGAGGAACTGGGGCTCGGCTATCACCGTCCCAACAATATTCCCGAGGGGCAGAAACCGCAGCCCTCCGCGCTGAACCATGCGCAGGCCGAACCGCTGGTGCGGGACGCCGACTGGGTGCTGGTCTTCGATGCCGACGAGTTCCTGGCGATCAACCACCCCTCCGGCACGCTGGAAGGGATGTTGGACGATGCCGTGGCCCTTGGGGCGAACGGGATCGTGATAACGTGGCGCATCTTCGGCTCGGGCGGCGTGGTCGACTGGTCGCGCGCGCCGGTGACCGAGCAATATACCCGCGCCGCGCCGCCGCTCTGGAACAAGGGCTGGGGGGTCAAGACGCTCTTCAAGTTCGACCACCAGTACTGGAAGCTCGGCATCCATCGGCCCTCGATCAAGAACAAGTGGCTGGAGACGGAGTTTCCCGACAGCGTGAAATGGCTCAA
Organism: Maritalea mobilis; assembly: GCF_019800885.1. Classification (GTDB taxonomy): domain Bacteria; phylum Pseudomonadota; class Alphaproteobacteria; order Rhodobacterales; family Rhodobacteraceae; genus Roseibacterium; species Roseibacterium beibuensis. Next base: position 1,457,170 of record NZ_JAHVKE010000001.1, read on the forward strand.
CGGGTCAGGCCAGCCGATGGAGGACTATTTCAAGTTCCGCGGCTGGCGCTCGATCCGGCGCACGATCGGCTATGACTGGGCGCAGATGAACCACTACGCCGTGAAGTCGGTCGACAGCTACGCCGTGCGCAAGTTCCGCGGCAACGTGAACAACAAGAAAGACAAGTACAACGCCGATTACTGGTCGCTTCAGGACCGCAACGAGGTCGAGGATACCGCCATCCTGCGTCACGCCGCACGCCGGGCCGAGATCGTCGCGGAATTGCTGAAAGACCCCGTCCTGAACGAGTTGCACCATGCCGCGCTGGAGCGGGTGGAGAAGCGCCTCGACGATTACCGCCAGACCGAGGCCTACCAGCAGTTGCGCGATAGCCTGATCGAGGCGGGCAAGGTGCCGATCACGCAGGTCGAGGCCAAGCCGCCCCAGGCCCGCGACCCCGCCAAGATCGCCGCGCTGATGAGCCGGGTCGAGAAGAAGGCGGCCAACCAACCCAAGGAAGAACGCCGAAACGAAACCGTGGCGGGTTGGGCCGCGCCCGATGGCGACCCGTACATGGAAGGCACGATCGACATCTCGGGCGACATCGCCGTGGAATGGGTCGCCAACCATGACATCGAACTGCCCGCCGACCCCCGCATCTTTGCGCCTGAAACGCTCAGCGCGATCCTGATCGGCCGGTTCGAGCGCCGCCACGCGCGCAACATCGCGGGCTATCTGGACGGGTGCGCACGCGTGCTGGAAATCGGCACCGGGGTGGGCTTCATTCCCATGCGCGTGATCTCGATCAGCCAGGGCTTGGTCTACATGGGTCAGGACAGCCGCGCGCCATTGATCGAGATGGCCAAGCGGATCGCCGCACGCAACGGGATCGAGGACACGTCACGCCTGAAGCTATCGGACGGCCCGCTGCGCCTACCGAACGACGGCGCGTCCGAGGCCGGGGGCCTTGCCGCCTACCTGAATGATTTCCGCCCCGACGCCCTGCGCATCGCGCGGCCTGCCGACGTGCCACCCGACCTGCTGGGCAATCTCGACCTGAAGACGGTCAGGCGCATCCTCATCCCCTTCGTCTCGGACGAGCAGGCCGAAGCCTTCCGCGCGGAATACACGCCGGTGCTCGAACGCGCGGGGTTCGTCGAGGACGCGGATCGCGCCGGGTCCGGCAGCCTGCAATTCGACCGCCGACCGTGACAGGCCGGGGGCTTGGCGGCAAAACGGGGCGGGTCTAGTGTCGCGCCATAACACGACGGGAGAGGCCGGTGAGCGATACCCCTACGAATGACGAGTTGCAGCCCCCCAGCCATGGTGTCGTGGTCCATGCTCCCAATGGCGACGTGATCCGATACGATCCGTCCGGCCTGATCCTGCGCCTGTCCGACAAGGTCATCGAAGATATCGCGCTGCGCCTCGGGCACCGGCCCGTTTCACCCGGCGCGGCCCAACCCGATCAAGCGGATGCCGCTACAGAGGTGGATGCCGAGGCCGCGCTGGCGGGCGTCGACGCGTGGGATATCCGGCAAGAGGGGCCGTGGCTGCGCTTTTCCGCCCGGATGCCGGGCGAACAAGGCGTACGCGGTTTCCGCAAACCCGTTTCCGGCGGCGATATCCTCGCCGACAGTCCCGGTGCGGTCCTCGGCTTTCTCGGGCTGGGTGGCCCACGCGCGGCCCTTGCCACTCTGCGCCCCCCGGCCTTTCCGCCGCATATCGTGGCGCCCGCGGACGATATCGGCGCGGTCGGGCATGCTGGCATCGAGACCGCGCAGAAAACCGACCGGCTGGAACACCTGCGCGAGGTCACGCATGAGGCACTCGTCGCCGAAACGATGCTCTACTGGCAGCTTGAGAAATACGAGCCGCTGCCCCTGTTCGTCACCCGCGTGGAGACCGACGGGTCAGCCACCGCCAAAGATCTCGCCAAGGGACAAGCCGCCGAGAACCTTCTGATCGCGGCCGAAAACCTGCGCGACGCCGCCCTGACCATGGGCCGCAAGCCGCGCCTTCTGGCGGTGTGCCTCGATTACGCGCTGGAGGATACCTCGCCCGACGCCACCGCCTTTCGCGACGGGATGCTGGCGCTGATGGATCGTCTGGAGACCGGCCTTTGGCAACTGGGCTACGACAAGCCCCTGTTCGTTGCGCGCTTCGAGTCCGGGTTGCCCGATGTCGCGCCCGCCGCAGCGCTCGATGGGCAATGGGAACTGAGTTGGAACCACGGCGATCACAAGCTGATCCATTCCGCCCCCGCCTACATGTTCGCCCTCGACGCCTTCGACCGCCCGACCGAGGACGCCCGCGTCCAGATGGCCGAAATGACCGCCGCCGCCATTGCCGCTGGCCCCGACTGGCGCTGCCCCACCCTGTTCCTCGCCGAGCGTGAGGCGGGCGCACCCGAGGTGATCCGGGTCATCGCACAAGGCGCGGGCGAGTTGGTCATCGACCCCGACGACCTGCTTGGGGCTGGTGATGCGGCGGGCTTCCAGCTGACCGGCGACACCAGCGATGCGCAGATCATGAAGGTCGAGATCGCGCCGGATGATCCGCAGGCGGTCCTCGTCCATTGCGACCGTGCGCCCGAGGGCCCCGACCTGCGCCTCGCGTATGCCTGCGGGGCAGAGGCGCATGGCTGCCGCAACACCGGGGCTTTGCGCGATACGTGGTGGCTCGACAGCCGGACCGACACGCGCCTCTACCGATGGGCCCTGCCTGCGCATTTGCCGATCCAGCGGGGCCGCGCATGAGCCTTTTCCTCGACACCCCCCTGCCGCCCGGGGCGCTCTGCGACGATACCGCCGGCGTCCTGGCACCCGCCTTCGCCGATACGCGCACGCTTTGGTGGCACGGGGCCGAGGCCGACATGGCCACCGACAAGACTGGCGCGGTGACCCATTGGCATCCCCGGTCGGGCGAGATCACCATGCGACCCACCAAGCCGAACGAGGGTAACGGCACGCTCGGCTTCGCTGGAGACCTGACCGGCTTGCAATGCCGCCACGGTGCGCAATCCGGCCTTTTCGCGGACCGCGCCATTCCCGGCGACGCGGCGACTGCCACCATCGCGATCCGCTGGTATGTCGCCGAGGGGGACGATGCGCGCACGCTTTTCACGCTGAACACCGCCGTCCACGCCGCCGAGGAAGGCGGGGGCAACTACCTGTTTCTCAGCGCCGACGCCTCGACCCTCACGGCCAAGGACGACGCCAACACGGTCGAAACCAGCCTGCCGCTGCCCACGTCCGATGCGCCGCGGATGGCCATCGTCTCGCTCCATGCCGGGCGCATGGCGCTGCAGCTTCTCGGCGCGGACAGGGTCGAGGCACGGTCACCGACCCCAATCCTCACGGGCCCAGCCAGCCTGTTTCTCGGCTGCCGCAACCAGCGGCCCCGGCTTGTGAAAACGCTCGGCGGGGCACTTATCCTCGATGCATGGCTCTGGCCGGGGCGCGCGTTGCTCCATTCGGACACGGACGAGGACCGCGCGCTTCTGACCGCCTTGCATCGCTACCGTCTCTGGTCGGAGGACGCGGCATGAGCTTTTCCCCGGACGCCATCGCCGATAGCCATATCTGCCTGATCTGGGTCGACGACATGATCGACGTCTACACCTGGCGCGACAGTTTCGGCATCCGCATCGAGACGCCAAATCTCGACCGGTTCATGGCAAAGGCCGCCCGCTTTTCGAACGCGTATGCCACGGTGCCACTCTGCGCCCCCTGCCGGGCTGAGATCGCGACGGGTCTGTCCCCCTTCCGCACGGGTCTGGTCGATCTCAACCGGTTCTGGCGCGACGTGATGCGCCCCGAACGCGCTTGGCAATACGATCTGCGGCGCGCCGGGTTCTACACCTTCACCACGGGCAAGGTGGACAGCAATTACCAACCCATGCCCGAGGAGTATCGCCGTATCCTTTTCCACGAGGAACCGGCCGCCGAGGACAAGGGCAAGCGCCGCGGCGTGCACGCCTATCTCGACCGTGGGCCGGGCATCAAAGGCGTGAACCATCCCGACGATGACGGCAGCCAGGATGACCGGTTCTACGACTACTGGGTCGCCCAGAACGCCATCGACTTCCTCGACCGTGCCGACCCGACGCGGCGCAACCTGATCCAGCTTGGCTTCAAGCACCCGCATTACAACCTGATCACGCCCGACCGCTTCTACGCGCAATACGATCCCGCCGCGATCCGCTGGCCCGACATCGCGCATGCCGAGGATTACTTCGGCCCCCAACCCGGTTTCGCCGTCTACGAGGCCGCCTATATCGCGAACGGCGCCTGGACCCCCGAAAAAGCCGGGGACGAGGCCTGGCGGCAAGTCGTGCGCGCCTATTTCGCCGCGATTTCCCATGTCGATCACGAGATCGGGCGCTTCCTCGATGCGCTGGAAGCCTCCCCTCTGGGGCAGAACACGACCGTCATCTTCCTCAGCGATAATGGCTTCAACCTCGGCAACCACGACAGTTTCCACAAGATGAGCCAATGGGACAGCGCCGCGCATATCCCGCTTGGCATCTGGCACCCGTCGATGGAGCGCGGGGCCGAGATCGCCTTGCCGGTCAGCCTGCACAACATCCCCAAGACGATCATGCAACTGGCCGGTCTACCGCCGCGTCCCGACTGGACCTCGGGCCAATCGCTGCTGCCGCTGATCGGCGAAGGCTTCGGGGAGTATGACGACACGAAATCGCCTGTCACCTCGGTCTTCGGCACGCTGTCCGTCCGCCCCTCGGTCGAGGGGTATCGCCACCTGCGCTACTTCCGTTACCCGAACGGCGAAGAGCACGTCTACGACATCGAGACGGACCCGGGCGAGACCGAGAACCTCGTCGAGACCGCCCCGATGGAGTTTCTGCGCGCCGAACTGGTCAAGGGCGCGCTGGCGCTCGGGCTCGACCTGCGCGGCTATGAGAACCCTGCCGATGGCGTGAACGCAATGATGGCCGTCGATGGCTCGGTCATTCTAGCCGGTGGGCGCGGCGACAACGATTACTGGGCCTATGGGTCAGATGCCGAGAAGATCCGCGAAGAGAAAGACGGCGGCACCGATACGCTGTGGTACATGGCCGGACCCGATGACTACGTGCTGCACTGCCCCGCCAATGTCGAAAAGATCCGCATCGCCACCGTCGTTTCCCGCAACGAGGCGGATGGCAAGGAAGGCAAGCGCCTCAAGATCGTCGCCCACCCCGACAGCCCGATCGAGTTCGAAACCTCGGAACGCGTCGAGATCGACCTCAAAGGCTCGGACGGCGACGACATCATGATCGGACCGAAACACGGGGCCGCGACCTTCTACGGCGGCGGCGGCAATGACCTGATGATCGCCAAGGCCAAGCAAGCCAACCGCCGCCATGCCTTCTATGGCGAGGCCGGCAATGACACGCTCCACGGTGGGCCGGGCCGCGACACGCTGGATGGCGGCACGGGCGATGACGTGATCCACGGCAATTCGGGGCGCAACCATATCTATGGCGGCCATGGCAACGACCTGATCCACGATGGCGAAGGGGCGTCGACCATCGACACCGGCCCCGGCCGCAACCAGCTCCATCTCGGCGCGGGCGATCATGTCGTGCATGTGGGGGCCGGCATGACCCGGATCGAGGCCGAACCCGGTGCGAAGACCTTCCACATTGCACCGGGTGGCGTCACGATCATCGACGGGTGGACGCCGGACCAACGCTACGACCTGTCCGCCTGGCCAACGCCCCCCAAACTTACGACACCGGGTCCGCAGCAGGTCCGCCTGCGCACGGGCCTCACGATCCTGGATCTTCACGGCGTGCCCGAGGGGGCCGACATCGCGGCCCAGATCATCCAGCCAGACACCTGACCCTCCTTTTCATCTTGGCCGAAAACTCTCGGGGGAGCGCGAGGGGGCAGACAGCCCCCTCGCCCGCGGCACAGCCGCGCGCGCCGGGCGGGGTTCGATGCCCCGTCCGGCGCGCCCCGGTCAAACCTGTGGTGCGGCCGCTCTCATTTCTGCAACAGGCCACGAAAACGCCGTGCAAAGGCTTTGCCTTCGCCAGGCAAATCGGGGAGATTGACCGCCAACGACCAAGCGCGGCCCAAGCCGCCCCGTAACGAGCAGCAACAAGGGGATCCTTCGTGGAACTCAACCGTCGTCCTGTCGCCTCTCTCTGGATTGGCGACCGTTTGCAGTATCTCAACCAGCTCTGTCTGAAATCGCATCTGCGCCATGGGCATCCGGTCACGCTCTACTGCACGGACACGGTCACCAACGCCCCCGAAGGCGTCGAAATCCGCCCCGCGACCGAGATCATGGATATCCCGATGGATATCGTGGAGCAGACCTCGGCCAGCTTCTTGTCGAACGTCTTTCGATACAAGATGATCCAGAAGACCGGCGCGATCTGGATTGATTGCGACGCCTTCTGCCACAAACCCTTCCCCGATGAGTGGGAATGGATCTTCGCGGGCCACGGCATGCGCGGGGCGCTGAATTGCGGCGTCGTCGGCCTTCCGCAGCAGTGCGACCTGATGGACCTGCTGCTCGATTACTACGAGAACCTGCCCGACGTCCCGCCCTGGTGGAACAAGAACCAGCGCAAGAAGATCACCCGCCAGAAGGATGACCTCCCGCACGCGGTCAAGATCTACAAGACCGAGCGCACGGCTTTCGGCCCCCAGGCGTTCACGTATTTCGCCCAGCAGACCGGCGATTATGACCGTGCGATGACGCCGGACGCGCTCTACCCGGTTCCGTTCCAGCTCAACGACATTTTCTACGACCCCCATGGCCGCGTGGAAGGCTGGTTCACCGACAACACGGTGTCGGTCCATCTCTACACCAATGGGACCAAGCCATGGTGGCGCAAGCACCCGCCGCTCGAGAACTCCTACGCCTGGCGCATGTGCCAGGAGGTCGGGATCACGCCAGAGGACGCGCTTGAGTGATGGAGGCCGCCGCGACAGCTGAGGCGGCGCTCGATTTCGACCCGAGCCGCCGGATCGACTGGACGCCGCACTGGCACACGGACACGCTTGTCGTGCCCTGGGGGGCCAACGCGGCCCCCGGCGCGAGGCGCGCGGCCGGTCTTTTCGACAATCAGGGCCGTCTTCTCCCCCAAGGCCACTGTTATCGCTACATGGCCGGCTCGATCACGATTGAACCGGAATTGCCGGAAGACGCGGACACGCCCGAGCAGCTGCCCGGCCAATGGCTGTTCGGGGGGCTGTTCTATGGCCATTTCGGCCATTTCCTCGTGGAGACCACCAGCCGACTTTGGGCGCTGGAGGCCCTGGAAGCGCTCGGTGGCGTGGATGGGATCATTTTCCACCCGAAGAACCAGTTCACCCACGAACGCCGCCAATACAAGCATTTGGAGCCGTTCTTTGATGCGCTTGGGCTGTCGCACCTTCAGTTGCGCGCACCGCAAAGCCCGGTTCGCGTCGAGAAGCTGGCCGTGCCGGACCCCGGCTTCGGCATTGCCGAGATGGCCGCGGGCCGGCCCGAGTACCGCGACTGGATGCGGGCCAATCTCGGGCAGGATATCGCGCCAAACGCCGCGGAGGATATCTACATTTCCCGCTCCGAACTTCCGGCCAAGCGCGGGTCAGTCGTGCTCGAGAGCCGGATCGAGGCCCTGATGGAAGACGCGGGATACACCGTCTTCCACCCGCAGAACTACCCGCTCGAGGCGCAGATCGCGACCTACAAGGGCGCACGGCGGATCGTGTCGCTGGATGCGTCCTCGCTGCACCTGGCGGCCATGCTGGTTCCGACCGGTGCGAAGGTCGCCATCCTCAATCGCGGTCCCTCCAACAACATCGAGGACTATGTTCGCCAGTTCCGGCATTTCGCCCAGATCGACCCGCTGCGGATCGAGGCCGTGACAGGCTTCTTCCACCCCACCGGCCGCCGGATCATCAAGCGCGAAACACATGCGCTTCTGGACTTTCCGGCGGTTGGGCAAGCCCTCGAAGAGGCCGGGTTTATTGCGTCCGCGTCAGGCTGGACCACCCCCGACACGGCCACCATCACAGCGGCCACTGACGCGATCGCCGCGCGGCTGGACGAACCGCTCGGATTCTTCGAGACCTGAGGAGACAGCCCTTGGCCAAGGACTTCGCCTGCGCCCTGACCCATGTGCGCCACGAGGGGTATTTCCTCGAAAAGTGGATAGCCTACTACGGCGGCCTGTTCGGACGCGAAAACCTCCATGTCGTGATTGACGGGGACGATTGGGAACCGGATGTGGACCTGACCGGCATCCAGACCGAGGTGCTGCTCGACGCGCCCCGCCGCCGCATCAGGAACGATCGCTTCATGGCCAAGGAAATGTCGGGCCGCGCCAACACCCTGCGCAAGCGGTACGAGCATGTCATCCGTGGCGACGTGGACGAATATGTGGTGATCGACCCCGATAGCGGGCTGGGCTGGGAGGACGCGTTCAAGGAACTGACGGAAGAGGGCTACATCTTCGCCCTTGGCGTCGACATGGTCGAGGCCGATACCGAGGCTACCCCCATCGACCGCGCCGCACCGATCCTCGGCCAGCGCCGGCACGGCTTCGTCGCCGACCGTTACACCAAGCCCTTCGTCATTACCCGCTGGAACAACTGGGCGGGCGGCGCACACCGGCTGCTCAACCGCCCCACGGTGATCTCGAACCATTTCTTCCTGTTTCACATGGCGCTGGCCGACAAGACCGTGGCAGAGGAACGGTTGGCCGCACGCGGCGGGCTGCAACAGCACAAGTCCTTTGTCGACCACCAGACGGGGCGGCTTGACGCGATCGCCGATGACGGCTTGGCCGACCCGATCGATTTCGCCGAGGCCTGCGAGATCGGCCGTGCCCAGTTTCCCGTCGAACCCGATGGCTCCGTGGCAAAGCGCCCCCGCCCCGCCACGGACCCGCGCGCGACCGAACAGGGCCTGCCCACCACGGTGCCCGATCGGTTCTTCGGCCTTGTCTGAGCGGCGCAAGATCCCATGACCCTGACCGTCATCACCATCGCCAAGGAACCACTTCCCATCCTGCACCGGTTCCTCGACTGGCATCTCGGTCAGGGCGCGGATCGCATCATCCTTTTTCTCGACGATCCCGAGGACGATGCGCTGACCGCCTTCGCCGACGAGCCGCGGATCGACATGCGCCCCTGCACGCCCGGATTCTGGAAAACCCTGGGCCTCAGCCCCGACAAGCGCTTTACCCGACGCCAGAACGCGGCCCTGACCGCCGGCTATCACGAGGTGAGCGAGGGCTGGGTGCTGATCCTCGACGCGGACGAGTTGATGTGGTTTCCGGGCATGACCCTGGCCGAGGCGATCCGGACATTTCCCGCCGACATCCCCTCGGTCCGCGTTGCGACGGCCGAACAGGTGTTTCTCGATGACGGGACGGAGGGGTTGCGCCTGCCAATCCCGCGCGAGGCCGTGAACCGCCTCTACGGCGCGGATGCCGACCTGTTCCGCGGCCGGTTCGGGCTGGTCGGCCACCCGGAAGGCAAGAGCTTTCATCGCGCGGGCATTCCCGGCGCCAGCTTCAAGATGCATTGGGGGTTCGACAGCGCGGGGGACCGGCTGGAAGAACTGACCCTCGGGCCAAGGGATGGCGGCCATCTCGTGCATTACGGCGCCCCGACTTATGAGAACTGGCGGGCGAAGATGGAGTGGCGCACCGGGTCCTGGGGCTTCACATCTCCGGTGAAGGAGACCCTGCGCGACGCAGGCGACGGTGCGGATGCCGAGGCCGCCTACCGCGCCCTTTATGACAAGTTCTACCGGCTGGATTCCGACATGGCGGCGCGGCTTGAAGCCGAGGGCGGGCTGCTCCGTGCCGGGCCACCCGCGCGGGGGATCTAGCGCCATGACCCGCGTCACGGCCCTGACCATGATGCGAGACGAGGCGCCTGCCTTGCTGGAATGGGTCGCCTTCCAGAAACTGATCGGGATCGAGCGGATCATCGTCTACACGAATGCCTGCCGCGACGGGACCGATGCCATGCTGGACCGGCTTGCCCGGATGGACGAAGGCATCCTCCACCGCCGAAACCCCGTTGCCCCGGGCGGCAAGCCGCAGCCGACCGCGCTCAACCATGCGCAGACCCTGCCCGAGACGGTCGAGACCGACTGGCTCATCACGCTCGATGCGGACGAGTTCCTGAACATCAAGCCCGGCGCAGGCCGGGTATCCGACCTTCTGGCGGCCGTGCCCGAAAACACCCAAGGCATCGTCGTGACATGGCGCATGATGGGATCAAACGGGCTGACCGACTGGAACCCCGGCCTTGTGACCGAGGCCTATACGCGGGGCGCCCCGGACGCGTTTCGCAAGGGCTGGGGCGTGAAAACGCTCTTCCGGCCCTTTCCCGACCTCAAGCTCGGCATCCATCGCCCGACTGTGAAGGGGGCGGGCAAGGACCCCGCGCGCAAGGAACGCCTGCTGTCCATGGCCTGGGTCAATGGCTCTGGCCAGCCGATGACACGACAATTCATGGATGGCATGTGGCGATCCTCGGCCGCGACCTTGGGCTACAACCTGGTCGAGTTGCCGCATTTCGCCGTGAAAAGCCGCGAGGCCTACCTGCTGAGACAGCTGCGGGGCAACGTGAACGCCAAGCCCGACAAATACGACGCAACCTATTTCGGTATCTTCGACCGGAACGAGACCGAACAGACCGGCCTCGCGCGCCATCTCCCCGAGCTTCGTGACCGGATCGGCGATTACCTGAGGGACCCGGTGCTGTCCGACCTTCACGCGCGCTGCTTGGCTTGGCATGCGGCACAGATCGACCGCCTGCGCACCCAACCCGATCACGCCGACAGGATGGCTGCCCTTGCCCGCGCCTCGGACATTCCCTTCGATCGCCTCGACACGATGCTGTTCACGCAGCCGCTCGCGCCCCGTGGGAAACAGATGGTCGCGGAGTTAAAGAGCAAAGGCGTCCCGGAGGCCGAGATCGCGTGCATCGTCGCACAGTCCGTGGCCAAGCTCGAAGCGCAGCGCGATGCCCGGGACTTCGCCGAGTTGCGCGTCCGCGGGATCATCGACTGACGCGCGCCCACGGGCCGAAAAATCTTGGCGAAGATTTTTCCGCTCAGTTCGTCTTGTCGGGTGGCAGGATCGGAAGGGGGGCGATCTCGATCCCGTCTTCGATCAGGGAGCGCGCCTCTTCCGGCGTCGCCTCACCATGGATCGCACCCTGATCCTTTTCCCCCAGATGCATCGCGCGGGCTTCCTCGGCGAATTTCTTGCCCACGTAGCGGGAATTTTCGGACAAGTGTTTGCGGATCGCGCGCAGCACCTGTTCCGCCGGATGGGCGGGTGCACTCAAGGGGCCGGGCGCAGCGGTAGGCATTGGCGCGTCCGATGCAGGTGTCGCGCTTTTCTCCGGCGCAGCATCCCGCGCAGCCACGCCCGGCGCCATCAACGCCTTTTTCACATCCGCGCCACCACAGACCGCGCACGCCACCAGCCGACGCCGCGACAGGGCGTCGAAGGCCTCGGCCGACTGGAACCAGCTGTCAAATTCGTGCCCTTCGGCACATTTCAACGCGTATCGGATCATGCTCTCGCATACCTAAGGGGCCAGGCCTGTCGTTCAATAGAGGCGGGCGGGATCGAAGCTTTCGAGGATCACTTTCAACTCCGGTTCGTCGACCTTCTGCGCCGCCTTTTTGGGCGAAAACCATTTGCGCTTGCGTTCATCCGACTCCGGGAAGTCCTTGTCGAGTTTCTTCACCTCGACCGGGAAGACGGCGACGATGCAGGGCAGCGACAGTTCTTCATCCAGCCATTTGTCATAGGCGTAGAGCCCGACACACTGCCCATGCGCCCGCCCTCGCACCCCGGCTTCTTCCCAGGCTTCCTGCGCCGCCGCGGCGGCAGGCGTCATCCCGTCCATCGGCCATCCTTTGGGGATGATCCAGCGGCCTGTATCGCGCGAGGAAACGAGCAGGATTTCGACCGCGGGGGCGGCTTCTTTGCCCTTCTTGCCCTTGGGCGCCTTCGACACGCGGTAGCACAGCGCCGCGAATTGAGTGCGTGTCTCGCGTTTCGAGACGCCAGCGATGCGCAAAGGCGCTTGAGAGGTCGGAGTACGGGCCATGACGCGCGGATATGGCACGGGAATTGCGGTTTTTCAATGGTCTGTGCATGCGGCTGGCCCGCCTTGACCGCTCTTCGCCCCGCGATAGTTCACAGGGAAAAGGAGCGACCAGATGACCGAATTGACCCGCCGCACCGTCGTGCTTGGGCTGAGCACCCTGTCTGCTGCTACGCTGTTGCCCGACCTTGGCCAAGCGCAGGCGATGCCGCCATTCCGCTTCGAGTCCATCGACGGCGGCCAATACGACTTTGCAGATTGGGCGGGGCGCCCGATCCTTGTCGTCAACACGGCCTCGATGTGTGCATACACACCGCAATATGACGCGTTGCAGGCGTTGCACGAGGCCTACAGTCCTCGCGGCCTCGTCGTGCTGGCCGTTCCCTCCGACGACTTCGCGCAGGAATATGACAGCGACGAACAGGTGGCCGAGTTCTGCGAGTTGAACTTCAACCTGACCCTGCCGATGACCACGATCACCCGCGTTCGCGGGCCCGATCCGCACCCGTTCTACGCGTGGTTGGCATCCGAATACGGCATCCGGCCGGGCTGGAACTTCAACAAGGTGCTGATCGCGCCGGATGGGCGCGTGGTCGAGCATTTCGGCGCCCGCGTGTCACCGACCGGCCGTCGCATGCGCAATCGCATCGAGGCATTGCTGTCGGCGTGACGACCCCCATCTTCTTCGGGTCCGAGGTCTATCGCGGTTCCAGCTACGGGCGCTGGCATCCGCTGCGCATTCCGCGCGTGCCCACCGTGATGGACCTGTCCCGGGCCATGGGGTGGCTGCCAACTGCGCAGTATCGCACTTCGCCCCGGGCCAAGCCTGCCGCGCTGACGCTCTGGCACACGCCCGAGTATCTCGACGCCCTGAGCCGCGCGGAGGTGGCGCAACAGGTCGACGATGCCACCCGCGACCGCCACGGGCTCGGCACCGTGTCGAACCCGGTCTTCCCCGAGATGTATCGCCGCCCCGCGACGGGGGCCGGTGCGTCCCTCTTGGCGGGCGAGTTGTTGGCGGATGGTGGCGTCATCTACCATCCCGGGGGCGGCACCCATCATGCCTTTCCAGACCGGGCCAATGGCTTTTGCTATCTCAACGACCCGGTCCTTGCGATCCTGTCGCTGAAGCGGGCGGGCGCGCGGCGCGTGGCCTATATCGACATTGATGCCCATCATTGCGACGGGGTCGAACATGGCTTTGCAGGCGACCCGGAGACGCTACTGATCTCAACGCATGAGGAACGCCGCTGGCCTTTCACCGGCGCCCTGGACGAGGATGGCGGCGGCAACTGCCTGAACCTGCCCCTGCCACGCGGCCTGAACGACAGCGAGATGGCCGAGATCCGCGAGCGGCTCATCCTGCCCGCACTCGCCGGGTTTGCACCGGACGCCATCGTCCTGCAATGCGGCGCCGACGCGGTAGAGGAAGACCCGCTGTCCCGTCTCGCATTGTCCAACAACGCCCATTTCGACATCCTGCTCGGGATCATGGCGCTTGGCTGTCCGCGCCTGCTGGTTCTCGGTGGCGGCGGCTACAACCCGTGGTCCGTCGGGCGCTTGTGGACCGGCATTTGGGCCACCCTCAACGGCCATGACATCCCCGACCGCCTGCCGCCCGTGGGCGAGGCGGTCTTGCGCGCCTTGCATTGGGACAGGGCCCGTGCCGGGCGCACCCCGCCGGCGCATTGGTTCACCACGATCCGCGACACGCCCCGCCCCGGACCTGTCCGGCCCGAGGTCGCTCAGCGGCTTGCACATCTGCGTGAGCAGCCCGCCGCGCGGGGCGAGATGCCGGAACCCTAGGGCGTCACGTCGGTTGATCCCCCAAGCAAGATTGGAGGTATCGCAATGACCGACCACACCCCGACTGAAAAACTGCGCCGCGCGCTGTTCGACACGCTTGGCGATGAACGCACCGGCATGCTGGGCCTTGAGGGGACACGCGACCACATGCAACCGATGACCCATTTCTTCGACCCCGATAGACAGGTGCTCTGGTTCATCTCAGGCCAGGACACCGACCTTGTTCGCCAGATCAAGGGCGCCCCCCGAACCGCGCATTTCACCGTGACCGCCGGAGACCGCAGCCTGTACGCCTGTATCTCCGGCCTGATCACCCAGACCAACGACCGCGAAAAGCTGGAAGAGGTGTGGAGCCCCATGGCCGCCATGTGGTTCGATGGCGGCATCGACGACCCCAATGTCGCGCTGCTGTGCATGCCCTTGGACGAGGCGGCTGTCTGGACCGTCGAAGCGGGCGCCCTGCGCTTCGGTCTCGAGATGGTGCGCGGGGCGGCTGGTGACCACGACCCGGAGGTCGGAGACCACGGCGTGCTGGAATTTCGCCACACCGCGTGATCGCCTTATTCTCCCAATCAGGCCCGCCGTCATCGGCGGGCCTTTTCCTGGCGCTCTGGCACGCCCTATACCCGAGTGCAAAACTCAGGATTGACAAAGATTAGTGATTCACTCAGGAATTAGGTCATCCGCCGCGAACGGGAGACCTGATCATGACCTATCAACCGAAATTCCTTGAAGATGCCTTGCGTGCCGATGTCAGCCCGACGCAGGAGCTGCCCACCTACGACGCGCGCCGGTTGACCGGCGGCGATGCGACCGCGCAGATCGTTCTGGACGACAAGACCTACACGCTGCGCATCACGCGGGCAGGCAAGCTGATCCTGACGAAGTGAGCCGACTGGTCGCCTGCGCGGCCTGGCAACCTGGTAGCAGCGACACTACGAAAAAGCCCCGGCAGTGCCGGGGCTTTTCCTTTTTCTGATCTGGCTAGTCGCCTTACCCCACCTTGGGCAGAAGGCTGTCGATCGAGGCCTTTGCGTCGCCGTAAAACATCCGGGTGTTGTCCTTGAAGAACAGCGGGTTCTCGATGCCGGAATAGCCCGTGCCCTGCCCCCGCTTGGAGACGAAGACCTGCTTGGCCTTCCACACCTCCAGCACCGGCATGCCGGCGATGGGGCTGTTGGGATCGTCCTGCGCGGCCGGGTTCACGATATCGTTCGAGCCGATGACGATGACGACATCCGTGTCCGGGAAGTCCTCGTTGATCTCGTCCATTTCCAGCACGATGTCGTAAGGCACTTTCGCTTCTGCCAGGAGCACGTTCATGTGCCCGGGCAGACGGCCCGCGACGGGGTGGATCGCAAAGCGCACCTCCTTGCCCGCGGCGCGCATCTTGCGCGTCAGTTCGCTAACCGATTGCTGGGCCTGAGCCACCGCCATGCCGTAACCCGGCACGATGATGACGCTGTCGGCCTCGTTGAGCGCCTGCGCGACACCATCGGCGTCGATGGCGATCTGCTCGCCCTCGATGGCCTGCTGCTCGCCCGAGGCGCCGCCGAAGCCCCCCAGGATCACGCTGATGAAGGACCGGTTCATGGCCTTGCACATGATGTAGCTGAGGATCGCACCGGAGGAGCCCACAAGCGCGCCCACGACGATCAGCAGGTCATTGCCGAGCGAGAAGCCGATGGCCGCCGCCGCCCAGCCCGAGTAGCTGTTCAGCATCGAGACGACGACGGGCATGTCGGCGCCGCCGATGCCCATGATCAGGTGGTAGCCGATGAACAGCGCCAGCGCTGCCAGCAGAACCAGCGTCCAACCGCCAGCCCCGCCAAGATACATGACCAGCAGGATCACCGAGGCCGCAGCCGCGGCAGCATTCAGCAGGTGACCGCCGGGCAGTTGCTTGGCGCCCGTGTCGATCTTGAAGGGCAGCTTCGACGAATTGCCCGACAGCTTGCCATAGGCCACGACCGACCCGGTGAAGGTCACGGCCCCGATCCAGATGCCGAGCGCCAGTTCGACGCGCAGGATGCCGATCTCGACCGCGGTCTTCTTGCCGATCAGCTCGGCAAAGTTCGACAGCGTCCCCAGAAGGGCATAGGCCTCGTCGCTCAACGGCCCCTCGGGTTGCGGGAAGGGCAAGCCGTTGGTCGCGAAAATCTCGGCCACGCGGCCGATCTCGATATGGGCGTTGAAGCCCACGAAAACAGCAGCCAGACCGACGAGCGAGTGCATGATCGCCACAAGCTCGGGCATCTGGGTCATCTGCACTTTCGTGGCCAGCTGGTAGCCGACGGCCGCGCCCGCCGCGATCAGGATGATCGACAGGACCCAAAGCCCGGACCCCGGGCCGATCAGCGTGGCCAGAACGGCAATCGCCATACCGACGATGCCGTACCAGACCGCGCGCTTGGCGCTTTCCTGTCCCGACAGCCCCCCGAGCGAGAGGATGAAGAGCACGCCCGCGACCGCATAGGCCGCAATGGTGAATCCGAAATCCATGTGTTCTACCCCTGCCCGTTTACGATTTCTGGAACATGGCGAGCATGCGCCGCGTCACGAGGAAGCCGCCGAAGATGTTCACGGCGGCCATGAAGATCCCCGCCGCGGCAAGGATCGTGATCAGCACCGAGGACGATCCCACCTGCATCAGCGCGCCGAGAATGATGATCGACGAAATCGCGTTCGTCACCGCCATCAGGGGCGTGTGCAGCGAGTGGCTGACATTCCAGATCACCTGGAAGCCGATGAAGACCGACAGCACGAACACGATGAAATGCTGCATGAAGCTGGCCGGTGCGATCAGCCCCACGCCCAGAAGCAGCGCGGCCCCGACGGTCAGCAGGGCCACCTGCTGCTTGGTCTGCGCCTTGAAGGCGGCCAGTTCTCCGGCCCGCTTTTCCTCGGGCGTCAGTTCCTTGGGCTTTTCCTTGGGCTTCTGCGCCGCAATAGCGGCCACTTTCGGCGGCGGCGGCGGGAAGGTGATCTCGCCCTGGTGAACGATGGTGGCGCCGCGGATCACGTCGTCTTCCATGTTGTGCACGACCTGCCCGTCCTTCTCGGGCGTCAGGTCGGCCATCATGTGGCGGATGTTCGTGGAATAGAGCGTCGAGCTTTGCGCCGCCATCCGGCTGGGGAAGTCGGTGTAGCCGATGATCACCACGCCGTTGTCGGAAACGATGCGTTCGTCCTTTTGGGTCAACTCGCAGTTGCCGCCACGCTCGGCAGCCAGGTCCACGATGACCGAGCCGGGCTTCATGCTCTCGACCATGTCCTTGGTCCACAAGAGCGGCGCAGGCCGGTTCGGGATCAACGCGGTGGTGATCACGATGTCCATGTCAGGCGCGATCTCGCGGAATTTCTCAAGCTGCTTGGCCTGGAATTCCGGGCTGGAGGGGGCCGCGTAGCCGCCCGTTTCCGCCCCATCGGGCAGTTCATCGTCCGAGAATTCGAGGAAGACGAACTCCGCGCCCATCGACTCGATCTGCTCGGCCACTTCGGGCCGCACGTCGAACGCGTAGGTGATCGCCCCAAGGCTGGTGGCCGTGCCGATCGCGGCCAGACCGGCAACACCGGCGCCCACGACCAGAACCTTGGCCGGCGGCACCTTGCCGGCCGCCGTCACCTGACCGGTGAAGAAGCGGCCGAAATTGTTGCCCGCCTCGATCACCGCGCGGTAGCCCGCGATATTGGCCATCGACGACAGCGCATCCATCTTCTGCGCGCGCGAGATCCGCGGGACCATGTCCATGGCGATGACATTGGCACCCTTGCCGCGCGCCAGTTCCATCAGCGCCTCGTTCGAGCCCGGATAGAAGAAGCTGATCAGAAGCTGACCTTCGTTCAGGCGCTTGGTCTCGGCCTCGGTGGGCGGACGCACCTTGGCGACGATATCCACACCTTTCCAGAGCGCGGCTGCGGTCTTGACGACCTCGACGCCCGCTGCCTCATAAGCCGCGTCGGTAAAGCCGGCCGCCTCGCCCGCGCCGCTTTCGATGGCGCAGTCATAGCCCAGTTTCTGCAACTGGGCGGCGCTGTCCGGCGTCATCGCAACGCGCGATTCGCCCGGTTCGATTTCCTTGGGTGCCCCGATTTTCAACGTGTTCCCCCCTCTGGCATGGGATATCCGATCGCCCCCATAGCAAGAGGGCGAATGCTCCACAACGTCACACTCCGCGACATTTTCTTACGCATACCGTGGTATGCCGCGCAATTTCGTTCCTTGAGGCGCATACATGCCATCTCGCGCGGGAATGTCCAGTCATGCGACCAAGATTGCAGCCGGGAACTGGCGCGTTAGGGTGGCGGCGACACGCGCGGAGGCGAAACGCCTCGCCCGGTGACGAGGGAGGGACACGAAACATGCAACACCAGGGACGCCATGCGCTGGTGACCGGGGGCGGCACGGGCATCGGCCTCGACATTGCCCATGCGCTGGCCGCCGAGGGGGCCGAGGTCACGATCACGGGGCGCAACCTCGACCGGCTGGACGAAATGGCCGAGGGTCATGCGCGCCTGCACCCGATGCAGATGGACGTGGCCGATGAGGCCTCGGTCCGGAATGGCATCGCCGCGGCGGCCGAAGCCCACGGGCCGATTTCGATCTGCATCGCCAATGCCGGCATCGCCGAGGGGGCGCCTTTCGCCAAGGCCTCCCTCGATCACTGGCAGAAGATCATGGCGACCAATGTCGACGGCGTGTTCCTGACCTTTCAGGCTGCGCTGGCAACGCTCGCCCCCGGAGACTGGGGCCGCATGATCGCGATCTCCTCCATTGCCGGGCTGCGTGGCCTGAAAGGTGCGATTGCCTACACGGCATCGAAACACGCGGTCATCGGCATGGTGCGGGGCCTGTCCGAGGAATACATGGGCGGGGCCGTGACCTTCAACGCGCTGTGCCCCGGCTATGTCGACACCCCCATCGTCGAGCGCAACGCCGCCCAGATCGCCGCCGCCCGCGGCATCACCGAGGACGAGGCGCGCGCTTATCTCGCCCGCGGCAACCGCCACAAAGAACTGCTGCGAACCGACGAGGTGACCGCCGCGGCACTCTGGCTCGCCTCGGACGGCGCGCGCAGCGTGAACGGGCAAGCCATCCAGATCGCAGGCGGCCAGGTCGCCTGACCGCGCGTTTTATCCAGTCCGAAAGGGAACCATGACCGACTTCACCGCGACCCGCGCCCGTTTTCGCCTGCCGCCCAACACGATCTACCTCGACGGGAACTCTCTCGGTCCGCTGCCGCGCGGCGCCGAGGCCGCCAGCCGAAAGGTCCTGTTCGCCGAATGGGGCGAAATGGTTATCACCGGTTGGAACCGCGCCGGGTGGATGGCCCTGCCCGAGCTGCTGGGGGACCGGATCGCCGGTTTGATCGGGGCCGAGGCGGGGCACGTGATGGTGGGGGACACGCTTTCCATCCGCCTGTTCCAGGCGCTCGCCGCTGCCTCGGCGATGACGGACCGAACGGTAATCCTGACGGATCGCGGCAATTTCCCCTCGGATCTCTACGTGGCGCAGGGCCTGGTCGATCACCTCAAGGGCGGCAAGGAACTGCGCATTGTCGATCCCGAGGAGATCGAGGCCAACCTGACCGACAAGGTGGGCGTCCTGATGCTGACCGAGGTCGACTACCGGACCGGGCGGTTGCACGACATGGCCGCCCTGACGGCCAAGGCCCATGCGCTCGGTATCGTCACCGTCTGGGATCTGGCCCATTCCGCTGGCGCGATCGAGGTGGATCTTGCCGGTGCCCGCGCCGATTTCGCCGTCGGCTGCACCTACAAGTATCTCAATGGCGGCCCCGGCAGCCCGGCCTTCATCTATGTCGCCCCGCGCCATGCGGACAGCGCCGAAACCATCCTGAACGGCTGGCTCGGTCATGCGCAGCCCTTTGCCTTCGAAGAAACCTACCGCCCCGGCCCCGGCATCTCGCGCATGCGCGTCGGGACGCCCGCCATTTTGCAGATGCGGATCCTCGAAGCCGCGCTGGATGCCTGGGACGGGGTGTCGATGGCGGATGTGCGTGCGAAATCCATCGCTCTCTCGGACCGGTTCATTGCCGGGGTCGAGGCCGCCTGCCCCGCGCTGACCCTTGCCTCGCCCCGCGATCCGAAGCAGCGCGGAAGCCAGGTCTCTTTCCGGTTTGCCGAGGGCTATGCCGCCATGCAGGCGCTGATCGCGCGCGGCGTCATCGGCGATTTTCGCGCGCCGGATATCATGCGCTTCGGCTTCACCCCTCTCTATATCGGCGAAGCGGAGGTCGACGCGGCCGTCGCGCATATCGCCGCCGTCATCGACAAGGGCGAATACCAGAAGCCCGAGTTCCAGGCCCGCCAACGGGTCACCTGACGGCTTTGCCGCAGCGCCGCGAAAGGGCCGCAGCGCAAAGGGTGAACGAAAAGTGTTATGCTGAGCATGTGCTTGGCGGGATGCATACCAAGGCATGCCGCCAAATACCCGGAATATTTACGTTTTCCCGTTTACGCAGGCGCAGAAAACCTTATCTGACATCGAACAGCCGCCGAAAGACCGCCCATGCCGCTCGCAGACCACCCGCTCCGCTACAAACTTGCCAACGAGTTGCACGCGCGCCCTTTCCCGTCGCTCGAAGCGCCCGGTCAGGCGGTGTATTTCGCGATCAAGGAACCGAAAGAGGCCGCCAAGCGCGACCGCGCGAAAGATCGCGCGCATCTGATCTCTCTGCTCGACCGGTTCGGAGCGCAGCACCCCAAGCCCGACGCGACGCATTATTTCGGCGACCTCGGCAAGTTCCGTCTGAAATGGGAACAGCATACCGAGTTCGTGACCTACACCGCGTTCCTTCCCAACGGGACAGCGCGCCCGTTTGATCCGACCGCGTGGGAAGTGTTTCCCGACGAATGGCTGAGCGAGGCGCCGGGCGCGCACATCACCTCGGCCCACCTTATGTTCCTGCCGATGCCGGACGACGAAAGCGGCGTCGAAGATACGCTGCACGATTGGTTCGTCCCCGAAAGCCTCGCCGTCAGCAAGGTGCTGGACGACAGCGCGGTGATCGCGGGCGATTTCCGCATCGACACGTCCGGGCATATGCGTTTTGCCGTCTTCACCCGGCCCGACACCGGGCGTCGGCGCCTGGGGCGGATCGTGCAGCGCATCTGCGAGATCGAAACCTACAAGACCATGTCCATGCTGGGCCTGCCGCGCGCCCACGATCTGTCACGCCGCATGGCGGCGATCGACGAGTCCCTGTCGCACCTTGTCAGCGACATGAACGGGCATCTCGCCAAGCCTGACGAAACGCTGCGACAACTGCTCAACATCGCCGCCGAGTTGGAGCAATTGCAGACCGAAAGCGCATTCCGGTTCGGGGCCACCGGGGCCTACGAGGCGCTGGTGAACCAGCGGATCAAGGTTTTGCGGGAGGAACGGTTCCAGGGGCGGCAGACCTTCGGCGAGTTCATGACGCGGCGCTTCGATCCCTCGATGCGGACGGTCAAGGCAACCGAAAACCGGCTCTACCAGATGACCAACCGGGCGATCCGCGCAGGTGACCTTTTGCGCACGCAGGTCGATGTCGATCGCTCGGCCCAGAACCAGGAACTCCTGGCCTCGATGGACAAGCGCTCGGACATGCAGTTGCGCTTGCAGAAGACGGTCGAAGGGCTGTCGGTCGTGGCGATCAGCTACTATGCGGTGAACCTCGTCGTCTATCTGATCGGCCCGCTTGCCGAGCCCATCGGCGTCTCGAAAGCCGTGCTGACTGCATTGGCCGTGCTGCCGACGATGGTGGCTGTCTGGCTGGTGATCCACTCGATCCGCAAATCGATGGAGAAGTAACGCCGGGACGGGGCCGTTTTCCTCGAGGAAAACGGGCCGGAAAACTCGAGTTTTCCGCCCGCTCAGCCGTCGCGCAAGGCGCGGCGCAGGATCTTGCCGGTGGCCGTCATCGGAAGGCTGTCGGCGCGGAAGATCTTGCGTGGCACCACATGCGCCGAAACCTTGTCGCGCACCCAGGCGCGGAGCGTTTCCGGCATGCCATCCCAGTCCACCCCCTCGCGCATGACGACATGGGCCACCACCACCTGCGTGCGGATCGGATCTGGCTTGCCGACCACGGCGGCCATCACGACATCGGGATGGGAGGCCAGCGCCTGTTCGATCTCGACCGGGCCGATGCGATAGCCCGCACTGGTGATGACGTCGTCATCGCGCGCGTGGAACACCATCTGGCCATCCTCGCGCAGAAGCGCCAGGTCGCCGGTGCGCAACCAGCCATCGAGCACCTTTTTGGCCGTCGCCTCGGGCTTGCCCCAGTATTCCAGGAACATCACCGGGTCTGGCGCGCGCACGCAGACCTCTCCCACCTCTCCGGCCGAAACGGGCTTGTCGTCCGGCCCCAAAACGGCAACCTCGTGCCCCGGCACGGCGAGCCCCATGGCACCCGGTACGCGGTCCATCATCCGGTCGCAGGAGGCGACGACAAGGTTCGCCTCGGTCTGACCGTAAAACTCGTTGATCGGACAGCGCAGCGCCTCGCGCCCCCAGTCCAAAAGGTCCGCCCCCAACGCCTCGCCGCCCGATCCGACCGCGCGCAGGCGCAGATCGCGCGGCACCGGAGCGTGGCGCATCATGCGCAGCGCCGTTGGCGGGATGAAGGCATTGGTCACACCCTCCTCCGCCATCAGGTTCAGGGCCGCGTCCGGGTCGAACTTTGCGAAGCGGTGGCTGACCAGGGGCACGCCGTAGAAAAGGCACGGCATCGCCATGTCCATCAACCCGCCGATCCAGGCCCAATCCGCCGGCGTCCAGCCGACATCGCCGGACTGCGGGAACCAATTCTGCGACAGTTCCATGCAGGGCAGGTGGCCGTAGAGGAACCGATGCGCATGCAGAACGCCCTTAGGATCGCCCGTGGTGCCCGAGGTGTAGATCATCACCGCCGGATCTTCGGCATCGGTCGGCACCCGTTTGAAGCCCGGGGCGGGCGTCGCGATGATCTCGTCGAAAGACTGGATGGGCTCGACGGCCGCGCCTGTCGAAATCACCAGCTCAAGCTCGGGCAGGTCGGGGCGCAGCGCCATCAGCTTGTCGATCTGACCACCGTCGCACAGCACGGCCCGGGCCCCTGAATCGGCCAATCGGTAGCGCAGCGCATCTTCACCGAAGAGGGTGAACAGAGGCAGGGCCACCGCCCCCAGCTTCATCGCTGCGAAATGCGTGATGAGAACCGCCGGGTGCTGCGCCATCATCACGGCAACACGGTCCCCGCGCATGATCCCGGCCGCGTCCATCGCAGCCGCCAACCGGTCGGAGGCGCGCTTGAGATCCCCGTAGGTCCAGACCTGCCGGTCGCCATCTTGCGTAAAGTGAATAACGGCCGCCTTGCCCGGGTCCAGGGTGGCCCAGCTGTCGCAACACAGGTCGGCAATGTTCATCGCTGCCGGCACGTGCCAGCGAAACCCGTCGCGAAGCCGCGCCCAATCGGCCCGCCCCCGCGCGGGCCGTTCGATCAGGCAACGATCCTGCGACGCGTCAGGCATCCGAGATGACAGTCACCGTCGGCAGGTTGGTCAAGGGGATGCCGAGCGCCTGCATCGCCTCCAGCGATAGGCGCGAGCCCGACCCCCGATCCCCGCCCGACGGGATCAGCGTCAGCGCCACAACCGTTCCGTCCGGCGCGATCACCCGACCGGGGCCTTCCTCGGTCACGACGGGCGTTTCGATCCAGAGCCCGGGACGCGTCGCGTCGCCAAGGCTGGCCACCGTCAGGCCGCGAAACTGGCCGTCCGAGGCAGGGTTCGAAGGCGCGCCGGCGGCAAGGCCACCCTCGGGCTCAGCCACCGCGGCCGGGCCCAGATCGACCGGCTCATCATCGCCGCCGAAGAGGCCAAAGCCGGTGCCACCACAGCCGGCGAGCGCCAGCACGAAAACGAGTGAGAATGTGCGTGTCATCATGGCGCGAACCCTAGGGCCGTGCGCGAGGACGATCAACTGGTCTCATGCACAGGCTTGCGGGTTGGCGGCGCGATACCTAGTCTCCGCACCATGGAAACGACCGCCCCTCTTATCGATCCGTTCGCGCGCGCGATCTCCTATCTGCGCGTCTCGGTCACCGACCGCTGCGATTTTCGCTGTGTCTATTGCATGGCCGAGAACATGACCTTCCTGCCGAAGAAAGAGCTTCTGACGCTGGAGGAGTTGGACCGGATGTGTTCGACCTTCATCCGCCTCGGCGTGGAAAAGCTGCGCATCACGGGGGGAGAGCCGCTGGTGCGCCGCGATATCATGACCTTCTTCAACGCCATGACGCGTCACCTCGACTCGGGCGCGTTGAAGGAACTGACACTGACCACCAACGGAAGCCAGTTGGCCAAGTTCGCCGAACCGCTTTACGCGGCGGGCGTGCGGCGGGTGAACGTGTCGCTCGACACGCTGGACGACCAGAAATTCGCGGACATCACCCGTTGGGGACGCCTGAAACAGGTGATCGAAGGCATCGACGCCGCGCAAGCCGCAGGGCTCCGCGTGAAGATCAACGCCGTCGCGCTGAAAGGGTTCAACGAGGATGAGCTCTTTACCCTGCAGGACTGGTGCGCCGCGCGCGACATGGACCTGACCTTCATCGAGGTCATGCCGATGGGCGATCTGGGCAACGAGGACCGGCTGGACCAATACTGGTCGCTGAAGGACCTGCGTGCCCGATTGGAAGACCGCTTTACCCTGATCGACCTGGCGGAACGCACCGGCGGTCCGGCGCGCTATGTTCAGGTGCAAGAGACCGGGCAGAAAATTGGCTTCATCACGCCGCTGACGCATAATTTCTGCGAAAGCTGTAATCGCGTGCGCCTGACCTGCACGGGCGAGCTTTACATGTGCCTCGGGCAAGAGGACATGGCCGACCTGCGCGCGCCGCTGCGCGCCTCAAGCGACGACGCCGTGCTGGAAGACGCCATCCGGAAGGCGATCGCGCTCAAGCCCAAGGGGCACGATTTCGACTATTCCCGGCAGAGCGTGGATGGTCAGGTCAGCCGCCACATGAGCCATACGGGTGGGTGACAGCCCTCCAGCGCGACAGGGACGCATTCGCTCGGCTCTGACCTTGGCCTTTGCTGGCGCCACGAGCCTGTTCGCGGCCCTAACGATCCACGAAATTCTGGTGTTTGGCCCGCGAAACCACGACCTGATCGCGTCGTCATCCACACCTTGCACAGATCCGCCCTGCCTGACCCTTGGTGTTGTACTGACGGGACAGATCGCCAAGGCTATCGGCGCGTCGCTCGCCTTCGCGATCATCGGGGGCATTTGGAGCACAGGCATGGCACGGCTGGGCACGGCCATGGGGTTCTGGGTTTTGCAATACGCGTGGTCGCTGATTGGGATCTCGTCGGGCTACCGAGTGCATTTCGACTCTGACTGGGGCCTGTGGGGACCTTTCGCAGAGCTCATGTGGCACCCTTTCCTGACGCCCGGCCTCCTGATCGCCGGACTTGGGGCATTTTACGCACTCGATCGCGTGGCTGATGCCGCCACCGCGCCTCAGAGTATGGCCCGATAGCCAAGAGCCAGCCGTCCGGGGGTGCAACACCACCCCCAGACCAACTTGCGCGCTACGCCGCCGGCATCCGCCGTTCGACAACCTCGGCCAGCCACGAACACCCGGCCGGGATCGCCTCGTCGTTGAAGTTATACTTGGGGTGGTGAACCATCGCGGTGTCCCCGTTCCCGACAAGGATATACGCACCGGGGCGCGCGTTCAGCATGAAGGCGAAATCCTCGCCGCCCATGACAAGCGGGGCCTCGTCACAGTCGCCGGCGATGTCGCGGGCGACCTCGGCGGCAAACTCGGTCTGTTCCTCGGAATTCACCATGACGGGGTAGTTGCGCTTGTAGACCAGCTCGGCCTTGGCGCCGAACGTCGCGGCGGTGCCCTCGACGATCTCTTTCATGCGCGCCTCGGTCAGGTCCTGCACCTCGGGATCGAGGGTGCGCACCGTGCCCTTCATCTTCACCGTTTCGGGAATGACGTTATGGGCATGGCTGCCGGTCTCGAAGCTGGTGACGGAGACGACGACCTGTTTCACCGGGTCCACATTGCGGCTGGCGATGGTCTGGAGCGCCAGGACAATGTGGCTGGCCACCACGGTCGTGTCGATCGTGTCATGCGGTTTCGCCGCATGGCCACCACGGCCCGTGACATTGATTTCGAACAGGTCCGCCGCCGCAAAGAAGGCACCGGGGCGGATCGCGAAGCTGCCGGTGGGCACGCCTGGCCAGTTGTGCATGCCGTAGACCTCGTCGATCGACCAGCGATCCATCATGCCGTCATCGACCATCTCGCGACCGCCGCCGCCGCCCTCTTCGGCAGGCTGGAAGATGACGGCGACGGTGCCGTCGAAATTGCGCGTCTCGGCGAGGTATTTCGCGGCCCCAAGCAGCATGGCGGTATGACCGTCATGGCCGCAGGCATGCATTGCACCGGGGGTTTTCGAGGCATAGTCGAGGCCGGTTTCCTCGTGGATCGGCAGGGCATCCATATCCGCGCGCAGCCCGATGGTGCGGCCGGACTTGTCGGTCTTGCCCTTGATGATGCCGACCACACCAGTGCGCCCGATGCCGGTCACCACCTCGTCACAGCCGAATTCCTTGAGCTTGTCGGCCACAAGCGCCGCGGTGCGGTGCGTCTCGAACAGGATCTCGGGATGTTCATGGATATCGCGCCGCCACTCGGTGATCTCGGGCAGCATCTCGGCGAAACGGTTCTTCACGGGCATCTGTATGTCTTTCTTTTGAGCGAGCGTCTTGGGTGTTACTTGGCGACGGGCATCCGGCGTTCAACGATCTCGGCGAAGAAACTGCATCCGTAAGGGATGGCCTCGTCGTCGAAATTGTATTTCGGGTGATGGCACATCGCCGTATCGCCGTTTCCGATGAAAACATAGGCGCCGGGACGCGCCTCCAGCATGTAGGAGAAATCCTCTGACGGCATAATGGGGCGGGTATCGCCATCGACCTCAAGGCCGACGGCGCGGGCGGCCTCCACCGCGTGTTCGACCGCGGTCGCGTCATTCACCGTGACCGGGTAGCCGGGGTGCCAGACCACCTCGACCGTCGCACCAAAGGCGGCGGCGATCCCTTCGGCCACGCGGGTAATGCGGCCCTGCATCTGGTCGCGCTCCTCGGGGTCGAGGCAGCGGACCGTGCCGGTCAGTTTGGCGGTATGGGCGATGATGTTGGTCGCGTTGCTGTCGGTCTCGAAGGTGCCTACGGTCAACACGACGCGGTTCAGCGGGTCGACATTGCGCGCCACGATGTTGTGCAGTGACACCACGATCTGCGAGGCGACAAGGGTGGTATCCACCGCCTTGTGCGGCTCGGCCGCATGCCCACCGAGGCCCGTGACGATGATGTCGAATTCATCCGAGGACGCCTGCAGCGGCCCGGCGCGGGTGATGAAATGGCCGATCGGCGTTCCGGGTGCGTTGTGCATGCCATAGACTTCGTCCACATCGAACCGGTCCATCACCCCGTCATCGACCATCGCCTTGCCCCCTGCCCCGCCTTCTTCGGCGGGTTGGAACAACAGCACGACCGTGCCGTCGAAATTGCGCGTCTCCGATAAGTATTTCGCCACCCCCAGCAGCATGGAGGTGTGCCCATCATGGCCGCAGGCATGCATCGCGCCGGGTGTTTCCGACGCGTAGCCGACGCCGGTCTGTTCGTGGATCGGCAACGCATCCATGTCAGCCCTGAGCGCGATGACCTTGCCCGACCCGTTTTCCCGTCCCTTGATGACGCCGACAACCCCGGTCTGGCCCACGCCTTCGACGACCTCGTCGCAGCCGAACTCCCGCAGTTTTTCCGCGACGATCCCGGCGGTGCGATGCACCTCGTACATCAATTCGGGATGGCGGTGGAAATCGTGGCGCCACTCGGTGATCTCGGGCAGCAATTCGGCGAAGCGGTTCTTGATCGGCATGTCGGGGCCTCCTCAGGCGGCGGGCATTCGTCGTTCGACGAGTTCGGCGAAGAAGCTGCATCCGTAGGGGATGGCTTCGTCGTTGAAGTCATATTCGGGGTGGTGAACGCCGGCGCTGTCGCCATTTCCGACATTGATGAAGGCACCGGGGCGCGCGTTGAGCATGTAGGCGAAATCCTCGCCGCCCATGCGGGGCGGACGGCCCCAGCGCACCTTGTCGTCCCCTGCGACGGCGCGCGCGATCTCGGCGGCGATCTCGGCATTCTCGTCATGGTTGACCACGACCGGGTAACCGCGGTGGTAATCGAGATGCGCCTCGCAGCCATAGGCCTCGGCGGTGGAATGGATCAGCCGCGTCACCCGCCGTTCGGCGATATCGCGCACCTCGTCATCGAGGGTGCGCACGGTGCCACGGATCAGAACCTCGGGCGGGATGACGTTGAAGGCCTCCGAGGCGGTGCGCAGCGTGCAGACGGAAACGACGATTTCCTTGATCGGGTCGACATTCCGGCTGGCGACGGTCTGCAGCGCCATGACCGTGGCGCAGGCGGCGGGCGTCGGGTCGACGCACATATGCGGCCGCGCGGCATGCCCGCCCTTGCCGACGATGCGAACCTCGAACTCGTCGGCGGCGGCCATGATCGGCCCGGGCGAGACACCGAATTCGCCCACGGGCAGGCCCGGCTCATTATGCATGCCATAGACCTCGTCGATGCCGAAGCGCTCCATCATCCCGTCACGCACCATGAGGTCGCCGCCCCCGCCACCCTCTTCGGCGGGCTGGAAGATCAGCGCGACCGTACCGTCGAAATTGCGCGTCTCGGACAAATACTTGGCAGCCCCCAACAGCATCGCGGTGTGACCGTCATGGCCGCAGGCATGCATCTTGCCGGGGGTCTGGCTGGCATGCGGCAGGCCGGTGTGCTCGTCCATCGGAAGCGCATCCATGTCGGCGCGCAACCCTATGCAGCGCCCAGAAGAATCGGTCTTGCCCTTGATCAGCGCGACGATGCCCGAGCGCCCGATCCCGGTATGGATCTCGTCGACGCCGAATTCCTTAAGCTTCTTTTCGACCATTGCCGTCGTCTTGGGCAGATCGAAGAGCAACTCGGGGTTCATGTGAATCTCGCGACGCCATTCGGCGATCTCGGGCATCAGTTCCGCGAGACGGTTCTTGATCGGCATGATGGGTCCTCGTTCAGGAAAGCGCGTCAAGAAGGCGGGCCATGAACGCTTCGCCTTTCTTGAACTGGTCTACGGTCAGAAATTCGTTGGGTTGATGGGCCTGCGCGATGTCGCCCGGGCCGCACACGACGGCGGAGTAGCCCGCCCGCTGGAATTGCCCCGCCTCGGTCCCGTAGCTGACGACGCGGGTGCCATTCTCGCCGGTGATCCGCCGGGCCATTTCCTCGGCGGCGCCATCCACCTCGGCCGCAAGGCCCGGCACGTCCCATTTCGGGGTCGCTTCGATCCAGGCCTCGGGACGCACGGCTTTCATCCCTTTCTCAATCCGGGCGATCTCGGCCCCGATCTTCTCGGCCCAGAACTCGTTCGATTCGGTCGGCACACACCGCGCCGACAGCACGAAGGTGCAGTCCTTGGCGGTGATGTTATGCGCCGTGCCGCCCTGGACCATGCCGACATGCAGCGTCGTGTAGGGGGGATCGTAATCGCTGTTCGGATCTGCCTTGGCGCGGTTTTCCTCGTTCACGCGGTTGGCCCAGTCGATCAGCTTGGCCCCCTCCATGATCGCGGAGACGCCCTTGTAAGCGATCGAGGAATGCACCTCGAAGCCGTGGAAATGCAGGTCGAAGCCGACCCCGCCCTTGTGGCCGTTCACCACGCCCATATTGGTCGGCTCGCCGATGATGGCGACCGAGGCACGGGGCAGATGGGTCGCCATTTTCTCGATCATCGGCGGCGCGCCGATGCACCCGATCTCTTCATCCCGGCTGAGGCAAAGCTGCAAGGGGCGGGACACGCCGCGCCGCGCGGCTTCGACCGTGGCGCAGATGGCCAGGGCGTCAAAGCCTTTCATGTCGCAACATCCGCGTCCGAAAAGCTTTCCGTCTTTCTCGACCACGGTGAACGGGTCGGTGTCCCATTCCTGCCCGTCGACCGGCACAACGTCGGTATGCCCCGACAACACGACACCGCCATCGACCTCGGCGCCGACATGGGCGTAGAGGCTGGCCTTGTGACCGCTCGCGTCATAGTCGCGGTAGGTCTTGATCCCGTGGCTGTTCAGGTACTCCTCGACCCAGTCGACGAGGGCGAGGTTGCTGTCGCGGGAAACGGTGGGGAACGAAACGAGCTTGTCCAGAAGGGCGCGTGCGCCAAGCGTGTTTGCCAAGGTTTCAATACCCGCTGTCTGTAACGAGGATGTGGTGACCCGGCCCGACCTCTCGGTAAACCGAGGGTTCGGGTTCGTAATCGACGGGATGCACCGGCGACGGAATCGGCTTGAAGTTCAGGTCCCGCGCCAGCTTGCGCATGCCGGGATCGGCAATCGGCACCGCCTTGAGCAGCGCTTGCGTGTAGGGGTGCTGCGGGTCTTCGAACACCTGCTGGCGCGGCCCGATCTCGACCACGCGCCCCAGGTACATCACGCCAACATCATGGCTGACCCGTTCGACGACCGCCATATCGTGCGAAATGAACAGGTAGGACAGCCCCAGTTCCTGCTGCAATTCCATCATCAGGTTCAGAACCTCGGCCTGAACCGACACGTCCAGCGCGCTGACCGCCTCGTCCGCGATGATCAGTTTCGGGTTGAGCGCGAGGGCGCGGGCGATCGCGACGCGCTGGCGCTGACCGCCGGACAGTTCGTGCGGATAGCGGCGCATGAAATCACGCGGCAGGCGCACCCGGTCAAACAGCTTCGCCACGCGGTCGGTGCGCTCCTGCGCATCGCCAACGCCGTAGTTGATCAGGGGCTCGGCCACCTGCACACCCAATCGCATCTGCGGATTGAGAGATGCGAACGGATCCTGGAAGATCATCTGCATGTCCAGCCGCGCCTTTTGCAGGTCGCGATGGTTGAGCGCGATGATGTCCTTGCCGTCGAGTTCCACCTTGCCGGATAGCGGTTCGACCAGGCGCAGGATGGACCGGCCGCAGGTCGACTTGCCGCAGCCGGATTCGCCCACGAGGCTGAGGGTGCGGCCAGCATTCAGCGTAAGCGACACGTCCTCGACCGCGTGGACATTGGCGATGGTCCGGCGAAACAGGCCGCCCTTGACCGGGAAGCGGGTCACGAGGTTTTCGACCTTCAAAAGCACCTTGTCGGTGCCGGTGATCGGCCCCGCCTCGACATGCTCGCGGCCCACCAGCTTCATCGGCTCCGGCAGGGTCTTGCCCTTCATCTCGCCCAGCTTCGGCACCGCTGCCAGAAGGGCCTTGGTGTAATCGTGCTTCGGGTTGTTGAAGATCTGCTCGACCGGCCCTTCTTCGACCTTGTGGCCGCGATACATGACGACCACGCGGTCGGCCATTTGCGCAACCACCGCCATATCGTGCGTGATGAACATGACCGAGGTGCCGGTCTCTTCCTTCAACCGGTTGATGAGGCTCAGGATTTCCGCCTGAATTGTCACGTCGAGCGCCGTGGTCGGCTCGTCCGCAATCAGGATCTTGGGCTCGCAGGCAAGGGCGATCGCGATCACGACGCGCTGGCGCATGCCCCCCGACAGTTCATGCGGATACTGCTTCAGGCGTCGCTCCGGTTCGGGGATGCGCACCTGCCGCATCAGCTCCAGCGCCCGGTTGCGGGCGGCCTCGCGCGACATGTTCTTGTGCCGCAACAAGCCCTCGGTCAGCTGACGTTCGATGGTGAACACCGGGTTCAGCGCGGTCATCGGCTCCTGGAAGATCATGCCGATGTCGTTGCCGCGAATATCGCCCATCGTGCCCGAGGGCTGCTTGGCGAGGTCGATGGGCGTGCCGTCCTTGCGGTCGAAGATCAACTCGCCGCCTGTGATCTCCCCGCCGCCGAATTCCACGAGGCGCATCAGCGACAGCGACGAAACCGATTTCCCCGAGCCGCTTTCCCCGACGATGCAGACCGTCTCGCCGGCGCCGACCTCGAAACTGACATCCTCCACCCCGACCACGGTTCCGTTACGCGTTTCGAACTCGACGCGCAGATTGCGCACCTGCGCGATGGGATGGTCAAGCATGGGGGAGTCGCTCCTGTCGGGATGTCGCCTGACGGTAAATCCGGGGTCCATCTGCTGTCAAATGCTGCGATCGCCCAAATGTTGTGCATTCCGCAACGGCAGTAGGCTTGCATTTTGAACAAGTTGCGCGAACCATGCACGGATGCGGCGGACCGCCCCGGCGCTGCTTGCGTCGGGGCGTCACCCGTCCAATCTTCGCCCAGACCGTCGGACAAGGCGGCATAGCTCAACGAGGCTCTGAGCGAACCAACAAGGAGAGAGAGACATAGAAATGAAAAAAACAGCGATTCTCATGGGCGCGGCGGCAGCGATGCTGACTCCGCTCGCCGCTGTGGCACAGGAGGGCGCCGAGCGCGGCTCTTCCGGCCACCTCAACATCATCTATTGGCAGGCGCCGTCGACCCTGAACCCCTATCTCTCGGGCGGCACGAAAGAGGTCGAATCGGCCTCGCTGGTGCTCGAGTCCCTCGCCCGCTTCAACGAGAGCGGCGAAATGGTGCCGTGGCTCGCCGAATCCATCCCGACCGTCGAGAACGGCGGCGTCGCCGAAGACCTGACCTCGATCACCTGGACGATCGCCGAAGGCGTCACCTGGTCGGATGGCACGGCGCTGACGCCCGCCGACTTCATCTTCACCTGGGAATACTGCACCCACCCCGAAGGCGGCTGTGCTCAGGCCAGCTATTTCGACGGTGTGGCCAGTGTCGAAGCGGTCGATGACCGCACGGTGCGCGTTAACTTCGAAGAAGCCACGCCCTTCCCCTACACCGCCTTCGTCGGGTCCGAGAGCCCGGTGATCCAGGCCGCGCAGTTCGCGGACTGCCTTGGCGCCCGCGCGCCCGAGTGCACCGAGGCCAACTTCGGCCCGATCGGCACCGGTCCCTTCGTGGTGACGGATTTCCGCCCGAACGACGTGATCGAGTTCGTGGCGAACGACAACTTCCGCTACCCCGATCGCCCCTACTTCGCCTCCGTGACCTTCAAGGGCGGCGGTGATGCGGCGGCCGCAGCACGTTCGGTTCTCGAAACCGGCGAGTTCGACTACGCTTGGAACCTGCAGATCGACCCGACCATTCTGGCCGAGATGGAAGCCAACGGTCTGGGCACCGTGGTTACCGCCTTCGGCACCTCGGTCGAGCGTCTGCACATGAACCAGTTCAACCCCGATCCGGCGCTTGGCGACATCCGCTCGACGGCCGAAGCTGGTCCGCACCCGTTCCTGACCAACCCGATCATCGGCCAGGCCATGTCGATGGCGATCGACCGCGCCCTGCTGGTGGAAATCGGATACGGAGCCGGTGGTCAGCCGACCTGTAACGTTCTGCCCGCGCCCGAGGCATATGCCTCGACCGCCAACGATGGCTGCCTGGTGCAGGACATCGACGGCGCGAACGCGCTGCTGGACGAGGCCGGCATTGTCGACACCGACGGCGACGGCATCCGCGAGTACGAAGGCACCCCGCTGCGTGTTCTCTACCAGACCTCGACCAACGCTGTCCGTCAGGACACGCAGGCGCTGGTCAAGCAGTGGTGGGCGGAAATCGGCATCGACGCCGAGCTGCGCAACATCGACGCGTCGGTCTTCTTCGGCGGTGACCCGGCTTCGCCCGACACCTTCCAGAAGTTCTATGCCGACGTCGAAATGTACACCAACAACTTCGCCGGTGTTGACCCGCAGGCCTACATGGCCAACTGGGCATGCGACGAGATCCCGGGCCCCGACACCCAGTGGCAGGGTTCGAACATCCAGCGTTTCTGCTCGGAAGAGTATGACGCCCTGATCGCCGAGATGGCCATGACGGCCGACCTCGCCGAGCGTGGCCGCATCGCAATGATGCAGAACGACATGCTGGTTCAGTCCTACTCGATCATCCCGCTGATCCACCGCGGCGGCGTGTCGGCCCATGCCAACACGCTGGGCGGCATCCGCATGTCGGACTGGGATTCCGAACTGTGGAACATCATGGACTGGTATCGTATCCAGGAATGATCGCCTGACCTGAAACGACCGGCCCGCGCGTCCTGCGCGCGGGCCTTCCTATCCCTCTACCCCGGAAAGTCGAACTCATGACCCGAGGCGTTGGCCCATGCTGACATTCACCATCCGTCGCCTGCTTACGGCAATCCCGACGCTTCTGTTCATCAGTTTCATCATCTTCCTGATCGTGAAGCTGTCGCCATCGGACCCGACCGCCGGTCTGCCCCTGACCATTCCGCCAGAGGTGCGCGAGCAGATCCGCGAAAGCCTGGGCGTGAACGACCCGGTCCTTGTCCAGTATTTCAAGTGGCTGAAGCTGATGCTGTGGGATGAGCCGCTGCATCTGATCGATGGCTGGCTCGGGACATCCTTCGCCCCCGAAAACGGGACGCGGATCATCTCCTACCAGACCCGCAGCCCCGTCATGGACCTGATCGTCCAGCGCATGCCGCAGACGCTGTGGGTGGTGGGCACGTCCTACATCGTCGGCATCATCATCGCGATGCCGCTGGGGATCATCTCGGCCTACCGGCAGTATTCGGTGTTCGATCAGATCGGCACGTTCGTCTCGATGGTTGGCTTCTCGGTTCCGACCTTCTTCACCGGCGTTCTGTTCATCGTGATCTTCGCCGTTCAACTGGGCTGGTTCCCGTCGGTCTACGATACGACCCACGAAGTGACGGACTGGGACAGCTTCGTGGTTCAGCTCAAGCAGATCATCATGCCCGTCATGGTGCTTGGCCTTTACAACGCGTCGCAGATCAGCCGCTACATGCGCGCCTCGATGCTGGACAACCTGAACCAGGATTACGTGCGCACCGCGCGAGCCAAGGGCCTGACGGAAAAGACTGTGGTTCTCGTCCACGTGCTGCGCAACTCGATGATCCCGGTCGTCACCGTGATCGCGCTCAACATCCCGGCCGTGTTCGGCGGCGCCATCATCACCGAGCAGGTGTTCAAGGTGAACGGCATCGGCCAGCTTCTGATCATCGCGATCCAGGGCGGCGACGTGCCCGTGGTGCAAACCGTGAGCTTCATCTTCGCCATCCTGATCGTGCTCTTCAATCTTCTCGCCGATATCCTCTACGGCTTGCTCGACCCGAGGATCCGCTATGACTGATCTCCAAGATCCCGCAAACCGCCCGAACCAGCCGTTGCAAACGGCAGGGGCCACCCCGGCCGGCGCCGTCCCCGTCATGGAGATGGAGGCCTCTGCCCCGCCACGAAACCAGTGGTGGGACGTGTGGGAGCAGTTCCGAACGCACAAGGGCGCTCTGTTTGGCCTCGGCTTCTTCATTTTCGCCCTGCTCTTCGTTTTCGTGGGCCCGCTGATCTGGACGATCGATCCGCAATATATCGACATCCGGGCGCGCAATACGGGGCCGAGCCTGGCGCATCCGATGGGTGCCGACCAGCTGGGCCGCGATACGATGGCGCGCATGATGGCGGGTGGGCAGACCTCGATCGCGGTTGGCCTGACCGCGATGCTGCTGGCCCTGTTCGTCGGGACGTTGATCGGCGTGCTCGCCGGCTATTTCAAGAAACTCGACGGGCCGCTGATGCGGCTGACCGACCTGTTCCTTGCGCTGCCGCTGCTCCCGCTCCTCCTTGTCATCATCATGCTGTTTCGCGACCAGCTTCGCGCCGCCTTCGGCCCCGAGGGCGGGATCTTCATCCTGATCGTCTTCGTGATCGGGATCACAAGCTGGATGCAGACGGCCCGCGTGGTGCGCGGCGACGTGTTGGCCATCAAGGAACGGGAGTTCGTGCTGGCGGCCAAAAGCATCGGGACGCGGCCAAGCCGGATGATCCTGCGCCACATCCTGCCCAACGTCATGTCGCCGATCATGGTGTCGGCGACGCTGGGGATCGCCAACGCGATCATCACCGAAAGCGCGCTGAGCTTCCTTGGCCTCGGTTTCCCGTCGGACTTCCCGACCTGGGGGCGGCTTCTGTTCGACGCAACCGACTGGTTGCAACAGAACCCCGAGCGCGTGATCTGGCCGGGCCTCGCGATCTCGCTGACGGTGCTGAGCGTGAACTATATCGGCGACGGTCTGCGCGATGCGCTCGACCCCCGCATTCGCGGGCGCTGACAGCAGAGACCATCACGACGCAACGCCGGGCCAATACGCCCGGCGTTGTTCGTTTCAGCCCATCGGGAACCGAAGGGCGGGCCGTGCATTGGTCTGCGGTGACACCGCATTGGGACCAATGAGCAATCCACAGACCCGCACCCTGACCGAAGGGTCCACCGCACGCGCCTTGGCCGTGGTCTCTGCGCCCATGTCCCTGGGCATCCTCGCCGTGATCTCGATCGGCCTTGCCGACGCCTATTTCCTTGGGCAGCTGGGTCAGGGGCCGCTGGCCGCCGTGGGCTTCATCTTTCCGGTGACGACGGCGATCACGTCGCTGTCCATCGGGCTATCGGCAGGCGCGAATGCCGTCCTCAGCCAGTCCATCGGACGCGCGCGCTCCAATAACGCCGTGCAGCGCGCCGCCCTGCAAGCCATCGGCCTCGGCACGCTTCTTGCAGCAGCGGTCGCGGCGATGCTTTGGCTGGCCTACCCCACGGCGTTTGCGCTGATGGGGGCTGATGAAGAGGTATTGGGCCATATCGGGGCCTATATCCCGATCTGGTGTGCGTCCTTCCCCTTCCTGGCCGCAATGATGGTGGGCAACGCCGCCTTCCGGGCCCATGGCGACGGGATGCGGGCGGCGGCAATCATGGTGTTGGCGGCCATCGTCAATATCGGCCTCGACCCGATCCTGATTTTCGGACTGGGCCCCCTCCCCGCATTCGACGTCGCCGGAGCGGCCTGGGCAACACTCGTGGCGCGTGCGCTCGCCATGGCGCTGGCGCTGACATGGGCGTGGCGTAGGGGGCTGATCGGCAGTTGTGGCAACCCGCTGACCGATCTTGCCCGCAATACGCGCGAGTTGGTGAAGGTCGGCGCCCCAGCCGCGTTTTCCAATGCGATCAACCCGGCAGGCATGGCGCTCGTGACCGCGGCGGTCGCCACCTTGGGCCAGGCCTATGTGGCGGGGTTCGGAGCAGCCACGCGCGTGCAGGCTTTGGCGATTGTCCCGCTTTTGGCGCTTTCGGCGGGCATCGGGCCGGTCGTGGGCCAGAACTGGGGCGCCGACAAGCAAGACCGGGCCAGACAAGCCCTGCGACAGACTTTCCTGATCTGTGCGGCCTATGGCTTGCTCGCCGGCGCTGGTCTGTTCCTTTTTGCCTCGCCCATCGCCGCGACGATCGCCTCGGGCGAAGAGGCTACGCGGCACGCGGCGCTTTATCTCAAGGTCGTCGGGTGGAGCCTTGGAGGTTACGGCATTCTGGTCACGGCCAATGCGGCAATGAATGCGCGGTCCAGGGCCCTTTGGTCCATGTCGCTATCGCTGGCCCGCATCGTCGCCATCTACCTGCCCCTTGCATGGCTGGGCGTTTGGGCGTTCGGCTATATCGGCATCCTTGGTGCGGCGGTGATCGCAAACCTGTTGGCGATCTGCGGGGCGGTGATCGCGACACGGGCGACGGGCCTGTTGCGGTTCAAGATGGGCCGCTTGGCTTGGCCTGCCCGCGTGGCCTCCTCCGGCTGATCAGGACCGGCGCAGCGCGCGTCCGAACAACATGGCCAAGCGGTCGCGGGCATCGAGGTAATCCGGCCAGGCCAACTCTTCGTGCTTCAACCCATCGAGCGCCGCGAGAATTGTGGTGGCGGTGCGATGAGGGTTC
Organism: Maritalea mobilis; assembly: GCF_019800885.1. Lineage (GTDB taxonomy): Bacteria > Pseudomonadota > Alphaproteobacteria > Rhodobacterales > Rhodobacteraceae > Roseibacterium > Roseibacterium beibuensis. Next base: position 1,494,895 of record NZ_JAHVKE010000001.1, read on the forward strand.
CCGTCAATGGCCTCGGGCGCGATGCATCCCGCCATCACCGAGGACGCCAGCCAATCGCCGTAGACGTCCACCAACCGGCGCATCCCCGCGGCAACGATATCGGCGGCTGCCCCGCGCTTGTGCGACAGCAATTCCTCGGCATGCGGGGATCGCATCATTGCCTCGGCCGCGTCGCCAACCTGCACGGCGAAGGCCGCTGTCAGCGCCTCCACCGGGTCATCATGCTGCGCAAGGGTTTCGGCCACGGCCTCGGACGCGGCTGTGAAATAGGCCTCCATCAACGCGCGGAAGATGTCATCCTTGTTCCGGAAATGCAGATAAAGCGCCGCGCGCGACATGCCCGCCCGGTCCGCTATGTCCTGCATTGATGAGCGTCGCAGCCCGAAGCGAAGGAAACTGTCATATCCGGCGTGCAAGATGACGCGTGCCTTTTCATCCGGCACCGATGCGGTGATGCGCTCGAAAAGCGAGGGGATGGGAGGTTGCACGTCCATGACTATTTTCTGACGTTTTCCGTCCAAACCGTCAATTGACATACTGACAAATCACGGCATCTTTGTCAGAAACGTTCAAAGACGCCGCAGGGAGCCAAAGATGCCAACCACGCTGACCGTGAACGGAACCGAATACCAGGTGGACCTGCCCGACGATGTCCCGCTTCTGTGGGTCTTGCGGGATGAGCTTGGGCTGACCGGTACGAAATACGGCTGCGGTGTCGCGTCCTGCGGGTCATGCACCGTGCATATCGACGGCGAAGCGATGCGCGCGTGCCAGGTCGCGTTGGCCGATGTCTGGGGGCCTGTGACAACGATCGAGGGCTTGGGCACCCCGAACGCGCTTCATGCGGTTCAACAAGCCTGGGTCGAGCATCAGGTGGCGCAATGCGGGTACTGCCAATCGGGCCAGATCATGCAGGCCGCCGCGCTGCTCTCTAAAACCCCGAACCCCTCCGACGAGGAGATCGACCTCGCCATGTCCGGAAATCTTTGCCGGTGTGGCACATATCCCCGCATCCGCGCCGCGATCCATGCCGCTGCCGATGCGCTTGGGCGGGAGGGCTGAGCGATGCCGAACTGGGGAAAGATCACCCGCCGCACGCTGCTTGTCGGATCTGCCGCCATCGCGGGCGGCGTTGCGTTCGGCGTCTGGCAGTATCGCCGCGATCTGCCGAACCCGCTGCAACCGGGCGACGGGCAGGCGACACTCAATCCGTGGATCCTGATCGACCAGGACGGCGTCACCCTGATCGCCGCACGGGCCGAGATGGGCCAAGGCGTCTACACGACCCTGCCGGCACTCGTGGCGGAAGAACTCGACGTGGCGTGGGAGGATGTGCGCGTGATGCACGGCCCCGCGGCGCAGGCCTATTACAACGAGGCCTTGATGTCCCACGGCCTGCCCATCAATGACTATGAACGCACCGGCTTCCACGAGGTCATGATCGAAGCCATGACCGTGCTGCCCAAGATGATCGGGTTGCAGGTGACCGGCGGCTCGACCTCGACCATCGACGCGTTCGAGAAACTGCGCATGGCCGGCGCAACCGCGCGGGAGACGTTGAAAAGGGCGGCGGCAGAGAGGTTGAACATGCCGCTTGGGTCGCTGACGACACGCGATGGCAAGGTCATCGCGCCCGGCGGCATCGAGCTGAGATATGCCGAACTGGCCCCAGCCGCCGCGGAGATCGACCCGCCGCGTCGCGTCGCGTTGCGGGACCCGGAAGACTGGCGCTACCTAGGCCGGTCCATGCCGCGCACGGACATGATCGCCAAGTCGACCGGAACCGCGGAATTCGGGCTCGATGTGCGCTTGCCCGGCATGAAATTCGCCGCCGTGCGCCGCAATCCAAGGCTCGGGGGCGGCATGCTGAGCTTTGACGCCAGCGCCGCCGAAGGCATGCCCGGTGTGGAGCGTGTCGTCGATCTGACGGACGGGATCGCCGTTGTCGCCAACAACACGTGGCTTGCCATGCAGGCCGCTGACGCGGTCGAGATCGAGTGGGCGGCGGCCCCCTACCCCGACACGTCGGACGAGATGCTGAACGTGATCCGCGCCGCATTGGACAACGAACCGAATTCCATGCTGCGCGACGATGGCGATCTCGACGCGCTGGACATCGCCCCGGAAGATCGCGAGATCGAGGCGGAATACACCGTTCCCTGGCTGGCCCACGCCACGATGGAACCGATGAACGCGACGGCCCTCCATACCGGGGACGCGCTGGACATCTGGACCGGCAGCCAGGCCCCCGGGTTTGCCGAGCAACGCGCGGCCGAGGCGGTTGATCTGGACACAGACCATGTGACCTGCCACGTGACCTTTCTCGGCGGCGGATTCGGACGGCGTGGCGAGACGGATTTCGTCGTGCAAGCCGCCCGGGTGGCCCGCGCGATGCAGGGCACACCGGTCAAGGTCACATGGTCCCGCGAAGAAGACATGCGGCATGACTTCTACCGCCCGGCGGCGGCGGCACGGATGCGCGGTGTCTTGCGGGGTGGCTTTGCCACGGCATTGGAAGGGCGCGTCGCAGCGCCCTCGGTCACCCGGCAGTCCATGCAGCGCATGACGGGCCTGTCACCCAGCGGCCCGGACAAGGGCCATGTCGAGGGGATGTTCAACCAGCCCTACGCCATCCCGAATTACCGGGTCAGCGGGCATCTTGCGGATCTGGACGTCCCGATCGGGTTCTGGCGGTCGGTCGGCAACTCGTTCAACGGGTTCTTCATGGAAAGCTTCATCGACGAGATGGCCGCTGCCGTACAGCGCGATCCCCTGGCCTTCCGTCTGGATCTGGCACGGCGCGAACACGCGCCCTCGTCCGGTGTGCTGGAGGCCGTTGCCGAAATGTCCGGCTGGACAGGCCGCACCCCCGAAGGAACCGGGCGTGGCGTCGCGCTGACCTATTCCTTCCACACCGCGGTGGCCGTCGTCGTCGAGGTCACGGACCAAGGTGGTGATGTCTCGATCGATCGGGCCTGGGTGGCCTGCGATGTCGGAACGGCGTTGGACCCGGCCATTATCGAAGCGCAAATGTCCGGCGGCGTGATCTGGGGCCTGTCGGCGGCGGCCATGCAGGAAATCAGCTTTGCCGTGGGCGAGGTGGAGCAGTGGAACTTCCCGGATTTCGACTCGCTGCGCCTGCATAACAGCCCCGAGATCGAGGTACGCATCCTTGAAACGCAGCCCCATTTGGGCGGCGTGGGCGAACCCGCCGTGCCACCCTCCATGCCCGCCTTGGCCAACGCGATCTATGACCTGACGGGCGAACGCGTGCGGGATCTGCCGCTGAACCGCCGCCTGTCCTTCGTGATCTGACGGCGGAGCGGGGCGCTGCCCCGGACCCCGGCATATTTCGCGGATAAAGATGGGGCAGGTGCCTTGCTTGTCTCAGAAGAGCGAGCCCTGATCGGGGGGGGGATCTTTCTTCGGCGATTTCGACGCCTTCGGACGGGGCGACGCAGACGTCGGTGTCACGCCAAGCTTGCCATCCGCGAATTCGATCTCCAACGCGGGCTGTCCTTCGGCCTGCGCAAGACGGGTTACGACACTGTCGCCACCGCGGATCACCGCGTAGCCGCGTTGCAAGGTCGCCTCGTACCCCAATGTCGCCAGAAGCCTGCCAAGTGAACTGAGCTTGTCGCGCCGTGTGCGCAGGTCGGCGCGGGCCGCACGATCGAACCGACGCGACAGGTCATCCAACCGGTCCCGGGCCGTAGATTGCCGCGCCGAAAGGCGCGACGGATCGAGCCGCCCCGCGAGAGAGGTCAGACGTTCGCGCCGGCTGCGCAGGGTCGACGCCAGCCGCGCAGGCGACAATCCTGCCGAGGCGCGGCCAAGGGCCAGTCGCTTGGAGGATACCGCGCGCTCCAGCGCGGGGTTGAGGTTCGAGGCCAGGTGGTCCAGCTCGCGCCGCCGGATCTGTGTCGCGTGGCGCAGGGCGGGACCAAGTTGCAGGACCAGCCGGTCGAGCCGCTGCCGCGGCGCATCGAGCAGGCTGTCGGGGCGCGGCAGGCCGCGCGAAAGATCGCCAAGCCTCTGCCGCCGCAGGCCTAACGCCTGCGTCACGCCGCGGCTGAGATACCCCTCTTGCGTGCGCAGCCAGTTCAACAGGTCCATCCGCACGGGCACGGCGATTTCCGCCGCTGCCGTGGGCGTCGGTGCGCGCTGGTCAGACGCGAAATCGATCAGCGTGGTATCCGTCTCGTGACCCACCGCCGAGATCAGGGGGATCCGGCTGTCGGCAGCCGCGCGGACCACGGCCTCGTCGTTGAACCCCCAAAGATCCTCCAGACTGCCGCCGCCGCGCGCGACGATCAGGAGATCGGGGCGCGGGATGGGGCCACCCTCCGGCATGGCGTTGAAGCCGCGTATCGCGCGGGCCACCTCGGGTGCGCATTTCTCGCCCTGCACGGCAACGGGCCAGATCAGGACATGCCGCGGAAAACGATCCCGCAACCGGTGCAGGATATCGCGGATGACGGCGCCCGAGGGCGACGTGACGACGCCGATGACGTCGGGCAGGAAGGGCAGCTTTTGCTTGCGGCTCTCGTCGAACAGGCCTTCGGCGGCCAGGGCCGCGCGGCGTTTTTCCAGCATCGCCATCAGGGCCCCCGCCCCGGCTGGCCGCAGATCCTCGATCACCAACTGGTACTTCGACTGCCCCGCAAAGGTGGTCAGTCGCCCGGTTGCGATCACTTCCATGCCTTCTTCCGGCGCATGGCTCAGCCGGCTGGCGACGCCTTTCCAGATCACGGACGCAAGAACCGAGCGGTCATCCTTGAGGTCGAGATAGACATGCCCCGACCGGGGGCGGCTGAGGCGCCCGATCTCGCCACGCACGCGCACATGGGCAAAGCTGCCCTCGATTGTCCGTTTCACGGCCCCCGAAAGCTCGGACACGGTGAACTCCGGCGCGTTGCCGGGGCTGTCGTCGTCGATCAGATCATCCATGCCCGCAGTCTTAGTTGCAGGAGCGGCCGGCGCAACCTCTCTGCAAAGGGTCGCGGCAGGGCGTTATTGTGCCCGCGCCCAAGCGGCGGTATCCCGTCGCGACCGAGACGAAAGGATACCTGCCCGTGAACATCCTGATCCTTGGCGGTGGCGGCCGCGAACATGCGCTGGCCTGGGCTGTCTTGCAAAACCCGAAATGTGATCGCCTGATCGTTGCCCCCGGCAACGCAGGCATCGCCGAGATTGCGGAATGTGCGGATCTCGATGGGGATAACCCTGTGGAGGTTTCCGAGTTTGCAGCCGAGAACTCGATTGATTTCGTGATCGTCGGTCCCGAAGCTCCCCTAGCAGCTGGCGTTGTGGATATGTTGATGGATGCAGGGATTCTGGTGTTCGGGCCGAGCAAGGCCGCCGCTGAACTGGAAGCGTCGAAGACCTTCACCAAGGAAATCTGCGATGCCTGCGGCGCACCGACGGCCGCCTGGGCGCGGTTCACCGACGCCGAGTCGGCCAAGCGGCACGTGCGCGACGCGGGCGCGCCGATCGTCGTGAAAGCCGATGGCCTTGCGGCGGGCAAGGGCGTGGTCGTCGCGATGGACGAAGACACGGCCCTCGCCGCCATCGACGACATGTTCGGCGGCGCGTTCGGCACCGCCGGGGCGGAGGTCGTCATCGAGGAATTCATGACAGGCGAAGAGGCGAGCTTCTTCGTCCTGTCCGACGGGGAAACCGTCCTGCCGATCGGCACGGCGCAGGATCACAAGCGCGTCGGCGAAGGCGATACCGGCCCCAATACGGGCGGCATGGGCGCGTATTCCCCTGCCCCCATCATGAGCGACGCGGTCACGGCGGCAGCCCTCGACCAAATCGTGAAGCCGACGGTCGCCGAAATGGCGCGTCGCGGCACGCCCTACCGTGGGGTTCTCTATGCCGGCCTGATGATCGAAGACGGCCAGCCACGCCTGGTGGAATACAACGTGCGCTTCGGCGACCCGGAATGCCAGGTGCTGATGATGCGGCTCGGGGCGCAGGCGCTCGACCTGATGCTGGCCTGCGCCGAAGGGCGGCTGGCGGAGATGCAAGTCACATGGGCCGAGGATCATGCCATGACGGTCGTGATGGCGGCCCAAGGCTATCCCGGCGCCTATGAGAAAGGCAGCGTGATCGGCGGGCTCGAAGGCCTTGCGGAGGACTCGTTCAACATGGTGTTTCACGCCGGAACGAAGAAAGTGGACGGTCAGATCACCGCCTCCGGCGGTCGTGTCCTGAACGTCACCGCCCGCGGAGACAGCTTGCAGGAGGCACGGGATCGCGCCTACGCCATGGTCGACCGGATCGACTGGCCCCAGGGGTTCTGCCGCCGCGATATCGGCTGGCGCGCGCTGGGGCCCGTCAGGGACGGGTAACTGACACGTCTTCGCCTATGACAGCCAGCTCGCGTAGTCCGAGACAAGGAGATGCGTCGGCGCTTCATCCTCGTCGATCGCAGCAAAGCGCCCGATCGGATCACGGAACCAATTGTCGGTCTCGTCATCGTTGACGGTCGACACCTCGCCGATCAGCACGTCACCGCCCTCTCCCCAGAAGGCGTGCCAATCGCCGGGCATGAGGGTCACGCTTTCGCCCGGGGCAAAGGTCAGGATCTCGCCCGGTACGAAGTGGCGGGTGATCCCGTCACACAGGACGGTTCCGCCAGCGCTCTCGTCGAAGGACCCATCGGGCGCGGAACCGAAAAGCTCGATCGCCAAGGTCGCGCCACCGCGATTGATGATATCCTCGGCCTTGAGGTAGTGGCGATGCATCGGGCTGATCTGGTCCTGCTTCGAGATCAGCAGTTTCTCGGCATAGCACATGCCGGTGCCCCGTTTCAGGTCATCCAGCCGCCCGTTGCGCAGGGTGAACAGGAACAGCCCGAGCTTGTCGAAATCGCCCTGCCCGTAATCGGTGATGTCCCAGCCCATCCGGCCTTCGATCAGCCGGTCGATCTCGGCCCGGCGCGCTTTCATCTCGTCTGGCGTCCAATAGGCAAACGGCGGAAGCACGAAGCCGAAGGACCGGATGAAAGCATCGGCCTCGGCCATGATTGCATTGATTTCGGAACGTTTCATTTGCGGCCCTTGCGTTTCAGATCGCCTTGATGCGGCATCCTGTCTTCCCTGACAAGGCCGGCGTTTTGCACGCAGGCGCCATGTGCCCTATTCTGCCCCGACGAGACCCGTCGGAGAGGCCCGCATGATCATCGCCCTAGTCCAGATCCCGCTCGACGGGCCGAAACGCGATCATGACTTCGTCGCGCAGCAATCGTTGGACGCGACCCGGATCTTTCACAAGGTAAAGGGGCTGAAGCGCAAGTATTTCCTCAACAGCGAGGCCGGGGGCGGCGGCATCTACGAGTTCGCAACCCGCGAGGATGCCGAAGCCTGGTTCAACGAGGGTTGGGCCGACTGGATGGAGGGGCGTTTCGGCGTGCGCCCCACCCTGACCCTGTTCGACAATCCCGTGGTGCTGGACAACGAGGCCGCGGAGGTCCGTGTGGACGGGGCGCCCGTGGCGCCGCCCTGGCTGGACGAAACCTGACCTTTTCCGGCCAAAGGCACCCTGCGCGCAGCTGACGCGCGGTGGATATGCACACCGGCCGCCGTCGCCAATGGACTTTGCATCTGCGGCACGGATAGGGTTGGACCGGGCATCGAGCATGAAATGGAACGGGCATGGAAGGCATCCTGCTACAAGGCACGATCTACCTGACCGCTATGGTCATCGCGGTGCCGCTTTCCGTGCGCTTCGGCTTGGGGTCTGTTCTCGGGTACCTGATCGCCGGCATCATGATCGGCCCGGTCCTTGGCCTGGTCGGATCCGAAACCGCCGATCTCCAGCATTACGCCGAGTTCGGCGTTGTGCTGATGCTGTTCCTGATCGGTCTTGAACTGGACCCCAAGGGCCTTTGGGAGATGCGCAAAAAGCTTCTCGGCACCGGGGGTGCGCAGATCCTGCTGTCGACACTCGCCATCGCCATAGGGGTCTACCTGCTTGGCCTGCCGCTCCCGACCTCGCTGGCGGTTGGCTTGACCCTTGCGCTGTCCTCCACGGCCATCGTGCTGACGACGCTGACCGAAAAGAACCTCATGCGGACCGAGGGCGGGCGCTCGGCCTTCTCGGTTCTGTTGACGCAAGACATCGCCGTTATCCCGGCCCTGGCCATCCTGCCGCTGCTGGCCTTGGGGCGCAGCATTACCTTTTCCGAGGACGGGTCGATCAATCGCACCCCCGAGGAAGACGCGCATCACACCATGTCGCTGGTCGAGGGGTTGCCGGCATGGGGGGTGACCCTTGTGACGCTGGCCGCTGTCGCGGCGGTCATCCTGGCCGGGCGCTACCTGTCCCCCCTGCTCTTCCGGTTCATTCACGCCAGCCGCATCCGCGAGATGTACACGGCGGTGGCGCTGGTGATCGTCGTCGGGATCGCCTTCTTGATGATCCTCGTCGGACTGTCCCCCGCGCTTGGCGCCTTCCTTGCCGGGGTCGTTCTGGCGAATTCCGAGTTCCGCCACGAGCTTGAGGCGGATATCGAGCCGTTCAAGGGGCTGTTGCTGGGCCTGTTCTTCATCACGGTCGGGGCCGGCATCAATTTCGGAACACTGTTCGGAAACCCCGTGCTGATCATCGCACTGACCATTGCGCTGATGATCGGCAAGGGACTGGTCCTTCTGGTCATCGCGCTCGCCTCCGGCCTTCAGGGGCGCGATCGGTGGCTGTTCACGCTCGGCCTCGCCCAGGCGGGCGAGTTCGGCTTCGTCCTTGTGGCGTTCGGCTTGCAGCAGGGGGTGTTCCTGCCCCGCATCGGCGAGATCATATTGCTCGTGGTTGCACTTTCCATGCTGCTTACGCCGCTATCCTTCATCGCCTACGAGTTTATCGGCAAGCGGTTGGCCAGCGAGCCGGAGGAAACACCCCAACATGACGAAATCGACGAAAAAGCCCCGGTGATTATCGCCGGCATCGGGCGGTTCGGTCAGGTCGTGAACCGGATGGTGCAGGCCTCCGGCTTTCGCACGGTGGTTCTCGATAGTGACCTCGCCACGATCCAGTTGATGCGACGCTTCGGCTTCAAGGGGTTCTTCGGCGACCCGACACGGCCCGAATTGCTGGCCGCCGCAGGGCTGGACGAGGCCAGCGTTCTCGTCGTGGCGGTCGATGACAAGGCGGCTGCCGTGCAACTGGTCGAATATGCGCGGCGGCTGCGCCCCGATATCGCCATCGTCGCCCGTGCCCATGACCGCTTGCATGTCTACGAGCTCTATAACGCCGGGGCCGACCATATCGTGCGCGAGATGTTCGACAGTTCGCTGCGGGCCGCGCGCTACGTCCTCGAAGACATGGGGTTGAGCGATTACGAAGCCCATGAGCTTGAGATCGCGTTCTATCGCCACGACCGTCAGAACCTGCGCGAATTGGCCGAGCTGTGGAAACCGGGTGTGCCGGTCGCCGAAAACACGGCCTATGTCGAACGTTCCCGCGAACTGAACAACAATCTCGAAACCGCCCTGCTCAGCCAACTGGACGGGCTCACCGAAGAAGCACCGACCGAGGGGCGCAGGCGCCGCGGCGATGCTGGCGCCCTGGCCGGGACGCTTCGCGGGGTGGCGCCAAGGCGGCCCGGCGGTCGCGACACTTAGGGGCCGGCGGCTGCCTCAGGATGGGTGGCGGCATCGTCCCCGCCCCTTCTCGACCAGATCCAAAAAACGCCCGCTGCAACATCTGCAACGGGCGTTCTTTTCCTGTGCTGCCGTGACGCCCCTCTATGGATGCCTGTCACCTGGCCCCCGGAAGCGACACGCAGCGCGGTCAGGCCTTGTCAGCAGGGGCGAACCGTGTAGGTGCCATCCCCGTTCGAATAGGCGCAGTTTCCGGTTTGCGCATTCCGTGCAACCAGCGTGCCGACGGCGGCACCGGCCAGCGCAGCGACGATCGTCCAGTTGGCGTTGGCGTTCAGCGCGTTGGCGGTGATCAGGCCAGCACCCGCACCGGCCAGCAGGCCAAGGTTGGCCTGATCCTGCGGGCTGAGGTTCTGGCAGCCAGCCGTGCCAAGGGCAGCGACAAGCGCAATCGGTGCGAAGATCTTTTTCATTCCGGGTCCTTTCAGATGTCAGACTGGGTGGCAACGCATGACGCGATGCAGAGGTTCCCGTCCCCCGAACCTGTTTCTATCACAAAGAAAAACCCGCCGCGACAGGCACGGCGGGTCTGGATTTGCTTAGCGATAATACGCCGATAGGCGCGATCAGGCCGCGCGGGCCGTCAGCACCTCGTCAACCTGGCGCTGCGCGTTGGCCTCGTCCATGCCTTTCACGGCCGCCAGCTCGCGGGTCAGGCGCTCGAGCGCGGCTTCGTAGAGCTGACGTTCCGAATAGGACTGCTCGCGCTGATCGTCGGCGCGGTGCAGGTCACGGACCACCTCGGCGATCGAGATCAAGTCGCCGGAATTGATCTTCTGCTCATATTCCTGGGCGCGGCGCGACCACATGGCCCGCTTGACCTTGGCCTTGCCCTTCAGCGTCTCCATCGCTTTGGACACGACGTCGGGGGAGCTGAGCGAGCGCATGCCGATCTCGGTCGCTTTGGCCGTGGGCACGCGCAAGGTCATCTTGTCCTTTTCGAACGAAATGACGAAGAGTTCGAGCTTCAGGCCTGCGATCTCCTGTTCTTCGATCGAAACGATCTGTCCCACGCCATGGGCAGGATACACGACATAGTCATTCGCGCTGAACTCTTGCGACTTCCGTTTGGTCATTGGCAGTTCCTTTTTGGTTCCGTGGCGTCGGAAGCCCGTTCATGAGCGACACAAATTGCCCGCGGAAAACCGAAGCCTTCCACCAGCAAGGGATGTGAATCGCTGAACTAAGTCGGGTTGGCAGACCCGGTCGACACTACAGACAGACAATTTTTGTAACCGTCATATAACATAAAAAACGGCCACTTTAAAGATTCGCGCACGGCAACACTGCGTTCCCTCTTTGAATAAAGGGGGTTACACGTCACTTTTTGGATCGCACCGCCGCTTCGGACCCCAAGATTTCATGGCCCTGCGAATCGGATACGCGCCGTTTCGTCTGTCCGTTACCCGCCTTCGCCGGGCGCTTCGGACAACATGCCCATCTTGTCGGGCTTGCCGTCCATCTCATCCGCCGTCGGGAGCGGATCTTTCTTGGTGATGATCACCGGCCACATCTCGGCATATTTCCGGTTGATCTCGACCCATTTTCCCATCTCGGGTTCCGTGTCAGGCCGGATCGCGTCAGCCGGGCACTCCGGTTCGCAAACACCGCAGTCGATGCATTCGTCAGGGTGAATGACAAGAAAGTTTTCGCCCTCGTAAAAACAGTCGACAGGGCAGACTTCCACACAATCGGTGTACTTGCAGGCAATGCAATTTTCGGTCACGACATACGTCATGCGATACCCTCGGATGGTCGTTCTTGGGGTCTGCTACGCGAGGCGAATGACCGATGCAAGCCTCGGCACCCACCCTGTGACATCAGACCATGTGTTGGGGAACTGTAAAGCCAGGTTGACAGCTTTCCAAGACCAACCCGAGCGTCTGGATGCGATTTTTTCGCGCAGCTTTCAGTCGTCTTCTGCCGCGCCGCGAAACGCGTCGAGGTCGCGCCGTGTCTTCTTGGTCGGGCGCGGGCCAACCCGGGCCGGGGCTGCGACTTTGTCTTCGGGCGGTGTCAGGTCGTCGTAGAGGGTTTGCGCCTCGCTCGCCGGGCCACGCCGCGTCGCAAGCGCCGCAATACGGACAACGCGGATCTGGCGCCCCTGCGGAAAGGTCAGGACGTCCCCCTCTCCGACGCTGGCGGCAGGTTTCGTCACACGGTCGGCATTGACCCGCACCGCGCCTTCGGACACGCGGCGTGCGGCAAGGCTCCGGGTCTTGAAGAACCGCGCCTGCCACAACCAGCGATCGAGTCGATCCGTGCGCTTGGGCTCTGTCAAATGGCGTCAGGACCGGTCTTTGAGGGCCGCCAGGGCCGCGAACGGATTGTCCGGGTCGATCGCCTTTTCTTTCTTCTTCGGGGCGGACGAGAAACTCCGCGGCTTGTCGCCATGCTTGGGCTTGCCGCCCTTGCCGCGGGGTTTGCCGCCGCCTTGCTTGCGACCGGATTTGGGCTTGCCCCCCGGGGTTCCCCGGCCCGCATCCGCGCGATCTCGCGGCGCACCACCGGCCCGACGGCGTGGCGCCCAGGCGAACGTGTAGAACACTTCCATCTCAGGCTCTGCCCCGGTCTCCGGCGTTTCCGCAGGCGGCGTGGCCGGAGCCTCGGACGGAGTTTCGTCCGGCATCTCGGTCGGCGCTTCAGCGGGGGCTTCGCTCGGGGCTTCGACCGGCGTCTCGGCCGGGGTATCGTCCGGCACCTCGGTCGGCGCTTCGGGGTCGGGCGTATCTGCCCCTTCCAGCCCGGTTGGGACAGTCGCGCCAAGCGGCGTCTCGTCCACCGTTTCCGGTGCATCGGTCGCAGCGGGTTCCGGCGCGGCCTTCACCTTCGCACGCTCCCCGCGTTCGGCCTTGTAGCCCAAACCGCCCATGAGGTCGGCGAATTGTTCGAGGGTCAGGCCCGTGATCGACAACATGTCGGCCGTCGCTTCGAACCCGCCGCGCGTGTCCTGTCCGCGCAGCATGTCGGCAAGACGCTCCAGCATGTCGATGCGGATCGCGCGTGTGCCAGCGGTGCGGTAGCCCGCCATCGTGTAGTATTCGCGGCTATGGGCCGTGTCGTTGGGGATGGTCACGAGGCCCGGCGGCGGGCTGTCGGGCAACTCGTCCATGCCCTGCGCCAACCCCCAAAGCACCAGCCGCAGGCGGGTCGGCGCGGGCTTCAACAGGGCGGGCTGGAAGATCGTGAACTGACCGAACCGCACCCCATGCTTGCGCAGCAGGCCGCGCGCCTCCTGGTCGAGCGCCTTGATGTCGTCGGCGATCTCGGTGCGCGGCACGATGCCGAACCCTTCGAACAGGCGGAAGGCCACGCCGCGGGCAAGCCCGGTGATCGTTTCATCGCGCGACATGGCGACGAGCGGCTCGAACTGGGCGGCGATGCGGCGGTCAACGTAGTGCTGCAAACGCCGCTGCACTTTCTGGATCACCTCGGCGCCGGCTTCTTCCTCGACGAAGGCCTCGGCCGTCGGGCGCAACACCTCGGGACCGGCGACCAGTTTGCCAACCGCCATCTCGCCCCACATCAGACCGCCCTGTTCGGTCAGGTCGAACTCGGTGTCGGGTGCGTTGTACATGCGGTCGGCGCGCAGGTGAAATTCCGGGCGCAGGGCGGCCATGGCGGCCTGCCGCAGCGTCTTGGCTTCGTCCGGGCTGGCTGTCTCATCCTGAAGGAAACGGAACCCTGCGATCCGGCCGAGCACCTGGCCTTCGACAGTCACTTCACCCTTGTCATTCACATCGGCCACCAGGCTCTCCTTCTGTTTCAACCGGCGAAGGAGGACACTCGTCCGCCGGTCGACAAATCTTTGCGTCAGCGCACCATGCAAGGCGTCCGACAGGCGGTCTTCTACGGCACGGGTCGTCCCGCGCCAATGGGTTTCGTCATCAACCCACCCCGAGCGCTGCGCGACATAGGTCCATGTGCGGATATACGCCAAGCGTTTCGACAATGTGTCGATATCGCCATCGGTCCGGTCGATCCGCTTGACCTGCCGGGCCAGCCAATCGTCGGGAACACGGCCCGTTTCGTGGAGAAACCCGAAAATGCGCCCCAACAGGTCGGAGTGTTCGGCATGGCTGATTCCCCGGAAATCGGGGATGCGGCAGACATCCCACAGGAGTTTCACATCCCGCGCATCGCGAACCCGCTCGGCAATCTCGCTCCGCGCGGCTAGGTCTTTCAGCGCCTTGAGGTCGTCGGCCTCGCGGGCGCGGGCCAGCCATTCGTCATCCGTCCGTTCTTCCAGCGACGCGATCAACCGCTCGACCGATCCGAAATCGAGGTCCGAGTTACGCCATTGCAGCTTTCGCACGGGCGCAAAGCGATGCTCCATGATCGCTTGCGCGAGACCGTCATCGAGGGGCGGCGCCTCCCCCGTGACGCCAAAGGTTCCGGCCTGCGTATGGCGCCCGGCCCGCCCCGCGATCTGGGCCAGTTCGTTCGGCATGAGGTCGCGCATCCGTCGCCCATCGAACTTGCGCAGGCCCGAAAAGGCGACATGGCGAATATCGAGGTTCAGGCCCATCCCGATGGCGTCGGTGGCCACCAGCACATCGACATCGCCGTTCTGGTAAAGCTCGACCTGGGCGTTGCGGGTCCGGGGCGAAAGCGCCCCCATGACCACCGCGGCGCCGCCCTTTTGGCGGCGCAACAACTCGGCGGTGGCATAGAGATTATCGACCGAGAACCCCACGATCGCGCTGCGAGGGGGCATCCGGCTTATCTTTTTCGAACCTGCATACACAAGCTCTGAAAAACGTTCGCGGCGCATGAACTGGCACCGCGGCACCAGCGCCGCGATGGCGTTGCGCATCGTGTCCGCACCAAGGAACAAGGTTTCGTGCAGCCCGCGCGCATGCAGCAGCCGATCCGTGAAAACATGGCCGCGCTCCAGGTCGCCACACAGCTGGATCTCGTCCACGGCCAGGAAATCCGTTCCCAGGCCCATGGGCATCGCCTCGACGGTGCAGACCCAGTATTGCGTGCGCTCGGGGACGATCCGCTCTTCGCCGGTGACCAGCGCAACCACCGACGGGCCGCGCAGGGCGACGATCTTGTCATAGACTTCGCGGGCGAGCAGACGCAGCGGCAGCCCGATCATGCCGGTGCGATGCGCCAGCATGCGTTCAATCGCGTAATGAGTCTTGCCCGTGTTGGTGGGGCCGAGCACGGCGGCAACGCGACCGCGTCCGCTCAAGTCCTGCATGGCAAATCCCCTTCGGGCCCGAGGCGCCGCTGCCTAGAGCGTCCGGCCTTCCAGCTGACGCTCGATGCGTTCGATGCCGCTTTGTATTTCGGGATGGTGGGGATGTATAGCGCGGGCGGCTTCGAAGGCGGCCAGCGCATCTTCCAGTTCGCCCATCTCTTCCAGCATGAAGCCAAGCCCGCTCAGCGCGCCGAAGTGACGGGGCTCAAGCACCAGGGTGCGCTGGATATCGGCAATCGCGGGGCCGTAGCTGCCCATCTCGAAAAACAGCGTGGCGCGGGTGTTCCAGCCTTCGGCAAATTCCGGCGCATGATCGGTCAGCGCGGTCAGATGGTCGTAGGCCACCGGGAAATCCTGCGCTTCCATCGCCTCGCGCCCCATGCGCAGCAGGTAGTCCGCCGTCGCCGAGCCAGAGCGCGACCATTCCTGGTAAAGCTGCGCCTCGACCACGTCCCAGTTCCGCAAATCCGGCTGGGCGAGTCGATCCAGCAACTCGTCGGCCGTGACTTGGGCCGCTGCAACTACGGGAAACCCGCAGATGACTGCCGCGACGAGAACGTTGAGAATGCGTTTCGGAAACCTCATGGTTTGTTTTGTAGCACGCCCGAAGGCGCAATCCACATCAAACGCGCGCGAGCCGGGCACCGCCACAGGACCAAGGACAAGACGGAGAGACCACCCATGAGCGAAACGATCAACGCGGCTGTCGAGGCAATCGCTGCGAAACTTGACGGCGGCTTCGACGGCACGGCGAAATTCGTCATCGAGGACGAAGGTGCTGTCTATGTTGACGGCGACACCGTGCGCGAGGCATCGGACGACGATGCCGCCGATGTTGTGATGACCGCGGATGCGGACACGTTCCAGGAAATCCTGGCCGGGGATCTCGACCCGACCGCCGCTTTCATGTCGGGCCGCCTGAAACTCGACGGGGACATGGGCACCGCGATGAAACTCGGGTCTGCACTGAGCTGAGCATGATGCTGTCGGCCAGATCCCTCCCAGGTCTCGAACCCGCCCCCTTCCTCGACGATATCGCCGAGGGACCTGCGGGTGCGCGCGCATGGTGGGTGACAAGCGCCGATGGCACGCGGCTGCGCCTTGGGCTTTGGCCCGAGGGCGAAAAGGGAACGATCCTGATGTTCCCCGGCCGAACCGAGTATGTCGAGAAATACGGCAGACTGGCGGCCGATTTCGCGGCCGCCGGTTACGGGATGGCCGCGTTCGACTGGCGGGGCCAAGGCCTCGCCGACCGTCCCATGCATCGGCGCGACATGGGGCACGTCACCAGTTTCGACGAGTACCGGCAGGACGTGGACGCCTTTCGCGCGGGGCTCGACTCGCTGGGGGTTCAGGGCCCCTTCTACCTTATCGCGCATTCCATGGGCGGCTGCATCGGATTGCGCGCCCTGTACGACGGCTTACCCGTTCAATCGGCGGCGTTCACCGGCCCGATGTGGGGCATCCAGATGACCCCGTTCCTGAAGTCCATCGCCTCCGTGGTGCTTGGGCTGGCCGGGCCGCTGGGATTTGGCACCACCTTCGCGCCCACCACCGGCCCGTGGGAGCCGATGGAATATGACGACAACCCGCTGACCACGGATCGCGACCAGTTCGACTACATGATGCGCCAGATCCGTCAGCACGCCGAGCTTGCGCTTGGTGGGCCGTCCAACCTGTGGGTCCGGGCCGCTCTGCGGGAAACGCGGGAGTTGATGCGCAAGGATCCGCTCGACATGCCCGTTCTGGCCCTTGTCGGCACGCGTGAACGCATCGTCGAGGTGCCGGTCGTCGGCGAGCGTATGCAAGATTGGCCCGATGGCCGCTATGTCGAGATCGAGGGCGGCGAACACGAGGTTCTGATGGAAAGCCCCGGGCGGCGTCAGAAAACCCTGGACGAGATCCTGACCTGGTTCGAAACGCACCCGTAACCGCGGTTGCCACCTGCGCCCGTCACCCGTTGACCAGCACGCCCTGATCCAGGCGCAGCACGCGATCCATGCGCGCCGCAAGGTCATGATTATGGGTCGCGATCAGCGCGGACATGCCTGTCTCGCGCACCAGTTCCATCAGCACACCGAAGACGGTATCCGACGTCTCCGGGTCGAGATTGCCGGTCGGTTCGTCCGCCAGCAGCAGGCGCGGAGCGTTCGCCAGGGCACGGCAAAAGGCGACGCGTTGTTGCTCTCCCCCCGACAGCGCACCGGGCCGATGGCTGCCGCGGGCGGAAAGCCCCACCTTGGACAGCAACATCTCGGCGCGATCAGCGGCCTCGCCGCGCGGCGTTCCGTTGGCCAGTTGCGGAACGATGATATTCTCCGCTGCCGTGAATTCCGGCAGCAGGTGGTGAAACTGGTAGACGAAGCCGACAAGATCGCGTCGCACGGTCGTGCGCGCCCGGTCCGAGGCCTGCGCCATGTCCTGCCCGGCGATCACGACATGCCCGCTATCAGGCGTGTCGAGCAGCCCCGCGATATGAAGAAGCGTCGACTTCCCCGCCCCGGACGGGGCGACCAAACCGACCACCTCACCCGGTTGGATCACGGCGCTCGCACCGCGCAACACCAACACTTCATTCGCCTTGCCGCGGTTGTAGCCCTTTTCGATCCCGTCGAGGGACAGCACCGGATCACTCATAGCGCAACGCCTCGACCGGGTTCATCCGCGCCGCGCGCCGCGCCGGGAAGATCGTGATAAAGAAGGACAGGCCAAGCGACAGGCTGACCGCGCTGAGCACGTCGCCAAGCTCCAGCCGCGCCGGCAGGCTGGACAGGAACCGCACCGAAGGGTCCCAGACGCCCCCGCCCGCAAGAAAGTTCACGAAGGAAAAGATCGGGTCGATCCAGATCGCGAAGGCACAACCCAGCGCGACCCCCATGACCGTTCCCGCAACCCCGATGGCCGAGCCGCAGATGAAGAACACGCGCAACACCGCCCCTTCGGTCAAGCCCATGGTGCGCAGGATGCCGATATCGCGGGACTTGTTCTTCACCAGCATGATCAGGCCTGACACAATATTCATCGTGGCGATCAGCACGAGGATGGAGAGGATGATGAACATCACGTTATCTTCCATCTGCAAGGCGCGCAGGTAAGCCCCGGCGCTGTCCTCCCATGTGCGCAGGTAGACACCTTCGCCGGCGGCGCGCGCCAGCGGTGCATACATCGCCTCCACGCCCTCGGGGTCCTCCACCGCGATATCTATGCTGTCAGCGACGCCGTCACGGTTGAAGAAGCTCTGCGCCTCGGCCATCGGCATGTAGATCCGGATCGAGTCGATGTCGTATCGCCCGACACGGAAGATATAGACGACCTCGTAACTGCCGATCCGGGCCGCTCGCCCCCCGGCAGTCTGCGCGCCGTTGGGCGATGTGATGCGGATCTCGTCGCCCACGCGGATCCCGAGGCGCCGCGCCAAGGCATCCCCGATCGCCACCCCCTCTTCGAAGCGGTCGAGGTCGCCCCAGTAGATCTCCGGATCGCGGACAAGGGGCACGGTCCGCAAATCCTCCAAGGTGATGCCGATCACCTGCCCGAGCGTATCCTCGCCCGAGGCGCTGGCCATGACCTCGGCCCGGATCACGGCGGCGGCATGCACCACCCCCGGCACGGCGCGCACCGCCTCGGCGACCTCCTCGGGGTAGGCGATCGTGCGCGTCGTCGCCGCCCGCCCCTCCAGCGCCGCGGCGACGTCGGGGTTGTTGGCGATCAGTTCGAGTTCTTCATCGGTATAGGCGTAGCGTTCCTGGCCCAACACGCTGACATGCGGGTTCGCACCGAGGATCGTGCCCACGAATTCATGCCGGAACCCCGAGCGAACCGCCAGCGTCGCGATCAGGGCCATGACGGCCAATGCGATGCCGATGAAACTGATCCAGGTCATCGTGCTGACCCCGCCCTCGGCGCGGCGCGCGCGCAGGTAGCGCCAGGCGATCATGAATTCATAGCCGGAAAACGGCGGGGGAGAGTGCGCCACAAAGGCCTCCGTCTCTGGGTCGGGCGCAAGGTGGTCAGTTTCACAGGCGTGTCAAGAAGCCCGGCTATCACAGATGCGCGTCGGCTGATCTCTGGTTGCCAGCGACGGGTATGTCGTTTTTAATCATTCATGTCGCTTTTGGACCATGCGACCACCGATAGAGAGACACCTGAACGGGCCAACCGGGAGAGTTTTCCATGATGTTTTCCGCACGCAATGTGCATCCCGCCGCGCGCGCCTACGCGCAAGAGGTTGCCGACGGCACCCTGTCGCGGCGCGAGTTCCTGACCCGGGCCACCGCGCTCGGCGTTTCCGCCGCCGGGGCCTATGCCCTGATCGGCGTCACACCGGCCCGCGCCCAAGCCGATATTCAGCAAGGCGGGACCATGCGCATCCAGATGGATGTGCGCGCGCTGAAAGATCCACCGACCTATGACTGGCCGCAGGTCGGCAACATCACCCGCGGGCTGCTGGAATACCTCGTGCAGTACAATCGCGACGGCACCTTCGAGGGCCGCCTGCTTGAAAGCTGGGAGGTGAACGAGGACGCCACGCAATACATCTTCAACCTGCGGCAAGGCGTGATGTGGAACGACGGCACGCCCTTCACCGCCGAGGACGTGGCCTACAACCTCGACCGTTGGTGCGATGCGTCGATGGAGGGCAACTCCATGGCGTCACGGGTCGGCGCCTATCAGAACGCGGACCAGACCGGGGCCGCCGATGGCGCGATCGAGATCGTCGACGATCACACGCTGCGCCTGAACCTCAGCCGACCGGACATCACCATCATTCCGACCGTGTCCGACTACGCCTCGGCCATCGTGAAGAATGGCTTCTCCGGCAACCCGCTCGACAACCCGGTGGGGACCGGGCCCTATCGGATCACGGAATTCGAAGTCGGCGTTCGGGCGGTTCTGGAAAAGAACACCGATCACCAGTGGTGGGGCGAAGGCGCCGCGCTGGACCGGATCGAGTTCATCGACCTCGGCACCGATCAGGCCGCTCACGTCGCCTCGGCCGAGGCCGGCGAAATCGACATGCTCTACGAGACCTTCGGCGATTTCATCGACATCATGGACGCCATCGGCTGGTCCCGGTCCGAGGCGCTGTCGGCCAACACCCTGGTGCTGCGGACGAACCGCAACAGCCCGCCCTATGACGATGTGCGCGTGCGTCGCGCCCTGGCGCTGGCCTGCGACAACCAGGTTCTTCTGGACCTGGGCATCAATGGGCGCGGCCAGGTGGCCGAAAACCACCATGTCTGCCCGATCCATCCCGAGTATGCCGATATCGGCCCGGCGCAGTACGATCCCGAGGCCGCGCGTGCGCTGATGGAAGACGCCGGTCAATCGGAGTTCGAGCACGAGTTGATCTCGATCGACGACAGCTGGCGGCGGCCGACCACGGACGCCTTGGCCGCGCAATTGCGCGATGCCGGCTTCAACGTGACGCGGACGATCTATCCGGGCGCGACCTTCTGGAACGACTGGGCGGTTTACCCGTTCTCCTCGACCGACTGGGGCCACCGACCGCTTGGCGTTCAGAACCTGACGCTGGCCTACACGGCGGGTGCGGCGTGGAACGAGACGGGACTGGCCAGCGAAGAGTTCGACACGATGCTGGCCGAAGCCTCGGCCATCGCGGATGCCGATGCCCGCCGCGACGTCATGGCCCGGATCGAGCAGTTCCTGATCGACGATGGCACGATCATCCAGCCCTACTGGCGATCGCTCTATCGTCACTTCCTGCCGAACGTGGTGGGCGGCGACACGCACCCGATCAACGAAATCCACATCCACAAGCTGGGTTTCGCGGCCTGATCGCCGACACATGACGCCACGACACCCACGCGGGCCGGCCCAAAACCGGCCTGCGTTTCGCATCCACGCCCTTGACCAGCCCTGCGCCCTGCGGTCCTTTGCCTGAACCACATGGGAAGAGAGACATGCACCAGCCCGCCATCACAGGCTCAGGCGTTTTCACGCCTTCGCAGGTCGTCACCAATGACGAACTGGTCGACGCGTTCAACGCCTATGCGGCGCTCTGGAACGCGGACCATGCCGAGGCCATCGCGGCGGGTGAGGTCGAGGCGAAACAGCCCTCCTCCTCCGAGTTCATCGTCGCGGCGTCGGGCATCGAACAGCGTTACGTCCTGGACAAATCGGGCGTTCTGGACCCCGAGGTGATGCACCCCTGGCTGCGCGAACGCAGCGATGACGAACCGGGCCAGATGGCGGAAATGGCGCTGTCGGCCTGTCGCGATGCGCTGAACATGGCGGGCGTGGATGCAGCTGACGTGGATGCGGTGATCTGCGCGGCGTCGAACCACGAACGCGCCTACCCCGCCATTGCCATCGAGATCCAGGACCTGCTGGGCACCGGTGGTTTCGGCTTCGACATGAACGTCGCCTGTTCCTCGGCCACGTTCGGCATCCAGGCTGCGGCAGACATGATCCGGTCGGGCAGCATCCGTCGCGCGCTTGTCGTGAACCCCGAGATCTGTTCGGCCCACCTCGAATGGCGCGACCGCGATTGCCATTTCATTTTCGGCGATGTCTGCACCGCCGTGCTGATCGAGCGCGCAGACCTTGTGGTCGGGCCGCACTTCACCATCCGGTCCACCCGTTGCGCGACGCAGTTCTCCAACAACATCCGCAACAATGACGGGTTCCTGCGCCGCACCCGCAAAGGGCACATGGAGGATCGGCGCGACATGCAGTTCATGCAGAACGGGCGCAAGGTCTTCAAGGAAGTGCTGCCGCTAGTCGCGCAACACATTGCAGATCACATGGCCGATGCGGACGTGCGGGCAGATGATCTCAAGCGGCTTTGGCTGCACCAGGCCAACAAGACCATGAACGACTACATCGGAAAGAAGGTCCTGGGCCGCACGCCCGAACCGGGGGAACAACCCAATATCCTGCAGGATTACGCCAACACGTCCTCGGCCGGGTCCATCATCGCCTTTGCGAAATACTCCGAGGATCTGAAACCCGGCGACATGGGGCTGATCTGCTCCTTCGGAGCGGGCTATTCCGTCGGGTCGGTGATCGTGGAACGGGCGGGCTGACGTCTTTGGCTTACCGACTCGGCTAGCTGCGGCTTTCGGCTTCGAGGCGGAGCTTCATCTCGACGAGAACCTTCTGCAACTCCAGGGTCTCTTCCAGCAGGCGCCGCGCCTCGTTGACCGAGATCACGCCATCCTCGATCGACTGGTGATATTCCGCCATCAGGATCGCGAAGCGCTGGCTGAGGCGGATGACATTGGCATTTACGCCGGCCTCGCCCTCGCCGCGCACCGAGTTGCGCCGGTCCGCGCCATAGCTCATCTGCCCGCCGTTCAGTTCGGCCAAGGCTGCGGTGACATGCGGGAAACTGGACGCGGCTTCGAGCGCCGCGACAGCATCGACCGGCATGAAGCGTTCGGCATGCTCCTCGGCTTCCGAGAAATAGCGCCCAAGCGTCGCCTTGGACCGACCCGTCAACTCGCAGGCGGCGGCGTAGCCGACATCCTTGATCAAGCGTTCTGTATGGCGCTTCAAATAGCCCTTGGCCGCGTCGCCCATATCCGCCCCCGTTCCCTGGTTTGGCGCACAAAACCGCGTTTGGCCGCGAGGGTCAATCTTGCAGGGCAGGCCGGGCTGCGGCACAAGCCCCCTCATGGCCAAGCTGTATTTCCACTACTCCACCATGAATGCGGGGAAATCGACCCTGCTTCTGCAAGCGTCCTACAACTACAATGAACGCGGGATGCAGACCTATCTTCTGACCGCCAGCTTCGATGACCGGGCGGGTGCGGGAAAGATCGGCAGCCGGATCGGGATCGAGGCCGAGGCCGATACCTACACCAAGGACGATGACCTCTTTGCCAAGATCGCGGCGCGGCTGCAGCAAGGCCCCTGCGCCTGCGTGTTGATCGACGAGGCCCAATGGATGACCCGCGACCAGGTCTGGCAGCTTGCTCGGGCCGTGGACGACCTGAATGTGCCGGTCATGGCATATGGTCTGCGGGTCGATTTCCGTGGCGAGCTGTTCCCCGGCTCGGCCGCGCTTCTGGCGCTGGCCGACGAGATGCGGGAAGTCCGCACGATCTGCCACTGCGGAAAGAAGGCCACGATGGTGATCCGCGTCGACGAGAACGGCAAGGCCCTGACCGAAGGCGACCAGATCGAGGTGGGCGGCAATGACCGCTATGTCGCCCTGTGCCGCCGCCATTTTCGCGAGGCAACCGAGGACCGCACCCCTGCGTAAGGGGTTGCGCCGCGCGTTCCGCGCGTCGCCCGGTGGTGCGGGCTGACGCCCGCACGAGGGGGCGCTGCCCCCTCGGCCTGCGGCCTCACCCCCGGAGTTTTCCGGCCAAGATGAAGGGCAGGTCAGTCCACAGGATTTGGCAGCGTGCGCCCTTCGGACTGGGCGATGACATTGTCCAGCGCCATGCGCCCCATGGCTTCGCGCACTTCCAGTGCCGCCGTCCCGAGATGCGGCAACAGGCACACGTTCTCCATCCCGAGGAGCGCATCCGGCACCCTTGGCTCGAATTCGTAGACATCGAGGCCGGCGCCCGCCAAAGCGCCCCGTTGCAGCGCGGTGACGAGGGCCGCCTCGTCGACGACATCGCCGCGGCTGATATTCACGAAGATCGCGTGGGGCTGCATGGCAGCGAAGGCCTCGGCGCCGATCAGGTGATGGGTGTCCGCGCCGCCCGGCGTGGCCAGGACGACGATATCGGCCTGGGCCAGCGCATCGGTCATTCCCATCTGCTCGGCGGGAAAGTCGACCGCCTTGGCCGAGCGGTTCACATAGACGATGCGGCAGCCAAAGCCGAAATGGCAGCGCCGCGCGATGGCCTGACCGATGCGGCCCATGCCGATCACGCAGACCGTCTTGCCGGTCACATGGAGGCCCAGCATCTGCGTCGGGTGCCAGCCGGTCCATTGGCCCGACCGCACGAGGCGCTCGCCCTCGCCCGTGCGGCGCGCGGTCATCAGGATCAGGGTCATGGCGATATCGGCGGTCGCGTCGGTGACCGCACCGGGCGTATTCGTCACCGCGATCCCGGAGGCGCGGGCAGCCGCCACGTCGATATGGTTGTAGCCGACACCGAAATTCGCCAGCAGCTTGCAGCGCGGCTCGCCGGCTTCAGCGAAGGCCCTGGCCGTGAAAGCGTCGCCCAGGGTCGGAAGGATGACATCGTAGGCGTGCAGCGCCGCAACGCATTCCGCGTGATCCATCGGCAAGGTCGTCGTGCGGCATGTCACGTGAAAGCGATCCTCGGCATCGGCCATCACGCTCTCCGGCAGGCGGCGGGAGATCAGGAGTTTCATCAGCAAAGCCTCGCGCCGTTGGGGACGTCCTTGTCCGGTGCGGCAAGGACAACGGCGTTATCCTCGTCGTGAAAGCCCAGGACCAGCGCCTCAGACATGAAGGGCCCGATCTGGCGCGGCGGAAAGTTCACCACCCCCAGCACCTTCTTCCCGACCAGGTCCTCGGGGGCGTAGTGCACCGTGATCTGGGCCGAGCTTTTCTTCTCGCCGATCCCGGGGCCGTAATCGACCCATAGCTTGATCGCGGGTTTGCGCGCTTCGGGAAAGGGTTCGGCGCGGGTCACCGTGCCGACGCGGATATCGACCTTGAGGAAATCGTCGATGCCGATCAGGTCGCTCATCCCTTCAACTCCCGGCTGCGGTTGGCGGCGGCGGCAACGGTGGCCCGCATCAACGGCAGAAGGCCCGCGTTGTCATTCATCAGCACCTCAAGCCCCGCTTGCGTCGTGCCATTGGGCGACGTGACATTGATCCGAAGCTGTTCCGGCGTTTCCTCGGCCTCTTCCGCCAAAGCCCCTGCCCCCGCCACGGTGGCCTTCGCCAATTGCATGGCCAGCGGCTTGGGCAAGCCCTCGGCCTCGCCCGCCGCGGCAAGCGCGTCGATCATGTAGAACACGTAGGCCGGACCCGAACCGGACAGGCCCGTCACGGCATCGATCTGGTCCTCGGTCTCCAGCCGGACCACTTGCCCGATGGCGGAGAGGAGCGCCTCTGCCGTGTCGAGATCATCGGCGCCGGTGGCGTCATTGCCGATGATCGCCGTGATGCCCTTGCCCACGGCGGCCGGCGTGTTGGGCATGGCCCGCACGATCCGGGTGCCTGCCCCCAAAGCGGCTTCGAAGGCGGCAATCGGCGTGCCTGCGGCGACCGAGATGAACAAGGTCTCGCCGCCACCGAAGGCCGCCATGCGCGGCAGGGCCTCGCCCATCATCTGCGGCTTGACCGCGACGAGCGCGACAGCGGGGCTGTCCGGCAGGTCCGCGTTGATCGAAACGCCGGTGCCCTTCAGCCAGTCGGACGGGTTTGGGTCGAGGACAAAAACGGCATCAGGCGAAAGCCCCCGTTTCAGCCATCCGGCCAACATGGCCGACCCCATCTTGCCGCAGCCCAGCATCACAAGGCCGCGGCGCTCGATCTCGGTAAATGACATGCCTTCTCCCTCGGGCGTTTCCTGCCCGCGGGAGGTTAGGCGCGGCCGTAGCCCTCTGCAATGGCGACCTGCATGGCCTCTTCGGCAGAGCGGTCGGACCACAAGGCCAGCTGGAAGGCCGGGTAGTAGCGTTCCGCCGACAGGACGGCGGTTTCCACCATGCAGGCGATCTGGTCGGGGCTGGCCAACTGGTCGCCCGCGAGAACGAGGCCGTAGCGATAGACCATCAGCTTGTTCGCGCCCCACCAGGTGAAGGCCCCCGCCCAGCACCGGTCGTTCACGAGGTTCAGCATCTCGTAGAGCTTGGCCTTGCCTTCCTCGGGCGGGTCCATGTCGAAGGTGCAGATCATCCGCAGCGTTTCGTCATAGGAGGACCAGGCCAGCGTAACGGAATAGGTGCGCCACTGGCCCTCGATGGCCATGGCGATCTGGTCATCGGCGATACGGTCGAAATCCCATTCGTGATGCGCGGCCAGCGTCTCCACGATGTCGATGGGGTGAAGTTCCTCGATGTCCAGATACTGCTCGGAATGCGACATTGCCCAGGCCTCTCGTTTGGCAGCCGACGCAGGGCCTTGGTTGTCGATCCCAAGACTCCCACTAATGGCTGGGTGTCCTATCTAGGGGTCGCCGGGCCATTCCCGGCCCCTACGAAATATGGTGCGGTGACTTGGAACTTCTGTAAAGAAGAATTTTTGTGAC
Organism: Maritalea mobilis; assembly: GCF_019800885.1. Classification (GTDB taxonomy): domain Bacteria; phylum Pseudomonadota; class Alphaproteobacteria; order Rhodobacterales; family Rhodobacteraceae; genus Roseibacterium; species Roseibacterium beibuensis. Next base: position 1,520,924 of record NZ_JAHVKE010000001.1, read on the forward strand.
GCACAGGGGGGTGTGGCACGAGTATTCGGGTTACCCACAAGATATTGGGGTGCCCGCAGCTTTGCCCACAGATGTCGATGGTGAACGCGCCTATTCGGCGGCAATCCAGGACGGCGGATAAAAGAGTGCTTTGATTTCGGCCTCTTGCCTCTCCGTCAAACCCTGCGCCACCACTTCCATGAAGCCGATACCGGCGGACATGCATGCCATGCGCTTGATCGCGTCACGCTTTTCGGCATCGCGTTTTTGTTTGATGGTGCCATCGGGCCCGTAATGCCCGGCCCCTTGATACTCGATCACCAGCACCGGGTTCCAATCGCGATCGACGATCAGGAAATCAACCCGCTTGGCGTTGACCCGATTGAAATCCGATTGCCACTCTCCGTAGCTGCGCCCCTTTCGGCGGATCATCAGAAATTCGCCAAGCGAAACCTGCGCAAGCAGGTTGTGGCCCATGATGCTTGTCGAGACCAGATCATCGAGTTGTTCGAAGAGGCGGTCTTCGGCGCGGTTCAAAACGGGCCGCGCCGCAACTGGCATCGCATCCACAACGGCAAGTCCAGCTTTGGCAGGCACGTGGTGATCCGCGGTTCTGCCTTCGCGAACCGGCCTTGTCTTTTTACCTAGGGCCCGCGCCTTCGGCGACACCGACAAGGATGCAGGCCCCCTTGATCTGTGCGACCGTGCGCGAAGGGAAAAGATAGCCCCAACCGCCAGAGACCCGAGCGCCAAACCCCATGTCCAGGCCGGGAGATCGGAGACAAGTACAAGCAGGTTTTCCACTGTGAAGCCCGTAGTGATCCAAGCGATGCCTCGATCTTTCTCTCAACACTTGGATGCCAAGTTGGCAGGAATTGGGCCTCTCGGGGGCTGGAGACAGAGGGACAGCGAAAAGGGGCCCTCAGGCCCCTTGCAGTTTCCGGTGGTGAACGCGGGTCTTATCCCTTGCCGCCTTCAAGCGCGTCGAGGCGGGCCTTGAGGGCTTCGTTCTCTTCGCGCGCCTTTTGCGCCATTGCGCGCACGGCTTCGAATTCTTCGCGGGTCACGAAATCCCGGTCGGCCAGCCATCGGTCCATCATGGATTTCATCGCCGTCTCGGCCTCGGCCTTGGCCCCCTGCGCCACGCCCATGGCGTTCGTCATCAGTTGGCTCATGTCTTCCATGATCTTGTTGCGGGTCTGCATCACACACTCTCCGTAATCCGTTCCCCGTGATATGGGCCGGTTGGCGTCAGCGATCAAGGTTGACTTCGACGCAGGTCGCCCCCACCCCTTGCAGCCGACCCAGCACCCGGACGGAGATCAAATGCCCTACGCGATCCTCTTTCCCGAGATATCGCCCGAGATCTTCTCGATCACCATCGGCGAGTTCACCTTTGCCCTGCGCTGGTATGCACTGGCTTATATCGTCGGGCTTGCCGCAGGTTGGTGGCTGATCGTGCAGGCGGTCAAGCGCCCCACGCTCTGGCCGAACGATACCAGCCCGATGCGCCCGGACCAGGTCGAAGGGCTTTTGACGGCCGTGGTCCTTGGCGTGATCCTCGGCGGGCGCTTTGGATACGTGCTGTTCTACCAGCCGGGCGGATACCTGTCCGATCCGCTTGCGATCCTGCGGATCTGGGAGGGGGGCATGTCGTTTCACGGCGGCCTTCTGGGCGTGACGCTGTCGGCCTGGATCTGGTGCCGCCGCAACGGCATCCCGCCGCTGCAAGTGGCGGACGCGATGGCGATGGTGGTCGCGATCGGTCTGTTCCTCGGGCGGATCGCGAATTTCATCAATGCCGAGCTTTGGGGGCGGCCCAGTTACGTGCCCTGGGCCGTGGTATTCCCCGGCCGGGCGGCGCAGGACTGCCTGACGCCCGAGGGCATGGTCGAAACCGCCTGGGGCCTCGCCTGCGCGCGGCACCCCTCGCAACTTTACGAGGCGGTGCTCGAAGGGCTGATCATGGGGGCAATCCTGTTGTGGCTGGCCTGGCGGCGCGGCTGGCTGAAGCGCCCCGGCGCGCTAACCGGCATGTTCTTCGTCATTTACGGGCTGTCCCGGTTCGCGGTCGAGTTCGTTCGCCAGCCCGATGCGCAATTCGCAGGCCCCGGCAACCCGTTGGGATATGCGCTGCAATTCGGGCCATCGCTCGGGCTGACGATGGGCCAGATCCTGACGATCCCGATGATGCTTGCCGGTCTTTGGCTGGTCTTGCGCAGGCGCACGGCATGACCCTGAAGGACCGCCTGATCGAACGGATCGCCCGTACCGGCCCGATGACCGTTGCGGATTACATGACCGAATGCCTGCTCCATCCAGAACATGGCTACTACACCACCGGCGACCCGCTTGGCGGCGCGGGCGATTTCATCACCGCGCCCGAGATCAGCCAGATGTTCGGCGAATTGCTGGGGCTGTGGCTGGCGCAGGTCTGGATGGACCAAGGCGCGCCATCCCCGTTCAACCTCGTGGAACTGGGCCCGGGCCGAGGGACGCTGATGGCGGATGCGCTGCGTGCAACCCGCACGGTGCCCGGGCTTCATGGGGCGATGCAACTGCACCTGGTCGAGGCGTCCCCAACGCTGCGCGCGGCGCAAGAGGGGCTCTTGTCGGATTTTGCGCCACACTGGCACGACAGCCTCGCCACCGTGCCGGACGGCGGCCCCCTGTTCCTGGTCGCGAACGAATTTTTCGACGCGCTGCCGATCCGCCAATACCAGCGCGGCGGTGCGGATGGCTGGCATGAACGCATGATCGGGGCCGACGGCGAAAACCTGATCTGGGGCCTGTCGCCCCCGTCAACCGTCGCGGCCTTGAGCGAGCGGTTGCACAACGTCAGCGAGGGCCAGATCGTCGAGTTGTGCCCTGCGGGCGAAGCGATCGCAGGTGAAATCGGGCGACGGGTTGCAGCCTTTGGCGGGGCAGCCCTGATCATCGATTACGGCGACTGGACCAGCATCGGCGACACGTTTCAGGCGATGGCGAGCCATGCCTATGCCGATCCGCTTGCCGATCCGGGCGGCGCGGATCTGACCGCCCATGTCGCCTTTGGGGCCTTGGCGCGGGCGGCAAACCCGGCTGTGCCCTCGACCCTCACACCGCAAGGCGTGTTTCTGGAACGGCTCGGGATCACGCCGCGCGCGCAAACGCTGCTCAAAGGCCTGTCCGGCCCCGCGCGCGATCAGCTTGTCGCCGCGCACAGGCGGTTGACGCACCCCGAGGAAATGGGAAACCTCTTCAAAGTGCTCGCCCTCATGCCGCCCAGTGCGGCCCCGCCCCCCGGTCTCGATCCTCAAGGACCTGCTGCCTGAACCATGTCCGCCGCCTCGCTCAGCCTTGAAATCCTGACCTCCCCGTTGCTCGACGGGGTGCAACACGGGTTCTTCACGCGCCGTGGCGGTGCGTCCTCGGGCATCTTCGAAGGGCTCAATTGCGGCGGCGGTTCGTCCGATCAGCGCGAGATCGTCGAGATGAACCGCGCCCGTGCCGCGCAGGCCCTGGAGGTCGACCGGGACAAGCTGGTGACCGTGCACCAGGTCCATTCTGCCGCTGCCGTTGCGCTGGACGGCCCGCCACTGAACGGGGAGCGACCGAAGGCCGATGCCATCGTCACCGCGACACCGGGGCTTGCCATCGCCGTTCTGACCGCCGATTGCCAACCGGTGCTCTTCGCGGACCGCGCGGCGGGCGTGGTCGCCGCCGCCCATGCCGGATGGCGCGGCGCCATCGATGGCGTGTTGGAGGCGACCGTGGACCAGATGGAAGCGATGGGCGCCCGCCGCGAACACATCCGTGCCGTGATCGGGCCGTCGATCAGCCAGCGCGCTTATGAAGTGGGGCAGGAATTCCTAGAACGCTTCCTCGATGAGGATCCCGGCAACAGCCGGTTCTTCATCAACGGGGCCGACGGCAAATACCTGTTCGACCTACCTGCCTACGGGCTGATGCGGTTGCGCCTCGCCGGGATCGAAAATGCCGAATGGACGCGTCATTGCACCTATTCGGACCACGGGCGCTTCTATTCCTATCGCCGCGCCACCCATCGGGGAGAGGCCGACTACGGCCGCCTTCTGTCAGCGATTCGCCTCTGACACCCTCGCGAAACGGCCGGGATTGCCGCGCTGCCGACAGGCGGTCGGGAAACCTGGGCAGCATCCGGGCAAGCGCTGCCTTGTTCCCGCCGCAAAGTCTGAACGCATTTTCTGAAAAACCTTTGGAAAAAGGCCATTCCGAAGCCGATCTTCGCCCCATTTTTGCCCAGTATTTTTACCGCGACTTAACGTCGACGCCCAAAGACTGCCACCATCTCGGGTCACGTTGGTCTCAAGCCCGGAAAGGGCGGGACCCAACAAGATAGCGACTGATCGCGGCACGAAAGGAACAGGCAGATGAAGACCCGGCGCTGGATGAAAACGATCCTTGAAGAAGCCAAGAAGGCGGAAGATGTGCAAATGACGTGGCACCGCCAGGTCCGCACCAAGCGCGGTATCGCTGCAAAGCCCATCCGCCTCAAAGCCGCGAGCTGATCCCGGCTACGCGCATCGGAAAAAACGAACGCTTGCAAGGGGCGGCCAGAATGGCCGCCTTCTTCGTGTCGGGCGCACGCGTCGCCTGATCGCTTCAGGACACGCGCGAAAGATCCACCGACGTGCTCAAGGCGTCCACCAGTGGCTCCAGGGCCTCCTCGTAGTGACGCCAGCCTGCCACGGCATCCCGTCCGATGGGTTGCCGCGCCGTGGCAAAACTCAGCGTCTTGATCGCCCGATTGGCCGTCTCGGGCGACAGACAGGCGTCCTCCCAATCGAGGCCCGCGAACGCGATCAGCTTCCGGATTTCAGCCTCGGGCTGCGCAGTCAGCTCCTCATACTCGAGAACAAGCACACGATCTGGCAATTCCTCGGTCCAGAACTGCACCAAGGCATCGTGCAACCGGATATAGCGCCCCATTTGGGTCAGATCGTAGGCGTAGCGATGCAGCCCTTCCGGGAAAAAATTGCGCCAGATGGACAGGCCAACATCTCGCGGGTCACGGCGCAACACGACAAAACGCGCGCCCGGCAAGGCCCTCGCCGCATGGCCGATGCGCGAAAAGGTCGAGATCGCCTTGTCCGCGATGATGTCCGTCGGGCCGGTTCTACGACGCGCCGCGCGCAAATAGCGCTCTCCCGCCTCGGCGAATGCGCTGTCATCGGCCGCTCCGGCGCGCATCTGTTCGATGGCAGGGGCCAGCGCGCGGCCCAGGAACGGCAATTCGCCCGCGGCCGTGACACGAGAATGTGCCGCAAGGATCGTTTCGACGAGGGTCGTGCCCGACCTCGGCAGCCCCGTCACGAAGAGAACCGGGTCAGCGGGGCCATTGGTCTCCGCATCACGCAGATGCGTGTGCCAATCCTCGACCAGAAGGCGCGCTTCTGCCAGGTCCGCGTCGAAACCGTATGGAAAAGCCTGCGCTGCCAGTCGGTTGGCCCGGTCGAGATGCTCTGCGGCCTCCCCGTATCTCGCCAGATCATGCTTTGCCTTGGCCGCTGCGAAATTCAGCGTGCGGCGCGCCGCAGCGTCGAGGGACGGGTTGCCCAACTGCTCTTCCATCCGGGCAAGCAGGGGATCGTCGGCCGACAGTTTTTTTCCGTTCACATAGGCCCGGTACGCCTCTGCATGATCGGGCGCCGCGTCAATCGCTGCGCGCAAGTCCGTCTCTGCGCCGGAAAGATCGCCGGCGGTCTGCAACATCTGCGCGCGCTGGGTCAAAAGGAGGGGGTCTTTCGGTGCGTCGGACAAGGCGTCGTTCAAGAGCTGAAGGCCCGCGTCATGTTCGCCGGCAGTCTCAAGGTCCCAAGCCAGCCGCGATTTCAGTCGCTGCGGCTGCCCCCCCGCCTTGAGCGCGGCGGCAAGGCTTTTCCGCGCCTCTTCTGGTTTGCGCAACTCGGCCAACACGCCAGCGTGCGCCATCAGTGTTGGAATGTCGCGCGGAGAAAACTTCACCGCCTTTGCAGACCAGATGGCCGCGTCTTCGAACCGGCAACTTTCCCGGTAAAGACGTGCAAGATCTGCCGCCACGTTCAATCCCGCAACGGCCGCCTCTTCGAGCAGCTTCTCAGCCTGCTTGGGTCGTCCAGTGCGTGCAAGGGCGCGGGCCAGATCGGCCTTGTAGCTCGCGTTTTCCGGATCGCGGGACAGGGCCACCTTCAGTGCCTCCGCCGCAGCGGCCCAATGGCCCCGCGCCATGCGGGCCAGTCCCAGCGCATGCGCAGGCGCAGACGCTGCGGGCGCGGCCTTGAACAGGGCGATGGCGCGTTTCTCCGCCTCCTCCGGTTTTCCCTCCGAGAGAAGCCGCATGATGGGCTGCACATCCGAGGCCTGCCCCAAGAGAATGCCGGCCTTCGTGGCCTCGCGCTCCAGCTTCTTCCTCGCCCCGCCGCGCAGAACCCCGTGCAAAGCTTGCCATATGGCCGCTTCACGCGGCTTGGTCTGCAAGGCTTTGCGCAGATGCCGTTCCGCGCGGTCAAGCCGCCCGCTTTGCGCCTCGATCCGGCCCAGTTGAAACAGCACCTCGGCCTGTCGCGGCACCGCAAGCAGCAAGCGTTCGTAGATCGCCTGGGCCTCTACAACCTGGCCTGATTGCTGAAACTTCAGCGCGCGCTGGTAGAGCGGTGCGACTTCTTCTTTTCGTGGGGGCAACATGACGGTCAGGCCGACTGGCTCAGCCGCTCTTCCATCACGTCAAAGGGCACGCCCGGCGCATCCTTCGCGGCGCGAATCACCAACGACGTGCGCACGCTGGCGACGTTCGGCGCGGCGGTCAGTTCCTCGGTCAGGAAGCTCTGGAAGGTCGACAGATCCGGCGCCACGCATTTCAGGATGAAGTCGATCTCGCCGTTCAGCATGTGGCATTCCCGCACAAGGGGCCAACTGCGACAGCGGTCTTCGAAGGCCACGAGGTCCGCCTCGGCCTGGCTGTTCAGGCCCACCATGGCAAAGACCTGCACCTCGAAATCCAGCTGGCGGGGATCGACATCGGCATGGTATCCGCGGATGTAGCCCGCCTCTTCCAGCGTTCGCACACGGCGCAAACAGGGCGGTGCGGAGATGCCCACGCGCTTGGCCAACTCGACATTGGTCATCCGGCCATCTTCCTGCAATTCGGCAAGGATCTTGCGATCGATCGGGTCGAGTTTCGTGCTGGGCATGCCATCCCTTTCCGGCAGGTGCTCATTTCTTTTCTGCCAAGAATTTGTGCGTCTGCGCAATTTTATTTCACGCTTGCGCAACATATGGAATAGCCACCTGGAAGATGCAAGTCGCAACGCGGCGACACGCGCGCCCCTTTCATCGGCATGGTCGACTCTTTATATCGACGGCAACACCGATGAGGGGTGCGGCCTGCACCCCTCATGCCCCGAGATCAACGAACCCAAGGGGGTCCGCCATGCCAGACACACGTCACACCCGCGTTCTCATCATCGGCTCCGGCCCGGCCGGCTACACCGCAGCCGTCTATGCCAGCCGTGCCATGCTTGAACCCATCCTTGTCCAGGGCATCCAGCCGGGTGGCCAGTTGACCATCACCACCGAGGTCGAGAACTGGCCCGGCGACACGGAGGTGCAGGGCCCCGACCTGATGGTACGGATGGAGGAGCATGCACGCGCCATGGGCACCGAGATCATCTCGGACCACATCAGCAGCCTCGACCTGCAGAACCGCCCCTTCACGGCCATCGGCGACAGTGGCACGACCTACACCGCCGACGCAATCATTCTGGCGACCGGGGCACAGGCCAAATGGCTGGGCCTGCCGTCGGAAGAGCATTTCAAGGGGTTCGGCGTGTCGGCCTGCGCCACCTGTGACGGGTTCTTCTATCGCGGCAAGGAGGTCGTGGTGATCGGCGGCGGCAACACCGCCGTGGAAGAGGCGCTGTTCCTGACGAATTTCGCGTCGAAGGTCACGCTCATCCACCGTCGCGACGAATTGCGCGCCGAGAAGATCATGCAGGACCGCCTGTTCAAGAACCCCAAGGTCGAGCTGTTGTGGAACCACACGGTCGAAGAGGTCGTCGGCGCCGACAATCCGCGCGGGGTCGAAGGCGTGCGCGCCAGGAACGTCCAGACTGGTGAAATCACCGAGGTGCCCTGCGCGGGCTTTTTCGTGGCCATCGGCCATGCGCCGGCGACCGAGTTGGTCAAGGACCAGCTCGAGCTGCACAACGGCGGCTACGTGAAGGTCACCCCCGGCACCACACGCACCTCGATTCCCGGTGTCTTCGCTGCGGGCGACCTGACGGACCATGTCTATCGCCAAGCCGTGACCAGTGCCGGCATGGGCTGCATGGCCGCGCTTGATGCCGAGAAATGGCTGGCCGAACAGGAAGGGGAAACCACCACCGAGGCCGGGCCCTATGCCGCCGTCACGGACAAGGCCGAAGGCGAGGTCGGCGCGGCAGAGTAAGCCCGAACAGCGCCTTCAGATCCACGTTTCGCCCCGCCCGGACCGTCCGGGCGGGGCTTTTCTTTGGCCTGTTGACCGCCCCGTGGCTGCGGAAATTGGCCAATTTCGCCACAGCCCCTTTTCTGCGGCTGCGAAATGTGAGATGTGTTCATTGCTGAACACATATTGAGTCTCCTCGAATGCCCGCCGCGCCAAGCACGACCACCCTGCCGGAAGACGACCAGCTCTTCCGCCTCCTGCGCCAGCTCGACGCTGCGCCGGATGCATCGCAGCGCGCGACGGCGCAGGCGCTGGGGATCAGCCTCGGGCGGCTCAATGCGCAACTTCGGGCCGTGGCGGACGCTGGCTTCGTCAAGATCTCGGACCGGGCCGGGCCGGACAAGCGTCAGCGCTTCGCCTATGCCCTCACCTCTCGCGGGGCCGCCGAAAAGGCGCGCCTCACCGACCGTTTCCTCGCACGCAAACTTGCCGAGTACGACGCGCTCCATGCCGAACTGACCGGCGCCACGAGCGGACTTCTTTCTCTCAAACCCAGGATTCAGATGATGCAGAACCATCACGCACCCATTCAGGAACTCTACGTTTCGCCCGATAGCGCGCAGAAATTGAAGCGCGAAGCCGGCGACCTGCTGTCGTGGGATTTGACGCCGCGCCAGATTTGCGACCTTGAACTGTTGATGAACGGCGGCTTCAGCCCGCTCAAGGGCTTTCTCGGCAAGGAAGATTACGAGTCGGTCGTCGACAACATGCGCCTCGCCGATGGCACGCTCTGGCCGATGCCGATCACGCTCGATATCTCCGAGGATTTTGCGGCCAAGATCGAAGAAGGCCAGGACATCGCACTGCGCGACCAGGAAGGTGTGATCCTCGCGATCCTCTCCGTCAGCGACAAGTGGGTGCCGAACAAGGCCCACGAAGCCGAGAAGGTTTTCGGCGCTGACGATATCGCCCACCCGGCGGTGAACTATCTGCATCACACCGCTGGCCCCGTCTATCTGGGCGGCGCGATCACCGGCATCCAGCCGCCGGTCCATTATGATTTCCGCGCCCGCCGCGACACCCCGAACGAATTGCGCGCCTATTTCCGCAAGCTGGGCTGGCGCAAGGTCGTCGCCTTCCAGACGCGCAACCCGCTGCACCGCGCGCACCAGGAACTGACCTTCCGCGCCGCGAAAGAGGCTCAGGCCAACCTGCTGATCCACCCCGTCGTGGGTATGACCAAACCCGGCGATGTCGACCACTTCACCCGCGTGCGTTGCTATGAGGCGGTGCTCGATCAATACCCCAGCGCCACAACAACCATGTCGCTGTTGAACCTCGCCATGCGCATGGCCGGCCCGCGCGAAGCCGTCTGGCACGGGCTGATCCGCAAGAACCACGGCTGCACGCATTTCATCGTCGGTCGCGACCATGCCGGCCCCGGCAAGAACAGCGCGGGCGAGGATTTCTACGGCCCCTATGACGCGCAGGACCTGTTCCGTCAGCACCAGGAAGAAATCGGCATCGAAATGGTCGATTTCAAACACATGGTCTACGTTCAGGAACGCGCCCAGTACGAGCCCGCCGACGAGATCGAGGACAAGGATAACGTCACGATCCTCAACATCTCGGGCACGGAACTCCGTCGCCGCCTGCGCGAAGGGCTGGAAATCCCGGAATGGTTCTCCTTCCCCGAGGTGGTCAAGGAACTGCGCCGCACCTCACCGCCGCGCTCCAAGCAAGGCTTCACCGTGTTCTTCACCGGCCTCAGTGGCTCGGGCAAATCGACCATCGCCAACGCCATCATGGTCAAACTGATGGAAATGGGAGGTCGACCCGTTACGCTTCTCGACGGGGATGTCGTGCGCAAGCACCTGTCGTCCGAGCTTGGTTTCTCCAAGGAACACCGCGACATCAACATCCGCCGCATCGGCTATGTCGCCTCCGAGATCACCAAGAACGGCGGCATCGCGATCTGCGCACCGATCGCGCCGTATACCTCGACCCGCCGTGCCGTGCGCGAGATGATCGAAGCCTATGGCGCCTTCGTCGAAGTCCATGTCGCCACCAGCCTCGAGGAATGTGAACGCCGCGACCGCAAGGGCCTCTATGCGCTGGCGCGCGAGGGCAAGATCAAGGAGTTCACCGGCATCTCCGACCCCTACGAAGAGCCGAAGGAGCCCGAGCTGCGCGTCGACACCGAGGGGATGGATGTCGATTACTGCGCACAACAGGTGCTGTTGAAACTGGAATCCATGGGGCTGGTCGCAGGCTGATCCCGGCCCGGGTCATGAACCGAAAAGAGGCGCCAATGGCGCCTCTTTTTTCTTTTTCTGCTGGGTTTGTCAGCCGTCCGTGGGCGCTGCCTCGTCGGTCGGTGTCGCTTCGCTGGTGTCGGGCTGGGCGGCGGGCTCCGGGGCGGCTTCGGCGCCGTCGCCGGAGAGCAGGCCGTTTTCCCAATCGCCCTCGATCACTTCACCGCTGGCATAGCGCATCGTGCCCGCCCCCTGCCGGCGACCGTTCACGAACATGCCTTCATAGACGTCGCCATTCGAATAGGTGGCCGTCCCCATCCCGTTGATTTCGCCGTCATCCCACGCGCCGGTATAGGTAAACCCGTCGGGCATCGTCAGCGTGCCTTGGCCCTCGCGTTGCCCGGCCACGAACTGACCCTCGTAGACGGTGCCGTCGGCATAGGTCGCCACCCCCTGGCCATGGCGCAGCCCGTCTTCCCACGCGCCTTCATAGCGATAACCGTCGGGATGGCTCATCACGCCCTGCCCGTGCTGACGGGCATTCAGGAACTGCCCCTGGTAGACGAGGCCGTTTGCATAGCGCGCCGTGCCCGTCCCCTGGATCACACCATCGACCCACTCCCCCTCGTAGGAGGAGCCGTCAGGATAAGTGATCGTGCCCATGCCGTGCGCCAGGTCGTTGCGGAACAACCCTTCGTAGACCGAGCCATCGGGATAGGTCACCTGCCCGGTTCCGGCGATGCGTCCTTCGCGCCACTCGCCGGTGTATAAATAGCCATCGGCCCCGGTGAAGGTGCCCTGACCATGGCGGCGGTCATCGGCAAACGTGCCTTCGTAAACATCGCCATTGGCATAGGTCACGCGACCCTCGCCTTGCCGCTGACCGTTGACCAGCGTGCCGGTGTAGACGTCGCCATTGGGCTGGGTCAGCGTGCCTTCGCCGTTGATCTGGCCCTCGGCCCACTGGCCTTCGTAGACGACACCGTCCGCCATCTCCAACCGCCCGGTGCCCGATCGCTGACCGGCGACAAACTGGCCGGCGTAGACCGCGCCGTCGGGATAGGTGATCGTGCCCTCCCCTTCCTTCAGCCCGTTGGCCCACTGGCCCTCGTAGCGATACCCGTTCGGGCCGGTCATCACGCCTTGACCGTGATGCAGCGCGTTCAGGAATTGTCCGGTGTAGCTGACGCCGTTGGAATAATTCGCGGTGCCGGTCCCTTCGATCCGGCCCTCGACCCACTCGCCTTCGTAGGTGGAGCCATCGGCAAAGGTGATCGTTCCCTCGCCATTGGGTCGCCCGGCAAGGAACTGGCCTTCGTAGACCGAGCCATCGGGGAAACGGGCCACGCCCTGGCCGCGGATTTCTCCGTCGACCCATTCGCCGGTGTATTCATACCCGTTCGGCAGGCGGTAGGTGCCGGTGCCATGCTGCACGCCGTTGCGGAACTCGCCCTCGTAGATCCCGCCATTGTCATATTGCTGGATATCGACAGTGGCATCGCCATCCGCCTCCTGCGCCACGACCCCGGTCGCGACCATCGCCACGCCGAGGCCAGCCAGCATTCCTCGGACCCAATTCCCGCTCTGCACCTTGTGTGCCCCCCTGTTCCGGAGCCGGTTTCCCTTTTCGACGAACAAGTTAGGTGACGACCCGCCCGCGCGCAATGTCTTTCCCCGGCAGGTCCCGGCGATGGCTTGGCCCCGCGCATGGGTCTGCTATGAGAGGGGCGCGCGAGACGGACCGCAAAGGCAGGATGCACCCATGGCCGACAGATTTCGCCTGACGCTGGCACAGTTGAACCCCACGGTCGGCGATTTGCGGGCCAATGCCCGCATCGCCCGCGAGGTCTGGGAAACCGCCAAGGCGGCCGGTGCAGACATGATCGCCTTTCCCGAGATGTTCATCACCGGTTACCAGTTGCAGGACCTCGTCAAGAAACCGGCCTTCGCGATGGATGTGCAGCGCGTGCTGGAGGAGTTGGCGGCGGATTGCGCGGACGGCCCGGCCATCGGCATCGGCGGCCCCCTGCCCGGCGGAGCCAAGCCGTTCAACGCCTATTTCGTCCTGCAAGGCGGCAAGATCGACGCGACGGTCCTCAAGCATCACCTGCCGAACTACGCCGTGTTCGACGAGAAACGCTATTACTACGCGGGCGACCCGGCAGGCCCCGTGCGCGTCGGCCCAGTGCGGATCGGGATGCCGATCTGCGAGGATGCGTGGTTCGAGGATGTGACCGAGACACTGGCCGAGACCGGGGCCGAGATCCTGCTGGTGCCGAACGGCTCCCCGTACCACCGGGGCAAGATGGATATCCGTCAGGCACAGATGGTGGCCCGCGTGGTCGAAACCGGCCTGCCGCTGGTGTACCTCAACCTGCTGGGCGGACAGGACGACCAGATCTTTGACGGTGCGTCCTTCGTGCTGAACCCGCACGGGGTGCTGACGCACCAGATGCCCGCCTTCGAGCCCGCCCTGACCCATGTCGATTTCGAACACGGCCCCGAGGGATGGCTGGCCATCGAGGGCGAGAAGGCCCACCTGCCCGACGCGTGGGAGGCCGACTATCATGCGATGGTGCTGGCCTTGGGCGATTACATGCGCAAGGCGGGGTTCTCGAAAGCCGTCTTGGGCCTGTCGGGCGGCGTGGACTCGGCCCTGGTGGCCGCCATCGCGTCGGACGCCCTCGGCCCCGAGAACGTGCGCTGCGTGATGCTGCCCTCGAAATATACCTCGGACATGTCGCTGGAAGATGCCGGGGAAACCGCGCGGCGGCTTGGCTGCCAGCTCGATACCGTGTCGATCGCGGGGGCCCATGACGCGGTCGGCGATGCGCTATCGGACCTGTTCACTGGCCTCGCCCCGGACGTGACCGAGGAGAACATCCAATCCCGCCTGCGCGGAGTCATGCTGATGGCCATCTCGAACAAGTTCGGGGAAATGCTGCTGACGACCGGCAACAAGTCCGAGGTCGCCGTGGGCTATTCCACTATCTACGGCGACATGGCGGGCGGCTACAACCCGGTCAAGGACCTCTACAAGACCCGCGTTTTCGAGACCTGCCGCTGGCGCAACGCCAATCACCGCGACTGGATGGCCGGCCCCGCTGGCGAAGTCATCCCGCCCCGCGTCATCGACAAGCCCCCCACCGCCGAGCTGCGCGAGGATCAGAAGGACGAGGACAGCCTGCCGCCCTATGCCGATCTCGACGTGATGCTGGAAATGCTGATCGACAAGGAGGCCAGCGTCTCGGACGTGGTGGCCATGGGCTATGACCGGACGACCGTGAAGAAGATCGAAAGCCTGATCTACATCAACGAATACAAGCGTTTCCAGGCCGCCCCCGGCGCGCGCCTGACAGAGCGCGCCTTCTGGCTCGACCGGCGCTATCCCATCGTCAACCGCTGGCGCGACACGCTGGACGAATGAAAAAGGGCGCCCGGTCGGGCGCCCTTTCCATGTCGGATGCAGTCAGGTCAGTGCACGCTGACCGGCGTCATGTCGTTCTGGCGCGCGACCACGAAGGCCAGGTGCCGGTCCTTGACAAGGGCAAGCTGCTCGCCCGTCTCGGACCCGATTGCATAGATCTCTTCCAGCCCTTCGGCCTGCTCGCGCACTTCTCTCGGAAGGTCGGCAACGGCGACCTTGCGGATGTAAACGATGGGCCGACCCTGGGTTTCGGCAGCGGAATTGCGTTCATTCATGACATCACCCTTTCTTACTGGTCCGCCTTCGCGGTGTTGTTGATCCGGATCGTCTGTACCACGCTGTCGGGCACGGCACGTTTCAGGTCGATATGCAGAAGACCATGCTCCATCGAGGCACCGGCCACCTCGACCCCGTCGGCCATCACGAAGCTGCGTTGGAATTGCCGCGCCGCGATCCCCCGATGCAGGAAGACACGCGCGTCTTCATCCTCGCGCTGCTTGCCGCGGATCACCAACTGGCGGTCCTCGACGGTGATCGACAGGTCATTCTCGGCGAACCCGGCCACGGCCAGCGTGATGCGATAGGCGTTCTCGCCCCGCTGTTCGATATTGTAAGGCGGGTAGCCGTCATTGCCGGATTTCGCGGTGCGCTCCACCAGGCGTTCCAGCTGGTCGAACCCAAGAAGAAAAGGGTGCGACCCAAGGGTTAGTTTCGTCATCAGGCACATCCTTTGCACGAAAGCGATCTGCGGTCGGACACTGCCCCGGTCATCGGCGACAGCGTGCTCATGCAAAAATATGGGGTGTTCACCCACCCGGCGCAAGATGCCACGCCCTGCGCGACAGGCTTTGCGCCGGGCCGCTTTGCGTGTATCTTCGTCGGGCTGATCCCGCGCGCGACGGATCTGGGGGACGACCGATAAACATGAACGCACCCACCGAGATGAGCCACGAGGACGTTTTGCGCGTCAAACTCGAGGTTTTGCGCCGTGAGCACCGCGACCTGGACGACGCGATCGACGCCCTCCAGCAGGCGGTCAATCCAGACCAGCTGACCCTGCGCCGCCTGAAGAAGCAGAAGCTCGCCCTGAAGGACGAGATCTCGCGCATCGAGGACGAGTTGACGCCGGACATCATCGCCTGAGTTCCGATGGCGTCGACATGATGCCGATCCGTCCACCAAGCCTGAACCACCCGTTCTCTGCCGCATTGCGCCGCCCCCGCCCGTCGCTATAGTGCGCCGCTCAAGACGCAGGCGGATGGAGTGCGGCCTATGGCGAAGATCGAAGTGGGCATCATCATGGGCAGCCAGTCCGACTGGCCCACGATGAAGGAAGCGGCCGATATTCTCGACGCGCTGTCCGTCCCTTACGAGACACGGATCGTGTCGGCCCATCGCACCCCGGACCGCCTGTGGGACTACGGCAAGTCCGCCGCGGACCGTGGCCTGAAGGTGATCATTGCGGGCGCGGGCGGCGCGGCGCATCTGCCCGGCATGATGGCCTCGAAAACCCGCGTTCCCGTGATCGGCGTGCCGGTCCAGACAAAGGCGCTTTCGGGCGTGGATTCGCTCTATTCGATCGTCCAGATGCCACGCGGCTTTCCCGTGGCCACCATGGCCATCGGCGCGGCCGGGGCCTGCAACGCGGGGCTGATGGCCGCCGGAATCCTCGCCACCTCGGACCCCGACCTTGCCCAGCGCCTCGACCAGTGGCGCGCGGACCTGTCGGCCTCCATCCCCGAGGTGCCCAGCGATGACTGATCCGCTCCCCTCCGGCTCGACCATCGGTATCCTCGGCGGCGGTCAGTTGGGCCGGATGCTCGCCATGGCCGCCGCACGCCTTGGCTATCGCACGCATATTTTCGAGCCGGGCGCCGCCCCCGCCGCCGATGTCGCGCATGACTGGACGCAGGCGCCCTACGACGATGCCGAGGCGCTGGCCCGCTTCGCCGCCGCCTGCGATGTCATCACCTACGAGTTCGAGAACATCCCGGCCCCCGCGCTCGATATCCTCTCCGCCGACACCCCGCTCTTCCCGTCGCGGCGCGCGCTCGAGGTCAGCCAGGATCGGTTGACGGAAAAGACATTCCTCAAGGGTATCGACCTCCAGGTCGCCCCCTTCGCCGCCGTGACCGCCGCCGACGATCTGCCCGGCGCGCTGGCCGAAACTGGCGTGCCCGCCATCCTGAAAACCCGCCGCTTCGGCTATGACGGGAAGGGGCAGGCCCGCGTGATGGCCGAGGCCGAGGCCGAAGCCGCGCTGGCCAGCCTGCAAGGCGCCCCCGCGATCGCCGAGGGGTTCATCGACTTCTCGATGGAAATCAGCGTGATTGCCGCCCGCGCGCAGGATGGTTCCGTCTCGGCCTTCGACCCCGGCCAGAACGTCCACCGTTACGGCATCCTCGCCACGACCACGGTGCCCGCGCCCATCCCGGCATCGCTCAGAACCGATGCGGTGCTGCTTGCGTCACGGATCCTGACCGAACTGAATTACGTGGGCGTCATGGGGGTGGAGCTGTTCGTGACGCCAACAGGCCTTGTCGTGAACGAGATCGCCCCGCGCGTGCATAATTCCGGGCATTGGACACAGGCCGGATGCGCCGTCGACCAATTCGAACAACATATCCGCGCGGTGACCGGCTGGCCCCTCGGCAATGGCGAACGGCACGCCAATGTCGTGATGGAAAACCTGATCGGCGACGACGTGGACCGCGCGCCTGCACTGGCCGCGGAACCGGGCGTTCAGGTACACCTCTACGGCAAGGCCGAGACGCGCCCGGGCCGGAAAATGGGCCACGTCAATCGCGTCACCGGTCCGACCAACTAGCAGGTCGCTTTCAAGCCCCTTCATCTTGGCTAAAAAACTCCCGCGCGGAGCGCACAAGCGTCCCAAGGGGCTCGATGCCCCTTGGGACGCTTCACCGGGCGACGTCGAAGACGGCGCAACCGCTACTCGATGATCTCTTCAACCGCGTCGAGGAATTCCAAGTCGTGGTCGAAAGCGCCCTCGCGCAGGAAGGTCACCACCTCGGCGATGACCAGCGGGTTGTTCATCATGAAAGTATGCGTGACGGGCAGAACAATATGATCGGCCATCCCGGCGACCCGGGTCCGTTCGACGGCGACCTTGCCATCGTCCGGTCCGGGGATCAGGGCCGAATAGATCGGGTTCAGCGTGCGATCCCCCGCGATCACCCCAAGCTCGAAATCAACGTCCGGCAGCGACCGGGGCAAATCTTCTGCCCCCGTGCCAAGCTGCATCCCCGCCGGTCCGTTCATCCATTCGAAAGGTTCCAGTGGCCCCAGCACATCGACCAGTTCCGACCCGCCGTTCGGCGGCGCCAGCATGACCACGCGCCCCAGCCGGACGGGCCGGTGCAGCGACACCCAGTAGCGCAGCAGGATCCCCCCCATGGAGTGGGTCACGAAATGCACCCGATCCGCCCCGCATTGCGCCAGGGCCGGCAAAAGCGTCTGCGGCGCCAGTTCGGCAATCGAGGCGCGGGTCGATGGATAACCGCGGTTGATCACGCGGTAGCCCTCCGCCTCAAGCGCCTCCTGCATGACGATCAGCGACGCTTCCGTCCTCGCCAGCCCGTGCAAGAGCACGACGCAGTCCTCGGCCCGTGCCGGGATAGCGGCGGTGCAGAAAAACAGGAACAGGGCAAGACACCTCGGCATGGCCGAAAGATAAGGTATGTCCGCCCCCCCTGCGAGGGGGCTTGCCGCGAACGCAGCGTCATTGCAGGCTGGCGCGGATGTCACGCCCCAACAATCGCCCCCGCCTCGCCGTGCGCGGCCTTCTTCTGATCGAGGACCGGCTGCTGCTGGTCAACGCCTGGGGGGGCGGCAAATCCGATCTGCTCTGTGCCCCCGGCGGCGGGGTGGAGCCGCATTCTTCCCTGCATGACAACCTCATCCGCGAGTTCCACGAAGAAACCGGCCTGACGATAGAGGTCGGCGCCCCTTGCCTCGTGAACGAGTTCCACTCTCGCGCGCGGGATTTCCACCAGGTGGATGTCTATTTCCGGGTCCGGCTCGTCTCGGGCGACCCGTTCGCCCCCTGGACCGATCCCGAAGGCGTCGTCACTGACCGGATCCTGGCCACCCGGGCCGAGATGGCACGGCTGCGCTACAAGCCCGACATCCTGCCGGAGATCGCCTGGAGCGACGGCGTGGCCTACGATCCCCTCGAACCCCTCATCATGTGAACCGCGCCGAGGCCGTAGGCGATCCCACCGAGGGTCAGCGCCCCTGCGCCCAGCATCCGCAGCCTCAGGACTTCACCCAACAGGATCACGCCGGCAGCCGCCGCGATGACCGGGACCGAGAGTTGCACAAGCCCCGAGACCGAGGCCGCCATCTTGGGCAGCACCCCATACCAAAGCGCATAGCCCAGACCCGACGTGACCGCGCCTGAAATCGCAGCGAGTGCGAGGCCGTAGTCGGTCGGGGCCGCAGCCTCGGGCGAGGCAGGCAGCACCAGCACAGGCAGCAGGCAGAGCGGCGCGGCCCAGGCGAAATTCGCTGCCGTCTCGGCCAGGGGATCGGTCGCGCCCCGCCCGGCGAGGGAATAGACACCCCATCCAATTCCGGCGACCAGCATCGCGGCCGCGGCGATGGGCGGCACGCTGACGCTGCCCGCGGGCCAGATCAGCCACGCCAAGCCGCCAAGCGCCACGCCAGCCCCGATCCACCGGCGCACCGGTGGGCGGTCACCGCCCATCACGCCGCCCGCAAACATCGTGACCTGAACCGCCCCGAACAGGATCAACGCGCCCAGCCCCGCATCGATCTGAACATAGGCGATGGAGAAGCCCAGCAGGTAGAGCGTGAGGGCCCCCGCGCCGACGACGCGCCTTGCCTTCAGGACCGGAACACAGCGACGCCGGGCAAGGACCAGCGCGGACAGGACAAGCGCGCCGGACACGGCCCGCACGATCGCGAAGGACAGCGCGTCGATCTCGCCCGCGCCGACGGCGGCGCGATTGAGGATCGAGTTCGCGGCGAAGGCCAGCATGGCCAGCGTCACCAACGCGGAGAGGCGAAAGGCGCTCATGCGATCATCCGGGCTGCAAGGTCGCCGGCAAGCCACGTCACCTGCCCGCCCGCGATGGTCGCATAGACCTGCGACAGGTCGGGATCCGTCACCAGAAGATCGGCGCGCGCGCCCGGCGCAAGCCTGCCACGGTCGGTCAGCCCGATCATCGTAGCGGGATTGGCCGAAACCAGCGCCCAGGCCTCTGGCAGGGACCAGCCGAGCGAGACCAGCTTGCGCGCCGCGGTGAACGGGGCCGGGTAGTAATAGTCCGAGCACAAGGCATCGCAAAGCCCGTCCTGCACCAACTCCAGCGCCGAGACGGATTTCTTCTTGTGGCTGCCGCCGCGCACCACGTTGGGCGCGCCAAGGATCACGGGATCGCCCGCCTCGGCCGGAGGGCGGGCCATGGGAAACTCGGCAATTAGCGCGCCCATCTCGCGCCAGGCCGCGCGCTCTTCGGCGGTCATGTCGTCATGGCTGCCCATTCGGATACCCCGCCGCGCCAGCTCCGCACAGAAGGCCGGCAGCTTGGCGCGGATCTCGGGCAGCGCTTCATGCATGGATTGCATCAGCACGCGGTGTTCCTCGGGGGAGCGACCGGATTTCAGCG
The DNA here is from genome assembly GCF_019800885.1 of Maritalea mobilis. GTDB lineage: Bacteria > Pseudomonadota > Alphaproteobacteria > Rhodobacterales > Rhodobacteraceae > Roseibacterium > Roseibacterium beibuensis. The sequence continues at coordinate 1,540,661 of NZ_JAHVKE010000001.1, forward strand.
CCTGCCCCTGCAAGGACGGCGGGCGTTTGCCGCTGGCCAAGGCCTCATGCGGCAGATGATCGTTGAAGACGACGAAAGGAATCGTGTGTTGGTCGATGAAGGCCAGGACCTCGTCGGTCTCCCTCATGCAGCCCAACTCAAGGCGTAGCTGGTAGATCAGGTCGGCGCGGGCGGGATGCACGCGCAGCGCATCGGCCAGCCGTTTGGCGAAATCGGGGGCCCGCATGCCCCCCTCCCATGACCAGTATTGCGCGAGAACGGCAGTGGTGATGCCGTTGGCCGCCAATTCCGCCTCAAGCCCCCTCAGACCGGGGCCGAGATCCCCGACCAGGCCACGACGCGGCGCGACATGGCGTTCGAACCCGTCACCATGCAGGTCCACGATCCCCGGCAGGATCAGGTAGCCGGACAGGTCGATGCGGCGGGGTTGCAGCGCCTCGGTGATCCATCCATCGGACATCGACAGCGCGCCGGTTGCGACGCCATCGGGCATCAGCACCTGGGCGTTTTCGAAGGTGAGGCACGGGCGGGTCATGCCCGCCCAATGCGCGATTCCACCGACGAAGGAAAGCCCCTAGCCCACCGGCACGGGGCCTGCCCCGTCCTCTCCATCGCCGCCGCCGGTCTTGCGCGCCCGGTACGAGTTCACCAAAGCCCCAAGGCCGAACAGCGCCAGCGCCATCACGAAGAGCCATCCCAGGAACGGGATCAACGCAAGCAGTCCAGCAACCACGGCCCCCAACGCGGCCAAGCCGATCTTGGGCAAGGCGCTATCGGGCATGACGTTGCCCAGCCGCAGCCAGATCGCCACGCCAAGCACGTAGGAGCCAAGCACATACCCCCCGTAGGCCAGCGCCGCGCCGATCAGGAAAGCGGCGGGCAAAAGCGGCAGGCCAAACACCGTAAAGGCAAGAACCACCCCCGCGCCCCAGATCAGCGAGAGCGCCCCGAACCCCCATGCCAGGCTGCGTCCGGGTTCGGCCAAGGCCCGTTCCCGCCAGCGGACGACCCGCCCGGGGACAAAGAAGATCGCGACAGCCGCGATGGCCGCAACCAGCAAAACGCTGAAGGCAAAGCCCCGGATCGCGGCAAGCCAAGCGGCCCTGCGCAGGTCGCGCATCGATGGCCCGACATCGCTGTCCCACGCCTCCAGATCGCGGATTTCGACACGGTCAGGCGGCGCGACGCTCTCGGGGATGGCCGGGGCATCGCCGTCTTCCACGTAGAGGATGACCTGCCCGTCAACCCTGGCCCCCTCGCGGAAATCGACCTCGCGCACTGTCATCATGACGTCGCCCGCGATGGCGGCATCGAGGTCCAACTCGTCGGCTGCAAGAATGACCGACCCCGCGATGTCGCCCGACAGGCTGAGATCCGAGGCAAAGGCGCGCAGGTTGCGGGCCAGGCTGCCATCGATCTCGACCTCGGCGCCGAAAACCGACAGCGGCCCGTCAAAGGCCCCATCAAGGCTGATCTCGTAGCCAGCAGCATAGAGCGCGCCCGCAACCGGGGCCTCGACGCTCAGTCGCCGTCCGGCCATATGGGCCGCACCCGAGACAGGGGCAGACAGGGTGATTTCCTCGCCAGCGGCGAAAAGATCGCCGGTGGTCTCATCGTCGATCTCGTAATCTCCGCCGGCGATATAGCGATCGTCGGCAAAGACCGTCGTTGAAACATCATCCTCCTGCGCCGCGGTCGCCACTGGCATCATGACCAGGGCAACGAGGAGGGCTGTTATCGCTTTTGCGGGCATCCTGAACCTCCGGGGATTAAGCAAAGCACGGCCATGCCGCGGCCCCGGGCTTTCAGACAGAAGAGGCCATCGTCGTGGCCGGCCAGCACAGACCCTCAGGGTGAACCGAATCGGACCGTGTCGCGAAGACCCGCCTCAAGATGCCGGCCGACAGGCGGATCGCCGCCTAGGCTTTGTCATAGGCATGGGGGATCTGCATCGCCACATCGGCCTCGGCCAAGCCATCCTCGATCCCGGTCTGCCAAAGCGCCGCCGCAGAGCGAAGGCTGGCGGCATCGACGCCAAGCTCCTCGGCGACCCGCTGAAAGATCGCGTTGTCCTTGGACACACCCGAGATCGGGAACCCCACGCCCTCATCCTGCCCCAGCATCTTGGGCAAACGGGCGGTCAGCATCGGGGTGCCCGCCGGTCCCTTGGCCACGATGCCCAGTGCGGTCTCGAACGGCAGGCCGGCGCGTTTCGCGATACGCATCATCTCGGCCAGCGTGGCGAAATAGCCTTGGAGGACACCGTTGTTCACCACCTTCATGACAAGGCCCGTTCCAAGTGGCCCGACATGGGCAAGCTTGTCGGAGAGGACGCCGCCGATGGCTGCGAACCGCTCGGCCGCCTCAGCCGTACCGCCCACGAAAATCCCGCATTGCCCCGCGGCCACCAGTTCAGGGCCGCCCGAGATCGGCGCGTCGAGGATCATGGCCCCTTTCTCGGCAAAACCGGCGGCGCGCGATTGAACCTGCAGCGGCGATACGGTCGAGGTCTCGACGATCAGCTTCCCGTCCAGGGGCAGGTCCAGAAGCGCATCCAGCACCGCGGCGACGGCCGCATCGTCAAAGAGCGACAAGATCACAGTGTCCGATCCGGCCACCAGATCGGCCAGTGTCTCGGCCCGGGCGATCCCGAGCTCCCGGGCGCGGTCCGCGGTCAGGCCGGAGCGCGTCCAGCCCGCCACCGCATGCCCCTGCCCCGCTAGCCGCGCGGCAATGGCCGATCCCATGCGGCCAAGCCCGATAACGCCGATCCGATCCATCAGTTTTCCCCCTGTTTCCGCAATGCTGGCAGGCCGATGCCGGTGCTTTCGAACCCGCCGTCCGTCGAGATCAACTGCCCGGTCACGTAGCTGGCCTTGTCCGAACAGAGGAAGGCGATGACATTGGCGATCTCCTCTTCCGAGCCGTAGCGATTGAGCGGGATGGCATCGTGATAGGCGTCGATGATCTCTTGTGTATGCACCGCCATGGCCAGCTTCGTGCGCACCGGCCCCGGCGCGACGCAATTGGCACGAATGCCGTATTCACCCAGTTCCGCCGCCTGCTGCTGGGTCAAGTGGATCACGGCGGCCTTCGAGGTGCCGTAGGCCACGCGCAGGGTCGAGGCGCGCAGCCCCGAGATCGACGCGATGTTCACGATGGCGCCGCGGGTTTCCTTCAGATGCGGGATGGCCGCTTGCGAACACAGGAACACCCCGTCGAGATTGGTTTCCATCACGGTGCGCCAGCGGGCGAAACTCGTGTCCTCGATCGGTCCGAAATCGGCCACGCCCGCGTTGTTCACAAGGCAATCGACGCGCCCGAAGCGCTGGATCGTTTCGGCCATGATCGCGTCGACCTGCTCGGGGATCGACACGTCGTAAGGAAGCGGCAGGACGTTGTCCAACCCGTCTGCGGCACGCTCAAGCTCCGCGGAATCGCGGTCGACCATGGCAACGGACAGCCCTTCGGCAAGGAACAGCCTGGTGGTGGCCAGACCGATTCCCCTCGCCGCGCCGGTCACGATAGCGGTCTTGGTCTCTGACACGTTCAACACCTCCCCTTTGCCTCGCCGGACGCTAGTGCCGCGCGCGAAGGAAGGAAAGGTCCCCCAGGAATGACAAAGGCCCGCACGATGGCGGGCCTTTGCTTATCTGCTTGCGGGGGCAGGATTACATCATGCCGCCCATGCCGCCCATGTCGGGCATGCCGCCACCGGCGCCTGCGCCTTCTTTCTGCGGCTTGTCGGCAACCATGGCCTCGGTGGTGATCAGCAGACCAGCAACCGATGCGGCGTCTTCCAGGGCGGTGCGGACCACCTTGGCGGGGTCGATGACACCGAACTTGAACATGTCGCCGTACTCTTCCGACTGGGCGTTGAAGCCGAAGGAGGTGTCGTCGCTTTCGCGGATCTTGCCGGCCACGACCGACCCGTCGACGCCTGCGTTCTCGGCGATCTGGCGCAGCGGAGCTTCCAGCGCACGGCGCACGATGGCGATACCGGCGTTCTGGTCGCTGTTCTCACCCGAGACACCTTCGAGCGACTTGGCACCCTGCACGAGCGCCACGCCACCGCCGACCACGATGCCTTCCTGAACGGCGGCACGGGTTGCGTTCAGCGCGTCGTCGACGCGGTCCTTGCGCTCTTTCACTTCGACCTCGGTCATGCCGCCAACGCGGATGACAGCCACACCGCCGGCCAGCTTGGCGACGCGTTCCTGCAGCTTTTCACGGTCGTAGTCCGAGGTGGTTTCCTCGATCTGCTGACGGATCTGGGCAACGCGTGCCTCGATCTCGGCCTTCTCGCCATGACCGTCGACGATGGTCGTCTCGTCCTTGGTGATCTGGACCTTCTTGGCGGTGCCAAGCATGTCCATGGTCACGTTCTCGAGCTTCATGCCGAGATCTTCCGAGATCACCTGACCGCCGGTCAGGATCGCGATGTCCTGCAGCATGGCCTTGCGGCGATCGCCGAAGCCCGGTGCCTTGACGGCAGCGATCTTGAGTCCGCCGCGCAGCTTGTTCACCACGAGGGTGGCCAGCGCTTCGCCTTCGACGTCCTCGGCGATGATCAGCAGCGGCTTCTGCGACTGGATCACCGACTCGAGCAGCGGCACCATCGGCTGCAGCGACGAGAGCTTCTTCTCGTGCAGCAGGATCATGCAGTCTTCCAACTCGGCGACCATCTTGTCGGGGTTGGTCACGAAGTAAGGCGACAGGTAGCCACGGTCGAACTGCATGCCTTCGACGACCTCGGTCTCGGTCTCCAGGCCCTTGTTCTCTTCGACGGTGATGACGCCGTCATTGCCGACCTTCTGCATCGCGTCCGCGATCTGGCGGCCGATTTCCTTCTCGCCGTTGGCCGAGATGGTGCCGACCTGGGCGACTTCGTCGCTGTCGGCGACTTCGCGGGCCTGCGCCTTGATGTGGTCGATGACCTTGGCAACGGCGAGGTCGATGCCGCGCTTGAGGTCCATCGGGTTCATGCCGGCGGCGACCGACTTCATGCCTTCCTTGACGATGGCCTGGGCCAGGACCGTCGCGGTGGTGGTGCCGTCACCGGCTTCGTCATTGGTGCGGCTGGCCACTTCCTTGACCATCTGCGCGCCCATGTTCTCGAACTTGTCCTCGAGCTCGATTTCCTTGGCGACCGAAACACCGTCCTTGGTGATGCGGGGTGCGCCGAAGCTTTTCTCGATGACGACGTTGCGGCCTTTGGGGCCGAGGGTGACCTTCACCGCGTCGGCGAGGATGTTGACGCCTTTGAGCATGCGGTTGCGGGCATCGGTGTCGAATTTGACGTCCTTAGCAGCCATTTGGGGCTCTCCTTGGAATAGGGTTGAATGCTTGGAATGGGACCGGGCGCAGGCGCGCCCTCACGCTCAGGCGATGATGCCGAGGATGTCCGATTCCTTCATGATCAGCAGTTCTTCACCGTCGACGGTGACCTCGGTGCCCGACCACTTGCCGAACAGGACGCGGTCGCCCTCTTTCACGGCCATCGCGATCAGCTCGCCGGAATCCTTGCGGGCGCCTTCGCCACAAGCGATCACTTCGCCCTCGGCGGGCTTTTCCTTGGCGCTGTCGGGGATGATCAGACCGCCCTTGGTCTTCTCGTCGCTTTCCACACGGCGGACCAGAACACGGTCATGCAGCGGTTTGAATGCCATCTGTCGAACTCTCCTCTGGGTTCGGTTGTTCCCTCGTTAGCACTCTCTCGATGCGAGTGCTAACGGCGCGGAGATAAGGAGGGGTCCCTGCCCTGTCAACAACCGCGTGATCGACACTTCCAAAAATTTTCCGAAACCACGAGCGCGGCGCAGACGGGCGAGGCACAGGTTCGCCTTGCAACGCAGACAACACCCGTGACTCCGACCGCACGCTTTGCTAAGCGGCGCGCGACCGAGCGCAATTACCGCCGAAAGGGATGTTTCGCCATGACCACGCTAGTCTTCGGGCACAAATCGCCTGACACCGATTCCACCGGCTCGCCCATCATCTGGGCCTGGTACCTGAACGAGGTGAAGGGCGGCAACGCCGAAGCCGTCCTGCTGGGAGAGCCCAACACCGAGGCCGCCTTCATGCTGGAAAAGTGGGACCTGCCCAAGCCCCGCATCATCGAGGGCGTCGAGGCCGGCCAGCCTGTCGTGATCGTCGACACCAACAACCCCGCCGAACTGCCCGACGCCGTGAACGACGCCGATATCAGGGCGATCATCGACCATCACAAGCTGGTTGGCGGGCTGGAAACGAAGGGCCCGATCGATATCCGCATCGAGCCGCTGGCCTGCACCGCGACCATCATGCACAAGATGATCGGCGATGACATGGCGCAGGCCCCGGCCTGGGTGAAGGGCGCGATGCTGTCGTGCATCCTGTCGGACACGCTGGAATTCCGCAGCCCTACCACCACGCAGGAAGACCGCGCCATTGCCGAAGCACTGGCCGCAGACCTTGGTGTCGAGATCCCCGCCTATGCCTCGGAAATGTTCGCGGCCAAGTCGGACGTGTCGGCCTTTTCCGATGCCGATCTTCTGCGCATGGACAGCAAGGAATACGAGGTCGGCGGCAAGAAATTCCGCGTCAGCGTTCTGGAGACGACCTCGCCCGAGACCGTGCTTTCGCGCAAGGACAGCCTGATGGAGACCATGCCCAAGGTCGCCGAAGAAGATGGCGTCGATCAGGTGCTGCTGTTCATCGTCGACATCCTGAACGAGGAATCGACCATGCTTCTGCCCAATGACCTGACCCGCCAGGTGGCTGAGAAGAGCTTTGCCACCGTTTGCGGTGACGGCGACACGGTCGTCCTGCCGGGTGTTGTCAGCCGCAAGAAGCAGATCATCCCGAACCTCGCCGTCTGATCGGCAGGCCAAGGCCAAGGCCGGTTTCGGCCCATCGCAGAGGCGGCTTCGGTCGCCTCTTGTCGTTTGAGGGATTCCGCGCGACGCTCGGACTCTGCCGGGGACGCACAAGACCCGGTCGGACAGCCCTGTAACAGGGCGGTCACGATCCGGCGCTAGTCCTGCGGCATCGTTCCGACAGGAGGTATCCCATGCCCTTTCATCTCAACCGCCGCGCGTTCCTCGCCTCGACCGCAGGCTTCATCGCACTGCACCCGTTCTCGGCCCGCGCGCAGGCCGGTCAGGCGCATCTGCGCATCATGGAAACGACCGACGTGCACGTGCACGTGTTTCCCTACGACTACTACGGCGATCGGCCCGTCGACACGGTGGGCCTGGCCCGCACGGCCAGCCTGATCCAGGGCATCCGCGACGAGGCCACCAACTCGATCCTCCTGGACAACGGGGATTTCCTTCAGGGCAACCCGATGGGCGACTACATGGCCTATGAGCGCGGCATGTCCGAAGGCGACAGCCACCCGATCATCTCGGCCATGAACACGCTCGGCTTCGACGCCTCGACGCTCGGCAATCACGAGTTCAATTACGGCCTGAACTTCCTGATGAATTCGCTGGCCGGTGCCGGCTTCCCGGTGGTCTGCGCCAACGTCGCCTCCGAGATGGGCGCCAGCCCGACCGAGGACACCACGCTGGTGCCGCCCTATGTCATCCTCGACCGCGAGTTGACCGATGGCGCGGGCGAGACGCACCCGATCCGCATCGGCATCATCGGTTTCGTCCCGCCGCAGATCATGACCTGGGACCGCCGCCACCTCGAAGGCAACGTGATGGCGCGTGACATCGTCGACACCGCCCGCGCCTATATCCCGCAGATGCGCGAGGAGGGGGCCGAGATCATCATCGCGCTCAGCCATTCGGGCATCGGCGAAGCGGATCACATGGACGGGATGGAAAACGCCAGCATCCCGCTGGCCGCCGTCGACGGGATCGACGCCGTTCTGACCGGCCACCATCACCGCGTCTTCCCCGGCCCCGATTATGCGGAAACCCCCGGCGTCGACGCCGAGGCCGGCACGATCATGGGCAAGCCCGCCGTCATGGCCGGGTTCTGGGGCAGCCACATGGGCCTTGTCGACCTGATGCTGGAGCGTGACGGCAACAGCTGGCGCATCGCCAGCCACATGTCCGAAGCGCGGCCCATCTACCGCCGCGAGGAAGACCGCTCGATCACGCCGCTGGTCGAAAGCGTGCCTGCCGTGCTCGCCGCGGCACAGGCCGAACACGACGCGACGCTGGAATATGTCCGCCGCGCCGTCGGCGAAACGGACGCGCCGCTGCACAGCTATTTCGCGCTGGTGGCCGATGATCCCTCGGTCCAGATCGTGTCGAACGCGCAGACCTGGTATATTGAGCAGATGATGATCGGCACCGAGCATGAAGGCCTTCCGATCCTGTCCGCCGCCGCCCCCTTCAAGGCCGGTGGCCGCGGTGGTCCGGAATATTACACCGAGGTGCAGCCCGGCCCCATCGCGATCAAGAACGTGGCCGACCTCTACCTCTATCCCAACACGGTGCGCGCGGTCCGCATCACCGGGGCCGAGGTGCGCGAATGGCTGGAGCGGTCTGCCGGCATGTTCAACCAGATCACCCCCGGAGAGGCCGACCAGGTCCTGCTGAACCCCGACTTCCCGTCCTACAATTTCGACGTGATCGACGGGGTCAGCTACCAGATCGATCTGAGCCAACCCAACCGCTACAACAATGACGGCGAGGTGGTGAACCCGGATGCCCATCGCATCGTGAACCTGATGTTCGAGGGCGCGCCGATCGACCCCGAGCAGGAATTCATCGTCGCCACCAACAATTACCGCGCGGGTGGCGGCGGCAGTTTCCCCGGCGCCAGCCCAGAAACCGTGATCTTCGAAGGGCCCGACACCAACCGCGACGTGATCGTGCGTTACATCGTGGAACAAGGCACGGTCAGCCCCTCGGCCGACGCCAACTGGACCTTCGCCCCGATGGAAGGCACCACCGTCCTGTTCGACACCGGCCCCGCGGCGGAAACCTATATCGACAGCGTCGAGGGCGTGACGATCGAGCCGGCAGGCGATGGCCCGGATGGCTTCGCCCGCTATCGCATCACGCTCTGAAACCAAGGGTGGGCGGAGGCTCCGCCGCCCACCCTATCCCCTCGTCCTGACCAAGACCCTGCGGCACAGGCCGCCGCGCGGGAAGGGGGGGCTGGCCCCCCTGCCCCATCCGCCCTATGCATCGCACCACGACCATAGGAGCGCCCCATGACCCAGATCATCGAATCCCTGTCCGAGATTTCAGACCGCTACGATGCGCTCTACTGCGATCTTTGGGGCTGTGTGCATAACGGGATCGAACCCTATGCAGAGGCGATCGAGGCCATGCGCGCCTTCAAGGCCAAGGGGGGAACGGTCCTTCTGCTGACGAATTCGCCGCGCCCGCGCTCAAGCGTCCAGAAACAGCTCGATCGCATGGGCTTGCCCGACGACACCTGGGACGTGATCGCCAGCTCGGGCGACAGCGCGCGGCTGGCCATGTGGCAGGGTGCGGTCGGCGAAAAGGTCTATTTCATCGGCGAAGATCACGACCAGAGTTTCTTCAAACCGATGGACCTGGCCGAAGACGCGGTCGATATCCAACGGGTGCCCCTGTCCGAGGCCGAGGGCATCGTCTGCACCGGCCCGTTCGACCCCCATGCCGACCCGTCGGTGATGCGGCCCGAATTCCTGCTCGCCAAGACAAGGGGGCTGAAGCTTCTCTGCGCCAACCCCGACATCGTCGTGGATCGCGGCGAGACGCGCGAATGGTGCGCCGGCGCACTGGCCCGGCTCTATACCGAGATGGGCGGCGAAAGCCTCTATTTCGGCAAGCCGCATCCGCCGATCTACGACCTTGCCCGCCGCCGCTTGCAGCAGATCGGCCGCCCCGTCCCGGACGAACGCATCCTTGCCATCGGCGACGGCATCCGCACCGACATCCAGGGCGGTATGGGCGAAGGGATCGACACGCTATTCGTCACCGGGGGCCTCGCCCGCGCGGAAACCGGCACCGAGCGTCAGCCAGACCCCGCCATACTGGAGGCCTACCTGGCCGAGGCCCAGCTTTCGACGACCTACGCCATCGGTATGTTCCGCTGAGCGAAGCGATCTTGCGCGCAACATAATTGCGGTTGCGGAGCGGTAATTTGGCATTTTCTTACTTTCCGCATTGCAGAATCCCGCTCGTTTGCCGTATGACAGCGCCATGACGGCGAAGGAGACGGTAGACATGCTGGACAACATGCCTCGCGGCACCATCGTGATCGAAGATCTCGAGATCGGGATGGTTCGCACCCTGACCAAGGTGGTCACGGACCGGGACATCGAGCTTTTTGCCGAGGTGTCGACCGACAGGAACCCTGTGCATCTCGATGATGATTACGCGCAGGACACCATCTTCGAAGGCCGCATCGCGCACGGCATGCTGACCGCTGGCCTGATCTCGGCCGTGATCGGGGAACAACTCCCCGGCCATGGCACGGTCTACCTCGGGCAGACCCTGAAATTCATGGCGCCCGTGCGTCCCGGCGACCTTGTGACCGCCGAGGTCGAAGTGCTGGAAATCGACTATTCCAAGCGCCGGGTGAAACTCGCCACCCATTGCCGTGTCGGCGAAACCGTCGTCGTCAAGGGGGAGGCCAACGTGCTCGCCCCGTCCGGCAAGTTCGACTGACGCCAAGCCCCCGCTTGCCCTCGGATCGCGTGGCCGCTAAGCCCGCCCCATGCGGATCGTGCGCGATTACCAATATGTCAGACCGGAAGAGCGCGGCGCCTCGGTGGCGATCGGCAATTTCGACGGTGTGCATCTGGGCCACCAGCATGTGATCGACCTTGCGCGGCGCGATGGCGCGCCCCTGGGTGTCGTGACCTTCGAGCCGCATCCGCGCGAGTTCTTCGCCCCCGATGCCCCCCCTTTCCGCCTGATGAACGCCGAGGCACGCGCCCACCGTCTTGCCAAGCTGGGCGTCGAGGTGCTGGCCGAGCTTCCCTTCGATACGAACCTCTCGGGCCTGACCGCCGAGGAGTTCGCCCGCGACGTGCTGGCGGGTGCGCTCGGGGTCAGCCATGTCGTGATCGGCGCCGATTTCTGCTTCGGCAAGGGCCGCACCGGCACCGCCGAGATGTTGCGCGACATGGGACGCGAGATGGGGTTCGACACCACCATCGCGCCCCTCTTGCATGGGGATCTCGGCGCCGTCTCCTCCACAGCGATTCGCGAGGCGCTGTCCGAGGGCCGCCCGAGGGATGCCGCCGGAATGCTGGGTCACTGGCACCGCATTGAAGGCCCGGTGCTGCATGGCGAAAAACGCGGCCGCCAACTGGGCTATCCCACGGCGAACATGGAGCTCGACGGGCTGCACGTGCCCAAACCCGGTGTCTATGCCGTGCTGGTCGACGTTCTGTCCGGCCCCCATCAGGGCAGCTACAAGGGCGTCGCCAATCTCGGCATCCGGCCCATGTTCGAACGCGCGATGCCCAACCTCGAAAGCTTCCTTTTCGATTTCTCCGGTGACCTCTACGAACAGCACCTGTCCGTCGGCCTGGTCGAGCACCTGCGCGACGAGGCGAAATTCGATAGTCTCGACGCGCTGATCGACCAGATGAACCGCGACAGCGAACGGGCCCGCGCCGCGCTGGAGCGTGCATGAGAGACCGGTTCTGGGATCGCGTGCCGATGGAGCGCATGACGCCCGAGGAGTGGGAGGCGCTCTGCGACGGCTGCGGAAAATGCTGCCTCAACAAGCTCGAGGACGAGGATACCGGCGAGGTCGCCCTGACCCGCGTCGCCTGCCGCCTGCTCGACGACCAGACCTGCCGCTGCGGCCAGTACGAGATCCGCAAGCAACTGGTGCCCGATTGCATCCAGCTGACCCCCGGCACCATGGCCGAGGTCGCCTATTTCATGCCCGAGACCTGCGCCTACCGCCTGCTGCACGAGGGCAAGCCGCTGGCATGGTGGCATCCGCTCATCTCGGGCGATCCGGGCACGGTCCACGAGGCGGGCATCTCGATGCGCGGCATCACGGTGCCCGAGTTCGAAGTGCCCGAAGAAGACTGGGAAGATTACATTATCGAGGAGCCGGGAACATGATGTTCGCATCCGACAACACCGGGCCAGCCCATCCGAACGTGATGGAGGCCGTGACGCGCGCCAACGAGGGCTACGCGATGCCCTATGGCAATGACGCGCTGAGCGGGCTGGCCGCCGATGCCATGCGCCGCCTCTTCGAAGCGCCCGACGCCGCGGTGCATCTGGTCGCCACCGGTACGGCGGCGAACTCGCTGGCACTCGGCGTCATGGCGAACCCGTGGGATGCCGTCTTCTGCCACCGCGTCGCCCATGTCGAAGAGGATGAATGCGGCGCGCCCGAGTTCTTCACCAACGGCGCCAAGCTGACCCTGATCGACGGTGCCGATGGCAAGATGACCCCCGAGGCGCTGGCCCGCGCCATCGAGCATACCGGCGACAAGGGCGTGCATGGCGTCCAGCGTGGCCCGGTCACCATCACCCAGATCACCGAGGTCGGCACCGCCTACAGCTTGGACGAGATCCGCGCCCTGACCGACGTCGCGAAATCCTTCGGCCTGAAAACCCATCTCGACGGTGCGCGTTTCGCCAATGCCTGCGCCGCGCTCGGCTGCACCCCGGCCGAGATGACGTGGAAGGCCGGCATCGACGCGGTCAGCTTCGGCGGCACCAAGAATGGCTGCCTCGGGGTCGAGGCCGTGGTGCTGTTCGATCCCGAACTGTCCTGGGAATTCCAGCTCCGCCGCAAGCGCGCCGCGCATCTGTGGTCCAAGCACCGCTACCTCGCCGCGCAAATGCTGGCCTATGTCACCAACGATCTCTGGCTCGACACGGCCAAGGCCGCCAATGCCCGCTGCGCCGAACTGGCCGCCGCCCTGCGCGCCATCCCCGAGGCGCGGCTGCTGCATGACCCCGCCGGCAACATGATCTTCGCCGAACTGCCGCGCGGGGCCCACAAGCGCGCGATGGAGGCCGGCGCCCAGTATTATCTCTTTCCCTTCCAATCCTCGCTGGAGGGTCCGGAAGACGAATTGATTCGCTGCCGCCTCGTCACCGACTGGTCCTGCAAGGCCGAGGACGTGGCCCGGGTCATCGACCTCTGGCGCGGCTGACGGGATCGCACCCTCACCCGATCTTTATCCCGGAAAATATGCAGGCGCGCGGCACGCGCGTCAGCGCGGAACGGGGCTCGATGCCCCGTGCCGCGCTCGCCCGGGCGACGGCAAAGCCGGCGCAACCCCTGGGGTCGTTCAGGACAGAAACGCCCGGATCTCTGCGGCGACCTCTGCCGGGTGAGTGATGGGCAGCATGTGCCCTGCCCCCTCGATCACCACGCGCCTCACATCGGGCAGATCCTCGGCCAAGGCCGCCTGGATATCCGCAATCACGCGCGGAGAGCGGCGCCCCTCCAGCAACAGGGCCGGGCACCGCACCCGGCCAAGACGCGGCAGCAGTCCCGCCCGGTCGCCGCTCAACGCGGCGTCGCTGGCCGGGATCACCCAGATGCGATCGGCCATGTAGCGTTGCTGTGCCTCAGGCATGGCGTCAAACGGCACTCCTCCGCCCCAGACCTTCAGAAACATCCGCGCCGCGCCCGCGTCATCGCCCGAGGCCATCAGCGCCGCCATCCCGGACAGGGCGCTGGAATGTTCTCTCTGGCCCGCACTGTCGCCGGCCGCTGCAAACAGCACCGGCTCGATCAGGGTAAGGGAGGCGACGCGGTCGGGCTGTTCGATCGCCAGCCGCAACGCCACCGTTGCCCCGAAACTGTGCCCGATCAGGTGGCACACCGCCTCCGGCAAGCATGCCTTCGCCTGCGCCGTCACCTGGTCATGGTAATCCTGCGCCGGGTCCCGCGTGGGCCCACGCCCATGGCCAACAAGGTCCGGCGCGGTCATGGACAGCCGATCCGCCAGGGCGCGCGCCACCCCGTCCCACGCCCCGGCATGGGCCAGCGAACAATGCAGCGCCAGCGCGGGCTCTCCCGTTCCCCAGTGCCGAATGCCGCTCACAGCTTGCCAGACAGAAACAGGTCCAGATCCTCGATGCGGTCCTGCCCCCAGAACTTCTCGGTCCCGTCCACGATGTAGAACGGCGCGCCGAACACGCCTGCGTTCACGGCATCTTCAAGATTACGCGTATACTGCTCGGCGCCTTGCAACATGGCCATGCCCGCCAGCCCCCGGTCGAACCCGGCCTCGTCGAGGCAATCGGCGATCACGTCATCCTCGGCGATGTCGCGCTTGTCGCGCCAGACCGCCCCGGTGAAGGCATGCACCAGCCGCCCAAGGTCTCCGCCACCCGCCTTCTCCGCCGCGATGAAGGCGTAGGATGACGGGGCTGCGTTCACCGCGCGCAAGGGCGGATCGAGGTCGATGGCAAGGCCGTGCTTGGCAGCCTGTCGGCGCAACTCCTGCGCGCGCAGTTCCAGGCGGGCGGGGTGCCGCTCTTTCGGGGCCACGCCACCGGTGCGGGCGAAGGCGGCGATCACGTCGAAGGGACGATAGGTGATCGTCGCCCCGTGGCGCGCAGCCACCTCCTCCATCCGTGTCCCGGCCAGGTAGGTGAAGGGTGAGATCGTCGAGAAATAGTAGTCGATATGGGCCATGTGCCGCGCGCTCCCGATTTGGCTTTGCGCGCAGCCTAGGCGGGTGCTAGGGGGTGTCAACCGATCGCAGGTCGCCTGTTGGGGGGCGGCGGCGTGCGTCCGGCCTCGAACACAAAGGGACAGACCAAGGGACCGCTGCCGCCATGCCTTCGACCGAACCCAAGCTCATTTCCGGAAACGCCAACCGGCCCCTGGCCGAAGCGATCGCGCGCCGCATGTCCATGCATCGCGGCATGCAGGTGGGCCTTGTCGACGCCCGCGTCGAACGCTTCAACGACCAGGAGATCTTCGTAGAGGTCTACGAGAACGTCCGTGGCGAAGACATGTTCATCATCCAGCCGACCTCGAAACCGGCGAATGACAACCTGATGGAACTCCTGATCATGGCCGATGCGCTGCGCCGCTCCTCGGCTGCGCGCGTCACAGCCGTGATCCCCTATTTCGGCTACGCCCGGCAGGATCGCCGCACCAAGGCGCGCACGCCCATTTCGGCCAAGCTGGTGTCGAACCTCATCACCCATGGCGGGGTCGAGCGGGTCCTGACGATGGACCTGCACGCCGCCCAGATCCAGGGTTTCTTCGACATCCCCGTCGACAACCTCTATGCCAGCCCGATTTTCGCGCTCGACATCCTGCACCAGATGGACGGCGACATGTCCGACGTGATGGTCATTTCGCCCGACGTCGGCGGCGTGAGCCGCGCGCGTGAACTGGCGACCCGGATCGGCGCGCCCCTCGCCATCGTGGACAAGCGCCGGGAAAAGGCCGGTGAAGTCGCGGGCATGACCGTGATCGGCGACGTGACCGATAAGAAATGCATCATCGTTGACGACATCTGCGACACCGCCGGCACGCTCTGCAAAGCCGCCGACGTGCTGATGGAAGCTGGCGCGACCGAGGTGCACGCCTATACCACGCATGGCGTTCTGTCGGGTCCGGCGGTCGATCGCATCTCGAAATCGGTGCTGAAATCCATGGTCATCACCGACACGATCGAAGCGCCCGAGCCGGTCAAGACCTGCGCGAATATCCGCATCGTGCCCACCGCGCCGATGCTGGCGCAGGCCATCGTGAACATCTGGTCGGGCACCAGCGTCTCGTCGCTGTTCGATACCGCCAGCCTTGTGCCGATTTACGAGGGTCTCTACCCGCGGGGCATGTGGGGGCGCTGAGCGCGCGGCTCTACCGCGTCACTCGACATCCCAGACCTCGTCATCGGAAAGCTCGCCGATGGCCAGCCAATCGGCGCGCACGCGTGCGATGCGGCTGTCGCCCCATGTGCGGAACACCAGATCGAACCCTTCGGGCGTGATGTTCTCGGCGCGCAGGTCGGCGCGCTGGTTCATCTGGCCTTCGGTGTCCCACATGCCCATCGCGACATGCACGACAGGCGGCGTTCTGAAAGTGTCGTCGAACCGGATGCCGATACGCGCCTCACGCGGGCCTTCGCCGGACCACATCGGCCCATCATGTTCGAAGTCGCTGAACATGATCTTTGAACCCTGTTCAAGGCCCACAAGATGGCTTTTGAGGCGTTTCATGACCGGTGCGACTCCTCCCCCATCGGCACAGAGAACACGATTCCGCGGACAGGATTTGGGCAAAACCTAGTGTTTTCGCGGGCCGGAACAAAGAAAAACCCCGCCCACGATGCGTGGACGGGGTCCTTCAAATCATGTCGCGCGATCACGCGTTGATGTGATCGCCCAAGGCCACCATGTCCGACAAAAGCTTGGCCGCGTCGTCGACGGGGCCGGGCTCGTTCTGGAAGGTGTCCTTCGCCTTTTCATGGGCCGCGCGGAACTCTTCCACGAGGCTTTCATGCGTTTCGCGATCCAGCTCACCCTTCGGCAGGGCGCGTTCGGCCAGCACCGTGACGGCCGTGCCCGAGATGTCGGCGAACCCGCCCAGCACGATGTATTCATCGGTGCCCGAAGCATGGGTCACGGACAGCACGCCGGGACGCAGCGTGGTGATGGTCGGTGCATGATCGGCCATCGCGGTCATGTCGCCGTCAGCGCCCGGGATGCGCACCTCGGAGGCCTCGACGGACGCAAGGCGCCGCTCCGGGCTGACGAGATCGAATTGCATCATCTCTGCCATGATGTCCTCCGTTCAGGACCCGTTGACGCGGGGACGCGGCAGGCGCCCCCGCACGGGGTTTGATCAGGCAGCCTCGGCGGCCAGTTTCTCGGCCTTCGCGATCACTTCGTCGATGCCGCCAACCATGTAGAAGGCCGCTTCGGGCAGGTGGTCGTATTCGCCGGCCACAACCGCCTTGAACGAGCGGATCGTGTCCTCGAGCGGGACCTGAACGCCGTCCGAACCGGTGAAGACCTTGGCCACGTCGAAGGGCTGCGAGAGGAAGCGCTGGATCTTCCGGGCGCGGGCCACGGTCAGCTTGTCCTCTTCCGACAGTTCGTCCATGCCGAGGATCGCGATGATGTCCTGCAGCGACTTGTAGCGCTGGAGGATCCCCTGCACGTCACGGGCGACCTGGTAGTGCTCTTCGCCGAGGATCTGCGGATCCATCAAGCGCGAGGAGCTGTCGAGCGGGTCCACGGCCGGGTAGATGCCCAGCTCCGAGATGGCGCGCGACAGAACGGTCGTGGCGTCGAGGTGGGCGAAGGTCGTGGCCGGGGCCGGGTCGGTCAGGTCGTCCGCGGGAACGTAGACGGCCTGGATCGACGTGATCGAGCCCTGCTTGGTCGAAGTGATGCGTTCCTGCATCTGGCCCATGTCGGTGGCCAGCGTCGGCTGGTAGCCCACGGCCGAGGGGATACGACCCAGAAGCGCCGACACCTCGGAGCCTGCCTGCGTGAAGCGGAAGATGTTGTCGACGAAGAACAGAACGTCGGTGCCCGACTGGTCGCGGAACTGCTCGGCCAGCGTCAGGCCGGTCAGGGCGACGCGGGCACGGGCCCCCGGAGGCTCGTTCATCTGGCCGTAAACCAGGGCCACCTGGCTCTCGGTCAGGTTGTCGGGCTTGATGACGTTGGATTCGATCATCTCGTGGTAGAGGTCGTTCCCCTCGCGGGTCCGTTCCCCCACCCCGGCGAACACCGAGTAGCCCGAGTGCACCTTGGCGATGTTGTTGATCAGTTCCATGATGAGAACCGTCTTGCCCACGCCGGCGCCGCCGAAGAGGCCGATCTTGCCGCCCTTGGCGTAGGGGGCCAGCAGGTCGACGACCTTGATGCCGGTCACGAGGATCTCGGACTCGGTCGACTGGTCGTTGAACTCGGGCGCGGGCTGGTGGATCGCGCGATGCTCGTCGGCCTCAACCGGGCCGCCTTCGTCCACGGGCTCACCCACGACGTTCAGGATGCGGCCGAGCGTGGCGTTGCCCACGGGCACGGTGATCGGTGCACCCGTGTCGCTGACTTCCTGACCGCGGACAAGGCCCTCGGTCGCGTCCATTGCGATGGTGCGCACGGTGTTCTCGCCGAGGTGCTGCGCAACCTCCAGAACCAGACGCTTGCCCCCGTTGTCGCATTCGAGCGCGTTGAGGATCTCGGGCAGGTGTCCGTCGAATTGCACGTCAACGACAGCGCCGATGACCTGCGTGATTTTCCCGGTTTTTGTAGCCATGTGTCGTATCTCCGGTGACTTAGAGCGCCTCGGCGCCCGAGATGATTTCGATCAGCTCGTTGGTGATGACGGCCTGACGCGACCGGTTGTACTGGATCGTCAGGTTCTCGATCATCTCGCCCGCGTTGCGCGTGGCGTTGTCCATCGCGCTCATCCGTGCGCCCTGTTCGGACGCGGCGTTTTCGAGCAGTGCGGTGAAGATCTGGGTTGCCACGCCGCGCGGCAGCAGGTCTTCGAGAACGGCCTCTTCCGAGGGTTCGTAATCGTAGAGCGTCCCCGTCTCCTCGGCGCCGTCCTCGGCATCGTCGAAGCTGGCGGGAATGACCTGCTGTTCGGTCGGGATCTGGCTGATCACCGACTGGAAGCGGTTGTAGTAGATCGTCGCGACGTCGAACTCGCCGGCGTCGAACCGGTCGAGCAGGTTCGCGGCGATCTCGGCGGCATTGGCATAGCCGATCCGCTTGACCTCGCTCAGATCGACATGGCCGACGAACAGGTCGGCATGGTCGCGCTTGAGCTGCTCACGGCCCTTCTTGCCGACGGTCAGGATCTTGATCGTCTTGCCGGCGGCCCGCAGGCTGTCGATGCGCTGGCGCGCCTTGCGCACGATGGTCGAGTTGAAACCACCGCACAGGCCACGCTCGGCCGTCATCACGACCAGCAGATGCACGTCATCCTTGCCCGTCCCCGACAGAAGGCGGGGCGCGCTTTCGGATGCGCCGACCGAGCGGGCGAGACCGCTCATGACGGTCTCCATCTTCTCGGCATAGGGGCGCGCCATCTCCGCCGCGTCCTGCGCCCGGCGCAGTTTCGCGGCGGCGACCATTTGCATCGCCTTGGTGATCTTGCGGGTCGATTTGACCGACTCGATCCGGTTCTTCAGGTCCTTAAGGCTCGGCATGTGCCTTTACCTCTCTCGATCGGTTCCGGATCAGGCGAAGTCGGCGGCGAATTCGTCGATCGCGGCCTTCAGCTTGTCGGCGGCATCGCCCTTGATCTTCGGATCCTCGTTCGTGATCCAGTCCAGCACGTCCTGCTTTTTCGACCGCATGAAGGTCAGCAGCGCTTTCTCGAAGCGGCCCACGTCCGAGACGGGCAGGTTGTCGAGATAGCCGTTGGTGCCGGCGAAGATCACGCAGACGATTTCGGCGTTGGTCAGCGGCGAATACTGCGCCTGCTTCATCAACTCGGTCAGGCGAGCGCCGCGGTTTAGCAAACGCTGGGTTGCGGCGTCGAGGTCCGAACCGAACTGTGCGAAGGCCGCCATCTCGCGATACTGGGCCAGAGACAGCTTCACCGGGCCGGCAACCGAGGACATCGCCTTGGTCTGGGCCGACGAACCCACGCGCGACACCGACAGACCGGTGTTCACGGCGGGGCGGATGCCCTGGTAGAACAGCTCGGTTTCCAGGAAGATCTGGCCGTCGGTGATCGAGATCACGTTGGTCGGAATAAAGGCCGACACGTCGCCGCCCTGGGTTTCGATGACGGGCAGCGCGGTCAGCGATCCGGCGCCGTTGTCTTCGTTCAGCTTGGCCGAACGCTCCAGCAGGCGGGAGTGCAGATAGAAAACGTCACCCGGGTAGGCTTCACGCCCCGGCGGACGACGCAGCAGCAGCGACATCTGGCGATAGGCCACGGCCTGCTTGGACAGGTCATCGTAGATGATGAGGGCGTGGCGGCCGTTGTCGCGGAAGTATTCGGCCATGGCCGTCGCGGCGTAGGGGGCCAGGAACTGCATCGGCGCAGGGTCCGACGCGGTGGCGGCCACGACGATGGAATAGGCCATCGCGCCGCTTTCCTCGAGCTTCTTCACCAGCTGCGCCACGGTCGAGCGCTTCTGGCCCACGGCGACATAGACGCAATAGAGCTTCTTGCTCTCGTCGTCGCCGGCGGCGTCGTTGTAGGATTTCTGGTTCAGGATCGTGTCCAGCGCCACGGCGGTCTTGCCGGTCTGACGGTCGCCGATGATCAGCTCGCGCTGGCCACGGCCGATCGGGATCATGGCGTCGATGGCCTTGAGGCCAGTCGCCATCGGCTCGTGCACCGATTTACGCGGGATGATGCCCGGCGCCTTCACGTCGGCGACGCGACGCTCGGACGCCTCGATCGGGCCCTTGCCGTCCAGCGGGTTGCCAAGGCCGTCGACAACACGGCCCAGCAGGCCGTCGCCGGCGGGCACGTCCACGATGGCGTTCGTGCGCTTGACGGTGTCGCCTTCCTTGATGTCGCGGTCCGAACCGAAGATCACGATACCGACGTTGTCGGCTTCGAGGTTCAGCGCCATCCCCATGATGCCGCCCGGGAACTCGACCATTTCACCGGCCTGAACGTTGTCGAGGCCGTAGACGCGGGCGATACCGTCGCCCACCGAGAGCACGCGCCCCACTTCGGCCACTTCGGCGTCCTGCCCGAAGCTCTTGATCTGGTCCTTGAGGATCGCAGAGATCTCGGCTGCTTGGATACTCATTTATCCGACCTCTTTCATGCTGTTCTGGAGGGTGTTGAGCTTCGAACGGATCGACGTGTCGATCATTTTCGAGCCCACCTTGACGACAAGACCGCCAATGAGGCTTTCATCGACGGTCGTATTCAGTTTCACATCGCGCCCGACGGTTGCCGACAGCGACTTCTGGAGCTTGTCCGACTGCGCCTTGGTCAGCGCCTTGGCCGACACCACGTCCGCGGTGATCTCGCCCTTGTGCTCGGCGATCTTCTCGCGCAGCGCGGCCAACAGCGCCGGCAGAACGAAGAGACGGCGCTTTTCGGCCATCAGCTTGAGCGTGTTGCCCGCGATGGGTCCGAGCGACATGGCCTCGACCAGTTTGGCGATGGCCGCCCCGGTTTCGTCGCGCCCATAGACGGGCGAGGCGATCAGGTCACGCAGATCGGCGCTTTCGGCCAGTGCCGCATCCAGCGCGTCCACATCGGCCTCGAGCTTGTCGAGGGATCCGCCTTCGTCGGCGAGTTCGAACATCGCGGTCGCATAGCGCGCGGCAATGCCGGTCGAGATCGAAGCTGGTTCGCTCACGTCCACCCTTTCACATGGTTGGCCCGGTCGGTGCAGGCAGCACCCCCAGGCGAGTTCGCGTGGCAGACGTGGCGGTCCGCCGTTTCCCCTTAAATCGCGGTGGATGTAGCAGAGCGTTCCTCATGCTGCAACAGCCACGCGGCACCGGCAGAAAAACGGAAATTTTAACCTTTTCATGGGGTTACGAAAGAACAGCCGCGATGCGACGGTTTGAAGCCTCAAAAAACTGCGCTTTGATCGCGCCCGGCTCCACGATTCTGAGCGAATTGTTAGCGCCAGCACCGGCAAGCGGACTGCATCGGCACGCTCCGAACACGCCGGAACAGGGAAACTTGTCCCCTCGGTCGAGAGGCGCATTGCCCAAAGAATGCCTTTTTCTCGGCAGAAACAATCCGTTTCCGGCTATGAAGTTGCCTTGATCGCAATGGAAACAATGCATTGGGCAACGAACAGGCAAAGACGACCCTACATGCTATCCTATCTTTCCGTCTTGGCGCTTTTGGGAACGGCCGGCTGGCTGTTCATGGGTGCGTTCGACACGTCGGACGAGACCTCGGATCATGGCCGCGACGGATACGACCCCGATGATCCCGACGCGCCGGAGCACGGCGGAGACCTGCTGTCGATGGCGTCCGTGCAGCAAGACATCGTGGATTTCATCGAAACCCATGGCGAAATCGGCGACGCCGTGGTCTCGCTCCAATTGCAGGACGACGAAACGGAGGACGAGGACTGGCCGCAGACCGAAACGGCAAACGGCTTCCGGATGTCCTTGCCGCCGGATGCGCAACTCGACCTGAATATCGAGGACGACGTCGCGGGCCAGGTCTTGCAGGTGGCCGCCAAGTACGACGCCGCAAGCGGGGCCGAGGACGGGCGCACCGACACCGTCTTCTCGCTGAACTTCTATCTTGCCCCGGGTGACCTCCCCGAAGATGGCGACGACTTCCGCGGGACCGAAGCCGACCTGATCGAGCGATACGGCCTGGAGAAGCTGGGCGAACTGGCCATGGGGCGGTTCACCACGGAACCCGCCGACGATGGCGACGGCCTGATCATGACGGAATACTCGCGCCAGACCGAAGAGCCCGAGATTCTCTGCAACCGCCCGATCACCTCCATCGAGGCCACTTTCGTCTGACGCGCGGGCTCAGGCCTTGCTGCGCCCGGTGGCAGCCGCGGGCTGCGGCGTGCCTTCCAGCACGCGCAACGGGCGGCGCACCCGCTCGGCCAGGCCGGGCCCCAGGGGCGCCGGGACGCGTTTCGACGCTTCCAGCAGGATCACACCCCCTGCCCTGTAGCTCGACAATTGGCTGCCCATGCGCTCCACCATATCCGCCGAGCGCAACCAGAACCGTTTGTCCGAGGGCGGCGCGAACAGGGCGGCGGCGTGGCGCTCGGGCACGAAATCGTGCCGTTTGAGTTGCGCCTCCAACTGGCCGAGGGAATAGGGACGACCGAAGCCGAAGGGCGTCGCGTCGCGCCGCGCCCACAACCCGCCCCGGTTCGGCACGATGAAAAGCGCCTTGCCGCCCGGTCCAAGGACGCGCGCCGCCTCGTCCAGCAGGGCCGAGGGATGTTCCGAGGTTTCCAGCCCGTGCAGACAGACGATCTTGTCGGCGCGCCCCGTCTCCAACGGCCAAAGGCTCTCTCGGCACAGGACCGAGACATTATCCATGCCGGCGGGCCACGGCATCACACCCTGCTCGGCCGGCATCAGGCCGATCACCCGGCGAGCATCGGCGAGGTAGGGCCGCAGCAGCGGCACCGCAAAGCCGAATCCCACCACGGTCTGCCCTTTTGCCTCGGGCCACAGCCCGAGCATCCGGTCGCGGATTGCCTTTTGTGCGGTCCGGCCCAATCTGGTCCGGTAATAGAACTGGCGCAGGTCCAGCACGTCCAGATGCATTGCACTCCCCATTGCTCTGCGCGAGGCTGTCGCTTCTTGTCGCCGTGCCGACCTTACCCACACGATAGGGAATTGCCATGCCCGAGACAGTCCTGAACAGCGAGATCGTCACCATTCCGTGCCTCGAGGACAACTACGCCTTCCTGCTCCACGACACGCGCACGGGGGCCACGGCATTGATCGACGCCCCCGAGGCCGCGCCGATCCGCGAGGCGCTGGATGCGCGCGGCTGGCATCTGACCGATATCCTGATCACCCATCATCACTGGGATCATGTCGATGGCCTGACCGAGTTGCGCACCCATTACGGCGCCAGGGTCTGGGGGGCGGCCGCCGATGCCGAACGCCTGCCGCCGCTGGACCATGCCCTGTCCGAGGGCGACACGGTCACGATCGGCGATCTGGAAGGTCGGGTGATCGACGTCTCCGGTCACACGATCGGGCATATCGCCTACTACTTTCCTGCGGCGGGGGCCGTCTTTACCGCCGATAGCCTGATGGCCTTGGGATGTGGCCGGCTGTTCGAGGGGACGGCGGCACAGATGTACGAAAGCCTGTCGAAGCTCGCCGCGCTGCCGCCCGAGACGCTGGTCTGCTCCGGCCACGAATACACCCAGTCCAACGCCCGCTTCGCCCTGACCATTGATCCCGAGAACGCGGCGCTTATCTCTAGGGCAGCCAAGATCGACGCGGCACGCGCTGCAGGACAAGCCACGGTGCCGTCGACCCTCGCCGAAGAATGCGCCACGAACCCCTTTCTGCGCGCCGCAAAACCCGGAATAGCCGACCGATTGGGCATGGCCCAGGCCGACCCCGTCGCGGTTTTCGCCGAAATTCGGGCCCGAAAGGACCGGTTCTGAAGCTGCCCCGCCCGCCTGCCCTGTGCATCGCGCGATTCACCGCTGCCCGTTCCTTGGGCAGCCATCCGCGACCGATGAGACGGGTTTCAAGGACTTGTGCCTCAGGACAGAACGAACACAGTCCTTTGAGCAGAAATTTCTTGAAACGCGCCGATAAAAACCAAACCTTAACCTTATGAGGCCATGATCGAGGAGCGGCCTAGGCCCCGACTCGATGACACCGAAAGGAGCACGCCTGTGCCATCTTTTTCGAACACCCTAGAGCAGGCCATCCACGCTGCCCTCGCCAACGCGAATGCACGGCGTCACGAGCTTGCAACGCTAGAACATCTTCTTCTCGCGCTGATCGACGAACCCGATGCGCAGAAGGTGATGAAGGCGTGCAGCGTCGATCTTGAAGAGCTGCGCCAGACGCTGGTGCAATTCATCGAGGATGATCTTTCAACCCTCGTCACGGATGTCGAAGGCTCCGAAGCGGTGCCCACCGCCGCCTTCCAGCGCGTCATCCAGCGCGCCGCGATCCATGTCCAGTCCTCGGGCCGGACCGAGGTGACGGGCGCCAACGTCCTCGTCGCCATCTTCGCCGAGCGCGAGTCGAACGCGGCCTATTTCCTTCAGGAACAGGACATGACCCGCTACGACGCGGTCAACTTCATCGCCCATGGCGTGGCCAAGGATCCATCCTATGGTGAACAGCGCCCCGTGACCGGCGCCACCGAGGACGAAGACGAAGCGACTTCTGCCGCGCAGGCGCAGGCGCCCGAGGGCGAAGGCAAGGAATCGGCGCTGGCGAAATACTGCGTCGACCTGAACGCCAAGGCCGAAAAGGGCGATGTCGATCCGCTGATCGGCCGCGACCACGAGGTGGAACGCTGCATCCAGGTGCTGTGCCGCCGCCGCAAGAACAACCCGCTCCTGGTGGGCGATCCGGGCGTGGGCAAGACCGCCATCGCCGAAGGCTTGGCGAAGAAGATCGTCGAAGGCCAGACACCCGAGGTGTTGCAGGGCGCCACGATCTATTCGCTCGACATGGGCGCGCTTCTGGCCGGCACCCGTTATCGCGGCGATTTCGAGGAACGTCTGAAGGCGGTCGTCAAGGAACTCGAAGATCACCCCGACGCGGTGCTCTTCATCGACGAGATCCACACCGTGATCGGTGCGGGCGCGACCTCGGGCGGGGCGATGGACGCCTCGAACCTGCTGAAGCCCGCGCTTCAGGGCGGCAAGCTGCGCTGCATGGGCTCCACCACCTACAAGGAGTTTCGCCAGCACTTCGAAAAGGACCGCGCGCTCAGCCGCCGGTTCCAGAAGATCGACGTGACCGAGCCCTCGGTCGAGGATGCGGTAAAGATCCTCAAGGGCCTCAAGCCCTATTTCGAGGAACATCACTCGGTCAAATACACCAATGACGCGATCAAGACCGCGGTGGAGCTGTCCGCGCGCTACATCAACGACCGCAAACTGCCCGACAAGGCCATCGACGTGATCGACGAGGCCGGCGCGGCGCAGCATCTTGTGGCGGAATCCAAGCGCCGCAAGTCCATCGGCGCCAAGGAGATCGAGGCCGTCGTGGCCAAGATCGCCCGCATTCCGCCCAAGAACGTCTCGAAGGACGACTCCGAGATGCTCAAGGACCTGGAGAGCACGCTCAAGCGCGTGGTCTTCGGCCAGGATGCCGCCATCGACGCCCTGTCGAGCGCGATCAAGCTGGCCCGCGCGGGCCTGCGCGAACCGGAAAAGCCAATCGGCAACTATCTGTTCGCCGGTCCCACCGGCGTCGGCAAGACCGAGGTCGCCAAGCAATTGGCCGACACGCTCGGGGTCGAATTGCTGCGGTTCGACATGTCGGAATACATGGAGAAACACGCCGTCAGCCGCCTGATCGGCGCGCCTCCGGGCTATGTCGGCTTCGACCAGGGCGGTCTGCTGACCGATGGCGTGGACCAGCATCCGCATTGCGTGCTGCTGCTCGACGAGATCGAGAAGGCGCATCCGGACGTATTCAACATCCTGCTGCAGGTCATGGACCACGGCACGCTGACGGATCACAACGGCCGGTCGGTCGATTTCCGCAACGTGATCCTGATCATGACCTCGAACGCGGGCGCCGCGGAACAGGCCAAGGCGGCCATCGGCTTCGGCCGCGACCGCCGCGAGGGCGAGGATACCGCCGCGATCGAGCGGACCTTCACGCCGGAATTCCGCAACCGTCTGGACGCGGTGATCTCCTTCGGCGCGCTGCCGAAAGAGGTGATCCTGCAGGTGGTCGAGAAGTTCGTGCTGCAACTGGAAGCGCAGTTGATGGATCGCAACGTGACCATCGAACTGACCAAGCCCGCGGCCGAATGGCTGGCCGACAAGGGCTATGACGACCGGATGGGCGCCCGCCCGCTTGGCCGCGTGATCCAAGAGCACATCAAGAAGCCGCTGGCCGAGGAACTGCTCTTCGGCAAGCTTGCGAAGGGCGGTGTCGTGAAGGTCGGCGTCAAGGATGGCGAGATCGACCTGCGCATCGAAGAACCGGGCAACCCGCGCCTGTCTTCGAAAAAACCGCCGCTTCTCACGGCGGAATGATCCGCGCCCGAAAACCTTTCACGGCGGCCCTGACCGGGGCCGCCGTTTTCACATCCGCCGCCTGGGCCGACCCGCCCGCCCTGCTTTTCCCGCTGGATTGCACCCTGGGCGAAACCTGTTTCCTGCAGCAATTCATGGACCGCGATCCCGGCCCCGGCTGGCGCGATTTCACCTGCGGACCGGCCAGCTATGACGGCCACACGGGCACGGACATCCGCGTCGCGGATTTCGAGGCGATGGCGGCGGGCTGGCCCGTGCGCGCCGCGGCCCCGGGCATCGTGCGCGCCACGCGCGACGGGGTGCCTGATGGCGGGACAGCTGCCGCGCCCGAGGGCCAAGGCTGCGGCAACGGGGTGGTGATCGACCACCAAGACGGCTGGCAGACGCAGTACTGCCACCTGGCCGAAGGCTCCATAGCCGTGGCGTCGGGTGATGCGGTCGAGGCCGGAACACCCCTGGGCGAGATCGGTTACTCCGGCAATACCGAGTTCCCGCATGTCGAGTTCCTGTTGCGCCAGAACGGCACACCGGTCGATCCGTTCGACCCCGGCGACCTGTCAACTTGCGGTAGCGGAGCGGCTCCGCTGTGGTCAGAGCCGATCCCGGTGCGCGGCGGTGGCCTTCTCTCCATCGGGTTTTCGCCTGGCGTGCCGGAGTACGACGCGATCCAGGCCGGCACGGCGGATGCAGAGACGCTGGCCGCTGATGCGCCCATCGTGCTGTGGGGCTTCGTCCATGGCGGACGGGAGGGGGATGCTCTGCTCTTCCGCATCTTCGGCCCCGATGGCACGGCTATTCACGAGAACCGCGTGGAACTCGACCGCACCCAAGCCCAGCTGTTTCGCGCCTCCGGGCGGCGGCCCCCGGCAGAGGGCTGGCCCGCAGGCGCCTATGCCGGCGAGGTGACCCTGGTCCGGGGCACGGAGATCCTGCACCATCGCCGCGTGACGATCCCGGTCAGGCCCTAGCGTTCGGTCAGTTTCAACTCGATGCGGCGGTTCTGCGCCTGCCCGGCATCGGTGTCGTTCGACGCGATGGGGGAATATTCGCCGAAGCCCGTCGCCGCCAGGCGGTTGGGCGGGAAATCCAGCTCCTCGGTCATGAAACGCACCACCGACAAGGCCCGCGCCTGGCTCAACTCCCAATTGTTCGCATAATCGGCATTGGGGCGGAGTTGCTGGTCATCGGTATGGCCATCCACCCGCACGATCCAGTCGATCGAGGGCGGGATCTCGTCGGCGATGTCGAGGAGCAGGTCAGCCACGTTCTCGATCTGCGCCAACCCCTCGGGCGACAGGTCGGCCGAGCCGACCTCGAACAGCACCTCGGAGGAAAAGACGAAGCGATCTCCCTCGATCCGCACCCCCTCGCGGCCTTCCAGCAGGTCGCGCAGGCGGCCGAAAAACTCGGACCGGTAGCGCTCCAACTCCTCGGCCTCGGCGGCAAGGCGGGCGGCCTCGGCGGCCTCCAACTCGGCGCGGGCGCTTTCCTCGGCAGCCAGTTGGGCCAGCGCGGTGTTGAGGCGCGACCCGAGCGCTTCGATCTGCACCTGCGCTTCCTCGTCCCGCTCCTGCGCATCGTCCAGCAGGGACTGAAGCGACCCCAGCTGCTGGCGCAGGGCCGCGACCTGTTCATTGAGCAGGGCCACCTGCCGCGCGCTTTCGGCGGACGCGGCCTCGGCTTGCTCCAACTCAAGATTGGCCTGTGCCAGAAGGGCCGCGCGCTGTTCGGCGGCACTCATGGCCTCGCGCATTTCGGCTTCGGCGGCGAGGCGCGCAGCCAGCGCCTCGGACAATTGCGCTTCGAGATCGGCCAATTCTCCGCCGCCCTCGGCAAGGCGGGTTTCGGCGGCCTCGGCCCGCGCCTCGGCATCGGCGATGCGGGCTTCCAATTCCGCCAAACGGGCGGCGGCGCTGGCCTCAGCGGACTCGATCCGCGACAGGGCAAGGGCGAGTTGCGCTTCGAGTTCGGACAATTCGCGGGTTTGGTCGGCGCCTTCGCTTTCCATCCGCGCCAGTTCCGCCTCGGCGGCGGCCAGTTGCTCTTCGAGGGTTGCCACCTCACCCTGCCCCGCCTCGGCCTGGGCAAGGGCGGCGGCCAGCCGGGTTGCCAGATCGTCGCGGTTGGCCTCCGCCGCGGCCAGGAGCGTCAGGGTTTCCTCGGCGCGGCGACGCTGTTCCTCGAGGGCCAGCGTCATGGCCGTCAGTTCGGCCTGCGCGTTTTCCAGCCGCGCGCGCAAGGCCTCGGCGGCGGCGGCCTCGGCAAGCCGCGCGGCCTCTTCCTCGGTCAGGGCCGCCTCGGCGTCGGCAAGGCGTTCGCGCAGCGCCTCGGCGGCAGCAAGTTCTTGCAACCGCGCGGCTTCGGCGGCGTCCAGATCCCCTTCCAGTTCGGCCACACGAGCCACAGCGCCCTCGACCTCGGCCAGCGCGGCAAGGGTTTGGGCAAGCGAGGTTTCGCGGGTCGCGGCCTCGGCCTCCAGCTCGGCCACGAGGGATTCGAGCGCCTCGCGGCGGGCGGCGGCAAGCCGGGCCTCTTCGGCGGCAGCGTCGATCTCGGAGCGCGCCTGTGCAAGCGCCAGTTGCAGGGCCTCTGCCTCGGACATGGCCTCGGCCGCTTCGGCCTGGGCCGCATCCCGCGCGAGGCCGAGGTCCCGGTTTTCGGCCAAAAGCGCCGCGACCTGGTCCTCGAAATCCGCGATCTGGGCGGCCTGCGCCTCTGTCTCCGAGGTCAGTGACGCGATCAGCGCCGCCTGTGCGGCGACCTCGTCCTGCGCGGTGGCAAGGTTCCCCGACAAGGTGGCGACCCGGGTTTCCAACCGGTCGGCGCGGCTCGTCTCCAGCCCCAGGGCCTCGGACAACTCGTTGAGTTGCGCGTTGAGCGCATTCAACTCGTCATCCTGGTTGGTGATCTCTTCGCGCAGGACATATTGCACGACCATGAAAATGGTCAGCAGGAAGATCATCACCATCAACAGCGCGGTGATCGCATCGACGAAGCCCGGCCAGATCGAACCGGAGAAGCGGTTTCCGGCGCGGCGGTGAAAGGCCATGCTGCCCTACCCCCCGCCGTCCGACGGTGTCTCGCTCGGCTCGGCGCGGCGGGCGGCGGCGGCAACGCGGCGCGGTTGCACCGGCGCGCGGGCGGCTTGGGTCAAGGCGCGCAGGGCATCCGTCAACCCGGCGATATCCTCGCGCAGCAGGCTCACATCCGACGCGCGCCCCTCGCCCAGTTCCTCGAAAATCTGGAAAAGTTGCACGTCGATGGAGCGCAGCCGCATCCGGCTTTCTTCGTCCAGCCCGTGTTCGGTGGTGGACTGCGCCTCGATCACCTGCGCCAGACGGTCCTGCGCGGCGGCAAGGCGGGCGGCGGCCTCGACCTGCCCGCTGCCCATCTGGTCGGTCAGCGCGCCGAGACGGTCGGACAATTCGGCCAGCCGGGCATCGGTTTCCGCGCGGCGCGTCTCGGATTGCGAGAACAGGCTTTGCAGCGTTTCAATCTGATCGACCATGTGGTCGAGCACGGTGGCAATCGCCCCGCGATCCACGCCGCCTTCCCCATCGCCCGAGGAAAAGCTGACCCGCGTGATCGAGGCGAGCCATTCCTCCATCTCGCGGTAGAAGCGGTTCTGCCCATGGCCGGCGAACAGCTCAAGCAGGCCCACGACAAGCGAACCGGCCAGCCCCAGCAGCGAGGATGCAAAGGCCGTGCCCATGCCGCCCAGTTGATCCTCCAACCCGTTCATTAGGCGTCCGAAAACGGCAAGCCCCTCCTCGCCCTCGGTCGGCTGGAGCGAGCGGATGGTCTCGACCACGGCGGGAACCGTGGTGGCAAGGCCAAAGAACGTGCCCAGAAGGCCAAGGAAAATCAGCAGGTTCGCGATGTATCGCGTGATGTCGCGGCTTTCTTCCATCCGCGCGCCGACCGAGTCGAGAATTGACTTGGACGTGCCGGGCGTGATCTGCATCCGCGATCCACGCAGGCGCAGGATGCCCGTGGCCGCCGCCAGAAGTTGCGGCGGCTTCTCGACCTGGTCCTGCGCGCTGGCACTCGCGACCTGCTCGATCCAAGCGACCGAGGAAAACAGCTGGAACACCTGCCAGAAACAGGCAAGCACGCCCACGACGAAAACAACGCCGATGGTGCCGTTCAGGTAGGGGCTGGACAGGAACACCGGCTGCACCCGCGGCCAGACGAGGACACCGCCCGCGATGACGCAGCCAAGGATCAGCAGCATCAGGACGATCTGACGGGTCGGTCGGATGATACGCGGCGCCGTCGCGCCGTCGGCTCTGCTCGCCATGGCCCTCTCAGCCATTTCTAGGTGTTTTCTGTGCAAACACTACTACCAGTTGCGTCTCATGCCAATGGCAGAGCGCGGGCTTACGCGGTTTTCAGGGCCTGGACACGCTCCACCAGCCAGTCGAGATCGGCATCGGCGAGGCCCAGCTCCCGCAAATGGGCCGCCGTGTTGAACAGGTATTCGTCGTTCGGCCCCCGCCCACCGGTCGCGCCCGCGATGATCTGCGCCTGGTCTTCCAGCGACAGGCTGCCGCGATACTGGTCGTGCTCGGCGTCGATCACGTAGGTCAGAACATCCGCCAGACGCGTTCGGTCGCCATGCAACTCCACCTCCTGCCGGGTTTCCACGTAGGCCGAGGAGATCAATTCCCGTTCGCGCAGATAGTCGATGGTCTGCGCGGCGTAGCGCGCCTCGACCCGAAAGGCCAAACCATCGCAATGCGCGCCCTCGGCGGCGTCGAGTGCAAGCACCAGGCCGGGGTTTTCGACCGTGCCCCGATGGTGGATCGAGGACATGCAGAACGACCGGTGCCAGTGATGCAGGCGCGCCACCTGCGCCTCGGCCACCGGGAACCCCGGGTTCCACAGAAGCGACCCGTAGCCGAACACCCACAAATCGCCGTCCATTTCCGTGGTCATCGCCCGTGGCCCTTTTCGTTCGGCCCGGCTATATCCGGTGCCACGGGGCAGGGTGAAGAGGCGAATGCGATGCGACGGCTGATTTCCGGTCTGGTGGTGCTGGCGGCGTTGGCCTCCGGCTGGTGGGCGTTCTACGCGTGGAGCACCGGGAATGTCGTCGCGGCCTGGTTCGCGGACCGGGCCGAGGAAGGCTGGCTCGCGAATTACAGCGACGTGTCGGTGGGTGGTTTCCCGGCGCAATTCACCACGCGGGTCGAGGGGCTGGAGCTGGCCGACCCGGACACGGGCTGGGTCTGGACGGCCCCCATCATCACGCTCGAACAACGCGTATTCCGCCCCGACCACCTGCGCGCCATCGGGCCGTCCGAACAGGCCCTCGCCTCCCCTCGGGAACGGCTGACCATCCGGTCCGAGGCCATACGCTCGGACCTCGATGTTCAGCCCGCGGCACGGTTTGCGCTGGATGCCTCGGATACGGAGTTGCGCGGGGTCGAAATCAGCTCGACCGAAGGCTGGTCGATGCGCCTGCCCGAGGGGCGGCTGACCGGCCAGCGGGTCGAGGGCGAGGATGACACCTACGACGTGGCCTTCCGCGCGAGCGGGCTGGTGCCCCCGGCGCCGATGGCAGCAGTTCTCGACCCGGCAGGCGTGTTGCCCGAGGCCATCGGCGAGGTGATCTACACCGCCCGCATGGCCTTCGACCGCCCCTGGGATCTAGGCGCGATCGAGGATCGGCGGCCACAGATCACCCGGCTGGACCTCGACGAGGCGGCAGCCAGTTGGGGGGCGATGCTGTTCCGCGCGACGGGGGCCTTGGACGTCGACGCCCAGGGCCAGCCCGATGGCGAGATTTCCGTACGCGCCGAGAACTGGCGCGCCATGGTGGACCTGGCGGTGAACGCAGGCGCCCTACCCGAGCAGTTGCAGAGCAGTGTCGAGGGGGTTTTGGGCGTTGTCGCGGGCTTGTCGGGCAGCCCGGACAATATCGACGCGACGCTCGCCTTTCGCGACGGCCGCGTGTTCCTTGGGCCCATTCCCCTCGGCCCCGCACCGCGTCTTGTCCTGCGCTGAGCCTTTTCAAAACCCGTCGCAGTCACGGCTTTATTCACAAGCTTATCCACCAAAAACCGGCGTAGGCCATGGTTTCACCCACAGCCTAGCGGCAGTAGGACCCGCTCCGGTAAGACGCCACGTCGAGGTGGAAATGGTCTTGGTGAAAGCGGTCCGAGTTCGGCCCAAGGACCGTGCCAAACGGGCCGCAGGCGCCTTGGTGCATCGCTTGCAAAAGCGGCCCGGAGCTCCGGTCGCGCCAGCCACCCAGAACCGTCAGTTCAGAGCCGTTCGCCAGCCCGATCCCGGCAATGTCGACCGCATTGCCAAGCGCATGTTCGCTGAGCCGCGCCCCGGGTTGCGAGTTCCGCGTCCGGCAGGAGTAGGAGGCGATGACCCGGATATTGGCGACGCCGCCACCGCGACGTCCGACCGTGGGCACGACGCTCTGCTGCACCCAGTCCTGCAAGGCCGTGGCGGTATCGCAATTGATCGTCGCCGGTGTGGTCAAGGGGATCCCGTCAACCGCCCGTAGGCGCACAGGCTCGGCGATCCCACAGCCCGTGATCCGGCCCGTGATCGTCTCCAACCGGTCCCCTTCCAGCCCGGCTCGTCCGCAAAGCTGCCCGCGACGGCCCGGCTGCGTGACACGCCCGGGTGTCTGCCGGGTCGCGGCGGCCCGCACGCGGGTCTCCAGGCCTGCCGGACGCAGCACCGGTCGCAGGGACTCGGCCACGGCCAGCGCGGTCGCGCCGGGAACCACGGTGATCCGGCGCGGCGGCAGCAGGGCCGAAAACAGACCGGGGCGGCGGCTCTCGGTCACGATGGCCGGAGTCGCGGCGGGAGCGGTGCCTGCGTCGGGCTCGGCGGTTGGGGCGATGGGCGCGGCACCGGGCCGCGTGACGGGGCGCAGGGATTGCGACGGCGCCCGCGCGGTCGCGGCGACGACAACCCGCGTCACGGCCGGGGCCGCGGCCTCGCCTCGCATGATCGGGCGCGGGGATCGGTCTGGCGCTTCGGCGGCGGCATGGACCGCGGCAAGGGCAAGCGCCCCGCCCAGGATCGCCGCCCGCAGCTTCACCCCTCCGCCTCTTCCGCCTTGCGCGGCTTGGCGTGGGTGCGGCCGAAATCCGGGGCGTCGGTATCCTGCCCCGCCTCGATGATGCCGCGACGGATCGCGCGGGTCCGGGTGAAATAGTCGAACAGGTGGTCGCCGTCCCCGGTGCGGATCGCGCGTTGCAGGGCGAAAAGCTCCTCGGTGAAGCGCCCGAGGATTTCCAGCGTGGCATCCTTGTTCGACAGGAACACGTCGCGCCACATGGTGGGATCCGAGGCGGCGATACGCGTGAAGTCGCGGAAACCGGCGGCGGAATACTTGATGACCTCGCTATCGGTCACGCGGCGCAGGTCATCGGCCACACCCACCATAGTGTAGGCAATCAGGTGCGGCGTGTGGCTGGTCACGGCGAGGACGAGATCGTGGTGATCGGCATCCATTTCCTCGACATTGGCGCCACAGCCTTCCCAGAAGGCGCGCAATTTCGCGACGGCCTCGGTATCCGTGCCGGGATCCGGAGTCAGCAAGACGTAGCGGTTGTCGAAAAGCTCGGCAAAGCCGGACCGCGGGCCGGAATGCTCGGTCCCGGCCAGCGGGTGGCCGGGGACGAAATGCACCCCCTCGGGCAGATGCGGGGCGACGGCGGCGATCACGTCGCGCTTGACCGAGCCGACATCGGTGATCGTGGCGCCGGGGGCGAGATGGGGGGCGATCTCCTTGGTGACGGCCTCCATCGCGCCGACGGGCACGGCAAGAACGACCAGATCGGCGCCCTCGACAGCCTCGGCCGCTGTTTCAACGATCCGGTCGCAAAGGCCGATCTCGGCGGCCACCTTGCGCGTCTCGGCGGACCGGGCGGTGCCCACGATCTCGCCCGCCAGCCCCGCGCGGCGCATGGCATGGGCCATGGACCCGGCGATCAGGCCCAGGCCGATCAGGGCAACGCGATTGTAGATCACGCTCATGCCGCCCCCTTGAAGCTGCCCAAGGCGTCCAGCACGCGGGTGTTGTCCTCGGGGCGACCAACGGTGATGCGCAGGCATTCCGGCAGGCCATAGCTTCGCGGATGCCGCACGATGATGCCTTGGGTCTTGAGGTGTTCATCGGCGGCGACGGCCTCGGCCTCGCCGGCAAATCGAGCCAGCACGAAATTCGCATGGCTGTCGTCGCAGGCGATGCCCATCTGGCGCAACCCGCCGGTCAGGCGCGCGCGTTCCTCGGCGTTCACGCGGACACACTCGGCGACCCACTCGGTATCGCGCACCGCCGCCTCGGCCCCGGCCAGCGCGATCCCCGACAGGTTGAACGGCCCGCGGATGCGGTTGAGCACGTCGATGATCGCCTGCGGCGCGTAGCCATAGCCGACACGCAACCCGCCCAAGCCATAGGCCTTGGAGAAGGTCCGGGTCATCACGACAGTCTCGCGCGTCTCCACCAGCGATTTTCCACCGTCATAGCCCTCGGCAAACTCGGCATAGGCCCCGTCGAGGATCAGCAGGCAGGTCTCCGGCAACCCATCGGCCAGCCGCGCCAGATCGGCCATCGGGATCATGGTCGCCGTGGGGTTGGCCGGGTTGGCGATGAAGACCAGACGGGTCTTGTCAGTGGCCATTTCCAGCAGGGCGTCGACATCCACCATCCGGTCACGCTCGGGCGCCACGATGGGAGTTGCCCCGGCAGCCAGCGCGCTGATGCGATACATGCCGAAGCCATGCGTGGTATACAGCACCTCGTCCCCCGGCCCGGCATAGGCCTGGCAAAGGAAATGGATGATCTCATCCGACCCCACGCCGCAGATGACACGGTCGGCGTCCAGCCCATGCACCTCGGCAATGGCGGCGCGCAGGGCGGCATGATCGGTCGAGGGGTAGCGATGCGCCTGACCCAACACACCCTGCATTGCTGCAACGGCGGCGGGCGAGGGTCCGAACGGGTTTTCGTTCGAGCTGAGCTTCAGCGGTTCGGCTTGGCCCTCGATCTCGGACTGCCCGCCCTGGTAAAGGGCGATGTCGAGGATGCTGGGCTGCGGGCGGATCTGCGTGGCCATGTCACAAGTCTCAAGACGCAAGGATTTCGCGGGGTTCTAGCGGGAGTTTGCCCCCATGGGAACCGCTATCAATAGAAGCTTTGCGGGTCGATATCGACGGAGAGACGCAGGTTGGTCGGCAGCTTCACGCCGTCGGTCCAGCGCCGGATCGCCCCTTGCAGCGCGACGCCCTTGGGGGCCTTGACCAAAAGGCGCACGCGATGACGCCCGCGCACCCGCGCGATGGGCGCAGGCGCAGGACCGTAGACCACCGCACCCACAGCCCGCAGCGCGTCGTCATGGCGCGCAAGATGATTGCCCAGATCAAAGGCCGAGGCCGCGTCGGGCGCGCTGATGATGATGCCGGCCAGCCTGCCATAGGGCGGCATGCCCGCCTGTTCGCGCTCCGCCGCCTCGGCCCGCCAGAAGCCTTCCTCGTCGCCCGACAGGATGGCGCGGATCACCGGGTGATCGGGCTGGAAGGTTTGCAGCAGGGCCACGCCCCGTTTCTCCGCCCGCCCGGCGCGGCCCGCCACCTGCCGCATCAGTTGGAAGGTCCGCTCCGCCGCACGCAGGTCGCCGCCCTGAAGGCCAAGGTCCGCATCGACCACGCCCACCAGCGTCAGGCGCGGGAAATTGTGCCCCTTGGCCACCAGTTGCGTGCCGATGATGATATCAGTGTCACCCTGCGCGATCTCTTCGATCTGGGCCTTCAGCGCGCGGGCGCTTCCGAACAGGTCCGAGGACAGGATCGCCAGTTTTGCATCGGGAAAGGCGCGCGCGGCCTCTTCGGCGACACGCTCGACACCCGGGCCAACGGCGGCCATCTTCCCTTCCACCCCGCAGGAGGGGCAGACCTCGGGCAAGGGTTTCGTCTCGCCGCATTGGTGGCAGACAAGGCGTTTCTGGAACCGGTGCTCGACCATGCGCGCATCGCAATGATCGCACCCCACCTGCGCCCCGCAGGCCCGGCAGAGCGTCACCGGAGCATAGCCGCGACGGTTCAGGAACAAGAGCGCCTGTTCCCCGTTCTGGATGCGCTTGGCGACCTCGCCCGTCAGGCGCGGCGACAACCAGCTTTGCGCGGGCAGATCCTGCGTGCGCATGTCGATGGCGGCCATCTCGGGCAAGACCGCCTCGCCGAAGCGCGCGGTCAGGTCCAGCCGCGCGTATTTCCCCGCCTCGGCATTGGCCCAGCTTTCAAGCGATGGCGTGGCCGAGGCCAGCACCACCTGCGCATCGTTCAGGCTGGCGCGCAGCACAGCCATGTCGCGGGCGTTGTAAAGCGCGCCTTCCTCCTGCTTGTAGGAACTGTCGTGTTCCTCATCGACCACGATCAGGCCAAGGTCGCGATACGGCAGGAACAGCGCCGATCGTGCGCCGACGACCAGTTGCGCGGCACCTTGGCCGACCATCTTCCACGCGCGGCGGCGTTCGGTCATGGTCACGCCCGAATGCCATTCGGCGGGTTTCGCGCCGAACCGCGCCTCGACCCGCGTCAGAAATTCGCTGGTCAGGGCGATCTCGGGCAGAAGAACCAGCGCCTGCCGCCCCTGCCGCAGGCATTCGGCGACGGCCTCCAGATAGACCTCGGTCTTGCCGGACCCGGTGACGCCTTTCAGCAGGGTCGTGCCGTAGCGCCGCGCGGCCATGCCGGTGCGCAACGCCTCGGCGGCGCTGGCCTGATCCTCGGTCAACTCCTTGCTGGGCAGGTCGGGATCCAGTGGCAGGTAGGGCGCATCGCGGGGCGTGTCGGCCTCCTCGACCACGCCCTGCTTCGCCAACCCCTTGATGACCGAGGTCGACACGCCCGCAAGGCTGGACAACTCGGAAAGCGTGAAGCCCAAGCCACCGTATTCCACCAGCGTGTCGATCACGCGCTGCCGCGCATCGGTCATGCGGTCAGGCTCCCCCTGCCCCAGCCGGTAGATCTTGCGCATGGAGGGCGGATCGCTCAGGCCCGGCACGCGGGTGGCCAGCCGCAACATCTGGCTGAGCGGGGTCAGCGTGTAGGCCCCGGCCTTTTCAAGGAAGCTGCGC
Organism: Maritalea mobilis; assembly: GCF_019800885.1. Classification (GTDB taxonomy): domain Bacteria; phylum Pseudomonadota; class Alphaproteobacteria; order Rhodobacterales; family Rhodobacteraceae; genus Roseibacterium; species Roseibacterium beibuensis. The sequence continues at coordinate 1,578,305 of NZ_JAHVKE010000001.1, forward strand.
AATTCGCCACGCATCGGGGCGGCCTCCAGCACGCGATTGACCGCGCGCAGCTTGCCCGCGTCGAAATCGCCCGCGCCCTCGCCCCAGACAACGCCCAGCACCTTGCGCGGCCCCAGCGGCACCTCGACGAAGGCGCCCAGCCAGCAGCCGCCCTCGGGCGCGCGGTAGTCCAGAACGCGGTCCAGCGGCTCGGGCGTCAGGATACCGACGCGCGCGCCTTCTTCGAAATACTCCCGGCTCATGCCTTTTCGCTGCCCGACCCTTGCGCTAGAAGGCCGCTAGATGACCATGGCCTGCCCGCGAAAGGAAGCCGAGCGATGAAATTCTTTGTGGATACCGCCGACATCGACGCAATCCGCGACCTGTCCGAGCTGGGGATCGTGGATGGGGTGACGACAAACCCCTCGCTGATCATGAAATCCGGCCGCGATATCAAGGAAGTCACCAAGGAGATCTGCGACCTGGTCGACGGCCCCGTCAGCGCCGAAACCATCGCACTCGATGCCGAAGGCATGGTGGCCGAGGGCCGCGAACTGGCCAAGATCGCCGATAACATCGCGATCAAGGTGCCGCTGACCTGGGAAGGCCTTAAGGCCTGCAAGACGCTGACCGGCGAAGGCCGCATGGTCAACGTGACGCTGTGTTTCTCGGCCAACCAGGCGCTTCTGGCCGCCAAGGCCGGCGCGACCTTCATCTCGCCCTTCATCGGTCGCCTCGACGACCTGAACCTCGACGGGATGGATCTGATCGCCGAGATTCGCCAGATCTACGACAATTACGGGTTCGAGACCGAGATCCTCGCCGCCTCGATCCGCAGTGTGAACCACATGAAACAAGCCGCTCTGATCGGCGCGGATGTGGCGACGGCCCCCCCGGGCGTCATCAAGTCGATGGCCAGCCACGTGATGACCGACAAGGGCCTCGATGCCTTCCTCAAGGATTGGGAAAAGACCGGTCAGAAGATCCTCTGATCCCTCGATTGCAGAACGCGAAAGGGCGGCCAACTGGCCGCCCTTTTTTGCATCCGGTCATCGCTGTTCATTCGGCGGGAACGGCGCTGCGCCCCGCGCGCTGCTCGCCGCCAATCCGCGCCTCGAACAGCCCGGCGCCCCACATCCCCGCGACGATCGACACCAGGGCAAGGATCGCGGCGACCGACAGGGTCGGAACACCGGCCAGACCGGCACCGACCGTGCAGCCGCCAGCCAGAACGCCGCCGACGCCCATCAACGCGGCCCCCGACAGGGTTCGGCCCATCTGCACGGGGCTGGTGAACGCCTCCCACGCGAAGCGGCGCGCGGCGATGGCCGCGACGATGGCCCCCGCCAGGACGCCGCCGATCAGGCCCACGCCAAAACCCGGCTCGACCAGGCTGGCCGCCACGCCCCAGAACAGGGAATCGGCCCAGGGCTTCGTGAAGGACAGGCTTTCCAGCGCAATCGGATCGAACTCGTCGTAAAGAACAAAGCCGGTTCCGACCCAGCCGAGCGGCACCAAGGCCCCCAGCAACGCGGCCCCCGACAGCATCCACAGGCCCGCGCCGGAGCGCCACGCCACGCCAAGTGCCGCCACGGCCAGCAGCGCCGCCCAGATCGCGGCACCGCCGGGCAGGGCCGCAAGGCTGACTGCCGCGCCCAGATCAACGGTGGCGGCGGACAGGCCCGTGCGCACCGGCGACAACGCGCCTTGCAGAGTTGCATGGGCGAACACGGCGAAGACGAACAGCGCCGTCAGGGCCCGCAAATTGCCTGCACCGCTCAGCACCGTCAGACGCGAGATGCAGCCCCGCGCCAGCACGGCGCCCACGCCGAACAGCAGCCCGCCCACGGTGATCCCCACGACCGGCAGCGCCGAGACGTGGAACCTGTGCGCATCGAACGAGACCCAGCCCAGCGCGACGGCGGCCTGCGTTCCGAGGATCGAAACCGCCAGCGCCATGGCCCAGACACCGCGCGCCGATGCGCGCTCTTCTACCGGGCCGGCGACGGCGCGCCGCAGGCAGAAGCGTGTCAGTTGCGCCAAGGCCCCGAAGGCAAGGCCCAGCGCGAGGCCCAGCCAGAGAGATGCCGCACGGGGCGAGAGATCGAGGGCGAGCGTTTCGTACATATCCACCTCCGGGAAAGTGCTGTGGCCATGGGCCAGTCGGCGGGCATCTAGACGATATCGGCAGCCATGCAAGCGGCGGGCGAAGGGCGATCAGCCTTTCTGGCAACGGCCGGGCGAACGAGCGTTCCGGTTTCTCCGCGAAACAAGGCCGCATCGGACCACATGTTCGCATACCCCAACCGTTTGGACCTTTCTGCGCCTCGGCGATGCGAATTGCCGTCCCGTCGGGGACCTTACTGCAACAACGGCCCGCAACTCCCTCAGCCGATGGCAAAAAAACTGGCCCGAACCGCTTGGCTCATGTTATGAGCCGTACCAACAAGGTGAAAAACCGAATAAAAGCACGAGGCAGCACAGTGAGCAGCGAACCGGCCGGGGCGCGTCCCGGATATTTCGACGATTGGCGTGAACGTGTGATCTCGGACCCCGAGTTGATCCTCGAGGACCGCGACCTGATGCGCGCGCTGATCTCGGCCAATGACCGCCAGATGGGCGGCAATATCGTGGACATGCGCGGCATCGCGATGGAGCGGTTGCAGAACCGGCTCGACCGGCTGGAGGACACGCATCGCTCGGTCATCGCGGCGGCCTATGAAAACCTCGCCGGCACCAACCAGGTGCATCGCGCGATCCTGAAACTGCTCGACGAGTCGGAATTCACCGACTTTCTGAAGGTTCTGGGCACGGATGTTGCGGGCATCCTGCGCGTCGATCGTATCCGCCTTGTCCTCGAGTCGCCCGAAGCGACCGAGACCGAGGCGCCGCGCGTTCAGAAGCTCGAGGATGTGCTGACCGTTGTCGCCCCGGGGTTCGTCGAAGACTACATCACCGGCGGGCGCGACATCCCGCACAAGCAGGTGACCCTGCGCCAGGTTGGCATGGGCTGCGACCGGATCTTCGGGGACGAGGCCGCGACCTGGATCAAGTCCGAAGCGTTGATGGTCCTCGATTTCGGCCCCGGACGCCTGCCCGGCCTTCTGGTCATGGGCGCCGAGGACCCGCACCAGTTCCGCCCCAGCCAGGGCACCGACCTTCTGACCTTCTTCGCCGGTGTCTTCGAACGGCTGATGCGGGGCTGGCTGGGCTGAGGCGATGAGCCTTGCGCTGACCCCGGCGATCCGCGACCTACTGGACAGCTGGCTAACCCATGAACGCGCGATCAAGGGCGCGTCCGAGGCGACGCTGAGGGCCTATGGCGCGGATGTGACGGGCTTTCTTGCGTTTCAGGCCGAGTATCTTGGCGGCGCACCCGGCCCTGCGGCCCTGCGCGGCCTTGGCCCGCGCGAATTGCGGGCGTGGATGGCCGATCAGCGCGGGCGCGGTGTCGGCGCACGTTCGCTGGCGCGGCGGCTATCTGCCGTCAAAGGCTTCTACAGCTGGTGGGCCGAACGTGACGGGTTCGACGCGACCGCCATCCTGTCCCTGCGCGCGCCCAAGCATCAACGCCGCCTGCCCCGCCCCCTGACCGAGGGTGGCGCACGCAACATGATAGACGGGGTCGGCGAGCAGGACGCGCGCGACTGGGTCGCGGCCCGCGATATCGCGGTGATCACCCTGCTCTACGGCTGCGGCCTGCGGATATCCGAAGCCCTGGGCCTCGACGCCCGCCTGATCCCCCTGCCCGAGGTACTGCGCATTCGGGGCAAGGGCGGCAAGGAACGCGAATTGCCTGTCCTTCCCGCCGCCCGCGCCGCCGTGGATCGTTACGCGGCGCTCTGCCCGCATGACCTGCCCCCCGGAACGCCGATGTTTCGCGGCATTCGGGGTGGCGCGCTCGGGCCCCGCGCCGTAGCCAAGGTCATGGAAAAGACCCGGATGCAGCTTGGCCTGCCCTCTTCGGCGACACCGCATGCGATGCGGCACAGCTTTGCCACGCATCTGCTGAATGCCGGTGGCGACCTGCGCGCGATCCAGGAATTGTTGGGGCATGCGTCGCTGTCCACCACCCAGGCCTATACCGCCGTCGACACCGCGCGCCTGCTCGACGTCTATCGATCAGCGCATCCATCCGCCCGCAAGCGCGCCTGATCCGTCACGGAACGGTTGCATGTGCCGGGGCAAGCAGGCATCACCGCAGCCCATGAGCCCACGCCTCCAAGCCCTCTCCGTTCATCTCTTCACCGCCATCGGAGCCTCGCTCGCCATGCTGGCGCTGCACGAGGCGTTCGAGCGCAACTGGGAGATGATGGCGATCTGGCTGGCGGTTGCCTTCGTCGTGGACGGGATCGACGGGCCGCTGGCGCGCAGCGTGGACGTAAAGCGCAATTTCCCCGAGATCGACGGCGTCCTGATGGACCTGATCATCGATTTTCTCACCTATGTCGTGATCCCGGCCTATGCGCTTTATGCCTCGGGGCTTCTGCCCGGCTGGACCGGATGGGTGGCTGTCCTGCTGATCCCCTTCGCCAGCGTCGTCTATTTCTCGGACACAAGGATGAAGACGGCCGACAACAGCTTTGCCGGGTTTCCCGGCTGCTGGAACATGGCGGTGCTGGCGCTGCTGGTGGTCACGCCGCCATGGTGGATCACGGCGGCCCTGGTCGTGATCCTGACCGTGGCGATGTTCCTGCCGCTGAAATTCATCCACCCCGTGCGCACCGTGCGCTGGCGGTGGCTGTCGCTCCCCATCGCGTTGATCTGGACCGGGGGCATCGCATGGGCAGCCTGGACGGGCTTTGCCGAGAACCCGGCGCTCACCGTGACCGTGGCGATCACGTCGGTTTACCTTCTGTCGGCGGGCATCCTGCAACAGGTGATCCCGACGCGCGACTAGCCGTCGGTATCCGCGCCGCCCTCTGCCTCTGCCTCTGCCTCGGCCTCGGCGGAAAGATCCGCGCGCAGGGCGGCCCAATCCTCGAAACTGGTTCGGATCGGCATGTCTCCAAGCCGCGTGGCCACGCGGGAGGCCATCCCCTCGACGGCATCCGAGACCTCGGACATCACCGCAAGGCCAAGGGCAACGGTAGCGGCGGTCATCACCACCCAATCCACGGCGGCTGAACCGGCTTCGGAGTGCACAAAGGAACGCGACAAGTCAGGCAAACGGGTCATGGGGCCGGCCTAGACCCCAAATCGTTCGATTCTTTGACGATGGCGCCGATCAGGCGCCGCGATCGCGGATGATCCCCGAGAACCCATCGAAAATCGGCTCGGACGCAGCGATCACTTGGCCGTCCGTGAGGATCTCCTGCCCGTCGCGGATGGGCTGCACGAGGCCACCGGCCTCTTTCACCAGCAGGATCCCCGCCGCAACGTCCCAAGCGTTCAAGCCGCGCTCCCAGTAGCCGTCATAGCGGCCCGCCGCGACATAGGCGAGGTCAAGCGCGGCCGATCCCCAGCGGCGCACCCCCGCGCAAGCGGGCATCAGGCGCGCCAGATCCTGCAAGGTCGCGGGCAGGTATTTCGCCCCTCCAAAGGGCACCCCGGTTGCGAAGATGCACTCGATCATCCGGTTGCGGCCCGAGACGCGCAGGCGCTGGCTGTCGTTCAGCCAGGCCCCGGCGCCCTTCTCGGCGTAGAACATCTCGTCCTTGGCGGGGTCGTAGACGACACCGGCCACGATCTCGCCCTTGTGCTCCAAGGCGATGGAGATGGCCCAATGCGGCATCCCGTGCAGGAAATTCGTGGTGCCGTCGAGCGGGTCCACGATCCAGCGCCGGGTCGGGTCCTTGCCCTCGATCTCGGTGCCTTCTTCGCCGAGGAACCCGTAATTCGGACGGGCCTCCATCAACTCGGTGCGGATGATCTCCTCGGCGGCGCGGTCGGCGCGGCTGACGAAGTCGCCCGGCCCCTTGGACGAGACCTGGAGGTTCTCGACCTCGCGGAAATCCTTGACGAGGCTGCGCGCGGCCTTGCGCGCGGCCTTGATCATCACGTTGAGGTTGGCGGAGCCTTGCATGGTCTCGATCCTTCGGAAACTGCCCGCGCGCCATAACGGAGCGCGCGCGACTTGCCAAGGGTCCGCCATGTTCGACACGCGCGGACCCGGTCGCCCGAGCGGGCCAGGACAGGCAAACGCGCCGCCACGACGCTCAGCGCGCGCCGGCCTCGCCCGGCCATTGCCCCCGCCGTTTCAAAACACCGCGCAAAACGGTGGGACGGTCGGTCATGATGGCGTGCACGCCCAGATCCAGCAGCCGCTCCATCTCGGACGGCTCGTCGACCGTCCAGACCTGAATGTCGATCCCCCGCGCGGCCGCGGCCCGCATGACGCCCCGCGTCACCACCGGGACGCCCCGGAAGACCGGGGGCACCTGCGCGACGGCAAAACCGGGTCGACGGATCGGAACCCCCTGCCCCGCCAGCCAGAGCGCCAACACCCCGGCCTGCCCCGGCGACCAGCACAAGCCGGGCCCCAGCAGGGCCCGGATCGCCGCGGTGCGCTTGACCGAGAAGGACCCGATGCAGACCCGCGCCAACGCGTCGGCGCGGCGGATCACCTCGGCCAAAGGGGCGGCGACGAGGTCGCATTTCAGCTCGAACGTGACATTGAGCCCCGGAAAGGACGCCAGCACCTCGTCTGCCCGCGGGATGGCCGCACCGCCATGGGTGCGCATGCGGGCGATATCGGCCCAGTCCAGATCGGCGATGCGCGCCGTCTCGCCGGTCATCCGCGTGAGGGTCGCATCGTGATGGACCACGGCCACACCGTCACGCGTTGCGTGCACATCGGTCTCGATATGGGTGAACCCGAGGCCGACCGCGCGCGCGAAGGCCTCCATCGTGTTCTCCTCCGCCTCCAGCGAGCCGCCGCGATGGGCGACCGCCGTGGGGGTCGGATGGTCGAGGAAGGGATGCCGCGCCATCGCTCAGGCCCTCTGCAGCTTGGGCGGTTCGGTCCGGCACAGCCGCAGGACATGCGCCATGTAGGGCTTGGCCGTGTCATCGGCGCGGGTGGCCCCATACATGCGGCGGGTCAGGCCATCCCGGGTCAGCGGACGCGTCACGACGGATTGTGGCGTGCGCGGGTCCCGCACCACCCAGTCGGGCAGCACCGCCACCCCGCGCCCCGAGGCAACGAGCAGCATCATCACCGCCGACAGTTCCACCTGCCGGATGCTGCGCGGCTCGATTCCCGCCGGAAACAGCAATTCGCTGAACACATCGAGGCGGGCGCGCTCCATCGGGTAGGTGATCAGCGTCTGATCTTCGAAATCCTCAGCGGTGATGAAGTCCTTCTGCGCGAGGGGATGGTCCCTGGAGCAGACAAAAACCGGCTCGTAATCGAAAAGCGGGGTGAAATCGACGCCGGGCAAATCCTCGGGGTCGGACGAGATCACGAGATCGACCTCTTCGCGCAGGAGCGCGGGCAGCGCCTCGAATTGCAGGCCGGGGCGGATATCGACATCCACATCGGCCCACGTCCCGCGGAAGGCCTCGAGCACCGGAAGCAGCCAGTCGAAACAGGCATGGCATTCGATGGCGATATGTAGCCGCCCCGTCTTGCCGGATCGCAACCCCTCGAACTCTTCCTCGACGGCGGCGATGCGCGGCAGGATATCCTCGGCCAGCCGCAGCAGTTTTTGGCCCGCCGGCGACAGGCGCATGGGCTTGGAGCGGCGCACGAACAACTCCATGCCCGCCTGATCCTCCAGTCCCTTGATCTGGTGGCTCAGCGCAGATTGCGTGATGTGCAGCCGCTCGGCGGCCCGCGCCAATCCGCCTTCTTCATGGATGGCCTTGATGGTGCGAAGATGGCGGAACTCAAGATGCATATCTGGCTCATATAGATGATGAGTTTTATGAATTTGGCGCAACCAGCCCTATATGCGATCTAGGTGGCCGACATTGCAAGGATCAGAATCGCCATGACCACGCCGCGCGTCTCTTTCGAGTTCTTCCCGCCCAAATCCCTCGAAGCCTCCTTCAAGCTTTGGGAAACCCTGGGTGTGCTGGCCCCGCTGGCGCCGGAATTCGTCTCGGTGACCTATGGGGCCGGTGGCACGACCCGCGCCCTGACGCATGACGCGGTCAAGACGATCCACAAGCATTACGGGGTTCCGGTGGCCGCGCACCTGACCTGCGTGGACGCGACCCGCAGCGAAACGCTGGAGATCGCCGAAAGCTATGCCGAGGCGGGCGTCACGCAGATCGTGGCCCTGCGGGGCGATCCGCCGAAGGGCGAAGGCAGCTTCACCGCCCATCCCGAGGGCTTTGCCAGTTCCATCGAGCTGGTCGAGGCGCTGGCCAAGACCGGCAAGTTCACCTTGCGCGTGGGCGCCTACCCCGACCCGCATCCCGAGGCCGAGAACCTGCAGGCCTGCGTGGCGTATCTCAAGCGCAAGATCGACGCCGGGGCGGACGAGGCGATCACCCAGTTCTTCTTCGAGGCCGACACCTATTTCCGCTTCCGCGATGCCTGCGCCGATGCCGGCATCACGGCCAGGATCATCCCGGGCATCCTGCCGGTGAACAACTGGACCCGCGTGCGTCGCTTCGCCGAAGCCACGGGCGCGGTCATCCCGGCCTGGGTGGACGAGGCCTATGACAAGGCGATCCGCGATGGCCGCGAGGCGCTGCTGTCGACCGCGATGTGTGCCGAGCTTTGCACCGAGTTGATGGCGGGCGGGGTCGAGGACCTGCATTTCTACACGCTGAACACGCCGGACCTGACGCGCGATGTCTGCGCAGCGATTGGCGTGACGCCCCGGGTGGACCTGTCCGAAGTCGCCTGATCCATCGCCCTTTTCCGAGGGATTTCGCCGCGCGTTCCGCGCGTCGACCCGCGGGGGGGCTCTGCCCCCGCACCCCCGGAGTTTTCTGGCCAAGATGAAGGGGGGGAGATCGGGCAGCTTTCATCAGGCGCGGCACTTGACCCCATCACCGTCTCTGAATTGACTTCGCGACAGGCCTCGGGCAAGCCGGGGCCTTCACGTGGTCAACCCCCAGGAGACAGAAGATGATCTCGCCGGTCCTGCCAAGCTATGCGCGTGCACCGCTTTCCTTCGTCAAGGGCGAAGGATCTTGGATGATCGAGGCCGACGGGCGACGTTTCCTGGATTTCGGGTCCGGTATCGCGGTGATGGCGCTTGGCCATGGTCACCCGGCGCTCGTGGGCGCGCTCAAGGCGCAGGCCGAGACGCTGTGGCATACCTCGAACCTCTACACCGTGCCCGAGCAGGAGGCGCTGGCCGAGCGGCTGGTCGAGCATACCTTTGCCGACACCGTGTTCTTCTGCAATTCGGGGACCGAGGCGGCGGAACTCGCCATCAAGATGGCCCGCAAATACTGGTACGAGAGTGGCCAGCCCGAGCGCACCACGATCCTGACCTTCGAAGGCGCGTTTCACGGCCGGTCCATGGCCGCGATCTCGGCTGCCGGGTCGGAGAAGCTGACCAAGGGGTTCGGCCCCCTGCTGGAAGGGTTCGAGCACCTGCCCTTCGGCGATCACGACGCGCTGCGCGCGGCGGCGGCGCAGCCCCATGTCGGCGCGATCATGATCGAGCCCGTGCAGGGGGAAAGCGGCATTCGCCCCCTGCCCGATCAATGCCTGAAGGGCCTGCGCGACCTGTGTGACGAACATGGGCTCTTATTGATCCTCGACGAGATCCAGTGCGGCATGGGCCGCACCGGGCGCCTGTTCGCGCATGAATGGGCCGGGATCACGCCGGACATCATGCTGGTCGCCAAGGGCATCGGCGGCGGCTATCCGTTGGGGGCGCTGCTGGCCACCGAGAATGCCGCCAAGGGCATGACGGCGGGCACGCATGGCTCCACCTATGGCGGCAACCCGCTCGGCTGTGCCGTGGGCGCCGCCGTGATGGACGAGGTGACGCGCGACGGGTTCCTCGATGACGTGAACCGCAAGGCGGGCCTGTTGCGTCAGAAGCTCGAAGGCCTTGTCGCGGCGCATCCCGAGATTTTCGAGGGCGTCCGCGGGTCGGGCTTCATGATCGGCGTGAAATGCAAGGTCACCAATACCGATGTGGTCAAGGCCGGCTATGACGCCGAGGTGCTGACCGTTCCGGGCGGCGATAACGTGATCCGCGTGCTGCCCGCGCTGACCATATCCGACGACGAGATCGCCGAAGGGGTCGCGCGCCTCGATGCGGCCGCGACCGCACTCGAAGCCCAGGGCGCGAGCGCGTGATCCTTCCCCATTCCCGAATTCGAAAAGACTGATCCGATGACCCATTTCCTCGATATCGACAAGACAGACCCCACAGAACTGCGGGGCATGATCGACCAGGCCGCCGCCATGAAACAGGCGCGCGCGGGCCGCCCCAAGGGCGCGCCCGATGACGAGCAGCCGCTCAAGAACCGCATGGTCGCGCTGATCTTCGAAAAACCCTCGACCCGCACGCGCGTCAGCTTCGACGTGGGCACGCGGCAGATGGGCGGGCAGACGATGGTTCTGTCGGGCAGCGAGATGCAGCTGGGCCATGGCGAGACGATCGCCGACACCGCCCGCGTGCTCAGCCGCTACGTGGACCTGATCATGATCCGCACCTTCGAGGATGACGTCCTTCTGGAGATGGCCGAGCATGCCTCGGTTCCGGTGATCAACGGGCTGACCAACCGCAGCCACCCCTGCCAGATCATGGCCGATATCCTGACGTTCGAGGAACATCGCGGCCCCATCGCGGGCAAGAAGGTGACGTGGTGCGGGGATGGCAACAACGTCTTTGCCAGCTTTGCCCATGCCGCCGGACAGTTCGGGTTCGACCTGACCTTTACCGGTCCGGAAACGCTGGACCCCGAGATGATCTTCGTCGAGGAGGCCCGCGCCAAGGGCGCGAAGGTCGAGATCATGCGCGACCCGGCCCGCGCGGTGGAGGGCGCCGACCTTGTCGTGACCGACACCTGGGTCAGCATGCATGACAGCCAATCGGCCAAGGAACGGCGTCACAACCAGCTGCGCCCCTACCAGGTGAATGCCGAGCTCATGTCCCATGCGAAGCCCGACGCCCTGTTCATGCATTGCCTGCCCGCCCATCGCGGCGAGGAGGTGACGAACGAGGTGATGGACGGCCCGCAATCGGTCATCTTCGACGAGGCCGAGAACCGCCTTCATGCGCAAAAGGCCGTCATGCGCTGGTGCCTCGGCGTCTGAGAGGGCTTGCGCCCGGCCCGGAATTCCATTCGGGCCGGACCAAACACGCCCGCTCGGGTCACCTGCCCCCGGCCAGCCCTCACGTTCTGTCTACGGCGCGTCCGGGAGGTTTTCATGCTTCGCGTTCTTGTACTGCTGGTGATGCTAGCGACCGCCCCGGTTGCTGCAGACCCGCTTGAGATCACAGCGACCGGGCCAGCCGGCCGGTTAGCCGGCACGCTGGAGCGCCCCGAGGGCCAGATGCTGGCAGCGGCCCTCATCCTGCCCGGTTCCGGCCCCACGGATCGCGACGGCAACAACCCCCTGGGAAGCTTCGCCAACAGCTACCTGATGCTGGCCGAGGCGCTGGCCGAGAACGGGATCGCCACTGCGCGGATCGACAAGCGGGGCATCGGCGACAGCGAGGGCGACGGAAACGACGTCAGCCTCGCCGCCTATCGCGCCGATACCGAGGCTTGGGTTGCAACCCTGCTGGACGTGACCGGGGCAGACTGCATCTGGCTGATCGGCCATTCCGAAGGCGCGCTTTTGGCCATCGACGCGGCGCATCTGCCCGATATCTGCGGGCTGGTGCTGCTGACACCGCCGGGGCGGCCGATCGGCGCACTGGTGCGCGACCAGTTGGCGGCCTCGCCCGTCTCGGCCCCGCTCCTGCCGCAATATGACGAGGCGCTCGAGGCGCTTCTGTCCGGGGATGGCCCGGACCCGGCCACCCTGCATCCTGGCCTCGCGCCGCTTTTCGCGACCGAGGTGCGCGGCTATTTCCGCGAACTGGCCCTGTTCGATCCGGCAGTGGAACTAGCCGCGACCGAGCAGCCCACCTTGATGATCCACGGTGACGCCGACTTGCAGGTGCCGCCGTCCGAGGCCGCTCCGCTGGCCGCGGCACGGCCGGACGCGACGGTGCTTTTGCTCGGCGGTCTCAGCCATATGCTGAAAACCACGACCCCGCTTGCCGATTCCGAGGACATCGCCGCCTATGTCGCGGACAATATGCGCACCTACATTGACCCGACCCTGCCCCTGCATGGCGATCTGGTGCCAGCGATCACCGATTTCATCGTGACCGCCCATGACTGATCAGAACGCGCCGCAAGCCGCCATCCCGGCCGCCGCCCTCGCGCCTCGGACCGCGCCGAACCCCGCGCTGGCCATTCTGTTGATGGTTTGCGCAACCGCCTTCATCGCGGCGACGACCCTGCTGGCCAAGGCGCTCGGCACCGAGGCCCTTGGGGCGCCCCTTCACCCGCTCCAGGTCAGTCACGGGCGCTTTCTGTTCGCCTGGATCGCCATTTCCACGACCCTCGCGGTGGTGCGGCCACGGCTCATCCGGCCCGATTGGGCGCGCCATGTCGGGCGCACGCTCTGCGGCTGGGGCGGTGTCTCGCTGATGTTCGCCGCAGCCGCGATGATCCCGCTGTCCGATGCAACGGCGATCAGTTTCCTGAACCCGGTTTTCGGAATGATCCTCGCCATTCCATTTCTCGGGGAAACGGTCGGCAAATGGCGGTGGTTGGCCGCCGCGATCGCCTTTGCCGGGGCGATGATCCTGATCCGCCCCGGAACCGAGGCGATGCAACCCGGGGCGCTGCTGGCCCTTGGCGCTGCGCTGTGCCTTGGGTTCGAGCTGATCTTCATCAAGCGTCTGTCCGGCCGCGAAGGGCCGCTTCAGATCCTGTTCATCAACAACTCGCTGGGGCTGATCATCGCAAGCCTCGCGGTTCTGGCCGTATGGCAAATGCCCAGCCCGGCACAATGGGCCGCCCTGGCTGGCCTGGGATTCGCGATGGCCTGTGCGCAGGCGTGTTTCGTCAACGCGATGGCGCGGGCGGATGCGAGCTTCGTGACGCCGTTTTCCTACCTCACGCTGGTGTTCGCCGCGCTCTATGACGCGGTGATATTCGGTGTGATTCCAACCCCCGTCAGCGTGACGGGCGCGGGCATCATCATCGCCGGCGCAGCGCTTCTGGCATGGCGCGAGCAGGTCAATCGCCGCAAGCCAGCCTGAATACCGCGTCGCCGGCCTGAGTGACGACACCATCGACCAGCCCCATCGCGGCGGAGTTCACGGCGACGAAGCTTGCGCAGCCGCGGGCGGGATCAAACCGCGCATTGGCAAACCACATGGTGTTCGACCCGGAATGGCGGAGGATCCCGTCTACCTCCGCCCAACCCAATGCGTAGTCGCCCGGGCCCGCGGCCCGGTGCAGCTTGTCCCAGCTTTCAGCCGACAGGAACATTGGGTCGCGCTGCACATGCGCCGCGAGGTAGCGCAGCATGTCGGCGGTCGAAAGATGCACGCGCCCTGCCGGTCCCAGGGCCGAGATATTGTCCGCGCGCGGGCCGGGTGGAACCGCCCTTAGCCCGCCGATCAGCGGTGCGCGGTGCCCAAGGGGTTGATCGCCAAGCGGTGGCCCAAACCCGGCACTGTCCATGTGCAGCGGCCGAAAAACGCGCGTGGCAATCAGGTTCTCCCATGGCGCGCCACCCGCTGCCTCCAGCATGGCGCCAGCCACGACATACCCGGCATTGGAGTAATGGAACCCGCCGCGTGCATGGCGTGGCGCCAGCCCGAGAACTTGTTCGACATAGGCGGAGCGGGGTCCATCGCCCAGCCGGCTGGCCGCGATTATCCCGAGGTTCGCCCGCATGCCTGACGCATGGCGCAAAAGCTCCTCCAGCGTCACGTCGCGCCATGCGTCGCGCATGCCAGGCACCAGATCGCCCAACGCCGCGCCGATGGTCGTATGCCACTCGATATCTCCCGCCTCGACCATGCGGGCGGCCAGCGTGGCGGTCATCGATTTGGTCAGCGACCCGAGATGCCACAGGTCGTCGGGCTCAACCGGCGTTCCTCCGTCGATCCGGCGCAGGCCAGCCACAGCAATATCCTGCCCCACGGGTGACACCATGCCGACCGCGGCCCCGGGAATGGCAGGGTGTGCCGCCAGGGCTTGGGCGATATCGGACAGGTCGGCCCGCGCAGGAAGCGTCGAGAGCCGGGTGAACAGGGCCGAAAGCAAAACGGGAACGCGCATGGCCGCAAGGTGGGACGACGCGCCCGCCTGCGCAAGCTCAGCTTTTCAGCCGCCACCCCGTGCGGAACCAGTACCACGCCAGCCCACCGACCGCTGCCGTCGCGGCAAGGGTCACGACAAGCCCCTTTTCCGGCGCGCTATCGGACACCCCCAGCACCCCGAAACGCACCCCGTCGATGATGTAGAAGACCGGGTTCCAATGGCTGAGCGTGTTGATGACCGGCGGCAAGGCCTCGATCGAATAGAACGTGCCGGACAGGAAGCTGAGCGGCATCACGATGAAATTGGTGATCGCGGCGATCTGGTCGAATTTCTGCGCAACGATCCCGGCCACCAGCCCCAACGCGCCCAGAAACGCCGCGCCCAGCACGACGAAGACCAGCGCCCAGAGCGGATGGGCCACCCCGACCCCGACGATCGGGAACAGCACCGCCGCAATCGCAAGCGCCACGAGCAGCCCGCGCACCACGCCCCCCACGACATAGCCGGTCACCAACTCCCCCGCGGACAAGGGCGGCATCAGCGTATCGACGATATTGCCCTGCACCTTCGACACCACGATGGAGGAGGACGTGTTGGCAAAGGCGTTCTGGATCACCGTCATCGTCAGGATGCCCGGCGCGATGAAATGCAGGAAGCTGACCCCCATCACGTCGCCCCTCTGCGGCCCGATGGCGATGGAGAAGATCATCATGAACAGGCCCGCCGTCACCAGCGGCGCCAACAGGGTCTGCGTCCACACCACCAGGAAGCGCAGCGTCTCGCGCCGGATCAGCGTCCAGAGCCCCAGCCAGTTGAAACGCCCAAACCGGCGCACCCCCATGTCCCGCGCATGGGTCAGTCCCGTCTCTGCCATGTGATTGCCGTCCTCTTCTTCGTCGTCCGGCCCCTCAGGTGCCTTGCCCTCGGGACATGGCAGCTTAGAATGGGGCTTTCAATATCGCGGCGCACGGCCCATATGAGGCCCCGAGCCGGAAAAGCGCGCAAGAGCGAGGAACACGCATGTCCTGGACCGAGGAACGGGTCGAGCTTCTGAAGAAGATGTGGGGCGAAGGCCAATCGGCAAGCCAGATCGCCAAGGAATTGGGCGGCGTCACGCGCAATGCCGTGATCGGCAAGGTCCATCGCCTTGGCCTGTCCAACCGCTCGGGCGGCGGCGGCACGACCGTGAAACCCGCCGCGAAAGAGGCCGAGCCCAAGCAGGCCGCGCCGAAACCCGCGAAGAAGCCCGAGCCCAAGCCGGAGCCCGCGCCCGCCGCGGCCGAACCCGCCGCCAAGCCCGAGCCTGTCGCAGACCCCGCGCCGCGCCCCTCGAACGTCACGCCCATCCGCAAGACGATCGTGCCCGCCGGCCAACCCCTGCCGCCGCAGCCCTCGGCCAACGAGATCAGCCCCGAGGCGCTGGCCAAGCAATCCGAGGTCGAACGCCACGCCAAGCGCCTGACCCTGATGGAACTGACCGAGCGGACCTGCAAATGGCCCATCGGCGACCCGGCCACGGATGATTTCTACTTCTGCGGCCTGCCCGTGCAGCAGGGCAAACCCTATTGCGAGGCCCATGTCGGCGTCGCCTTCCAACCGATGAGCAGCCGCCGCGACCGCAAGCGCTGAGCCACCCGAGACCATCGCTTTTCGTTGCACTGCAACGGCTTACCCCCTAGCCTCGCCTTGATTGGCGGGGCTTCTTGATTTGATCGGTATCGAGTTTTTCAGTTTCCTGTTCGGTGGATGGAACTGGATGATCTCCGGCGCCATCCTGCTTTGGCTGGTGCTGGTCTTTGCCACACCCTTTGGTCGAATCTGGAAAAATACGGCCGACCGAAAACGCATCGTCGGCCTCCTTGCGCAAGATCGCGGCAAGATGCGCTACGCGCGGGTCATGCGGCGGCTTCTCGATAGGATCGACGAAAAACTGTCCGCGCCTGAAAAGGCGACCGGCCTGCCGCCATGGCGCATCGCCTGGAGCCAGAATCTCCTGACCCTCACCTCGGGCCTGGCGCTGGCTTACCCATCGACCGCCCTGCTTTTTCAATGGGACGTGGGCGGCGCAATTTCCTTTGGCGACATCGAGGTTATCGCACCAGGTGACCTGCGCGAACGCATCGTCTTGGCCGGTATTGCCCTCGGCGGTGCGGCCTGCCTGTGTCATGGTGTCTGGACAAAAACACGGTTGCGCTGGCTTTCGTTTGGTGCCGCAATCACCATTTTTTTGCTGCCCGTTTTTGGGCCTGTCTTTGACCTACCACCAAGCGTTGCAGCCGCAATTGCATTCGCCGGCGTAATCGCAGTCGCAGCCGCAGCCGCATTCGCAATCGCAGCCTCAATCGCAATCGCAGCCTCAATCGCAATCGCAGCATCAATTGCAATAGCATTCGCATTCACAATCGCAGCCGCAGTCGCAGGCGCAGTCGCCGGAGCAGCCGCAGTTGCGGGCGCAGCCGCTGTCGCCGTAGCAGCCGCTGCCGCAGGCGCAGTCGCAGGTGCCGTCGCAGGCGCAGTTTATTGGCTCGAAGAAACACGTGGACCGACACCGATCTATCGGATTGTCTTTTCCCTGCTTTTGCTCTGTGCCCTCACCATAGCTGTGGTGTTCGGCGAACCGGAAACCGACACAGATTTCGCATCAAACGCCTATATCATACTCCTGTTCGGCACGTTCCCCCTCCTGAACCTGTTGGCCGATTTTGCCTCCATCGGCCTCACCCGTCATCTCCTGAGGCGTGGTATCGAGACATGGGCCCCGGCTCGCGCGCTTTGGGACGGCCTTGGTGGGGCCTTGATCTTCGCCGCGCTTGGCATGGCGATGATCACATGGGTGCAGTTTGTGCGCTTCCCCGATGGCAGCGCCCTGTTCGACCTGCCCGGGTTCTTCGCTGACATGGAAAACGGCACCGGCAGCTATGGCTGGCTCGGCGTCATGTTGCTCACTACGCTTCTGCCAACCCTCCTGCACCTGATGATTGGCCTGTTCACCCTTGGCCTGTCTTATCCATCCTGGGTTCGAGAGCCGATCGCGTGTCTATTGGCCGAGGGCGAACACAGCGATACCTCCGGCTGGCTTGGCAGCGTTCTGTTCTGCGGTCTGGTCACCGCCTCGATCTGGGTTGTGGTGGTGTTGGTCGCGCTGTTGATCCGCCTCGATCAGGGGTGGCTGCTCGACCAGATCATCGCCGAGTTCGCCGCCTTTGCGCGGCTCATCGGGGCGATCTGAGTTTTCCTATCGGGAAGGTTTCGGCACCCCGGCGTATGTACGGGCTGTGTACAGGGTGTGTACGGGGTGTGACCTACCCATTCAGGCGCATCTCGACAGGCTGGCGGCCCCCCCGGCGCGCGGGCGCAAAGAAACGAACAGGCCCGTGTGCGGAATTGCGGCGGGGCTTTTCCTTGCGCTTTCGGGGGGCAGTCCCTTATCTTGAGTGAATTACTCAGATTAAGGACCGACCATGCACTCAACCACCCGTATTCAAACGGAAAAAGCCAGTGGCTACCTGCAACAGCTCTGCAAGCATTTCGCCCATAAATGCGAGGTCAGCTTCGACGCCGCGCGCGGTGTCGTGACCTTCCCCATGGCGCGCGCCGACCTGGCCGCCGAGGGCGGGGCGCTGGATATCTCGATCACCGCCGACGACGCCGAGGGCCTCGACCGCTGCCAAACCGTCATCTGGTCCCACCTCGAACGCTTCGCCTTCCGCGAAGACCTCCCCACGCCCGTATGGACCCGGCTGGCCTGACGTCTCAGCGGCAGTGGCGGGCGATTTCGCGGTCGTTCAGGCCGGTTTCGACCAGCATGCACCGGTTGCGCGCCTCGTAGTAATAGCCGCGCGCATACCACATCACCGCTTCGTCGATATTCCCGTCCGAGACCAGCCACGCGCCGCGCAGGTAGCGGCCCGCGTATTGCAGGTTCACTTCCGGGTCGAGCAAGTCCTCGGGCGGGCCGCTATGCCCCATCGTCCGCGCCGTTTGCGGCAGGATCTGCATCAAACCCCAGTACGGGCCGTTGCGCGCATGGGCGCGATAGTCGCTTTCGCGCTGGATCACCCGATGCAGCAGCGCCTCGGGGATGTCATGCACCTCGGCATACTGCCGGACCAGCCGCCGCATTTCGGGCGTCTCCCCGGGGTAGAGCTCCGACGTCATCCGCGCCTGCGTCGTCTCTGGCCCGTCGTCCCCGAAAAGCCCGCCGCCACATCCGGCCAAGACCAATGTCAGGGCCAAGGCCCCGGCGCGTGTTGCCGTCATCATCACTCGACCACCTCTTCCACCTGCTCTTCTTCAGGAGATCCGCCGAAGATCCGCAGCAACTGGTTCTCGATCTCTTCGTTGACCCGTTCCTGCACCTGTGCCTCGATCTCTTCGCGCCCATCGCCGTCCTGGATATCAAGGCCAAGCGCCTCGTTCGCGCGGGTACGCGCCTCTTCCTCCAGCCGGTCCGCTTCTTCTTCGAGACGGGCGCGGGCCTCGGCCTCCAGCCTTTCGCGCTGTTCCTCCAACTCCTGCTGGGCGAGGTATTCAAGGTCAGGGCGGATGCGCGGGCTGCTCCACGGACCCGAGATCAGCACGGGCACCTGCACACCAGCGACGCCCTCCGCGTCGCGCATCACGCCGGGAATGACGCGGTAGTCCAGCGTCTGCGCCCCAAGGTCGACCGACCCCGCGCCGCGCACCTCGCCCCAAGGGGCATCGAGGAACAGGTCCTCGTTCTCGAGGATGCCGTCGGCGATCGTGAACTCTGCCGTGACCCGGTCGTAGACCGTGCGCTGCCCCTCGCCCTGGTAGGAGGTGTCGAGGTTGCGGATCATGCCCGCAAGGTCGAAGCCACGGATCGCGCCTGCACCAAAGGCAAGGTCGCCGCGCCCCTCCAACCCGTCCATGATCGTGGCGAGGTCATTGCCCACCCCCAGGAATTCGAGGCTGGCACTGCCCGACCCTTCAAGCCGATCCCAATCGGCGAAATCTGTCAGAAGCGGGTTCAACTGCACATCGGCCAGCAAAAGGTCACCGCCCACCGACAACCCGCCCCGCCCGTTGATGACGAACTGCCCGGCGAGCCGTCCGCCATAGGTGCCGATCCGCGCGATATCGAACACCAGCCGGCCACGGGTCAGGGTGATGTTGCTCTCGACCGGTTCCAGAACCGCGCCCCCGAGGTCAAGCGCGCCCAACGCCAGCGACAACTCGGCATCCGTCGCGAAAAGGCCGCTGACGTCGATCCTGTCGGTGGGCCAGCCCGCGGCAGCATCCCCGCCACCACCGCCCGCTGCGTCAGCGCCCCCCATTCCGGGCAGGCTCAACCGCCCGCCGGAGATTGCGCCACGCACCATGGGGCGGTCGTCCCCCTGCGTGATATCAAGTTCCGCATAGAGCGTATTGTCATCCAGCGTGATTTGCCCGCTGCGCAGATGCGCCGTGCCCTCGTTCGTCAGGGTCACGCGACCTGTGGCCCGGATGCGGTCGCGGCCAAGGCCCTGCGGCAGATCGGGCACTGCGGTGCCGGCCAGCGCCAAGATCGGCCCAAGCTCGCGCGCGTCCAGCGTGACGTCGCCAGCCAGGGCCGGCGCGGTCGAGATGCGCCCGTCAAAGCCCGCTTCGCCCCCGTCCCAATCCAGCGCCAGCACCGCGCCCCGTACCTCACCTGCGATCAACCCGGCCAATCCGTCGACGGCGACTTCGATCGACAGGTCCGCGCCGTTCACATTCGCCGACCCGGACAGGGTTGCGCGCGCCTCGCCCCCCGGCACCGAAAGTTCCGCATCCAGACCGGCAATCGTGATGTCCTGCCCCGCACCCTCGTCGATCCAGCGCAGGCGACCATCCGAGATGATGGCGCGTTCGAACCCGATGGCGGGCAGCCCGCCTTCACCGGCGGCCCCATCCGCGGCGACCTGCGCCTCGGCGGCGTCCTCGATCTCTCCGGCGCTGAAATCCCAACTGACGCGACCATCCGCGCCCCGCTGCAAGACGATCTCCGGGCCGATCAGCTCCGCGCGCTCCAACTGGATCTGGCCGGAAAACAGCGCGCTCCAGTTGACGCCGACATCCAGGCGCTCGGCGGCGATCAGTGGCCCGGCCTCGACCCAATCGGGGTTGCCCACGCGCAGCCCCTCGGCCCGGATCCCCAGATGTGGCCAGAGCGTCGGACGCACATCGCCCGTGACCACCACCTCGCGGCCCGTGGCCTCGGCAATGCGGTCGGTGGCCAGCGCGGCGATCCGTTCCGTCGGCACCACGAAAAGCGTCGACACCCCGACCAGCGCCAAAATCATGACGCCCACGATTGACCTGATGATCCAGCGCATCTGCCCTGCTCGCCCTTCCGTTTTCGCCAGTTAGCCACAAACTGCGGGCCCTTGCATCCCTGACACGCGCGAAATTTCGACCGGCGGCGGCCCGCCGCCGACCGCCAAACCCCTTTCCGCAGCGCTTCGAAGCCAGTATGGGCAGCGCATGAGCACGAACCCACCCGACCTGCGCCCCGATCTCGCGCCCCGCGCCCGCATCACCGAGCCCCCCCGCCCCGGCCAGCCGACCATCGGCATGGTCTCGCTTGGCTGTCCCAAGGCGCTGGTGGACAGCGAACGCATCCTGACCCGGCTGCGCGCCGAGGGGTATGCGATCAGCCCCGACTATGCCGGGGCCGACGCGGTGATCGTGAACACCTGCGGGTTCCTGGACAGCGCCAAGGCCGAAAGCCTCGACGCCATCGGCGAGGCGCTGACCCAGAATGGCCGCGTCATCGTCACCGGCTGCCTGGGCGCGGAACCCGACTACATCACCGGCGCGCATCCCAAGGTTCTGGCCGTCACCGGGCCGCACCAGTACGAGCAGGTGCTGGACGCGGTGCATGCCGCCGTGCCGCCCGACCCCGACCCGTTCGTGGACCTGCTGCCGGCCACGGGCGTGTCGCTGACACCACGTCATTACAGCTACCTCAAGATCTCCGAGGGCTGCGATCACAAGTGCAAGTTCTGCATCATCCCCGACATGCGCGGCCGCCTTGCCTCGCGCCCGGTCGCGGCCGTGAAGCGCGAGGCCGAGAAACTGGTCGCCGCGGGGGTGAAGGAACTGCTGGTCATCAGCCAGGACACCTCGGCCTATGGCACGGATTGGAAAGGGCGCGAGAGCAAGTTTCCGATCCTCGACCTTTCCACAGAGTTATCCAAATTAGGGGCCTGGGTACGCCTGCATTATGTCTACCCTTATCCCCATGTGCGCGACCTGATCCCGCTGATGGCCGACCCGTCGAACGGGCTGCTGCCCTATCTCGACATCCCGTTCCAGCACGCCCATCCCGACACGCTGAAGCGCATGGCGCGGCCCGCCGCCGCCTCGCGCACGCTGGACGAGATCGCCGCGTGGCGCCGTGACTGCCCGGACATCACGCTGCGCTCCACCTTCATCGTCGGCTATCCCGGCGAGACCGAGGAAGAATTCCAGACGCTGCTCGACTGGATGGACGAGGCGCAACTCGATCGCGTCGGCTGCTTCCAATACGAGAACGTCGAGGGCGCGCGCTCCAACGCGCTGCCCGATCACGTGCCCGAAGAGGTCAAGGAAGAGCGCTGGCACCGTTTCATGGAAAAGGCGCAGGCCATTTCCGAGGCCAAGCTTGCGGCCAAGGTCGGCCAGCGTATGACCGTTCTGGTGGACGAGATCGACGAGGATGGCGCCACCTGCCGCACCATGGCCGACGCGCCCGAGATCGACGGCAACCTTTTCATCGACGAAGGGGTCGAAGGCCTGTCGCCCGGCGATTTCGTCGAGGTCGAGGTGGACGAGGCCAGCGAATACGACCTGTGGGGCAAACGCCTCGGCTAAGGCCGGCATCCTTTCAGCGACAAGTTTCTGGGGCTTGCATTGCGCGTCAGCGATGCAACTCTGCACGGGTCCGTTGCTTTGTCGTTCACCCCGGGGGAGGCCGCCCATGATCCATGTCACGACCACCTGCGCCAATCTCAATCAGGCCCGTGAGATCGCACGCGAGGTTCTGACCGCGCGCCTAGCCGCCTGTGTGAACATCACACCGGGTGTGGTCAGCCTGTTTCACTGGCAAGGGCAGATCGAAGAGGACACGGAGGTGACGCTTGTCGCCAAGACCACGCCGGAACGCCGCGCAGATCTGGTGGCCGCGATCCAGCGCAGCCATCCCTACGACCTGCCGGTCATTTCCTGGGAAGAGGTCGGCACGACGCCGGACGCCCGCCGCTGGTGCTATGCCGAAACCGGCGGGGCTCAATCCCCGGACTGACCGCCCAGCACCCGGTCGAAGAACGTGACATTGGGACAGGCGCGCGGCACATCCGTTGCACCAGGTTCCTGCGCCTTGAGCCAGCAATCGCAGCCTTCGGTCCAGGCGCAACTGCGGCAACGCTGAACCACGCCGGCCCAGTCGGCATGGCTGATCCGCCCCTCTTCCAGCGCCCGTTGCAGGTCGGCGCCCGAGGCATTCGCCATGCCAAGCGCCAGCCAGTAGTGGCGCTTTTCATCGCCCAGCTTGTGGATCTGTTCTTCGACCATGGGGAAATATCCTCTCCGACGGGCAGCGATGGCGAGATCGCGAATTCGGGGGGCTCAGCGCGTCGCCAAGTCCTTCAGGCGATCACCGTTGCGGCAATAGGTCGGTGCATTCTCGGCGCTGCCGGTTCTCTGCAACCAGTCCTTGCAGCCCTCCGGATCGGTGCATCCGGTACAGGCGAACAGCATGTCCAAACGCTCGTCCGGGGGAAGATCCCCGCGCAGTTCCGCCTCGTCGAGATCGGCCCCGAGGGTCGATGCCATGCTCGACATCAATGCATCGTGTTCCTGAAACGTCTTCTTGCCAGGCATGGGGCGAACCCTCCCGTTCTGTCGGCAATAGGAGACCGCACGCGCTTCCCGCCGGTCCGGGGCACCCTAGAAAACTGTCGTCAAATCGCCTTGACGCAGATCAAGGCCCGGTCCGGCGCCTATCCCGCACGCAATTGCGCCAGGGTGCGGCGCACGATCTCGATCCGGTTGGCATTGGGGGGATGGGTCGCCAGAAGCTGATCGCCGGGGTCGGGCAGGCGGGTAAAGACCCGGGCCCCCTGGACCGGGTCGAACCCGGCCTCGTAGGCGATGAGGGTGCCGATGGCGTCCGCCTCAAGCTCTGCCGTTTGGGAGTAGCGCCGCGCACCGACGAACGCACCCAGTTCCGCCGCCTCGATCACCGTTTGCCGGTCCGCACCGCGCGCCGCTGCAAGCCCTCCGAGAATGCGCGCCCCCTCGGCCGCCGATTGGGCGCGGCGATCCCGGTGCCGCGCGATATGATGCCCCGCCTCATGACCGATCACGAAGGCAAGCTCATCGGCGTTTCGCATATCGGCCAACAGGCCCACCGTGATCAGGATCACGGGCAACCCGGCCCGATCCGAGGTCTGGAAAGCGTTGGCCCCGTTGCGAGGATCACCATCCAGCAGAATGCGGAAATCGCAGGGCTGATCCGGCGTCTCGGCGCGGCAGACGGCCTCGGCCACGGGCTCTACCCGGCGGGTGACCGCAACCACGTCCTGCGGCGAGAGGATGGGCGCCGGGGCAACAGCGGGCTCTGGCGCATGCATCGGCGGCGCGACAGGCACGCAGGCCGCAATCCCCACGATCAGCAGGGCCGCTGCCGCCCGGTGCATGGCTCGAAGTCCCATCGTCATGGGCGACAAGATTGGGCGACGACACCACGCCGTCCAGCATGCTCACGCGCTTGTGGTCAGCCGGACCTGTCCAAGCACGAACGATCACCTACCTCGCATGGCATGGAACCGGTTCGCATTCTCTACAATGATCGCTGCCCGATCTGCCGCGCCGAGATCGCGCATTACCGCGCCAAGGCCGAAGCCGCGCAGGCCCCCTTGGTGTTCGACGACCTGAACCAGACCGACCTTGCCGCATGGCACCTGACCCCGGACCAGGCCAAGCGCCGCGTGCATGCCCGCCTGCCCGACGGGCGCATCATCTCGGGCGTTCCGGCCTTCGCCCGGATCTGGGGCACCCTTCCCGGCATGGGCTGGATGGCCCGCGCGGTGAACCTTCCCGTGATCCGGCCTTTGGCCGAGCTGGCCTATAACCGGATCGCGGCGCCCTGGCTCTACCGGCGTCATCTCCGCCGCGAGGCGCTGGACGAACGCCGCGCCCGCCCCTAGGCTGGCCCCATGTTCACCATCGAGCACGATTTCGACGCCACGGTCGTCACCCTCGTCGATGAAGGCGAAACGCCTTTGCAAGAGGACGTCACCATCACCGCCTTCGAGGAATGCGTGACAGTCGAACAACTCGACCCGCGGACCGACCGGGTGCAGAAGGTCACGTTTTCCATGGCGCAATTGCAGGAACTGGCCGCGGCCCTCGACCTGCCCGAAGGCGTCTACCGGTTAAGGATGGAAAGCGACGAGTGACCGCTCATGAGGCACAGGACACGCAGCGCGTCATGCAAGGATCGACATCCAGCCGCCGCGTACCGATGAACTCGCCGCAATCCTCGCACCAGCCAAACTCGCCCTCATCGATCCGCCCCAGCGCCGCGTCGATGGCGCGAAGGCGACCGGCGCGGCGCGCTTCCAGCCCCTTGGCCATGGCCTGCCCTTGCAAGGCGTCCATCCGGCTGAGCCGCCCGACGGATTGCTGATCCAGTTCCACCGGTTTTCGGGCGTCGCGCGTTTCGTCGGACGAAGCCAGCAGGGTCGCCCTTTCCGCTTCCAGACGAGGGCGGTAGCGCGCGGCGAGGTCTTGGTCTGTCGGATCACTCATCGTGGCAGAGCAGCAGCTTTCGCACCGTCCCGCAACCCGTCACCCGACCCGCACCACCTTGTCGCGCGAGGTCGCGCCGCGCACGATCTCCAGCCGCGACTTGGGCACGCCCATGGCCTTGGCCAGCAGCTTCAGGACGGCGGCGTTCGCCGCGCCCTTGTCGGGAATCGCCGTGACATGGACGCGGACCGTGCCGCCCTCGCCCATCTCGATCCGGTCGCGCGCGGCCTTTGGCGTGACGCGCAGCGAAATCTCGCGCCCCTCCACCGCCAGATGGCTCAAATCCGGCAGATCTCTTGCCATATCCTGCGGTTTCTCCCGATCCATCCACAGGCCCGGATCGCCCATTGCAGCGCCCCCGACCCGGCGGCATAGTCCGCGAAACACCGCAGGAGGGCCATATGCGCACGGGATTTTTCTGGGACGAACGCTGTTTCTGGCACTCGGGCGGCAACTACGCCTTCCTGCTTCCGGTTGGCGGCCTGGTCCAGCCTGCCGCGGCCGGGGGGCTGCCGGAGAACCCCGAGACCAAGCGGCGCTTGAAGAACCTGCTCGACGTGACCGGCCTGCTGGCAGAGCTCGATGCCCGCTCGGCCGATCCGGTGACGGAGGCTGACCTGCTCCGCGTGCATCCGCCCGAATATGTGGACGCCTTCCGCGAGGCGGCGGCATCGGGCGGTGGCGAGTTGGGCTTGCGCACCCCGTTCGGCCCCGACGGGTTCGATACCGCGTCGCTCTCGGCGGGCCTTGCCAAATCCGCCCTCTTCGCGGTGCTTCAGGGCGACCTGAACAACGCTTATGCCCTCTCGCGACCGCCCGGGCACCACTGCCTGCCGGATTTCCCGAACGGCTTCTGCCTGCTCGCCAATATCGCCATCGCGGTGGAGGCGGCCTTCGACGCGCGCATGGTCGACCGCGTCGCGGTGATCGACTGGGACGTGCACCATGGCAACGGCACCGAGGCAATCTTTTACGACCGCGACGACGTGCTGACCATTTCGCTCCACCAGGAACGCAATTACCCCGCCGACAGCGGCGCCTTCGAGGATCGCGGCACGGGGGCGGGCGAGGGCTACAACCTCAACATTCCGCTGCCGCCGGGGGGCGGCCACAGGTGTTACATCGAAGCGATGGAACGGCTGGTCATCCCGCAATTGCAGGCTTTTCAACCCGACGCGATCATCGTCGCCTGCGGTTTCGACGCCTCTGGCGTCGACCCGCTTTCCCGCATGCTGGCCGGGTCCAACACCTTCCGCGAGATGACCGAGATGGTCATGACGGCGGCCAGCGACCTCTGCGACGGGCGCCTCGTCCTTGTCCACGAGGGCGGCTATTCCGAGGCGCATGTCCCTTTCTGCGGACATGCCGTGATCGAGGCGCTGTCGGGCAGCGCCATCACCGCCGAGGACCCGCTGGCCCATCGCATCGGCTTTCAGCAGCCAGGACCGCGGTTCGATGCCTATTGTTCCCAGATCATCGCCGAGATGGAGGATGCCCTGGGCTGAACCTGCGCCGCAACGCGGCATCGCGCGTTGACTTCACCGCCGACCCGCGCCACGTTGCGCGCGGTTTTCGAGAGGGGGAAAGACACCCATGAAGAAGGTTTACGGCTCCGCCGAAGAGGCCCTGGACGGGCTTCTGCACGACGGCATGCTGATCGCGTCGGGGGGCTTTGGCCTCTGCGGCATTCCCGAGCTTCTGATCGACGCTCTGGTCAAATCCGGCGTCAAGGATCTGACCGTGGCGTCCAACAACGCGGGCGTCGATGATTTCGGCCTCGGCAAGCTCTTGGCGACCAAGCAGGTCAAGAAGATGATGTCGTCCTACGTGGGTGAAAACGCCGAGTTCATGCGCCAGTACCTGTCGGGCGAGCTGGAGCTGGAATTCAACCCGCAGGGCACGCTGGCCGAACGCATGCGCGCCGGCGGCTGCGGCATCCCCGGCTTCTACACCAAGACCGGCGTGGGCACCGTCATCGCCGAGGGCAAGGAGCACAAGGAGTTCGACGGCGAAACCTACATCATGGAGAAGGGCATCTTCGCCGACCTCTCCATCGTGAAGGCGTGGAAGGCCGACGAGACCGGCAACTGCATCTTCCGCAAGACCGCCCGCAACTTCAATCCGCCGGCCGCCATGTGCGGCAAGGTCTGCGTCATGGAAGTCGAGGAAATCGTGCCGGTGGGCAGCCTCGACCCCGACCACATCCATCTGCCGGGCATCTACGTGCACCGCCTGGTGCAGGGCGAGCACGAGAAACGGATCGAACAGCGCACGACGCGCAAGCGGGAGGAAGCCTGATGTCTGCTGAAACAAAAGGCTGGGACCGGAACCAGATGGCCGCCCGCGCGGCCGAGGAACTCGAAGACGGCATGTATGTGAACCTCGGGATCGGCATCCCGACGCTGGTGGCCAACTATGTCGGCGACAAGGACATCACGCTGCAATCCGAGAACGGCATGCTGGGCATGGGCCCCTTCCCCTTCGAGGGCGAGGAAGACCCCGACCTGATCAATGCCGGCAAGCAGACGATCACCGAACTGCCCCGCACCGCCTATTTCGACAGCGCCACATCCTTCGGCATGATCAGGGGTGGCAAGATCGCCGCCGCGATCCTCGGCGCGATGGAAGTGTCCGAGAAGGGCGACCTCGCCAACTGGATGATCCCCGGAAAGCTGGTCAAGGGCATGGGTGGCGCGATGGACCTCGTGGCAGGTGTCGGCCGCGTGATCGTCGTGATGGACCACCAGAACAAGCACGGCGAGTCCAAGGTCCTCAAGGAGTGCACCTTGCCGCTGACGGGCAAGGGCGTGGTGGACCGCATCATCACCAATCTCGGCGTGCTGGACGTGGCCCACAAGGGATTGCAGATCGTCGAACTGGCCCCCGGCGTCACCCGTGACGAGATGATTGCCGCGACCGAGGCGACGATTGTCTGAGGTCGCCCCGAGCACCCCGGCGGGGCCATCGGGCACGCTGACGCTTCAGACCGTGCCGATGCCCGCCGACACCAACTCGGGCGGCGATGTGTTCGGGGGCTGGGTCGTCAGCCAGATGGACATCGCCGCCGGAACCACGGCTGCGCAGCGGGCCCAGGGCCGCTGCGCCACCGTCGCGATCGAGGCATTGCGGTTTCACGCGCCCGTCCTCGTGGGTGATCTCTTCTCGGTCTACAGCAGCATCGTGAGAACCGGGCGCACCTCAATCACCATGCATATCGAGGCGTGGGTCCGCCGTCAGCGCACGGGCGAGCACCTGATGGTCACCGAGGGCGATTTCACCTTCGTGGCGATCTCGGAATCAGGGGTTACGCGCACCTTGCCGCCCGAACCCGGCGTCTGATCCGGCGTTATTGAACCGCCATCGGCTGGAAGACACACCCATCCGACACCAGAAGGGGTGGCGTCCGGCACAGGTTGCGCGCGAGGTCCCACGCGGCCAGAACGCGCGGCACGTAGGTGCGCGTCTCGGGGTAGTCGGGCACGCCGCCTGCGCGCCGCACCGCGCCCTCACCTGCATTATAGGCCGCCAGCACCAGCAGCGGGTCGCGGTCGAACTCCCCCATCAGCCAATCGAGATAGGCGATCCCCCCGGTGATGTTCTGAAGCGGGTCGAACGCATCCTCCACCCCGAAGCGCGCCGCCGTATCCGGCATCAATTGCATCAGGCCTTGAGCGCCCGCGTGGCTTGTCACCTCGGCGCGCCCGGCGCTTTCGACCGCGATCACGGCCAGCGCAAGGGCCGGTGAGATCTCGGTCCCGATGGACGCCATCAGCAAGTCGCGTCCATGCGCCTCCGCCAATCGAAGCATATCGTCCAGCCGCGGCGCGCCCAGATCGGCTGCTTCGCCCGCTTGCGCCAGATGCTCCCGGGCCGCCCAGAACCGCCCCGGATCGGCGGGCAGGCTGGGACTGATCGCCGACCAGAACCAGTCCGCGGACGCTTCCCCTGGCGCCTCTGCGCGCGGTGCGGACGGGGCTGCGGCCGCTGTCGGCTCCACCGCCGCCCCCGGTGCCGGAGTCGTGAAATTGTCGCCGGGTCTGATTTGCACCGTGATGCGCGGCCCCGTGTGGCCAGGGCCGGGGGCCGGAATCAAACGTATCCCGCCGCCGGTGCCCTCCTGTGCCGCAACGGGCAAAGCGACCGATGCCACCACGATATGCACCAGAACGGCCCTGCCGATCCGCGAAACGAGATGCCCCATGAGACTGCTCTCTTATGCCTGACGGGCCGAACGCCCTTGTTTTCCGGGCATTCCGCACCCTTGGCGCGGCGCCCCGCCTGCTTTTCGAGGAATCATGCCGGTGGCAGGGCCGCAAAACAACCCCGGAGAATTCGAATAAAAATCGAATGACCGCCCAATTCCCGCCGCGATCCGAGACGACATTCACCCCATCGAAACGGTGAGGGCACCAAGAACTCGTCCCGATCCACAACTAAGCAAGAGCCTCGCGCACTACATACAGGAGCAAGACCAATGACCGCACTGATCAAGAACTTCGCAAAATCCGAATCCGGCGCCGTGACCGTTGACTGGGTCGTGCTGACCGCAGCCATCGTCGGCCTCGGCCTCGCCGTCATGGCCGTCGTCTCGGGCGGCGTCGAAGACCTCGCCGGTGACATCGACGGCCAGCTGACCGGCATGGGCATCGACACCACTTTTGACGACACCGGCGCGCTGCAAGCCGCCGACTGATCCTGGCACCAGCCGATATTGAAGGGCCGCCCAACCGGGCGGCCCTTTGCTTTTCGAGTTCCGAGACCAGACGCCCTAAAACGACCCTGTAGAATTCGAATAAAAATCTAATGACCGCCCAATTCCCGCCCCGATCCGAGGCGACATTCAACCTACCGAAACGGTGAGGGCACCGAAAATTCGTCCCAATCCACCCCATACCCGGCGCCTCGCGCTACCAAACCCTGGAGAAGACCAATGACCGCACTGATCAAGAACTTCGCAAAATCCGAATCCGGCGCCGTGACCGTTGACTGGGTCGTGCTGACCGCTGCCATCGTGGGCCTCGGCCTCGCCGTCATGGCCGTCGTCTCGGGCGGCGTCGAAGACCTCGCCGGGGACATCGACACCCAGCTGACCGGCCAGGTGATCGACCAGGAATTCTCGGGCGATGGCTCGGGGCTTGATTTCTCGGCACCTGCTGCTGACAACGACGGTTAATGAGCAGTCTGCTCATTCGCAATCAAGGGCCGCCCATCCGGGCGGCCCTTTTCGTTCTACTGCCAAGCGAAAAGGCTCTTTTATTCAAAGTCTATTGAAAGGCGCGTCCCGCGACCTGCGCCCGTCACATTCCTGCCCCGGCTTTCCCGCCAGTCTGCCCCTGCGTTCAAAGCGCCGGTGCAGAAAGCACCCGGCCGCCTGATCGCGACATCTGTCGCGCCGGCGGGCCGCTCACCAATCACATCGACATCTGATGAGCAGGAGTGCTGACAATGGCCTTTTCGCAGTTCAAAACCTTTCTTTCCGACGAGTCCGGCGCCGTCACGGTCGACTGGGTCGTCCTGACCGCCGCCATCGTGGGTCTCGGCCTGGCCGTCATGGCCGTGGTCTCGGGCGGGATCGAGGACCTCTCCTCGAACATCTCGGACGGGATGACCAACATGGATCTCCAGGACAGCTTCACGAACGGCGCTTTGACTACCACCCTCGGAGACGGCGCCGGTGAGGGTGCCGGTGACGGCAGCTGAACCATTCGGCCCGAAGCCCTCGCCGTTCATACCTGCGGCGAGGGTTGCTCGCCATCGGCCCCACCGTCGGCCTTCTGATATCAAGCGTGGCTCCGACAGGCCCTGAAGCGCCACCGGACATCCAAGACGCGACCATCTTTTCGCCCGATTCATCGAACACAGTCCGTTAACCAAAGGAGTGCGTGGTCCGATATGCCCCCACTCCCAACACCAAGAAACGACAAGATTATTGAGAGCAGTCAAAGGGGAACGCGACGATGCGCCTGATCTTCATTCTCGTCCTTCTGGTCGGTGTCGGCCTCGCCGCATTCGCGGTATCGGTCGCCAAGGACCGATTCGACCAATATCAAACGGCGCTGGCCGAACAGCGCGAAGCCATCGTGCCCACCACGCAGGTTTTCGTGGTGACCCGCCAGGTGCGCTACGGCGAGCGTCTGCGCCCGAACGATGTGGAAGCCGTGCGCTGGCCCGCCGATCACGTGCCGTTCGGGGCCTTCACCTCGCTTGAAGACATCTTCCCCCCCGACACCGATGAACTGCGCACGGTTTTGCGCGTAATGGAAACGGATGAACCGCTGCTGCGCAGCAAGGTGACCGCGCCCGGTGCGGATGCGGGCGTCGCGTCGCGCCTTGAAGAGGGCATGCGGGCGCTGGCCCTGCGCGTGGACGTGACAACGGGTGTGTCCGGTTTCCTGCGTCCCGGCGACCGTGTCGATGTCTACTGGACCGGCAATGGCCGCGAAGGCGAACGGCTGACGCGCCTCATCCGGTCGAATGTCCAGATCATCGCGATCGACCAGATCGCCGATGAGGATCGCAACAACCCGACCGTTGCCCGCACCATTACCGTCATGGCGCATCCCGGCGATATCGCCGCCCTGACACAGGCTCAGGCGTCGGGCTCGTTGACGCTTGCACTGGTGGGTGTCGGCGACGAGACTGAAAGCGAGGAGGTCGAAGTCTCGACCAGCCAGCTCCTCGGCGCGGTCGAAGCCGCCCCCAGCGCGGCCCCCGAGATCTGCACCGTGCGTGCCCGCCGCGGCGGCGAGGTCATGGTGACCCAGGTGCCCTGCACCAACTGAGCCCCCTTCCGCGTCAATCCCGGCGCACCATCTGACGTCTCATAGCGCCCTGACTGTCGTGAACAGCGACACGCCGGGGCGCTTTTTCACATCGGCACCGTCGATTTTTATCCACAGCGTGCCCTTTCGACCACATAAACAGTGCCCCGCAACATCGTGATTCTTGCGCGAAAAGCCAATTTGATGCAGTGTGAACGAAATGGGCGGCCAACCGGACAACGCCCAGCAGAGGCATAAAGGCAGGTTCACCATGCGTGTGACGACCATTCTGAGCGCGGCCCTCATGGGCCTATTCACGGCATTTTCGCATCCCGGCACCGCCGACGCCCAAGGGCTGCGCGTGCTGGAAGGCGCCACCTCGGCCACCCTGCGCGTGCCGCTGAACAGGGCTGTCGTGGTGGAAAGCGAAACGCTTTTTGCCGAACTGTCAGTCGCCAACCCCGCCATCGCCGATATCGCGACCTTGTCCGAACGCTCCATCTACGTTCTGGGCCGCTCGCCCGGTCGCACGACCATGACACTGCTCTCGGCGGAGGGAAGCCTGATCGCCAATGTCGAGATCCAGGTCGTGCCCGACGTGGCCGAACTGCGCGAACGCCTGCGCGAGATCCTGCCCGGCGAACCGATTGAGGTGCGCACCGCCAATGACGGCATCGTGCTGTCGGGCACCGTTGGCTCGGCCCAGGCTGTAGAACGCGCCATGCAACTGGCCGAGCGCTATGCGCCGGGCAGCGTGTCGAACCTGATGCTCGTCGGCGGCACCCAGCAGGTCATGCTGCAGGTCCGTTTCGCTGAAATGCAGCGCAGTGTCAGCCGGGAATTGTCCACGTCGCTGGGGCTCAACGGAACCGAAGGCGATGCAGGATTGACAATTGGAACTGGTCTCCAAGCAGGCGCAGACAGCTTCGGAATAGGCAGCGACCTCCCTACCGGAGAGGGACTGCAAATGGCCGGTCGTCAGGGCGGCATTGGCGTCAGCTTTGGCGCAGGATCGCTGCAGCTGTCCATCCTTCTCGAAGCGCTTGAGTCAAACGGTCTCGTGCGGACTCTGGCCGAACCAAACCTTTCTGCGCTGTCCGGTAGCACCGCCACTTTCCTCGCCGGTGGCGAATACGCAATCCCGATTTCGAACGAAAACGGTGGCACGTCAGTTGAATTTAAGCCTTTCGGCATAAACCTCGAATTCATTCCAACGGTTGTTGACGGCGACATCATCAATCTTGTGTTGAACGCCGAAATCTCATCCATTGGCACCTTCACAACCCAAGGCGATATTCCCTCTCTGAATACACGACGAGCGACCACCACCGTTGAAATGCGTGACGGAGAGGCATTTGCTATCGCGGGGCTTCTGCAGGATGATTTTCGCAGCTCGTTGGGAGAAGTTCCTTGGCTTAGCGATCTGCCAATCCTCGGCACCTTGTTCCGGTCCTCAAGCTACCAGCGCGAACAGTCCGAGCTCGTCATCATCATCAGCGCCCATCTTGTCACCCCCGTGCGCGGCGAAGCCTTGGCGCTGCCAACCGACATGGTCCAGATCCCCACGACGAACGAGCTGTTCTTCCAAGGCCGGGTCGAAGGGCGTGGAACCGCCGCGGGCGATGTAGCGGGGCAGGATTTCACCGGTTCCTACGGCTATGTAATGGATTGAGGGAAACAATGACCAGCGCAGCACCCCGTCCCGACCGTCGCCGCACCGGCACCCGTCTTCTCTCAGGCGTGGCCACGGCCGCCATCGCCTTGTCGCTCACCGCCTGCGGTGAGGGCGCGCTGAACGTCAACCGCGAAGCGGGCTACGAGATCGACCTCGATGGCAATTTCGGCGAGGCGACGCGCAACAATATAGGCTTCCACACCGGCGAACTGCAATACGGTGAGATCCTTGCCGAGCGTTTCGCCGCCGAGGTGCCGACAACGATCAACTTCGCCTTCAACTCCGCCACGCTGGACGAAGAGGCACGCGCCGTGTTGCGCCAGCAGGCCCGCTTCATCCGCCATTTCCCGGAGGTTCGTTTCTCGGTCTACGGCCATACCGACCTGGTGGGCAGCCGCGCCTACAACCAGCGGCTCGGTTTGCGCCGCGCCCGCGCAGCGGTGGATTTCCTTGTCAGCCAAGGCGTTGAACGCTCGCGCCTCGAAGCGCTGGTCTCGCTTGGTGAGACATCTCCCATCGTTGCCACCGAAGAGCGAGAGCGTCGCAACCGGCGCACCGTCACCGAGGTCACCGGCTTCGTGCAATCTCATCCGTTGGTCTTGGATGGAGAATATGCGCGCATCATCTACCGCGCCTATCAGGGCGTCAGCAGCGACTGATCGCACCTGGCGCGGGGCCGGTTCCGGCGGCCCCGCGTCCCGCCAGCCAGGCGGTTGAGCCGGCCGGTTTTTCCCGGATCGCAAACAGAATCCCCAAATTCCGTCCCATTGTCGCCCCTTTTGCAGGGCAGCTTTGTCCATGAAGAGGTCCGAGTCCGTCCGGCATCCCGGGGGCGCGACCCTTCCCCTGAGCGCGACCGAGCAGACACGTGCCAGGGCAAAACGACGATCCGGAAATCCGGACCAGACTGGGAATTGAGGAATGAGTAGCGGACTGGCACTACGATCCGAACCGGCGCCCATCGTCGCCTGTACCGTGTCACGCAATGTGCAGAGTTTCGACCTGCTGATTGAAGACATGGAGACGGAACTCGGCGAAGGCTGGGGCGATCTCGGCTTCGACGAGGCGCGCGCGTTTCTCATGCAACCCGAAGCAGAAGATCTGCGGTTCATCGCGCTTGCCATCGACGCCGAAGACGAAGCGGATATCGGCAGCCTTGGCGAAATCATCAAAACCGCAATCCAGGCCGATGTCCGTGTGATCCTCGTGGCAAACGGGGTCTCGCCGGCGGCCCTGCACCAGCTGCTCAAGCTCGGTGCGTCCGATTTCCTGCCCTACCCGCTGGCCGAAGGTGCCCTGCATGACGCGATCGAGCGCCTGAAGGAGCCTGCCGAC
Organism: Maritalea mobilis; assembly: GCF_019800885.1. Lineage (GTDB taxonomy): Bacteria > Pseudomonadota > Alphaproteobacteria > Rhodobacterales > Rhodobacteraceae > Roseibacterium > Roseibacterium beibuensis. The sequence goes on from NZ_JAHVKE010000001.1 coordinate 1,613,030, forward strand.
GCACCCGCGGTGTCAGCCGCACAGCTCCCGGCAAGGCCCGCAAAAGACGTGGCATCGCCCGATAATGCAAAGCCGCAACTGGGCGGGCGCGGCGCCTTGTTCGCCGTGCAGAACCTGGCAGGTGGCACGGGAGCCAGCACGCTTGCGACCAACCTTGCGTGGGAACTGGCCCAAGCCGACAAGAAAGCGTCGCCCTCGGTCTGCCTGATGGATTTCGATCTGCAATTCGGATCGATCGCGACCTACCTCGACCTGCCCCGTCGCGACGTGGTGGTGGAGATGCTGCAAGACGCGCAAAGCATGGATGTCGATGCGTTCCGGCAGGCCCTGGTCGGCTATGGCGACAAGATCTCCGTCTTCACCGCCCCGCCCGAAATCCTGCCGCTGGATATCGTCGGGCCGGAAGACATGGACGCCCTGCTGAACTATGCGCAGGAGTGTTTCGACATCGTCATCGTGGATATGCCGCGCAGCCTCGTGGTCTGGACCGAAACGATCCTGAACCGCGCCGATATCTTCTTCGCCACCCTAGAGCTTGACCTGCGCTCGGCCCAGGACGCGATGCGTTTCATCAAGGCGCTGCGCTCCGAGGATCTGCCGCTTGAGAAGGTGCAGTATGTGCTGAACCGCGCACCCGGCTTGACCGATCTGTCGGGCAAGACCCGCGCCAAGAAGATGGCCGAAAGCCTCGGCGTCGAAATCAGCACCTTCCTGCCCGAGGGCGGCAAGCAGGTCATGGCCGCAGGCGACAATGGCCAGCCGCTTGCCGAAATTGCCAAGAAGAACCCGCTGCGCAAGGAAATCGCCAAGCTCGCCCAGGGCTTGTTCACGGCGATGGTTGGCGACACCGCCGTCACCAAGAAAAGGTAAGCTCCGCGATGTTCTCGAAATACCGCAAGCCAGGAACGCCCAAGCTTTCAGAGGTGCCCGCCGCGTCCCAGCCCCAGCCCGAGGCCGCCACCTCCGGCGACGCCACGGACAAGCCCAAGGTCGCGCGCAAACAGGTGCCGGTTTCGGAGATCCCCGTCGCCGCGACACCGAGCAACGACGAAAAGGATGCCAAGCGCCGCCAGCGTCTCGATGAGATCAAGACCGAGATGCATCACCGGCTGCTCGACAACCTGAACCTGTCGGCGCTGGAAACCGCCAAGGAAAGCGAGCTGCGCGCCGAGATCACCGCCATCACCAGCGAACAGCTGGCCGAGATGGGCGTCGTGTTGAACCGCGAGGATCGCCAGACCCTCAATGTCGAACTGTTCGACGAGGTAACAGGCCTCGGCCCGCTTGAGCCGCTGCTGAAGGACGACACCGTCAACGATATCCTGGTGAATGGCCCGAACCGCGTGTTCGTGGAACGCGCGGGCAAGCTGCAACTCTCCGATGTGCGCTTCAAGGACGAACGCCACCTGTTGCGCATCATCGACAAGATCGTGTCGGCCGTGGGCCGCCGCGTCGACGAGTCGAACCCCTATGTCGACGCCCGCCTCAAGGACGGCTCGCGCTTCAACGCGATGGTGCCGCCGGTTGCCGTGGATGGCAGCCTCGTCTCGATCCGGAAATTCAAGAAGGAAAAGCTGGGCGTCGATGACCTGGTGAATTTCGGCGCCTTCTCGGAAGAGATGGCCGCCTATCTCCAGGCTGCGGTCGCCACGCGCCTCAACGTCATCGTCTCGGGCGGCACGGGTTCAGGTAAGACGACCACGCTCAACGCGCTGTCATCCTTCATCGACAACAAGGAACGCATCCTGACGATCGAGGACACGGCGGAACTTCAGCTTCAGCAGGTTCATGTCGGCCGGATGGAAAGCCGCCCACCCAACGTCGAGGGCAAGGGCGCCGTTACCCAGCGTGACTGTCTTCGCAACGCCCTGCGGATGCGCCCCGACCGCATCATCGTCGGCGAGACCCGCGGCGAGGAAGTGATCGACATGCTGCAGGCCATGAACACCGGCCATGACGGCTCGATGACCACGATCCACGCCAACAGTGCCCGCGACGCCTGTTCGCGCCTTGAAAACATGGTCGCCATGTCGGGCATCGAGATGCCGATCAAGGCGGTGCGCGCCCAGATCTCTTCGGCCGTGAACCTGATCGTTCAGGCCAGCCGCCTGCAGGACGGCTCGCGCCGGATGGTTTCGATCACCGAGGTGACGGGCATGGAGGGCGAGGTCATCTCCATGCAGGAGGTGTTCCGCTACCAGCGCACCGGCCTGAAACCTGACGGCACCATCATCGGTCATTTCACCGCTTGCGGTGTGCGCTCGCACTATGCCGACCGCTTCCGCCAGTGGGGGTACGACCTGCCGACATCCATCTACGAACCCGTCGCGGCGGAGTGATCTGACATGCAGCTTTCCATCGAACCGCTTATCTATATCGGCATCTTCGTCGCGGTCATCCTGCTGGTCGAAGGTGTCTATCTCGCCGTTTTCGGCAAGACGATCAGCCTGAACGCCCGCGTCAATCGCCGCCTGTCCCTGCTGGAGCAGGGCTCCTCGCGGGAGGACGTGTTGGCACAGCTTCGCAAGGAGATGAACCAGCACAAGGGAAAGGTGCGCATCCCCTTCTACTCGCTGATCGCGGACAAGGCGAACAAGGCCTCGATCGCCTTCTCGCCCGAACAGCTGATGATGGTGATGGCCGGGATCACCGTCGCCGCGTTTCTCGGCCTGACCATCCTGACCACCGCGGGCTTTTCGATCCGCATCCTCGTGTCGGTCATCATGGGGGTCGGCGCCGTTTATTACTGGGTGAATTCCAAGGCCAAGAAACGCATCGCCGCGCTGGAAGAGCAACTTCCCGACGCAGTTGAACTGATGGTGCGCTCGCTGCGCGTGGGCCACCCCTTCGTGTCGGCCGTCGCCACCGTGTCGCGCGAGATGTCGGACCCGCTGGCCTCGGAACTCGGCGTCATCGCGGACGAGGCCGCCTATGGCCGCGACATCTCGGAATCGATCCGCGCCATGGCCGAACGGCTGGACATCCAGGACCTTCGCTTCCTTGCCGTGGCCGTTGGCATCCAGCAAAAATCGGGCGGCAATCTCGCCGAGATCCTTCAGGGCCTCGCCGACGTGATGCGCGCGCGCTTCAAGCTGTTCCGCAAGGTCAAGGCGATCACCTCCGAGGCGAAATTCTCGGGCACCTTCCTGTCGTTCTTCCCGATCCTCGCGCTGATCGGCATCAACGTGATGAAGCCCGACTATTACGCCGACGTGATCGACACCCCCGCCTTCATCCCCGCCTGCGCCGTCGTCGCGGTCATGCTGGCGGTCAACATGGTCTTCATGAAGATGATGGTGAACATCAAGGTCTGATCCTGGGCGCGCGGGGCGCGCCCAACCGGAACGCGAGCAGGACAAAACAAGAATGAACCAGATCCAGAAACTCTTCGACGACGTGAACGACTGGCTCGTGGGGCAGTTCGGTGAGCTTGGCCCCCTTTTCGCGGCCGGCTTGCTTGGCGTGGCGTTGATCCTTCTCGTGCTGCCGGCGGTTCTGAAAAAGGGCAAGGACCCGTTTTCGCGCCTGAACGACAGCGGCAATGACGCCGGCGGCGATGCACCGGCGGCCCGGCTGCGCGCGGGCGGGGGCAAGGATGAGCGCCTCGAACGCTTCTCGCAATTCCTGCAACCGCAGGACCAGGAAGAGCTTTCGAATTCGCAACTCACCATGATCCGCGCGGGCTACCGCTCGAAGAGCGCGGTGCAGATGTTCCACCTGGCGCAGTTGATCGGGGGCATCGGGGGGCTGATCCTGGGGTCGCTCTACCTGCTGATCGGCGGCGGCGGCGGCTCTGCCCAAAGCTCGATCCTGACTGTCCTGCTGCCCGGCTGTATCGGCTACTACGCGCCGAAATACTGGGTCCAGCGCCGCCTCCAGACACGGCAGGACCAGATCGTTTCCGGTTTCCCGGACGCGCTCGACCTCATGCTTGTCTGCGTCGAGGCCGGTCAATCGCTCGACCAAGCGATCAACCGCGTGGCCAAGGAAATCGAAAGCTCCTACCCCGCGCTGGCCGAGGAATTCCTGATGGTCGCCTACGAGATGAAGGCCGGCAAGGACAAGACGCGCGTGCTGCGCGACATGTCCGACCGCGTCGACATCCAGGATATCAACAGCTTCGTGACCACGCTGATCCAGTCGGCCACCTTCGGGACGTCGGTCGCCGAGGCCCTGCGCGTCTATGCCAGCGAAATGCGCGACAAACGCGTCATGCGCGCCGAGGAAAAGGCCAACAAGCTGCCCACAAAGCTGACGCTGGCGACGATGATGTTCTGCGTGCCGCCGCTTCTGATCATCCTGATCGGCCCGTCGGTTTATGGCATCGCGCAGATGCTGGGCAACTGAGGGCAGACAGCTTGGCCGTCTCGCGCTAGACTGCTCGCGAATACCCCGCGCGCGAGGGCCGGACCAACCGGCCCCGCCAGAGCAGTCCGTACCGGGAGAGTCACCCGATGCCGCCCTTATATCGTCTCATCGCGCCTGTCGTCGCGCTGTCGCTTGCCGCCGCCTGCACGCCATCGGGACCGCTGGCCGGGGCAGACCCCGAAGCGCCGGGCATAGATGCCACCGAAGAGTCGGTCGATGGGTTGATCGTGGGACACCGGCTGATGGCATCAGGCGAATACGACCTGGCCCTGCGCGCGTATTACCGCGCCGCGGGCGAGCTTGGACTGAACGTGGACGTGCTTTCGGCGGTGGGATCGGCCAATCTGCGGCTCGGCCGCATCGGGCAGGCCGAGGACCTTCTGCGCCAGGCCATCGAAGAAGATCCCGAATTCGTCCCTGCGCTCAACAATCTTGGCGTCGTGCTGATGGAACAGGGCGAATACGGCGAGGCCAGCCGCATTTTCCAGCAAGCCTACGCGCTGGATAGTGGCCGTTCGGACGCGATCAGAGACAACTTGAGACTTGCCCTCGCGCGAATGGAAAATTCGGTATATGGTGTGGAAAACGAAGAATACCGTTTCGACCTGATCCGTCGCGGGCCCGGGGTTTACGAACTTCTCGAAACCCCCTGAGACCCGGAAAACAAGGCGACAGGAACGATGCGGACGAGCAGTATGAGGCAGACCATGGTTCCCGATCTCCGGTTCATTCCGGTCCTTTGCGCCGTTCTCGGCCTCGCGGCCTGTGACAGCACCACCAACGCCGATGTCGACCGTGCGCTCGATCCGATGAACGTCATCGACGATACGAACCTGTCCGACATCATGCTGACCGCCGCCGCCCCGGAAGAGGCCGTGACCTATTTCCGCGGCGCGCTGGAAAACGCCCCCGACCGCATCGACTTTCGCCGGGGGCTGGCCTCCAGCCTCGTCCGCGCGAACCGCGCGGCGGAGTCGCTGGTGCATTGGCGCGCCGTGCTCGAAGACGATGCCGCACTTGACCAGGATCGCATCGACTATGCCGATGCACTGATCCGCAATGGCGACTGGGACGAGGCCGAAGAGCAACTCGACCTCATCCCGCCCACCATGGAAACCTACGAGCGCTACCGACTCGAGGCGATGGTGGCCGACAGCAACCAGGAATGGGAGCGCGCGGACTCTTTCTATGAAACCGCCGCCGGCCTGACGACGCGCCCGGCAAGCGTGTTGAACAACTGGGGCTACTCGATGATGACGCGCGGCGATTTCGCCGGCGCCGAGGAACTGTTCATGGAGGCGATCTCTTACGATCCCGACCTCTTCACCGCCAAGAACAACCTCGTCATGGCGCGGGCGGCGCAAGGCAACTACAACCTGCCGCTGGTGCGCATGACCCAGATCGAGCGCGCACAGCTGCTGCACACCGCTGCCTTGGCCGCCATCCGCCAGGGTCAGACCGAAACCGGCCGCGCCCTTCTGGCCGAGGCGATCGACACCCATCCCCAGCATTTCGATGCAGCCGTGCGCGCCCTGCGCGCCCTCGACGCGGAGGCCATCTGACCCATGACCGGACTTGCCCTGACCTTCGAGCAGGCCCTTTGGTTCCTGCCGCTTGCCCTGCCGATCTGCATCTGGGTCGCCATCTCGGACCTGCGCGAGATGCGCATTCCGAACGTCGCCGTTCTGGCGCTGACCGGCGTGTTCCTCGTCGCGGGGCTGGTCGTTCTGCCGATGGACGCCTACCTGATGCGCCTTGCGCAACTTGGCATCGTTCTGCTGGCAGGCTTCGTCATCACATCGCTCGGGCTTGCCGGGGCGGGCGACAGCAAGTTCGCCGCCGCCATGGCCCCCTTCGTCGCGCCGGGGGACTACCTGTTTTTCCTGATGCTCTTCAGCCTCGTGCTGATCGGGTCCTGGGCCACGCACCGGGGCGCGGGCCGGGTGCCGGCCGTGCGCCGCGCCACGTCCGACTGGGCCTCATGGGACCGGGGCAAGCTGTTCCCGATGGGCGTCGCGCTGGCCGGGGCGCTGGTGATCTACCTCGCGCTCGGGCTGCGTGCCGGTCTCTGATCACAAGGCCGCCATTCTCTCGCCCAATTCGGACGGCACCCTGATCCAAGCAAGACCTGGACCAAGGTGGGAGCTGTCCACATGAACATGCAGACCGGGGCCGTTGACGGGTTCGCACCGCCGCCCTTGCGCAGCCTGAAAGACACCGGCCTGACCGTCGTGATGATGCGGGACATCCTGCTCAAGACGGTGTTCCGCAAGAATGTCGAAACGGCGACCGAGATCGGTCAGGCCATCTGCCTGCCGCTTCCGCTGACCCAGCAACTGATCGACATGGCCCGCGAAATGGGGCTGATGCAGGCCACCGGCACGCTGCACGCCACATCGTCGAACGAGATGGGCTTTCAGCTGACCGATACGGGCAAGGCCCGCGCGCTCGATGCGCTGTCGCAGTCGGAATATTACGGCGCGATGCCGGTCCCGCTTGAGGTTTACAAGACGCAGACCAAGCGCCAGTCGGTCAAGAACGTGCAACTGACGCGCGATCGGCTGCTCGGCTCCATGGGCCACCTGATCCTGCCCGACGGGCTGATCGACCAGCTTGGCCCCGCCGTCGGCTCGGGCCGCTCGGTCCTGATGTACGGCCCGCCGGGCAACGGGAAATCCTCCATCGCCGAGGGCATCCGCGCTGCGATGGGCGACAATATCTACATCCCGCAGGCCGTGACCTATGCCGGGCAGGTCATCACGCTCTATGACCCGATCGTGCACACGCTGGTCGAGGAAAAGCACGACACCGCCGGCAGCCCGCTGCGCAAGGCCTCGGCGCGCTACGACACGCGCTACCTGCTGTGCACGCGTCCGACCGTGATGACGGGGGGCGAGTTGAACCTGTCGATGCTCGACCTCAACTACAACGCGGTCAGCCGGACCTACCAGGCCTCGCTGCAGCTCAAGTCGACCGGCGGCGTCTTCATCGTCGACGACCTTGGCCGCCAGGAAGAGCCGCCGCAGGCCCTTATCAACCGCTGGATCGTCCCGATGGAGATGGGCTACGACATCCTTGCCCTGCAATCGGGCGAGAAGTTCGAGGTGCCCTTCGACACGCTTGTCGTGTTCTCGACCAACTTCCACCCGAACAAGATCTTCGACCAGGCCGCGCTGCGCCGGATCTTCTTCAAGGTGAAGATCGACGGTCCGACACAGGACCAGTTCCTGAAGATCCTCGCCATGGTCGCGAAGAAGAAGAAGGTGCCGCTGGACGAGAAATCGCTTCTGCACCTGCTCAAGGTCAAATACCCGACGATCCAGAACGTCTTCGCCAACTACCACGCGAATTTCCTGCTCGATCAGATCATCGCGATCTGCGAGTTCGAGGGCATCCCCTACCAGATGCGCCCCGACCTGATCGATCGGGCGTGGCAGAACCTCTATGTCGACGAGGAAGACATCGTGCACTAAGGGCCAGACGGTTGGAAAACCCTTCCACGAAGGGTTTTCAGCCAGGCAAATCCTTCGTGAAGGATTTGCCTTTCAGCCGTTTTCCAACTCGGTGACCCTCAGCGACCCGCCGCCTTGCCCGACAGGGGCAATTCCTCCAACCGCGTGGACAGAAGGCAGGCCACGGCCGCCATGACGGCCGCGATGATGAATACCGGGTGCAAGGCCTGGCTGACGCCTGCGATCACCGTCGCGCGGGTCGCCTCGGGCAGCGACGCGACCAATGCAGGCGACATGGAACTGAGGCCCGCCCCGGCCCCCTCAGGCAGCACGCCGGACAGGTTGCGCGCCAGACCCGCCGCGAACAAGGCCCCGAAGAGCGCCGTCCCGATGGAGCCGCCAATCAGTCGGAACATGTTGGCGCTGGCCGTGCCCACGCCCAGCATCTTGACAGGCACCGCGTTCTGGATCGCCGCCACCCCGACCGAAAAGACCGGCCCAAGGCCAAGCCCCACGAACAGAAGCGCCGTTGCAATGGCCCAAAGCGGACTCTGCCCCGTCACGGTGGCGAGATAGACCATCGCCAGCGCAAGAAGCGCGGTGGAGAGCGTCGGCATCAGCTTGTAACGCCCGGTGCGGGACATCACGACGCCCGCGGCGTTCGAGGCGAGGATCAGGCCCAGCATCATCGGCAGGATGAACAGGCCCGACACCGTCGGGCTGACGCCCTTGGCCACTTGCAGGAAGAGCGGCAGGAAGGTGATCGTTCCGAACATCGCCGTGCCCACCATGAACCCCACGCCGTTGACCACCAGGAACGTGTTGTTGCGGAAGAGTTGCAGCGGAAGGATCGGCTCAGCCGCGCGTTGTTCGACCCAGATGAACCCGGCCAGCCCCCCGATGCAAAGCACCAGCAGGGCGAGTGTGGCAGGGTCGCTCCAGCCCAGAACACCGCCCAGGTTGGACAGCATCACCGCCGAAGACAGAAGCACCGCCAGCAGCACGCCACCGGCATAGTCCACGTGGCGCTTGCCGCTATCGGCCGGACCGGGCAAGGCGCGGGACAGGACCAGCAAGGCCGCCAGCCCGACCGGCAGGTTGACGAAGAAGATCCAGTGCCAGCTCAGCGCCTCGACCAGGGCACCGCCCAAGAGGGGCCCGATCGCCGTCGACACGCCGAAGGCCGCGCCGAGCACGCCTTGCGCCTTGCCGCGTTCTCGTGCCGGCAGCACGTCGGCCACGACCGCCATGGACAGAACGATCAGGCTGCCGCCGCCCAGGCCCTGAATGGCACGGCCCGCGATCAGCACCCCGAAATTCCAAGCCACGCCGCAGATCACGGCGCCGACCACGAAAACGGCGATGGCGCCCTGCATCACGATGCGCCGCCCGTAAAGGTCGCCCAGCTTGCCCGAGATCGGCGCCCCGACCGTCGAAGCCAGCAGGTAAACCGTGATCGCCCAGGAGAGGTGCTCCAACCCGCCAAGATCCGCCGTGATGATCGGCAAGGCAGGCGACACGATGGTCTGCCCGAGCGAGGCAAAAAGCAGCGTCACCGCCACCGCGATGAGGATCAACCTGACGGGGACGTCCTCGGCGCTGTCATCGGGGGCGAGATCGGGAACCGACGTCATCGCGATAAAACTCCGAAATGCCCCTGCATGCGCTGGCACAGGGGCGGTAAAAGGGTGTAAATCTGTGTCTGGTACACTTATGTGCGCTTCACATTTATATGCATTCCGCATGCATTTGCGTCAAGGCAGAGCCGGGGAAAAATGCCCAAGCGAGAAGAGACCATCCGTGACGAACTGACCGAGGCCGGCATCGCCGAGCCGACGCTCGACGCCGCCTTCGCCGTCGACGCCATCCTTCAGAAATGGCGTCGGCGCGTCGTCAAGCGCGAGCTTGGCACCCGCGCGCTGAACGAGCTTGGCCTTGACTTGGACCTGGCACAGCTCGACGCGCTCATGGCCGTTTGGGCGCCGGTCAATGAGTTTGACGACTCACCCGACGGGGAAACCATGGTCGCGACGGTCGCCGACCGGCTGGGCATCGACCCGTCCCGCGCCTCGCGCCTGACCGCGGACCTGATCCGCCTTGGCCTGATCCGCCGCGCCGTCAGCCAGGTGGACGGGCGGCGCACGATCCTGGAGCCGACCGACCTGGGCCACGAGGTTGTCCGCGCCGTCCGGCTCTACAAATTCGCGGCGCTTGGCGATTTCCTGTCCGGCTGGACGGAGGAGGAGGTGGCCACGTTCCTGCCGCTGCTCGACCGGTTCACCACCTGGTCCGAACAAAGCGACCGGTTCCCGCAGCATCTGCGCGACCGGATCGAGACCCTGCGCACGACCCTGCCCAAGCTGGGCGAAACCTGAAAACCCTTCACGAAGGGTTTTCGGCCCCGCAAATCCTTCGAGAAGGATTTGCCCCCTCGCCGCGCGCGCCCACCCAGCCTATCTAGGGGGCCATGACCGCCCTGCCCCCCGCAATCACCGGTTGGTTCGACGCCCGCGGATGGTCCATCCACCCGCACCAGCAGGCGATGCTTTCGGCCGCAGATCAGCCCTGCACGCTTCTGATCGCGCCCACGGGCGGCGGCAAGACCATGGCGGGGTTCCTGCCGACTCTCGCCGAATTGGCGGACGGGGACCATCACGGCCTTCACACGCTCTACATCTCGCCGCTCAAGGCGCTGGCTGCCGATATCCGCCGCAACCTGACCGGCCCGATCACCGAGATGGGCCTGCCCATCCGGGTCGAGGACCGCACCGGCGATACGCCCTCCAGCCGCAAGAAACGCCAGCGCGCCGACCCGCCGCATATCCTGCTGACGACACCGGAGAGCCTCGCCCTGATGACGTCTTACGAGGATGCCCACCGTACCTTTGCCGGGCTCAAGCGCGTCATCGTCGACGAGATCCACGCCCTGGCCGAAAGCAAGCGCGGGGACCAGTTGATGCTGGCCCTGTCGCGCCTCTCCACCCTCGCGCCCGGCCTGCGCCGCGTCGGCCTGTCGGCGACGGTCGAAGACCCGAAGGCCATCGCGCGCCTGCTCGCCCGCCACCCCGACCCGTGCGAGATCCTGATGGCCGCCCCCGGCCCGAACCCCGATATCTCGATGCTGCAAACCACCGAACCGCCGCCCTGGTCCGGCGGCGGCGGGCGCTATGCCATCCCCGCCGTGTTGGAGGAGGTCAGGAAACACCGCACCACGCTGATCTTTCACAACACACGCGCGCAGGCCGAGATCTTCTTTCACCACCTGTGGCTCGCCAACGAGGATCAGCTGCCCATCGGCATCCACCACGGCGCACTGGCCCGCGAACAGCGCGAGCGCGTAGAACAGGCCATGACAGACGGCCAGCTGAAGGCCATCGTCTGCACCGGCACGCTGGATCTGGGCATCGACTGGGGCGATGTGGACCTCGTGATCCAGGTCGGCGCACCGAAGAACGTCAAGCGATTGGTGCAGCGGATCGGGCGGGCCAACCACCGCTACAATGCGCCCTCCAAGGCGCTGATCGTGCCCGCCAACCGGTTCGAGGTGATCGAATGCGTGGCCGCCCTCGACGCCGTGCGAGACCATGACCTTGACGGCGAGGCGCGCGGCCCCGGCCCGCTGGACGTGTTGTGTCAACATATCCTGATCCGCGCCGCCGCAGGCCCCTTCCACGCCGACGACCTCTATGCCGAGGTCATCACCACGGGCGCCTATGCCGAGCTGTCCCGCGACCTGTTCGACCGCTGCCTCGATTTCGTGGCCACGGGCGGCTATGCCCTTCGGGCCTATGACCAGTGGCAGCGCCTTCTCCAACGCCCCGACGGGCAATGGCAACTGCGCGACCCCCGCGCGACACAGCGCATCCGCATGAACATCGGCACCATCGTGGATGCCGACAAGATGCAGGTCCGATTGCACAAGACCCGTGGCGGCAAACCCCTGGGCGAGGTCGAGGAATACTTCGCCTCGCTTCTGCGCAAGGGCGACACCTTCCTGATCGGGGGAGAGATTGTGCGCTACGAGGGCATGCGCGAGATGGTGGTCGAGGTGACACGCACCCCCACGCAAAAACCCAAGATCGCCACCTTCATGGGCACGAAATTCGCCACCTCAACGCAGCTGTCCGACCGCATCCTGACCATGTTCCGGCAGGAGGATTGGCCCGACCTGCCCCCTCACACCCGCGACTGGCTGCACCTGCAACGGCAGGTTTCGCGCCTGCCCGAACGCGACCGGCTGCTGGTCGAAAGCTTCCCCCATGACGGGCGCGAACACCTCGTGGCCTACGGGTTCGCAGGCCGCAACGCGCAGCAGACCCTCGGCCTTTTGCTGACCCAACGGATGGAGGCGCAGGGCCTGAACCCCATGGGCTTCGTCGCCACCGATTACGCGACGCTGATCTGGGGGCTGGATCGCGTGGCCGAGGCCGCGCCGCTGTTTTCCCGCGACAACCTCGTCGAGGCGATGGAAACCTGGCTTTCCGACAACGCGGTGATGAAACGGACCTTCAAGGGCTCGGCCATCATCGCAGGCCTGATCGATCGCAACATGCCGGGCGGCAAGCGCAAATCGGGACGGCAGGCGACGTTTTCGACCGACATCCTTTACGACACGCTGCGCAAATACGACCCCGACCACCTCATGCTGCGGATCACCCGGGACGAGGCGATGCGCGGCCTCGTCGATTTCGGCCGGATCGAGGAGATGCTGGCCCGCATCGGCGACCGGATCGACCACCAGCGCCTGACCCGCGTCACCCCGCTGGCCGCGCCGCTTTTCCTCGAACCCGGGCGCGTCCCGGTCGAGGGGCTGGCCAACCAGCGCCTTCTGGAAGAGGAAGCCACCCGCCTGATGCAGACCGCGGGGCTGGAGACCACGGGGACCTGACCCGCCGCCCCCTCAGGCCTCAAGCCACCCCCTTGCGCCATGAAATTCCACATGGCACACCGAACGAAGCATGAACACCCTGCCCTTCACCTTCGCCGGCGAAACCTTCCACGCGCGGCCCTCCGGCGCGCTCTCCTGGCCTGCGCAGGGTCTGCTCTGTGTGTCCGACCTGCACCTCGGGAAATCCGAGCGCATGGCCCGGCGCGGCGGGCCGATGCTGCCGCCCTATGAAGGGGTGGAGACCCTTGCGAAACTCGCAGAGGACATCGCCGCGACAGACCCGAGAACCGTGATCTGCCTGGGCGACAGTTTCGACGACAGCGCCGCCGCCGAGGCGCTGGACGATGAGACAAGCGAGGCACTCGGCCCCCTCATGGCAGGCCGCCGCTGGATCTGGATCGAGGGCAATCACGACCCGGGGCCCGTGTCGGTGGACGGGACCCATCTTGCAACGGTCACGCTGGCTGGGATCACCTTTCGCCATATCGCAGATCCGGAGAAAACCAGGGAAGTCTCTGGCCACTACCACCCAAAGGCCCGCGTCGCCCTGCGCGGTCGCAGCCTGTCGCGCCGCTGCTTTCTCGTCGATGACCGCCGCCTGGTCCTGCCTGCCTATGGCACCTATACCGGCGGCCTCTCCTGCGACCGGCCCGAACTATCGGGGCTCATGGCCCCCGGTGCGCGCGCCATCCTGCTGGGCGACCCGCCCGTTGCGCTGCCCATGCCGCGCGCCCGTCGCGACGCCGGATAGGGTTCACTCGACCGGAACACCGGCACGGCGCAGCGCTGACTGGCGCACCCTGCCCGCCATTCAACGCAACGACATACCGACCGCCCTCCTGCCGCACATGCAGGTCATCTCCGTCTGCCGACGCGTTGGCTCGGCTTCACGGCAAAAGGTCAAAAACAGTCGTGTCGTCGTGCAAAAACATGCAAGCTTGCGCGAACCTTCCGAGGTTTCGATCGCCCCACCCCGGCCCCATCTTCCGTCCCGGAAAAGGGCCAGAAAACCGCACTCAAAAGGCTGTTTGCTTCATGGAGCACCCCGGCAGAACGACCTCGATCGCGCCTGAGCGCGCGCAAGCGATCCGCGACAGCTTTGCGCGGCAAGAGATGATGGCGACAATCGGCGCACGGATAGACGAGATCGCAATCGGCCGGGTGGTGCTGTCCCTCGACGTGTCGCCACGGATCGGCCAGCAACACGGGTTCGTGCATGCCGGCGCCACCTTCGCACTCGGCGACAGCGCGGCGGGCTACTCCGCGCTCAGCCTCATGCCCGAGGGCTCCGAGGTGCTGACCGTCGAGATGAAGATCAACCTGCTGGCGCCCGCCACCGGCCGCCGACTGATCGCGGAAGGCGAAGTCGTCAAACCGGGCCGACGCCTGATAATCGCACGCGCGACCGTACGGGCAGAAGCCGAAGATGGCAGCCTGCGCGACGTTGCCATCCTGCAAGGCACGATGATCCCGTCCTGATCCTCCAGCACCAATGCCAAGACGATCGGCAGCCCTGCTCATCGCCCCGCAAGACCTTGCAAACGGGACCACAGGTCCTAACGACCAGTCAGCGAAACGGACCCGGCAAAAGCCTCTTCATCTTGGCCAAAAAACTCCGGGGGAATGCCGCCCGCCCGGGCGGCATGGGGGCAGCGCCCCCGGCGTGGCGCGGGGGTTCAAGGCCCCCGTGCCGCGCGCCCGGCTCAGAACAGGCCTTCGATCAGTCCGTCCTCGTTCAGGCGGATATTCTCCGAGGCCGGCACGCGCGGCAGGCCCGGCATGGTCATGATCTCCCCGCAGATCGCCACGACGAACCCGGCCCCCGCCGACAACCGCACCTCGCGCACCGGAATGGTATGCCCCTCCGGCGCGCCGCGCTCGTTCGGGTCGGTCGAGAAGGAATACTGCGTCTTGGCCATGCAGACCGGCAGATGGCCGTACCCGGCCTCTTCCCAGGCCTTGAGCTGATCGCGCACCTTCTTGTCCGCCGTCACCTCGCCCGCATGGTAGATGCCCTTGGCCACCGCCTCGATCTTCTCGAACAGCGGCAACTCGTCGGGATAGAGCGTCGTGAACTCCGCCACACCGCTATCGGCCAGCTCCACCACCTTGCGGGCCAGGTCCTCGGCCCCCGCGCCACCGTCGGCCCAATGCTTGCACAGGATCGCCTCGGCGCCCTGCTCGGCCACGTAGGCCTTCACCGCGGCGATCTCGGCCTCGGTATCGCCCGCGAAATGGTTGATGCCCACCACGACCGGCACGCCGAAGCCTTTGACATTCTTGATGTGGCGCCCGAGGTTCGCGCAACCGGCCTCGACGGCCGCCACGTTCTCGGCCCCCAGATCGGCCTTGGCCACGCCCCCGTTCATCTTCATCGCACGCACGGTCGCCACGATCACCACCGCGTCGGGCGCGAGCCCCGCCTTGCGGCACTTGATGTTCATGAATTTCTCGGCTCCAAGATCCGCGCCGAAGCCGGCTTCGGTCACGACGTAATCGGCCAGTTTCAGCGCCGTCTTGGTCGCGATGACCGAGTTGCAGCCATGGGCGATATTGGCGAAAGGACCGCCATGGACGAAGGCGGGGTTGTTTTCCAGCGTCTGCACGAGGTTGGGCTGCATCGCATCCTTCAGCAGCACGGTCATCGCGCCATCGGCCTTGATATCGCGGCAATAGATCGGCGCGCGATCGCGCGTGTAGGCCACGATCATGTCGCCCAGGCGACTTTGCAGATCGTCCAGATCAGCGGCGAGGCAGAGGATCGCCATGACCTCGGAGGCCACGGTGATGTCGAAGCCGGTCTGCCGCGGGAAGCCGTTGGCCACGCCCCCCAACGCGGTCACCACATCGCGCAGCGCGCGGTCGTTCATGTCGATCACCCGGCGCCAGGTCACCCGGCGCTCGTCGATGCCAAGCTCGTTGCCCCAGTAGATGTGGTTGTCGATCATCGCCGACAGCAGGTTATGCGCCGCCGTGATCGCGTGGAAATCGCCGGTGAAATGCAGGTTCATGTCTTCCATCGGCACGACCTGCGCATGGCCCCCGCCAGCAGCCCCGCCCTTCATTCCGAAGTTCGGCCCGAGCGAGGCTTCGCGGATGCAGATCGCGGCACGCTTGCCGATGCGGTTCAGACCATCGCCCAAGCCCACGGTTGTCGTGGTCTTTCCCTCACCAGCCGGCGTGGGGTTGATCGCGGTCACGAGGATCAGCTTGCCATTCGGGCGGTCATCCAGGGAATTGATGAACTTCTGCCCGACCTTTGCCTTGTCATGGCCGTAAGGCAGCAGCGCCTCGGACGGAATGTCCAGCTTGGCGCCGATCTGCTGAATGGGCTGTTTCTTCGCCTCTCGGGCGATCTCGATATCGGTCTTGAACCCCATGTTGGGCGGCTCCCTTCCGCTGCACTTCTCCCGCTCTCGGCTATATCGGCTGGCACGCCTGGCCAAGCGGACAATTCCGACATTATGGCCCGTTTGCCCGTCACCGCACGGCTTTCCCCGCGGGCCGCCCGGAACTTTTTGCGCTGAAGTCACGTTCCTACAGCAACTGCCACAAGGAAACGGAGCGACCCCATGCGCCCCTCAATGCCTGCGATCCTGATTTTCACCGGTGCCCTGATGGGTATGGTTCCCAGCCTCGCGCTTGCCGTTCTGGCCTGATCGCTCAGCCGTTTCGCGCCGTGGCAAGATGCGGCCAGACCGGTTGATCCGGGATGTGCAATCGCAACGTGGCCCCAAGCGCGATCTCGCCGGGCCGTTCGACCCAGGCCGTCACGCCCCGCCGGTTCCGCGCCGCTGGCTTGAAGCGTTTCCCGACGCCGGGATACCCCCGCTCGATCACCGCCGAGACCAGGTGACAGGGTCGGTTTTCCATATCCACCACCAGCGTTGTCCCCGAGGCGTTATCCTGCAGGCGCGACGATGGCGGAATAAGCGAGAAATCGGGAATGCCAGCCACGACCATGCTGACGCCCAACCATTCCGGCTCGATCCGGGCAAGGCCCATGTCCTGAGCGATCAACGCCAGATCCTCCTCCGACACGATCGAGACCTGCCGCGTATGCGCGATTTCCGTGCCTTTCGGATATTGTCTGGCGACGCGACTACAGGACAGGCGCGTAACGCCGGAATGGCTTTCCTCCGGCGGCCCACCGAACGGCAGCGACAGCACGTCTCGCGAGGTCGACTCGAGCGCCGCGGCGCGGTCTTGGTTGACGCCCAGCCAGACCACACGGCCCGTGAACTCGGTCGGTTTCAGCGCGGGCATGTCGGCATCCTTTCCCAGAAACGCGTCCACTTGATCGCTGGCTTCGGCTCACCGCAACCCGAAAACCGGCGAAAGCGTCGCCCGTTTTTTGCAGAACCGTGTTAGCCTCGTCTCATCTGGAATTGGAGGATACCACCCGATGAAACAGGATGAATTCGTCGAGAAGGCCAAGGAACAGCTCGACGCGTGGAACGCCGAGCTGAAAAAGATGCAGGCCCAGGTCGGCGAGATGCAGGCCAAGGGGCAAGAGCATTTCAAGGCGCAACTCGAACAGATGGAAGAGCAGCGCAAGGTCGCGCAGGACCATCTCGACAAGATCCACAAGGCGAACGTGGACGCGTGGAAGGAAATGCAGTCGAGCTTTCAGGAAGCCTGGAAAGCCATGGAAAAGGGCATGACCGAGGCCCGCAAGAAATATACCGACGACTAACCTCTGCGACCGCTGAAACGAAAACGCCCCGGCCAAACCGGCCGGGGCGTTTCCTTTAATTGATGATCGCGGCGATCAGGCCGACGGTTCCGGCTCGAACCCGCCCGTGTCCGGATCGGATTTCGGCTTTTTCGTCTTCGGCACGGCCGTGATCGATGGGGTGCCGCCGGTCGAGGCGTCGTCGCTGTCGTCGCCGCGGTTCAGCGGCTCGCCGTTGATGACCTTCTGGATCTCGTTGCCGGTCAAGGTCTCGTATTCCAACAGGCCCTGCGCCAGACGCTCCAGATCATCGCGCTTTTCGGTCAGGATGCGCTTGGCGGTTTCATAGCCTTCGTCCACCAGTTCCTTGACCTTGTCGTCGATGATCTTCTGCGTCGCGGCCGAGTGGTTGGTGCCACCGCCATAGCTGCCCAGGTAAGATTGCTGTTCGTTGGCGTAATCGACGAAGCCAAGCTCTTCGGCATAGCCGAACTGCGTGACCATCGCCCGAGCGATCTTGGACACTTGCTGAATGTCCGAGGCTGCGCCCGACGTCACGTTCTCCAGGCCGAACACAAGTTCTTCGGCGACGCGTCCGCCCATCGCCATGGCAATCTTGGATGTGTACTTGGTGTAGCTGACCGAAAGCTGGTCCCGTTCCGGCAGCGACAGCACGAGGCCAAGCGCCCGGCCCCGCGGGATGATCGTCGCCTTGTGGATCGGGTCATGCTGCGGGACGTTGAGGCCGACGATGGCGTGACCGGCCTCGTGATAGGCGGTCAGCTTCTTCTCGTCCTCGGTCATGACCATCGAGCGGCGTTCGCTGCCCATCATGACCTTGTCCTTGGCGTTCTCGAAATCCTCCATCGTGACGAAACGACGGTTCACACGGGCCGCCATCAGGGCCGCCTCGTTCACGAGGTTCGCCAGATCGGCGCCCGAGAAGCCCGGCGTGCCGCGCGCGATGATGCGCAGGTCAACGTCGGGGCCAAGCGGCACCTTGCGGGCATGCACGCCAAGGATGCGCTCGCGACCGCGAATGTCGGGGTTGGGCACCTGCACCTGGCGGTCGAACCGACCGGGACGCAGCAACGCGGGGTCCAGAACGTCGGGGCGGTTGGTGGCCGCGACGATGATGATGCCCTCGTTGGCCTCGAACCCGTCCATCTCGACCAGAAGTTGGTTCAGCGTCTGCTCGCGCTCGTCATTGCCGCCGCCGTAGCCCACGCCACGCGACCGACCCACGGCGTCGATCTCGTCGATGAAGACGATACAGGGCGCGTTCTTCTTGGCCTGTTCGAACATGTCGCGCACGCGAGATGCGCCGACGCCGACGAACATTTCCACGAAGTCCGACCCCGAGATGGTGAAGAAGGGCACGCCCGCTTCGCCCGCGATGGCGCGTGCCAGAAGCGTCTTACCGGTGCCCGGAGGGCCGACCAGCAGCGCGCCTTTCGGGATCTTGCCGCCAAGGCGCGAGAATTTCTGCGGGTTGCGCAGGAATTCGACGATCTCTTCCAGCTCTTCCTTGGCCTCGTCGATGCCTGCCACGTCGTCGAAGGTCACGCGGCCATGCTTCTCGGTCAGGAGTTTCGCCTTGGATTTGCCAAAGCCCATGGCGCCGCCACGACCGCCGCCCTGCATCCGGTTCATGAAGAAGATCCAGATCCCGATCAGCACCAGAACCGGCAGCCAGAGCGACAGGACGCTCAGGAAGCCCGACTGCTCCTGCGGCTGCGCCTCGATGCGGACATCGTTGTTCAGCAGCATCTCGGTGGTCTGTGCGTCACCCGGCGCGACGGTGCCAAAGGTGCCGTCTGCGGTGGTGAACTGGATGTTTTCGCCATCCAGTGTTGCCGACATGACCGCGCCGTTTTCGACCTGCTGGATGAAATCCGAATAGGCAACGCCGCGCGCATTCATCTGCGACTGGCCGCCCGAAAACAGGTTGAAGAGAGCGAGGATCAGCAAGAACAGGATGACCCAGAATGCGATATTTCGCGCGTTGCCCAAGGGAAATCTCCTCAAAATTCCGTGGCGGGGGAGTTCCGCGCCCGCCTTCAGCCTAAGATAGACACGGGGGCGCTGACTTCAATGCGGATTCAGCCCTGCGGCAAAAGGGCCGCCGGACGGGTCGAACTCGAAAACCTTTGGATCACCATGCCCGATCGCAGGGCATGCGACAAGCATTTCGCCCCTGAACAGCGCCGGTAGGCTGCGCGCCGAGGCGAAGGGGGGCGCATCGCCGGGTTTCTCCGCGACCTGCGCCCAGCCATCCGGGCCAAGCGCACGGATCGTCAGACCGTCACCTTGGGCGCAGATGCGCCAGCGTGTGTCCCAGCGTGCGCCGGGCCCTGCCGGCACGGACACCCCTTCGACCGCCTTGTATTCGCGGAACAAATGCAGATGCGTCGTGGTCACGCGCAATGCGCACCCGGCAAGCGTGCTGCCCCCGCCCGACAGCGCGGCC
This sequence comes from Maritalea mobilis, assembly GCF_019800885.1. Taxonomy (GTDB): domain Bacteria; phylum Pseudomonadota; class Alphaproteobacteria; order Rhodobacterales; family Rhodobacteraceae; genus Roseibacterium; species Roseibacterium beibuensis. The sequence goes on from NZ_JAHVKE010000001.1 coordinate 1,632,883, forward strand.
TCCAGCATCGCCTCCAGCGCCGAGGCGCGCGGGCGATAGGCGGCGGACGCGATCCAGAGCAGCCCCGCCGCCAGCAGGCGCAACTGTGTTTCGCGATCCAACGCGGCGAAGCCGTCACGGTCGATCCACAGATCCCCGGTCGCCTGGCCGCAGCCCACGCCCTCGGCGACAATCCGCTTGGCGGCCTCCGCCGCCCGCAAGGAAAGCGCGTCCCGCGCCCGCGCCATGCGCGCGGCAGTCTGGGCCAAGGCCTCGGCGCTCAGCCCGTAATGGGCCAATTCCGCCAAGGCGCGCCGCGCCTGAACGCGGTCAAAGCGCGGGTCTTCGTTCGACGGGTCCTCGACCCATGGCATTTTCAGCGTCCGCAGATAGTGCCGCAACGCCTCCCGACGCTCGCCCAGCAAGGGCCGCAGGATACGCATGCCCGAGGGCAGAACCCGCGCCTCGGCCATGCCCGACAGCCCGTCGACACCCGAGCCGCGCTTGAGGCGCATCAGCACCGTTTCGGCCTGATCGTCGAGCGTATGGGCGACCAGCACGTCGCGCATGCCCCCGCGCCAGCCGTCGATCAGGTCCAGCCGCGCGCGCCGTGCCGCGTCTTGCAGGTTTCCCTGCCCGTCCCAGCCCTGCCAGCGCAACGTGTCATGCGGCCAGCCAAGCGCGGCGCATTCGCGGGCGACCATCGCGGCCTCATCCGCGCTCTCGGGGCGCAGCCCGTGATCCACCGTGACGACGCGCAACCGCACGCCCCACTCCCGCGTCCAGTTATGCGCCAGCGTCAGCAGGGCCATGGAATCGCCACCGCCCGACACGGCCAACCCGATCTCGGACGGAAACTCCGGCCCCAGCAACTGGCCCATGCGGGCGGCGAAACGATCCTGTAGAGAGGGGTCGCTCACGAACAGCCGAGGCGCGACATCTCGGATTGCGCCTCGGACACGGCGGGGCTGCCGGGATAGCGCACGGCAACTTCGCCCAGTGTCACGCATGCCTCTTCGACCTGCCCAAGACGCCCCAGCGAAATCCCCAGGCTGGTCAGCGCGGCGGGCGCACGCTCCCCATCCGGCGCAGCGGTGAAACTGTCGAGATAAGCACGCGCCGCACGGTTCCACGAGCCTTGCGCGGCCTCTGCCTCACCGCGCAGGAAATGCGCCTCGGACGACAGCGGGCCACCCGGATAGGTCTGGGTGAAGGCCTCGAAGGCCTGCGCGGCCTCGGCATAATTCCCGGCGTCGAAGGCAGCGCGGGCGCGGTCGAAATCGTCCTGCTCGGCCACTGCCAGTTGCGGGCCTGCGCCGCCGCTTGTGCCGCCGCCCGTCACGGGCAGCGTGCCACCGGTCGTCGGCACCTCGACGCCGCCAAGGCTCGGCGTGTCGCCGAGACTGCCGATATCGCAATCGGGCTCCAGCTCGCACAGGCGAAACTCGAGGTCACCTACGCGGTTCGTGCCATCCGTCACCACGCGGTTGATCCGCAACTCCAACTCTTCGGTCAGCGAGGTCAGGCGCCGAAGCTCGGCCTCGATCGCGTCCATCCGCGCCAGCGCGGGGCCGCTGCCTCCGCTGCCCGATGCGCCGCCGGTGGTGTTCAACTCGCGCCCCAGCCGCTGCAACTCGACATAGAGCACCGACAGTTCCTGCCGGATATCGGCCAGCGTCTCGGCACTCTGCGCGGGGGCTTGCACCGGCAGGGTGAACGCCAGAAGCGTGGCGGCGATCAGGGCGCGGCGCATGGGATCAGACCCCCGGACCGGCCGAGATCACCGTGACCGCGCGGCGGTTCTGGCGATAGCAGGCCTCTTCCGAGCAGATCTCGAGCGGGCGTTCCTTGCCATAGCTGATGGTGCGCAGGCGGCTGTCCGGCACGCCCTGCGTCACAAGGTAATCGCGCACGGCCGAGGCGCGGCGCGCGCCGAGCGCAAGGTTGTATTCGCGCGTGCCCTGTTCGTCGGCATGGCCTTCGATCAGCGCGGAATACTCGGGATTGTCCAAGAGCCAGCGCGCCTGTGCATCCAGCGTGGCGCGGGCGGCGGCGGTCAGGGTGGACTGGTCCACCTCGAACAGCACGCGGTCGCCGACGACGCTGTTGAAATAGGCCGGGCTGCTCGGGTCGGAGGCCGCGCCGCTGCCGGCACCGCCGCCGCGCAACTCGATGGCGTCATCGCCGCCAAACCCGCCCTGCGAACAGGCGGCCAGCGACAGGGCGGCGGCCACGAGTGCGGCGCGCGCGGCGAAACGGGTAGTCAGGATCGGGGTCATTATGCTCGGGTCCTCGGGGTTCGTGTTTTGCCTAAACTATCATGGGGCCCGCGGCCCCGTCCATTGTCGTGACGGCTACCGCAGCAGCGGCGACCACGCCGGGTCAGAGGCCATGCCGGGCGTCGCCACCCGCTGCAGGTTCCGCCCCGAGATATCGACCGAATAGACCGCCGGCGCACCGTTCGCCCCCGCCGTCTCGCGGGTGAACATGATGACGCGGCCGTTCGGCGCCCAGGTCGGGCCTTCGTCGAGGAAGCTGGAGGTCAGCAGGCGCTCTTCCGATCCGTTCGTGCGCATCACGCCGATATGGAAGCGCCCGCCTTCCTGCTTGGTGAAGGCGATGTAATCGCCGCGCGGCGACCAGACGGGCGTGCCGTAGCGGCCCGAGCCCTGGCTGATCCGGGTCGCCTCGCCGCCGCTGGCGTTCATGACATAGATCTGTTGCGTGCCCGAGCGGTCGGACTCGAACACGATCCGGCTTCCATCGGGCGAGAAACTGGGCGCGGTCTCGATCGATGGGGCGCTGGTCAACCGTGTGCGCGTGCCGGTGGCAAGGTCCAGCAGGTAGATGTCGGTATTGCCGCCATCCTCCAACGAGAACACGACCTGCGTGCCATCGGGCGAAAAGCGCGGCGAGAAGGTCATGTTGCCCGCCGGGATCGCCTCGAGCGGGCGGCTGGTGACGGTGGCGACATCCATCAGGTAGACGCGCGGCGTGCCGGACTCGTAACTGGTGTAGATGATCCGGTCGCCCTGAGGGCTGAAGCGCGGGGCCAAGACAAGGCTGCGGCTGTCGGTCAGGAACTGAACATTCGCGCCGTCGTAATCCATGACGGCCAGGCGCTTGAGACGGGCGTTTTTCGGCCCCTCTTCGTGGATGAAGACCACGCGCGTGTCGAAATAGCCGGTCTCGCCCGTGATCCGCTCGTACACCTGGTCGGCTACGGTATGGGCCATGCGACGCCAGCTATCCGCGCTGCCGGAAAACTGGAGTCCCTCGCCCAAGGGCGCCTCGGAGAACACGTCGAACAGGCGGAAGCGGACGACGATGGTCCCATCGCCGCGGGACTCGACCGAGCCGGTGATCAGCGCCTGCGCGTTGATCGCCTGCCAATCGGCATATTGCACCGGCGAGGAGAAATTCGTGACGCTGGAGATATAGGCATCCTGCGGGATCTGCCGGAACAGCCCCGTACCGCGCAGGTCGGCGGCAATGACCCGCGTGATGTCGGCGGCCACGTCCGTCGCGGCCCCGTTCTCGGCGATGAATTGCGGCAGGGCGAAGGGCAGCGGCTCGATCACACCCTCGGTGATCTCCAGCCGCAGCGGCCCGTTCTGCGCGCTGGCCGTCAACGGCACCAAGGCGGCGACGGCAGCGATTGCCAGCAGTTTCAAGGATTTCAACATCAAAGACCTCCTGCCGCGCGGGCGGCTTGGGGAAAGAGGATAAACGAATTCCGTGAAGGGATCATCTCAGGCGCATCCCCTCGGGGTTGAAGACCAGTTCGACCTGTTGCCAACGGTCATAGCTTTCCTCGGGCAGGTCGTAGCCATTGGTGCCGCAGCGAATGATCGCGCGGCGCGCGGCCTCGTAGGCTTGTTGCGCGGCGGCAGAGGACCCGCCGGAAAACTCGATCAGGCGGATGGTGCCAGCCTCGGGCACGCCGTTCCGCGCCATGTCGAACCCCACGACCACGGTCGTCCCCAACGCCTCGGTCGAGAGCGCGCCAACGTTCCAGCAGGCCTGCACGGCGATGCGGAACCCGTCGCGCACCCCCTGGCTGAGCGGCGGACCAGAGGGCGCGGCGGGGGCGGGCGTCTCGACGGCCTCGGCCACGGCGCTGGCGATGGCATCGGCCAGCGGGTCTTCGGCAGCGGGCGCGGTGTCCTCGGGTTGCGGCTCGGGCGTCGGCTCTGGCGCAGGGGTCTGCTCGGCCACCTCGACCGGTGCGGGGCGCGCGGGCCGGGCCGTGGGGCGCGGCGAGGAGGTTGGCGCGATCGGGCCGCCTGCGGGCTCCTCGGCCTCGGTCACGATCTCGGTCGTCGCCTCTTCCGGGGCGGTCTGGGGGGCTTCGTCGGCGGGCGCATCGCTCACCTCGGGCGAGATGGGCTGGTCCAGAACCTCGGGCGCGGTCTCGACCTCCGGCTCCGGCGCAGGGGCCGGCACGGGGGCGACGCGCGGGGCCTCGCGCGGGGTCGGCGTATCGCTGGGGGGCAGGTCCGGCGCGCCCGACGGCTGCGGCAGGGCCGCAATCTCGTCGGTCACCTCGGCCTGCGGCGCGGGCGGCGTCGGCTCGGGCGCGACTTCCGGCTCGGGGGCGGCGGTTTCCTCGGGGCGGGCGCGCGGCGGCGGGGCCTGTTCCGGGGCCAGCGGATCGGGGGCGGCGATCTCTTCCGCCGGCTCGGGTGGGGTGATCGTGTCCACGGCCGCCGGGGTGGGCAGGGTGCCTTGGGTCAACGCCTCGAACTCGGCGGTGGACAGAAGCGTCACGCCGGTCACCTGGAACTCGGCCTCGGGAGAACTGCGGAGCAGATTCCCCCCGATCGCAACCCACAACAGGATCGCGAGATGGATTGTCGCCGAGGCATAGAGCGACCGGCGCATGGCCCCGTCACTCCCCATTCCCGTCAAGACGCGGCCCGCCGGAATCGGTTACCAGGCCGATCTCGCGGAACCCGCCGGCATTCAGTGCGCCCATGATCGTCATCACCCGTTCATAGGGGATGGAGCCGTCCGCGCGCAGGAAGATGCGCGGGCTGTCGCGCTCCGAGGCGATGGCCTGCAAACGCGCGACCAGGTCACCCACCGGCACCTCGGTCGTCTGGATCAGAACAGTGCCATCAGGCGCCAGCGTCACGGTCAACGGTTCTTCATCCTCCGACGGCAGCGCCTCGGCCGAGGTGTCGGGCAGGTCGATGGGCACGCCCACGGTCATCAGGGGCGCCGAGACCATGAACACGATCAGAAGCACCAGCATCACGTCCACGAAGGGCGTGACGTTGATCTCGGACATGGGGCGGCTGGCGACGCGCCGCGCCCGCCCCCGCCGCCTGCGCGGCCCCGCGTTATGTCCGACCGACGCCCCCATCAGTCGAGCTGCCGCGACAGAAGCGTGGAGAATTCATCAGCAAACCCTTCATAGGTCGCCACAAGCGCCTCGGCATCGCCGGACAGCTTGTTGTAGAGGATCACGGCCGGGATGGCGGCCAACAGGCCCAGTCCCGTCGCCAGCAGCGCCTCGGCGATACCGGGGGCAACGACGGCGAGCGAGGTGTTGCCCGAAATCGCGATCTCCTGAAACGAGCGCATGATGCCCCAGACCGTGCCGAAAAGCCCCACGAAGGGCGCGGTCGCCCCGGTTGTCGCAAGGAAGGTCAACCCGTTGGTCAGCCGGTCGGCCTCGCGCGAGATGGCGACATCCATCGAGCGGTCCACGCGCTGCTGCACGCCGGGGATCAGCGCCCCGTCATCGCGCAGGCTGCGCCGCCACTCGGTCATACCGGCGACGAACACACGCTCGGACGCGCTGCCGGGCGCCTCGGCGACCTGATCATAGAGCTCATCCAGCGGCTCGCCCGACCAGAAGGCCGCGTCGAAGGCGGCGGCGTTGGCGCGTGCCCGGCGATACATGGCGATCTTGGAAAAGGTGATGGCCCAGACCCAAACCGACGCCGCGATTAGCGCGATCATGACAAGCTGGACGATGAAGGACGCGCGGAAGAACAGCGCGATCAGCGTGAAATCCGCCTCCTGCGCCAGCGCGAGCGTTTCTGTTTCCATGGTGGCTTAAATCTTCCTCTGCCCGGCCTCAAACGGTCACGGACGCTGTTTTCAGCGCCTCATTAAGGAAGCAGTTTACCAGTTTGTAAGAGGGATGGCGAACACTTCTGCTTTATTCGCCGTCATTCGCCAAAATCGTCTCCAGTTTTGCGCGAATATCCGCCGGAAGTCGTGTGGCCCGCCCCGCCGCGTTCAACACGACAACCTTGACCACGGCCTCCAGCAGCACCTGGTCGCCGCGCAAAACCCGTTGCGGCATGTCGAAACTGGCGCCCTTGAGGGCCACGCAGCGGGTTTCGACCGTCAGCAGGTCCTCGAAATGGGCGGGCTTGAGGTAATCGGCCTCGACCCGGCGCACGGCGAACACCAGCCCCTGCGCCTTCATCTCGACCTGGCTGATGCCGGCATCGCGCACCATCTCGGACCGCCCGCGCTCAAGGAAGCGCAGGTAGTTCGCGTAGTAGACGATCCCGGCAAGGTCGGTGTCTTCGTAATAGACGCGGATGGGATGACGATGGATCATGTCAACGACATGCCCGCAGCCGTGCTTGCGTTCAAGAGGGGCGCGGCAATCGGGCCGCCAGCCGCAGCGCATGGGAGGGGTCGGTCGCGGCCACCGGCATGACCGGGTCATAGCCCGCACGGATCAGGTCGGCGATCTGGGGCTTCAGCATCGCGGGGCCACCTTCCTGCAACACCGCCAGCGGCGAGGTGCCGAGAAACGCGGTGTCCGACCACAGAAGGATCGTCTGCACCACCTGGCTGAGCGCAATGGTTTCGGCCGCGGCTTCGCGCATTTGCGAATCCATTCGAACAAATACGAAAGCGGCCTTGATCCCGCCGGCCTCGTCGAAGCGGAAAGAGCGGTATTGGTTCGCGTCCGCCTCCTGCAGCCGCGCGACGATGCCAGGCAGATCGGGCAAAAGGCGGTCGAGGTTCGGCGTTTCGACCAGTTCCGACCAGTCGCGAATGAAGAACACCATCAGGTTCGCGCCCAGTTCCGGGTCGGTTTCGGCCATTTTGTGACCGGCCAGCGCCACCACCGCCTCGATCGCGCCCTTCAGGATCGAGACGGTCTGATCCTCCACGCCGAAGACGACGGGCACGATGGGCCGCCCCCAGCGGGCAAAGAGGTACTGGCCATCGGCGCGGGTGAACAGCGCCTCGATCTCGGCGGGCGACAGCGGGTCGAGCGTTGCATCGGTCATGGGCAAAAGGGTCAATCGCGTCACGCCCACAGGGTCAAGAGGAGCCAGCGTTTTCGCTTGCGAAAACGCGGAAAACTCGAGTTTTCCGGCCAGGATTTCTCGAGAAATCCTGCATCGCTCAGAACAGGTCGCCCTGCCCCGGTTGCTTCGGTGCCGCGAGCCCCAAATGCGACCAGCCCTTATGCGCCAGCATCCGCCCGCGCGGTGTCCGGGCGATAAGGCCCTGTTGCAACAGGAACGGCTCGATCACCTCTTCCAGCGCATCGCGCGGTTCGGCCAGTGCCGCGGCAATGGTTTCGATCCCCACCGGCCCGCCGCCGTAATTCTCGGCGATCAGCGTCAGGTAGCGCCGGTCGGCCCCGTCCAGGCCCAGGCTGTCCACCCCCAACCGGGTCAGCGCCCTGTCCGCGATGGCTTGCGTCAGCCGCCCATCCCCCTCGACCAGCGCGAAGTCGATCACCCGGCGCAGCAGCCGCCCGGCGATGCGCGGCGTGCCACGGGCGCGCTTGGCGATCTCGGCGGTGCCGGCGGGTTCAGACTCCAACCCCGCCAGACGCGCCCCGCGCGCCACGATGTGGTCCAGCTCGGCATGGGTGTAGAAATTCAACCGCGTCGGGATGCCGAAGCGGTCGCGCAAGGGCGTAGTCAGCAGGCCCAGCCGCGTCGTTGCCCCGACCAGCGTGAAGGGCTGCAACTCGATCCGCACGGTCCGCGCCGCCGGCCCCTCGCCGATCACGAGGTCCAGTTCGAAATCCTCCAGCGCGGGGTAGAGCACCTCTTCCACCGCCGGGTTCAGGCGATGGATCTCGTCGATGAACAGAACGTCGCGCGCTTCGAGATTGGTCAGGATCGCCGCCAGATCCCCCGCCTTAGCCAGCACCGGCCCCGAGGTCATGCGGAAGTTCACCCCCAGCTCGCGCGCCATGATCTGCGCCAGCGTCGTCTTGCCCAGCCCCGGCGGCCCGTGGAACAGGACATGGTCCATCGCCTCGGCCCGCCGCCGCGCGCTTTCGATGAAGACGCGCAGGTTCGCACGCGCCTCTTCCTGTCCGATGAAATCGTCCAGCGTCTGCGGACGCAGGGCGCGGTCGCCATCTTCGGGCAGCGGGTCGGGGCGCAATGTCGGGTCAGGCTCGGTCATTGCGCTGCGTTATGCCCGTCTTGAGGGGCCATTGCCATCACTCCTTGGGCGCGAGCAGTTTCAGCGCCGCGCGGATCAGCGCAGGGGTTTCGGCCTGCGCATCCTCGCCCGCCGCCTGCGCCACGGCCCGCGCGGCATCGGCGGGCGCATAGCCGAGGTTTTGCAACGCCGAAAGCGCATCCGCCTGCGCACTGCTGGAGGCCGGGGCGGCAGGTGCGGGCGCGGCCCTTGGGGCGCCACCTTCGATCACCTCTGCCGGTGCATCGCCCATGGCCGCGCCAAGGCTGCCACCCATCGCCATCGTCGCGGGCGCCTTGTCCTTCAACTCGTTGACCACGCGCTGCGCCAGTTTCGGGCCGACCCCCGGCGCGGCCTTCACCGCCGCCGCGTCGCCCAGGGTGATCGCGCGCGCCACCCCCTCGGCCCCGAGCGTGCCGAGGATCGCCATCGACGCCTTGGCACCAACCCCTTGCACGGAAATCAGCAGCCGGTGCCATTCCCGCTCATACGGTGTGCGGAAACCAAACAGCTGCAAAAGGTCCTCGCGCACCAGCAATTCGGTGTAGAGCGCCACCGCCTCGCCCGGTCCCGGCAGCGCCGCCAGCGTCCGGTCCGAACAATAGACGACATAGCCCACACCACCCACGTCCAGCAGCACGTGATCCGACGCCTTGTAATCCACCCGGCCTGACAGCTTTCCGATCATTTCGCGCCCCCCGCCGCGGCCAGCGCCGCCTCCAACCGGCCCGAGGCCTGCGCGTAGAAGGCATGGCAGATCGCGATGGCCAGCGCGTCGGCGGCATCCGAGCCCGTGGGAACCGCGCCCGGCAGTTGCAGCCGGACCATGTGCTCGACCTGTCGCTTGTCGGCATGGCCCACACCGACCACGGCCTTTTTCACGGCGTTCGGGGCGTATTCGGCCACGTGCAACCCTGCCTGCGCAGGCACCAGCAGCGCGATCGCCCGCGCCTGGCCCAGCTTCAGCGTCGCCACCCCGTCACGGTTCACGAAGGTCTGCTCGACCGCCGCCGTCTCGGGCGCGTAGGCGGCGAACACCTCGCTCAACTGGTCATGAAGCGACAAGAGCCGCAGGGCGAGGTCGCCGCGTTCCGTCCGGCACTGGCCGTTCGCGACGTGACTGAGTCGGCCCTGATGCGCCTCGATCACACCCCAGCCAAGGCTTCTGAGCCCCGGATCGATCCCGATGATGCGCATCTGCTGCCCGCCTGCCCCGTTTGCATCGCGATTTCTGCGACCTTTTCGCACCACTAGCACGAAAGGCGAACATTTGCCAAGCGAAGAGCGTTTTCGACGCCCCGATGCCTGATTGCGACACGGGCCCTTTCACGAGGTCGAAATGCGTCACTCCGGCGACTGGAAACGACACCCAGCTGAGCGGATTTTTGCCATATTTCGCATGGGCTTAGGCGGAAAACGAGACATGCAATCCGCGCATGGATCCCATGCAAAAATCGCTTATTGCATGGCGCATTTCCGACATCTAAGTGCGGTTCATTCACAGGGCGCTGACACGCGCCTGCCGACCCAACTGAAACCGGAAAGGATGAGACCAATGGCCATCATCACCAACCGCCCCCTCGGCGCAGGGTTCAGCGCCACCCGTCTCCTTGCCGGCATGGTTGGCCGGCTGGCCGCATGGAACGACGCCCGCGTGACGCGCAAGGCGCTTTCGCAGCTCAGCGACCGGGAACTGGACGACCTGGGCCTTGTGCGCGGCGACATCGACATGATCGCAGAGGGTCGCCACAGCTGAACTCGCGGGACGGTGGCTGCACCGGCGGCCACCAGGGGACAGGAAAGGGGCACGCAGGAAACTGCGCGCCCCTTTTTTTCATGGTGTAGCGGATGAAAGGTGGCGATCAGACCGCGATCACGGAAGAGGCGAAGCCTTCCAAGGCCGTCATCATGGATCCGAAGAAGCGGTAGATGGCCTGCATGGCATCCACCATCCAAAGGGTGACCGCATCGGGGGCCAGCACCAGCCCGGCCGCACGCTCCAGCTCCGACCCGGCCAGAAGCCCCGAGATCGCGGCGCCATAGACCTCACCGCCCAAGGCCCACATCATATAGGATTTGACCAGGGCGATCAGCACGAAAGCGACGATCAACCCGCGCAAAGGAAAGGCAAACCGCAATCGCTGACGCGGCGGCGCGCGGCGTGTCACGACACCATCTGCGTGAAAGACCAGCCCCGATTGAGGGGGACGACGGCGGCGGCGAGAAAATAAGCCGCGCTTATTGGCGCTCTCGATTCTCTCGAGGCGCTGAGAAAAAGTTGTTTCATTCTGAGCCATTAGGGCAACCTGTCCGCTACAAGTCGCCCCCACCGGAAATCTTGCTACCACAAATGAGGCCAAAATTCGACGAAAATTAAGCAATCATGGTCAACGTGGTCCATTCGCCGATCTCGGATCGTGCGAAAAGGGATAGGCCCGCCGCCTCGTAGGCGGCGATGACCTCATCGGCCTGCTCGTTCAGCAACCCCGACAGGATGACATGCCCGCCCGGCGCCATATGGGCGGCCATCGCGGGCGCCAGATCGATCAGCGGGCCTTTCAGGATATTGGCGAACACCAGGTCAAAGGGCGCGCGCGCTGCAAGATCAGGGTGGTCGAAGCCCGCCGCCTCGACACAGGCCACGCGGTCGCCCACCCCGTTCGCCGTGGCGTTGGCCAGCGCCACCTCGACCGCCACCGGATCGATATCCGAGGCGATTACGGGATTGGGCGCGGTCTTGGCCGCCGCGATGGCCAGAACCGCCGTGCCGCATCCGATATCCGCGACATTGCCGGGCACCTTGCCGTGCGCCAGCAGCGCGTCATAGGCCTCGAGGCACCCTTTGGTCGTGCCGTGATGCCCGGTGCCAAAGGCCATCGCCGCCTCGATCAGCAGCGGAACCGACGCCTCGGGAACCTTGTCTGCGTCATGCGAGCCATAGAGGTAGAAACGCCCGGCCTCGACCGGATGCAACTCACGCCGCACATGGGCGACCCAATCGGTCTCGGGCAGTTCCGAGACGGCAAAGGACTGCGCACCATGGGCCGCGGCCAAGAGCGCCAGCGCCACCTCGTCCGGGCTTTCGGTGAAATAGGCCCCGATCTCCCACAGGCCGGAGCCGTCCTCCATCTCGAAGACCCCGATGCCGGTCGGTTCCGGAACGATGTCTTCGAGCGCGAGGCCAAGCGCCTCGGCCTTGTCCTTTCCGGGAAGGGTGGTCAGCGCCGTGAAGGTTGGCATGGCGGGGCCTTTCTTGAGGGTGTCCTGCACCGCATAGCCTGCCTCGCGGCGTTAGGCCAGCAGCGCCGCGATCTTCGGGCAACCACGCGCCCCACCCTTTTCAATCGCATCCGTCGACGGATCGCGGACGGTCGGGAAATCCTGCCTGCCCGCCCGCCATCGTTTCGGGTTAGTCTGCGGTAACGGACGGCAAAAGGGACACGGTCATGCTCAAGGGTGCACGCGGCGTTATCGTTTTCATAGGCGGGGCCATCGCGATCATCGTCGCGGCGATCTGGTTCGGCTTTCAGGATCAAAAGGGCGACAGCCGCACCGCGCGGGACTTCCTGGCGCTTGCCGGGTCCGGTCAGATCGCCGAGGCGCGCGCACTGCTCCACCCCGGCACCGCCGACAGCCTGAGCGAGGATGCCCTGCGCGCCATCTTCGACCCGCTGGCCCCCTTCGAGGACGTCGGCTTCAATTCCTTCTCGTGGTCCACGTCAAACGGGGTGCGCCAGGGCCGGATCGAAGGCACCGGCACCACGGCGGACGGGTGCAGCAGCCGCTTGGTGTTCGATATGCTGAACGGCGAGATCACGCATTTCTCGATCGCACCCCTCTGCCAGCGGCAGGGGCAATCGGTCTGACCTACTCCGCCGGGGCGGGCGCGGTCGCCGCACGGGTCAGCAGCGTTTCGCGCCCCGGTTCCGGATGGCGCGGCACCAGGAGCGACAGAAGCAGCGACACCAACGCCATCGCCGCCGCCAGCACGAAGACCGACACGGGCGAGGTCAGCCAGAGATACCCCAGACCCGCCGGCAGGAACACCGCAGCGATATGGTTGATGGTGAAGGCCACCGCCGCCGTGGGCGCGATGTCGCCCGGGGCCGCGATCTTCTGGAAATAGGTCTTGATGGCCAGCGCCAGCGCAAAGAACAGGTGGTTCACCACGTAGAGCGCCGCGGCCATGACCGGCCCCCAGTCGAACACGTAAAGCCCGGCATAGAACACGAAGACCATGCCGAGGCCGGCATACTCGATGATCAGCGCCAGACGCTCGCCAAAGCGCGCCACCACCGCCCCCAGAAGCGGCGCGGCCACCATGTTCGCCAGCAACGTCCCCATGAACAGCGCGGTGATCTGGTGCACCTCGAACCCGTAGCGTTCTACCATCATGAAGCCCGCGAAGACGACGAAGATCTGCCGCCGCGCGCCCGACATGAATTGCAGCGCGTAATAGAGCCAGTATCGCTTGCGCAGGACCATCTTCTTGGTCTGCGGATTGGGGCTTTCGAATTGCGGGAAGGCGATGAAACAGAAGAGCGCAATGGCCGCCGTGGTCCCGCCCGCGACCCAGTAGACCAGGTCGTAGCTGAGGTCGTAGGCCCGCCAGGTCAGAACGATCAGCGCATAGGCCACCAGCGTCGCCCCCGACCCGATGGACAAAAGCCAGCCCAAGGTTTGCGGGGCCTTTTTCTTGTCGATCCATTGCAGCTGGAGCGACTGGTTCACCGTCTCGTAATAGTGAAACCCGATGGAGCTGAGCAGCGTCACGAACAGCAACCCGCCGAGCGAGGGGAACTGCGCCGTCATCGCCGTGGCAATACCCAACAGCATCAGGGAAATCAGCCCCAGCACCTGCTCGCGGATGAAGAGGATCAGCAGGATCACCCCGATGGCCAGGAAGCCCGGGATCTCGCGCACCGTGTGCAGCCAGCCGATATCCGAGCCATCGAAACCCGCCATCTCGATGACGAAGTTGTTCAAAAGCGCCGACCAGGTGGCGAAGGCGATGGGCATGGCAAAGGCCATGACCGCCAAGAGGGCCACGGGCCGCCGCCAGATCGGCAGCGCCTCCGCCTCGGACAGAGACAGGGTTTTGAGGGTATCGCCAAGTGCCATGCCCGTGCAGATACGCCGAAAGTCTGCGGCTGGCGAGGGGTTTGTCTGTGCGCTGGCGCAGAGTGGAGCGGGCCGCGTCGACGGGCCGGGAAGCGAAAGAGGCAGGATCAGCGGACGGGGCGCATCGCACCGACCCCGCGCAGGAATTGCTGCGGGTGGACATGATGAAAAACTCGATGTGGGAAAACGTCGAGATCCACCATGCCAGGGAAAGGTGAAGATATCGTTAAGGGTGGCCCGGAAAAACGTAGGACCGGGGCAAGCGCCCCGCAGGAGGGGCAGTTGATGGCTGTCGGTTCATGGCTGTCGGTTCATGGCGGACGTTCATGTTTTCCGCAGCGAACGGCTGGAAGGCGGTAAATTCGCCATCGACTGGCTTGGGCTTTGCTCGTGCGCTCTATTGCGAGCGGCATGCCTGTGGCCCCAACGCTACGACTTGCGTGGAAATATATGTCGAAACTCAGGGACAATTCGGGAATTTGGGCAACCCACTCTATATCTTCCTGACTGATCGGGCCCGCTTGAACGAGGCGCGACGAGGCAGGAGCTTGGCGGCTGGCGAATATTAACGTCACAGCGAATGGGTCTGTTGTCACGGGTGACAACGACATCATTAACCTTAACATCTCCGGTGGGGGGGATGTGACCATTACCGCTGACCCCGGCGATGATGTCGATTTCTTCAAGATCAAGTTTCTGGACGATACCGAGGCCGATAGCGTCACGGTGGACCTATCCACGTTCTCGCAGGACGGGTTGAGGATCGACATCCTGCAATACGATCCCGACGATTCCATCGGGTTCATTGGCGGCTTCGATTTCTACGTTGACCCCGACAACGTCGATGAAATCCACTTCAGCTACATCGGCGCGGACGGCAACACCTATAGCGGCGTCATCCGGGCGATGGACGGCGGCGAGAAGGACTTTACCGATCCGTTCCAGCCGATCACGATCATCTGCTTTGCCGATGGCACGTTGATCGACACGCCCGAGGGGCCGGTGCCTGTTGAGACTCTGCGCCCCGGCGACATGGTCATGACGCGCGACTCCGGGGCTCTGCCGTTGCGATGGGTGGGGCGGCGCGAACTCTCGGCAGATGTGTTGCGGACACAGCCCAGTCTGTGCCCGATTGAAGTCGCGCGCGATACATTTGGCCCCGGTCAGCCATCGCGCGATCTGGTTTTGTCGCCGAACCATCGCTTGATGCTGAGCGATTGGCGGGTCGAGATGTTGTTCGGCGAGTTCGATGTGTTGGCGGCCGTTCGGATGCTGAAGGACTGCCCTGGGATCGCCCCCGCCAAGGCCCCCAAAGGCGTTGCCTATAATCACCTGCTGTTTGAGCGCCATGAAATCGTGATCGCCAACGGGATGCCGTGCGAAAGCCTGTTCCCCGGCCCCGAAGCACTGGGCGCGCTGGACGACTGCGCCTTGTCAGAGATCCGCGCAATTTTCCCCGAAGCGATAGACGAGACGGTGGATGTCGGCCCGCCCGCCCGCCGCATTCTCCGTGCGTTTGAAGCCCACGCCCTCGCGTCGGCGATGATCTCCGGACGCACGGTAGCCAGTGTGGCGGCGTGACACTGCATCGTGCCAGCGGCTTCACTATGTCGGCGCCATTATCGGTTAGGAAGGTTCTGGCGGATCCACCGCAACGGTCACCAAAATCCGGCAGGGTTTGAAGCAGTCATTGAATCCCGTGCTATATACCGCGGCCAAGTTCGCTGACCCGACCCTCGCTCTATTCTCAGAGAACGTCCGCGTCCCCGCCCCCAATCGAAAGAGATCGCTCGATAGCGTCAGCAGTTGCAATCCTGGGGCCAAATCCCGTAGGGCGGGTAGTGACTTGGGATGGGGCTCGTCGCGACCGGTTGCGGCCGCGCTCCATCCAATACCACTGCAAAGATTGGCACGCTCCCCTTGACCACGCCCGAAATCGCCGCCGAGAACGGACTGCTCGAAAACCTGCAAGTCGTGCTCTTGCTGATGGCGACCTTGCTGTTCCTTGTTCGGACCTACGCGCTCTTCAAGACCAACAACCTCGCGCTTCTGTCCTATGGCCTGTTCGTCACGACCTTCCCTTTCATCGGTGTCGGCCGAGAGGTGAGCTTTGGGTCAGCCGTGGGGGCAAGCGCGCAAGGTGTGTTGGCCGTTCAGGTCTTGATGGGCTCCGTCGTTGGCGCGTTTCTTATTGTAGCGCTCGTGGTTTTTGTCCGCTTCGTGGACTCGAAACTGGCGGCGATCCGGCGCCTTTTGGTCCATCCGACGAGCTTGTCCATTTACCTGGCCATCCTCGTGTTCGGTGTGTCGAGCATTTTCGAACAGGGCGCTTTCGGACTTTCCAAGAATGCGCTGTTCGAGGAACTGGTAGAATTGCTCGCCTTCGCGCTGTTGGTCAGGGCGGCCTGGGTTTTGAGATAAGCGTACAAAGAATACCCGCTGCATTACCTTTGTGACGGCCACCAGCAAATCTGGCGTGCCGAGGGTCGGCGTTCTGGAAGAGTTGACCCGCGCCGTTAGGTGTGAGGGTCGAGTTGCGCGCAACACGGAAACAGGCGGCCTCTCGCCATCAGCGCGCGTCGCTGGTCGTGCCACCCAGATCTGGAGCAGAGCGCAGGGGTAAAAGTTGTCGCAACCCAAGCTTCGCTAGATCTAAAGCAAACACCGAAGGCGTGGACCGATCTCATCAAACCCGTTGCGCAAGTAGAAGTTGAGAGTGCGATGCCAATCAGGCTGCCTTGGCGCTCCAACCTCGATCCGCGTCCACCCCCGAGCGCGCGCTTCGCGCTGAGCATGCTCGACGAGCTGATGCGCAACCCCTTTAGACCTCATGTCAGGGCGCACATAGAGTTCGCATATTTCTCCGAATTTCCCGCCGGCATAAATCGCAGCGCACTCATTGAGCGTCATGACGCCAACGGCCTCGCCCTCGACCCAAGCAATCGCCGCAACAACATTCGCCGCGGGAAGAACGGCCTTGGCGGACCGGGTGACCTCACTCAATTCGGGTGCGTTCCCACCTGAAAGCTCATCAAGAAGCGCGTGAACCAGAGAAGCGACTGTCGTGGCGTCTTTGTCCTGCGCCTGTCGGATAGAAATCGCTGTCATGTCAGGCCTGTACTTTTTGCCGTGAATGATTTTTTCGCTGTGGTTAGTGAAAGATGGGCTGCTGTTGCAAGCCCGAGAGGCTCGGCCCGCAAAGCTACCATTGGCGATGCGCGAAATGGCCACCAGTCATAAACTTTCCGCGACATGAAAAAGGCCGCCCAAGCGGGCGGCCCTTCGCAAATCGGATCAACGCGAAGCTTAGTTCTGCGCGTAGTATTCGATGACGAGGTTCGGTTCCATCTGGACCGGGTACGGCACGTCGGCGAGGCCGGGGGTGCGCACGAAGGTCGCGATCATCTTGGAGTGGTCGACATCGAGGTAGTCGGGCACGTCGCGCTCGGGCAGTTGGCTGGCTTCGAGGACCAGCGCCATCTGCTTGGACTTCTCGCGGACCTCGATCACGTCGCCTTCCTGCACGCGGTAGGAGGGGATGTTGACGCGCTTGCCGTTCACCAGCACGTGGCCGTGGTTGACGAACTGGCGGGCGGCGAAAACGGTCGGCACGAACTTGGCGCGGTAGACGACGGCGTCGAGGCGGCGCTCGAGCAGGCCGATCAGCTGTTCACCGGTGTCGCCGCGCAGACGCTCGGCCTCGGCGTAGATGCGGCGGAACTGCTTTTCGGTCAGGTCGCCGTAGTAGCCCTTGAGCTTCTGCTTGGCGCGCAGCTGCAGGCCGAAGTCGGACATCTTGCCCTTGCGGCGCTGGCCGTGCTGGCCCGGGCCGTATTCGCGGCGGTTCACCGGCGACTTGGGGCGGCCCCAGATGTTTTCGCCCATGCGGCGGTCGATCTTGTACTTGGCAGAGGTGCGTTTGGTCACCGTCTGATCTCCTTCGTTGCGGTGCCCCGGAAGCGGGGCGGTGAAGGGCGTTGTCCTTTGGACTTATCCGGAGGTTGTCCGGGGCCCGACAGGCATCCCCTCGCGGGGGCCACCAACACCAAATGAATACCCCGGCCTGATCGACCGGGGAATGAGCCGCGCTTCTACAGCACGGGACGCGGGTGTCAATGGGGGGGGACGACTGCTGCGGTTCGATCAGATCGCGAGGCTGCGGGGCTGCGCGGCATTCGGGCGGGTGCGGCCGCCATCCAGCATGATCGCCGCCTCGGCCCGGTTGAGCATCCGCCGCGCGGGCGCGCCGTAACAGTGGGGATCGCGCTCCAACTCGGGGCGCAACTCGAAGAGATAGTCGCGATGCAACCGGCTGAGATGATCGAGCCCCATGTAGCCGGGATGGAAGCTTTCGACCTGCAAGCCATTGGCCCAGACCACCTGGTGCCGTTCCAGCATGAGGTGAATGTAGTAGGTCTCGCGCAGGGAGTGATCGACGCTGATCTGCGCATCGCCCACGAGGTCGGCGGCGCGCACCAGCACCTCGGCCTCGCCGAACAGGTCGCGCGAGGCAGCCCCCCCGATCAGGACGCGGTGTTCGGGGCTGACCACGAGGTCGGCATCGGGCCGGTCCACCCCGAGCGCACAGGCGCGCAGGCGGATCGGGCGCTGCTCGGGCATGGCAAACAGGCGCGCGCCCGACATGCGGCGATTGCCGGACCAGATGACCTCTTGCGGGCCGTCGTCGCGGGTCAGGATGCGGTCGCCGGGGCCAAGATCCTCGATCGCGACATCGCCGTCTTCGGTGCGCAGGCGCGTTCCGGGCGTGAAGCAGATGACGGCGGGGGCGTCGCTGTCGGGATCGCGCAGGAAGCGGTCGGAACAGGCGATGATCGTGTGCTCGCGATCCGGGGCCGGCAGACCATCCGAGAAGAGAAGGATCGGCGTCGCGCCCTCTTCCACCGGGATCGGCACGGCGCGGAAGAAGCCGACACCATCCGACACGATGAAACCGCCGGAGAACAGCGGATCGTCGTCTTCGAAAACAGGATCGGCGGGGCCGCGCGCAGGGCCTTGGAGGAGTTTATCCACCACCCGCGCCGCGCGGGAACGGAGCTCTTCGTGATCCCGGCTGGCGGAGAGCATGAGGGCGGCGCCGTCACCTTCAAGCGGCAGGGCGCGACCGTGCCAGCGCCATGTCATCCCCTCGGCCAGTTCTTGGTTTGGTTCTGCCGGTAATCCCTCGATACAGGTTTGCGCCCATGACAACATGAACGCGCCCCGCAAGCCCGTGCCCATAGCCCCGCCTCATAGGTTGTATGCTTCGCCGGTTTTCCGACGTTATGTATCGAAAGATAGCACGGGTGATTCGGCCTGTGAAGCCGTTGATTCGGCTATGATTCGGCGTGTGGCCTAGAAGCGGAGATCGATCGAGAGCGTGCCCACCACCTGCCCGGCGGGCTGGTTCACGAATTCCTCGGACAAGTAGGTGACGCCGTAGAAGAAATTGCTGTCGCCCACGCCGTAATTCACGCCTGCGCGCAGACGGTGACGTATCTCTTCGACCTCGACCCCGCGATCCTCGGGCAGAAAGACCGAATCCGTGACATAGGCCACGTCACCGCCAAGCAGGAAGGACCAGCCCCCCAACGCTTCGAGAGAGTTGAGCCCGGCGATGCGCTGGCCCGTCACCTCGTCGCGCAGCCGCAGGCCATTGGCGCCGAGATTGCCGAAGGTCAGGTCGATACCGGTGCGCGCGAAGGTCTCTACCCCGGCCTGCACCTCGACAAAGGGGCGGGCGGACCAGCTGTCGAATTCGAATTGGCGCGCGACCTCCAGACGGCCATGGAGGTAGATCCCGTCGTCGATCTCGTAGTCTTCCAGGCGGATGGGGTTGTTGCCGAAGACCTCGTGCACGGCGCTGTGGATCTGCATCAGCCCGGTCTGCTGACCGGTGATGACCACGTCCGCCCCGGCGGTCACGTCAAAGCCCTGCCATCCGAAATGCGTGGCCGCGCCCAGCCACCAGGACGAGGCATAGGGCCGGTCGCCCGGGTCCGGCGCAGCGAGGTTGTCGGGCGCGATGATCTGACCGCGCACACGGTATTCCATCAATTGAAACGGACGGTCCGGCAGCGCGTCCTGCCATTCGTGCCCGTGCAGGATGGAGACGGCGAAACTGCCGGTCTGCCAGCGGTCATAGCGGTCGCCAACCGGGATGCCGTACCAGTCATTGTCGAAAATGCGCGTCACGCCGAGGATGCGCCGCCCTTCCGGCATCGGCACCGGCGGTTCGATGGTGAGCGGGTCGACATGGGGAAAGTCGGTCTCGGGGCCGTTGGCCCAGCCCGCGCCAGTCAGCCCGACCACGGCCATTGCACAAAAAAAAGTGGCCGCCCAGGGGCCGTAACTTGCCATAACCATGCCTCGTCGTTTTTTTCTTTCCGCTCGTCTTGGCGGTGGATTGTGGCGAAAATAGAGACGGCGGCGCAGAAAAAGCAAGAAAAGCCATTGCCGTTGAAACAGTGCAGCCGCGCCTGTGCGGTATTTGACACCCCATCGCGGCCGCCCTTGACCCGGATCAACGTTGCGCGCCACCGTCGCGATACCCTCGGACCCGAACGCCGGAACAGGACCCAGGCGATGCACCACGGTCTCAGCGACAAATCCGTGCCCGACCTGCGGGCGCAGCACGGTTGGAACGAACTGCCCGAGCCGCCCCGGGCCTCGCCGCTGGCCTTGCTGGCCAACCAGGTGATGAACCTGCTGGTGCTGTTGCTGATCGCGGCGGCGGCGATTTCCCTTCTCCTGGGGGAGATCGGGGATTTCATCGCCATCATCGCGGTCGTCGTGCTGAACGCGATCCTCGGCTTCGTGCAGGAATGGCGCGCCGAGACGACCATGCAGGCCTTACGCAAGATGCTGTCGCCCGCCGCCGTCGTGGTGCGCGATGGCCTGCGCCGCACCATCCCCGCGCGAGAGCTTTTGCCCGGTGACCTCGTGATCCTGGCCGAGGGCGACCGGGTTCCGGCCGATGCCGACATCCTGCACGAGGCCGGGCTTCTGATCGATGAAAGCGTGCTGACGGGCGAGTCGGTGCCCGTCTCGCGCGCCGCCGGAGAGTCCGTCGCCTCGGGCACGACGGTCCTGCGCGGCCATGCCGAGGTCTGCGTCACCGCCATCGGCCAGCAGACGCGGTTCGGCAAGATCGCCACGCTGACGGCCACCGTCAGCGATGCGCAGACCCAGTTGCAACGCGAGTTGCAGGGCCTCGCGCGGCAGTTGGGGCTGCTGGCCGTCGGCGTGGCCGGTGTGGTCGCCGTCGCCGCGCTTCTGACGGACCGGCCTTTGGCCGATGTCTTCATGCTGGGCCTGTCGCTGGCCGTGGCGATGGTCCCCGAAGGCTTGCCGGCGGTCGTCACCGTGACCCTTGCGCTTGGCGCCGGCGCGATGGCGCGCCGCAACGCGCTGGTGCGCAACCTGCAAGCCATCGAAACGCTGGGGGCGGCGAGCGTCATTTGCACCGACAAGACCGGCACGCTGACCGAGAACAAGATGACCGCCCGCGTCATCCGCACCGCCGAGGCGCGCTACGAGGTGACCGGCAGCGGCTATGACCCGGCCGGGCATATCGCCCGCGACGGGCAGAAAACCCGGGCCGAGGACGACCCCGTCCTGGCGCGACTGTCCCAGACCGCGCAGATCTGCTCTCACGCCCGGTTGGTCCGGCGCGGCGACCAGTGGGACATGGTCGGCGAGCCCACCGAAGGCGCGCTTGCCACGCTGGCGGCCAAGGCCTGGGCCGACCCGGTGGACCGCGACAGCATCGTCGAGGAGTTGCCCTTCAGCAGTGACCGCAAGCGCATGAGCGTGCTGGAGCGGACGGGCGCGGGCATGGTGCTGCACTGCAAGGGCGCTCCGGAACAGATCCTGGCCATTTGCGACCGGATCGACCGGGCAGAGGGCCCCGCCCCGATGCCCCCTACCCTTAGGGACGAGATCGCGGCAGAGGTCGAGGCGATGGCCGGGCGCGGGTTGCGCACCATCGCGCTGGCCTACAGCCCCGGGGCGTCCGAGCCGATCGTCGAAGAGGGGCTGGTGTTCCTGGGCCTCGTCGGCCTTGTCGACCCGCCCCGCCCCGAGGTGCGCGACGCGGTCGCCCTCGCCGCGCGCGCGGGCATCCGAACCGTGATGATCACCGGCGACCATCCGGCCACCGCCATGAACATCGCGGAGAAACTGGCCATTCCCGGCGATCGCGTTCTGACGAGCGATGATCTGGCCGGCATGGAGGACGCCGCCCTCGCCGAGGCGCTGCGGGAAAACGTCGTCTTCGCCCGGGTCCAGCCCGAGGACAAGTTGCGCATCGTGGCCGCCTTGCAGGACGGGGGCGCCATCGTCGCCATGACCGGCGACGGGGTCAACGACGCGCCGGCGCTCAAACGCGCCGATATCGGCCTTGCCATGGGCATTCGCGGCACCGAGGTCGCCAAGGATGCGTCCGATCTCGTGGTGCTTGACGACAATTACGCGACCATCGTCGGCGCCGTGGCCGAGGGCCGCCGCCAGTTCGAGAACATCCGCAAGTTCGTGCGCTACCTGCTGGCCTCGAATACCGGCGAGGTTCTTGCGCTGCTGGTCAACCTCAGCCTCGGCGGGCCGCTGATCTTCCTGCCGACGCAGATCCTCTGGATGAACCTCGTCACCGATGGCGTGACGGCGATTTCCTTGGGGTTGGAAAAACCCGAACCCGGGCAGATGCGCGTGCCGCCGCGCGATCCGCGCATGCATCTGCTCGGCCTGTCCGCGTTGCCCGTGATCCTGGCCTTCGGCCTCTACACGGCGGGGGCCAGCCTGTGGCTTTTCTATTCGCTGCTCGACCAGGGGGTCGAGGTCGCGCGGACGGCCGCCTTCACGGGGATGGTCCTGTTCGAGAAAACCAGCGTCTTCGCCTTCCGATCGCTTCGGACGCCCTGCTGGCGCCTCGGCTGGACGTCGAATCCGGCGCTATGGATGGCCTTTTCCGCGATGGTGCTGGCCCAGATCGCGGCCGTCTACTGGCCGCCGATACAGACCCTGCTACACACCGCGCCGCTCAGCCTCGACCACTGGGGCAGCATCCTGGTGCTGGCGGTGCCCCTGCTGGTCGTGCCGGAACTGGTCAAAAGCCTGTCACGCGCGGCTTAGCCGCATTTCGAGTAGCCGCAACTGCCGCAGGTCAAGCAGCCTTCGACCATGCGCATGTCGTACTGGCCGCAATGCGGGCAGGCCGGTCCGGGGCGTTGGCCGAGATTGACCACCTCGGCTTGCGGGTCGGATTTCAGGCCCATCCCCTCCCCCTCGATGAACCCGATGGAGATCAGGTGCCGCTCGATCACGCCGCCGATGGCCGCAAGGATCGAAGGCACGTATTTGCCCTGCATCCACGCGCCGCCGCGCGGGTCGAAAACGGCCTTCAACTCCTCGACGACGAAGCTCACGTCGCCGCCGCGCCGGAACACCGCCGAAATCATCCGCGTCAGCGCAACGGTCCAGGCGTAATGCTCCATGTTCTTGGAGTTGATGAACACCTCGAAGGGGCGGCGATGCCCGCTCAACACGATATCGTTGATCGTGATGTAGAGTGCGTGCTCGCTGTCGGGCCATTTCAGCTTGTAGGTGTGCCCCTCCAGGCTTTGCGGCCGGTCGAGTGGTTCGGACATGTAGACGATCTCGCCCGAGGCGGCCTCGACCGCGCGCGCGCCCTCGTCCTTGCTGTCGGTTTCCGAAACGCTCAGCACGCTGCCCGTCACGTCGTTGGGGCGGTAGGTGGTGCAGCCCTTGCAGCCGGTCTCGTAGGCTTCGAGATAGACGTCCTTGAAGCTCTGGAAATCGATATCGGCGGGGACGTTGATCGTCTTGGAAATCGAGCTGTCGATCCAGGGTTGGGCCGCGGCCTGCATGCGGACATGCTCCAGCGGGGCGAGATCCTGCGCGGTGACGAAATGATCCGGCAGGGGTGCGTCGCCCTTCAGGTCGCGCCACAGGGCGACGGCGTAATCGACGACCTCTTCCTCGGTGCGGGTGCCGTCGGGTTGCAGCACCTTGCGCGTGTAGGAATTGGCGAAGATCGGTTCGATCCCGCTGGAGACATTGCCCGCGAACAGGCTGATCGTGCCCGTGGGCGCGATGGAGGTCAGCAGCGCGTTGCGCAGCCCGTGCTCGGCGATCAGCGCCTGCACCTCCGGGTCGAGCCGCGTGATCATCGGGGCCTTGGCATAGGCCGCCGCATCGTAGAGCGGGAAAGTGCCCTTTTCCTTCGCCAGCAGGGCCGAGGCGCGGTAGCTGGCATTGGCGATGGCCTGCATCCAGCGGCCGGTTTGCGCCGCGCCCTCTTCCGATCCGTAGCGCAGGCCAACCATGGCCAGCGCATCGGCAAGGCCGGTCACGCCAAGCCCGATCCGGCGTTTCGCCTGCGCCTCCTGCGCCTGCGCCTCCAGCGGGAAGCGCGAGGCATCGACGACGTTGTCCATCATGCGGATGGCGGTGGCCACAAGGTCATCCAGCGCGGCATCGGGGATCTCGGCCCCCGCCTCGAACGGGCGGTCCACCAGCCGCGCGAGGTTGATCGACCCCAGAAGGCAGGCGCCGTAGGGCGGCAATGGTTGCTCGCCGCAGGGGTTCGTCGCCGCGATCTCCTCGGCATAGGACAGGTTGTTCTCGGCATTGATGCGGTCGATGAAGATCACGCCGGGCTCGGCATAGTCATAGGTCGCGCGCATGATCCGGTTCCAAAGGTCGCGGGCCTGCACGGTGTGATAGACCTTGCCGTCGAACTGCAATTCCCACGAGCCGTCGGCCTTCACCGCCTCCATGAACGGGTCGGTGACCAGCACGGACATGTTGAACATGCGCAGGCGGGCGGGGTCGGACTTGGCCGCGATGAAATCCTCGATATCGGGATGGTCGCAGCGCATCGTCGCCATCATCGCCCCGCGCCGGCTGCCCGCCGACATGATGGTGCGGCACATGGCGTCCCAGACATCCATGAACGAGAGCGGCCCCGAGGCATCGGCAGCCACGCCCGCCACCGGCGCGCCCTTGGGCCGGATGGTCGAGAAATCGTAGCCGATCCCCCCGCCCTGCTGCATGGTCAGCGCGGCCTCTTTCAGCGCGTCGAAGATGCCCGACATGGAATCGGGGATGGTGCCCATGACGAAGCAGTTGAACAGCGTCACCGACCGCCCCGTGCCCGCGCCCGCCACGATCCGGCCTGCCGGCAGGTACTTGAAGTCCTCCAGCGCGTCGTAAAAGGCCCCCTCGTACCCGGCGGGCTGATCCTCGACGCTGGCCAGCGCCCGCGCGATGCGGCGCCACGTATCCTCGACCGTCTGGTCGATGGGCGCGCCATCGGCTGATTTCATGCGGTATTTCATGTCCCAGATCTGCTCGGCGATCGGGGCGGCAAAGCGAGTCATGACAACATCCTGATGGGCTTGGGGTCGGGCACCGCAAGATAGATGCACTGCCCCTACCGGTCAACGACCGGCGCGGATCTCAGGGGCGGATCGGGACAGTTCCCCCAACGGGCAGCACGATCGTCGGCATGTCAGCCGCCTGCGCTGCGGCGACGAAACGGTCGACGACCGGGCCGTGCGGCACGCGGATCACCGGGAACATGCCCCAATGGATCGGCATCGCCCGGCGCGCGCGCAGCCGGGTGGCGATGGTGACGGCATCCTCGGGGCTGGCATGCATATGCCCGAAGACCGAGGCCGGATCCCCCGAGGCGATGGGCACCATGGCAAGGTCAAAGGGGCCCAATCGCGCCCCGATCTCGCTGAAGACCGGCCCAAGCCCCGTGTCGCCCGCCGCAAGCACCGCGCGCCCGCCCCCGCGCAACGCATAGCCAAGCGCGAGAGAGCGCGGCCCCAACCCAGCGAAGGCGGGGGAGCTTCCGTGGTGAACGACAGGCACGGCGGTGACGTGCAGGGCGCCGAGGTGCAGGTCCTGCCACGGATCGACCCGCTCGACCGACGCGAAGGGCAGCGCCGTGCGCAGGGCGGCATCGCGCGGCAGGATCAGCCGCGCCTCGGGAAAGCGGGCGGCCAGCATCGCCAAACTCGAACTGTCGAAATGGTCGCGGTGATCGTGGGTGATCAGCACTGCATCCAGCCGATCCAGGCCCGACAGGTCCGCCGGGGTACCGACCCGCCTCAGCAGCGCGACCCGGCCCTCGTCGGATGTGTCGAGAACCGGGTCGATGAGGATGGACTGCCCGGCTTGCCGCACCAGAAGGCTCGCATGGCCGAGCCATGTGACCGTGCCGTCGCGCCACGCCATCGGCGAAACCTCGACTACGGCAGGCCTCTGCGCAGGGCCGGGCGGGGCGAGGGTGCTGCGCGCCGCGCTGACGACAAGGGCCGTTTCGCGGAACGGCGACACGAGGCGTGGTGCGTCCTCGGGCGCGGTCCCCGGCGTGGCCAGCCCGCAGCCCGCGAGGCCCAGCACAAGAAGGCAGGCCAATCGCTTCCGGATACGCGAAACGCACAGTGACATGTCTTGGCCGCCCCACCCGGCCCGGACCCTTCCTTTTTCCCGTGCATACCGGACACCAGCCGGGTCACGGCGACAACACACCGGATTGTCGCGCCCAGGACCGGTCCGCCCCTTTTCCCGCCGCTGCGGGCGCGCTAGGTATTGGGTCAGGAGGCTGCCGTGACCGTTCATCTTGTGAAACTCTGCGTTGGCGCCGAGCGCGTCGAGGACTTGACCGCATGGCAGGCCACCGCCCGCGCCAAGGGACCGGACGGCCTGCCGCGCCATGTCACGCGCATGTGGCCCAAGCGCGCCGAGGAGGTTCTGGACGGCGGGTCGCTCTACTGGGTGTTCAAAGGGCTGATACTGTGCCGCCAGCCGATCCTGCGGCTCGACCCGGTGGATCGTGGCGACGGGATCTCGCGCTGCGGCATCGTTCTGGACCCGGCGACGGTTCGCGTGGCCTCGACCCCGAAACGCCCGTTCCAGGGCTGGCGCTACCTGCGCCCCGAAGATGCGCCGCGCGACCTGCCCCCGGGCCGCGAGCAGGAAGAGGCCCTGCCACCCGAACTGGAAAACGCCCTGGCCGAGATCGGCGTTCTTTGAAAGGCGAACACCAGTCAGCCTGATGGATGCGCCTTTATATTGCGCGGGTCCTAGTCGAGGCCGAGTTGCTCGTAAAACTCCGCGAGTGCCCCGCGTTCATTCTCAGTCCACTCTGCCCCGCGCGCCCGGAACAGGGTCGCTTCGGAGCGGTGGATCAGCCCATCTTCGAGAATTTTCAGGTTATTGGCGCGCAAGGTCTCTCCGGTCGAGGTGATGTCGGCGATCGCCTCGGCCGTTCCATGGGCCACCGTGCCCTCGGTCGCGCCCTGGCTGTCGACCAGCCGGTAATCGGCCACGCCCGCTTCGCGCAGGAAATCGCGGACCAGCCGGTGATACTTGGTGGCGATGCGCAGACGATACCCGTGCCGCTGGCGGAACTGCGCCGCGACCGCATCCAGATCGTCGAGGGTCGAGACATCGACCCAGCAGGTCGGCACCGCCACGATCAGGTCGGCATGGCCGAAGCCCATTTCCGCAACGACTTCGACCGCCTGCTCCCAGGCCGGGATGCGTTCCTGCACGAGGTCGCTGCCGGTCACGCCCAGATGGATGCGCCCCGAGGCCAGTTCGCGCGGAATCTCGCCCGCCGACAGAAGCCGCAGGTCGATATCCGCGCCCGCGACTTCGGCGGCGTATTCACGCTCGGACCCGGTGCGGCGCATCTCGATCCCGCGCTCGGCGAACCAGGCAAAGGTCTTGTCCATCAGCCGCCCCTTCGAGGGCACGCCCAGCCGGATGCTCATGCCGCGCCCTCCCCGGTTTTCAACTGGTGCACCAGTTCGGGGCGGATCACGCCGCCCACCGCCGGGATCGCGCGGCCATCGCCCAGGATCGCGGTCAGCGCATCGTAGCGCCCGCCCGTGGCGACGGGGGGCAGGTCGGGGCGGCCATCGGCGAGGAAGCCGAAGACGAAGCCGTCGTAATATTCCATCGTGGTGCGCCCGTAGCTGGCCTCGAACGGCAGGCTGGCCGGGTCCAGCCCGGCACCTGCCAGCGCCTCGATCCGCGCGGCGAAGCGTTCGACGGCCTGGGTCAGGCCGGGCAGGTCCACGGTCATGTCCCACAGACGGTCGCAAGCCTGCGGCAGCGGCGCGCGCAGGCTGAGGATCTCGGACAGCACCTCGGCCTCGGCCGTGCCGATGGGGGGCGTGTCGGCATCGGCCAGCAGGCGTTCGACCCGCTCGGCGATTTCCGGCGTGCCGCGCAGCCCCACGGCGGGGCCGGCCCCGGCGATCACCGCCTCGACGCCGTGCTTGCGCACGGCCTTCAGCAGCGCCGCGCGCCCGGCGGGCGGATCGGCCCGACCGGTGTAGCGGTCGAGCAGCGCGCGGAACCGGCGCGGGCGCCAGACATGGCGGCGCAACGCGGCCTTGCGCGGTTCGGTGGTGGAAAGCGTTTCGATCGCGGCCAGAAGGATGCCGATATCCCCGGTCACGGCGCGCAGGCCAAGGCCTTCGAGCGCCTTGACGAACAGGGCGAAGACCTCGGCATCGGCGCGCGCCGGGTCCGTCCGGTCGAACAGCTCGTACCCCAGCTGCAGGTATTCCGTGGGGCGGCCCGACCCGGCGGGCTGCTTGCGGAACACCTCACCCAGATAAGTGTAGCGCGCGGGCTCGGCCCCGTTTTCCGTGTGGCTTTGCACCACCGGAACGGTGAAATCCGGGCGCAGCATCATCTCGCCCCGGTCGGGGTCGTCGGTGGTGTAGGCGCGCGCGCGGATATCCTCGCCATAGAGGTCGAGAAGCGTGTCCGCCGACAGCATCAGCGGCGCCTCGACGGGCACCGCGCCCGCCTCGGAAAAGACCGAGGCCAGCGCCTCGGCCTCGGCGCGAATGGCGGCCTTGTCCCTCACCCGTGACGCTCCATCATGGCGCGGACTTCTTGCACAAGATCGGCGCGGGAAACCTCGGTCTGGGCGGGCTGGCTTTTCCATTCCTCCAGCGTGGCGTCCTGCGCCAGCTTCGCGCCGAGGATCAGGTCCTTGAGCTGCACCACGCCGCGGTCCTTCTCGTCCGAGCCCTGGATCACGGCGACGGGGCTTTCGCGTTTGTCGGCGTATTTCAACTGGTTGCCGAAATTCTTGGGGTTGCCGAGATAGACCTCGGCCCGGATGCCCGCCGCGCGCAAGTCGCTGGCCATCGCCTGGTAGTCGGCCATGCGGTCGCGATCCATCACCGTCACGATGACCGGCCCCTGCCGGGTGCCGTGGATGCGGCCCTTGGCGCGCAGCGCGGCCAGCAGACGGTCGACCCCGATGGAGACGCCGGTCGCCGGCACCTCCTGCCCCGTGAAACGCTTGACGAGGTCGTCGTAACGCCCGCCGCCCGCCACGCTGCCGAACTGGCGCGGGCGGCCCTTTTCGTCGGTGATCTCGAAGGTCAACTCGGCCTCGTAGACCGGGCCGGTATAGTAGCCAAGGCCGCGCACGACGGAGGGGTCGATAACGATGCGATCAGGGCCATAGCCTTGGGCGGCGAGAAGCTCGGCGATGGTTTCGAGTTCTTCGACGCCCTTGGCCCCCACATCCGAGCCTTGGACCAGTTCGCGCAGGCGGGCGACCGTCTCGGCCCCGCTGTCGCGCTTGGCGTCCATGAAGCCCATGATCGTATCGGCCTGCGCCTCGCTCAGCCCTGCGCCCTTGGTGAAATCGCCGGACTCGTCCATCCGCCCTTCACCCAAAAGCAGGCGCACGCCGTCCGGGCCGAACTTGTCCAGCTTGTCGATGGCGCGCAGGACGATGCCGCGCTCGTGCTCCTGGTCGTCACCGGACAGGCCCGCCACCTCGAGCACACCGTTCAGGACCTTGCGGTTGTTGACGCGCACGATGTAGTCACCGCGCGGGATGCCCACGGCCTCGAGCGTGTCGGCGAGCATGGCGCAGATCTCGGCATCCGCGGCCACGCTGGCCGCGCCGACCGTATCCGCATCGCATTGATAAAACTGCCGAAACCGGCCCGGTCCGGGCTTTTCATTGCGCCAGACGGGGCCCATCGTGTAGCGGCGGTAGGGGTTCGGCAGGTCGTTGCGGAACTGCGCCGCGACGCGGGCCAAGGGCGCGGTCATGTCATAGCGCAGGGCCAGCCAGGTGCCGTCATCCGAGCCCCCGTCTTCCTGGAACGCGAAGACGCCCGCGTTGGGGCGGTCCACGTCGGGCAGGAACTTGCCCAGGGCTTCGACCGTCTCGACCGCGCTGGTCTCCAGAGGATCGAATCCATAGCGGTCATAGACCTCGGCGATCTGGCGCAGCATCTCTTGCCGCTCGGTCACCTCGGCGCCGAAATAGTCGCGGAAGCCCTTGGGCGTTTCCGCCTTGGGGCGGGGCTGTTTCTTTTGCTTGGCCATGCTGGATCGCGGAGGTTTTTCAGGGTCGCGCCCCCTCTATCCGAGGGGCGGCGGATGGGCAAGGCGAGTGCGGGGGCCAGGCCGCGACGGGGCGCGAAGCGATGCAAAATCGCCGTGCACAGGGCGTACACATCCCGTACACACCCCGTGCATACGCAAGGGTGGCGCAAAGGCAGGAGGCTGGGCGATGGCGGAGACGGACAAGCTGGAAGAAGCGCTGGCACATCTGACCCGCGTGGTCGACGAGTTGTCCGAGGTGGTGGCGCGGCAGGATGCCGAGATCACCCGGCTGTCCCGGCGGGTCGGCATGCTGATGGAGCGCGAGGCAGAGCGCGAGTTGGAGCAGGGCGGCACCGTGCCGCTGGCCGACCAGAAGCCGCCGCATTGGTGAGCGGCCGATTTGGGGGCTCTGCCCCCAAGCCCCCGGCATTTTCAGGGGATAAAGATGGGCAGGGCCGCGCGCGTTAACCTTAACGGGCGTCAGGCGGCGGCCATGGCGGGTTTGCGCGGGCGGGAGCGGAGCAGGATGCCCAGCATGATCGCGATGTTGAGCGCGTTGAAGGCGATGCCGTTGAGAAACGCCCAGCGATAGCTGCCGGTCAGATCGTAGATCCAGCCCGACATCCAGCCGCCCAGCGCCATGCCCAGGATCGTCGCCATGATGACGAAGCCGACACGAGCGCCGGCCTCTTTCGGGGGGAGGTATTCGCGCACGATCAGCGCATAGGAGGGCACGATGCCGCCCTGCGCCAGGCCGAAGACGAGGCTGACTATGTAAAGCGGCATGAGGCCGGTCGTCGGCAGGTAGAGGAAGAGCGCCAGCATTTGCAGGGTCGATCCGATCAGCAGGGTCAGCACCCCGCCGAGCCTGTCCGCGAGAAGGCCCGACACCAGCCGCGAGCCGACCCCGCCCAGAAGCATCAGGCTGAGCATCTCCGCGCCCACGGCGGGGCCGTAGCCGAGATCGACGCAATAGGCGACGATATGGACCTGCGGCATGGACATGGCCACGCAGCAGCCGATCCCCGCCGCCGCCAGCGCCCAGGTCAGCATGCGCGGCGAGAGGCCGCTGGTGCGGGCGCGAAGGGCTGCGGCCGTCTCCGAGGCGCGCATGGCCTCCTCGGGGAGCGGTTTGCGCAAGGCCCATGTCATCGGCAGCATGACCGCCAGCGCGGTGGCCGCGATGACCAGATAGGCCGCGCGCCAGCCCGGCCCGGCCAGGATATCGGCCAGGATCAGCGGCCAGATCGCGCCGGACAGGTAGTTGCCGCTGGCGATGATGGCGACGGCGATGCCGCGCCGTTTCAGGAACCATTGGCTGACATCGGCGATCAGCGGGCCAAAGCTGGCCGCCGTGGCGAACCCGATCACCGCCTGCACCGCGCTGAGGGTCCACAGGTTCGGGGCGAGCGCCGCCGCGCCGAAATTGCCCGCGATCATCAGCGCCGAGACGGCGAGCGCACGCGAGACGCCCCAGCGGTCCACCCAGCCGCCGATCAGGAAATTGCCCAGTGCAAAGCCCAGCATGGTCAGGGTGTAGGGGATCGAGGCATCCGCGCGGTCCAGCCCGAATTCGGCCTGCACCGCCGGCAGGATCACGATGATCGCCCACATCCCCACATTGCCGATCAGCGACAGGGCTAGGCTGAGGGCAAGGCGGATCCAGGAGGTGCGGCTGTCGAGGGTCTGGCTCATGGCGGCGACGGTAGGGCGTCGCCCCGTGAATGGGAAGCGCGGTGAGCGGGTGTCGCTGTCTGCCTGATTTTCCCCGCCACGGCCCATCCTGCAAGGTTGACAGGGCATTGCGACACCGCCTTACCTCGGCCCCATGAAAAAGTCCGTCTTCTCCCCCGCCCTCGCCCTGCCTGTCCTGGCAGCCCTCGCCCTTCCCGCCGCGGCGCAACCGGTCTGTTCCGCCGGGGAATACGTCGCCGAGGCGCATCTGACCTTGCCCGAGATGGCCCCGGTCGAGATCGCCACGCAATTCGCCTGGGATGGCGCGGACGGGATCGTCGAGGTGTGCAACCTTCTGTCGAGCACCGGCGATTTCGCGGAATTCTGGTACTTGTTCTCGGGCGAGATCAGCGAGGCCCATGGCGGCATCTGCATCCGCCTGACCGGGGAGGACGGGGCCGAGATGTTCTCTTGCGCGACGCCCGAGGTGGTCGCGGCCGCCTATGCCGCCACGCCCGGCACAGAGGAGTCGATCCTGCGCTTCGAGGACTGGCAGGCGGAGGTGATGGCGAACATCACCGAGTGAGGCCGTCACACGATCATCGCCTTGAGCGACAGGGTTGGCGGGCTGAGAACAGCCCATGGTGCGGACAGGTTTCCGCGCCCGCAGGCCCAGCCATTGCATTGGAGAACTCGAACGGTGTTTGCACGCGATTCAGGCCGAGGGCTTGCGCCGGCGGGACAAGAATTTGCTTTATTCGATCAACTATTCGTGCAGGGTAAAGAAGGAACGTGCGTTCTTTTTACTGCTGGAGATCGAAATGCACCGTTTTTTTCTTTCCATTCTTGCTTTTGGAATTGCTGCCTTCGTGGCTGTGACCCCGGCCAACGCATCGCCCAGGTGTTCCGCCGGGAGTGCCGTCGGCTGGGCGCGCGTGAATGCACCGTCCGGGTTCGGACCCATTGCCGCCATTCGTCAATACGCGTGGGATGGCGGCTCCAGTGTGGTTCAGGTCTGCAATTTGACCGGCAACACGGTATCCATCGGATACTGGCAGCTCTACAGCGGCGAGATTGACAGTAGCTACCCGGGCATCTGTGTATCGGTGGTGGGGACCAATGGCAGTGAGCTTTTCTCCTGTGCGACGCCGAACGCGGTGCAACGTGCGTTCAGTGCCAGAAACCAGCCGCGCAATGTCCTGCGTTTCTTTGAATGGCAGGCAGGTTTGGCTCCGAACCTGACCCGGTGAAAGACGCCGTTTAAACCTCTTCGACCGTCACCACCCCTTCGAGGCTGCGCAGGGCGCCCTTGATCTGGGGAGAGACGGGGAAGTCGTCGCCGAGGAGAACCTCGACCTCGCCGGGCAGGTCGGGGTGCAACAGGCACATGTGGATCGGCCCCTTGGCCGAGCGCATCGCCTCGTCCCGGGCATGTTCGAGAAGGGTCGAGACCGTTTCGACGCCGCGCGGGTCCTCGATGAAGACGCGCAGGCCGCCCGCTTCGGCGGCGATGCCGTCATCGACGGGCTGCACGGCGGCGGCGAGCAGCTTGAGCTGGTCACTTTCCAGCTCCGCCTTGACCTGCAGAATGACGTTCGAGCCGGTTTCGAGGTGCTGGCGGCTGGCCTCGAGCACGTCGGAGAAGACGGTGACCTCGTACAGGCCTGTGGGGTCCGACAGCGAGACGAAGGCGAAGCGGTTGCCGCGCTGGCTTTTGCGTTCCTGCCGGACCGAGACGGCGCCTGCCATCTTGGTGACGAAGGCGCCGCCCTGCACGCGCTGTTCGACCTCGGCCAGGGTCAGCACCCCGCGCCGTTTCAGGGCGGGCAGGTAATCGTCCAGCGGGTGGCCGGAGAAGTAGAAGCCAACGGCCTGGTGTTCGTTGGCGAGCCTCTCGTTCGGGAGCCAGTCGGTCGGGTCGGGCAGGCGCGGTTCGGGCAGGTCCTCGCCCGCTTCGCCGAACAGGCTGACCTGATTGCTGGCCTTCTGCTCGTGGATTGCGGCGGAATAGGCCGTCAGCGCGTCGAGCGCGGCGAAGACGCGCGCGCGGTTGCGGTCGAGATCGTCGAAGGCCCCGGCACGGGCAAGCATTTCGAGCGAGCGTTTGCCGACGCGCTTGAGATCCACGCGGCGGGCGAAATCGAAGAGCGTGGCAAAGGGTTTTTCGCCGCGCTCGGTCTGGCGCGCCTCGACGATCATGCGCATCGCCTCGACGCCCACGTTCTTCAGCGCGCCGAGCGCGTAGAGGATCTTGCCGTCCTTCACGGTGAAGGTCGCGGCCGAGCGGTTGACGCAGGGCGGCACGGTCTCGATGCCGAGGCGGTCGACCTCCTGCTTGTAGATGCCCAACTTGTCGGTGAGGTGGATATCGCAATTCATGACGGCGGCCATGAACTCGACCGGGTGGTTCGCCTTGAGCCACGCGGTCTGGTAGCTGACCACGGCATAGGCGGCGGCGTGGGACTTGTTGAAGCCGTAGTTGGCGAATTTTTCCAATAGGTTCCAGACTTCGAGCGCCTTGGCCTCGTCCACCCCGTTCTTGGCGGAGCCTTCGAGGAACTTGGGGCGTTCGGCGTCCATCGCCTCCTTGATCTTCTTGCCCATGGCGCGGCGCAGCAGGTCGGCGCCGCCGAGGCTGTAGCCCGCCATTTCCTGCGCGATCTGCATCACCTGTTCCTGGTAGACGATGATGCCCTGCGTCTCGTCGAGGATATGGTCGATCAGCGGATGCAGGCGGTCGCGGTCGGAAATGCCGTTCTTCACCTCGCAGTATTTCGGGATGTTCTCCATCGGGCCGGGGCGGTAGAGCGCCACGAGCGCGACGATATCCTCGATGCAGGTGGGTTTCATGCGCCGCAGCGCATCCATCATGCCCGAGCTTTCCACCTGGAACACGGCGACCGTCTTGGCGCTGGCGTAAAGGGCGTAGGTGGCGGGGTCATCCAGCGGGATGGCGTTGATCTGGTTCTCGGCCCCCTCGGGCGGCTGGTAGATGGTGCTGCCGTCCGGCGCCTCGTGCAGCTGCCGCCCCGAGGCATGGATCAGGTCGATGGCGTTCTGCACCACCGTCAGGGTCTTGAGACCGAGGAAGTCGAATTTCACCAGGCCCGCGGGTTCGACCCATTTCATGTTGAACTGCGTGGCCGGCATGTCGGAGCGCGGATCGCGGTAGAGCGGCACAAGCTCATCCAGCGGGCGGTCGCCGATCACGACGCCGGCGGCGTGGGTCGAGGCATTCCTGAGCAGGCCCTCGATCTTCTCGGCGTAATCCATCAGGCGGCGCGTGGGGTTCACGCGGCCATCGCGCTTGTCCTGCTCGGTCTCGCGCATTTCCTCGATGAAACGCGGCTCGTCCTTGATGGCTTGCGCGATCGAGACGGGCTTCACCCCTTCGACCGGAATCATCTTGGACAGGCGGTCGACCTGGCCGAACGGCATTTGCAACACGCGGCCCACGTCGCGCACGGCGGCCTTGGACAGAAGCGCGCCGAAGGTGATGATCTGGCCCACCCGGTCGCGACCGTATTTCTCCTGCACGTAGCGGATGACCTCTTCGCGGCGGTCCATGCAGAAGTCGATGTCGAAGTCGGGCATCGACACGCGTTCGGGGTTCAGGAAGCGTTCGAAGAGCAAGCTGTAGCGCAGGGGGTCGAGGTCGGTGATGGTCAGCGCGTAGGCCACGAGTGAACCCGCACCCGAACCGCGCCCCGGCCCGACCGGAATGTCATGATCCTTGGCCCATTTGATGAAGTCGGCCACGATCAGGAAGTACCCCGGGAAGCCCATCCCCTCGATGATGCCAAGCTCGAATTCGAGCCGTTTTTCATAGGCCTCGACGGTATCCGCGTGGGGGATGACGGCAAGGCGGGCGTGCAGGCCCTCATGCGCCTGGCGGCGCAATTCCTCGACCTCGTCATCGGCGAAGCGCGGCAGGATCGGCGGGTGCGTGCGCGCGCGAAAGGCGCAGCGCCGCGCGATCTCGACGGTGTTTTCCAGCGCCTCGGGCAGATCGGCGAAGAGCGCGGCCATCTCCTCGGGTGTCTTGAAATGGTGTTGCGGGGTCAGGCGACGGCGCGGCTCGGACTGGTCGATATAGGCACCCTCGGCGATGCAGATCAGCGCGTCATGCGCCTCGTACATCTCGGCCTTGGGGAAATAGACATCGTTGGTGGCGACCAGCGGCAGGTTCAACTCGTAGGCCAGTTCGACATGGCCGCGCTCGGTCTGGGCCTCGGTCTCGGGCAGGCCGCCCTCGCCCGGGTGCCGCTGCAATTCGACATAGAGCCGGTCGGGATAGATCGAGGCCATCCGTTCCAACAGCGCCCGCGCCCGCCCCGTGTTGCCGACCCGCAGGAATTGGCCCACCGGCCCCTCGGGTCCGCCAGAGAGGCAGATCAGCCCCTCGCCATGCTGTGCCAGTTCCTCCAGCGTCACATGCGGAAAGCTGCCATCGCCGCGCAGGTAAAGCGCGGAGTTCAGCTTCATCAGGTTCTTGTAGCCCGCCTCGTTCTGGGCCAGCAGGACGATGGCGGCGGGCGGATTCGGACGTTCACCGGGCTGAACGGGCGCATAGTCCACGTCCAACTGGCAGCCGATGATGGGCTGCACCCCGGCCTTGGCCGCCGTTTCGGAAAACTCCAACGCGCAGAACATGTTGTTCGTGTCAGTCACCGCGACGGCGGGCATGCCGGCATCCGCGACCATGCCGGGCAGTTTCTTGACCCGCATCGCGCCTTCCAGCAACGAATACTCGGTGTGCAGTCGGAGATGAATGAATCGGGGATCGGCCATGCGCTCACGCTAGCCAAAGCCTGCCCGCGAGGGAACCGTCAAACCACATCATCTGGTGGCGAGGCTGTGGATAACCCCGAGGGGTCGCGTCACCTGATCAATTCGTAGCCGGTGATGCGCCCGCGCCAATAGGCGTGGTAGCCGTCGTCGTAGATATAACCGACCTCGGCCGAGAGCGGCATGCGCCGTCCGCCGATCTCGCCATACTCGCGGAACTCTCCGCGCCAGGGCCGCAGGATCACGGTGCCGTCCTGCGTGCGCTCGGGGCGGTCGGCCTCGACCGCCACGATGTCGCCCACCGCGTCGAGGTGGAAGCGGACCCAGGCGACGGACCCGCCCACGGCCAGCCCGGCCTCGATGCTGCCATCCGGCCCGTCGCGCCAGCGGATATCGGGATTGCCCAAAACCGCGTCGGGCGCCCAGGGCAGTTCGGCGAGGTAGCGCATCGCCTCGGCCCGGTCCATTTCAGGGCCGGAGGCATCGGCCACGTTGACCGCGCCCAACAGCGCGGCCCGCAGCCGCCCGCGCGCGCCTGCATAGGCATCCACCACCACGATCTTCGGAACGGGGCCACGGCCCTGCCTGGCGGTCCAGACAAAGCCCGGCTGCCCCAGGCCGATCACCTGCTCGGCCGTGATCGCGGCCCAGGGCTTGTCGGGGCCAAGCCGCATCTCGGCCTCCTGCGTCAGGCGGGCGGCGCGCCAGGTGCCGCCTGCCCCGTTCCCCTCGGCGCGCATGCGCAGGATGGCGGGCGGGTCGCCGCGCCCGACCGTGCGCCCGCGCAGCACACGCTCGCCCAGCGCCTTGGCATCGCCGGCGAAGCGACGGGCCAGCCATTGCTGGAGCCCAACGCCCAGCGCCAGACCGATCAGAACCGCCCCCAGGCCCCACATGACGAGTCACTCCACCCCGCTGGATTGCGCGAACACCTGGGGCCATGATTGCCCATTTCGCGCGCAATCGCACGTCAGAAGGGCAACCGACCCGACGCAAGGCTTGCATTGCCCGCCCCGCCCCGGTTTTCTACCATCTGGTCAACGCACGGACGGGGCCGCCCTCTACGCCGCATCGAGGGCCGGACGACCACCCCATCAGGGTAGCGCGGCGGAAGACATCCATGGCGATCCGCTTTCTGCTGAACGGCGAGGCACAGGTGGTCGAGGCCGCCCCCACGGTGACGCTGCTCGACTGGCTGCGCGAGGAACGGCACCTGACCGGCACCAAGGAAGGCTGCAACGAGGGCGATTGCGGCGCCTGCACGGTGATGGTGACGGATCAGGACGGGGCGCGCGCGCTGAACGCCTGCATCCTGTTTTTGCCGCAACTGGACGGCAAGGCCGTGCGCACGGTCGAAGGGCTTTCGGGGCCCGATGGCGACCTGCACCCGATGCAACAGGCGATGATCGACCATCACGGGTCGCAATGCGGGTTCTGCACGCCGGGGTTCGTCGTCTCGATGGCGACCGCGCATCTGAATGGGCGGACGGATCACGACGACCAACTGGCGGGGAACCTGTGCCGCTGCACAGGCTACGCTCCGATCATCCGTGCCGCCGAGGCCACCGAGGGCGCGCCGGTGCCCGCGTGGATGCACGAAGACCTGGCCGCACTGCCGGATGCGCCCGCGCCGGAAACGCCCTTCATTCCCCGGACCTCGGACGATCTGGCCGAGTGGTACGCGGCCAACCCCGATGCCACGCTGATCGCCGGGGCAACCGATGTGGGGCTGTGGGTGACAAAGGGTCTACGTGACCTGTCGCCCATCGCATTCCTGAACCAATGCGCCGATCTGAAGGGGATTGTTACCGATGGCGAAACAATCCGCGTCGGGGCAATGACCAGTGTGGCCGAGTTCGGAGCGTTCATCGCCGACCGGCATCCAAGCCTGGCCGAGATGATCCGCCGATACGGCTCGGTCCAGGTGCGCAATGCGGCGACGGTGGGGGGCAATATCGCCAATGGCTCGCCCATCGGGGACAGCCCACCAGCGCTGATCGCGCTAGGGGCGACGCTGCACCTGCGCAAAGGCGCGGCGCGGCGCAGCCTGCCGCTCGAAGAGTTCTTTATCGACTACGGCAAGCAGGACCGCGCGCCGGGGGAATTCGTCGAAGCGGTCAGCATCCCGGTCCAGCCCGACACGCTGCGGGTCTACAAGCTGTCGAAACGGTTCGATCAGGATATCTCCGCCGTCTGCGGTGCGTTCAACATCGTGGTCGAACGGGGCACGGTGACCTCGGCGCGCATCGCCTTCGGCGGCATGGCGGGGACGCCGAAACGCGCCGCCCGTGTCGAGGCCGCGCTGACCGGCCAACCCTGGACCGAGGCGACGATCGCCGCCGCCCTGCCCGCCTTCGCGCAGGATTACACCCCGATGAGCGACATGCGCGCCTCGGCCGCCTACCGGCTGGAAACGGCGCAGAACATGCTGCGGCGGGCCTTCCACGACAGCGCGGGCGTGCCCACCTCGGCGCTGGAGGTGCGGCCATGAGCGTGCACAAGCCCCTGCCCCATGACGCCGCCCGCCTGCATGTGACGGGCGCGGCGCGCTATGTCGATGACATCCCGACGCCTGCCGATTGCCTGCACCTGGCTTTTGGCCTGTCCACCGTGGCGAAGGGGCGGATCACGGCGCTGGATCTGGACGCGGTGCGGAGCGCCGAAGGGGTTGTCGCAGTCCTGTCTGCCGAGGACCTGAGCCCCAACCCCGATTGCAGCCCGTCCAACCATGACGAACCGCTGCTGTCCGACGGCACGATCCATTACGCGGGGCAGCCGATCTTCCTTGTCGCGGCGAGCTCTCACCTGCTGGCGCGCAAGGCGGCGGCGAAGGCGCGTGTCGAAATCGCGGAAGAGGCCCCCATCCTGACCATCGACGCGGCCATGGCCGCCGACAGCCGGTTCGAGGACGGGCCGCGCGTCTATGCCAAGGGCGACGTCGAGGCCGGGCTGGCCCGCGCCGTTCATGTCATCGAGGGCCGGATCGAGATGGGCGGGCAGGAGCATTTCTACCTCGAAGGGCAATCCGCCCTCGCCCTGCCGCAGGAAGGGGGCGACATGATCGTGCACTCTTCCTCGCAACACCCGACGGAAATCCAGCACAAGGTGGCCGATGCGTTGGGGATCCCGATGCATGGCGTGAGGGTCGAGGTGCGGCGCATGGGCGGCGGCTTTGGCGGCAAGGAAAGCCAGGGGAATCACCTCGCCATCGCCTGCGCGCTGGTGGCCGCGCGCACCGGGCGGCCCGCCAAGATGCGCTATGACCGCGACGACGATTTCGTCGTGACCGGCAAACGGCATGATGCGCGGATCGATTATCGCGCGGGGGTGGATGCCGAGGGGAAAATCACGGGGATCGACTTTACCCAGTATATCCGCTGCGGCTGGGCCATGGACCTGTCGCTGCCGGTGGCCGACCGCGCGATGCTGCATGCCGATAATGCTTATCTGCTGCCGGCGGCGCGGATCACCTCGCACCGGTTGAAGACCAACACGCAAAGCGCCACGGCCTTTCGCGGGTTTGGCGGGCCGCAGGGGATGGTGGGCATCGAGCGGGTGATGGACCATATCGCCCACAGCCTTGGCGTGGACCCGTTGGAACTGCGCCGCCTGAATTACTATGCGCCGGCCAAGGGCAGTGGACAGGACGGCGAAGCCGCCGTTGCGACGCCGGGCGGGCGGCTGGAGACCGCCGATCTGGCCGGGCGCGGCTCGGTCAAGGTCGAGACCGGCGCGGGTCATGCCACGCGCTTTGGCGGGGCGCATTCGCCGGTGCCCAGCACCGAGTTTGGCAATACCACGCCTTATGGCATGGAGGTCGAGGATTTCATCCTGCACCCGATGACCGAGGCGCTGGCCAAGGCGAGCGATTGGGACGGACGCCGCGCCCGGGTCGCCGCGTGGAACGCCGAGAACCCCGTGCTCAAGCGCGGGATCGCGATGACGCCGGTGAAATTCGGCATCTCCTTCACGCTGACCCATCTGAACCAGGCGGGCGCGCTGGTGCATGTCTACCAGGACGGCTCGATCCACATGAACCACGGCGGGACCGAGATGGGCCAAGGCCTGTTTCAGAAGGTGGCGCAGGTGGCCGCCGACCGGTTCGGCGTGGGGATCGACCGGGTCAAGATCACGGCCACCGATACGGGCAAGGTGCCCAACACTTCGGCCACGGCGGCCAGTTCCGGCAGCGATTTGAACGGCATGGCGGTCAAGGCCGCCTGCGACGAGATCAGGGGCCGCATCGCCGCTGTGGTGGCCGAGGAGTTGCAGGCCGACCCCGCCAGCGTGGTGTTCGAAGACGGGCAGGTGATCGCGGGCGGGGCCTCGATGCCGTTCGACGAGGCAGTGAAGCGTACCTACATGGCGCGCTTCAGCCTGTCGGCGACGGGGTTCTACAAGACCCCCAAGATCGCGTGGGACCGGATCAAGGGACAGGGGCGGCCGTTCTTCTATTTCGCCTATGGCGTCGCCTGTTCCGAGGTGGTGATCGACACGCTGACGGGCGAGAACCGGGTGCTGCGCACCGATATCCTGCATGACGCAGGCGCCTCGCTGAACCCGGCGCTGGATATCGGGCAGATCGAAGGCGGCTTCGTGCAGGGCGCGGGCTGGCTGACGATGGAGGAACTGGTGTGGGATGACGCGGGGCGGCTGCGCACGCATGCGCCCTCGACCTACAAGATCCCCGCCTGTTCCGACCGGCCCTGGGTGTTCAACGTCGCGCTCTGGCAGGATGAGAATCGCGAGGACACGATCTATCGCTCGAAGGCCGTGGGCGAGCCGCCCTTCATGCTGGGGATCAGCGTGTTTTCGGCCCTGGGCAACGCCTGTGCCGCCTGCGGCCCGAACTTCCCCGACCTGCAAGCCCCCGCCACGCCCGAGGCCGTTCTGGCCGCCGTCAAGCGGGCCAAGGGCACGGCGTGAGCGGCATCCGCGTCACGGTGACGGGCACGCGCGGCTCCGCCCCGCGCGAGGCGGGGGCGGCGATGCTCGTCTTTGCGGACCGCACCCTTGGCACCATCGGCGGCGGTGCGCTGGAATGGGAGGCGATGGAGACTGCCCGGCGCATGATCGCGGCGGGCGAGGTGCAGGCAGAGCGCACCATCGCGCTTGGCCCCGCGCTCGGGCAATGCTGCGGCGGGGCGGTGACGCTGCGTTTCGAGGCGGCCGAGGGGATCGCGCGGCCCGAGGGCACGCCGCTCTGGGTCTGGGGCGCGGGGCATGTGGGCCGCGCCATCGTCACGACGCTCGCCCCCCTGCCCGGCTTCAGCATCACCTGGATCGACACCGCGCCCGACCGCTTTCCCGATGACCTGCCCGACGGCGTCACGCGCCTGATTGCCGCCGAGCCGCCGCGTGCGATGGCCCATGCCCCGACCGGCGCGCATCACCTGATCCTGACCTACAGCCACGAGATCGACCTTGCGCTGTGCCATGCCGCGCTGACCCACGGGTTCGCAAGTTGCGGGGTGATCGGGTCGGCCACCAAATGGGCGCGCTTTCGCTCGCGGCTTGCCGCGCTGGGGCACGAAGATGCTGAAATTTCGCGCATTACCTGCCCGATTGGCGACCCGAGCCTTGGGAAACACCCCCAAGCCATTGCCGTTGGGGTCGCTGCAAGGCTACTGAAAGGGCAAATGCACAAGGATTCGGCAAAACTGCCGGACGGGGGACATCAGGGGACATGAAGGGACGCCACCTTTGAGCGCACTCCTTGAGATCAAGGGGCTGACCAAGGCCTATCCCGGCGTCGTCGCGAATGACGACGTGTCCTTTGCGATTCAACCGGGCGAGGTGCATGCGCTTCTGGGCGAGAACGGCGCGGGAAAATCCACGCTGGTCAAGATGATCTACGGGCTGGTGCGGCCCGATGCCGGGACGATGACGCTGAACGGGGCGGACTACACGCCAAGCGAACCGCG
Organism: Maritalea mobilis; assembly: GCF_019800885.1. Classification (GTDB taxonomy): domain Bacteria; phylum Pseudomonadota; class Alphaproteobacteria; order Rhodobacterales; family Rhodobacteraceae; genus Roseibacterium; species Roseibacterium beibuensis. Next base: position 1,675,200 of record NZ_JAHVKE010000001.1, read on the forward strand.
CGCCGCCCGCGCCTCGGGCGTGGCGATGGTGTTCCAGCATTTCAGCCTGTTCGAGGCGCTGAGCGTCGCCGAAAACATCGCATTGGGGATGGAAGACCCGCCCAAGCCCCGCGACCTCGCGCAGCGCATCCACGACGTCAGCCGGACCTATGGCCTGCCGCTCGACCCCGCGCGGCTGGTGGGCGACCTGAGCGCGGGCGAACGTCAGCGGGTCGAGATCATCCGCTGCCTGTTGCAGGACCCGAAACTCCTGATCATGGACGAACCGACCTCCGTGCTGACGCCGCAGGAGGTGGAAATCCTGTTTCACACCCTGCGCAAGCTGTCGGCGGAGGGGACGGCAATCCTTTATATCAGCCACAAACTGGAAGAGATCCGCACGCTTTGCGATGCCGCCACGATCCTGCGTCTGGGCAAGGTGGTGGGCGAATGCACACCGCGCGAGGTGTCGGCGGCGCAGATGGCCGAGATGATGGTCGGCAAGTCGCTGAGCCAGCCCGCACGTGACGAAGCAGAGCCGGGCGAGGTTTTGCTGACCGTGGCGGGCTTGTCGATGGAACCCGCCAGCCCCTTCGGTACACCGCTGCGCCATGTCGGGCTGGAGGTGCGCGCGGGCGAGGTGCTGGGCATCGGGGGCGTCGCGGGCAACGGGCAGGACGAATTGCTGGCCGCGCTGTCGGGCGAGCGCCGCAGCGCCCCGGGCGCGGTCGAATTCAAGGGCGCGCCCATCGGCGACACAGGCCCCGAGGCGCGGCGCAAGCTGGGGCTGCTTTGCGCCCCCGAGGAACGGCTGGGCCATGCCGCCGCGCCCGACATGAGCCTGACGGAAAACGCCGTGCTGACGGGACGCGTGCGCAAGGGGCTCGATCAGAACGGCTTCGTCGGCTGGGGCAAGGCCAAGGGCTTTGCCGAGGAGATCATCGCGCGCTTCGACGTGCGCACCCCTGGCCCCGACGTGGCCGCGCGCGCGCTGTCGGGCGGAAACCTTCAGAAATACGTCATTGGGCGCGAGATCTTGCAGGACCCCGACGTGCTGGTGGTGAACCAGCCCACCTGGGGTGTGGACGCCAGCGCCGCCGCCGCGATCCGGCAGGCGCTGCTGGACCTGGCGCAGAATGGTGCTGCGGTGATCGTCATCAGCCAGGACCTCGACGAGTTGCTGGAGATCTCGGACCGGTTCTGCGCGTTGAACGAAGGGCGGCTGTCGGCCCCGCGCCCGGCGCGTGGCCTGTCGATGGAAGAGATCGGCCTGATGTTGGGTGGCGCCCATGACATGCACGAGGTGGAGGCCGCCCAATGATCCGCCTTGAAAAACGCCCCACGCCCTCGCGCTTCTGGTCGCTGTCGACCCCGGTCATCGCGGTGATCCTGACCATGATCGCGGGCGGGCTGATGTTCGCCGCGCTTGGTCAGGACCCGGTCGAGGCGATCCGCGTGATCTTCTGGGACCCGTTGTTTCACCCGCAATTCGCCAGCTACTCGCGCCCGCAACTTCTGGTGAAGGCAGGGCCGCTGATCCTGATCGCCATCGGCCTGTCGCTGGGGTTCCGCGCGGGCATCTGGAACATCGGGGCCGAGGGGCAGTACATCATCGGCGCGATCTGCGGCGCGGCCTTCGGCCTTGCGCTTTACCCGTCCGAGAACATCCTGATCTTTCCCGGCATGGTGATCGTGGGCGCGCTTGGCGGATGGGCCTGGGCGATGATCCCCGGCATCCTGAAAACGCGGTTTCGCACCAATGAAATCCTCGTGTCGCTTTTGCTGGTCTACGTCGCCGAAGCGATCCTTGCCTCGGCCGCGACGAACTGGCTGCGCAACCCCGAGGCGCGGGGCTTTCCCGGCAGCCGGAACCTCGCCCGTCATCCCGGCACCGACAATCCCGAACTGATCGCGGGAACCGGGATGCACTGGGGCGTCGTCGCGGCCTTCATCGCCGTCATCGCGGCCTACGTGCTGCTGAACCGTCACGTACTGGGCTACCAGATCAAGCTGGCGGGCCAGGCCCCGCGCGCCGCCCGCTTCGCCGGGGTGGAGCCGACGCGGCTTGTGCTTTTGTGCCTCGGCGTCTCGGGCGCGCTGGCCGGGATGGCGGGCCTGTTCGAGGTGTCCGGCCCCGCGGGGCAGATCAGCATCGACTTCAATTCGGGCTACGGGTTCACCGCGATCATCGTGGCCTTCCTGGGCCGCCTGCATCCCGTGGGCATCCTGCTGGCGGGCCTGCTGATGGCGCTGACCTATATCGGCGGAGAACTGGCGCAGCTGATGCTGGGCGTGCCCGCCCCGGCGATCCAGGCCTTCCAGGGGATGCTACTGTTCTTCCTGCTCGCGCTCGACGTCCTGTCGAATTTCCGCATCCGGTTCGGCACGGGGAGGGCCGCGGCATGAGTATCGACCTCGTCGCCCTGACCGTGGCGCTGATCACCGTCTCCACCCCCGTCCTGCTGGCCGCGATCGGCGAGTTGGTGGTCGAGAAATCGGGTGTCCTGAACCTCGGCGTCGAGGGAATGATGATCACCGGGGCGGTCGTGGGCTTCGTCACGGCGGTCGAAACCGGATCGCCCACCCTGGCCTTCCTTGCCGGGATGGGCGGGGGCATGGCCCTGTCGCTGATCTTCGCCGTTCTGACGCAACTGTTGCTGTCGAACCAGGTGGCGACGGGCCTGGCGCTGACGCTGTTCGGCCTCGGCCTCTCGGCGCTTCTGGGCGTGGGCTATCCCGGCCAGACCCCACCGGTTGTGACCGATCCGTTCCCGGCTGCACTGGCCGAGATCCTGGTCGTGGGCCCGATCCTGTTCGGCCATTCGCTTGTCACTTACCTCTCCGTCCTGCTGGTCGCCGCCGTCTGGTACGTGCTGGCCTTCACCCGCACCGGCCTGATCCTGCGCGCGGTGGGTGAAAGCCATGAGGCGGCGCACGCGCTTGGCTACAAGGTCGTGCGCATCCGCATCCTCGCCATCCTGTTCGGTGGCGCCTGCGCGGGCCTTGGCGGGGCGTTCCTGTCGGTCGTCCGCGTGCAGAACTGGATCGAGGGGATGACGGCAGGCGCGGGCTGGATCGCGCTGGCGCTGGTCGTCTTTGCCAGCTGGAAACCGTGGCGCGTGCTGTTCGGCGCCTACCTGTTCGGCGGCATCGCGGCCCTGCAACTGCGCCTGCAAGCGGCCGAGATCGGCGTGCCCGTGGCGCTTCTGGATGCCTCGCCCTACCTCGTGACGATCATCGTCCTCGTCCTCATCTCGTCGGACCGCTCGCGCGCGGCGCTCAACGCGCCCGCAGCCCTGGGGCGCGTCTTTCACGCAAGCAGTTGACCGCGCAGATGGCGATCGTCTCTCCAAAAACGCGTTTGGTCTATTACGACGTGACGAAGGTCGGCAGCACCTCGATCAAGGAGTTGTTCTACCGGATCGAAACCGGCACTCCCTTCGTTCCAAGGCCCAACAAACTGCTCAAGCGTTTGCGCCAGCGCTTCCGCGGTCATGCCCCGATGTCGGCCTGGACAAATGTGCACAAGGTACCCTTCCTGCGGACCCACCCGTTCGATCCCGACCCCGAGGGCGCGGAGGGCTTTCACAAGTTCGCGGTTGTGCGCGACCCGATCGGGCGCTTTGTGTCGGCGTGGCGCGGCAAGATCGCCAACCGGGTTCACGGCAAGACCCATCCCGAACGGGCCGCGTTCCAGAAACTGGGGTTGCCCGCGGCACCCGATCTCGGAACGCTGATCGATCATATCGACAGTTATCGCGAGATAAGCCCCAACATCTTCATCCACACCACCCCGTTCACCTGGCACCTTGGCCCAAGTCTCGGGTTCTTCGACTCGATCCATCGGATCGACGCCATCTCCCCGCTCGAACGGCTGATCAGTGACCGCTTCGGCACGCCGGTAGCGATGCCGACCGCGAACAGTTCGCGCGCCCCGGCAAGCGATGCGCGGCTGACCCGGGCACAGATTGACCGATTGTGCCAGATTACCGAAGGCGACTACGTTCTGCTGCAAGACCATTACCGCGTCGAGGATGCGATCGACCGGCTGGAGTTGAAAGCTTGACCTCCGCGATACCAAGAGGCACGTCGTCATGAACGGGAGGCCGACCCGGAGTGCCCATGCACCGCAGCGACATCATCGAGATCCTCGACGGCACGCATCCGCGTGTCGGTCGCCGCGTCGCGCTTGTGCTCTATGCGCTGATCGTGATCTCGGCCGTGATCATCGCGCTGGAAACCCTGCCCGCCCTGTCGCCCGAGCTGCGGCAGGCCCTGCGCTGGGGCGAGGCCGTGATCCTCGCGCTCTTCGCGGTGGAATATGTCACGCGCCTGATCTGTTCGCCGCGCCCGCTGCATTACGCACTCAGCCCGTGGGGCATCATCGACTTCATCGCCATCGTCCCGGCGGTGGTGTTCCTGTTTCCCGACCTTGTCACGGTCCGCTCGCTGCGCCTGTTGCGGCTTGTGCGGCTGCTCAAGCTTTTCAAGGCGAACCGGGCGCTCGACCGCATCGCGCGCGCCTTCGAGCAGACAAAGGCCGAGCTTCTGATCTTCAGCTTCATCTCGACCGTGATCCTGTACCTGGCCGCCGTCGGCATCTACCATTTCGAGCGCGAGGCGCAGCCCGAGTTCTTCGGCTCGATTCCCGCAAGCCTGTGGTGGGCGCTGTCGACGCTGACCACGGTGGGCTATGGCGATGTCTACCCCGTCACGACGGGCGGGCGCATCTTCACGGGCTGCGTCCTGCTGATCGGCCTTGGCGTCGTGGCCGTGCCTGCGGGCCTGATCACCGTCGCCCTGATCGAACAGACGCACGAGGAACAGGCGCCCGAGCCGTCCGAGACACGTTACACCGAAATCCCGAAATCCAACATGGAGGATGATCTGACATGAAATCTATCACCAAGCTTCTGGCCAGCGCAGCGCTGGCCACCGCGACCCTTGCGGGCGCGGCCACCGCACAGGACGACCCGTTCCAGGTCGGCTTCATCTATGTCGGCTCGGTCGGCGATCTGGGCTGGACCTACGAGCATGACCAGGGCCGCCTCGCCGTAGAGGAGCATTTCGGCGACGCCGTCGAAACCGTCTATCTCGAGAACGTGCCCGAGGGTGCGGATGCCGAGCGCGCCATCACCCAGATGATCCTTGGTGGCGCCGACATGGTCTTCACCACATCCTTTGGCTACATGGACCCGACCAACGCGGTCGCGGCCCAATTTCCCGATGTGTATTTCGAGCACGCCACCGGCTACCGCCGCGACACGCCGAACGTTTCGACCTACTCGGCCCGCTTCTACGAGGGGCGCGCGGTGATCGGCCATATCGCCGGCCACATGACCGAAAGCAACATCATCGGCTACATCGGCTCCTACCCGATCCCCGAGGTGATCCGCGGCATCAACTCGGCCTTCCTGCATGCGCGTGAAGTGAACCCCGATGTCGAGATGCGCGTCGTCTGGGCCTATACCTGGTTCGATCCCGCCGCCGAGGCCGACGCGGCCCAGGCGCTGATCGACGCGGGTGCCGACGTGATCATGCAGCACACCGACTCCACCGCGCCGCAGACGGTCGCACAAGAGGCCGGCATCATCTCCTTCGGCCAGGCCTCGGACATGTACCAGTTCGCCCCCGCGCCGCGCGTGGCGTCGATCATCGACAACTGGGCGCCCTATTACATCGCCCGCGTCGAAGCGGCGATGAACGGCACCTGGGAATCGATGGACACCTGGGACGGCATCGGCCCGGGCATGGTTGAAATCGGCGAGATGACCGACGCCATCCCCGAAGAAGTCCGCGCCTCGGCCACCGAGATGATGGAGGCGATCGCAGCAGGCGAGTACCACCCCTTCACCGGCCCGATCAATCGCCAGGACGGCACCGCGTGGCTGGCCGAAGGCGAAGTGGCCGATGACGGCACGCTGGCCGGCATGGATTTCTACGTCGAAGGCCTGACGGGCGAAATCCCGAACTGATCGCCAACGCGAAGCGACACGATCCGAAAGGCCCGCGCCCGACGCGGGCCTTTCCCGTTTCCGGGGATGCGTGCCGGCCCCCGATCCGCGCCCTCCCTGCCCCATCTTTATCCTTCAAATATGCATCGGCGCGACAGCGCCGGCGCCACGGGGGGCTCGATGCCCCGCGTGGCGCGCCGCCTGCCCCTTGCAACGGCGCACGACCCGTGCAACCACACCGAAATGGTTTATGATTTCATCGTTATCGGCGGCGGTATTGCCGGCACCTCGGCCGGCGCGCGCCTCTCGGAATTCGGTCGTGTCCTCCTGCTCGAAGCAGAGTCGGCACTCGCCTACCATGCCTCGGGGCGGTCGGCCGCCCTCTACGAGGCGAATTACGGGCATCCCGTCACCATCGCGCTCAACGAGGCCTCGCGCCATGACCACCAGACGCTCGATGGCGGGCTGCTGTCGCCGCGCGGGCTGATGCTCCTGGCCGGACCCGGAGAAGAGGGGCGGTTCGAACGCGATCGCGAGACGATGGAACTGCCGGAGATCGCGGTGGACAAGGCCTGCGAGATGGTTCCGATCCTCGACCCGTCCCATGTGCGGCGCGCCGCACATCACGCGGATGCCTGGGATGTCGACACTGATCGGATGATCCAGGTTTTCGCCCGCCAGATCCGCGCCAACGGGGGCACGGTGCAGACCGGTGCGCGCGTCAGCGCCATCGCCCGGGTCCGCAGGACCTGGCAGGTCAGCGTGGGCGACACGGTCCACGAGGGCAGGAAGCTCGTGAACGCTGCCGGGGCCTGGGCCGACCAAGTCGCCACCATGGCCGGGATCGGGGCGATCGGACTGAAACCGCTGCGCCGCTCGATGGCGCGCATGCCTGCGCCGGGCGGCCACGATGTCTCGGGCTGGCCGATGCTGCTGGGCACCGGCGAAAGCTGGTACGCCAAGCCGGATGCCGGCGCGTGGATCGTCTCGCCCGGCGAGGAAGACCCGGTGGACGAGCCCCATGACGCCTGGCCCGACGACATGGTGTTGGCCGAGGGCATCGCCCGCTATCAACCTTTCGTCACCGAGGAGGTCACGCGCCTGTCCTCAAGTTGGGCGGGCCTGCGCACCTTCGCGCCCGACCGCTGCCTGGTGATCGGGCCGGAGCCCGGACGCCACGATTTCCTTTGGTTTGCAGGGCAAGGCGGCTACGGCTTCCAGACGGCGCCCGCCGCCAGCCGCCTGCTCTCGGAACTGGTTTCGGGCAGCGCGCCCAGCCTCGGGCCCGAACTTGTCGCGGCGCTCTCCCCGGCAAGATTGCGCCCGGTCGGGAATCCCCGCGCTTGAAGACCGCCCCCAAGCGGATACCTTTGCCCGTGACATCCGACTCAAGGGAGACACCCATGACCACCCGCCTGATCCTCGCCTCGGCCGTTGCCCTGGCCCTGCCCATGGCCGCCAGTGCCCAATCCGCGCTGGAGCGGATGGAAGCCATGTCGGAAACCATGACCGAGATGACCTATACTGCGCTGGTCGCCGAGATCCCGGCGCTGCAAGGCAACCTGCCCTCGGCCGAATGGGACGCCGAGATGCGGGCGGCGGGCGAATGCATCCTCGACGGCGTCGAGGATGAGGTGGGCGAAGACGGCGTCAATGAGATGCTCGACAACATGGAGGCTGCCATGGCCACCGCCACGCCCGAGGGCCTGATGCAGGGCACGTTCCAACCGGCGCTGCCCGACGGCATCACGGACCAGCAGATGCAGGCCATCTCGAACGAATGCGGCATGGTCGAGATCATGATGATGCGCATGGCCGAGTCCGGCGCCATGTCGATCATGATGGAAAGCGGTCAGTAAGGCCGACCCATGACCAGCGAGCGACCTGCACCGGGCGAACAGCCCGGTGCCGCAGGCACGGGCGATGCGCGGCTGTCCGCACCCTCGGCGCTGCGCAACCGGGATGCGATCCTCGACCACCTGCCGCGTTTCGCACCGGAGCGCGGCCGCGCCCTGGAGATCGCCTCGGGCACGGGCGAGCATATCGTGCGCTTCGCCGCCGCGACCCCCGGCCTGACATGGCAACCGACCGAACCCGACGCGGCCCGGCGGGCCTCGATCACAGCCTGGGCCGAGGCGGAAGGCGTGGCGAACATCCTGCCGCCCCTCGACCTTGATGCCGCGCGCCCCGGCTGGGGGGCCGAGATCGGGCCGATCGACTTCCTGTTCCTGTCGAACCTTCTGCACCTGATCTCAACCGAGGCGGCGGAAGCTGTGCTGTCCGGCATCGCCGAGGCGCTCGGGCCCAGCGGCGTGGCGCTGATCTACGGCCCCTTCCTGCGCGATGGCGAAGCCACCAGTGAGGGGGACGCGGCCTTTGACGCGCAACTGCGGGCGCAGGACCCGGCCATCGGGTACAAGGACGTGCTTTGGGTGCTGTCGCACCTGGTCGATCGCGGGTTGCGCGTGATCGAGACGGTGCGGATGCCCGCCAACAACCTGCTTCTTGCGGTCGAACGCGTTTGACACTGGTCAAAGTTGACGGGGCAACGGGCTGTTAGAGCCCGACCATCCTTATCCTTTTGTGATGGAGTCCCCCAAGATGACATGGACCGACAAGGCCAAAGACATGCGCAACGACCTGCGCGCGCTGAACCGCACGATTCCCGACGCGACCAAGGGGTTCGGCACCCTGTCGAAGGCGGTCAAGGACGGCGGCGTTCTCGACGTCAAGACCAAGGAATTCGTGGCGCTTGGCATCTCGATCGCGGTGCGCTGCGAGCCCTGCATCATTTTCCATGTCGAGGCGGCGATCAACGCGGGCACGACGCGCGAGGAACTGGGCGACGTCCTCGCCATGGCGGTGCAGATGGGCGGCGGCCCGTCGCTCATGTATGCCGCCAAGGCCCTGTCGGTCTATGACGAGATGACGGGCGCCGAGTGAGGCGACCGGCCTGCCCGGGCCGCGGGGGGGAGGCAGCCGCCGGGCGGGACGTAACGCAAGGAAACCGTTCGCATTTACCGGCGCGTCCCGTATGGTCGCGCCGGAATTGTTTCTTGATGGGTTTTCAGCATGACCGGGTCCGAACCGTTTGCCCCCGAAGGCTTATTCTCCGTTCTCGAAGGCGCGGACGCGCTGGCGCGGCTTGAGCGCGAAGCGGTGCCGCGTGGCACGCGCCTGATCGCCGAAGGCACCGACGCAGACGCGATGTACCTGGTCGAAACCGGACGCTTCCGCGTCTCGCGCGAAGGGGTGGACCTGGCCGAGATCGGCGCAGGCGGTGTGCTGGGCGAGATCGCGTTCTTTACCGGCCAGCCGCGCAGCGCGGATGTCATCGCCGCGCGCGACTCGGTCGTCGTGCGGGTCAGCCGCGCGGCCTATGACGCGCTCTGCTCCGAGACGCCCGGCCTGCAACACGCGATCAGCGCGGAACTGGCCCGGCGTCTGGCAGCGACCTCGACGCGGGTCGTGCCCGATCCGGGGCGACCGCCCGCGCGCACCTTCTGCATCGTGCCCTCGGCCCATGCACCGCTGCCCGACCGTTTCGTACCCGACCTTGCCGCCGCCATCGGGCGGTTCCACAAGGTCGCCACGGTGACCGAGGCCGAGTTCACCGCCGCGTTCGGGCCGGGGGCCGACCCCGCCAGCCCGGAGGCCATCGCTTGGCTCAACGCGCAGGAACGGGCGGCGGACCTTGTCCTTTTCGTCGCCTCGCCCGAGGCCGAGGCCTGGTCCCGCGCCGCCGTGAAACAGGCCGATCAGGTGATCTTCGTCGCGCAGGCCATCCGTTACCAGGGCCCGTCCGAGCTGGAGGCGCTGGCGCTGGAGCTGTTGCCCGAAGCGCAGCGCCGGCTGGTGCTGATCCATCCGCACCGCTCGCAAAGCGCCAAGGGCACCGGGCGGTGGTTGGATTCGCGCCCTGTCTTCCTGCACCACCATGTCGCGCTGACGGGCGACGGCGAAGACCTGAGGCGGCTGGCGCGCTTCCTGGCGGGTCAGGCCATCGGCATGGTCCTGTCGGGAGGCGGCGCCTTTGGCGTGGCGCATGTGGGCATCTGGCGCGCCATGCGCGAGATCGGTCTGCCCGTCGATATCGTGGGCGGCACCTCGATCGGGTCGGCCATGGCAGGGGCCATCGCGCTTGGGGTTCCGCCCGAGGAAATCGGGCCGCGGATCGAGGACATCTTCGTCAAGTCCGGCGCCATGCGCCGCGTGACCGTGCCGAGATACGCGTTCCTCGATCACAAGGTGCTGGATGCCGCCCTGCAGGAGCATTACGGCGACGAGCCGATCGAAGACCTCTGGCTGCCCTATTACGCCGTAGCCGCCGATCTGTCGGCCATGGACAAAATCGACATCCGCCGTGGCCCCCTGTGGGAGGCGGTGCGCGCCTCCTCGGCCATTCCCGGCGTGCTGCCTGCATTTTTCAATGCCGAGGGCGAGATGCTGGTCGATGGCGGCTGCATCGACAACATGCCGTTCCGAACGATGCATTCGCTCAAGACCGGCCCGAATATCGTGTCGAACGTGCAGAAGGAAACCGGCACGCGCTACCACGTCGACTACGCGAAACTGCCGGGGCGCGCGGAACTGGTGAAACGCACGGTGAACCCGTTTTCCAAAAGGGGCGCACCGCGCGCGCCCGGCGTGATCTCGACCGTGATGCGCAGTCTTCTGGTGGGTCAGGCCGACATGCTCAAGGCGATGAACCCCACCGACCTGATGATCCGGCCGCCCGGCCTGAAAGGCGCGGGCTTCCTCGCGTGGAACCAGCACAGGCTGTTCTACGAGATGGCCTACAAGCACGCCGTCGAAACCTTTGCGGCGCTCGACAAGGAAGGCGACCCGGCCTTTGCCGCGTTGAAGGCGGCCGCAGGCTGAGCCGGGTCAGACGAGGAAGAAAAGAAGCCCGCAGCTGATCGTCAGGACCAGCGTCAGGGGAATGCCCTGGCGACGTTCGGCACGGCTGCTGCTGAGGGCATTCGCCACGAAGGACATCGCGAAAAGGACGGCGAACGCCCCAAGCGCCGGGCGCAGCACCACCTGCGGCAGGCTCATTTGCGCGATGTCGCCCACTTGCAGGGCGACCGCGACCCCGAACACGGACAAGAGCGCGACAATCATGCTGCCGACGCGCAGCGCGGGTGGGAGCACGCGATGCGTTCCGCCCCAGGCCATGTTGCCCCAAGGCGTGCCCAGGGCCAGCGCGATCTGGAACAGCGCCAGCCAGCCAAAGCCCGCGAGGGCGAAATACGCGATGATCGTCACCATACCGCCCGCTTAGCACGGGCGGCATGGGCGCAACATGCGACCGTCAGCCGTCCTTGCGGATCGTGGCGTTGCTCGGGTCGTAAGGGCTGTCCTCGACCACCTCGGCATCCCACAGCTGGTCGAACATCCGCACTCGCAGTTTGGTGCCGACCTCGGCGAGGTCGGGCCGGACATAGCCCATGCCGATGGACTTGCCGAAGGCGACCGAGTAGCCGCCCGAGGTCAGGCGACCCACCTTGGTGTCGCCGTCGTAAAGCGCCTCGCGCCCCCACGGATCGGCATCCTCGGGTCCGTCGATCAGGAGCGTGACGCATTTCGAGCGGATGCCCTTGTCCAGCATCGCGGCCTTGCCGTTGAACTCCTTGTCGAGGTCGACGAAGCGATCAAGCCCGGCTTCGAGCGGCGTGGCGTCCCGGCCCAGCTCGGTGCCGAAGGCGCGGTAGGATTTTTCCTGCCGCAGCCAGTTCTGCGCGCGGGCGCCCACGGGTTTCAGCGCATGCTTCTCACCGGCCAGCATCAGCTGGTCCCACAGGTAATTCTGCATCTCGATCGGGTGGTGCAACTCCCACCCCAATTCGCCGGTATAGGCGACGCGGATGGCGCGGACCGGGCACATGCCCAGCTCGATGTTGCGCATGGACAGCCACGGGAAGCGCTTGTTCGACAGCACGGTGTCCGGCTGCGCATCCTTGACCAGCTCGTTCAGGACGTCGCGCGTTTTCGGACCGGCGATGGCGAAGACGCCCCATTGGGTCGTGACGTCGTGGATATCGACCCAGCCGCCGCCCGCGCCCATGAAATCCTCGGCCGCCTTCTTCAGAAAATCGGCGTCATAGGCCGTCCATGCGCCCGCCGACACGCAGTAATATTCATTCTCGGCCAGACGAACGATGGTGTATTCGGTGCGCGTCGTGCCGGCATCGGTCAGCGCGTAGGTCAGGTTGATCCGCCCGACCTTGGGCAGCTTGTTGCAGGTGAAGCGGTCAAGAAACTCCGTCGCGCCGGGGCCGCGCACGAGGTGCTTGGTGAAGGCGGTGGCGTCGATCAGGCCGACACCATTGCGGATCGCCTCGGCCTCGGACTTGGCATAGTCCCACCAGCCGCCGCGACGGAAGCTGCGCGTGTCGTGATCGAAGCCCTTGGGCGCATCCTTGGGACCATAGTAGTTGGGCCGTTCCCAGCCGTTCACGCATCCGAACTGCGCCCCCATCGCGCGCTGGCGTTCATAGGCCGGCGCGGTGCGCAACGGGCGGCAGGCCTCGCGCTCCTCGTCGGGGTGGTGGAGGATGTAGACGTGTTCGTAGGCTTCCTCGTTCTTGCGCGCGCCATATTCGGTCGTCATCCAGTCGCCGTAGCGCTTGGGATCGAGGCTGGCCATGTCGATCTCGGCCTCGCCCTCGACCATCATCTGGGCAAGGTAGTAGCCGGTGCCGCCGGCCGCCGTGATGCCGAAGCTGAACCCCTCGGCCAGCCACATGTTGCGCAACCCCGGCGCGGGGCCGACCAGCGGGTTGCCGTCAGGGGTGTAGCAGATCGGGCCGTTATAGTCGTCCTTCAGACCCACCTCTTCCGAGGACGGCAGGCGGTGGATCATGCTCATGTATTCCTCTTCGATCCGCTCAAGGTCGAGCGGGAAGAGATCGGCGCGGAAACTGTCGGGCACCTCGTAGAGGAAGCGCGCGGGCGCGTTGCGCTCGTAAGGGCCGAGGATCCAGCCGCCGCGTTCCTCGCGCACGTACCACTTGGCGTCGGCATCGCGCAGAACCGGGTGCTCGGGGTTGCCGTCCTTGCGGTAGGCGACAAGCGCGGGGTCGGGTTCGGTCACGATGAACTGGTGCTCGACCGGGATCGCGGGGATCTTGATGCCCAGCATCCGCGCGGTGCGCTGCGCGTGGTTGCCGGTGGCGGTGACGACATGCTCGGCCTCGATCACGACGGTTTCCTCGGTCGGGATCAGGTTGCCGCCCTTCTCGCCCATCTTGGTGCAGGTGACCTTCCAGTGATCGCCCGCCCACGCGTAGCCATCGACCTGCCACTTGCGCTCGATCATCACGCCACGCTGGCGCGCGCCCTTCGCCATGGCCATCGTGACATCGGCCGGATTGATGTAGCCATCGGTGGGGTGATAGATCGCGCCCTTCAGATCCTCGGTGCGGACCAGCGGCCAGCGCTCCTTGATCTGGGCGGGGGTCATCCACTCGTAGGGGATGCCGACCGTCTCGGCGGTCGAGGCATAGAGCATGTATTCATCCATGCGGTCCTGCGTCTGCGCCATGCGCAGGTTGCCCACCACGGCGAAGCCCGCGTTCAGGCCGGTTTCCTCCTCCAGCGTCTTGTAGAATTTGACGCTGTAGTCGTGGATGTGGCTGGTCGCGTAGGACATGTTGAACAGCGGCAGAAGCCCCGCGGCATGCCAGGTGCTGCCGGAGGTCAGCTCATCACGTTCCAGAAGCATCACATCGTCCCAGCCCGCGCGGGCGAGGTGATAGGCGATCGAGGTGCCGACGGCACCGCCGCCGACGACAAGGGCTTTGACTTGGGTTTTCATGAACGCGTCTCCCGCCATTCCGTATTTGCCGCGACTTTGGCGGATTGCGCCAGAAAGGAGCAAGTCACGACGACCATTCGCGGCGCGAAACCGACTCTGCGACGCAGCAACGCCCCTAGGGCTGCCAGAAGCCGCGGCCCATATAATGATGCAGCTGCGTAACCCAGGCCGCCGGCGGTACGTCCAGAATGGATGTCACCAGGAAGATCACGAAAAGCGCCAGAAAAACACCGCCTTCCAGCCAGTGCCCACGGCTCTGCCCCGCAACCCCGAAGACAAGGGTTCGGATCACCGAGAAATGCAGCAGGATATGCCAAAGGCCAGCCAAGACAAAAAGGAGCGAAAAGACGAAGTGCACCCGATACCACGCTGCGATGTCGATCCCGAGGAAGGACCACGCAAGTCCCGACCCGAACATGGCGCGCGGCTGGACGAATAGGATCAGGCCACTCGCCGCCATCCCGACAAAAGACAGCCCCGCCGCAAACACAGCACTGCTGCGCCGGGAAGGGTGCGGCGTCTTTTTCCGTCGCTGCGCGTGGTTCGCCCGGTCCATGGCTCTCTTCCTTGCCGTGCCATCATGCCCGCCGCACCACGCGGCGGGCATGATCGAGGTCAAGACGGAAAGACGAAGTGGGCCGGGACGGCGCGGACTTCAGAGCATGCTCGGCACGACCATGTCGGGCGGGCGGTGCCCGTCAGCGAAGGTCTTGATGTTAATCAGAACCTTCTCGCCCATCTCGGCCCGCCCCTCGCGGGTGGCCGAGCCCATATGCGGCAAGAGCACCACGTTGGGCAATTCGCGCAGGCGGGGGTTCACCTCGCGGCCCTTTTCGAACACGTCGAGGCCCGCGCCCGCGATGTCGCCCGCGCGCAGCATGCGCGTCAGCGCGTTCTCGTCGATCACCTCGCCGCGCGAGGTGTTCACGATCACCGCCTCGGGCTTCATCAGCTTCAGCCGCCGCGCGTTCATCAGGTGGAAGGTCGAGGGCGTGTGCGGGCAGTTGACCGAGATCACGTCCATCCGCGCGATCATCTGGTCGAGGCTTTCCCAGTAGGTCGCCTCAAGATTGCTCTCGATCTCCTCGTGGAGGCGGCGGCGATTGTGGTAATGCACCTGCATTCCGAACGCCTGCGCGCGGCGCGCCACGGCCTGCCCGATCCGGCCCATGCCGAGAATGCCCAAACGTTTGCCGGCCACGCGACCGCCCATGAAGGCGGTGGGCGACCAGCCCTGCCAATTGCCCGACTGCATGACCGCCATGCCCTCGGGCACGCGGCGCAGCACCGACAGGATCAGCGCCATCACCATGTCAGCAGTGTCATCGGTCATCACGCCGGGCGTGTTCGACACGAGAATGCCGCGCTGGCGCGCCGTGGCCACGTCGATATGGTCTACGCCAGCGCCGTAATTCGCGATCATCTTTAGCCGTTCACCCGCCTGCCCCAGCATTCCGCCGTCGATGCGGTCAGCGATGCAAGGCACCAGGATATCGGCCCGGTTCATGGCCGAGACCAGCTCGGCCTTGCTCATCGGGTGGTCGTCCTCGTTCAACTCGACGTCGAACAATTCCTTCATCCGCGTCTCGACCGCCTCGGGCAACCGTCGCGTAACGACAACACTCAAGCGCTGACCTGGCATTCGATCCCTTCCTTCGCTGGCAATCCGCCCTGTCCCGTGACACTCTCCGATCCATCGGAATGGCGCAAGGCGTCAGCCCGGCACCGCGACAAAAGCGGCAAGAAAAAATACGACGGAACGGTGCGGAACCCGCGACAGAACGGGTCCGCGCATTGGAGGCAGAGCGTGACAGGATTCCCCAGGAAGGCCGTGATGGGCCTCGTCTTTCTGTTGAGCCTTACCGCCAGCGCCGTGTCGCTGGCCCAGCAATCGGGTGAGGGAGAGGCGCGCCGCCTGCCGCCCGCGCTGCACCCCGCCCCCCGCCCCGAGATCGTCCAGGCCGCGGCCGAGGCCACCGCCCCCGCCGCGCGCGCTACGCCTCAGCGGACCGGCCCGGTCACCGGCTTTCCGCTGCCCCGCTTCGTCTCCATGGGCGCGTCCGAGGGCAACGCCCGCCGCGGCCCGTCACGCAGCCATCGCATCGACTGGGTATTCCAGCGCCGCGACATGCCGGTGATGATCGTGGCCGAGCACGGCCATTGGCGCCGTGTGGTGGATCGCGACGGGGCCGGCGGCTGGATGCATTACTCGCTTCTGTCCGGTGTGCGCACCGCGATCGTCGAGGAAGACATGCTGCCGCTTCACGCCCGCCCCGACCCGGCCAGCCCCGTGCGCGCCCGCGCCGAGCTTGGCGTGATCGGACGTCTGCGCGAATGCCAGCCCGACTGGTGCCTGATGGAAGTCGCCGGCTATCGCGGCTGGGTCCGCAGCGCCGCGCTTTGGGGCGTCGAGCCGGGCGAAACCTTCGAGTGAGGAGCGCGACACGACGGCGGTCACAACCGCGTCAACCCGTCTCGACTTTGGCCGCGCATTTGGCCACGTGGAGATCATGACGACACTCCGTGCACTCCTCATGCTGGCGTTGGCCGTGCTTCTCTTGCCGTGGGGGGCTTATACGGGCGCAGCCGCCGAACGAAGGCCCGATGTTGTGGTCTCAGCGAGCGCCGGGCCAGAGACATTCCCCGCCGAGGTCGTCTCGCTGACATCAACGAAACACTGCCGCACAGCAGTTCTGCCCGGCGCGCCCTGCGGGTCCGATATTCTGCCTGCCGATGACATCGCGCTGCGCGATACCCCCTCGCGCACCCAAAGCCCTGGCCTCGGGGGTGACCCGACGGTCAAGGGCCGCAGCATGTCTCCCCCACGGTCCCCGCCCCGTCTGTCCTGATCCGACCACCGGCGCTCCGCGCCTGTTTCCGTCAGATCGAAGGACCACATCATGTTGACCCGTCGAAGCTTCACGTTCCTCTCCTTGGCGAGCGGCCTGACTGCCTGTAAGCAACCGCAGGACAACGCCGTCACCCGCGCCGAAAGCGTCTCGGCCGTTCCACCACCACCGCCTATGCCGGATTTCTACGGCGCCATCACCGACGAGCCTTTCCCCGTCCCCGCAATCCCACCCGGCAGCGTGCGGCCCGAGTTGTGGCGCCAGGAGGTCGCGAACCCCTGGCCCGACCGTGTGCGCGGCACGATCGTCGTCGATCCGGATGCAAGGTTGCTGTTCTTTCTCCAAGGCCCAGACCGCGCGATGCGCTACGGTGTCAGCGTGGGCGCGCAAGGGTTTTCCTGGAGCGGCACGGCCCGGCTGCAATTCCGCCGCGAATGGCCGCGCTGGAACGTGCCCGAGAGCATGATCGAGCGACAGCCCGAGCTGGAACCCTATTCGGTGGCGAATGGCGGGATGGACCCGGGCCCCGGCAACCCGATGGGGGCCCGCGCCCTCTACCTGTTCCAGAACGGAGAAGACACGCTTTACCGCATCCATGGCGGCGCCACACCCGAGGGGTTGGGACAAGCCGTGTCCTCGGGCTGTATCCGCATGCTGGATCAAGACGCGATCGACCTGCATGACCGCGCCATACACGGCGCGGACGTGATCGTCTTTCCCTCGATACAGGCCAGCGACGCCCCGCCGCTCTACTGACGCGGTCCCGCCCCGATCTGTCGGTCGGGGCGGCGCAATCCTCAGGCCGCGTCCAGCAGACCCCGCCCCTTGAGCAGGGCCTCGACCCCCGGCATCCGACCGCGGAACGCGGTATAGAGAGCATCTGCCTCGGCCGAGCCGCCGGCGGACAGGACATGCTGTTCCAATTTGGCGGCAAGGGTTGCGTCGAACGGATCGCCGACCTCTTCGAAGGCGGCGAAGGCGTCGGCGTCCATCACCTCGGACCACATGTAGCTGTAATAACCCGAGGAATAACCGTCGCCCGCGAAGACATGGGCGAAATGCGGCGTGGCATGGCGCATCCCGATCGCGTGCGGCATCCCGATCCGCGCAAGGGTGTCGGCCTGCGCCGCTATCGGGTCGGCGGGCGCGGCGCCATCATGGAAATCGAGATCGACCAGCGCGGAGGCCACATACTCGACCGTCTGGAACCCCATGTCATAGGTCTGTGCCGCCAGCAGGCGATCCAGCAACTCCCGCGGCATGGCCTCGCCCGTCTTGGCGTGGCGGGCGTGTTTTTCCAGCACTTCGGGCACCTCCAGCCAGTGTTCGTAAAGCTGGCTGGGCAGTTCCACGAAATCGCGCGCGACGCTGGTGCCGCTGATCGAGGCATAGGTCACGTCCGACAGCATCTGGTGCAGCGCGTGGCCGAACTCGTGGAACAGCGTGCGCGCGTCGTCGTAGGACAGAAGCGCCGGGTCGCCCTTGGCAAAGTTGCACACGTTCACCACGATGGGCCGCACCTCGCCGCCCAGTTTCTTCTGGCTGCGCATGGCCGAGCACCACGCACCCGAGCGCTTGGAGCCGCGCGCGAAATAGTCGCCGATGAACACGGCCATGTGCCGCCCGTCACGCGTGACCTCCCAGGCCCGTGCATCGGGGTGATAGAGCGTGACGTCGAGCGGCCGGAACTCCAGCCCGAACAGGCGGGTCGCGCAATCGAAGGCGGCGTCGATCATCGCGTCGAGTTGGAAATAGGGCTTCAACTCCGCCTCATCGAGGTCATGCTCGGCCAGTCGCCGTTTCTCGGCGTAGTAGCGCCAATCCCACGGCTCCAGCGGACCGTTCACGCCATCCTCGGCCATCATCTTCGCCAGCACATCCGCATCGGCCTCGGCCGCGGACTTGGCGGGCGACCAGACGGCCATCAGCAGGTCGCGCACCGCCTCGGGCGTGCCGGCCATCTCGGTTTCCAGCTTGTAGGCCGCGAAGCTCTCGTAGCCGAGCAGCTTGGCGCGTTCGTCGCGAAGCGCGAGGACCTCGGTCGCGATGCCCCGGTTGTCGGTCTCACCGCCGTTCATCCCGCGCGCGGCCCAGGCGCGATAGGCCGTCTCGCGCAGGTCGCGTCGGGGCGAGAATTGCAGGAACGGCACGATCAGCGACCGCGACAGCGTCACGACCGGGCCATTCGCGCCCTTCTCCTCGCCCGCCGCACGCGCGGCGCTGACCACGAAATCGGGCAGGCCTTCGAGGTCTTCTTCGGCAAGCTCCATGAACCATCCCGCCTCGTCGGCCAGCAGGTTCTGCGTGAACTCAGTCCCAAGCACGGACAGGCGGCTTTTGACCTCGGTCAGCCGTTCCCGCGCCGCGCCTTCCAGCGCGGCGCCCGAACGAACAAACCCGCGATGGGTCAGGTAGAGGACGCGCATCTGCTCGGCGCTCAAGCCCAGGGTATCGCGCCGCTGCCAGAGGTCGTCGATCCGGCGGAACAACGCCTCGTTGTTCACGATCTCCGAGGAATAGGCCGAGAGTTTCGGCGCGAACGCGCGCTGCAATTCCTGGCGTTTGGGGTTCGAATCCGACCCGGCCAGGTTGAAGAACACCCCCGCCACCCGGTCGAGCGTTGCATCGGCCAGTTCCAGCGCCTCGATCGTGTTGGCGAAGGTGGGCGGCTCGGGTGCCTCGGCAATCGCGCGGATCGCGGCGCGCCCGTCCTCCAGCGCGGCCTCCATGGCCGGGCCGAAATGCGCATCCTCGATCTTGTCGAAGGGCGGCAGGTCGAACGGCGTGTTCCAGTTTTCAAGCAGCAGGTTGGTCATGGGGACATCCTCGGTTGCGTTTCACCAGACATAGGCCACCCCGCCCCCGGCTGCGAGACGGGCGGCGAAAAATCCAGCCGATGCCACCGGGCGCCCAAGGCGCGACGGGGGGTCAAGACCCCCGGCGCGCCTGCCCCCCTCCCTCGCGCAAACGCCGCTCCAACCGGCGCAGCAGCAGCGACAGGGTCACCGTCATCGTCAGGTAGATCAGCGCGACCACGTTATAGGTCTCGAAATAGCGAAAGTTCGACGCTGCCGTGACCTTGCCCAGTTGCGTCACGTCGAGGACGCCCAGGACCGAGACCAGTGAACTGTCCTTCACCATGGCGACGAAATCATTGCCCAGCGGCGGCAGGATCGTGCGGATCGCCTGCGGAAAGACGATATGCCGGAACCGCTGCCAGCGGTTCAGGCCCAGCGCCTGTGCGGCCTCGATCTGGCCGGGATCGACGGATTGCAGGCCCGCGCGGAACACCTCGGCGATGAAGGCGGAATAGCCGATCGCAAGGGCGATGATCGCCCGCCAGAGGAGCGGGAAATCCCGCGTGCGGATCGTGGCCCAACCGATCTCCTCGGCCAGCCAGTTATAGCCCGCCACCAGTGCAGGCGCGAAAACGAAGGCGACGTAGAGCAGCAGAACCAGGATCGGGATGCCGCGCACCACCTCGATGTAGAACCGCGCCACCTGCCGGAGCAGCAGCGCCCGCGACAGGCTCATCACCGCCATCAAAAGGCCCATGGCCGAGGCCATCGCGAACCCCACCAACGTCACCATGATGGTGATCAGGATGCCCCGGCGCAGCGTGTCCAGCACCTGCAGGTACATCTCGTCGGTCGCGATGCGCCACGCGGCCACGCCGCCCAGCAGCGCAAGCGCCACCAGCCACCACGGAAAGTCACGGTCGGGGGGAGAGGTCGGGATCATCGGGCAATGAAAACGCCGGCCCGCGCGGGACCGGCGCCTTTGTCATGGAGCGTTGCTTACTCGCCCAGCACGTACTCGACGAACCAGCGCTGGTCCAGTTCCTCAAGCGTGCCGTCGGCGCGCATCGACTCGATGGCGGCGTTGAAAGGTTCGACCAGGTCCGAGCCGTTTGGAAAGATGAAGCCGAATTCCTCGGTGCCCAGCGGTTCGCCCACCATCATCAGCGCATCGGGATTGGCGTTGACATAGCCCTGGCCCCCGGCGCTGTCGGCCAGCACCATGTCCACATCGCCCGATATCAGCGCCTGGATCGCGGCGGGGATGGTTTCGACCAAGACAAGGCGCGGGTTGGCCTCGTTGCCGTCCAGCACGTCATAGACGCCCACGTAGAAGGGTGTCGTGCCCGCTTGCGTGCCAAGCAGCAGGTCCTCGTCGGCGGCGAACCCGGCGGCATCCTCGAACCGGTCCTCGTCCGCGCGCACCAGCATGCGCATCTGGCTGACCATGTAGGGTGCGCTGAAATCGACCAGTTCGTCACGGTCTTCGCGGATCGTGATGCCGGTCATGCCCATGTCGTACTGCCCCTCGGCCACGGCCGGGATCATGGCGTCCCAACTGATATTCTCGATGATGGGCGTGATGTTGATCCGCTCGGCGATGATCGCCAGCGCGTCGTATTCCCAGCCGATTTCATGGCCCGAGGCCGGGTCGATGAATTGCAGCGGCGGGTAGGCGTTTTCGGTCACGACGACCACCTCGCGCCCTTCGAGGTCGGGCAGGTCCTGCGCGGTGGCGGCAAGGGGGGCGATCAGGCCGAACGCGGTCAGCGCGGCAAGGAAACGGAACATGGCGGAACTCCCAGGCTGGTTTTGGCCCGAGTATGCCTGCGCGCGCGGCCCGGGCAAGGGGAAGCGCGCCTAGAGGTCGCCACAGACCTGGCAATCAGCCCGGCGCTGCATCCGAACCGTGCGGGTCTCGGCATGGAGTGCATCGTAAATCAGCATCCTCCCCCGCAGGCCGTCGCCCGCGCCGCAGATCTCCTTCACAGCCTCCAGCGCCATCATGGAGCCGACCACCCCCGGCAAGGCGCCGATGACACCGGTCTCGGCGCAGGTCGCCGCAAGGCCCGGTGCCGGCGCCTCGGGAAAGACGCAGGCCATGCAGGGGGCACCCCCCGCCGGATCGTAGAGGGTCACCTGCCCCTCCCACGCCGAGATCGCCCCCGCGATCACCGGGCGGCCTGCGGCCACCGCCGCGCGGTTGACCAGCGCGCGCACCTCGAAACTGTCGGTGCCGTCGAGGATCAGATCGTAATCGCCGAACAACTCCTCGGCGATGTCCGCGCTCAATTGGCGATTGTAGGGCCGCACGTCGATGCGCGGGTTCAGCGCCCTCATCGCGATCTCGGCGGAAAACACCTTGGGCATATCCTGCCGCGCGTCGGTATGGATCACCTGCCGCTGCAGGTTCGACAGGCTGACGACATCATGGTCGATCACGCCGATCCGGCCCACACCCGCCGCCGCGAGATAGAGCAAAGCAGGCGACCCAAGGCCACCGGCGCCGACGACCAGAACCTTGGCGTTCTTCAGCGCCAGTTGTCCGCCGCCGCCGATATCGGGCAGCGTGATGTGGCGGGCGTAGCGTTCCAGTTCCTCGCCCGTGAAGGGGCCAGAGGGCTCCTGCGCCGTGCCGTCATTGCGCGCGGCCTCGACCGCTTCGGCGCGGCCCCGAAGGCGGGATAGCCCGGCGCGGTAGATCAGGATCAGCACGAACGCCCCGCCCAGGAGCAGCCACAAGGCGGGCGAGCCGCCCGTCATCTCGCGCAAGGGATGGCCCGCGGGCAGCGCCACCTGCACGCCCAGAACCGCCACGTAGAGCAGCCCGACCATGTAGAGCCGCGCCTGAACCGGGGTCTTCATCAAGGCCCCGACGCCCCAGAGCGCCCCTGCGAGGAGAAAGACGAACAGCATCAGCCGACCCCGGTCGACCCGAAGCCGCCCGCGCCGCGGTCGGTATCGGGCAAGGCGCTTACCACGTCAAAGCGCGCCTGGGCGACCGGCGCGATCACCGCCTGCGCGATCCGGTCGCCATGGCCGATCCGGAAAGACTCTTCCCCGAGGTTGATCAGGATCACCCCCAGCGGCCCGCGATAATCGGCGTCAATCGTGCCCGGCGTATTGACCAGCGTCACGCCATGTTTCAGCGCAAGGCCCGAGCGTGGACGAACCTGCATCTCGTAGCCTTCGGGGATGGCGACCCGCAGGCCCGTGGGCACCAGCGCGCGCGCCATGGGGGCAAGGGTCAAGCCCGCATCCCGCCGCTCGGCTTCGAAATTCGCGCGCACATCGGCCCCGGCCGCGCCCGCCGTCGCATAATCCGGCAGCGCGATATCCGGATCGGCCCAATCTTCGCGCATGATATCGACCGTAACGTTCACCCGTTACCTCCGTCTTCGGTGTTCAGTCGCCCCAACGGACGCGGACACGCCGCCCTAGTCCAACGCCTCGGCGATACGTAGGGCCAGACGGCGCGCTGTCTCGTGTTTCGACAGGCGCGGCCAGGTTTCGGCCCCGTCGGCGGTGATCAGGGTCACCGCATTCTCGGCCCCGCCCATGATCCCCGTCTCGGGCGAGACATCGTTGGCGACGATCCAGTCACAGCCCTTGCGCGCGCGTTTCTCGGTTGCGTGGCGTTCCACGTCATGGGTTTCGGCGGCGAACCCGACCACCAGCTTGGGGCGGCCGGCCTGCAACTGGCTGACACTGGCGAGGATGTCGGGATTCTCGGCAAATTCCAGCGCAGGCAGGCTGCCGCTTCCGTCCTTTTTCATCTTTTGCCCGGCGGCATTGGCCACCCGCCAATCGGCGACGGCCGCGGCGAAAACGGCGACATCGGCGGGCAGGACCGTGTTGACGGCTTCGGCCATCTCCTGCGCGGTTTGCACCGGGATCACCTCGACGCCCGCGGGCGGCGGCACGTCGGCTGGCCCGGTCACGAAACTGACCCGCGCGCCCAGGTCGCGCAGCGCGGCGGCGATCGCCGTACCCTGTGCACCGGAGGACCGGTTGGCGATATAGCGCACCGGGTCGATGGGCTCATGCGTCGGACCAGATGTCACCAGCACATGCCTGCCCTTGAGCGGCCCATCGCCCAGCGCCGCCTCGACCGCCTCGACGATCTCGGGCACCTCGGCCATGCGGCCCGGCCCGAATTCACCGCAGGCCATGTTGCCCTCGTTTGGGCCCACGACGAGGATACCGTCGCCCTCCAGCGTCGCGAGGTTGCGCCGGGTCGCCGGATGCTCCCACATGCGCAGGTTCATCGCGGGCGCGATCAGCACGCGCTTGTCGGTCGCCATCAGAAGGGTCGAGGCAAGGTCGTTGGCAAGCCCGGCGGCCATCTTGCCCATCAGGTCGGCCGTGGCCGGCGCGACCACCACCAGATCGGCGGCGCGGCTGAGTTCGATATGGCCCATCTCCGCCTCGTCCGTCAGGTCGAACAGGTCGCGATAGACCTTTTCGCCAGCCAGCGCCGAGGCCGACAAAGGGGTGACGAAATGCTCGGCGGCGGGCGTCAGAACCGGGACGACCGAGGCCCCGCGCTCTCGCAGCCGCCGGATCAGATCGAGCGATTTGAAGGCCGCGATACCGCCGCCGATAATCAGGAGAATTCGCTTGTCCGTCAGCATGATCCCGTCCCCGTCTGCCGCGCGGCAGGTTAGGTGGCGGCCCCGACTGGGGCAATGCCGAATTGCGGCACCAGCGGACAGGCCCCGTCCGCGCCCATTTCGTTCCGCAGGGCCAGCAGCGCATCGAGATCACCGCCCAGCCGCTCCAGGGCCAGCGTGACGCAGACCCGTTCCTGCGGGTAGCTTCCAAACGCCTCTCGCGGCAGGGGACGCCCATGGCTTGCCCGGGCGACCATGTCGGGCGTGGCCGGACCCAGCGCGACATAGTCGGCAAATCCTTCGTTGATCCAGCGCGGGATGCGCGGCACGGCAAAGCGGCCTGCGTAGCGCGACAGTTGCAGATGCGTCGCCTCGTGCACGATGTAGTAGCTGAGCGTGCGCGGCGGCGGCACCGCTTGGCCCGCGCGCACCAGCTGGTTCCGGTCGAAATCCGCGTGGCGCAAGAAGATGTTGTCGAGCGACGCCACCGGGTAGGTCAGGCCGGAGGCACGCGGGGACCCCGCAAAGAAGACCCGAAGCGCCAGACCGTCCTCGACCAGCCAGACATGAACCTCTTCAGGCGGGCCAAGGGGCGAGGCCGCCAAGAGCGCCGTCACCTCCTGGCCCATGACCTCGGCCGAGGGCGGCAGCGGCACGTCCGAGTGGAAGGTCAGCGCCCCACCCGTTCGCTCATGCGAGAACAACGGCGCAGGCCATGCGATCAACGCGATCATCGCGGCATAGACAGCGAGGACCGTGACAAATCCGATCAGGCTTAGCCGGAAAAGGCCCTGGACAAAGCGCGCATAGCTCATCCGACCGAAATGGCGACGTCACGCGCGCGGCACAAGTCAGCGAAACGCCGCGCAGGGGTCGGGCCGCTCGACCGGGTCCGCAACGGCCCAGAGGTCAAACGGGATATCGCCCTGCGGCGCCTCTTCGAACTGCCCAAGGCTGACCACGTTCAGGTCAGGGGCCGCAACGGAAAGGACCGAAGGGATGCCCCAATCGCGCCGGGCATGGCCATTGCCAGTGATGACGACAACAGGCCCGCCATGCGCCTCCAACGCCTCCAGCGTGGCTGCGGCAAGGGCCGCGTCACGCAAACGCTGCGCCTCGACAAATCCGGGCAGGATCTCTTCCGGCAGGGCGTCGCAATGCGCCGCCATCTGTTCGGCCTCGCGCGTGGCCTGTTCGTCCTCGGGCAAGGCGGTGGTCAGGCCATAGCGCCCGGCGTCCGGGCCGAATGCCGCCGCTGCGCCATCCGCGAAGGCCGCCTGCGCCGCCTCTCGCCCAACCTGCGCGCCGTAGATGGGCCCGTTTTGGGCAAAGGCGATCAGGGGATAGTAATACGAGAAATCCGGCCAACCGCTTTCGGCCCAGTTCAGCGCCTCTTCCAAGGCCGCGGCGTCACCGGCCAGTTCCGGGGTCACGCTGGCCGCTGCCGCTTCGGTCAGGTGCTCGAACACCAGGGCGGTCGGGCCGATGGCGGCAACCGCATCGGCTTGCAAGGCGTGATGGTGGGGATTGTCATGCACCTCGCCCAGGATGATCACATCGGCACCCTGCGTCACCTCGGACAGGGCACCTGCGTCCACCACCTCCGATGCCGCGACGGGCAGGGCGGATGTGGCCATCAGGATCGGAAAAACAAAGCGAAACATGTGCGGCTCTCGTCAAAGGCTTGGGAAAGGTGAGCTGTTGGCACATGCGCCGTGGTCGGTCGCCCGGCAAGGCCGCGCGACCATCTGTCTGTCTGGTCCTAGTCGAACAGCGCCATCTGGCGGATCGGCTGCGGGGCAATAACCCCTTGAGCCGCATCTGCCGCGATCCCCGTCGGACCAGCATCCAACCCTCCCTGCGGCGTCAGCCACAGGAAGGATCCGGCGAACAGTCCGGCGATCAGCGCCAAAGGCGCGTGGAGCATCAAGCGGCGAAAAATGACAGAACCTCCTTCGACTGCGCTTCGAGGTTCTTGCGCATCTTGCCAAAGGCGGCGGCCTCGAGCTGGCGCACGCGTTCCTTCGACAGGCCAAGCTCGTTGCCGAGGCTTTCCAGCGTCCGCGGTTCCTCGCGCAGCTTGCGCTCGCGCACGATGAACCGTTCGCGTTCGTTCAAGGCCTGCATCGCATTGATCAGCCACTCACGCAGCTGTTCGTTGTCATGCGTGTCCTGCACAAGGTCGGCCGCCTGGGCGCTGTCATCTTCCAGCGCATCAATCCATTCGCGCCCCTCGTCCTCGACGGATTGGGTGGCGTTCAGCGAGTAATCGGACCCGGCAAGGCGGCCTTCCATCATCTCGACATCATGCAGTGGCACGCCCACTTCGGTGGCGATCATCTGGCGCATCTGGTGCTTGTCGAGGTTTTCGCCCCGCGCCAGCGCTTCCCGCTCCAGCCGCGCCTGAACCCGACGCATGTTGAAGAACAACGATTTCTGAGACGAGGTCGAGCCAGTGCGCACCATCGACCAGTTGCGCATCACGTAATCTTGAATGGAGGCCTTGATCCACCACACCGCGTAGGTCGAGAAACGCACGCCGCGATCCGGGTCGAACTTGTCGGCCGCTTTCATCAGGCCAAGCCCGGCTTCCTGGATCAGGTCGTTCATCGGCGCGCCGTAGCGTTTGAACTTGGCCGCCATCGAGATCGCCAACCGCATGTAGGCCGTCACCAGCCGATGCAGCGCCTGTTCGTCGCGGTGGTCGCGCCACGCGTAGGCCAGTTGCAATTCCGTCTCCGCATCCAGCAGCTCCGCCTTCATGGCGCGCCGTGACAGAGATTGGTCTCCACCCATGTCGAAAGCCATCGTCAGAACCCCCCGGTTCGTTGCTTTTGCTGTTTTTCTCGCAAGCCGCGATCATATTTGTTACGCAACGTCTTCGCGTCCGGATCACTTCTCGGGAAAGAAAATTGCAACTGCCCCCCATCACACTTGCCATTGGAGGCGCGGCCTCGGGCAAATCCGCCTTTGCAGAAAGGCTTGTGCGCCGCTCGGGCCTTGCCAAGGTCTATTTCGCCACGGCCGAGGCCGATGACGCGGATCTGGCGGCGCGGATCGACGTGCACCGCGCCCGCCGCTCCGGGCAGGGCTGGCGTACCGTCGAAGCCCCCCGCGACCTTGCCCGGGCGCTCGCGCAGATCGAGGTCGAAGAGGTCGCGCTGGTCGATTGCGTGACCACCTGGCTGTCGAACCAGATGCGAAGCGGCGCCGATATCGAGGAAGAGGCCGCGCTGCTTGAAGACGTGCTCGACCAACTGCCCGCGCCCGTCGTTCTGGTCACCAACGATGTCACCGGAGGGGTCGCACCGGACGGAGACCCCGATCGCCATTTTCAACAGGCCCTGGGGCGATTGAACCAGCAACTCGCCGCGCAGGCCGATCTGGTGGTTCAGGTCACCGCCGGCCTGCCCTTGGTCCTGAAGGGTGAGGCGCCCTTGCCCGACATGGCGAAACCGACCCCATGGTGAGGCGGCTCTGCTGGGTCCGACACGGACCGACCCACCAAGTCACCATGACCGGGTGGCGCGATGTGCCCGCCGACCTGTCGGATCGACAGGCGCTTGCGCGGCTGGACGCCTACCTGCCCCGGACGGCCACTGTCGTCTCCTCCGATCTCCGGCGCGCGGTCGCCACGGCCGATGCCATCATGGCCGAGCGTGTTCGCCTGCCCCATGACCCGGCCCTGCGCGAGTTTGATTTCGGCCTGTGGGACGGGATGCAGTTCGACGACGTTTCCGCCCGCGACCCGGACCTGTCCCGCACCTTCTGGGAACAGCCGGGCGACACCGCCCCACCCGGGGGCGAAAGCTGGAACGCCGTTGCCGCGCGGGTCTCCTCCGCGATCGACAGGCTGATCGGACAGGTGGAGGGCGACCTGATCGCGGTCAGCCATTTCGGCGCCATCCTCACCCATCTCAGCCGCGCGGGCGGCCTTGCGCCCGAACAGGCGCTCTCCCATCGGATCGACACGCTGTCGGTCACCGAACTTCATCTCGGCGACGACGGCTGGCGCATTGCCGCCATCAATCACCTTCCCTGATCGGCACGATCAGCGAATGGCGATTGACGCCGACGCGCACCCCTGCGCCTATGCCGCCATGGCTTATGCACTCCTGATCGGCCAGCGCAGCTATTCCTCTTGGTCCCTGCGCGGATGGCTCCCTTTCGCGGCCTTCGGCATTCCCGTCGAGGTGTCTTCCACCGTCATCTATTCCGACGCTTTCGCGGCAGAGGTCGCGGCGTTCGGCGGCGGGGGGACCGTGCCGGTTCTGCGCACGCCCGAAGGCGGCATCCTGACCGACAGCCTCGCCATTGCCTGGCACCTTGCCGAAACCTTCCCCGAGAAGGGCCTGCTGCCGGATGACCCCATCGCGCGGGCCGAGGCGCAAAGCCTGATCGCCGAGATGCATTCCGGTTTCACGGCCCTGCGCAGCGCCTGCCCGATGAATTTGCGCACGGCATGGGACGGGTTCGAGATCAGCGCCGCGGTGCAGGCCGATCTCGACCGGCTGCAAGCCCTATGGTCCGAGGCATTGGCGCGCTCAGGCGGGCCTTACCTCTATGGCGACTATTCCCTTGCCGATGTCTTTTTCGCCCCCGTCGCCATCCGCATCGCGGGCTATGGCCTGGCAGTCGATCCGCTGACACAGAGCTACGTGACCGCGCAACTGGCCCACCCCGCTATCATCGAATGGCGCGAGGCGGGACTGGCCGAGGATGACGAAGTCGCGAAATACGACTTGGGCCTGCCGCGCTTGCCCTTCCCGATGCCAAGCTGAGCCGACGCTCGGGGCGCGGCCGGAAAACTCGAGTTTTCCGGGCCGTTTTCCTCGAGGAAAACGTGTCGCGCCGATGGTGGTGTTAATCATTTCCTAACCAAGCCGGGCGAAGACTGTCGCCATGTTCGACAGTCCCAGCCCCGAGGCGCTTGCGCGCTGCCATACCGTCGCCTTCGAAGGGCTGGACGCCCGCCGGGTCGAGGTGCAATGCGCGGTCACCGCCGGGCTGCCGGGCTTTGCCGTGGTGGGCCTGCCCGACAAGGCCGTATCCGAGGCGCGCGAACGCGTGCGCACCGCACTGCAGGCCATGGCCATCGCGCTGCCATCCAAGCGGATCACGGTAAACCTGTCGCCTGCCGACCTGCCCAAGGAAGGCTCGCATTTCGACCTGCCGATCGCACTGGCGCTGCTTGCCGCCCTCGGCATCCTGCCCCCAGACCGGGTCGAGGAGGCTGTGGCCCTTGGAGAGTTGTCGCTGGACGGACGCCTCGTGCCTGTCATCGGGGCGCTGCCGACCGCGCTGGCCGCCGGCGAAGACGACCGCGTCCTGCTCTGCCCCGCCGCCTGCGGGGCCGAGGCGGCTTGGGTCGGCGCCACGCCCGTCTTTGCCGCCAAAAGCCTCGCCGACCTGATCGCCCATCTGACCGACCGTGCGCCGCTGGACCCGGCCCGCCCCGGCGAGATCCGTGATGATCCGACCACGGGCTGCCTGTCAGAGGTCCGCGGACAGGAGCGCGCCAAACGCGCCTTGGAGATCGCCGCCGCCGGGCGGCACCACATGCTGATGGTCGGCTCACCGGGATCGGGCAAATCCATGCTGGCTGCGCGCCTGCCCGGGATTTTGCCGCCGCTCTCGGCCCCGGAGGCGCTGGAAACCTCGATGATCCAGTCGCTTGCGGGGCTGCTCGACGAGGGCGGCATTTCCCGCACGCGCCCCTACCGCGCGCCGCATCACACGGCCTCAATGGCCGCGGTGGTGGGGGGCGGGCGTGGCGCGAAACCGGGTGAGATCAGCCTAGCGCATAACGGCGTGCTGTTCCTTGACGAGTTCCCGGAATACGCCCGTGCCGTTCTGGAAACCCTGCGCCAACCGATCGAAACGGGCGAGGTCGTGGTCGCCCGCGCCAATGCCCATGTCACCTATCCCTGCCGCTTCCTGCTGATCGCTGCCGCCAACCCCTGCCGCTGCGGGCAGCTCTACGACGCGGGCCAAGCCTGTGGCCGCGCGCCGCAATGCGGGGCGGAGTACATGGGCAAGATCTCGGGGCCGCTGATGGACCGGTTCGACCTGCGGCTGGAAGTGCCGCCGGTCAGCTATGCCGATCTCGACCTGCCGCCCTCGGGTGACACGTCGGCCGAGATCGCGAAACGCGTCGCCGCGGCGCGCGACATCCAGAGCGCGCGATTTGCCGAGATCGGTGCAGCGGCCCGCGTGAATGCCGATGCCGAAGGCGCGCTGCTCGACCGGATCGCTACTCCGGACAAGGCGGGCAAGGACCTGCTGCTCAAGGCGGCCGAGAGGTTCCACCTGACCGCCCGGGGCTATCACCGCGTGCTGCGGCTGGCCCGGACCATTGCGGACCTCGACGGGGCCGAGACGGTCGGACAGCCCCATATCGCCGAGGCTGTGGGCTACCGGCTGATCGGGGCGCAGTCGGTGTGACCGCTCACCCGGCGAGGCGCGCTTCGATCGCCTCCCAGATCTGGCCGGCCACGTTGACCCCGTCGAAGCGTTCGAGCTCCTGGATGCCGGTGGGCGAGGTCACGTTGATCTCGGTCAGGTAGCCGCCGATCACGTCGATGCCGACGAAAACCTGCCCCATCTCTTTCAGGCGCGGCCCGATGATCGCACAGATCTCGCGCTCCCGCTCGGTCAGGTCGGTTTTCTCGGGGCGACCGCCGACATGCATGTTCGACCGGGTCTCGCCCTTGGCGGGCACACGGTTGATCCCGCCGACCGGTTCACCGTCCACCAAGATGATGCGTTTGTCGCCAGCCGACACGTCGGGCAGGAATTTCTGCACGATCAAGGGCTCGCGGCTCATTCCCGTGAAGAGCTCGTGCAGCGAAGTCAGGTTGCGGTCGTTCGGGTCGAGGCGAAACACCCCCGCCCCGCCATTCCCGTAAAGCGGTTTAAGGATGATATCACCGTGCTTTTCCTTGAACTCGCGCAACACCTCGATGTCGCGGGCGATGGCGGTGGGCGGGGTCAGATCGGGGAAATCCAGCACCAGCAGTTTTTCCGGCGAATTGCGCACCCAGAACGGGTCGTTCACAACCAGCGCCTGCCCCTTGAGCCGGTCCAGCAGATGCGTCGTGGTGATGTAGCCCATGTCGAAAGGCGGGTCCTGCCGCAGCCAGACCACGTCCATCTCGCCGAGGTCGATATCGGCGACCGGGCCAAGGTCGGCATGGTCGCCCTGCACGCGCTGGACCCGCAGGCTCTGGGCGCGGGCCATCACACGGCCCTCGCGGTAGGAGAGGTGATCGGGCGTATAGACCCACATCTCGTGGCCGCGCGCCTGCGCTTCTTCGGCGAGACGAAACGTGCTGTCCGCGTTGATGTTGACGGATCCGATCGGATCCATCTGGAATGCCACTTTCATTGTCACCCTCCGACGGCCGTGTCGGCGCCATACATGGCGCGCTGCACCCCGAGAGGCAATGGCGCGCCATCATGTCATCAACGCGTTGGGCAGAATTTCCATGCGCCCGGAGCGATCCACCAAGGCCACGTCGAACCGCATCGGCGTAAGGGAACCCGTCGGCAAGGCCCCGATGTAGTGTTCGGCGCTCCGCAGCAGGCGGTCGATCTGGCGCCGCGTCAGCGACTGCGCCGCCTTCGAGAAATCCGCCGCCGATTTCACCTCGACGAAGACGGTTTCCCCGTCCTTCTCAGCGATGAGGTCAATCTCGCCCAAAGGCCCCCGCCAGCGTCGCGAAAGGATACGGTGCCCGTCCCGCTCGTAGCGGCGCGCGACCTGCTCCTCGGCAGCCTGTCCGGCGTGGAAATTCCGCTGGCCGCGCTCGATCCGTTTCGCATTCGTCATTGCCCGTTCCTTTCGGTCCCGGGAGACATGCGCCCGAGCTAGCCTTTCTCTTTCAACGCCAGCGCACGCTGGTAGACGTCACGCCTGGGCAAACCCAGACGCTCGGCCACCTCGGCCGCGGCATCCTTGACCCGAAGCCGCGCCAAGGCGTCATGCAAGGCGGCGTCCAGATCCTCTTCGCTCGTCTCCACCGCACCTGCGCGATCCAGCACAAGCACGATTTCGCCCTTGGGCGGCACGGCCTCCACGCTGTCTCGCAACTCGGCCAGCGTGCCGCGCCGCGCCTCTTCGAATCGTTTGGTCAGTTCCCGACACAGCGCCGCCTGACGATCCTCGCCCAGAGACTCGCACAATTCCCCTAACAAACGATGAATCCGCTTGGGGCTTTCGAACAGGATCACCGTCGCGCCTGACGCATCCAGCCCGGCGATCCATCCTTTGCGCGCCCCGGCCTGCGGCGGGGGGAAGCCCGCGAACAGGAACCGGTCCGAGGGCAAGCCAGAAATCGTCAGCGCGGCCAGCGCCGCCGATGGCCCTGGCGCCGCCGTCACCGGCACCCCCGCCTCGATCGCCGCGCGGGCAAGTTGATAGCCCGGATCGGCCACGAGCGGCGTGCCCGCATCCGAGACATAGGCCACGCGCTTGCCCTCTGTCAGCGCCCGGATCAGGCGTGGCCGCATCTCGGCCCCGTTGTGATCGTGGTAGGGCAACAGCGGTCGCCCCCCGAGGGGGATGCCGTGAATTTCCATCAGGCGGCGCGCATTCCGGGTATCTTCCGCCGCGATCACCTCCGCCGCGCGCAGCGTGTCGAGCGCCCTGAGGGTGATGTCGCGCGCCGTCCCGATCGGGGTCGCCACGAAATGCAGCCCGGGGGCAAGCGCGGCCGCCGCGACCGGCACCTCTCCGCCGCCCGGGTCGGTTTTTTGCAACTGGTGCTTGCTTTCGCCCTCGCCCATGGGCCATGACCCCTTCCAACCGCCTCGTGCAAGCGGCGTTTACTTGCGCAACCGGAGAAACTAGCCTGCCACAGGGTGGCATCCGGTTGCCTTCCAATGTTTTTCGCGCCTCACGGAGGACAAGCTTCGATGATTTCCGCTTTCCGAGCGCTCCGCAACCCGGCCCGAGTGCTGGGCCTTCTGGTCGTTACCGCCTTTCTTGCCGCCTGTCAGGTCGGCGGCGGCCTTGGCGGTGGCTCCGGCCCGCGCGTGAGCGGACAGACGGTGCAGGTTGCCATGCTGCTGCCGATGAGCTCCACCCAGGGTGGCGACGCGATCGTGTCGCGCGGTCTGGAGAACGCAGCACGTCTGGCCGCCGCCGAATTGTCGGGCGTGACCGTGGAAATCAGCGTTTACGACACCGCCGGTCAGGCCGCGACCGCCGCCAACGTGGCGCGCGAGGCCGTTCGCGACGGGGCGGATGTCATCCTCGGGCCGCTGCGCTCGGACGCCGCCGCCGCCGTGGGCGTGGCCGTTGCCGGTTCCAATGTCAGCGTGCTGAGTTTCTCCAACAACACCGAGGTCGCGGGGGGCAACGTCTTTGTCCTTGGGCACACCTTCGCCAACACCGCAACCCGCATGGTCAGCTACGCGGCCCAGCGGGGCAACGGCAACATCGTGCTGGTGCATGCCTCGAACCTTGCCGGTGAAGTGGCGCGTGACGCGGTGCGCAGTGCCGCGGCCCGGTCGGGCGCCAATATCGCGGCGACCATCCCCTACGAATTCTCGCAAACCGGTGTCATCAACGTGGTGCCGCAGGTCGTCGACGCGGTGCGCGAGAACGGGTCGAACGGGCTGATCCTGACCTCGGATTCGGCGGGCGCCCTGCCCTTTTTCGCACAGCTTCTGCCCGAGAACGGGCTCGACACCGAGGCGGTGCAGGTCATGGGCCTGACCCGTTGGGACATCCCGCCGCAAACGCTGGAATTCGCGGGCCTTCAGGGCGGCTGGTTCGCCCTGCCCGATCCGTCGGCCACCGCCGATTTCGAAGCCCGCTACCAGGGCCGCTACGGCGAAGCGCCGCATAACCTTGCGGCCTTGGGATACGACGCGATCCGCGCGGCAGGGGAAACCGCGGCCAATGCCGGACGCCTTGGCGCGGCAGACCTGACCGCAGGAGAATTCCAGGGCGCGAACGGCGTCTTCCGCCTGCTGGCCGATGGCACGATCTCACGCGCCATGGCCATCGCCCAGATCACCGACAACCAGGTGGCCATCATTGACCCCGCCCCAAGACGCCTTAGCGCTCCCGGTTTCTGACCGGAACCCGCGCCTTCCCATCCCGTCCGCACCGGGGGAACTGATCCTCCCCGAAACGGCCATCTTCGACCCCGCCGCGATCCGCGCGCGGGTAGATGCCGCTGTCGAGAATGCCGCCGACACCTCGGCGGTGCGCGGTGCCGCGGTCAAGGTCCTGCAACAGGCGCAGGACGCGGGCCGCGCGGCCATCGCGTCGGCCATCGACACTTCGCCGCTCGCGGCACGGCGGGCGACGCGGGCCTATGCGCATCTCACCGACCAGCTGGTGCGCGAGGTTCTGCACATCGCCCAAACCCACCTGCATCCCAACGCCCTGCCCGGGGACTCGGACCGCATGGCGGTGATGGCCGTGGGTGGTTATGGACGCGGCGAGATGGCGCCCTATTCGGACGTGGACCTTCTCTTTGTGACGCCGTGGAAGATGACGCCCGCCATCGAAACGGTGATCGAGGCGACGCTTTACATGTTGTGGGACCTTCACATGAAGGTCGGGCATGCCAGCCGGACGGTGAAAGAGTGCCTGCGCCTCGGCAAGGACGACATCACAATTCGCACCTCGCTTCTGGAGATGCGGTTTATCTGCGGCGAGGAGGCGATTGCCGACGAGTTGCAAACCGCCCTGCGCGAGCAGCTCTTTGCCAGCACGCTCAGCGAATTCGTCGAGGCCAAGCTGGAGGAACGCAGCACGCGCCACCGCAAGCAGGGCGGCCAGCGCTACATGCTGGAACCTAACGTGAAAGAGGGCAAGGGCGGGCTGCGCGACCTGCAGACGCTTTACTGGATCGCCAAATACCAGCACGGGGTCGAGCGCGCGTCCGAGCTGGTAAAAATCGGCGTCTTCCGCCCCGAGGAATTCGCGGCCTTCGACGCGGCCGAACGGTTCCTGTGGGCCGTGCGCTGCCATTTGCACCTGATCGCGGGGCGGGCGCAGGACCAGTTGACCTTCGACAACCAGGTCGCCGTGGCCGAACGGCTTGGCTATACCGATCATTCCGGGCGCCGCGCGGTCGAGCATTTCATGCAAGACTATTTCCGGCACGGCACGAAGGTCGGCGAACTGACCCGCATCTTCCTGACCGCGTTGGAAGCCGCCCATGTCAAACAGGAACCCGGCATCCTGGGGTTTCTGCGCGGACGGTCGCGACGCAAGAAGCTGAAGCCGGGCTACGGGCTCAAGCAGAACCGCCTGACGGTCGAGGATGACGAGGCGTTCTTCGCCGACAAGCTGAATATCCTGCGCCTGTTCGAGGAAGCGCTGCGGACGGGCTACCTGATCCACCCCGACGCCATGCGCGAGGTCTCCGCGCGGCTCGACCAGATCGACGACAGCATGCGCCGCGACCCCGAGGCGTGCCGCATCTTCCTCGATCTGCTGCTGAAACACGGCAACCCGGAACGCGCGCTGCGGCGCATGAACGAGCTGGGCGTTCTGGCGACCTTCATCCCGGAATTCGCCCCGGTGGTCGCGATGATGCAGTTCAACATGTATCACAGCTACACGGTGGACGAGCACACGATCCAGGTGATCTCGCACCTGGCCCAGATCGAACGCGGCGAATTGGTCGAGGAGCTGCCCGTCGCCTCCGGCATCCTAGAGCGTGGGGTGAACCGCAAGGTGCTCTACGTCGCCTGCCTGCTGCACGATATCGGCAAGGGTCGGAAAGAAGATCACTCCATCGTCGGCGCGCGGATCGCCCGCACGGTTTGCCCGCGATTGGGCCTGAAACCCGCCGAATGCGAGACGGTCGAATGGCTGGTGCGCTATCACCTGCTGATGTCCGACATGGCGCAGAAACGTGACATCGCCGACCCGCGCACGGTGCGCGACTTCGCCAAGGCGGTGAAGACCCGCGACCGGCTGGACCTGCTGACCGTGCTGACGGTCTGCGACATCCGCGGCGTCGGCCCCGGTGTCTGGAACAACTGGAAGGCCACGCTTCTGCGCGGGCTCTACCGGGCGACGGCCTCGGCGCTGGAGACGGGGCTGGAGGATCTCAACCGCGAGAACCTCGAAGGCGAGGCCAAGCGCGCCTTGCGGGCCGCGCTGTCCGAGGAATGGGGCAAGGCCGAGGTCAAGACCGAGATCGACCGCCATTACGGACCCTACTGGCAGGGCCTCGACCTCGCCACGCAGGTCGATTTCGCGCATATGCTGCGCGGCCTCGACCCCGATGAAATCCGAATTGATACGAAAGAAGACGAAGATCGCGATGCCACGCGCGTCTGCTTTGCCCTGTCCGATCACCCGGGCATTTTTTCGAGGCTCGCCGGGGCGTTGAGCCTTGTCGGGGCCAACGTCGTGGACGCGCGCACCTATACGACCAAGGACGGCTACGCGACCGCCGTGTTCTGGGTGCAGGATGCCGAAGGCAGCCCCTACGAGGCCGCGCGACTGCCGCGCCTGAAGGGCATGATCGGCAAGATCCTGAAAGGCGAAGTCGTAACCTCCAAGGCGCTGGAAGGCCGCGACAAGATCAAGAAGCGCGAACGCCCCTTCGACGTGCCCACCAACATCGCCTTCGACAACGAAGGCTCCGAGATCTACACGATCATCGAGGTGGATACACGCGACCGGCCCGGCCTGCTGTATGACCTGACCAAGACGCTGGCGAACAACAACATCTACATCGCCCATGCCGTGATCGCGACTTACGGGGTGCAGGTGGTCGATACCTTCTACGTCAAGGACATGTTCGGCCTGAAGCTCTACACCAAGTCCAAGCAGGAAAGCCTTGAGCGCAAGCTGCGCGACGCCATTGCGCGCGTGGCCGAACGGGCGGGGGCCTGAGCATGAGCCCCGGGCCGCGCCCGATCCGTCTGATCGCGGGTTTCATCACCGTGGGTGGCTGGACCCTGGGCAGCCGCATCCTCGGCTTCGTGCGCGACATCCTGATCGCCGCTTTCATGGGGGTGGGGCCAGTCTCGGAGGCGTTCTTCGTCGCCTTTGCGCTGCCGAACCTTTTCCGACGTTTCTTTGCAGAGGGCGCGTTCAACACCGCCTTCGTGCCGATGTTCTCGAAAAAGCTGGAAGGGGAGGAAGACCCCAAGCGCTTCGCCCGCGATGCCTTTTCGCTTTTGGCGACGGTGCTGATCGCCCTGACGCTGATCGCGCAAGTGGCGATGCCGTGGTTCGTTCTGGGCATGGCCTCGGGCTTTGCGGGGGATGTGCGGTTCGACCTCGCCGTCGATTTTGGGCGTATCGCCTTCGGCTATATCATCTTCATCTCGCTTGCCGCCCTGCTGTCAGGGCTGCTGAACTCCACCGGTCGGTTCGCCGCGGCCGCAGCGGCACCGATCCTGCTGAACGTCATCCTGATCAGCCTGCTGCTTGCCACGGATCAGGGCTGGTTGTCCGGCGTCACGGTCGATGTCGAGGGCGCGGGGCGGGATGCGGAGCTGATCGGCCTGAATTACGGCACCGTCCTGGTCTGGGGCATCCTCTTTGCGGGCGTCGCGCAGATGGCGCTGGTCTGGGTCGCCGCCGCGCGGGCCGGCTATCGCCTGCTGCCGCATTGGCCGCGCCTCACGCCGGACATGAAGAAGCTGGCCGTGATCATGCTGCCCGCGATGCTGGCGGGCGGGGTCGTGCAGATCAACCTGCTTGTGGGCCGCCAGGTGGCGAGTTTCTCGGCAGAGGGGGCGATTTCCTGGCTCAGTTTCGCTGACCGGCTGTATCAATTGCCCCTGGGCGTGGTCGCAATCGCGATCGGCATCGTGCTTTTGCCCGACCTGTCGCGCCGCCTGCAGGCCGGCGACGCCGAGGGGGGGCGCCACGCGCTCAGCCGGGCGGGAGAGATCTGCCTTGCGCTGACCGTGCCTGCAGCCGTGGCGCTGGTCGTCGTGCCCGTGCCGCTTGTCTCCGTCCTGTTCGAACGCGGAGCATTCGAGGCCGACGATACCGCGGCAACCGCCCTGGCGCTGGCGGCCTATGGCCTCGGCCTGCCTGCCTTCGTTCTGCAAAAGGTGCTGCAACCGCTCTATTTCGCGCGCGAGGACACCCGCACGCCGTTCCGGTATGCCTTGGTCGCGATGGTCGTGAACGCGGTCGCAGCGGTGGGCCTTGCCATGGTCATCGGCTTCGTCGGTGCCGCGCTTGGCACCACGCTGGCGGCCTGGGCGATGGTCTGGCTGTTGTTGCGCGGCAAGAGCGGCATGGGCGATGTAGCCCGGTTCGACGACCGCTTCCGCGCACGGATGCCCCGCATCGTCCTTGCATCAATGCTGATGGGCGTCGCACTCTGGATTGCCGCCCTTGTCCTCGGCCCGCTGCTTGGCACGCCGGGGTGGCGGTACATCGGGCTCGCCATTCTCGTCATTGGCGGCGTGGTGACCTATTTCGCGATCGGCCAATGGCTTGGCGCGTTCCGGCTGGCCGAGTTCCGCACGGCGCTGCGCCGCTCCTAACGCTGGCGGAGCTTTCCGAGCACGCGCTGCCAGCCGCCGGGGCTGACGACGAAGGACAGCAGGAACCCGGCCGCAAAGCCCGTCAGATCGGCAACGACATTCCCGAACTCGCCCTGGAGCACACCGAAGATCAGCTGGATCGCCAGAAGCATGCCGATCAGCCCGAAGGCGCGGGCGCGGTTGCCGCCCCGGTGGGTCAGGTCCACCCACATCAGGAAGGTGAACGCCCCGATCAGGCCGTAAACGCCGGGATAGCCGCCAACCAGCGGATAGGGGCTGTTGAGGAAGGTCACGTAGGCCAGGGCCCCGGCCATGGCCGACAGCCAGAAGATCACCACGAAGGCCATGGGCGAAAAGACCTCGGCCACCATCTTGCCGATGGCAAGGATGAAGACGACCACGAATGCCGTATGGACAAAGCCACCATGGATCAGTGGATAGGTGAGAAAGCGCAGCATATGCTCGGGCGGGAAGCTGCGGTTCTCCCACATCCAGTCCGCGACCTGGTCGAGAACGGCGTAGTCCTGCATCGCCGCGATGCGCCAGCCGACACCGCCCTGTCCGCCGAGAAACCCGGCACTCGCGGCCTGAAACAGGAGTTCCAGCCCCCCGATCACCACGGCCAAAGCCACCACGACGGGCGGCAAGGCATTGAAGGGGGAAACGTTGTGGTCTTCCATCGCGGCACGGCCTTCGGTTGACGCCATCTGCCCCCGTGGGTAAGCGATGCCGCGGCGCTTGGCCAGAGGATCGGGCGCCACGTCCGCACAGCAAAGAGCGTCCCATGTCCGAGCCCCAGTTCACCCCGCGCGTTTTCTCCGGCATCCAGCCCTCTGGCGGGCTGACGCTGGGCAACTACCTCGGCGCGATGAAACGCTTCGTGACGATGCAGAACGAAGGCACGCACGAGACGATCTACTGCATGGTCGACCTGCACGCGATCACCGCCAAGCGCCTAGACCCGACCGAATTGCGCAACAACACGCGGGAGCTGTGTGCAGGTTTCATCGCCGCCGGGATCGATCCGGAGAAAAGCGTACTCTTCAATCAGAGCCAGGTGGCCGAGCACACCCAACTGGCCTGGATCTTCAACTGCGTCGCGCGCATGGGCTGGATGGGCCGCATGACCCAGTGGAAAGACAAGGCCGGCAAGAACGCCGAGAATGCCTCGCTCGGGTTGTTCGCCTACCCCGCGCTGATGGCCGCCGATATCCTTGTCTACCACGCGACCCATGTTCCCGTGGGCGAGGACCAGAAGCAGCACCTGGAATTGACGCGCGACATCGCCGCCAAGTTCAACCACGACTACGACGTCGACTTCTTCCCCATCACCGAACCGGTGATCGGGGGGGCGGCAACCCGCGTGATGAACCTGCAGGACGGCACCAGGAAGATGTCCAAGTCCGACCCGTCGGACAAGACGCGCATCAACCTGACCGACAGCGCCGACGCGATCGCCAAGAAGATCCGCAAGGCCAAGACCGACCCCGACCCGCTGCCCGACACGGTGGAGGGGCTGGAGGGACGCCCCGACGCGCGCAACCTCGTCAATATCTACGCCGCGCTGGCCGATATCACGCAGCAAGAGGTTCTGGACCAGCATGCCGGCGCGCTTTTCGGGCATTTCAAGGTCGCGCTGGCCGATGTCGCAGTGGATCAACTCGCCCCGATCTCGACCGAGATGGCGCGGTTGATGGATGACCCGGCCGAGATCGACCGCATCCTCGGACGCGGCGCCGAGCGCGCGCGCGAGATCGCCGCCCCGATCCTCGACCGGACCTACGATATCGTGGGCATGCTGCGCAGCTAGGGGCGCGCGGCGCACTGCACGGATGCACAAATCCGGTGCGCTTGCGTCTGTTTCATTTCGCATCTGCACAATTCATATCTCTGCTCGAAAGAACGGAGATATGCGATGTCCTACACAGCCCACCCCGAGACCCGCGTGGGTCACGTCCACCTCAAGGTGTCCGACCTCGACCGCTCGATCGCCTTCTACCGAGAGGTTCTCGGGCTTGAGCTCATTCAGAAGTTCGGCCACCAGGCCGCCTTCCTGTCCGCGGGCGGCTACCATCACCATGTTGGCCTGAACACCTGGGAAAGCCGTGGCGGCACCCCGCCCGCCCCCGGCACGACCGGCTTGTATCACCTCGCGCTGCTCTACCCCGACCGCCCGGCCTTGGCGCAGGCGCTGAAACAGGCGCTGGAGTCCGGCGTGCGCCTGGACGGCGCCGCCGATCACGGCGTGTCCGAGGCTGTCTATTTCCGCGATCCCGACCAGAACGGGATCGAGCTTTATGTCGACCGCGCGCCGGAAGACTGGCCGCGCGATTCCGACGGAAACATCGAAATGTTCAATGCGCCGTTGGACATACCCGCCCTTCTGTCCGAGGCGTGACGTAACGTCTTTGCGGCATTGCAGCGTTAGCGCCACCGCTGTCATTTGACTTTTACAAACCGATGGTTATGTTTTGCCTATCCTGAAATCGACGATCCTTTTGGGGAGAACCGCCATGAGCACCCACGTGCCTACCGGTCGCCGTCCGGCTGACCGCGTCATGACCCGCCCCACCCGGACCGCCGCCCTTGATGCGCGCGCCGGTGTGGCCCGTGTCCAATCCCGCCCGCTAAAGCGCCCGGCCACCAAGGCAGAGGCGCATAGCAGCGGTGCGTCCATGGAATACCAGCAGGGTTTCACCTCTGGACCTTCCGCCTGATCCGGGCCTAGTCTCGCCCTCGAAATTCGGAGGGCGAGATGGCTACGGGTACGAACATCAAGACATTTTTCGAAGGCGCTTGGCATGATGCGGATGTTCCGATCATGCGGGCAGCCGACCATGGGTCATGGCTGGGCACCACTGTCTTTGATGGCGCGCGCTATGTCGACGGCCTTGCCCCCGACCTGATGGCCCATTGCGAGCGTGTCGTGAACTCGGCCCGCGCGCTGATGCTTCACCCGGCTCAAACCCCGCAGGAAATCTTCGACATCGTCTGGGAAGGCGTGAAACGCTACCCCGAGGACGCCGCGGTGTATATCCGCCCGATGTTCTGGGGCATCGACGGCGGTGCGCTCGGCATCCTGCCGGCTGAGTCGCCCGCGGGCTTCTGCGTGTCGCTGGAAGAGATCCCGATGGCCGATCCCAACAAGACCGTGCGCCTGACCACCACGCAGTTCCGCCGCCCCGTCCTGGCCGACAACGTCTGCAATGCCAAGGCAGGCTGCCTTTACCCGAACAACGCCCGGATGCTGGCCGAGGCCATGTCGAAAGGGTACGACAACGCGCTTGTCGCCGACGCCATGGGCAATGTCGCCGAAAGCGCCAGCGCCAATGTTTTCATGGTGCGCGACGGCGTCATCTACACCCCCATTCCGAACGGCACCTTCCTGCCGGGCATCACGCGCAAACGGCACATCGCGCTGTTGCGCGCCGACGGGCACGAGGTGGTGGAAACCGTTCTGACCTTCGACGATTTCCGCCAGGCCGACGAGGTTTTCCTGACCGGCA
The DNA here is from genome assembly GCF_019800885.1 of Maritalea mobilis. Lineage (GTDB taxonomy): Bacteria > Pseudomonadota > Alphaproteobacteria > Rhodobacterales > Rhodobacteraceae > Roseibacterium > Roseibacterium beibuensis. The sequence continues at coordinate 1,717,208 of NZ_JAHVKE010000001.1, forward strand.
ACCTCAACAAGGTCACGCCGGTTTCGGAATTCGACGGCACCCATTACCAGCATGGCCCCGTCGCCAAGCGCGCCTACGACCTCTACTGGGAGTGGGCCCGCGCCACGGCCTGACCCCGGCATCATTCCCGTTGCAACACGCCCGTGCCCGCGCCATGCTCGGGCGCGGTAAGGGATGGATCCATGCGCAAGTTTCTCGTCGTACTCGACGACACCCGCGAATGCCTGAACGCAATGCGCTTTGCTGCGATGCGGGCCGCCAATACGGCGGGCGGGGTCGAGATCCTGTCCGTCATTCCGCCGGATGAGTTCAACCACTGGATCGGTGTCGGAGAGGTCATGCGCGCCGAGGCCCGCGAACGGATCGAGGCGCATTACAACGTCTTCGCCAAGTGGATGCGCGACAAACAGGGCGTCGACCCGACCCTCGTGATCCGCGAGGGTGAGCCGGTGGACGAGATCCTGGCCCATATACGCGAAACACCCGAGATCGGCGTGCTGGTGCTGGGTGCCGGGTCGGACAAGGGCGGCCCCGGGCCGCTTGTCACCAAGCTGACCAAGACAGCCGGCACCCTGCCCGTTCCCATCACCATCGTTCCCGTGGAGCTGAGCAAGGAACAGCTTGAACAGATCACCTGAATGGGAAAAGTTTAGAATCATTCCAAACCTTGACTTCGCGGCGCGCGATCCGCATATCTGACGAAACTGATAAGGATCTCGTCCCATGTTCATTCAGACCGAATCCACTCCGAACCCCGCCACGCTGAAATTCCTGCCCGGACAGTCCGTGCTGGAGTCCGGCACCGCGGATTTCCCGTCGGCCGATGCGGCAGGCACCTCGCCGCTCGCGCAGCGCATCTTCGCTGTCTCGGGCGTGACGGGCGTGTTCTTCGGCACCGATTTCGTGACGGTCACCAAGGCCGAGGAAACGGATTGGGATCACGTGAAGCCGGCCATTCTCGGCGCCATCATGGAGCATTTCCAATCCGGCGCGCCGGTGATGGAAGGCGAAGGGCAGGCCGCCGGTGGCCATGCCGATCATGAGGGCGAAGACGCCGAAATCGTGGGCCAGATCAAGACCCTGCTCGACACCCGCGTGCGTCCGGCCGTGGCGCAGGATGGCGGCGACATCACCTTCCACGGGTTTGACCGTGGCGTGGTTTACCTGCACATGCAGGGGGCCTGCGCGGGATGCCCCTCGTCCACGCTGACCCTCAAGATGGGGATCGAGAACCTGCTGCGGCACTACATCCCCGAAGTGGTCGAGGTGCGCCCTGTCACCGTCTGACCCCCTGATCCTGGGCTTCGACACATCGGCCGCGCACTGCGCGGCCGCTTTGCTGTCGGGCAATCGTGTCATCTCGGCGGCCCATGAGGAGATGGGCAAGGGACAGGCCGAACGGCTGATGCCGCTCATCCAGGATGTGCTGGACGAGGCGGGCGTGACCCTCCGCGATCTCGATGCAATCGGTGTCGGGATCGGCCCCGGCAATTTCACCGGCATCCGCATCTCGGTTTCTGCCGCGCGCGGGCTGGCCTTGGCCCTAGGGATTCCGGCGGTGGGCGTCACGCTTCTCGATGCGCTTGCGCTTGACGCGCCGCGCCCGCTGCTGGCCTGCCTCGATGCGCGCAGGGACAACCTCTATTTGCAACGTGTCGCCGACAGCGCCGACCGGGGACCAGACCTCGTGCCGCTGTCCGAGGCGCGGGATTGGGCCCTGCCCGGGATCACCGTTGTCGGCCAGCGCAGCGACGAGGTCGCGCAGTCGATTGGCGCGGCACACGCCCCGGCCGCCCACGCCCCCGCATCTGCCATCGCCCGCATCGCGGCGAAGCGCTGGCAGGACCCGGACCTTCCGCGCCCTGCGCCGCTTTATATCCGCCCTGCCGATGCCGCACCGTCGCGTGAAACCGGCCCCGTGATCCTGCCGGGGTGACCATGACGCCCGAGGCCATGGCAGCGCTCTACGCGGCGGCATTTCCCGACAGCCGCCCGTGGACGGCGACGGAAATCGCCGCCCTGCTTGACCGGCCAAGCACCCATGCCATCACCGCACCGCATGGGTTCGCCCTGATCCAGGTCATCCCGCCCGAGGCCGAACTGCTGACGATCGTCATCGACACCGCCCGGCAGGGCCAAGGTTTGGGACGCGCGCTTCTGGATGAGACGCTGGAGCGTGCCGCGGCACTTGACGCGTCCTGCCTCTTTCTCGAGGTGGACATGACCAACGCACCGGCCCGCGCGCTTTATGGTTCAGCAGGCTTCGAGCAGACCGGCCTTCGCGCGAACTACTACGCACAAGCTGATGGATCACGCAGCGATGCCCTCCTGCTGCGCAAAGCGCTGTCGCCTGCCGCCTGACGCAGCGACACCCCTGCGATACGTCGATCCTATCGGCGCCTCATGGCAGAATCCGGTTGACCCTTCCCCGTCCCTTTGCCCTTAATTCACGCCGAGGATCGTGACGATCTTTGATGCGAGAGGGCTGCCTGCCTCAATGTGCAGCCCCCCACCAACCGGGAGATACACATGAGCATGATGAAGTCCTTCCTCGGCGCGGCCGCCGCGCTGGCAATCACTGCCACGGGCGCGCTGGCCGAACCGGCCCTCGTCTTCGACCTCGGCGGCAAGTTCGACCGCTCCTTCAACGAGGCCGCCTTCAACGGCGCCGAGATGTGGGCCGAGGAAACCGGCGAAAGCTATCGCGAGATCGAGCTTCAGAACGACGCCCAGCGCGAACAGGCGCTGCGCCGCCTGGCCGAGGCCGGGTCCAACCCGATCGTCATGGCCGGTTTCGCCTTTGGCTCGACCCTGGACGTGATCGCGCCGGAATACCCCGACACCAGCTTCGTGATCATCGACGCCGTGGTGGACCAGCCCAACGTGCAGTCGATCATCTTCCAGGAGCATGAAGGCTCCTACCTCGTCGGCATGCTGGCCGCGATGGCCTCGGAAAGCGGCACGGTCGGTTTCGTCGGCGGCATGGACATCCCGCTGATCTCGCGCTTCGCCTGCGGCTATGCCCAGGGCGCCGTGGCCGCCAACCCCGATGCAACCGTTTTGGCCAACATGACCGGCACCACGCCGGCCGCATGGAACGACCCGGTGCGCGGCGGTGAACTGGCCCGCGGCCAGATCGAGCGTGGCGCCGACGTGATCTATGCCGCCGCCGGCGGCACCGGTATCGGCGTTCTTCAGGCCGCCGCCGACGCAGGTGTGTTCGGCATCGGCGTCGACTCGAACCAGAACTACCTGCACCCGGGCTCCATGCTGACCTCGATGCTCAAGCGCGTCGACGTGGCCGTCTACAACGCCTTCACCGCCGGTGAGGAGATCGAACCCGGCCTCGTCGTTCTCGGCCTCGAGGAAGAGGGCGTGGGCTACGCCCTCGACGAATATAACGAAGAACTGATCACCGAAGAGATGATGGCCGCCGTGGACGAAGCGCGCGCCGCGATCATCGCCGGTGATATCGAGGTTCACAATTTCTCGGACGACGGCACCTGCCCCGTGCAGATGCAATAAGGACGGCATGACGCACCGGCAGGGCTTGCCCCCACCGGTGCATGCGCCGAAAAACCGGACCGGGCCGCGGCATGACACGCCCGCGGCCCGTTTCCCATCAGGACACGCCCCCATCCGCCAAAGGGTCGCCCATGACCAGCACACCCCCCGCCATCGAGCTCCGCGGCATCTCCAAGGCCTTCGGCCCTGTGCAAGCCAACAAGGACATCTCGATCTCCGTTCAGCCGGGCACGATCCACGGCATCGTGGGCGAGAACGGCGCGGGGAAATCCACACTGATGTCCATCCTCTACGGCTTCTACAAGGCCGATAAGGGCGAGATTTACATCAACGGACAGCTGACCCCGATCCCCGACAGCCAGGCCGCCATCCGCGCCGGTATCGGGATGGTCCACCAGCATTTCAAGCTGGTCGAGAATTTCACCGTGGTCGAGAATGTCATCCTCGGGGCCGAGGACGGGGCAATGCTGCAGCCCTCGATCTCCAAGGCGCGCAAGCTTCTGACCGACCTCGCCGCCGAATACGGGCTGGAGGTGAACCCCGACGCCAGGATCGAGGATCTGTCCGTTGGCCACCAGCAACGCGTCGAGATCCTCAAACAACTCTACCGCCAGGCCGATATCCTCATCCTTGACGAGCCGACCGGCGTTCTGACCCCTGCCGAAGCCGACCAGTTGTTCCGTATCCTCGAACGGCTGAAGGAAGAGGGGAAGACCATCATCCTGATCACGCACAAGCTGCGCGAGATCATGGAGGTGACCGATACCGTGTCGGTCATGCGGCGCGGGCAGATGACGGCCACGGTCAAGACGTCCGACACCTCGCCTGCCGAACTGGCCGAACTGATGGTTGGCCGCAAGGTGCTGCTGCGGGTCGACAAGGCCCCGGCCAAACCCGGCAAGACCGTGCTGGAGGTCGACAACCTGCGTGTGCGCCATCACGGGGTCGACAAGCTCAAGGGCATCTCCTTCCAGATCCGTGCGGGCGAGATCCTTGGCATCGCTGGCGTTGCGGGGAACGGGCAATCCGAATTGCTGGAGGTGCTGGGCGGCATGATCCCGGCACAGGGCGGAACCGTGCGCATGAACGGCGACGCGATCGACCTGACCGGCGCGAAATCCGACGGGCAGTCGCGCCGCGCCCGTGGCATCGCCCATGTCCCCGAAGACCGGCAGTCGGAAGGCCTGATCATGCCCTACGAGGCGTGGGAAAACATGGCCTTCGGCTATCATCACGACCCGGCCTACCAGGCCAATCGCTTCTTGATGAACAACGCCGCGATCAAGGCCGACACTGCCGAGAAGATGGAGCAATACGACGTCCGCCCGCGCAACCCGCGCCTGCCGGCGCGCAACTTCTCGGGCGGCAACCAGCAAAAGATCGTCGTCGCCCGCGAGATGGAGCGCAACCCCGACCTGTTGCTGGTCGGTCAGCCGACCCGCGGTGTCGATATCGGCGCGATCGAATTCATCCACCGCCAGATCATCGCGCTGCGCGACCAGGGCAAGGCGATCCTGCTGGTCTCGGTGGAACTGGACGAGATCATGGGCCTGTCCGACCGCATCGCGGTCATGTTCGATGGGCAGATCATGGGCGAACGCCTGCCCGACCAAACCGATGAAAACGAGCTGGGCCTGATGATGGCCGGCATGACCAAGGGGGCCGCGTAACCCATGGACAAGATGCCTAAATGGGCCGATGTCATCCTGATCCCGTTGATCAGCGTTATCCTGGCGCTTCTGGTGTCGGGGCTTGTGGTGATCTTCATCGGCGAAAGCCCGATCGAAGCGATGCAGATCATGATCCGTGGTGCCTTCGGCAACGCCTATGGATGGGGCTACACGCTCTTTTACACCACGAATTTCATTTTCACCGGGCTGGCCGTGGCCGTCGCCTTCCATGCCAAGATGTTCAACATCGGGGGCGAGGGGCAGGCCGCGCTCGGGGGCCTCGGTGTTGCGATCATCTGCCTGACGATCCCATGGCCGCACTGGTCCGTCGCGCTGCTGGCCGCCGTGATCGGCTCTGCCGTCTTCGGGGCGGCCTGGGCGGCGATCCCGGCCTACCTGCAGGCAAAACGGGGCAGCCATATCGTGATCACCACGATCATGTTCAACTTCATCGCTTCGGCGTTGTTGGTATATCTGCTGGTCAACGTGTTCCGCGTGCCCGGCTCCATGGCGCCCGAAACCGCCCGCTTCCCCGAGGCGGTGCACCTGCCCAACGCGTCGCAATTCGCGGGCTTCCTCGGGTTCCGCCCGTCAACGCCGCTGAACGTCTCCTTCTTCGTGGCGATCCTTGCCTGCGTCTTCGTCTGGCTGCTGATCTGGCGCACCCGGCTGGGTTACGAGATCCGCGCCTTCGGCCATTCCGAGACCGCCGCCGTCTATGCCGGCATCCACCCGGTCAAGATCGTCATGGTCTCCATGCTGATCTCGGGCGGGCTGGCCGGCATGATGGCGATCAACGGTGTCATGGGCGAGGCCGAGCGGCTGGTGATCGACAACGTGCAGGGCGCGGGCTTCGTCGGCATTGCCGTGGCGCTGATGGGACGGTCGCATCCGGTGGGCGTGTTCCTCGCCGCGCTGCTGTTCGGAGCGCTCTACCAGGGCGGGGCCGAACTGGAATTCGAGATGCCTGCCGTCAGCCGCGAGATGATTGTGGTCATCCAGGCGCTGGTGATCCTGTTCACCGGGGCGCTGGACAACATGGTGCGGATGCCGATGGAGGCCTTCTTCCTCGCCCGTCACCGGCGGCAAGAGGCGGCGGCGGCCGCCGCGGCGCCGAACCCCAAGCCCGACGCGGCCCATACCGGCGCACCAGCCGCCCAACGCGAGGAGTGATCCAATGGATTTCCTGACCATCCTCCAGATCCTCGACTCGACGGTGCGACTGGCCACGCCGCTCTTGCTGGCCTGCCTTGCGGGGCTGTTCTCGGAACGCTCGGGGATTTTCGATATCGGGCTCGAGGGCAAGATGCTGGCCGCAGCCTTCGCCTCGGCAGCCATCGCCTTCGTCACCGGCAGCGCCTGGGCGGGGCTGGCGGCGGGCATCGGGGCCTCGATGATCCTTGCGCTGTTGCATGGGGTGGCCTCCATCACGTTCCGCGGCAATCAGCTGATTTCCGGTGTGGCGATCAACTTCCTCGCAGCAGGCCTGTCGGTCGTGATCGCACAAACCGCGTTCCGCCAGGGCGGCCGTACACCTGCGCTGACCGGCGATGCCCGGTTCACCGAGATCACCCTGCCTTTCGCCGACGCGGTCGCGGATGTCCCGGTGATCGGGCCGATCTATGCCAACCTGATCTCGGGCCACTCCATCCTTGTCTATGTCGCGCTGCTGATCGTGCCGCTGACATGGTGGGTGTTGTTCCGCACACGCTTTGGCCTGCGCCTGCGCGCCGTGGGCGAGAACCCCGCCGCTGTCGACACCGCCGGTATCTCGGTCGTCGGCCTGCGCTATGCCGCCGTGCTGATCTGCGGCGTTCTGTGCGGGATCGCGGGGGCCTATCTTGCCACGTCGCTTTCCGCCGGGTTCGTGAAGGACATGAGCGCGGGGCGCGGCTTCATCGCGCTGGCGGCCCTGATCTTTTCGAAATGGCGGCCCTGGTACGCCTTGATGGCCTGCCTGCTCTTCGGCCTGCTCGACGCGGTGGGCAACCGCTACCAGAATATCCAGTTGGGCGATTTCGTGATCCCGGTCCAGTTCATGCAGGCGCTGCCCTACATCCTGACCGTCATCATCCTTGCCGGGTTCGTGGGCCGGGCCATTCCGCCGCGTGCGGGCGGCGAGCCTTACGTGAAAGAGCGCTGACCGTTCCGCGTTTCGCCTGCGAAAGGCGGGAGGCCTTCCCGCCTTTCCGAGCTTTCGCGATGTGAGCAGTCTAGCCACAGGTATGGCCCCGCGTTACATCTGTAAGGGCGCAGAACGGGAAGCCGCCCATGCAAATCTACCTGCCCATTGCCGAGGTCAGCGTGAACGCGTTTCTGCTGCTTGGCCTTGGCGGGCTGGTGGGGATCCTGTCCGGCATGTTCGGCGTGGGCGGCGGGTTCCTTCTGACGCCCTTGCTTTTTTTCATCGGCATCCCGCCCGCCGTTGCGGTGGCGACCCAGTCGAACCAGATCGTCGCATCCTCGATCTCGGGCGTTCTGGCGCATTTCCGACGAAAGACCGTGGATCTGAAAATGGGCGTGGTGCTGCTGATCGGCGGCCTTGTCGGGGCCGGCGCGGGCGTGCAGATCTTCGCGCTGCTCACCCGGTTGGGCCAGGTCGATCTGGCGGTGCAGCTTTGCTACGTCGTCTTCCTTGGGGTGATCGGCGGTCTGATGCTGATCGAGAGCCTGAAGGCCTTGAAACGGTCCCGGATTCCCGGTGGAGCACCGCCGCCCAAACGCAGGCATATCGGCTGGATCCACGGGCTGCCCTTCAAGATGCGGTTCCGCACCTCTGGCCTCTATATCTCGGCGATCCCGCCGCTGGTGGTGGGCCTTCTGGTTGGCATCCTCGCCGCTGTCATGGGCGTGGGCGGGGGCTTTATCATGGTCCCGGCGATGATCTACCTGCTGGGCATGCCCACCAAGGTCGTGGTCGGCACCTCGCTGTTCCAAATCATCTTCGTGACCGGCTTTGCGACGATCATGCACGCCACGACGAACTACACCGTCGATATGGTGCTGGCGCTTCTTCTGATCGTGGGCGGGGTGATCGGCGCCCAGATCGGCACAACGATCGGCGTGAAGATGAAGGCCGAGCAGTTGCGCATCCTTCTGGCGCTGATGGTTTTGGGGGTCTGCGGCAAGATCGCGCTGGACCTGCTGCTCTATCCCAATGACCTCTATTCGCTGGCCGAGGTGATCCAATGATCCGGCGCCTCGCGATCCTGCTTGCGGCGCTGGTCGCCTTTGCCACGCCAGCCATGGCCGAACGGGTTGTCGCCGGCCTCAGCCGCGACGCGATCTCGATCACCACGAATTTCGAAGGCTCCGAGATCCTGATTTTCGGCGCGGTCAGCCGAGAGGCCCCCGCCCCCGAAGGCGCACCGCTGGAGGTCATCATCACGGTCGAGGGGCCAAGCCGCCCCGTGACCGTCCGCCGCAAGGAGCGCCGGTTCGGCATCTGGGTGAACACGGACGCGGCGGACGTGGACTCGGCCCCGACCTTTTACGCCGTGGCCAGCACCTCGCCCATGGCGATCGCGCTGACACAGACCGAGGATTTGCGCCACCGCATCTCGATCCCGCGCGCGATCCGCGCCGTCGGCGTCGATGTCGGCGATCTTTCGAATTTCACAGACGCGCTGATCCGGCTGCGCATGGACGATCGGCTTTACCAGTTGAACGAAGGCGCGGTGACACTGCGCGACGAAACCTTGTTCGACACCTCGATCCGGCTGCCGGCGAACCTGACCGAGGGCGATTACCGCACCCGGATTTTCCTGACCCGGGACGGCGAGGTGATCGACGCATTCGAGACCGACATCGCCGTGCGCAAGGTCGGGCTGGAACGCTTGATCTACAACCTCGCCCACCAGCAACCCCTGGTCTACGGCATCCTGTCACTGATTATCGCAATCGCCGCCGGTTGGGGCGCTTCGGCAGCCTTCCGCTTTCTGCGCAGCTGAGGGACCCGGGGGGGCTCTGCCCCCGCACCCCCGGAGTTTTCTGGCCAAGATGAAGGGGTGGGTTGGAGCTATCCGCGCCCGACATAGGGCATTTTCGTCGCCATGATCGTCTGGAACAGGACATTGGCCGAGAGCGGCAGGTCGGCCATGCCCAGAACTGCGTCAGCCACGTGGTCCACGTCCATCATCGGTGGCGGGGCCTTGCCCGCTGCGACAGCAGCCTCGGCGATGCCGCGCAGAAGGTCGGTTTCAGCGTTGCCGATATCGATTTGACCACAGGCGATATCGAAAGGCCGTCCATCGAGCGCGATCTGCCGGGTCAGGCCGGTGACGCCATGTTTCGTCGCCGTGTAGGGGGCGGCGCCTTCGCGCGGGACATGGGCGGAAATCGATCCGTTGTTGATGATGCGCCCGCCCTGCGGGGCCTGCCTGCGCATTAGGCGAAAGGCCATGCGCGCGCACAGGAACATGCCTGTCAGGTTGACGTCGACCGCACGTTTCCAATCGTCGACGGCGATCTCGTCGATCGGAGCCGCCGGGGTGAAGATGCCCGCGTTGTTGAAAAGCAGGTCGAGGCGCCCCTGCCCTTCGACGAAGTCGTGAAAGGCAACCTGCACGGCATCGGGGTCGGCAACGTCGCAAGGCAGCGCCACGGCGCGGTCATGGCTGGCGGCGATGGCTTCGAGCGGATCGGCACGCCGCGCGATCAGACCGACGGTCCACCCCGCGCCGAGGAGCTTTTCGGCCACGGCGCGGCCAATCCCAGCGCTGGCCCCGGTGACGATGGCGGTTTTCATGGGGTCTCCTCCTGTGCTTCGAGGGCGAGGGGGGCGGCGGGCGCGACAAGATCGTCTGTGCGCAACTCGGCCTTGGGGCGCGACAGGCGGTAGCGTGTGACCCAGATCAGGCGTTCCTCGGCGCGGGTGATGGCGACATAGGCCAACCGTTTCCACAGCGCCTGACCGGCTTCCATCCGGCCTGCGCGCGAGGCGGCATAGAGATCGGGTGCGAAAACCTGCACCTCGGGCCATTGCGAACCCTGCGCCTTGTGGATCGTCACCGCTGCCCCATGCAGAAAGGCCGCGCCCATGCGGGCGGCATAAGGAATGAAGGGTTCTTCCTCGTCGGGTTTCTCGATCTTGACGATGGAGGCGGCGGAGAAGCGCGGGTTCTCGGCCCCGATCACGTGCAGCCGTGAAAAGCCGGGCTTGGAGCCGGGGCCGAGATAGATCACCGGGGCGCCCTTGATCAGGCCGCGCGCTTCGAGGTCGATGCGTTTCTTGCGGTGCTTGAGCGGCAGTTCGATCCCGTCGCAGATCAGGGGCTCGCCCGGCAGAAGCGCGTCCTCGGGCGCACCATGGGCCGCGCGGAAGGCCGCGATGAGGCGGATGCGGGTCGCGTTGCGCCAGACGAGCACGGGGCTGCGGGCCATCATGTCGCTGTCGACGCGCGGCGCCACCTGCACGCGGTCGTCCCGGGCGGCGGCATCCTCGACCATGCGCTCGAACCGCTCGAAACTGAGGTCCGGGTCGCCCAGCGCATGCGCCAGATCGAGGATCGGATTGTCGGCGTCCTGCCGGTGGATGCGGCGCAGTTCCAGCTTCTTCTCGGGGCTGAAGCGGTCGAACACCATCTGGCCGGACTGTCCAACCGGGGCCAGCTGCGCCGGGTCACCGAAGAGAACAAGCATCGGGAAGATCTCGCACAGATCCTCGAACTGCTTTTCATCCAGCATCGAGGATTCGTCGATCAGCCCGATGTCGAGCGGGTCGTCGCGCCGTTTCCAGCCGGTGATGAAATCGGACCCGCGCAGCCCGGCGGCGGCTAGCGCGGCGGGCACGGATTTATGCACCTCGTAGACGGCCTTGGCGCGATCCAGCGCCTCGTCCGTCAGCGCCTCGATCTCGGGGCGGTCGCCCTGCCCCGCAAGCCATTCCGCGACCTTCTCGTATTCCGGGTCATAGACCGGCGTGTAGAGGATGCGGTGGATCGTGGTCGCAGGCACCCCGCGCAGGCGCAACACGCTGGCGGCCTTGTTGGTGGGGGCCAGAACGGCGACGGTGCGGCGTTCGCGACGGCGTTTGCCCTCCCAATCGCCCGAGACGATATCGACGCCAGCGGCCTCCAGGCTTTTGACGAGTTCCGCCAAGAGCAGCGTCTTGCCCGATCCGGCCTTGCCGACGACGGCGAGAACGGTCGACTTCCCCTCGACCGCCGGGGTGAGCGTTTCGTGGTCGAGGTCCACGCCCATCCCGCGCAGCGCCTCGGCGATGCGGTCATGGGCGTGGGCTTGATCGTCGGAAAAGGGCATGGGCACGGTCATGGACGGACCCTACCCAAGCCCGACCACGGGCGCGAGGGCGAAACGCGTCGCGGGTCAGCTCACTTGACGTTCAACTCGCGCGGCAGGGAGGAAAAACACTCGTGCCCCTGCTCAGTGATGAGGATCGGTTCGGTGATCTCGATCCCGCCATCATCGAGCCAGAGCGCGGGCATGAAGTGGAAAGTCATGCCCGGTTCCAGAACGGTCTTGTCGCCACGGCGGAAACTCATGGTCCGCTCGCCCCAGTCGGGCGGATAGCTGAGACCGATGGCATAGCCGCAGCGCCCGTCTTTTTCAAAGCCCAAGCGATTGAGCGTCGTGTTGAACGCGATGGCGATATCCTCGCAGGTGTTGCCGGGCTTGGCGGCCTCCAACGCCATCTCGGTCGCCTCGACCACGGCCTTTTCGGCCTCGCGGAACTTGTCGGGGATGTGGCCCAGGAACAGCGTGCGCGATTGAGGGCAATGGTAGCGGCGATAGCAGCCGGCGATCTCGAAAAAGGTCGACTCGCCCTCGCGCATGGGCTGTTCGTCCCATGTCAGGTGGGGTGCCGTCGCGTCGATGCCCGAAGGCGTCATGGGCACGATGGCCGGATAGTCGCCCCAGTGCCCCTCGGCCCCCTCGACCCCGGCGCGGTAGATCTCGGCCACCAGCCGGTTCTTGGGCAGGCCCGGTTCGGCCACCTCCAGGATGGTGCGGTGCATATGCTCGACGATCCGGGCGGCGCGGCGCATGTACTCGATCTCGGCGGGGGATTTCACGGCGCGCTGCCAGTTGACGAGGCCGGTGGCGTCGATCAACTCCGCCTCGGGCAGTTCCTTCACCAGCACCTGATGGGCGGCGGCAGAGTAGTAGTAGTTGTCCAGTTCCACGCCGATCCGCCCCTTGGACCCGCCCTGTTGGCGGATCAGCTCGGCCAGCGTCTCATGCGGGTGCTTCTCGGGGTTCTGCACATAGGTGTCATCGTAGCCGTGAACGGCCTCGTCCTCCATCCAGACCGTGCGCAGCGCCCCGCGTGTGTCGATCCCGCGCCCCCACCAGAACGGATCGCCCGACAAGCCCAGTAGCACCGCCTGGTGCACGTAGAAGGACCAGCCGTCATAGCCCGAGAGCCACGCCATGTTTGACGGGTCGGTGACGATGATCCAGCCGAGTCCCCGCTTTTCCATCTCGGCGCGGGTGCGCGCGATGCGGATCTGGTATTCTTCGGTCGGGAAGTTGTAGATGCGAGAGACCATCGGCGCGTCTTTCAGGTTCGTGAACAGGGCTCGGCCACGTCACCGCGGAACGCCATCGGGTGCAATGCCAAAGCCGACCGCCCCACGCAAATGCGCGACCTTTCAGTCGGATACCGGGCAGTATGCCCGTTCAGCGGGCGGCCTGCCAATGCCGTGCCTCTCCTGCGGCAGATGCACCGCCCCGGGTTGCGTTTTGCCCCGCCCTCACGTTTGACTGCGCCCAAATCGAAAAGGAGTCTCCCGAATGCTGACCAATGACGAACTCGCGAAATGGGATCGCGAAAGCTTCATGCACCCCTCGACGCACCTTGCGCAGCACGCGCGGGGCGAGGCACCGGGCAAGATCATCAAGACAGCCGAGGGCTGTTTCATCACCGATCGTGACGGCAACCGGATGCTGGATGCCTTCGCCGGGCTTTACTGCGTGAATATCGGCTATGGACGGCAGGAGGTGGCCGAGGCCATCGCCGATCAGGCGCGCGAACTGGCCTATTACCACGCCTATGTCGGCCACGGCACCGAGGCCTCGGTCACGCTGGCCCACATGGTGATGGAGCGTGCACCGGATCACATGTCCAAGGTCTATTTCGGCCTTGGCGGATCGGACGCCAACGAGACCAACATCAAGCTGGTCTGGTACTACAACAACATCCGCGGCCTGCCGCAGAAGAAAAAGATCATCTCGCGCTGGCGCGGCTATCACGGCTCGGGGTTGATGTCGGGCTCGCTGACCGGCCTGACGCTCTTCCATCAGAAATTCGACCTGCCGCTCGACACGGTGCTGCACACCACCTCGCCCTATTACTACCGGCGCGATGACCTGTCCCTGTCCGAGGAGCAGTTCACCGCGAAATGCGCCGCCGACCTGGAAGAGATGATCGAGCGCGAGGGTGCCGACACCATCGCCGCTTTCATCGCCGAGCCGATGCTGGGCACGGGCGGGATCGTGCCGCCGCCCGCCGGCTACTGGCAGGCCATCGAGCCGATCCTGCGCAAGCACGATATCCTTCTGATCGCGGACGAGGTCGTGACCGGCTTTGGGCGTCTGGGGTCGATGTTCGGCAGCCCGCATTACGGCATCACGCCCGACATCATGACCATCGCCAAGGGCCTGACCAGCGCCTACGCGCCGCTGTCGGGGTCCATCCTGTCCGACAAGGTCTGGAAGGTGCTGGAACAGGGCACCGATGAAAACGGCCCCATCGGCCACGGCTGGACCTACTCGGCGCACCCGATCGGGGCGGCGGCCGGGGTTGCAAACCTCAAACTGGTCGACAGCCTGAACCTTGTGCAGAACGCGGGCGAGGTCGGCCCTTACCTGACCAAGACCATGGCCGAGGCCATCGGCGAGCATGCCAATGTCGGCGAAGTGCGCGGCGAAGGGATGCTGACCGCCGTGGAACTGGTCAAGGATCGCGACAGCCGCACCTTCTTTGATGCCGCCGACAAGATCACCCCGCAGGTGGTCGCGGCGATGGGCCGTCGCGGCGTCGTGGCCCGCGCCATGCCGCAGGGCGATATTATCGGCTACGCCCCGCCGCTCTGCCTCTCGCGCGAGGAAGCCGACACGGTGGTTCAGGCCACCGCCGACGCGATCAAGGAAGTGCTGGGCTAACCACAGGCCCACACCGGGGAAGGCGCCCACAGCCTTCCCCCTTTACCCCTTTCCCCCGGCGCGGTTACATGACCGCGCTTTTCTTTTCCGATTTCGATCACGTCACGATTGCCGATGCCCGACCCTGCCCTGACCTGCCCGAATTGCGGCTATGGATTTCCCGAGCTTCGGCACTCCACACGCATGTTCGATTGCCCAGCCTGTGGCACGACCCTCTTTCGCGGGCAGGACGCGCTTGCCCCGATGGGCGATCACGGAGTGATGCACGAAACCCCGATGCTGTTCGGGATCGGCGACGCGGTCTGGGCCGACGGGACGCAATTCGAGGTCGTGGGCCATGCCCGTTTCGACTATGGTCGCGGCTTCTGGGACGAGATGTGGGCGCTCGATGGCAACGGCGATGGCGCATGGCTGTCGATCGATGAAGGTGATGTCGTGCTGCAACGCGCCTTTCCGCCCGGGTCCGGCCCGCGCCAACCCGACCCGCTGCCTGTTGGCCATGACTTCACGTATCAAGGCCGAAAATACACCGTGACCGAAGCCGACTTGGCCAAATGCGTCGCGATCCGTGGCGAGTTTCCCGAAGTTCTGGAAATCGGTGAGCAACATCTCTTCATCAACGCCGCTGGCCGCGACGGGGAGGTGCTGTCTGGCGAGTTCTGGGACGGCGTGCATCAATGGTTCGAAGGCGTCTGGCTTGATCCCTTCACCCTCACGGTGCGGTCGGGCGCATGACACGGGCAGACGCGCTTTCCTCGATCAACTGTACGCAGTGCGGGGCCGGCCTCTCGGTTCTGGGCGGCGGGCGCGTCCTGTCGCATGTCTGCGGCTATTGCGGCGCGGTCCTCGACACGCAGGATAATTACAAGATCCTGACCTCGATCGGGAAACGCGACCATCCCGACAGCCCGGTCAAGATCGGCATGAGCCTGACATACCGGGACGTACCCTTCACCGTGATCGGTACGCTCGGCATGAGTGAAACCTATCGCGGACGCACATGGCGTTGGGTCGAACACCAGCTTTTCTCACCCACCCATGGCTACGCCTGGTTGAGTTGGGAGGACGGCCATGTCCTGTTCACCCGCAAGATCCGCGATTTCAACATGGGCCATTGGCTGAGTTCCGGCACCGTGGAACGGGCCGAGACTCCACCGACGCGCCAGTATGCGGGCGAGCGCTACAAGTATTACGAGACGACGGTCGCGCAGATCGACTTCATGGAAGGCGAATTCAACTGGGTGCCGCGGATCGGCGAGACCACTGAAACGATCACCCTGTTGGGCCCCTCGGCCATGCTGTCGCTCACCCGCAGCGAGACCGAGCGCGAGGTGGAACTTACGACACTGATGGACCGTGACACGGTTCTTTCGGAACTCGGCTTGGATGCGGCGGCCATCGGTTCGGCCCAGCGCCACGCGTTGACCCCCTACAAGCCGATGCGAGAAGAAGGGTTCCTACGCCGATCCTTGCTGGCCTCCGCCATCGGAGCCGTTGTGCTTGCCGTCACGCTCTCCGGCGGCAGCGGATCGGTCGTGATGCCGCCCACGCGCGTTCCCGTCGACAGCCTTCCCAAGAATTTCAGCTTCGACGTGACGAATGCCTCGCAACTCAGCATCATCAGCTTGCAGGGCAACGCGGATAACGGGTGGTCTGCCTTCTCCGCCGAAGTCGCTGGCCCAAGCGGGGAACCCCTTACCGCCGGTGTGGGCGTGGTCGAATACTACCAGGGGATTGAGGATGGCGAGCGCTGGAGCGAAGGCTCGAACAGCGACAGAATCCGGTTCCGCCCCGCCGAGACGGGAACACACACGATCACGCTGACCCTCGAAGAAGACGGCACGGAAGGTTTGCGCGGGCGCCCGGCCAGCACCGTCACGCTCAGCGTCGAAGAAGGCAAGATCAGCGCGTTCTGGCTGATCATCGCGGCCGTGCTGTTCGGGCTTGGCTGGATGGCCGTCACCGCGCGGCGTTCTGTCTACCACGCACGCCGGTTTGCCGGGTCGGACTGGTCGGACTAGGAGTGACGCCATGACCCCGTTCCGCCTTGTCATCATCCTGGGCTGCGCCGCCTTCCTGTCGGGGGCCACCTATCTTTCGTGGTTCGGCGTCGCGCGCGAAAGCGGCGATCTGGCCGCCAGTGCCGCCTCCATTCGCGCCGGGTCCGGCACCGGCGGCGGCTATTCTTCATTCGGACGGGTCAAATGAACGGAAAGGATGCGTGATGCTTGACGCAATTGTCTGGGCCGAGGTCGTCTCGACCATCTTTTACACGGCGCTTGGGCTGATCTTGCTGTGGGGCAGCTGGAAGGTGATCCAGCTGATGTCGCCCTTCTCGATCATCAAGGAGATCGAGGAAGACCAGAACACCTCGCTGGCCGTGCTGATCGCGTCGGTCTTCATCTCCATGTCGATCATCATCGCCGCCGTCATCCTGTCTTGAGCATTTCCGACCAGAGCGGGACAAGCCAGCCGGGGCCGGATCTGAAGGTCGTCTGGCTGCTGGCCGCGACCTTTTTCGTCGCGGTCGCGGGCCTGATCTACGAGCTGATCGCGGCAACGATCTCCAGCTACCTGCTCGGGGATTCCATCCGGCAATTCAGCTTCGTGATCGGCGTGTTCCTGACGGCGATGGGGGCCGGCGCGTGGCTGTCGCGCTTCGTGGGCGATGCGCTGTCGGGCTTCGTGCGCACCCAAATCGCGCTTGGCGTCATTGGCGGGGCTGCCGGACCGCTCCTGTTCTTCGCCTACGCGATCTACGGCGCGGTAAGCCTGCCGCTTTACGCGATCCTGATGGCCATCGGCATCCTGTCGGGCATGGAAATCCCGCTCATTACGCGGGTGTTGAAAGAGATCGGGGCCGCCGAATTCCGCTTCGAGAATGTCCTGACCGCCGACTATATCGGGGCGTTGGCGGCCTCTCTCGCCTTTCCACTTCTGATCGTGCCGAACCTGTCGCTGATGGCGGCGTCGCTGTCCTTCGGCGTGATGAACCTGGCCGTCGCCGGGTTTTCGCTGTGGCTGTTCCGCGACCGGTTGCCCAGGGGGCTGTGGCTGCCTTGGGCGGCCTTCCTTCTGGCAGCGCTGACCGCGCTGGTCCTGTCGGAGCGGCTGGTCGCCAGCGTCGATGCGCGCCTGTTCCAGGACGAGGTCATCTTCCGCGAAGAGACGCCCTATCAATCCATCACCATTACGCGCTTCGACGAACGCTACCGCCTGTTCCTCGACCACTCCATCCAGTTCGACAGCCTTGACGAGCACCGCTACCACGAGATGCTGGTGCATCCCGCCATGGGCCTCGCCCCGCGCCGCGCGCATGTCCTGATCCTTGGCGGTGGCGACGGGATGGCCGCACGCGAGGTGCTGCGCCACGATGGCGTCGAGCGGGTTACGCTGGTGGACCTCGACCCGCGCGTGACCGAGATCTTTGCGACCAACCCCGACCTTGCCGCACTGAATAACGGCGCACTGACTGACCCGAGGGTCGAGATCGTGTCCGCCGATGCATGGAGCTTCATCGCCGAGGATGACGCGCTTTACGACGTGGTCATCGCCGACCTGCCTGACCCCAAGACCATCGCTCTGTCGAAGCTCTATTCGATCGAGTTCTACAACATGCTGGTCGAGCGGCTGACAGCCCAAGGGCTGATCGTCACGCAATCCGGGTCGCCGACCTTCGCGCGCGACGCCTTTTGGACGGTCTCCGCAACGCTGGATGCGGCCAGAAATCCCTTCGCGCCGGACAGCACCTTGGAGACGCTGGCCTACCACGCCTATGTGCCAAGTTTCGGAGATTGGGGGTTCGTGATGGCAGGCCCGACACTCCCCGCCGAAGGCCGAGCACCGGAGTTGCCCGACGGCTTGCGCTTTCTGACCGAGGCGCAATGGGACGCCGCGCAGGTCTTTCCCGGCGATACCGGCCCGGTCGAGGTCGGGGTGAACTCGATACAGGGCCATCCGCTCGTGGCCCTATATCAACGCGGATGGGATTACTGGTTCCGCTAGGCCCGCCTAGCCGTTCAGGTGCGCCCGCATCGCGGTGATGCCCGCGTCGGTGATGCCGTGTCCCGGCCCCGGCGCCACGTGCAGTCGCGCGCGCGCACCCAGCCGCTCGAAGACCGCGAGGCTCTCTTGTGCCCGCGCCAGCGGGATGTGCGGGTCCTCTTCATGCACCGTGATCTCGACCGGCGTGCCAGAGAGGTCCGTGTCGTAGTCGAAGGCCTTGGCGGCAAACCCGTAAAGCGCCGGCTGCGGCCCACCGGTCATGGCGTCCCGCGTGCCGACCAACCCCGCCGACAGGCCGAACACCGCCGCCAAGCCGCCCTTGCGCGCCGCGTATTCCAGCGCAAGGCATCCGCCTTGGCTGAACCCCGCCAGCGCGATCTTTTCGCGCGGCAGGCCCCCTTCGACCAAGGCGTCGATGGCCGCATCGACGGCAGCCAGGCCACGGTCGACATGCGGGTTCATCTGCCCCATCGGCGCAAGGAACGAGGTCGGCCACCAACTCCGCCCGGGGGCTTCGGGGGCAATGGTCGCAATATCAGGCAGCGCCAGCGCCTCGCCCAAACCGAGGATATCGGCAGCCGAGCCACCCCGACCATGCACGAGCACCAGCCCCATGCGGGCCATGGCGGGGTTAACCCCGCCGACACGCAGCGGGGTTTCCTGATCCACGGCCATCACGCCACCTTCAGCGGCGGCAGAACCGCCTCGATCCGGTCGCGCATGGGTTCGTACTGCTGCGGCAGCTTCAGCTCCTGCCCCATGGTTTCCTGCGGTTCATCCACGGCAAAGCCCGGCGGATCGGTGGCGATTTCGAACAGAACGCCGCCCGGCTCGCGGAAGTAGATCGCGTTGAAATACTGCCGATCGATCTGCGGCGTAACGTCGAACCCGGCCGAGGCCACCGCTTCGCGCCAAGCCATCTGCGTGTCGTCATCCTCAGCCCGGAAGGCCACGTGATGGATTGTCCCGGCCCCTTGCCGACCGATCGACGGCGCGTCCGAGCGCATCAGGTCGACCACCGTGCCGCGGGCATCGCCCGGAACGGCGAAGCGCAGACGCTCGACCCCATCGATGGTTTCGTGCCCCTGCTCTCGATAGCCGAAGATATCGGTCAAGAGCTTCGCGGTCGGCGCAAGGTCACGCTCCCACAGGGTGACGGAGTGGAACCCATCCAACGCGTCCGCGCTCTCGCGCTCCGTTTCGATCAACTCGACCGGTGCGCCATCGGGGTCGCGCAGGGTGATGACGCGCTGGCCGAACCGCTCGACCGGGCCTTCGAAATCGACGGCGTCGGAGGCCAGCTTTTCCATCCACGCATCAAACCCACCCTTCGGAACGGCATAGGCATAGGCGCTAGCCATCCCTGCGCCGGCCCGGCCGGGGCCCGCATTGGCGAAGGGAAAGAAGGTCAGGATGGTGCCGGGCGACCCGGCGTTGTCGCCGTAATAGAGGTGGTAGGTGTCGGGCGCATCGAAATTCACGGTCTTCTTGACCAGCCGCTGACCCAGCAGGCCGGTGAAGAAATCGACATTGGGCTGCGGCGGCCCGGAAATGGCCGTCACGTGGTGGATGCCGGGAATGGTCTTGGACATTTCGCTCCTCCTTGAATGGCTCATCGGCGGTTTGGCCGGTGTCTGCCGGTAAAATGGCCGTAATCTCTCCTGCCTCAATGCACATGCGCGCATGGGGTCTGTGCGTAATCTGAGAGGTGGCGGGTGCCGGCCGCCCCAGCCTTTTCGGTTTGCTCCGCCCGATCATTCCGCGCATCATCCCGCCCGAAACAAAGCCACGCTGCGCCATGCCAGCGGCAAAAAGACGAAACGGACAACATGGACCTTCAGACTCACTTCGCGACATCCTCGGATGGCACCCGGATCGCTTACGCCACGGCCGGTGAGCCGGCGGCGCCGTCAATCCTTTTGATCCACGGCTGGTCGCAGCAATACATCTGCTGGACGCCGGCCATCTCGCGGCTGGCCGACCGGTTTCACCTCGTCGCGATGGACCTGCGCGGGCATGGCGGATCGGACAAACCCGACGCGACCGAGGCCTATACGGACACCCGTCTTTGGGGCGACGATGTGAAGGCGGTGATCGATGCGGCCAGCCTCGACAAACCGGTCCTGGTCGGCTGGTCCTACGGCTCGCGCGTGATCGCGGCGCATATCGCCACGCATGGCGACGCGCATCTGGGCGGCATCGTGCTGGCCGGTGGGATCGTGGCCGTCGGCAAGGCGCGCGAAGACTGGATGGTCGGCAGCGCCAGCCCCGGCCTGGACCGCGACCTCTATACCGAGGACATCCCACGGCGGCTGGCGGCGACGGCCCGGTTCGTCGATGCCTGCACGGCAGAGCCCTTAGACCGGCGCGCCTATGCCGAGCTTGTCGGCGCCAACATGCTCTGCCCCGCCCATGTCCGGCGCGCGCTTTTCGCGGCAAACCTCGACTTTCGCCCGGTCTACGCCGCGCTATCCTGCCCCGGCCTCGTGATCCACGGCGCCGCCGATACCGTGGTTTCGCCCGCAACGGGGGAACATGCCGCCGAGATCATGCCAAAGGGCCGGTTCATTGCGTATGAGGGCGTCGGGCACGTCCCGTTCCTTGAAGCACCCGATCGATTTGCCGAAGACCTCGCCACCTTTGTCACAGACTGCCGGACCGAAGGATAAATCATGTATAAGAAAGGCGAGATTTCCTACAAACCGCTTCCCCTGCCCGATCGTGTCCAGAAACCGGACGCGGAGGCGTTGCAGGCGGTGGAGGCGTTTCGCGACTACATGCGCAAGCGCCATTCCGTGCGCGACTATTCGGACCGTCCCGTCCCGCGAGAGATCATAACGGCCTGCATCGAGGCCGCCGTCACGGCGCCCTCGGGCGCGAACCACCAGCCATGGCATTTTGTGGCCATCGCGAATCCCGAGATGAAGGCCACGATCCGTGCCGCGGCCGAAGAGGAAGAGCGGGAGTTCTACGCAGGCGGCGCGGGCGACGAATGGCTGGCCGCGTTGGAGCCGATCGGAACGGGCGTGTCAAAACCGCACCTGACCAAAGCGCCCTGGCTGATCGTCGTCTTCGCGCAACGCTATGGCCTGACCGAGGACAACCAGCGCTACAAGAACTACTACGTGCCTGAAAGCGTGGGCATCGCCACAGGCATGCTGATCACGGCGATTCACCAGGCAGGTCTGGTCTGCCTGGAGCACACGCCGAACCCGATGAAATTCCTACCCGAGCTTTGCGGCCGCCCGGCGCATGAAAAGGCGGTGATGATCATACCCGTGGGCTGGCCGGCGGAGGATGCCACCGTGCCAGCCGCCGCCAAACGCAAGAAACCCATGGACGAGGTCATGTCCGTCTTTGACTGACCCGTTCTGGCCGTGCGGCCGGACCCAAGCCCGGATCAGATGACGGTGACGCTCAGGGTTCCAACGCCTTCGATCTCGGCCTCCATCACGTCACCGCGTTCGACGGCCGCGACGCCTGCGGGCGTGCCGGACATGATCACGTCGCCGGGCGCGAGTTCGAAATACTCGGACAGGTAGGAGATCATTTCAGGCACCTTCCAGATCATCTGGTTCAGGTCGCCCTCCTGCCGCAGGTCACCGTTCACTTTCAGCGCAACGCGACCATGGTCGGGATGGCCAATCTCCGAGACCGGGCGCACCGGGCCGACGGGAGCCGACCGTTCGAACGCCTTTCCGATTTCCCAAGGGCGCCCCATCTTCTTGGCCTGCCCCTGCAGATCGCGCCGCGTCATGTCGAGGCAAACACCGTAGCCCCAGACATGCTCCAACGCCTTGTCCAACGGGATGTTCGTGCCGCCGCTTTTCAGAGCGACCAACAGCTCGATCTCATGATGCACGTCGCAACTGTTGGGTGGGTAGGGAAACTCACCCGACGGATCGAGGTTGTCGGGGTTCTTTTGGAAGAAGAAGGGCGGTTCGCGGTCGGGGTCATGGCCCATCTCGACCGCGTGGGCAGCGTAGTTCCGGCCGATGCAATAGACCCGCCGGATCGGAAAGGCGCCGTCGCCAGTCGTGGGAATGCTGTGCACCTCGGGCGCGGGGATGACGGTATTCGACATGCTCTTCCTCTTGATCTGCTGGACCGAATCGACGGGTCCGCCCCCCCTTGGCCCCACGGTAGCGTGTAGACGGACCACACGGGCGGCGGTGGGTTTCAGACATTGCCCTGTCCGGCATGTGCCGTGCAAACCTCAATCGAAACCGTCCCGAACGGCAAGAGCCGTTTTGGCGCGTCGAGACCGCTTATCCCGCATCTCCAACGTGCCGCAGTCTTCCCTTTCGAAAAGCACCGAAAGTTCAAGGAGGTCGGAGCGCAAAACACCCGGCGTCCGAGGGCACACGAGCGACCCCACGATGTGGTCAGCTTCAAACACGCTGGTCCATCGAGAATTTTTTTCCTCAGGAATGGCGTGGGTTCGTACTATTTTCTCCATGAGACATCGCGCCAAAGACCGAGACTGACGCGGGCGCGACCCAAAGGGAGGGGCTGAAATGCTGGCGAAAATACTGGTGCCCGTGCGGGGCGATGGCATGGGAAAAACGGTCATGAGACACGCGGCCGTCTTGGCGCATCTGCACAAGGCGCATGTCACCGTGGCCCATTGCCGGGCGAAACCGGAAGACATGTTTCCCTACAGCACCCTGCTGCCCGCCTTTGCAAGCGAAACCATCAAGGCCCAGGCGGCCGAACTGGCCGATCAGGAAGAAGAGGCGCTGCGCGAAGCGATCCACGAGACGGCCCGGGCGCTGGACCTGGTCGAGACCGAAACCCCGGATGGCACGAGCGCGAGCGTCCAGTTCATCGAAGAATTCGGGCGCATGGGAGATATCATCAAGCATCACGGACGCCTCGCCGATCTTGTCGTGACGCCCAAGCCGAACCGCGACCGGAACCTTGGGACGAATGCGCTGAAATCGGCCCTGTTCCAAACGGGCCGTCCGGTTCTGATGTGTCCGCCGTCGGATGAGGTCGCACCGGATTTCGGCACGCATGTCGCCATTGGCTGGAATGGATCGCTCGAGGCCGCCCGCACCGTCGCGCTGACCATGGATATCGTGGCCAAAGCGGACCGTGTGAGCATACTCGCGGTTGGCAGTGGGGAACCGCACGGGGCCACCGCCGAAGAGCTCGTCCAGTACTACCGCCTGCGCGGCAAATCGGCGGATGTGCACAGGTTCGACTCCCGCAAACCGGGCACTGCCCTGCTTGAGAAGTCCGAGGCGATTGGGGCCGGTTTGCTCATCATGGGGGCGTATGGCCACAGTCACGAACGCGAGACACTTTTCGGCGGCAACACGCAAACCGTTGTAGATCAAGCGAAAATCCCTGTCGTTTTTGCGCATTGATTGAATACGATGGTACGCAATTAAATTTCTCTTGAATTGAGTTGCGCGCAAGATAATTACCTTCCCATGTGCCAGCAGAGACTTTTCGAAAGGGGGGAGCTTTTCTGAAGGGTCTGCGCGGCGAGGGTCTTGATCATGGGAGGAAAAGACATGACGGTTTCCAAGCGGGTTTTATTGCAATTGGGATGTGCGGCGATCGTCGCCCTGGCACCGCTGCCATCGGTAGCGCAGGAGTGGGAGCCGAGGCGCCCAATCGACTTCACGATCATGGCCGGTCCGGGTGGCGGCGCCGACCAGATCGCCCGGTTCATCCAGTCGGTGGCCGAAGAATACGACATGACCAACCGCCCGCTGGTTCCGAGCAATCGGGGCGGTGGTTCGGGCGCCGAGGCGCTGATCCACGTCGCGAATGCCTCCGATCCCGATCACACGATCCTGGTGACCCTGAATTCGTTCTTCACCACACCGCTGCGGCAGTCCGAGTTGGGGATCGACATCCAGACCTTCACGCCGGTCGCGATGATGGGGGTCGATCCCTTCGTGCTGTGGGTTCATACCGAGTCCGGCATCACGACCTTCGATCAGTTCGTCGAACAGGTGCAGTCCATGGGCGGCGAATTCGTCATGGGCGGGACCGGTGCCGGGCAGGAAGATTCGATCGTGATCGCATTCATGTCGGCGGCCTACGACCTCGACATCAACTACATCCCCTATGATGGCGGCGGCGCCGTGGCCCGCGACCTTGCCGGTCAGCAAATCATGGCGACGGTCAACAACCCGGCAGAAGCCAAGGGCTTCTACGAGGCGGGCGATTTCGTGCCGTTGCTGGCCTTCTCGGACGAGCGCTTGCCGGCCTATCCCGACGTGCCGACCATCCGGGAACTCGGCCACGACTTCTCGTATTACAACCAGCGGGCCGTTGTCGGCGCGCCGGGCATGTCGGACGAGGCCGCGGCCTATTACCAGGACCTCTTCGGCCGCATCTACGAGTCCGAGGAGTGGCAGGCCTACCTGGAGTCCGAAAGCCTCGCACCGCTTTGGATGGATGCCGACGAACAGCGCGCCTACTGGGCAACGCAGGTCGAAAACCACCGCGAACTGCTCGAAGCACTTGGCGAGTAATCGCTTGTCCTGACGGCACTTTGACCAAGGCAGACCAGCGATGCGCAATGGCGAAATCATAACCGCCGGGGTCTTGGCGCTCTTTTCCATATACCTGATGTGGGAGAGTGCCGAGCTACCCATCGGCTACATCCCCGGGCGTGGCCCCGGGGGCGGCTTCTGGCCATTCTGGCTATCGGCCATCATGCTGGCCTGCTGCGGCCTGATCGCATTCAACTGGTGGCGGCGAACTTCGCCGCCATCGCGCTCGGAAGAGCCGTTTCTCGACAGCTATGGCTGGCGGATGGTGGCGCTTGTGGGCGGAGGCGTGGTCGTGTTCGTCGCCCTGATCAACATCATCTCGATGTACGGGGCGATCGCCGTTTTCCTGTTCTACTACCTGCGTTTCCTCGGCCGCCACTCCTGGGGCCTGAGCATCTCGCTCGCAGTCGCGACGCCCTTGGTTTTCTTCTTCTTCTTCGAGGGCGCCATGCAGATCACCATGCCGTCGGGCATGTCCTTCACCGACCCGGTGTTCGATCTGCTTTACGAAATCATCTACTAGGCGGCGCTGCGCATGGAAATCCTTTCCCTTCTTGGCGACGGCATGCTGCTGGCCGTCCAACCCCAGAACCTCCTGCTGATCGTGATCGGGGTCACGGTGGGCCTGTTCATCGGCGCCATGCCCGGGCTTGGGTCAGTGAACGGGGTCGCGATCCTGTTGCCCATCACGTTCCTGGTGCCCCCGAGCGGCGCGATCATCTTCCTCGCCGCGATCTACTACGGCGCGATGTATGGCGGTGCGATTTCATCCGTGACACTTGGCATTCCGGGGGCATCGACCGCCGTGGCCACCACCTTCGACGGCCGGCCACTTGCCCGACAGGGGCGTGCCAGCCTTGCGCTGGTCACGGCAGCGCTGGCCTCATTCGTGGGCGGCACGGTGGCCAACGTGTTCTTCACCGCTTTTGCGCCGCTGCTTGCAGACGTGGCCCTGTCCTTCGGCCCGCCAGAAATCTTTGCGCTGATGCTTCTGGCCTTCGCCACCTTCGTGGGGCTGGGTGGGGATGACATTCCCAAGACCATTTTCTCGATCTGTTTTGGCCTCGTGCTGGGGGCGATCGGTTTCGACCAGATCTCGGGCGCGCCCCGGTTGGTGCTGTTCGATATCACCGGTTTCCTGCAGGGCATCGGCTTCCTTGTCCTCGCCATCGGCGTCTACGGCATCGGCGAGATGCTCTGGACAATCGAGCAATCGCGCGGCGACGTCGAAAGCACGAACCCGAAAATGACCATGCGCGGCATGGCGGCGGACACGGCCGAAGCCACGCGGCGCGGATGGAAGGGAACGGCCATCGGATCGGTGCTCGGGTTCTTCGTCGGCATCCTGCCTGCGGCGGGTGCAACGCCTGCGTCCCTCATGTCCTATGGCGTTGCCAAGATGGTCTCGCGCGTGCCCCATGAATTTGGCCGGGGCAACCCGGACGGCGTCGCCGCGCCAGAGGCCGCCAACAACTCGGCCTCGACCGGATCCATGCTGCCGATGCTGACGCTTGGCATCCCCGGCTCGCCCACGACCGCCATCCTGCTTGGTGGTATGGTCATCTGGGGTCTTGTGCCCGGACCGCTATTGTTCGTGCAGGAAACCGAGTTCGTGTGGGGCCTGATCGGCTCGTTCTACATCTCGAACGTTGCGGCGGTTCTGATCAACCTGGCCTTCATCCCGGTCTTCATCTGGATGCTGCGCATGCCCTTCACGATCCTCGCGCCGATGATCTTCGTGCTGTCCATCGCTGGCGGCTTTGCCGCGACACGAGACATGTTCGACATCTGGCTGATCGTGATTTTCGGGCTGGGCGCCTTCGTCCTGCGCCGCTTCGACTATCCGCTCGCGCCGGCGGTGCTGGCCATCGTGCTTGGCCCGATCGCCGAGCCGACTTTGCGCCAGTCACTGCTGCTGTCTTCGGGGGATCCGTCGATCTTTTTCACCCGCCCCGTGGCCGCGCCGATCACGATCATAGCGCTGATCCTGCTGTTCCTGCCGGCGGTCAAACTGCTCCGGCGCGGGCGTGGAAAAAGTGGGGCAGAGCCGTCCTGACCGGCTCTCCCCTTCAGCTATACAATCCCGCGACCCGCGCCCGGAGGCGTGTCAGGCCAAGCACCGTGTCAATGGTCGGGGTTTCCGTCTGGGTAACGCGGCCAAGCTCCTGCACGGACCCCAAGAGCGCGTCGATTTCCATGGGGCGACCCGCATCAAGATCCTGCAACATGGAGGTGCGATGCGCGCCCACGGCTGCGCCGCCATCGATGCGGCGGTCGACGTCAATGGGGAACTTCACGCCCAGCTTCTCGGCGATCTCCTGCGCCTCGAGCATCATGTTGCGCGCCACGGCGCGGGTGCCGGGATCGGTGCAGAGCACGTCCAGCGTGGCATGCGTCAGCGCCGAGATCGGGTTGAAGGACAGGTTGCCCCAAAGCTTGACCCAGATCTCGTCGCGCAAGCGGGGCCGCACCGGCGCCTTGAGCCCGGCCGCGGCAAGCGCCTTTGACAGCGCCATCGCACGCTCCGATTTCGAGCCGTCCGGCTCACCGAGGGAGAAGCGGTTGCCCTCGATATGCTTGATCACGCCGGGTTCCGAGACCTCGGCGGCGGGGTAGACGACGCAGCCCAGCACGCGGTCGGGGCCAAACCCGTCCCATTGCGCATTGCCGGGGTCAACGGTTTCCAACCGGGTGCCCTCAAGCGGGCCGCCGATCTTGTGGAAATACCACCAGGGCACACCGTTCACGCCCGAGACGATGGTCGTGTCAGGCCCGATGAGCGGCTGCATCTTGTCGACCACGGGCGGGACCGAATGCGCCTTGAGCGTCACGATGACGTAGTCCTGCGGCCCCAGATCTGCGGGGTTGTCCGAGGCGGTAACGGACACGGTGCTGGTGCCGCTCTCCTCGATCAGGGTCAGGCCATTTTCCTTCATCGCGGCCAAATGCGGGCCGCGCGCGACCAGGCTGACATCCGCCCCGGCCTGCGCCAGCTTGACGCCCATGTAACCGCCGATCGCGCCGGCGCCAAAGATGCAGATTTTCATGGATCAGTCTCCTGCCCGCGCGGAAGGGCGGGCGCGTAAGTCGATGGGGGCCGTGCGGCGCCAGGGCCGCACGGCCATGATGGTGTCAGGCCACGAGGCCCAGTTTCTCGGCCAGGCCGATGCGCTGCAACTTGCCGGTGGCGCCTTTCGGGATCTCGTCGAGGATCAGAACCTTGCGCGGCACCTTGAAGGCGGCCAGCCGTTCGCCCGCGAAGGCCCGGATTGCCGCCTCGTCGGCCTCGGCGCCTTCACGCAGCACGACGGCGGCGGCCACCTCTTCGCCCAGCTTGGGATGGGGCAAGGCAAAGGTGACGACCTGAGCGATGGCCGGGTGCGCCGAGAGCACACCGTCAACCTCGAGCGGGCTGACCTTTTCGCCGCCCCGGTTGATGATCTCCTTCAGGCGACCGGTCAGGGTCAGGTAGCCCTCTTGATCGAATTGCCCCTGGTCGCCGGTGCGGAACCAGCGCTTGCCCTCGGCCTCGAAGAAGGACTTGGCATTGGCCTCAGGGTTGCCCTCGTAGCCCGGGGTGACATTCGGCCCCGAGATCACGACCTCTCCGGTGCCCTCGATCAGGCGGTCCTCCACCTCGTGCGCGATGCGCACCAGAGGGCCAGCCTCGATGCCGACCGAACCGGGCTTTTGCGCGCGCGGCGGCAGCGGGTTCGAGGCCATCTGGTGCGTGGCCTCGGTCATGCCGTATCCCTCGATCACCGGCGCGTTGAAGGTCTTGGCCAGCTGTTCCATGACCGGGCCGGGCAGCGAGGCCGAGGAGGACCGCAAGAAGCGCAGCGGTACCTCGGCGATGGTCTCGGCGTTGCGACCGGCGCGGGCCAGGATCGCTTGGTGCATGGTCGGCACCGCCGTATACCAGGTCGGATGCGCCTCTTTCATCCATCCGAAAAATTTCATCGCGTCGAAACCCGGCGCGCACCAGACCGAGCCGCCCGCCGCCAATGTGGACGAGACTGCGGCGATCAGACCGTGGATGTGGAAGAGCGGCATCACGTTCAGGCAGCGATCCTCCGGGGTCAACGCCAGCGACGCGCCGATATTGCGCGCCGAGGCAGCCAGGTTCGATTGCAGCAGCGGCACGATCTTGGGGCGCGAGGTCGTGCCCGAGGTATGCAGGATCAGCGCGACATCCTCGGCGCCGGGGGCGGCGGGATCGGCGGTGCCGGCGCTGCGCTCGGGCGTCAAGGTGAATTGCCCTGCCGCGCCGTCCGCATCCGGCGTCAGGCGGATGACCGCCAGGTCCAGCTTGCGCGCGGCGGCCAAGGCCGGGCCCTCTTCGCTGTCCAGCAGGACGATGGCCTTGGCTTTGAGGTCCTCGAGGTAGAAGGCGAACTCGTCCTCCTTGTAGGCGGGGTTCAGCGGGCAGGTCGTGGCCACCTGCGCCACCGTCACGAAAGCCGCCGCCATTTCCGGACCATTCGGCAGCACGATCGCCACCCGGTCCCCGCGCCCGACACCCGCCGCATGCAGCGCACCGGCCACCGACTGCGACAAGTCCCGCAAACCGCCATAGCTCAGCCAGTCACGACCAGGAGCGCCAATCGCAGGCGTTTCACCCGGATGCCCCGCAATCAAGTCAGCCAGCAAGTCCGTCATCTCTTCCTCCCCAAGCGAAATCTCTTCCGCGCAACAATAGGTCGCAAAAAGCTGTCAGCAATGCCAATTGTGATCCTGCGCAGGCATCTGCGCGCGTTTTATTGCTGGTTGGTTGCGGATTCGTGGTCACCAGCGCCTGTGGACGGATTGAGGCAGACCGGTCGCCCTTACCGAGATGGCAAGTGCCCGTGAAACGGCCTCCGCTGGCTTGTGTCAGCGCCCCGAAAACTGCCTGCGCTCCCGAAACCACTTGGATCCACCTGCCAGGCCCGAAGAAGGCGACACGGCCAGCCATGACCCTTGAGGGTGTACGGGTTTCAAACTCACATTCTGACCCGGAATTGAAGACGACTTTGGGCATGCACGTGATCGAACGAACACTCGGGGCCGGATACGTTTCTTTCTGCACTGTTCATAGATCTGGAGAGAGCAGCAGACATCTTAAGGTGGACAAGGACTTCTGCAGTTTTCGCTTATGCGGTGGCGCATCCACCAGATCCGCAAACAGTTGCGGTCGCGGGTGTTATTATTGGCAACGTACAACGGATGACCCGATCCGCCACTGAAAAGCCCAATCCACATCTTCTATGTCTGGAAAATGGATGGGCGAGCCGCAGTCCGGAATTGGCGCTTGGATTGAACCGCGCCCACAGGATTTCATGAATTGGATGGCGGAGACGAAGGGATTCGAACCCTCGAGACGGTTTCCCGCCTACTCCCTTAGCAGGGGAGCGCCTTCGACCACTCGGCCACGTCTCCGTCGACCCGTTTAGTGGGCATGGCCGGGAGGGGCAAGGGGGAAAGGGCCACCTTGGGCGCCCTATTCCTTACGCGTTGAACAGGAAATGCAGAACGTCGCCGTCCTTGACCTCGTAGCCCTTGCCTTCGACCCGCATCTTGCCGGCATCCTTGGCCGCCTGTTCGCCGCCCAGGCTGACGAAATCGTCGTAGGCGATGGTTTCGGCGCGGATGAAGCCGCGCTCGAAATCGCCGTGGATGACGCCAGCAGCCTGCGGGGCGCGGGTGCCGCGGCGGATGGTCCAGGCGCGGGCCTCTTTTGGGCCGACGGTGAAATAGGTCTCGAGCCCCAGAAGGTCGTAGCCTGCGCGGATCAGCCGGTCGAGGCCCGCCTCGTGCAGGCCCAGTTCCTCGAGGAACATCTGCGCCTCGTCGGCATCGAGCTGGCTGATCTCTTCCTCGATCTTGGCCGAGATCACGACCTGCCCGGCCCCCTGTTCGGCGGCCATTTCCGCCACCTTGTCCGACAGCGCATTTCCGGTCGCGGCCTCGCCCTCGTCGACATTGCAGACGTAGAGCACGGGCTTGGTGGTCAAAAGCTGCAGCCCCTTCCATGCCTTGGCGTCATCCTCGGACACCTCGACCATGCGGGCGGGCTTGCCCTCTTCGAGCATGGCCTTGGCCTCTTTCATCAGGCGCTCTTGCTGGACGGC
The DNA here is from genome assembly GCF_019800885.1 of Maritalea mobilis. Lineage (GTDB taxonomy): Bacteria > Pseudomonadota > Alphaproteobacteria > Rhodobacterales > Rhodobacteraceae > Roseibacterium > Roseibacterium beibuensis. The sequence goes on from NZ_JAHVKE010000001.1 coordinate 1,748,159, forward strand.
TTCCTTGTCGCCGCCACGCACCTTGCGGACGATATTCTGCAAGCGCTTCTCGATCGACTCGAGATCGGCCAGCATCAGTTCCGTTTCGATCGTGTCGGCATCCTCGACCGGGTCGACGCGGCCCTCGACATGGGTGACGTCGTCATCCTCGAAACAGCGCAGCACGTGGGCGATGGCATCGACTTCGCGGATATTGGCGAGGAACTGATTGCCGAGGCCTTCGCCCTGCGACGCGCCCTTCACCAGGCCAGCGATATCCACGAAGGTCATGCGGGCCGGAATGATCTGCTTTGAGCCCGCGATCCCTGCCAGCGTGTCCAGCCGCGCATCGGGCACGGCAACCTCGCCCACGTTCGGCTCGATCGTGCAGAAGGGAAAATTGGCAGCCTGCGCGGCGGCCGTCTTGGTCAGCGCGTTGAAGAGGGTGGATTTGCCCACATTCGGCAGCCCCACGATCCCGACCTTGAACCCCATGTTTCGCCCTCGTGCCTTGGAAATTCGCCGCCTTCTACGGTGCGCACGCGAAAGGGGCAACCGAATGTGGTAGCATGAACGCAGCAACCATAGGCGCGCCATGCACATCACACCCTATCTCTTCTTCGACGGCACTTGCGAGGCAGCCCTGACCTTCTATGCCGAATTGCTCGGGGCGCCCGCGCCGGAGATCCTGCGCTTTGCCGACATGCCCGAAGCCGACCGTGCGCAGATGGCAGGCATGGCGGACGATGCGGTAATGAACGCCACGCTGCGCCACGGCGACCTGGAGATCCTGGCCTCGGACAGCGCCGCCGGCGACGGGGCCGGGATGACCGGCGCGTCGTTGCATCTGGCGCTGGACAGCGTGGCCGAAGCGCACCGGGTCTTCGCCGGGCTGGCCGAGGGCGGCGAGGTCGGCATGCCGATGGGTGAAACCTTCTGGACGCCCGCCTTCGGAACGGTGCGCGATCGGTTCGGCATCCGCTGGATGGTGTCCGTCGAAGACGGTGTTGAGGCCTGATCCCTCGCGCCCCATTGATTTCCCCGCCCCTTTGGCCCAAACCCGGCAACGGAGTTTTTGACGGGGGAGCCCATGACACGCATCGACGATACCTTCGCACGCCTGCAGGCCGAGGGGAAAAAGGCCTTCGTCGCCTATGTCATGGCGGGCGATCCCGATTACGAAACCTCGCTCGAGGTGGTGCGCGGCCTGCCCGGTGCGGGTGTCGACATCATCGAGTTGGGCATGCCCTTCACCGACCCCATGGCCGATGGTCCGACGATCCAGTTGGCCGGCCAGCGCGCGCTGGAAGGCGGGCAAACGCTCGAAAAGACCCTCCAGATCGCGCGCGAGCTGCGCAAGGATGACGACACCACCCCGATCGTGATGATGGGCTATTACAACCCGATCTATTCGCGTGGCGTGGACCGGTTCCTCGCCGATGCGAAAGAGGCCGGGATCGACGGGTTGATCGTGGTGGACCTGCCGCCCGAGGAAGACGAGGAATTGTGCATCCCGGCGCAAAAGGCGGGGCTCAACTTCATCCGGCTGGCCACGCCCACGACCGATGACAAGCGCCTGCCCAAGGTGCTGCAGAACACCAGCGGGTTCGTCTACTACGTGTCGATCACCGGGATCACCGGCGCGGCCGAGGCGCAGGCCGGTGACGTCGCCCCCGAGGTGGCCCGGATCAAGGCGCAAACCGACCTTCCCGTCATCGTGGGCTTCGGCATCAAGACCCCGGACGCCGCCGAGGCCATTGCAGGCGTCGCCGATGGCTGCGTCGTCGGCTCGGCCATCGTGGGCGAAATCGCGGCGGGCCGTACACCCGTGGACGTGCTGTCCTTTGTCAAGGGATTGGCAGACGGCGCGCATCGCGCCTGAGCGGGCGGCTCGCGGTGGCGGAACGCCACAATGGACAGGGTGAGAGACAGGCGGTAAGAAAACCATACCAATTCCTGCGGACAGGGGGAGGCCGCCATGCCCGTCATCACCGAAATCGAAGACCTGCGCCGCATCTACCGCCGCCGCGTTCCCAAGATGTTCTACGACTACGCGGAATCGGGCAGCTGGACGGAACAGACTTTCCGCGAAAACTCGTCCGATTTCGACGAAATCCGCCTGCGTCAGCGCATCGCCGTGGACATGGCGGGCCGCACGACCGCCTCGCAACTGGTGGGGCAGGACGTGGCGATGCCGGTCGCCCTGGCTCCGGTGGGCCTGCTGGGCATGCAATCGGCCGATGGAGAGATCAAAGCCGCCCGCGCCGCCGAGAAGTTCGGCGTGCCGTTCACGCTTTCGACCATGTCGATCTGCTCGATCGAGGATGTGGCCAGCCACACCTCGAAACCGTTCTGGTTCCAAGTCTACACGCTCAAGGACGACGACTTCATGAAGCGTCTGTTCGACCGCGCGAAAGAGGCGAAATGTTCGGCGCTGGTCATCACCGTGGATTTGCAGATCATGGGGCAGCGCCACAAGGACCTGAAAAACGGTCTCTCCGCGCCGCCGAAACTGACTCCCGCCTCCATCGCCAACCTCGCCACCAAGGTGCCTTGGGGGCTGGAGATGCTGCAAACCAAGCGGCGGTTCTTCGGCAATATAGTCGGCCACGCAAAGGGCGTGAAAGATCCCAGCTCGCTCGGCTCATGGACGGCCGAGGCCTTCGACCCATCGCTTGACTGGGCGCGGATCAAACAGTTCCGCGATTGGTGGGACGGCCCCGTGATCCTCAAGGGCATCCTCGACGAGGAGGACGCGAAACAGGCGATCAAAGTGGGTGCCGATGCCATCGTCGTGTCGAACCACGGCGGGCGGCAACTGGACGGCGCGCTTAGTTCCATCCGCATGCTGCCGCGCATCATGGATGCGGTGGGCGACAAGATCGAGGTGCATCTCGACAGCGGCATCCGCTCGGGCCAGGACATCCTCAAGGCGCTCGCGCTTGGGGCCAAGGGCACGATGGTGGGCCGCGCCTTTGTCTATGGCCTCGGGGCCATGGGACAGGAAGGCGTGAAGAAATCGCTCGAAGTGCTGCACAAGGAACTCGACACGACCATGGCGCTCTGCGGCGAACGGGACGTGAAGAACCTTGGGCGTCACAACCTTCTGTTGCCCGAGGATTTCGAAACGCGCTGGCGCTGACGGCTCAGACCATCCGCTCGGCGGCGCGCATCCGCGGCAACAGCAGCAGCGGCACGATCAGCAGCATCGCCGCCCCGGTGGCAAAAGCGATGCGAAGGCCGACGGCCTCGGACAGGAAGCCCATCAGGGGCGGCCCGATGAAAAAGCCGAAATAGCCGATCATCGCGGCGCGCGACACGGCCAGCGTGCGCCGTTCGGGCTCCGCATGGACGCCGGTCAACGCCAGCGCCAGCGGCGCCACCACCGACACGCCCAGCCCCAGCAATCCGAAGCCGAGATAGGCGAGGATCGGCACCGGGGCCGAGGCCGCGATGATCAGCCCCGCCGCCGCGATCAGCACCGCGAAGCGCAGAACGGTCATCTCGGACCCGCGAAACGTGACCATCTGGCCCAGCAGGCGGCCGATGCCCATGGTCAGGCCCAGCATGGCCGGGCCAAGCGCGCCCTCGGCCGCGCCACCGCCCAGCGTGCGTTCGACATGCAGCGCGGACCACCCCTCGGTCGCGTTCTCGACAAAAAAGGCGATCAGCACGACGAACCCCGCGATCCAGGCATGCCGCCCCACATGGCCCCGGCTGGCTTGCGGCGCGTCCCCTTCGGCCTGCTGGCTCATGCGGGGCCAGGTGAACGAGGCAAGCGCCAACGTTGCCGCCGCGATCAGCACGAACCACAGGGCAGGCGAAAGCGCCGCCTCGCGCGCGATCCCGGTCAGGGCGGCACTGGCCGCGTAAGCAAAGGAATAGCAGGCGTGGTTGAGGTTCATCAGCGCCGTGTTGTGCCGCGCCTCAAGTCGGGCCACGCGCGCATTGGCAAGGATGTCGGCCATGCCGGTGGTCATCCCGACCGCGACCATCGCGATGCTGAAGAGCGCCACGCTCGCCGCCCACCCCAAAGGCGCCGCCGCCGCCGCCATGGCCACGACCGACAGCGTCAGGGCCGCGCGCGGCAGCCGCGCCTCGACCCGCGGTGAGATTGCCATCGCGATCAGGGCCCCTCCGGAAGACGCCAGCAGGATCATCCCGAACAGCGCGTCCCCTGCCCCGATCCGCGCCTTGAGGTCGGGGATATAAGCCGCTGTTCCGCCCCAGAAGACGCCGATAGCGGCAAGGGCGGCGATTGGCGCGCGCGACAGGATCGCCGCGTTCAGAAGGTCGGAGAGGCGTTGCATATCCCGCCGCTATCCCGCCCGCGCCGGACGGGCAAGCCCCCTGCTGCCCGACCGCGGCATCGGTATGTTCCTTTTCCTCTGGCCAAATAGGGGATTCGGCGCTAATGGAGCGTCTTCATCGGGGCCGACACCCTTGGAGGCGGCCCCTCTAACCTATGGAGATATAGCTATGGCTGGTGAGATTCCTGATCTTATCGCCGAGGCACGGACGGGGACAGGCAAGGGGGCCGCTCGTCAAGCTCGCCGTGAAGGCAAGGTGCCCGGTATCGTGTACGGCGGCGGTGTAGACCCGCTTCCCATTCAGATCCCCTTCAACGCGTTGCTCAAGCGCCTCAAGGATGGCCGCTTCCTCTCGACCCTCTTCAACCTGAAGGTCGAAGGCCAGGACGACGTGCGCGTGATCTGCCGCAATGTCCAGCGCGACGTGGTCAAGGACCTGCCGACGCATGTGGACTTCATGCGCCTGCGCCGCACCTCGAAGGTCAACCTCTTCATCCCCGTCGAAGTGACCGGCGAGGAACAAGCCCCCGGCCTGAAGAAGGGTGGCGTTCTGACGATGGTCCGCCCCGAAGTCGAACTGATCGTGACCGCGGGCGATATTCCCGATCACATCACGATCGACGTCTCGGGCCGTCAGATCGGCGATGTCATCCACATCTCGGACGTGACCCTGCCCGAGGGCGCGAAGCCGACGATCGACCGTGACTTCGTGATCGCGAACATCACCGCCCCGTCCGGCCTTGTCAGCGCCGAGAACGAAGCGGACGACGAGGCAGCAGCCGAAGCCGCGGAAGCCGCCGAAGAGGCGTGATCCGGACGCGCTGCGCGCCGTCTTTCAATGACTTGAAAACGCCGCTCCTCGGGGCGGCGTTTTTCATTCCGCCTCGTCCGATCCCCAGACCTTGCGAAACCCGAGGATCTTGCGGCTGGACACGACCGGGTCGTAGGTCATGCCCATCGCCGACATGGTATCGACGATCTTCTTGATGACACTGGGCCCATATTGCTTTGGGTGCAGTTCCATCGCGCAAAACCGCAGCGGGCATTTCCACAGACGGTCGAAAAATCCCGCCTCGGCCCCTTCGACATCCATCAGGACGACATGGGGGCGATGCGCGCGGATCAACTTGTGAAACCCGATCAGCGGCACCTCGACCTGCCGCCCCCCCTGCGCGCCCAGTCGTGACCCGGTGAACCCGTTCGAGATATGGAAGCTGGCGGTTTCGCCCTCCTCGGCCACGCCGGACACGGCCCCATGCAGCAGGGTGACGCCCTCGCAGCCATTGCGCGCAAGATTGGCCTCGATCACGGGCAGAAGGGCCGGGTTCGCCTCGACCGACAGCACATTTTCCGACGCGGTCCTCTGTGCGGCCAGCGTCGTGACATATCCCAGCCCCGCGCCCAGTTCGAGCACGCGAAACCCCGATTTCACGCAGCGGTCGGCGGCGCGCGCCTCATCCGCCTCATAGGTGCCGGTGCTCAGTTTCTCGATGATCTCGGGTGTGGCCACCCCCTTCGGAACATGCAGGTCGACGCCGTTGATCCGAAAGGCGATCGCGGTGAGTGGATCTTCTGAAGAGGGTTTGGGGGCCATGCCGTGCATCATGGCCCGCGCCCTACCCCGTGACCATGGCAAAAACGCGGCGCCTCCGGCTTGGCAAAGGCGCGACGGGCTGGCATCACCGCGGGAAGACAGGAGGATGCGCCATGAAACTCTGGGTCGGGCTGGGCAATCCGGGGCCGAAATACGCGGGCAACCGGCACAATATCGGCTGGATGGCTGTCGAACGTATCGCCGAGGATCACGGGTTTGCGCCGTGGCGGTCCAAGTTCCAGGGCAGCCTGACCGAGGGTAGCCTCAAGGGCGAAAAGGTCCTGCTGCTGAAACCCGAAACCTTCATGAACCTTTCCGGCCAGTCGGTGGGCGAGGCCATGCGCTTCTACAAGCTGAGCCCCGCCGACGTAACCGTCTTCCATGACGAGTTGGACCTCGCCCCCGGCAAGGTCCGGGTGAAGCAGGGCGGTGGGCATGCGGGCCATAACGGGCTGCGGTCGATCCACCAGCATATCGGTGAGGCCTACCAGCGTATCCGGCTTGGCATCGGGCATCCCGGCCACAAGGATCGCGTGGCGGGCTATGTCCTGTCGGATTTCGCCAAGGCCGATCAGGATTGGCTCGACGATGTGCTGCGCGGCGTGTCGGACGGGGCCCCTGCCCTTGCCAGCGACGACACGGGCCGGTTCCAGAACGCCGTCGCCTTGCGCACCGCGCCGCCCCGATCTTCGGAAAAAGCGAGCGAAACGAAGATTCCGATCGACAAAACGAAGGCAAACCGCGCGGAGCCGAACAAAACCGACGACACGCGTAGCCCGCTGCAAAAGCTCGTGGACCGGTTCAAGTGAGCGCCGAGACGGTCCGCGCGGCATTCCGCGACCAGGGGAAAAGCTGCGCGATGCTCGGCTCGCCCTTCATGGGGCGGCTCATGTCGCTGATGGCCGACCGGCTGACCTCGGACAGCACCGTGGCTGCACGGGTTCTGGCGTGGGAGGGTGATGTCAGCTCCGCGGGACAGTCGATCCCCCTGCGCTTGGCCGGGGCCCTGCATGGCCTGATCCTCGACAGACTGGATGCCGAGTTGGCCGCGGCCTACCCGCCCAATACCGTATCAGACGCAGCGCTTTGGGCAGCGGTGAGCGGGGCATTCACCCGCCACGAGGCGCGGTTGATGGAATGGCTCGACCAGTTCCCCCAAACCAATGAGGTGCGCCGCGCCAGCGCCCTGCTTCCGGCGCTGTGGCATCTCGATGAGATTTACGGCCTGCCCCTTGTCCTGTCCGAATTGGGGGCAAGCGCGGGGCTGAACCTGTCGCTTGGCCGCTTTGCCCTGCACGCGCCCGACGGCATCGGCGGCCCTGCCGACAGCCCGGTGCAGTTGCAGCCCGATTGGCGCGGGGATGCGCCCCCTGCCCCGCGAACCCTGACCGTGGCCGAGGCGGCAGGCGTCGATCGCAACCCGCTCGATCCGCATGACCCGGTGCATGCCTTGCGGCTGACGGCCTATCTCTGGCCCGATCAGCCGCATCGCCTCGCCCTCACGCGGGGGGCGATCTCCCTGGCCGTTGCCGCGCCCGATGCCGGGGACGCCGCGCCATGGCTGGCCGGGCGGCTGGCCGCTCCCCATCCCGGCCATTTGCATGTCGTCTTCACAACCGTGGCCTGGCAGTATTTCCCACCCGAGACACAGGCCGCCGCCACCGCCGCGCTCGAGGCCGCCGGCGCCAAGGCGACCCGCGCCGCCCCGCTGGCGCATGTGTCGCTTGAGGCCGACGGTCGGCCCGAGGGTGCCGCCCTGACCCTGAGGCATTGGCCCGAAGCGCCCGAGCCGCACTGCCTTGGACGCGCGGATTTCCACGGTCGTTGGGTAGATTGGCGCGGATAGCCCGCGTTCCCCTTGACTTGTCTTCTGGCCGTGACATGTGGATCGTCAAGCGCACAGGACAGAGAAGGCAACATGTCATTTGAAATGGACCCTTCGGTCAATGTCCGCGGCGGGCCGCTGCAAAGCTGCTCGCGCGATCCCATGACCGGCTTCTTCCGCAGCGGCGCCTGTGACACCTGCGCCGAGGATGCCGGGCACCACACGGTCTGCGCCGTGATGACGGACGAGTTCCTCGCCTTTTCGAAATACGTCGGCAACGACCTGTCGACCCCGCGCCCGGAATACGACTTCCCGGGGCTGAAGGCAGGGGATCGCTGGTGTGTGTGTGCCAGCCGTTTCCTGCAGGCCCATGACGGCGGCTGTGCGCCGCGCGTGAACATGGACGCAACCCACGAGCGCACGCTGGACGTAGTGCCGTTGGAGGTGCTGGAGACCTACGCGCTCGACGCGGAGGACCCGCTGGTCTGACTCTCTTCGCCTTGCGCGACGGGCACAATGGGCATGCCCTCGCCCATCAGGTCATCGACGAACAATGACAGAAGCTGCGGACGCCCGCTGACCCCGGCCTTGCGATAGATGGCGTTGGTCTGGGCCTTGACGGTGCCCTGCGAGGTGTCGCGCAACTGTGCGATCTCGGCAATCGACATGCCCTTCAGCGCGAACAGGGCCACGTCGCGCTCGGCCGGCGTCAGACCCCATTCCTCGAAGCGATCCGCGACGACCTCCATGAACGCCCCAGACGCGGCGCGCAGAGCCTCTTCGGCGGCCCGGGTCCGCCGCAGGGAGGCGCGCAGCAACATGGCCCCAAGGACCACGCCAAGGACCAGACCCAGGGCGGCCGCGATTTCCATGGCCTCGCGATAGGTCCACGGGATCGGCGAGATCGGGACCCCCAGAACAGACAACAGGATATCCGACACGAAGAAGATCCCGCAGAGGGATTGGATCACGAGGATCGCACCGAAGAGCCATGGGTGCTTCAGCACAGGCGGCACCGCTGGCGGCGTTGATCGTCCCCCGTGTCAGTCATCGTCATCATCGTCCCCGCCGTCATCGTCGCCGCCGTCATCATCGTCGTCGTCATCGTCATCATCATCGTCGTCGTCATCGTCGTCATCATCATCGTCGTCGGCGTCGTCGTCATCATCATCGTCGGCGTCGTCGTCATCCCCATGGCCGGGGCCGTCACCATCATCGCCCTGGTACGAAAACTGCGGCTCGACCGACCCGTCGCCGGATGTATAGTCCCGCAGGATCGCACCGTTGCGGGGGTCGAAAACGATCTCGCGCATAAGGTTGCCGCGTCGCGCCACCACGCGCACACGGCCAAGCAGGGTCCGACGGATTTCCAGCACGGTGAACCCCTGCGCCTCGAGTTGACGCTGAACCGAACGCGTCGCGGCATCCTGCGCAAGCGCGGGCGCAGCACCAGCCGCAGTGGCCAGCAGCCCTGCGAGTATCGCGCGTCGCGTCATCATCGCCTTGTCCTTTCGAGACAAACCCCGCCGACAGAGGCACCGCCGGCGGGAGTGAGAAAATCCGTCATGCCAATATGGCCAACATCAACGGGTCAGTCATCGTCGTCGTCATCGTCGTCGTCACCGTCGTCATCGTCGTCGTCATCATCATCATCGTCGTCGTCATCGTCGTCATCATCATCGTCGTCATCGTCGTCATCGTCGTCATCATCGTCATCATCATCATCGTCGTCATCATCGTCATCATCGTCTTCATCGTCGTCGTCGTCATCATCCTCTTCGACGAAAGACGTTAGCATCTCACCATCTTCGGAATAGAAGAACTCGCCTTCCAGCCCGTTGCCATAGGCCTCGACCTCGTAGCCGTCATCCTCGACGTCGATCTCGATCCGTTCATAGCCCTGCGCGGCGAGGTCCGCGACGATGGCATCAATCACCTCCTGGTCGACGGCAAAGGCCGAACCGGCACCCAGGACAAGCGCGGCGGCGGACACGGTAAACATATGCTTGCGGTTCATGAGGGTATCTCCCGTTCTGTCAGTTTGGTTCTGGCGAACCTGAATGGTCCGCTCCTCATCAGACTGACTAGCGGCACCTTCCCCAGCCATTGCCACGGGGTTTAGACCCGGTGCCATAAACCCCGGCGCTATGCCCATATACCTTGGGTTTACGGGATGCGTTTCCCCGAAAAACAAAGCCCCCGCATCGCCATGGACGCGGGGGCCTTTGATCGCCAACAGATCTGGGCGGGATCAGCCGCCCTCGATATCCCAGCCCAGCGCGCGGGCGACGGTGAAGATATCCTTGTCGCCCCGGCCGCACATGTTCATCACGATCAGGTGGTCCTTGGGCAGATCCGGCGCGATCTTGGTGACGTGGGCCAGCGCGTGGCTGGGCTCCAACGCCGGGATGATCCCCTCGGTCTCACAGGACAGTTGGAACGCCTCAAGCGCTTCCTTGTCGGTGATCGAGACATACTCCGCGCGCCCGATCTCGTGCAGCCAGGAATGCTCCGGCCCGATACCGGGGTAATCGAGACCCGCCGAGATGGAATGGCCTTCGAGGATCTGTCCGTCCTCGTCCTGCAACAGGTAGGTGCGGTTGCCATGCAGCACGCCGGGACGCCCACCGGTCAGCGACGCGCAATGCTCCATCTTCTCGTTCACGCCGTGGCCGCCGGCCTCGACGCCGATGATATTGACCGACTTGTCATCGAGGAACGGGTAGAACAGGCCCATCGCGTTCGAGCCACCGCCGATGGCCGCGATGACCGTGTCGGGGAGGCGGCCCTCCGCCTCCATGATCTGTTCCCTGGTTTCCTTGCCGATGATCGCCTGGAAATCGCGGACCATCGCCGGATAGGGGTGCGGGCCGGCCACCGTGCCGATGCAATAGAACGTGTCGCGTACATTGGTCACCCAGTCGCGCAGGGCATCATTCATTGCATCCTTCAACGTGCCGCGGCCAGAGGTCACCGGCACGACCTCGGCGCCCAGCAGCTTCATGCGGAACACGTTCGGGGCCTGACGCTCCACATCCGTGGCGCCCATGTAGACAATGCATTTCAGCCCGAACTTCGCGCAAACCGTTGCCGTGGCCACCCCGTGCTGGCCCGCGCCGGTTTCCGCGATGATCCGCGTCTTGCCCATGCGGCGGGCCAGGATGATCTGGCCCAGCACGTTGTTGATCTTGTGCGCGCCGGTGTGGTTCAGCTCGTCGCGCTTGAAATAGATTTTCGCCCCGCCCAGGCGTTCGGTCAGCCGTTCCGCGAAATACAGCGGACTGGGACGGCCGACATAATGCTTCCACAGGAAATCCATCTCGTCCCAGAAGCTCTGGTCGGTCTTGGCGTGCTCGTATTGCTGCTCCAGCTCCAGAATCAGCGGCATCAGCGTCTCGGAGACGAACCGCCCCCCGAAATCGCCGAAGCGCCCCTTCTCGTCGGGCCCGGTCATGAAGGAGTTGGGAAGGTCGTTGGCCATGTCAGTCCTCAATATCGGTGTTGACCATGTTCTAGGGCAGTCATGCGGGGTTTGCCATGGGCACCGTCCTCGTTCCGGCTCATTCCGGCGCTTACCGGGTCGCCGTCCAGAGCCGGGCAAGCTTGCGGCGCAAACTATGCACCGGCGCGCGGCGTCGAGATGCGGTACGACACAGCAAGGCATGAGGGTCGAACCCCAAGTGCTCGGCATAGGCCAGCACATCAGCTTCGGTATTAAACACGATGGCATCCTCGGGCGGGCGATAGCCGGGAAGCGGGCAACCCACCCGGTCTTCCATCCAGGCCAGGTCAGCCGAGTGTGCGGCAATGACCTCTCGGCAACCGTCGGGCGCGAATTCGAAATTTCGGCCTTTGACCTGCATAAGATCAGCCAGCGCACGGCGCATATCGGCATCGCTGACATCAGTCGGGGCTTCGGCTTCCCGGAACTTTCGCAGCGCATAGAACAAGGCGAATGCCTCAGCCGACAATGATGGGTTTGCTTCCACACGTTCCGGGACGGCGCGCGCCCCGATCCGATTGGCGAAATCGGTCAGCAAATCGCCCCCTGCGAAACTCGCGCGGTCGAAGATCGCATAGCTGATCGCATCACGGCCCAGTGCCTCTTCCCAAGGCGCCAGACGGGTGCGAAAGCGCGGATAGTAATACGCGGGGTCCATCCGCAACTTGCCGTTTCGCTTGATGCCCTGCTGCAAAACGCTGCGCATGTAGGAAATCGGTTCCCGCACATAGACCAAGGCGCGAACATCCTCTACGCGGCGCCGAAAATCGGCGACCATGTCGGCCGCCGACGCGTGGCTCAACCGGGGTGCCGACAGGAACTCGGCCGAGATCACAAGTGTGCCCGGCTTCGGGTCGTCGAGCGCGTCGAGTAACGTTTGCAACCCAATTTCCGGCGCCAAAGGGACATCCCGCTCGGCCAGCGGCTCAAGCGGTTGCCCGCTCAGGTGCCGTCCGTAATTGATCATCAAGCGAGAATGGTTCGGCGCACCGGCATCGAGGTAACGCAAGCCGGGTTCGTCGAGGGATTGAAAACTACGCTGGATGCTCGTCGTCCCGGTCTTGTTCAGGCCAAGATGGAGAATCAGCTTGCTCGTCATGGGGAGGTGCCTTCACCCTGTACGTTCTGGATGAACCGGGCGATCTTGCCCGCATTTTTCACCCCCGGCGCCGCCTCGACCCCGGAAGACACGTCCACCTGCTTCGCCCCGGTCAGCCGCACTGCCTCGGCGGCGTTCTCGGGCGTCAGGCCACCGGCCAGCATCCACGGCACCGTCCAGTATTTGCGCCCCGCCAGAAGCCGCCAGTCAAAGGCCAGCCCATTGCCACCGGGCAGGTCGGCCCCCTCGGGCGGTTTCGCATCGATCAGAAGCTGGTCGGCCACGGGCGCGTAGCGGTCGATCTCGGCCAGATCGGCCGCGTCCCGCACGCCGATGGCTTTCATCACGGGCAGGCCGTAGCGCGCGCGCAACTCGGCCACCCGCTCGGGGCTTTCGTGTCCGTGCAACTGCAGCATGTCCAGCGGCACGCGCGCGACGATCTCCTCCAGCACCGCATCTTCGGCATCGACCGTCAGCGCCACCTTGGCCACACCCGGCGGCACGTCGAGCGCCAGCGCCCGCGCCTGCTCGACCGAGACATGGCGCGGGGATTTCGCAAAGAACACGAAACCGACGTAACGCGCGCCCGCCTCGGCGGCGGACGCCACGTCTTCGGGCCGCGTCAGGCCGCAGATCTTGACGGAAACCGACATGGCGTGTGGATCAGCGGGCGGGGCTCGCATCCTCGATCAGGGCGAGCACCTCGTCCTTGTGCTCGTTCTTCTGGCCCTTGAGCGTCTCGACCTCGCGCTCCAGCTTGCGCGCCTCGCGCTTGTTGGTCGCCGCAGCCGCCCGGTGGCGATGCTCGCGCAGCCATTCCCAGACGAAGCCGACCAGCACACCGGTCACGACACCGCCCAGGATCACGAGAAACAGCGGCAGCTCGATCGCGTAATCGACCCCGGTCCACAGCGCCAATTCGCTAGGCAGGATCGTCAGGGAGACCGGATCACGGTTCGCCATCGCCAGAACGACGAGGCCGATCGCCACAACAATGAGAAACAGATACTTCAAGTAGCGGATAAGTTTCATGCCCACCCCCGGGTTGCAGTAGTCACGCGTCCTGGCCGTTCAACCTGTCGCGTAGCAGCTTCCCGGCCTTGAAGAAAGGTACGTGTTTTTCCTCGACCTCGACACTCTCGCCGGTGCGAGGGTTGCGGCCCACGCGCGCGTCGCGTTTCTTGACCGAAAACGCCCCGAACCCGCGCAATTCGACGCGGTTTCCATTTGCCATCGCCTCGATGATTTCCTCGAAGATCGCATTCACGATGCGTTCGACATCCCGTTGGTAGAGATGCGGATTCTCGTCGGCCAGCTTCTGGATCAGTTCCGAGCGTATCATGTCAATTCCTCCCGGCTTGGCAGCGCCGCTAAGGTCGCACTATACGTCGACACCGTACGATTTGATACTGTGAAAGCTGCCCGAAAACGGGCCAAGCGGCTGTTTCAAAGCCCTCTTTCTGCCCTTTGCCCCTGCGAAACGCGCTCCTGTGGCGCTGTGATCGACTTCCGCCAAGGGGCGATTCGCGCACCGTTCGGCTTCGGCGGCGATCTCCGCTGCACCTTCGCCAACGCGCCGCCAGAGCTTCGCGATGCAATGTTTTGAAAAGGATGCCATTGCTGTCCATCGGCAGGCGCAGTGGCGCCTTGGAACCGCTTCACGCGACTTTGGCGGTGGCTTGCAAACTGGCGCTTTCGTGTTGCGTGTCTTCCAGCCGATCGAAATCCAGGAAAAAGGTTGTTCCGACGCCCAGTTCGCTCACGTAGTCGATAGAGGCATCGTGGCGCTCGACAATCTGCTTGGCGATGTTGAGCCCCAAGCCTGTGCCGCCGACCTTGCGGATATCGGACGAGTCGACCTGGGTGAACTTGCCGAACACGCGCTCTTTTGCACCTTCGGGGATACCAACGCCGGTGTCTTCTACCGAAACGCGGATGCGGGACCCAAGGGTTTCCACACGCACATTCACCGTGCTGCCCGCCTCCGAAAATTTGAGGGCGTTTGACAGCAGGTTGTTCATCACCTGGATCAAGCGGCTTCGATCGCCGTTGATGCGGCCATCTTCGGCACAAGGCGTTATCGTGACCTGGATTCCCAGCTTGGCGGCGAAATCGGCGGTGGTTTCGACAGCTTCGGTTACGAGGTCGTTCACGTTCACCGGTTTGAACCTGAACTTCATCTCGCCAGCCTCGATTTTCTGCAGATCGAGCAGGTCATCGATCAGGACGGCAAGGGTTTCCCCATTCTTGGCCGCAATGCCGATCGCGCGTTTCAAATGCTCGGGGACTTCACCGAGGGCGCCCTTGTTCACCAGGTCGAGCGAGGCCTTGAGTGACGTCAGCGGCGTGCGCAACTCGTGGCTGACCGTGGACAGGAACTGCGATTTGACCTCGTAGGCGGCCTTCGTGCGTTCGTTTTCCTCGCGTATCAATTTCAGCTGTTCCAGCTGCTTTTGGTAATTCTGATAGAACTTCAAAGAGATGTCGGCCAAGAAATAGAGCACCAACATGATTGTGAAAAAGTCCAGCCAAACGTGAGAGTCGAGCGGTGGAAAGAACCGGATAATATCGAGAAAGGCGATAACAAGAAAGGCGACGCCATATATTGAAAGGCGCAAGAACAGGATACTCATCATCTGGCTATTGTACATTGCCGCGAAGAGCGATGCCGAGAACAGGAAGAAGAGTGGCGTGAAATGCCCGCCGGATGTCTGTTGGAGCGCCAAGCTGATCACGAAAATGCTGATGGCCGTGGCGCTCAAGACGGTATTTCGGCCTATACGCCTGAGGATCGAATCCCCTACAGAAGAGTCCGTACCATCCCACGCCGCAGACTCGCGCCCCAACCTCTCATCCAGTACTTCGGTCAGCGCAATAAGAGTGTAGCACGCTGCGGCCAGAACGGGATCGTAGTAGAAGGCCGCCAATGCTGCCACGGTCAGAAAGCTCGCGTGCCGCTTCCAGACAAGCTGATTGGTCAGGATCATGTAATCCTTGATGTGCTGCTCGCGGCCTGCCGAAGAAAACCACTGCGACCGGGCTGACCATAGCGCCTTCAAGTCCATCATGTCTTTTGCTTTCGCTTCATTCCGTGGACCCGGGTTTTGTGCAGATCAGAAGATCGCTGTAACCGCGATAAACCGGTTGCTGCCGGTGGATCTGCAAACCTGCGGACGTGACGAGGGATGCGATCTCGGCTTCGGAATGGGTCCAGTAGATACCCTTTTTCTGGGCCGTGAGGATGGCCTTGTTTTGTCTGGCGATCTGGCGCGCTTGCCAGGCGATACGAAGCGCGTTGAAGAGACCGTGTTCCTTCCTCAGATGGTCGAACAGGTAGCCCCGCCATTCCGCCACATCGAGGTATCGGCCCAAGTCGATCAGGTAGAGCCAGCCACCGGGGCGAAGCAAACGCGCAAGGTCCCTGAGGCGTTGCTCGGGCTGAGGCATGGCATAAAGCGCATGCACGCAGATCACGAGATCGGCCGCACCGGCCGCGTCGATCGCTTCGAACGGACGCCCGTCGAAGGCGATGTTCGGGTGGCCTGCCAGCTTGGATCGTGCCGCTGACATCATGCCATCGTCGGGCTCGACAAAGCGGATCTCGCTTGCCGGGCAGGACCGGGCGGCGACCTGTGTGTAGTTTCCGGTGCCGCCGCCGATATCGTAGACAAGGTCCGGCGCCTCGATCGTCGAAAGGAACGCGGCGAAATCCTGCACGAGTTCTTGATAGGCAGGGTTGTACTCGGCAAGCATGTCATAGGCTGTTGCGTAGGCGCTCCAATTGGTTGGCGCCGACGCCTGGGCCGAGTTCGGCCGATCTGATGTCAAACGTGCGATGGCCCCGGCAAGAGCGTCTGAAGGCATGCGCCAAAACTCCACAGCTTAGGTGTGAATGTTCCCCAGCCGTGTCAGGCCCGTTTCTTAAGCGGCGGAAGAACTAGATCCGCGTTAAGGAATGATCCCGGAATCGGCCTTTTCTTGGGCAGGAAGGGTCTGTTTCTTTGCACAATTCAAGGCAAGGCACCGGTATCCGCGCCTGGCCGCATTCACTCTGCCGGACGCAAGGGAACGCGGAGCGGGTGCACTTGGATGCAAGAAAGGCTGGCGTGCCTCGGTCAGGCTGCGCTCGACCGACCCACCTTGGAGGAAACGCCGGGAAGCTTGGGGAAATCGACATTGGAGTCCGGGAAGTCCTCCAACGGACCAAAGACCGGCGTGCGCGCCAGAACAGCATCACGCTGTTCACGCTTGGCGATCAGAAGCTCGATGCGCTTGGCCAATCCCGGGTAAACACGCGGTTCAAGAACGGGTTTATGACCGAGGTAACGGCGATAGAAAGCACTGTGTTCCGGCCGGACGGGAGCCAGTGCAATGTCCACGTCGTAGAAGATCGTGGCCAGAACCGGCACACGGAGCGTCAGGAAATTCAGCGGCACGCGCTGCTGGCGCGCCGTGGGGTCCACGACGAACCTGGTCGGATCGAGGATTATCTCGCCGCGCTCCAGATTTTCCTTGAGTTCGGGAAAAACCTCCAACGTCGGCGAGATCGGCGAAGCCGCCGTCACGATGTGAAGGCGCACCGCAGAGAGGATCTTGCCGTCCATCTCGACCGCGACCTGGACGCAGTTCTCGGTCTCGTCGAACGGGTCGGTCATGATTCCGCGCTCATCCTCGGCGATCGAATTTTCGGCGCGATAGCACTTGTAGCGCAGGCGATAGACCTCCTTGAGGCTCTCATTATCGGTGAGAACTCGGTAGCGGGAGTGCTTCAGTGCACTAATGACCTGCTCGTTCATGAGCGCTCCTTGCGCTTGGGCGCGATTTTGGCGTGGTGCGACGCACAAAGCGACCGCAGTCATCGCAACCAGTGGGTTGCTGCATTAGGGTCTTGAAACCGGCCTCGGTGGCATCGGATCGCAATGTCCGGTTGAGCTGGCGAAGCCAGTCGGTAGCAAGTTGGACGGGTGCATCGGTGCAAGCCGGGGACGGTTTGCTTGCCACGACCCAGCCCTTTCCGAGGAAAGCTTGAGTTGAACAGATTACCGTCTTATCAAGAGGTTAAACTGCAGAACGGCTATTGCAAGCCGATTTGTCCACAAAGCACAAATATGCCGCGGACTGTTTCCTTTCTGAGCACAATAAGGGTAGTTCTGCGCGGCCTCGACCGGAAGAACGGTGAGGCAACACCAGCCGTTTTCGCTGCGTTGCAGCTTATTGTTGAGGTGAGCGCTGAACCCATCCGCGCAACTTCAGCTCGCGCCTGTAGATTTTCAAATCGGTTTGGACGTTACAAAGCCACGTTGAGCATGACTTGAATGTCGGTCTCGCGGACGCCCGAGGCGGCGGAGGGACGGCGCAAGGAAAAGTGTCATTCCAAAGGCGAAAACGGCATACCCCGGCGGCAAACGTCTCTTCTCCGACAAAAATCAGCCCAAATCATTAGCGATAACAGAAGCGTCGGTGGGGGCCGATGATTCTGGAGACGTGATGAAAGTTATGTTGGTTGATGACGATCCGATTGCACTGGATCTCGTCGCACACTTTCTCGGTATTGCGACGCACCACAACGTCAACGCTGCCCCTTCGGCAGTCGCGGCGCTTGAAGCGATCTCCGATGCAAAGGACCCCTACGACTGCTTCTTGTGCGACATCAAGATGCCGGACATGGACGGGATCGCCCTCGTTCGGGAGATCCGCCAATCGCCGGGGCATGAACATACACCGATCGTCATGATGACTGCCTCGCAAGAGATGCAGGAACTGGGCCAGGCGTTTTCGGCGGGGGCGACGGACTATGTCAGCAAACCGGTTGACCTGCACGATCTGCCGCGGCGGCTGCAAGCGGCCCAACGGCTCGCCTTGGACAAGGCATGGCAAAGTCAGCAGGCGGGCCGGTCGGGCGAGGCAAGACGCGATGTCTACGATGCGGGAAAGAACTGGTTCCAGGACCCTGTCCCGGTGCGTGGCGTCGAGGGTTTGATCGACTATGTCGAATTCGAAAACTACCTCCGCCAGCTCGTGCGAAAGCCCAGGGCGCGGCTCTCGACCGTCGCGGTTCGGATCGCCGACGAAGATCGGCATTCTGCGATGCGGTCCTTGTCAGGGTTCGAGGCCGCACTGACCCTTGTCGGCGATGCCATTCGCGGCGCCCTCCTGACAGATGGTGGGGTGATGTCATACCGTGGTGACGGCACGTTTCTTTGCATCTTGGAACGGCGGATGAAGCTGTGGCCGAGTGCCGATCGTGAGACGACCCTGAACGCGCTTTGCCAAGACATCGCCGAAGAACGATCGCAGACGCCCGTTCTTCTGCTGGTTGGCCAGGAAGTCCCGCTTGGCCAAGGGGCCTACGCCGATGCGCTTGATGCGCTGGCCACGGCAGTTCTCAGCGCCGAGGCGCGCAGCGTTGCGCATGGCGACGTCTACGGCCAGGACATGCACGCAAGGCAACAGCGCCCTCGATCGCTCATGCGACGTCATCCCGAAGAGGCACGTCTGGAAAAAAGTGCCTACTCGGACCTGCTGACGTCGCTCATGGACGACCGCAACGACGATCGCTGGCCCAACCGGCTCAATAGCCGCGGTCCGACTGGGTAAGGATATCTCACATGGACATGAAGATCCTTGCTGTCGACGACGAACTTCTCTTTTGCGAACTGCTCTCGGCAGCGCTGAAGGAAATCGGTTACACCGACGCGAAATACACCACCTCTGCAAAGCAGGCGCTGGAATTCCTGAGCGTTCCCAGCAACAATTTCGATTGCTTTCTGGTCGACATCCAGATGGCACCGATGAACGGCATCGAGCTTGTCCGTCGCATCCGTGCCATCGAGCGGTTCCGTTACACGCCGATCATCATGATCACGGCAAACGCGGAAAAAGCGTCGATCGATAACGCGTTTCTTGCCGGTGCCAACGACTACATCACCAAACCGCTCAAACCCGTCGAGCTGCAAGCGCGTCTCTCCATGGCCGCAAGCCTCGCGGAAGCGAGGCGGCAGACGCAGCTTCTAAACCAAAGCGTTGTCGACTCCGATGATGGTCAATCGGTGTCCTTCGCCTTTGACAAGCCTTACCTGATCGATGAACCGGATTGCCTGACAAGCGTCATGGCAATCGAAAACTACCTTCTCAAACTCGGAAATATTCGTCTCAAATCCAGTGCGGCCGTCGGGTTCCGCGTCGCCAATGCCCGCGGACTTCTCGATGAATTCGGCGGAGTGGATTTTTCGGATATCATGGCCGACACGGCAACTGTGATCAGCAGCGCACTTGGGCGCACACCGCATTTGCTGGCTTACACCGGCAGTGGCCTTTTCGTCGCGGTCACGAACGCAAAAACTGCGGACGAGTGGGAAAACGTGCGTTGGGAAGTGGCCGACATGATATCCCAACTGGGGCCGGTGTATGAAGGTGCCGGGTTGCGTCTGCCTGACGTCGTCATGGGCAAACCGGCCACCGTGAGGCTGTTGAGTTTGGAAAAGCCGACGAAGATGATCACACGGGCTATTGCGTCGGCCAGGAAAGCTATCTTTTCGGACAGTAACAAGTTAGACCAGTCAGTATATGGAAGTGCGAGCAAATATGCAGGTGTCATTGGATAGTGCGAAATACAAGCTGGTCGAAGAACATCTAGCGCGCCTTAAAGACGAGTTCAGGAAAAACCTGGACGAGCGCATCCTCAAGATCGAAACCTGTTGGATTGCAGCCAAAGACCCCGAACTGGCCGAAAACGCTTTGGCGGTCGTGATCCACGAAGTTCATCGCCTTGCAGGTACGGCCGCATCTTTTGGCTTTCACGCGATCGGAGAGGAAGCCGCGCAACTGGACGCTCGATTGCAGAGCGCCCTCCAACAAAGCTTTTCGTGGAGCATGTTCGAAGAGTTCGATTCAAAGATCGAATACCTGCTGGACCTGCTTGAGGCGGAGTTGCCCTGAACCAAGCCAAGGCCTGACCTCCCCCCTGCGCCTGAACAACGACCAACATCCGGCGCCCATGGCCATGGAAGGCTGGGTCCCGGGTTTCTTTCGGGTGGTTTCCGAGTTGCGCCAGCAACCGCGCCCCTGTGCGAGAATTTGGCGGCGCATATCGCGCAGTTGCCCAACCAACGCCGACCGGCAAAATGGTCGACCGGCTTCAGCTTCCGGCTGGATGAACGCCCCGCGGTAGGTCAGCTGGATGTGGCTGCGGTGAAGGATCTGGTCGAAAATGGCAGGAGCCACCGTACACGCCCGTCCTGCTACGGAAGATCAAAGCGCCGTGCGTCGTCGGGCGATTGCTCCATCTGCCCAATCGGGGTAGTATCATAAGAGCTAGGGTCGCGGTTGGATGAAGGGTCCGCGCCAAGGCATGCCCGCCCCGATTTCTTCGAGCATCTGTTTTCGGGGGTGACCAACGGTTTGGCAGGAGGTAGAGCCTCTACCGGCCACGACCGTTAACGCGCGACGGTCTTAGCCATCTCGTCTTTGCGGTCGCATACTGAACGGACCAAAGTGTGTTTTGCGGTCCGGCGCAGCAGTTTCTCTCAAGAGGAACTCACCGGCTGGAAATTTCGAAGAGCAGATGTGTAACGAGTGTTCGAGTCTCCGAAAGTGAACTTTAAGCCATTGATTCGTAAGGAATACCATGGCCGAAGAACTGAAACGCATCCTGCACGTCGACGACGACGAGGATATTCGCGCCATCGTCCAGCTTGCGCTTGAGGTCGTAGACAGTTTCGAGCTGCTGCAATGCGCCTCGGGAAAAGAGGCGTTGGAGAAAGCCTCTGAGTTCCGGCCCCAGCTCATCCTTCTGGACGTGATGATGCCATGTATGTCGGGCCAAACCCTGGCCAGCGAATTGGCAAAGGAAGAGCCGCTCCAGCATGTCCCGGTCGTGTTCGTCACGGCCAAAGCAGAAGCTGAGTTTACCGAACAACTGTTGGCCGAAGGTGCAACCGCTGTCATCACAAAGCCGTTCGATCCCATGACGTTAGGAAGCGAAATCAAAAGCATCTGGGACGAGAGCAAGCGTTAAGGAATGCCCGGATGCGCTGATCTGCCAGCGTCTCCAAGCTCATGCTCGCCAGCATCCTCCCACGCGCTTCTCCGGCATGCGTGAGCCGCGTCCACGTGAGACTTGCCGAACGGATTTGCGATTTGGGTTTGAGCTGAATTCGCTTGATATTCTGGCGACCCCTCGAGGACGATCTGCCTTACGGACGCGACGAGGTGGTGCTGCGCCTGACGCCGCAAGGCGCGGCGCTCGGGCTATCCGAAGACGAGATTGGCGCGGAATTGTTCGCCCGCCTGCGCGGGATCACGGCGGCCGAGTTTCCCGCCGGCACGCGCACGACCGAGGTCACCGTGCGCCTGCCCGAAGCGGAACAGACCGCCGATTTCCTTGCGGCAACCCTGATCCGCGTTGCGCCGGGACAGTTCGTGCCTCTGGGCGAGATTGTCACGGCCGAGACCCTGCGCGCCTTTTCCACCATCACGCGGGAAAACGGGCGCCGCCTCGTGACCGTCACCGGCGATCTTTCCGAAGACAACCCCGCCCGCGCCGCCGAGATCGGAACCCTCTTGCAAGAGGACCTGCTGCCCGATCTGGCAATCCGCTAAAATCTCGATTGGGATCTGAGCGGATTGTCGGTGCCAACTGGCTCCGCGAAGCCCTTGCAGACAAGGGGATCGTGCCCTGCATCCCCGCCCGGCGCGGGCGGAGGAAACCCGCCAGTCACGACCGGAAGCTCTACAAGCAACGCCACAGGGTCGAGAACCTCTTTGCCCGCCTCAAGGACTGGCGCCACATCGCCACCCGCTACGACAGATGCTGCGAGCTGTTCCTCTCCGCCATCTGCATCGCCGCAACCGTCATGTTCTGGTTATGAGTCCTGACCCTAGGCTGAGCCGCTTGTGACCGTGATCCAACACGCGGATACTTGAGATCAACGAAAATGCGTTCGACTGGCGGAAGGCGGCTTGCCTGTCGAGAGGAGTACGAATGAACGATAATCCAATCACCGGGCAATGCCTTTGTGGCGCTGTGAAATTCCGAATATCGGGAGAATTCCAAGCCTTTTTCCTGTGTCACTGCTCCCGCTGCCGTAAGGACAGCGGCTCGGCCCATTCTGCAAACTTGTTTTCGTCCACGGCCAGTCTCACCTGGGTGTCAGGGGTGGAAAGTATCAAGACATTCGAACTTTCCGGTACACGCCACGTGAAGTGCTTTTGCTCCGACTGCGGGTCTGCGCTTCCAGTTTCCCAGCCGGAGCTTGGTTTGCTTGTGGTGCCGGCAGGGTCGCTCGACAGCCGGATCGACATACGACCCAACGCGCATATCTGTTGGTCCAGTCGCGCGGATTGGGATAACGATCTTGCCTCCATCGACAGGATCGAGGGGCTTCCAGCCTGAATGGTCGAACCGATGAAGTGTCTCGGGCAACAACCTGACCATGAGGACGGGACCGTCAGCTTCATCTGCGCAGCCGACACTCAGCCTTGCCGTGATGCCGTGGCTTGCATGAATGTCCGGACCGATGAAGCTACGGCGGGTCATGGTTAGTCGACACGAACGGCCGGTTCGGGGTGGAGGTGCAAATGCCGTGACCTCGAGAGCGAAGGCGCGAAGTGGAATTTCGCTGCGTCGGTCACGAATGGCCGTACTGTCCACGCTGCCAAACTGTGCGTGCAGGCATGACTGATCGTCGAATGGCGACGGGCGCGTCAATCCATCGACCAAGGTAGAAGACGGCCGCCCGTTGCAGGTAAGACCAATGATCGCCAAGAGGGCGTTAAGTGACACAAGCCTGTCGCAGCCTGTCAATCACAGACAAGCCCGCCGTCGACTACCAGCGTCTGGCCGGTCACCGCGCGCGACCACGGCGAGGCGAAGAACAACACCGCGTCGGCCAGATCCTCGGGTGTGGTGACGCGGCCGAGCGGCGTCAGCCCGGCGATCATGTCGAACACCGCCTCGGGCGTCGCGGCACTGGCGTCGGTGGTGCGCAGCAACCCGCCCGCCACCATGTTGACCCGCACGCCGAGCGGCCCAAGATCCTTGGAAGCGGTGCGTGTGAAGGCCATCAGCGCCGCCTTGGCCGCCGTGTAGTCGTGATAAGGCACCACTGGGTTCTGCACGAGGTTCGTGCCGATGGTTACGACGCTGCCGCCACCCTCGGCCTCGAAATGGGGGCGCATCGTCTGGATGGCGTGCAACGCCCCGCCCACGGCGACCTCGGCCTGTCGGGCCATCGCGGGCCATGTCAGCGTGTCGATCTTGGCCCGGTCGTCGCCGTTAAACGAAAAATCTGCCAACGCATTATGCACAAGGGTCGTCGGCGGGCCGAGCCGGTCGGCTACGTCGGCCACCATGGCGGAAACGGCATCTGTATCCGTGACATCGGCCTTGAAGGCCATTGCGCCGGGGCCAAGCTCTTCGGCCAAAGCCTCGGCCTGTGCGGCGCTGTTGCGGTAATTGATCGCGACGCGGGCGCCCTCGCGGGCAAAGGCGCGGGCGATCGCGGCGCCAAGGCCGCGCCCTGCGCCGGTGATCAGGACGGTTTGGGTGTCGAGTGCTTGCGCCATGGTCAGGCCTCCGGAAGGAACGCGTGGAAGTGGTGGACGGGGCCGTGGCCGGAGCCGACGGATAGCTCGCCTGATCGGGCGATGGCCTCGGCGATGTAGGATTTCGCCCGCGCCACGGCCTCGGGCAGCGGCAGGCCATGGCCCAACTGCGTCGCCAGCGCCGAGGACAGGGTGCAGCCGGTGCCATGCGTGTTGCGCGTGGCATAACGTGTGCCCTCGATCCAATGGGCGCCCTCTGCGGTCAGGAGCAGATCCGGACTTTCATCGCTTTCAAGATGCCCGCCCTTCAACAAAACCGCCTTTGGCCCCAGTGCCAGCAAAGCTTGCGCCTGCGCTTCCATGCCGGGCCGATCCGTTGCCATGTCGGTGTGCAGCAGGTCCGCCGCCTCAGGCAGGTTCGGCGTGATGACCGAAGCCAGCGGCAAAACTCGGCCGCGCAGGGTGGCCACGGCCTCGGTCGCCAGCAGGCGATCGCCCCCCTTGGCCACCATGACCGGGTCCAGAACCACGGGCACAGACAGGCCTGAGAGCGCCTCGGCCACAGCCTCGATGATCGCGGCGCTGCCCAGCATGCCGATCTTCACGGCGTCGATGCGGATGTCGTCGTGGATGGCGGCGATCTGAGCGGCCACCATGTCGGGCTCGGTCAGCGTCACGGCGCGTACCCCTTGCGTGTTCTGCGCCGTCAGCGCCGTGATCGCGGCCATGCCATAGCCGCCATTGGCCGAAATCGCCTTGAGATCGGCCTGGATGCCGGCCCCGCCGGAGGGGTCGGATCCTGCGATGGACAGGATGTTGGGGATCATGGCTGCCTCCATGTGTTTAGCAGGGCGAGGGTCGCCGCCTCGGGATCCGCGGCGCGTGTCACGGCGGAAACAACGGCCATGCCAACCGCACCTGCCTGTTTCAGGGTCGCGATGTCGCCCGAGGTGAGCCCGCCGATCGCGATTGTCGGCACCGATGCGGCCGCGACGATCCGGGCCAGGCCCTCGGCCCCCATGGGGGCGGCCGCGTCGGGCTTGGTCGCCGTGGCGCGAAACGGGCCCGCGCCGATATAATCCACGCCCTCGGGGATGCGGGCGCATTGCGCGACGGTTTCGATGGACAGGCCAAGCAGAGCATCCGGCTTGATCCGGTCGCGGGCGCGTAGCGGGTCGCCATCGCCTTGACCGATATGCAGGTCGGCACCCGTTGCGCGCGCCACTTCGACCCGGTCGTTGACGAAAACGCGCACGCCCATGGGGGCAAGATCGGCCAGCAACGCGTCGGCCAGCCGAGCGACCTCGACATCCGGGGCGCTCTTGTCCCGGATCTGCACCGCCCAAGCCCCACCACGGGCGGCGGCCATGGCCTGATCGCGCTGGGGAAGCGGCGCATTAGGGTCGGTCACGACGTAGACCGGGCCGATCATGCCACGACCTCGATCCGGGCGGCGGTGTTCAACGCCTCGGGCGTCAGGTGATAGAGCGCATCGAGAAAGGCCACCTGAAAGCTGCCCGGCCCTTGCGCTGTTTCGCCTGCAACCTCGCCCGCGACACCATAGGCCGCGAGCGCCGCGACGGTGGCGTCAAAGGCGGGCTGGCCCGCGCAGAAGGCCGCGATGACCCCGTTCAGCGAGCAGCCCATGACCGTGATCCGCGCCATCATCGGGTGGCCGTTGGCGACACGTGCGGCGCGCGTGCCGTCGGTGATGAAGTCGACCGGACCGGACACGGCGACCACTCCGCCGGTGCGTGACGCCAAATCGCGGGCCGCGTCTTCGGCAGCCTCGACGCTATCACCGGCATCGACCCCGCGCGCGGCCCCGCCCAGACCCGCCAGCGCGAGGATTTCCGAGGCATTGCCGCGCACCACGGTCGGCTTGAGGTCAAGCAGCTTGGCCGACAGATCCTGCCGGAACCGCGTGGCCGCCACGCCCACCGGGTCGAAGACCCAAGGGCGGTCCGCCTCGCCCATGACGGCGGCGGCCTCGTACATCGCGGCGCCCCAGTCCGGGTCCGCCGTGCCGATATTGACCGTCAAGGCTTGCGCCAAAGCGGCGAACTCGGCGGCTTCCTCGCGGGCATGGACCATGGCGGGCGACGCGCCGATGGCCAGCAGGACATTCGCCATCACGTTCATGGCGACGAAATTGGTGATGTTGTGAACAAGCGGCGTGGCCGCGCGCATGGTCGCCAGAGATGATCCTGGGGTCTGCATTGTGCCTCCTTTCAGACGGAGGCACGGCAGACGGACTCCCCAATTGGGCCCATCCCCGCAACTTCCTCCGCCGGCATGATCCGGGTCAGGTTCAAAGGGTGCTTCTCAGCCCGCGCATGGCGGACGCCCCTGTTGCACGTTGAGAATTGGCACGGAGGTGGGAGGAATACAAGCGGAGCTGCTGATCTGAAGAGGCGGCTGTCGATGGTTTGCGCTATTCGACGGCGTCGACCGCCCCTGTCAGGCAGGTTGCTCTGCCGCAAGTTGGTCGAGGATCCGCCCGTAGGCATCCTCGCCCTGCGCGCCGACCACCAAATGCTGACGCTGGAAGACCATGGCAGGTACGCCGGTGATGCCCCGCGATGTCCAGAAGCGTTCCTTTTCCCTGACCCGGTCCGCACGGTCCCCGCGTTCCAGAACGCCAAGGGCCGCGTCACGGTCGAGACCTGCCGAAGCGGCCACATCCGAGAGGACTGCGTTGTCAGAGATGTTGCGTCGTTCGGAAAAGAACGCGGCGAACAGGGCCATGTTCATGTCATGCCCCCTGCTCTGTTCATTGGCCCAATCGATCAACTGATGCGCCCGAAATGTATTCCACATGCGCATGTCGTCGGCATAATCGAAGGTGAAGCCAAGCGACGCCCCCAGCGTTGTCAGCCGGTCCCGTGCCGCGCGGGACTCCTCAGGCGTCGTGCCATACTTGGCTGCCAGATGCTCGCGCAGGTTCTCGCCGTCTTCGGCCATTCCCGGGTTCAGCTCGAACGGGTGCCACACCGCATCGAGCGCGATCCGTCGCGCCGCAGCCGCCGCGGCCAGCTGGTGATAACCAATCACACACCAGGGGCAGACCACGTCCGAGACGATATCGACACGTATTGGCATCTTGCTACTCCTTGAAACGGGCGGCATTGGCCGAGGCTGCGGCCGCGATGTCGCCTTTGCCGAAGGCCGAGGGACGCGGCTCAGGCAGTTGCAGCGCGGCCTGCGTTTTGGGCCGTGCATCCAGACGGTCGAACCACGCGTGCAGGTTCGGCAAGCCTTCGACATCCACGGTCGCCCAGAAATGGCTGCGGGCCCAAGGGTAGGTTGCCATGTCGGCGATGGACATGTCATCGCCCACCAGCCAGTCGCGCCCCGCAAGGCGCCGGTCAAGCACCTCCATCAGGCGGCGGCTTTCCTTTACGTAGCGGTCGATGGCATAGGGCACCTCATCGCCATTGGGTTTGGCAATGCGCTGGAAGAACATCGCCTGCCCCATCATCGGCCCGACATGCCCGACCTGAAAGAACAGCCATTGCAGGGTCTCGGACCGCTCGACCGGGTCTCTGGACAGGAAGCGGTCGTATTTTTCGGCGAGGTGCCACAGGATGGCGCCGGATTCGAAGATCGCGCGGTCCTCGGCCCTGTCCCAGATCGTCGGGATCTTGCCGTTGGGATTCAGCTTCAGATAGTCCGGCGCGTGCTGCTCTTTCTTCGAGAAGTCGATGTTGACCAGATCATAATCGACCTCGGCCTCGTGCAGGAAGATCAGCGGCTTCCAGCCGTTCATCGTGTTGGCCGTGTAGAGAACGATATCAGGCCGCGACATGGTCTGCCTCCGCGAAGACACTGTCGAGATGGGCGTCGAAGCGAATGAGATCGGCCTCGACCTGCGGGGCTTTCATCACGTCAAACGCGCCGAAGCTGGGCAGCGGCGTCATGCCGAAGAACTTGGCGTTCAGGTGAACCGGCCGCAAAAGATCGTCCATCGACATGCCTTCGAAGAAAGGCTCGGCGGGATCATCAAAGGATTCGCGTGGGGCGTTGAACGTGGCCGAGATCATATAGTGCGTGCCCGTCAGCGTACCGCCCATGCCGTAATTCGCCTTGGGCGTCTCGGACGTGCGGCCATCCCCGGCGCAAAGACGACCGTCCATGCCCGCGGTGTAGACCTCGTCCGTGTATTTCTTGAAGGACCACGGCACGCCCATCCAGTTCACGGGAAACTGCAGGATCACCGCATCGGCCCATTGGTGGTTTTCGACCTCGGCCTCGATGTCATAGCCTTCGGCGACGGTGGTCAGGCGCACATCATGCCCCTGCGCGGTCAAACGGTCCCGCGCGCGGTCGGCCAGCGTGGCATTCAGGCGACCGGGGGCAAACCCGTAGGGCTGTGCGCCGTTGAGGATGAGGATCTTGGACATCGGTAGTCTCCATGTTTCGGGGGCCGCTTGACTTGCGGCTGTGTTGGACGGAAGTTGAGTGTGAAGATAACCAAAAGCAACCAGTATACTTTTAGTAACCTGAAATGGACGACCGGAGGCAAGATGGACGCACGCATCGAAGAGGATGAGAAAGGCCGCAGGTATGTCCATGATGCCTGTATCGAACCCTGCGCCATCGAACGCGGCATGCGGATCATCGGAGGCAAATGGACCGGCTCGATCCTGTGGCATCTGAAGGACGGACCCGTGCGCTTCAACGACCTTGCCCGGATGATCGGCGGGGCCTCGAAGAAGATGATCACCGAACGCCTTCGGCAACTCGAAGCGCAAGGACTCGTCCGGCGCGAGGTGCTCGATACCGCGCCAGTGTCGGTGCATTACGAGATCACGGAGTTCGGCATGTCGGCCTTGGGCTTTCTCGATGAGCTCCGGAAATGGAGCGAGGGCCTTCCCAAGGCGCTGACCTCCGATGGCCAGTGACCTTCCACGGCTCAAGCCCGTCCCGCTGCCGGCGATCCACCCGGTTCCGGAATACGAGGCGGCGGGCGCCCTGGCGGATGCCTACGCGCGCACCAAACGCGGCCTCGGGGTGCCATGGATGGGCGTTGTCGCCATGGCCTTCGCGCACTATCCGAATTTCTACAACTGCCTCTGGACGGCACTCGAACCCGTGATCGGGACCGAGGCGTTTGCGTCGTTCTGCCGATCCTTGCGGGACGCGGCCGAGACGCAAGCCGAAAGGCTGGGGCCACCAGATATCCTGCCGCGCCTCGAAAGTATGGGCTATGGGCGCCGCGAGATCGACGAGATCCGGGCCTGCAACGAAGTCTTCTCGGATGGCAACATGCCCTATCTGCTGATGGCCACGCTGGCCCGGTTGCTGCTGGAAGGTCATGCATGGCAAGGGCAAGCCTCCGCCGGCACCCGGCAAACGCCGGTTGATGCCAGTCCGAAGCCCACCCTGATGGAAGCGCATCACGTCGATCCGACGATGGCAGCGATCTATCAGGATATCCGCGAAACGCTTGGGCTGCCCTTCGTCAATACCGACTACCGCGCCTTTGCCCGCTGGCCGAGCTACTTTGCCCCCGCTTGGGCCGATCTCAAAGGTGCGGTCACCGGTCCCGGCTACGTCGATGCGGTCGAGCACGTCCACCGCATCGCGACCGAGCTGGCTCTTGCCTTGCCCAACGCCGCGAGGCTGACGTCCGAAGCCCTCCGGGACGCGGCAAAAGCGGATGCGGAATTGGACGACGTTCTATCCGTCGTCCGGTTGTTTCAGTGGCTCTTGCCGGGACTGGCTGTGAATGTCGCTTTCCTCAGGGCACAGATCGTGGCCCGATAGGCAGACCTAGTCAAAGCAGCCAAGAAGCCGGCCGCTGAACGCCAGTCGCCGTTCACGGCACCATGTACGAACGGCAAGTTTGTGCTCGAAGTGCCGGGGCCGTGAGTTCAAGTGCGAGGGGCGAAGAGCGGTGTTTCACCCGCAAATTACACCAAGGTCCGTTTGGCGTGCCGATCAACCCTACGGCTTTGTAGCGTTATTCACCATATAAGACCCTGTCACGGTACTTCCTCGCAGGAGAGATTGAATCATGATCCTTAAGATCTTCGGATCATAACGGCCGGATCGACGAACAAACCTCCTGTCCAACCATCCGGATGATGGTCGAATATTTCCGAGTGCTCCCCCCCCAAGCAGCGGTATGCGAGTGATACTTGCACCTAAGCCTGAATGTATTCCGAGACCTGCTACGGGATACCTCACCTCGATGCTTTGCCTATGTGAAATCGTGCCATACACGTCCTTTTACGTATGCCGTTACCGCCAAAACTCAGTTCGAGTACAGGTGCGTGTCTACGGTTGATCGCAGGCGTCGGCGGCTTAGCTGGATTGTCTGCCTGGCCACGGGGGGCAGCCGTCAGCCGCCTTACGGCGCAGGCGGGGCCAGCAGGGAGGCCGTGACCTCGACCAGAACCGGGGCGTTGCGCGGCAGGCTGCGCACGCCGATAACTGACCGCGCATGGCGGCCCGGATCGCCGAGCATCTCGATCAGGCATATCGAGGCGCCATCCGCAACCGCCGAGATATTCTCGAACCCGTCCTCATGTGCGACGTAGCAGGTCAAACGCAGGATGCGGCGCAGGTTCTCGAGCCCGCCGGCGGAATGGTTCAACCACGCCATCGCCTGCTCGGCGCAGATGCGGGCGGCGGCGGCGGCATCTTCGACGCTCACCTCGCGCCCCACCTTACCTGCCAGCGCAAGCTGGCCATCCCGTTTCGGGATTTGCCCGGCTAAGTAGGCCGTTCGCCCGTCGATCACCACAAGGTCATAGGGATATTTCGTGCCCTCGGGGCTGGGCAAGCGACGCGCGACTTCGGCGAACGCGGCGCGATCTGCGGGCAGGGCCTCATGGCTGGGATCGCAGAGTTCAGTCACGGCTTTCTCCTTTCAGGCGCGGCAGGGTCAATCCCGACCGCTGTATCGACCAGACACAGACGATCGCGACGACGGCCACCGCACTCAGCATGTGGTTCGGGGCGATCAGCAGGGCGGCGGCGATCAGCAGGATGCCCCGGCTGACCCATGCAAGGGGGCGTCCGCCCAACCACCCGGTCAGCATGATGGACAGGCATACGATCGCGGCGGCGGACCGCGACAGCACGATCAACAGATCAACAATCTCGCCTTGCCCCAGCAGGACCGGGTTGGCGACAAAGAGGAACGGGATCACGTAGGCGGGGATACCCAGTGTAAAGGCCCGCCACCCGACAGCGGTGGATGTGGCCCCCGCAATAGGTGCAGCGGCAAAGGCCGCCACGGCAACGGGGGGCGTGATCTGGCCAAGAACGGCGTAGTAAAAGACGAACAGATGCGCCGACAGCGGCGTTGCACCCAGATCGACCAGCGCGGGCGCCACAAGCGTCGCCTGAATGATGTAGGCCGGTGTCGTGGGCATCCCCATGCCAAAGATAAAGGCCGCGATCATCGCCAGAAACAGCGCCGCATAAAGGTTGCCGTCGGCAAAGGCGATGACAAGGCTGCTAAAGCGGAAGCCAAGCCCCGAGATCTGCACGATGCCGACGATAATGCCCGCCGAGGCACAGGCGATCGCCACCGTCACGGCAGCCCGCGCGCCAAGGTTCAAGCCATCCGCCAGAACCGCCAGCGATACCCATGTCGAGCGGCGCAGGAACGGCGTGACCAGCGTGGCGACCACGCCCCAAAAGGCCGACAGGCTGGGGGTATAGCCCATCATCAGGAAGGTCATGATCACGACAAGGGGCAGCAGGAATGTCCACCCTGCCTTGAATTCGCGCCAGGTCGCGCCCTTTTCGCTGCGATCCAGCGGTTGCAGGCCGTGCTTCAGGGCCTCCCAATGGACCGCGACCAGCAGGGACGCAAAGAACAGGATCGCGGGAAGGGCCGCAGCGGTGATGACCTCTTGGTAGGTAATGCCCAAAATTGCAGCCATCAGAAAGGCTGCAGCCCCCATGATCGGCGGTGTGATTTGTCCCCCGGTCGAAGCGACGGCCTCGACCGCGCCGGCGAAGTTGCGGGGGTAGCCCAGTTTGCGCATCATCGGGATGGTGATCGCACCCGTGGTCGCGACATTGGCCACCGAACTGCCCGACATGGTGCCCATCAGCGCACTGGCGACCACGGCCATATTGGCAGGGCCACCGCGCGTCGATCCGGTTGCGGCTTTGGTGACGTTGACGAAGAAATCGCCGCCCCCGATCACCTGCAACAAGGCGCCGAAGACCACGAAGAGAAAAATGAAGTTGGTCGAGACACCAAGCGCGACCCCAAAGATCCCTTCGAAACTGAAGTACATCTGGTCGACGAATTCGTTCAGATCGACGCCGCTATGGGCCAGCGGGCGCAGGAAATCGACATGACGCAAGTCGGGGCCGAAAAAACCGTAAAGAACAAAGATCAGGCACAGCCCGGTGATCGCCAAGCCCAGCGCACGGCGCGTCAATTCCAGCACGACAACCACAGTGCCAAGGGCCACGAAGAGCTCCATTGGTGTGGCATCGCGCGTCCAAGGGGGGCGCACCACGATCGAGGAATGAAAAACGATCAGATAGCCCAGACAAATGATCGACAGCGCGATCAATGCCAGATCGATGGCCTTTCGTACGCGGCCGCCCTTCATTCCATAGACCAGAAACCCAATCACAAGCGCGAGCAGCAGATGTGTGCCGCGCACGACCAGATCGGGCAGCAGGGTAAAGGGCGACGCAACGAAAAGATGAAACAGCGCCATGGAAACGGCCAGCGCGGTCACCGTCCTGTCCAATGTTAAGGGCATGAGGTCCACCTCTCGCGGGCAGCGGGGTCCGGCCGCTGCGGCGCAGAAAATCTGGTTGCGGGAAATAAGGGGCGCGGACGGACGGTGAGAGGCGCCCGTCCGCGAGGGGCGAGGCTCAGTTCAACTGAGGCTCATCCATCGCGATGCCCTGCTCTTCGTAGAAGCGGGCCGCACCGGGGTGGATCGGCACGAACATGCCGCGACCGGCGGTATCCTCGTCGATGAATTGCAGCAGCGCGTGAGTCTGCTGGAACCGGTCAAGCTGGTTCCAGATCGCCGAGGTGACGCGATAAGCCGTGTCGTCGCTCATCTCGTCCGAGCCGAACAGGAAGGTGGTCGTGCCGACCGAAAGCGTTGGCTCGCTGTGGCCCTGGTAAAGGCCCGCGGGCAGGGTCACGGCCGAAAAACCCGCGCCGTGCAGTTCGAGATATTCCGCGACGCGGTCCTCATCCAGCGGCAACACGCGGATCTCGCGAGCGGTTTCCGTCGCCAGTACGGTCGAGTGCGGGTAAAGCGCGACCCACATCACCGCGTCCAGTTGACCGTCACGCAAGGCGGCCTGCGACTCGGCCCAGCTGAGGTGATGCACCTGTCCGCCGTCGGCCTCGAGATCCTCAATGCTCATGTCATAGACGGATAGCAGGTTGTTAAAGGCCAGCCACGATGTCTGACCGGGCTGGCCCGCGCTGATCTGGCGGCCCACGAGATCCTCAACCGAGTGGATATCGGAGTCGGCATCGACCCAGATCTGGATCGCGCTGGGGAAGAAGGTCATCAAACCGCGCACGTTCTGGATCGGCGCGTCGGGCGTGGCAGGGTCGCGACCGGCCCACGCATCAGCGGCATTGCTGGCCGAGGTGATGCCAAGATCGACATCGCCCGAGGCCACGCGCAAAAGATTTGGGCCAGAGCCACCCGGCTGAACACCAATGATGCTGTCCGAGAATTCCTCGCGCAAAAGATCGCCGAGGCCCGTGGCGACGACGTTGAAGGTACCCCCGCTGGGGCCGCCGCCGATATTGAGAAAGTCCGGATCTTCGGCGATGGATGGCGTGGCGAAAGACAGTGAAGCAGCAAGCGCACCGCTAAAGGCCAGGATGGCGCGGCGATTGATCGAATGTGTCATGGCGTTCCCTCTCGGTTCAGGTGAGATCATCGGGGCACAGTTTTTCTCATCGCGCCAAAAATATTATGGCATAACCGAATAAAAATTAGCCACTTATTCGTTTTTTAAATTATAGGATAGGGCTGCGTTATGCATGTTGCCCGGTTCTACCGTTCCCATTTGGGGCGCAACGTGACCTTCATGTGATCGACAAAGTTTTGGGCCGCCGGTGACAACGACCGCCCCGGCCGGGTGATCAAACCCAGTTCGCGGAACAGGGGTGGGTTCAGCAAGGTGCGAAACACCACGTCGTTTTCGATCGGGTTCACCGACATCTTGGGCAGCGCGGCAATGCCAAGATTGGTCTTGAGAAGTGACAGAACGGTGGCGATGTTCGACACTTCGATCCACGGCGATTTCACGTTCTCGGGAATGTCGGTCAACGTGTCGAGGATGGGCCGCAGCCCGGTATCGGCGGCGAAGGAAATGAACGGGTAGCCATCAAGTTCATCCCATGAAATCGGCCCCTGATCTTGTGCAAGCGGGTGGGATTTGTGAGCGACCGCGCCAAACGGGTCGCGGATCAATGGATCGAACTGGACCCCTGCAATGTGATCCGTGCGCCCCGCGACACCCAGATCGACCTCACCACTCAAAACCCGCTCGCACACGCCCGAGGAATTGTCGTCGCGCAACGAGATTCGAGTTTTGGGAAAGGCCGCTGAAAAGCTCTTCACCGTATCGGGCAGAACAACGGTGGCCACCGAGGGTAGCACGGCCACCGCCACGCTGCCCTGCGTGCCATCGGCGGCGGCCTGAAAATCGGCCAGCGTAGCATCGAGATCCTCCAGGATCCGCTCGACACCGGGCAGGAACGCAGCGCTGGCCTTGGTCAACGAAAGAACCTTGGTTGATCGATCGAAGAGCTTTAACCCAAGACCCGTTTCCAACTGCTTGATCGCTGTGGTGACAGAGGGTTGCGAGGTATCCAGCACCTTGGCGGCCCGCGTGAAGGACCCTTCGCGCGCGACGGCAACAAAGGCGCGGAGTTGAACGAGAGTTATCTTCATGGCGCTCGCTCTGGCTGGGCTAAGGGATGTTGTAATTCGTGGTAGGCTGCTACCGGCCGGCGCCCTTGTCCAACCTTTGTTTCGGGCAACACATCCTGATGCAATGCGCCGGTGCGGGTTCACATGTCCTGCATGATGGACGCCACCGTGTCGCGAATACGTTCCTCTAACATACGCGCTGCCGGCGACAGGGTCGCGTCGGCGCGGCGCAGGATGTGCAACTCGCGCCGCGCGGTCTGATCGGCCAACGGGCGAAACACCAATGCGTCGGAGCCAAAGGCCAAGATGGTCATTTTCGGCAAGAGACTGATGCCGATATTCGCCCGCACCATACCCAGGATCGAAGCCACGTTATGCGCTTTAAGCCGCGACGCCTCGTGCAGGTCTCGCGATGGAATGGCGTCGATGCTTTCCGACAGGCTGTTGGCGATAATGCGCTCGGTCATCAACGTCTCCCACTCGATGGGTCCGTCCTCTTTGGCCAGCGGGTGGCTGGGGGCGCAGACCACTCCAAAGGCATCGGTCATCAACAACTGACTGTGTAGCCCGGCCCGGTTCTGGCCGATGGTTGCGATCCCGATATCCACGCGATTGCGCAACACCTCGTGCAGGATCGAATTCGAGTCGATGTCGCGCAGCTCGATATCGACCTCGTCGAACCTCCCGAAATGGCGGGCCATGACCTGTGGCATGATCGTGCCCGCGATTGACGGAACCGTCGCGATCCGCACCGAGCCATAGACAGCCTTGGCGTAGCCTTCGATCGCGCGCACGGTCGTGTCAAACTGGTGCAACTCCCGCTCGGCGTGGTCCAGGACAAACCGCCCCAAGGCGGTCAAGCGGTTCTTTCGGTCCGTCTCGAACAATGGCTCGCCCAGATGGGTTTCAAGCTGTTTGAGCATCATCGACACGGCGGATGGGGTCCGCCCCAGCGTTGCCGCTGCATCACTCAGGTTTCCGCACCGCGCAACGGCGGCAAAGCCACGCAAGGTTTCGATCTTCAGCATTCGACCTTAGTTTCAGTTTTTCTGAAATACCATTCAGAAGTTTGAGTTTGTCTGAAGCAACTCACCGTGTCCATAGTCCGCCCGAATCCAATTTCCGGGAGGCGACGACGCATGAGCGAGATTCAAAAGAACCTGATTGCCGGCGAATGGCAGGCTGGCGAAGGCGACATCGAAAACCGCAATCCGTCCGACCTGTCGGATCTGGTGGGTCGCTTCGCGCAGGCCAGCAGCGACCAGTTGGACGCCACGCTGGCGCAGGCGCGCGTGGCGCAGCGCGAATGGGCCGCCTACGGGATGGAGCGCAAGCAGGCCGTTCTGAACGCCATCGGAACCGAGTTGATGGCCCGCGCCGAGGAATTGGGCACCTTGCTGTCGCGCGAAGAGGGCAAGCCGCTGGCCGAGGGCAAGGGCGAAGTCTACCGCGCCGGTCAGTTCTTTACCTATTACGCGGCCGAGTGCCTGCGGCAGTTGGGTGAAAACGCCGACTCGGTCCGCGAAGGGGTCGAAGTCGACATCCGCCGCGAACCGGTGGGCACCGTGGCCATCATCAGCCCATGGAATTTCCCGACGGCCACCGCCTCGTGGAAGATCGCACCGGCCCTGTGCTACGGCAACGCCGTGGTGTGGAAACCCGCCAACCTGACGCCCGCCTCTGCCGTCGCCCTGACCGAGATCATCAGCCGTCAGGACATCCCGAAGGGGCTGTTCAGCCTTGTCATGGGGGCCGGTCGCAGCGTCGGTCAGCGCCTTGTCGAAAGCCCCGAGATCGACGCGATTTCCTTCACCGGCTCGGTGCCCGTTGGCAAGGGGATCGCCGCCGCCGCCATCGCCAACCTGACCAAGGTGCAGATGGAGATGGGCTCGAAAAACGCGCTGGCGGTGATGGATGACGCTGATCTGGACCTGGCGGTCATGCTGGCCCTTGGCGGGGCCTTTGGCGGCACGGGGCAGAAATGCACCGCGTCGTCCAGGCTGGTCGTGCATGCAGCGATCCACGATGCCTTTGTCGAGAAACTGGTCGCCGGTGCCAAAGCGATGAAAGTCGGCCACGCGCTCGAGGCCGGCACCCAGATGGGCCCTGTCGTCAGCGAACAGCAACTGGCTGAAAATCTGTCCTACGTGCAGATTGGCCTGTCCGAAGGGGCCGAGTTGGCCTGCGGTGGCGAACGGTTGGAGATGCCGCATGACGGGTTCTACATGTCGCCCGGCGTGTTCTTGAACACCACGAACGATATGCGCATCAACCGCGAAGAGATGTTCGCGCCCCTGACCTCGGTCATCAAGGTCGGCAGCTATGACGAGGCGTTGGCAGTGGTCAACGACACTCGGCTCGGCCTGACCTCGGGGATCGTGACACGCTCGCTGGCCCGCGCGACCCATTTTCGCCGCAACGCCCGCACCGGGGTTGTAACGGTCAACCTGCCCACCGCGGGCACCGATTATCACGTGCCTTTCGGCGGCCGGGGCGACAGTTCCTACGGGCCGCGCGAACAGGGCAAGGCCGCAGCCGAGTTCTACACCACCGTCAAGACGGCCTATATCAGCGCGGGGCCGGTTTGATGCGGATCGACGGACTGCAATACGCCAACTGGTCGGAAAAGATCTTTCGCCAACTGCGCGAGGGCGGCGTGGACGCGATCCATGTCACCATCGCCTACCACGAGAATTTTCGTGAAACCGTCCTGAACTTCGAGAAATGGAACCGTTGGTTCGAACAATACCCTGACCTGATCATGAAAGGTCTGACTGCGGCCGATATCGACGTCGCGCGGGCTACGGGGCGCACGGCGATCTTCTTCGGCTTTCAGAACCCCAGCCCGATCGAGGACGATATCGGCTTGGTCGAGATCGTACACACCCTTGGCGCGCGTTTCATGCAGCTCACCTATAACAACCAGTCGCTTCTGGCGACCGGCTGCTACGAGACCGAGGATGCGGGCCTGACCCGTATGGGCAAACAGGTCGTGCGCGAAATGAATCGTGTGGGTCTCGTGGTGGACATGAGCCATTCCGCCGACCGCTCGACGATCGAGGCGGCCGAGGTGTCCGAACGGCCCATTGTGGTCAGCCACGCCAATCCGCATGACTGGGCCCCGGCCTTGCGCAACAAGCGCGATGACGTGATCCGCGCCGTCACCTCGCACGGGGGGATGCTGGGGTTTTCCGTCTACCCGCACCATCTGCGCAATAAATCTGCCTGCACGCTCGAGGATTTCTGCGAGATGATCGCGCGCACCGCCGAACGCTACGGTGCGGAGCACCTGGGTATCGGCACGGACCTTTGCCAAGACCAGCCCGACAGCATCGTGGAATGGATGCGCGTCGGTCGCTGGACCAAGCAGATCGACTATGGCGAAGGGTCCAAATCGGACGCGGGCTTTCCGCCCATGCCGAGCTGGTTCAAGGACAATCGCGACTTTGAAAATATCGAGAACGGCCTGCGCGCCACCGGCCTGAGTGAGACTGAGGTGCAAGGGATCATGGGCGGGAACTGGTACCGCTTTTTTGCAGAAAACTTCGGCCCACAAACAAACCCAGACAACTAGCCGAGGGAACCCCACACGGCATGGCAGCCCCATGCCGACCCCAACAGGAGTGACACATGAGCGACACGACCCTTCAACAGCCCCTGCGGGACAGGAAGGTGAATATGCCACTTTTCCTGATCTCCGGCGGCTTCATCGCCCTGTTCGGCTTTGCGGCCCTGATCGATCTGGATGCGCTTTCGGGCGCTGTCGATTGGGGCTTCAACATCGCCGCGACCTATTTCGGACTGTACTGGCAGGTATTGCTGCTGGCGACCTTCCTGATCGGTCTGCTGCTGTGCGTTCTGCCCGGCGGGCGCGCCATTATGGGCGGGTTGGCCACACCCGAATTCACCACGTTCCAATGGGGGTCTATGATCATGTGTACCCTGCTTGCGGGCGGCGGTGTGTTCTGGGCCGCGGGTGAGCCGATTGCGCATTTCCTGTATTCCCCGCCGCTCTACGGGGCCGAGGGCGCGACACCCGCCGCGGTGAACCCCGCCATCGCCCAAAGCTTCATGCATTGGGGCTTTCTGGCATGGGCTATCCTGGGGTCGCTGACCACGGTGATGCTGATGCATTATCACTACGAAAAGGGCCTGCCGCTGGCGCCGCGCACGCTGCTTTACCCCGTGTTCGGGGACCGCGCGATCAACGGGCCCATAGGCCTGGTCGCGGATGCATGCTCGATCATTGCCGTGGTCGCGGGCACTGTCGGGCCGATCGGCTTTCTTGGCTTGCAGGTCAGCTACGGGCTGGCCGACCTGTTCGACATTCCCAACGTGTTCGCCACGCAGTTCGTGGTGATCGCGGGCCTTGTTGCGATCTATTCGATCTCGGCCATGACCGGCCTGTCGCGTGGCATCCAACTGCTGTCGAAACTGAACGTCTTGCTGGCCGCATTGCTGTTGCTGTTCGTGCTGATCGCCGGTCCGACCGGATTTATCTTTGGCTCGTTCTTTTCGGGCTTTGGCACCTACCTCGCAAACTTCTTCCAGATGGCGTTGTATCGTGGCGAGGCGGGTGTTTTCGGCGATCCCGGCTGGCTTGGCTGGTGGACGGTCTTCTTCTGGGGCTGGTTCATGGGCTACGGCCCGCTGATGGCGATGTTCATCGCTCGTGTGTCGCGGGGGCGGTCCATCCGGTCGATCATCATCATGCTGTCCATCGTGGCGCCCATCGTGACGAATTTTTGGTTCACGATCGTGGGCGGCACGGGCATCGCGATGGAACTGGCCGAACCGGGCAGCATCTCGACCGCGTTCGAGGGGTTCAACCTACCGGCAGCACTCTTGGCGATCACGTCGAACTTGCCGATGGGCTTTCTGGTTTCGCTGCTGTTTTTGGTGTTGACCACCATCTTCGTGGCCACCACGGGTGACTCGATGAGTTACATGATCGCATCGACCATGAGCACCGAGGAAACGCCGCCCGCCGCCATCCGAGTGTTCTGGGGCGTGGCCATGGGTGTCATGGCCCTGATCCTGATCTCGGTCGGGGCGGGCGGAGTATCGAAGCTGCAGAGCTTCATCGTCGTGACAGCCGTGCCGGTATCGCTGCTGTTGCTGCCCTCGCTTTGGGATGCGCTGCGGATCACGCTGGCCAAAGGTAAGGTCCAGTAAGGCCCGCGCGGGCGCAGCCACTGCGCCCGCGCCCACTATCCTACCCGACCCAAGATACCTAACAACACCGACACGCCCTGCGCCTCAAGACAGCAAAGGTCCGACCGCATGACCGAGATCCCCAACCGCGAACCCGATCTGGTGATGCGCCTTGCCCGCCTTGGGTCGCTGCACCAATCGCGCCTGTCCTTCATGCGTATCCTCACCCGCCGTATGGCCCGTGAAGGCTGGCGGTTCGAGCAGACCTGCTTCGAGATTGACGACCGCGGCGTCGGTCATGCCGTCTATACCGCCCATACCCCGGATCGCGCGTATTCGCTGATCGCCTTTGCCCATGACCTGCCTGCTGAGAAACGCTCAGACCGTGTCATCGCCGAGGCTTGGGATGCAACCTTTACCCTGTTCGATGGCATCCCCGATGCCAAGGATATCGACCGCCTCGCACAGAACATCCCTCTGCAAGAGGCAGGCCGCGTGACAAGCACGGAACTGTCTGTCTCGCGCGCCAACCGATCGGTCCGGCTATGGGAACATGTGGTCAGCCGCCTGTCCACCGGGCAGCAGCCCGCGCGCGACCAGATCGACGCAGTGGGTTACCTGATGCGCACCACCGCCGTCTACGGATCGGGTAAACTGGGCGCGGCGGATCGCGAAATGATTGCGGAACGCCCCGAATTCAGCGTGCCCTTTCAGGTCGAGATGCTTTCGGTCTTCCTG
The DNA here is from genome assembly GCF_019800885.1 of Maritalea mobilis. Classification (GTDB taxonomy): domain Bacteria; phylum Pseudomonadota; class Alphaproteobacteria; order Rhodobacterales; family Rhodobacteraceae; genus Roseibacterium; species Roseibacterium beibuensis. The sequence continues at coordinate 1,788,802 of NZ_JAHVKE010000001.1, forward strand.
ACACGCTGGTTTGTCATCGACCTTGTTCAGCACATGGCGCGCTGCCGAGCTGCCGAACGCGGCGCGACGGCGGCAACGTTGGAGCCCGCCATTGCGCGGTCTATCGGGATCGGCAATTCCACTGGCCTAGGCATGGCGCCCTTCCTGCTGAACCATCCCGTTTTGTTTCATAACTGGATCGCAGCCCGCGAAACCGCCCTGAGCCGCGTGCGCAGTATCGCGCAGGCCACCCCTGACGAGATTTCCCGTTTTCGCATGCTGTTCGACCGCGCGCGAAGGCTGGTTGACATGTGGCGCTCGGACCACCCGGTGCAGGTCGCGAAACTGTCCGCTCTGCACAATGATACCAACCTTGTCGCAAGCTACCTGCAAAGGATCAGCCTGTCCGCGCCCCATGCATGGGATGCGCTTTACAATTGGGCCGAGGATAACCTGTCGCTGGAGGGGCAGGAATGGATCGTCTCACTGATGCTTGAGCCCTACGGTGCGCTTGTCGATGATCTGGCCCAGACCATGTCAGCCGACAACACGGCGACCTTTCGCATCGCGGGTGCCATGCGCATCGAAGATCTGCGCACCCTTCTGCGCCACATCTATGCATGGGCAATCGACATCGACTGGACAGACCCGGCCAATCAGGCCCGAGCGTGGTATGTTTCAGAGGAAAAGCTGGAACCCCGTCTGGGCGAACGGTTCGAGGAACCAATCGAGGAGTATGAGCAACCCCTTGCGCCGGGGCGTGACGCCGCCGCGCTTCATGCAGCGCTGCGCCATTGGCCGGACGATGCGCCGGTGGCCGAATTCCTTCTGCGCCACCCCGAACACCGCCACATCGTGCGCCGCACTCAGATTGTCGGCCGCGCGCCCTATGCCGAAATTCGCGACAACACCATATCTGGCGCGGTCATGCCCATCGACATGCTGCGCTGCAAACTGGCGTTTTTCGGAGCGACCCAGTTCGACCCCAGATCGGATCGCTGGGTGCGCATCTGCATGTATCGCAACGCCCCTCTGCCCAAGGACTTGTCGCACGACACTGCAGATCTTTGGGTATACCCCGACCTGAAGGACACGATGGCATGACCCATTCCCTCAACGAGATCGAGGCCATGAGCAAACGCGCCGCGCGCGGAGCCGGCTTGTCTTGGGGCCTTGCGGAGGAGGCCGCCAAGGGCGCGCGCTGGCTGTCGTCATACGATTTGCCGGGGGCCGACCTGCTGGCTGATCTGCTTGAAATGAACGACCGGCTGCCGCCCATAGACCTGGCACCGGTGTCGCTGCGCGATGCAGTCTGGCATGCGCCGGCACACCGCATGAGCCCGCTGATCGCCGGGGCTTCGCTCAGCGATTGCGCCGTACCATTGATGGAGCGCGGCGAGATTTCCATGGAAAACGTCTGTGTCCCGCTGCTGAGCGTGCCGTTCATGGGTGGCGCGGCGTTGCGGCTGGGTCATCCCGTTGCTGCCGAATGGCGCGGGGCACGGATCGCCACAGATGGACGGCGACTGTGCCTGCAGGGGGATGGCGCGGCTCTTCGGGTCAAGATGGCCGCGAAGGTGGTGTTCACGGCACCCGCCGAAATGAAAGGCCATCTGGAACCCGTGGTGCGCGCGCATGTCTCCGCCGCCACGTGGGACCGGCTTGCCGCATTCGCCCACAGAACCTTTGCCCCCGCGACAGAACTCAGCCGCCTGCTCGGCGCTGGCGCAGGGGCCGATGACAACGATTGACCCACGGCTGCCGCACGCAATCGCGCCATTTGGGGATTGGAAGGAACCTGACATGACTGACACAGAAACCCTCAGCCTCACCGAGATCGAGGACCTTGCCTTTCGCGCGTTGGTCAAGGCCGGCACAATCCCCGAGAACGCCCGCCCGCTCGCGGCCGCGACCGCGATGACAGAGGCCGATGGCATCACTTCGCACGGCTTGGCCTATATCCCGATCTACGCCCAGCACGTTCAATGCGGCAAGGTCGACGGTCGGGCCAAGCCCACGCTCAGCCGCCCAAGCGCCGCCGTGATCCGCGTCGATGCGGCGACCGGCTTTGCACATCCGGCGATTGATATGGGGTTTGACGCATTGGTTCCGACGGCGCGCGAAATGGGGGTCGGTGTTCTGGCAATCCACAACTCATACAACTGCGGCGTGTTGGGCGTGCATACGCGCCGCTTGGCCGAGGCAGGTTTGCTTGGCATAGGCTTTACCAATGCGCCCGCTTCGATCGCACCTGCGGGGGGCAGAAAACCGGTGGTCGGGACCAACCCGATATCGGTCGCGGCCCCCGGCGCCGACGGTTCTGCCGCCGTGCTGATCGACCAATCCGCCAGCACCATCGCCAAAAGCGAGGTTATGAAATACGCGCGCGAGGGCAAGTCGGTGCCTGAAGGTTGGGTGTTGGATGCCGACGGGCATCCCACCACCGATCCTGAATTGGGGCTGAAAGGGTCCATGGTGCCCTCGGGCGGCTATAAAGGGGTCGGCATCGCCCTGTTGGTCGAGATGATGGCCGCCACGATGACTGGGGCGACTTTGGGCTCGGTTGCCAGTCCGTTTTCCGGTACCGCAGGTGGCCCGCCGCGCACTGGGCAATTCTTTATTGCCATCAATCCCGAGGCAACATCTGGTGGCGCGTATCAGGCTCGCTTGAGCGATCTGATTGCATCCTTCCAAGATCAGGATGGCGCGCGCCTACCGGGAGATGCCCGTCGCACGTTCCGAGCACGGGCCGAAGCGGAAGGCGTCGCGGTCAATACGACCCTCCTCGAAAAGGTGCGCGCGCTGGTTTGATCGAGGGCTGGCCGCCGAAGTCCAAATACCGGACAACGCTTAATCATGGGTCTGCAGCGCCGTAGGCGGCGTTGGTGGAGCAACCGAAGGTGATCGTGCCGCGCATCAACGCTGCAGCGGGCAGCGCCGTGCTCCTGGAAACTCAGGCGATCACCCCCAAGGCGGGCCGGTTGCCGGGTATCGATAGCAAGGCAAGGATGTCGAAACCCGATGGCAATGCTATCGCCTTGTCCGCGTCGACCGAGGAAATCCGTAGTTCTGTCAGAGCGATGTTTAGCGAGCCTGACCAACCGCGTGTTGAAGGCCCGGGCTGTATCGAGGGCGATGTGGTCTTCACCTATCTGGCTTATCGAACTTAAGGGACACTATCAGCGTGGCGGACTTGGCGACCGCGAGGTCAAAGCGCGGCTCGAAGCTATCCTTCAGGACCTTATTGCCCCAATTCGCGAGCGCAGGGCAAAGCTGTCTGAAGACCGGGGATACATTCTTGAGGTGACAAAGGAAGGCACGGAACGGGCGCGAGAACGCACCAAGTCGATAAGGCGCGATGTGGTGCGTGCCTTGGGTCTGTTCCAGTTGTGGATGATCAGCGACGGGTGATCCGGGTGAAAGTCCATTTCGTCCCGACAGCCGACACTCGGCCGCCCGTGATGCCGCGGCTTGCATTTAATGCTGGCTTGCCAAAGCTGCGGCGCCGCCCCATCGGGCAGCGCCGTTGCGACGCGCCCATCAGGTCCAAGGCGTCACAAGGTATTTTTCGCCCGTCCGCATGGCGCGGTAATCCAGCACCGCGTCCTTCGTCAGCATTTCTTCCAGGGTGACACGGGTCTTGTAATGGCTGGCGAATGTGGTCGTGAGATTGTCGCGCACGCGCTGCCGCATGCGGCCCATGGCCTGATGCCCGATGGATTGCAGGAAGGGGAACAGCAGCCAGCCCGACAGCGTCCAGCCGAACCCGTAGCTGGGCGTCAGGACGGTGGGGCTGGTGTCGAGGCGACCGTAGATGAACATGCGTTTCATCTGCGTCGAGCCATAGCGTGAGTACTCGGTCATCTGTTCTGACGCGACCCGCTCCATCGCCTTGAAGCACGTGTCGACCAGCTTGCCGCCACCGATGGGATCGAACCCGTAAAAGGCCCCCGTCTCACGGATGGCATCGGTCAGGTGGTCCATGAAGTCATCTTCGGCGGAGTTGACCACATGCGTGGACCCCAGCCCCTTGAGCAGATCGACCTGATCGCTTTTGCGCACGATGTTCACCAGGTCGATCCCGTCCTCCTGGCAGATGCGCGTCAGCATCTGCCCGAGGTTCGAGGCCCCGACCGTGTGCAGGATGGCGTCCTGCCCGTCGGCCTTGGCATTCTCGACGAAGCCAAGCGCCGTCATCGGGTTGACGAAGGCGCTCGCCCCCTCCTCGGCGGAATGATCGCCCAGTGGCAGGCACATGGACGCGTCGGCAAGGCAATACTGGCTGTAGGCATTGCCCGGCACGCAGGAGACACGCTGCCCCATCAGAGCCTGCGCGGCCTCGCTGTCGCCGGCGGCGATCACGGTGCCCGCCCCCTCGTTGCCGGCGGGCAGCTTCAGACCGTGGCGCGCCTTGAAGGCGGCGTTGGCCGGCTCGGGCATCTTGGCCACGAACTTACCCGGCGTGAATTGCGCGTTTTCAACGTCTGCGCCGCCCACAAGGATGGCCAGATCGGACGGGTTGATCGGCGCTGCCTCCATCCGCACCAGAACCTGATTGCCGGTTGGGTCTGCAAAGGACACCTCCTCGAGCGCGACGGTCAGCGTGCCGTCTGCCTCCAGCGTGGTGAACAGCTGTTTTCCTTGGGTCGCCATGTCAGCCTCCTGCTTAAACGATCATCCTGCGCCGACGCGTATGCCAGTGTGGCCCGTAACCCCACCCGAAGATGCAAGCGGGACGGTCGCGCGCGATAACGTCTCGGTGATCGGGCGGGTCACTGGCGTGCCTGACAGGAACCCAAACCGCACCGCGGGGTTCCTCTTCCAACGCTTGAAGGAGGCACCATGTCGACGATCACGACGAAGAACCCCGCGACCGACGCGGCGATAGAAACCTATTCGCTGATGAGCAAGGACGAGGCGTTTCAACGACTGGAGGCTGCCCACACGGCCTTCCTCGATTGGAGGACAAAGTCGCATACAGATCGCGCGCCGTATCTGATGCGCATCGCCGATGTTTTGCGTTCGCATTCCGACGAATTGTCACAATTGATGACTCGCGAGACCGGCAAGCTGTTCAAGGATGGCAAGGCCGAGGTCGAGATCTGTGCCGCGATCTTCGAGTATACGGCGCAGCATGGGCCCGACGTTTTGGCCGACGAAGACCGCACGCATGGCCGCAATGGCGCGCGCGGTGTCGTCAGCCACCAGCCGATCGGCGTAATCTATTCGATCCAGCCGTGGAATTTCCCGCTGTATCAGCCGGTCCGCGTGCTGGCGGCGAACCTGATGGCGGGCAATGCCTGTGTTCTGAAGCATGCCAGCATCTGCACCGGGTCGGGCCTGCGTCTGCGCGAGTTGTGCATCGAGGCCGGACTGCCCGAAGACCTGTTCCAGGTTGTCCTGATCGACCATGACACCAGCGATGACATCATCGAACACCCTCTGGTGCGCGGCGTCACCATGACGGGCAGCGACAAGGCCGGGCGCCATATCGGCAGCACGGCGTCCAAGGCGCTGAAAAAAACGGTTCTAGAGTTGGGATCGAACGACGCCTACTTGGTGCTGGAGGATGCCGACATCGAAACGGCTGTCAAATACTCGGTTATGGGGCGGCTGTATAACAACGGTGAGACCTGCGTTTCTGCCAAACGGTTCGTAGTGACGGACAAGGTTTACGATGCGTTCGTCGCGGCCTTCGTCGAACAGATGCAGGCGATCACATTGGGCGACCCGATGGACGGGGAGACGCAGCTTGGACCGCTGTCGAGCGAGGACCAACTCGACACGGTGAAGGAGCAGGTTGAGACAAGCGTGGCCAAAGGCGCCAAGGTGCTGTGCGGTGGGCAAGCGCCCCAGCGCACGGGTGCCTATTATCCCGCGACCGTTCTGGCCGAAGTGACCCCCGGCATGCCCGCCTATGACGACGAAATCTTTGGCCCGGTGGCCGCCGTGATCCGTGCCAAGGACGACGAGGATGCCATGCGCATCGCCAACGATAGCCGATATGGCCTAGGCGGCGGGATCTTCTGCAAGGATGAAGAACATGCCCTGAAACTTGCCCGCGATCACTTCGACACCGGCATGGTGCGGATCAATTCATTCGGTGCGGCTGACCCGAACATGCCTTTCGGCGGCGTGAAGGACTCGGGCTATGGCCGCGAACATGGCGGGTTCGGCATGAAGGAATTCACAAACGCAAAAGCGATCTTCCTGCCATGATTACGCTGCACGCCCTGAAATACTCCCGCGCGACCCGTGTGTTGTGGATGCTGGCCGATCTCGGCCAGCCCTGCCACCGGGTCGATTATGACCGCACCGACAGTTTTCGCGCCCCGGAAGCATTGAAGCGCGTCCATCCTTTGGGGAAATCCCCCGTGATCGAGGATGATGGTGAGACAATCGCCGAGTCCGCGACGATCTTGCGTTATCTGGCGGCGAAATACGGCGATGACAGCCATACCCCGCCCGGAGACACGCCCGCCTACTGGCAGCACGAGGCGCTGCTGGATTATGTCGAGGCATCGCTGGCCGAGGTCGCCTTGCAAGCGATCCTGCCTGCCTTCCAGGGCGAGCAGGTGCCGCCAGAGGCGCGCGCCGCGCTGAACCGGCATCTCGATTTTATCATGCAGGCTATCGATGAGGGCCCGCTGCTGTTCGGCGACCGCGCGATGCTGGCGGATATCCAGCTGTCCTACATCGTGGCGCTTTTGGAGCGGCTCAACCTGCTGACGGACCATCCCGCCATCGCCGCCTATTGGGACGCTCTGCAAGAACAGCCCGGCTACATCGCCGCAACGAAAGCCGCGGGGCCGATGGCACCGCCAGCCTGACACGAAAAGGAAACCACATGACCAAGAACATTCTGATCGCCGGCGCCACTGGCAAAACCGGCCGCATCCTGACGCAAGAGCTTGTGGACCAAGGGCACAGCGTAACGGCGCTGGTGCGCGACGGATCGGACACCGATGTCTTGCCCAACGGCACGCACCTGCGCCGCGCCGACCTGACCAACCTGCAACCGGGCATCTGCGACGGCGCGGACGTGGTGATCTTTGCGGCAGGCTCGGGCGGATCGACTGGCCCCGAGATGACGGAAAAAGTCGACCGCCAAGGTGCGATGCGGCTGGTCGATCTGGCCAGGGATGCCGGGGCCGGGCGATTTGTCATGCTCAGCTCTATCGGGGCCGACCAGTCCGATCCTTCCGGCGACTTGGCGCACTACCTCAAGGCAAAACATGACGCGGACGAGCATCTCAAAGCGTCGGGGCTGATCTACGCCATCCTGCGCCCCGTGGCATTGACTGATGCCGGGCGCAGTGACGACGTGATCCTCGGCGACGACGTGGACATGTCTGCCAAGGCCAGCCGCGCCGACGTAGCCCATGTTCTGGCCTTGGCCGCGACAACCGGGGAATGCGACGGGCAGGCGCTCAACATGCAGTCTGCTTGATGCCTTGACTTGGCCGGCTTGTCTTGCACGGGCGCCTTTTTTTCTCACGGAAAGTGGTGCCAGTTCTGGTGCACGTTTGGCCGTCGCCATCACTCATTGCTCGTCAATTGCCCATGGCGCGGCCGGCAGAGACCGCTCTTCGCTTTGGACCGCTATCGACGCGTTTGCCTGATATGCAAGTAAAAGGGCGGCGACTCCTATGATTACGCCTGCGCCGGCGTCACGGCCCGCTGATAGAGGTGCCACGTGGTGTGACCAAGGATCGGCAGAGTGAAGATCAGGCCCAGAAACGCTGGGACAAGCGACACCAGCATGGTGACCGCTATGATCGCCGCCCATGTGAGCATGACCGCTGGGTTCTCTGCAACGGCACGAACGGACGTCAGCATGGCGGACACGAAATCGATATCCCGATCAAGGAGCATGGGCATGGCCACCACGGTTACTGCAAAAAGCACGGCTGAGAGAAATGCGCCGACGCACGTTCCGATGGCAAGGAAGGTCCAGCCTTCGGGCGTGAACAGAACCGTGTCGAAGAACCCGTCTAGGTCCGAGAAGGATGAGTCTTGCAGAACGATCACGAGTACAGTCCGGAACTGGTAGAACCAAACCCACAAAACGAACAGAACGACAAAGGCCATCCAGCCCATTTCGCGCCTGCGTTGATTGGCCATGACGGTGAGGATGTCAGACCAGCCGAAACTCTCTTTTTTCTGCAAGCGCCGAGACATCTCATAAAGACCGGCGCAGGCGAAAGGCGAGACCAGCGGAAAGGCAATGACGGCGGGAATAAGCATCCAGATCTTTCCGAGCCAGACCAAACACCAGACGAACAGTATTCCGAAAATCGCGTAGAAGAGACCGAAGAAGCCGCTCATCAGCGGGCGAGCCAAAAAGTCGGAAAATCCTTCCCTCAACGACGCAGTAATGTCATTTGCGACCAGCTTGTTGACTTTGGGGGGGGACGGCTGCTTCGGCGCTAGATTGTTCGGCGGTGTGGAGCCTGTGGTATTAGATGCCATGACACACTCCTTCTAAACTGCGCTCCGACGATCCTGCCGATCAACAGGCAAGCGGTGATGTTGCTACCCCTTCTACACAGAGGTTCGCATCAGTTGCGGCTATGGGGCAAGCGGAGTGCTTAGCGGCGTCATAGCCGGTTAAGCGCTGTTCTTCGCCACTTACAGCGATCCTGTGCGGGCCCAGAAGGCCATGACCGGCCTAGTCCCATACGAGTGCATCTGCAAAATCTGGACTGCAGAGCCGGCTCGTGTCATCCTCGATCTGACCCGCCGGATGCCGGGGCTGAACACCAGGCGGAGACTGGTTCGAACTAGTCGTCCGTCCTCAGGTTCGTGCCCGCTTGGCGGCATCGAGCGAGGCTCATGCGACGTTCAGACCCTCGTTCGACAAGCCGTCGAGTCGCGGCATCAGCGACAACAGGTGCTGCGTGTAGGGATGTTGCGGGGCACTGAACAGCGTTTCGGTTTCGGCCACCTCGACCAGTTGACCGTCCTTCATCACGCCGACGCGGTCGCACATCTGGCGCACCACCGGCAGGTCGTGGCTGATGAACAGCATGGTCAGGTTCAGGTGCTCTTGCAGATCCTTGAGGATGTTGAGGATCTGCGCCTGGATCGACACGTCCAACGCGCTGGTCGGTTCGTCGCAGATCAGGAACTTGGGCTGCGTCGCAAGCGCCCGCGCGATCGAGATGCGCTGCCGCTGCCCGCCCGAGAACTCGTGCGGGTATTTCAGCCCTGCCTCGGCGCCCAGGCCGACGCGGTCCAGCAACTCGTCCACGCGTGCCTTCAGCGCAGGCCCCGACAGGATGCCGTGATGCCGGGCCGGTTCGGCGACGATCGAGTCCACCCGCATGCGCGGGTTGAGTGAGGAATAGGGATCCTGAAAGATCATCTGGATCTCGCGGCGATACCAGTCGGGCACCCCCGATTTGCCAGCGGTCACATCCTGTCCGCGATAGCGCACCGCGCCGCCATCCACCGGGTACAGCCCCGCGATCATCCGCGCGATGGTGGATTTGCCCGAGCCGCTTTCGCCGACAAGGCCGAACACCTCGCCCTGCCGGATCTCGAACCGGGCCTGATCGACGGCGGTGAAATACTGCCGGCGCGAGGGCAGGATCGCGCCCTTCGAGAGGAAGGTCTTTGTGATGCCATCGGCTTCGATCAGGGGCTTGCCACGTTCCGAGGCATCGGTGGGCCAGCTGCGCGCCAGGTCCTCGATATGGAACTCGGTCACGCGCCCGCCGTACGAGATCAGCGGAAAGCGCGCCAGCTTTATCGTGGGGCGCGGGACGGCGGCGATCAGCGACTTGGTATAGGGATGCTGGGGGCGGCCCAGCACGTCCGCCGTGGCGCCGCTTTCGACGACCTCGCCCTGGTACATCACCGTGACCTTGTCGGTGGTGTCGGCAATCACCCCCATGTCATGGGTGATCAGGATCACGCCCACCTGCCGCTCGCGCGCCAGTTCCTTGATCAGGTCGAGGATCTGCGCCTGGATCGACACGTCCAGCGCGGTGGTCGGCTCGTCCGCGATGATGACATCGGGTTCCGAGCACAGCGCCAGCGCGATCACCACGCGCTGCCGCATCCCGCCCGAGAACTGGTGCGGATACTGGTTGACCCTTTCCTGCGGGTTGGGGATGCCGACGCGCTCGATCAGCTCGACCGCGCGGGTCTCGGCCGCGTCCTCGGACAGGTCAAGATGCGCGCGAATGGTCTCGACCAGTTGCTGTTTGACGGTAAAGAGCGGGTTGAGCGAGGTCAGCGGATCCTGAAAGATCATCGAGATCTTCTTGCCCCGCAGCGCCTGCATCGCCTCGGCATCGAGACCCGAGATCTCTTCGCCCCGGAACCGGATCAGGCCGCCGGCAATGCGGCCGGGGCGTTCCAGCAGGCCCATGACCGCCGCGCCGATGGTGGATTTGCCCGCGCCGCTTTCGCCGACAAGGCCATGGATCTGGCCGGGTTCGACCGTCAGATGGGCATCCTTGACCGCGACGAAGGTCTTGCGGCGGGTCGGAAACTCGACGGTCAGGTTCTCGATTTCCAGCAGGGACATCAGCGCAACCTCGGGTTCAGGGCGTCGCGAAGCCAGTCGCCCAGCAGGTTCACGGACAGGGCGAGGGCCAGCAGCGTCAGGGCCGGGAAGAACAGGATCCACCACTCGCCCGAGAACAGGAAGCCCTGGCCGATGCGGATCAGCGTGCCGAGCGAGGGCTCGGTCGGGGGCGCGCCCACGCCGAGGAAGGACAGCGTCGCCTCGGCGATGATGGCCAGCGCCAGCGAAATGGTGGCAATCACCAGAACCGGCGACAGGACATTGGGCAGGATGTGGCGCAGCATGATCGCGAAGGACGAGCGCCCGATCAGCCGCGCGGCCTGCACGTATTCCTTGGAGCGTTCGACCAGCGTCGCGCCGCGCACGACGCGGGCGAACTGCACCCAATCCGACAGGCCGATGGCCAGGATCAGCACCCAGATCGCCATCTGGTCGCGGTATTCGGGCGGGGTGATCCCCTTGGCGATGCCGAAGATCAGCATGGCAACCAGAATCGCGGGAAAGGTCAGCTGCACATCCGCGACGCGCATGATGATCGTTTCGGTCAGACCGCCGACATAGCCCGCGATCAGGCCAAGCGTGACGCCGATCACAAGCGCAAGCGCCACGGCGGCAAAGCCCACGAACAAGGAGATACGCAGCCCGTAAAGGATGGTGGAAAACACGTCGCGCCCCTGGTCGTCCGTGCCCAGCAGGAAGCTGTCGCCGGTGAACATGTTGGCCTCGCCCGGCGGGGTGAAGCCGTTCATCAGGTTCAGCGTGGCCGGGTTGAACGGGTCATGTGGCGCGATCAGCGGTGCAAAGATCGCCGAAAGAACCAGCAGCAGCACGACGGTCGACGAAAGCAGGGCCACCGGCGAGCGGCGGAAGGAATGGGCCACGTCGCTGTCCCACGCCATCGCAATGCGGGAACGCGCGCGTTCGGCCTGAACGGTGTTCGAGTTGTCTGTCATGTGACGTCCCTCACGTTCTCAGCCGCGGGTCGATCGCGACGTAAAGCAGATCCACGATCAGGTTGATGCCGACGAACATCACCGAGATCAGCATCAGGTAGGCCGCCATCACCGGGATATCGACGAACTGGATCGCGTTGATGAATAGCAAGCCGACACCCGGCCATTGGAACACGGTCTCGGTGATGATGGCGAAGGCGATGATCGAGCCAAGCTGGAGGCCTGTGACGGTGATCACGGGCACCAGCGTGTTCTTAAGCGCGTGGCGGAAGTGGATCGTACGGTTCTTGAGGCCGCGGGCGCGGGCGAAGCGGATATAATCGGCGCGCATGACTTCCAGCATCTCGGAGCGCACCAGCCGCATGATCAGCGTCATCTGGTAGAGCCCGAGGGTGATCGACGGCAGGATCAGCGCGACCAGCCCCGATTGCGTCAGAAAACCGGTGGACCAGCCGCCCACCTGCACCACGTCGCCGCGGCCGAAACTGGGCAGCCATGACAGTTCCACCGCGAACACGTAGATCAGCAGCACGCCGATCAGGAAGGTCGGCAGCGATACGCCGATCAGCGACAGGGTCATGATCGCATTGGCGGCGAAGCCGTCGCGCCGGATCGCGGTGAAGATGCCGAAAACGATGCCGAAGACCATCGCGAAAAGGCCGGACACGGCGGCCAGTTCCAGCGTCGCGGGCAGCCGTTCGGCGATGATTTCGGCCACGGGCCGCCCCTGCCGGTACGAGATACCCAGATCGCCCTGCACCGCGCGCACCAGGAAATCCCAATATTGCACGAAGAAGGGTTTGTTCAGCCCGAGGCTTTCGCGAAGCCGCTCGATGTCCTGCATCGTGCGTTCCTGCCCCAGCATCGTGTCGACCGGGTCGCCGACGAAGCGGAACATCGCGAAGGCCACCAGCCCGACGATGAGAAGAACGAGCACCGACTGAAGGATACGTTTGAGGATGTAGCTGACCATCTGCCTGCCGTTTCCGTTGCGGGTCGCGGTGTGCTGCACCGTTACGCAGAAAGGGTCAAGTCGTTACGCGGCCGCCCGACGCAGCGTTTGCGCCAGCGGGCACCGGGTCATTTCGGAAATCCTATCGCCAGGTTCGGGTCAGACGATTTCCGACCGCGACAAAAGGCTGGCGCATGCGTTGGGGCGTGCTGCGCGTCGCCGACTCATTGGCGCGTGATCGGCGCTGCCAAAATGGCGCGGGCCACATGATGCCGGGCGCCAAATGTCGGGGCGGCGATTGGAAACCGCCGCCCCGGTGTGGTCGTGCTTACTCGGCTTCGAAATACTTGAATTTCACCGAGTCGTCGGCATCCACGAGCGTCTCCCAGCCATCGGCGATGCCCCAGTTCAGGATCTGGTTGTGGATCGGGATGTAGATCAGCTCTTCCTCGGCCATTTCCCAAAGCTGGGCGATGGTCTCGTTGCGCGCCTCCAGATCGACCTCGGAGGCGAGCGAGACGATCATCTCGTCCATCTCGGCATCCGAGAAGTTGGTGCCGTTCCAGCTGCCGCGACCCTCGCCACGGGTATGGTAGAGGAAGTTGAAGATATACTCCGAGTCATAGGTCGGAACGCCCCAGCCCAGCATGTAGAAGTCGGTTTCGCCGTTGGCGATCAGCGGGAAGTGCTGGGCGCGCGGCAGGGCCGACAGGTTCACCTCGATGCCGATCTGCGCCAGCATGCCGACAGTGGCCTGGCAGATCGCCTCGTCGTTGACATAGCGGTCATTCGGGCAGTCCAGTTGCACCGAGAAGCCGTCGCCATATCCGGCCTCTTCCATCAGGGCGTTTGCGGCCTCGATGTCATAGGCGGGGTAGGCATCAAGCTCTTCGGTCCAGCCATTGACCGGGGGCGGCATGATCACGCCGGCCGGGGCCGACTGGCCGCGCATCACGACCTGCTGGATCGCCTCGCGGTTGATCGCGATGTCGATGGCCTGGCGCACGCGGACATCCGACAGCGGGTTGGCCCCGTCGACATTGTCGAGTTCGAGGTCCTCGGCGCCCACATTCATGCCGAAGAAGATCACGCGGTTCTGCGGTGCGGTGATGACTTCCATGCCTTCAGCGTCATTGACGCGCTGCAAATCCTGCACCGGTACGTCCTGGATGAAATCCACCTCGCCGGTCAGCAGGGCGGCAACCCGCGTGGCCGGGTTCTGGATCGGGGTGAAGATGATCTCGCTGACAGCCAGCGGGAACTCACCAATGCCCCAGTAGTCGGGGTTGGCGCTCAGCACCGTGCGCACGTCGGCCTCGCGGCTTTCCAGCACGTAGGGACCGGTGCCGTTGGTGTTGCGCGCGGCGTAGGTGTCTTCGCCGGCGGCATAGTCCTGCACCGCCTCGGCACCGTTCGCCTCGGCCCAGCCCTGGTCCATCATCATGATGTTGGTCAGGTTGTTGGGCAGCAGCGGGTTCGGGCCGTCGGTGACGATTTCCAGCGTGTAGGGGCCGGTGGCGCGCACCTCGGAGACCGAGCTGAGCAGTTCCTTGAAGTTCGAGGTTTCCGACATGGCGCGCTCGATCGAGAACACCGCATCGGCGCTGTCGAACTCTTCGCCGCCGTGGAAGGTCACGCCTTCACGCAGCGTGAAGACCCAGACATTGGGATCGTCTTCGGACGGCTCCCAGCTGGTGGCAAGGCCGGCTTCCATTTCGCCGGCGTGGTTGCGCACGATCAACGGCTCGTAGATCTGGTGCATCAGCGTGGTCGTCGGGCCCTCGTTCTGCGAATGCGGGTCAAGGGTCAGCGCCTCGGCCGCCCGCGCCCAACGCAGTGTTTCGGCCGAAACATCGGCGGCGGTCAGCGCTGTGGTTGCCAGCAGCGCCGCACCGAAGGCGGCTACACGAATGGTCATGGATATCTCCCTGATGTTTTTGACTGGGCCGGAGTATGGAGAGGATTCCGTGCTTGTCCAGACACGCGCGAAGCGGTTCCCGTTCCGTCAAGCAGGACCGGAATCCGACCTGACGGCAGAGCTTGTTTGCGGACCGAACGATGCAGGCTGGCAGCGTCATCGTTCGGATCAGGAAAGAAGCGGGACACACTATCGCGCTCAGGGATACGGAGTGGCGGTGCCTCGTCTTCCACACTGCGCGGCCTGACATAGCCTGCGAAATCGAAACCGATCCGATCGTAGCCCCCAATCCCGCCATGAACCGAAACCGAAACCGGACCACGACATCAGGGGCGATCATGGCACTGGTGGAATAGTCCTGCTCTACCCGCCAAAGGCCGAATGCCGCAGCCGTGTGCTCGTTGGCAACGCAAGCGTTGCAGGATAGGCAAAAGTGGCGACGGAACTCCGCCCCTCGTCCGTGCAACGTAACTCGCAGGTCGCCGCAGGGACCACCCATCACCACAACCGCCCTTCTGCAAAAGGACCGCCCCCATGAACCTCAGGCCTCTGCTTTTCATCCCGCCCATCGTTCTTGGGGTGGTCGGGTTCCTCTGGATGACAGGGGGAGAGGCGCCGCCAGTGGTCACGCGCCCCGAGGCGACGCTGGCGGTGCGCGTGACCGAGGTCACACCGCAAGCCGTGTCGGCAACCGCGACGGGGTTTGGCCGGGTGCAGGCCGTGCGCGAATGGGCCGCCGTGTCCGAGGTCGAGGGGCGCATCGTTTCGCTGGTCGATGGCCTGGCCGAAGGGACAATACTGGACGCGGGCCAGGTCATCGCCGAGGTCGACCAGACCGATTACGAGCTTGCCGCACAGCGCGCGCGCGCCAATGTCGCCGCCGCCGAAGCTGCCCTGGCCGAGCTTGACCAGCAACGCGCGAACACCGAGCGCAGCATAGAGATCGAGACGCGTATTCTCGCTGTCGCCCAGAGCGAGGTCGACCGCGCCACCCGCCTGCTGGAGTCCGGCACCGGAACACAGGCCACGCTGGACACGGCCCAGACGGGCCTGCTGGCGCAGGAGACCGCGCTTGCAAGCTTGCAGAACACGCTGGCGCTGTTCGACGCGCAGCGCGCGTCGGCCGAGGCGACGCTGGCGGTGCGGCAGGCCGAATTGGCCGAGGCCGAACGCGATCTGGACAAGACGACGATCCGAGCGCCGTTCCGTGGACGCGTCGCCTCGGTCGGGGTGGAGGTCGATCAGTTCATCCGCACCGGCGACCAGTTGATCACCCTGCAAGGCACCGAGGCCGTCGAAATCGTGGCCGAAATCCAGCCCAATGCCTTCGGGCCGCTGATCCAGACGGCCCTTGGCGGCGCGTTTGATCCGGGCACCGATGTCGATGCAAGCCGGGTGATCGAGTTTCTGAACGCCGCCGGTGTCACCGCCACCGTGCACATGGACGTGGCCATGTTCGAGGCCAGCTACGAGGCCGAGATCGTCCGTTTTCGCGGCACGATCGACGACCAGACCGGCACCATCGGCCTCGTCGTGCGGGTCGCCGACCCGTTGATGGCCAACCGCGAACGCAATGCCCCGCCGCTGAACGTCGGCGCCTTCGTTTCGGTCGAACTGCAGGCGGCGCCGGTCGAGGGCGTGATCGCCATCCCCCGCGCGGCGGTGCGCCAGGATGATGAGGGCGCGGCCTTTGTCTATATCGCCGATGCCGAGGACCGGCTGGCCCTGCGCCCGATCACAACCGGCCCGATCCTCGACGATCGTATCATCGTGACCGAGGGGCTGGCCGATGGCGACCGCCTCGTGCTCAGCGATCCGCAACCGCCCGTGCCCGGCATGGCGCTGACGCCGGTGGCCGTCACCGCCGACGGGGGGCGCTGAGATGGTCGGCTATTTCGTCCGCCACCCGGTCGCCGCAAACCTGATGATGGTGCTGATCTGCATCCTCGGCATCTCGGTCCTGTCGAATATCGAGCGCGAGACCTTCCCGGCCTTCACCGCCGACAGCGTCAGCGTCAGCGTGACCTACCCCGGCGCCTCGGCGCGCGACGTCGATGAAGAGATCTGCACCCCGCTGGAGGACGCGCTGACCGGGCTGACCGGCCTGTCGGACCTGGAATGCCTGTCGATGGATGGCCGCGCGCAGGCGGTGGCCGAACTGGAAGACGGTGGCGAGCTGATCCAGTTTTTCAACGATGTCTTCTCGGCGGTGTCGGGCGTGTCGGACTTTCCCGATGACGCGCAAACCCCCTCGGTCGAGATCAACGCCCGCACCGACCTGGTGGCGCTGGTCGCCGTTTCGGGCATCGCGGGCCGGCAGGGCCTGATCGAGTATTCCGAGGAACTGGCCGATACCCTGCTGGCGCTGCCCGGCGTGTCGGAAACCAGCGTGACGGGGATCACCGATCGTGTGTTGCAGATCAGTTTCGACCAGCGCGCGCTGCGGCAATTCTCGATCTCCAGCCGGGACGTGGTGGATGCACTCGAAGCGCGCAGCCTGCGCCAGCCGCTTGGAGATGTGGAACTGGACAGCGGCAGCATGGTGCTGCGCTATTCCGGGGCCAGCCGCACCGTGTCCGAACTGGAAGACCTGATCGTGCTGGAAAACGCGACCGGCGGTCTGGTGCGCCTGCGCGACATCGCGCGCGTGCAACTGGTCGACAGCGACGAGAACATGCAATCCTTCATCGACGGTGATCAGGCGGCGATCATCTCGATCTCGAAATCCAGCGATCAGGACAGCATCCGCGTCTTTGAAGAGGTCGACGCCGTCCTGCAGGCCGAACGCGCCCTCTATCCCGCGCCGTTCCGCCTGACCGTGATCAACAACATGACCGACATCGTGCAGGAGCGCCTGGCGCTGATCGTGGGCAATATCGCCATCGGCCTTGTGCTGGTTTTCGGCACGATGTGGCTGTTCTTCTCGATCCGCGAGGCGCTGTGGATTTCGGCGGCGCTGCCCGTATCGTTTCTAGGCGGGCTGTTCCTGATGAGCGTCTTCGGGATCACCATCAACATGATCACGCTGGTGGCCCTGCTGATGGCCGTGGGCCTGATCATGGATGACAGCATCGTCATCGCCGAGAATATCGACAAGTGGCGCCGCAAGGCCGGCCCGCTCGAGGCCGCGACACGTGGCACAATGGAGGTGATGCCGGGCGTCCTGTCGTCCTTCCTGACGACGGCCTGCGTGTTCGGGCCGCTGATGTTCCTGTCGGGCGACATGGGGCAGGTCTTGCGCTTCATTCCCATGGTGCTGTTGCTGACACTGGCCCTGTCGCTGGTCGAGGGCTTTCTGATCCTGCCCAACCACCTGAGCCACGCGGGCAAGATCACGGCGGGCGATCACGAACGCCGCCCAGCGGCGCGCGCGCTGGAGTGGGTCAAGGAACGCATCGTGCTGCCCATCGCGGCGCGGCTCGTCGCGCTGCGCTACCTGACCTTCGGGGCTGTGGTGGGGATCCTGATCCTGTCGGTGGGGCTGATCGCCTCGGGGCAGATCAAGGTGATCGGCTTTCCCACCGTCGAGGGTGACACCGTGGTGGCGCGGGTCGCGCTGACCTCGGGCATCCCGCGCGAACGCACGGTGCAAACGGTCGAACAGTTGCTGGCCGGTCTCGATGCGGTCGATGCCCAGTACACGCCGGGGACGGAGGGCGGAGCGCCGCTGATCGAACGGGTGCTGATCCAGTATGGTGTGAACTCCGATGTGGATGACAACGGGTCCAACACTGCGACCGTGACCGTCGATCTGCTGGACAGCTCGCTCCGCAACGTCACGGCAGACGAGGTCCTGGTCGCCTGGCGCGCGGCGGCCGGGCCCTTGCCCGACCTTGTGCAAAGCAGTTTCGCCCAGACCGAGATCGGGCCGGGCGGCCATGATATCGACATCGAGATCATGGGCCGCGACCTTGACGCCGTGGGCGCGGCGGCCAGCGATCTGGTCAGCGCGCTGTTGGCGCGCGAAGACGTGACCGAGGCGTTTCAGGATTTCTACGGCGGCCGGCAGGAAGTGCAGCTGCAATTGAACGAGTACGGCTATTCCATCGGCCTGACCCCGCAATCGCTGGCCTCGCAACTGCGCAACGCCTTTGAAGGGGCCGAAACCGACAGTTTCCGCACCGGGCTGAGCAACATGGCGGTGCGGGTGCAACTGGAAGACAGCATGTCCAGCCTGACCGAGCTGGAGCTGTTCCCCGTGGTCCTGAGCGATGGCGCGCAAACCAGCCTGTCGCGTGTGGCCGACCTGACGCTGACAGCCAGCTATCCGACGATCACGCGCAAGAACGGCATGGTCGTCGCCGGCATCCAGGGCAGCATCGATCGCGCCATGACCACCTCGACCGCGATTTCCGCCGTGGTCACGGAGGAATTGGCGCCACAGATCGCCGCCGACCATCCCGGCGTGACGATCCAGATCGGCGGGGCAACGCAGGACCAGCAGGAATCGCAGGCCTCGATGATGTCGGCGCTGCTGCTGGGTCTGGTGGGGGTCTACATGGTGCTGGCGTTCCAGTTCCGGTCCTACACGCTGCCGGTGGTGGTGATGATCTCGATCCCCTTCGCGCTGATCGGCACGATCCTCGGGCATTGGGCGCTGGGGCTGGACATGTCGATGCCCAGCTTCATCGGCTTCGCCTCGCTGGCCGGGATCGTGGTGAACAATGCGATCCTGTTCCTGACGTTCTTCCAGTCGCACCTGGAGGGCGACGATTACGTGGCCGCCGCACTCAACGCGGTGCGCGACCGGTTCCGGCCGATCCTGCTGTCAAGCTCGACCACCATCGTGGGTCTGATCCCGATCATCTCGGATGGGAGCCCGCAGGTGCAGACGCTGGTGCCGCTGGTGGTGTCGGTGGCCTTTGGCCTTCTGGCCTCGATGATCCTGGTCGTGCTGGTCTTTCCGGCGGTCCTGTCGATCTATTTCGACATGTTCAGTCTGCGAAAATGGATCGACAGGTTCCGGTCTGACAGCGAAGGGGCGATCTGACCAGCGCGCCGCGCTGTCGGAAGTGGTTGCACGGCGCGCTGCCAGCGCTGCGCCCGCCCCCCGGTTGGTCCGTTCCGGTTGCCGGGACTTACCCGCCTGCCGCTCTTGCGGGACATCAATACCTTTCGCCACGCATTGCCACGACTGGCCCGGAGCTGAATTCCAGTTCCGGGCCAGAGGGCTGTGGTGCGGTCAGGCAATGCTGCCGCTCGCTGCTATTGCAAAGCTCCGCAGTGTTCCGGATGAGTCAGTCGTGCCGATGAAACAGTCCTCCACTGGGGCCATCCTACCGCTGATCGAAGCTCGAAAGAGGCCGCCCATCATCGCGCTGTGAACGGTCGATTGACCTTGATCGTCTTCCTCACGCAAGCGCGCGTCGGATGATTGGATTCATGATCTCGGGCCGCGTAAGTGCCGCCATGTGTCCACCCTTGCCAAGCTTCTCAAAGTGCCAGTTCGGACACGCCGCCTCCAGCAGTTCGACGATCTCTCGAATTGACCTGACGGTATCCTCTGCGCTGATCACCGTGGTGTTTTCTGGAAGCGCATCGCACCACACAGCAAGAGGTGTCGCCTCATTCATCACGGCATCCCATTCGTGGAAGTTGGGCTGCAGCGCCTTCGCAAACTTCGATCGGCGGTCATCTGGCATCGCATCCCAGCTTCCGGGCCCTGTCCAGTAATCTGCAAATACGGCGGCGGCAGCTTCCCAGTGGCCAGCGCTTCCGTTTTCCTTGATGCAGTTCCTGAGCGCCAGAGCTTCGGCGAAGGCTTCGGTTCGTCCCTCCTGCGAAAGCAGATAGAATGGATTGGGTTCGATCAGCACCAGCTTGTCGACGCGATCACGATATAGCTCTGCCGCCTTCATGGCGACGGAACCGCCAAACGAGTGCCCCACAATTGAAAAGTGGTTCTCCGGATCTGGCAAAAATCCCGCAAGCAGGTCCGCCTGATCCGCCAGCCCCTGCACCTGCGCGTCCGGCCACCTATCAGTTCCGCTGTACCCATAGAGATTGACCGCAAACACATGGAAATCGTCGGAGAGTTCTTCCACGAGGCGACGCCATTGGCCCGCACCAGCAACGCTGGAATGGATGAGAACGACTATTGGCCCCCTGCCCGTCTCTATGAAGTCAACCTTTGGCGCCATGGCCTTCCCCTTTCCGAAAATGGAGGGTGCTGGACAAGATCGCCCCGCACCAATCCATCGAGAGCAAGCATAGCACCAATCTTCGTACCGATATTCGCAGCGCCGTGGGGGAGCGCCCCGCGCACGCCGTAGCAGTTTTTCTGCGTGCCGCCGATACGTGGACTGGCAGGTTATTCCAAACGGATGGTGGGATCCCAACAGACACCTGCCGGGCGGTTGAGAGCCAGATCCTCGGTCAGAATCGACTGCATCAACTCTGCTGCGTGCTGATGTCTAGCGATCCTGCGATCGAAATAGGCTACCATCTCGTACCAGGCCAATGCCTCCTCGGTGTCATCCGCGACATCGAGACGGTTTTCCAGATCGCCGGTCGCTTCCGTCAGGCCCATGACGTCTGAGAGCGCAGAGATGACATTGGCGAACCTGACGCTTTCAGACACGACAATGCGGGAGACCTCTTCGACGGACAGAATTCGCTTGGCTGCGTCGGCCGCCACGCCATCTTCGACCCGACTGAAGACGTTTTGGAGGCTTGCGTCGATCCCCGTGACGTTCTGCCGAGGATCTTCAGGCCCGATCATGGAAAGGCGGACGGCGACACGCGATGCCCAATTCGTGTATCCCGCTATGACGGGTTTGGTATTGTGCTATCGTCTGCTTCGCGGGATCGTGGATTGTTTCCTGCGGCGTCTTTGAGCCGATTTCGGAATGGAGAGTAAGCTGGCGATCTACAATGGTGCTCAAGGTGGGACGGCGCGATTTTGCCCCGTGTTCAGATGCCCCTGACGTTTCGCGAGGTTCTGCGGGCGGACCCGGCCGCTGACGGCTTGCTGGCCGCCCATTTTGACCTCATGCGGGCGCAATCCCCCGCTGAGAGTTGCCATGTGATGACCGCCGATGAATTGCGCGGGGCCGCTGCCCGCGTCTTCGTCGGGATGGAGTCCGATGGACAGGCCGTCGCGGTCGGAGCCCTGAAGCCGTTCGGAGAGGGAGAGGCCGAGTTGAAGGCGATGCATTGTCTGCAGGCGCGGCGCGGGCAGGGATATGGCCGGGCGCTTCTGTCCCACCTGGTCTGCGTGGCGCAGGACGCGGGCGTCCGAACGCTTTGGCTGGAAACCGGCTCAAGCGCGGAGTTCGCGGCGGCCCGCGCGCTTTACGCTTCTGCGGGGTTCGCGCCCTGCGCCCCTTTCGGCACCTACCAGCCCGACCCGCTCAGCATGTTCATGACCCGCTCGCTGTAACCGCAGCGCGGAACTGGACCGTATTCAACCGGGCTGTTTTGCAACGAAACAGGCCCAGGTGATGTGGCCACCTTCCAAGGCGCATTGCCAGCGTTCGATGCTTGCGGCGATGCGGTCGGCGGCCTCGGGCGACACCCCCGGCAGCGGGTCTTCGAGCCACTCGGCCAATTTGTCGTAATGGGTGCGAATATCGTCTTGCCGTTCCTCGGATTGGACGATGTCGAACCCGGCCTCGCGCGCCATCCGTTCGTAGTCGCCCCGCGTGGCACCGCCCGTGACCCCAAGCCGGGCAAACGCGGCATTCACGAGGTCGAGGTCGGCGCCCTGGGCCGTCAGTATGTCGGAAAAGGCGAAGACACCGCGTGGCCGCAGGACGCGGAACACCTCGGCGAAAACCCGGGGGCGATCGGTGGAATGAATGATCGATTCCTGGCAGATGCAGGCCGAGAGCGTGGCCGGCTCAAACGGGAGGTCGTGGAAATCACCGATCTGGACCGAAATCCGGTCGGCCAGCCCCGCGGCGGCATTGGCGCGCCGTGCTTCCTCCACGCAGACGCGGGATATATCGACCCCGCGCGCCACGCAGCCCGACCGCGCGAGTTCGCGCAGCGTGCCGCCGTAGCCGCAGGCGATGTCGAGAACCGTGTCCCCGGGCCGCAGACCGGCAAGGGACAGGAGGTGCCGGGTCATCGCCCGCGACGCGTCGCGCACGGTCTCTGCGCCCGTGTCATAGCGCCCGATATGGATGTCTTCTCCACCCCAGGCGCTTGGGTAGAAGGCCGCGACGGCATCCTCGTTGTAATAGGCCGCCGCTGCCTTGGCATTGGTGTCGGATCGGGTCACTTGGGCACTCCGTCAGGGGCGGGTCGTCAGGCGGTGAACAGGCCTCGTCCCTCGGCCGGGCGGCTGCGACCTCGCCGTTTCGCGGGACAGGGTAGCACAAACGATGCCGGATGTTTCGTCGCGGACCGCAGGCCGAGCGCGCGAATTGCGCGAGCGTCAAACGCATGGTCTGGACCGTATTCCCGGGCTCGCGTATCACACCGGTCAGCGGCCCCTTAGCTCAACTGGATAGAGCAGCTGACTTCTAATCAGCAGGTTCGGGGTTCGAGTCCTCGAGGGGTCGCCAGAACATCAAGTGTAGATGTAGATGGGGCATATGTATGCACAAAACGGCTGTTTTTGATGCACACCCTGTCAAGGATTTTTCGCCCCTCCTGGCCAGAAGTCAATTAAGGCTTTGCTAACATGGGGAAAATAATGGG